>DASZBD010000037.1:0-235306 GCA_035944475.1 Microvirga sp.
AGGGATGGACGAGGCGGACGAGCCTGCCGGGGTGAGCCGCGGGGGCGAGCGGGGGGGCGACTTTGGCCGCCAGGCCCCGATGGAGCGCCGCCCCGCCGCCGCGCCCAAATACGCCGACCTCGACGACGACATCCCGTTCTAGGCGCCAGAGCCACAGAACGGCTTTCGAAGCCCGCGCTTGAAGCGCGGGCTTTTTCTATTGACGGCGAGGCTCCAACGACCGGAGCCGCTACTCCTCCGCCTCCCCACCCGCCCTCGCCTGCCGCGCCCGTTCGGTGCGGCGCAGGATGCGGCGGCGCTCGGCGAGTTCGCCGCGATCGGCGCGCCACCAGCCGCGGGCCTGCCGCGCGGCCCAGTCCTCGCCCTCGCGCCGGGGCCGTGTCGCGGCGATCTCGCGGAAGGTCGGCAGGCGCCAGCGCGCCCACACATAGGCGGCGCCCTCCTCCCGCACATGCGGGTAGGCGACGGGCACGTCGGCGCGGCCGATGAGAGCGTCCCCGAACCCCTCGACCACCACGACGCCAAACTCGAACACCGCGACGGGTTCGCCGAGCGGCGGCAGATCGTCCCCCGGAACGGGATAGCGTCGCCGCCGGCGCTCCGCGGTAAGGGCCATGGCGGCGGGATCGCGGGGCGCGTCCTTCAGCTCTTCGCGCCGCCGGCGCCGGGCCTCCGGTTCGTTGCGCTCCGCCGCCTCCTCGATCGCGGGCCAGCAGGCGCGGAGCGCCTCGTAGGACCGGAACGGCACGCGCCAGACCCGCTCCTCCGGATCCCACCGGGCCCAGGGGATCGTGCGCATGATGTCCACCACCGTGCGCGAATACGGGGTCCGGATGGCGAGATCCTCTCCCACGATCAGGTAGCGGCTCTGGAGCGGATCGAACGTGAAGGCGTCGCGGCCCTTGGCGTCCGCGTGCCGGTCCATCGCGGCAAGCTCGCGGGAGAGCCAGGCGTCGAGGCGTTCGGCCGCCGTGGTGCCGGGCACGAACCAGCACGCCTCCTCCTCCCGCCAGCGGGCGCGGGGGAAGGTCTCGCGGAACCGCCCGACGAGCTCGCGGTCGTACGGAAACGCCACGAAGGCGCCGGGCTTCTCGCCGTCCTGCGGCGTCACGCGAAACGCGATCGACGGCTCCATGGGCTCCTCGGCTGCTCGGGAGGGGAATCCGCCAGCGGCACGCATCGTTCCCCCGCCGCCGGCCCTGGACCCACCCGCGGCTCGCCCTTAAGGTCGCGCCGTCCGCCCCCGAGCCCCCGCCAATGCCCTCCTCACCCATCCTCACCACGATCGGCGTCATGAGCGGCACCTCCATGGACGGCATCGACGTGTCCGTGGTGCGGACGGACGGCGAGGCCGAGGTCACAGCCGGTCCGGGGCGCACCTACCCCTACGAACCGGCCCTGCGGCAGCGGCTCCTCGACCTGCTGCGCGATCCCGCCCGAGCCCAGACGGATCCGCTGGAGGATCTCGAAGGCGCGGTAACGCGGGCCCATGCCGGCGCCGTTCAACGCTACATGGCAGAGACCGGGCTCAAGGCGGGAGCCGTCGCGCTCGCCGGCTTGCACGGGCAGACCGTCTATCACCGGCCGCAGCAGCTTTTCACGCGCCAGCTCCTCGATGGCCCCCTCGCCGCCCGGCTCCTTAAGATCGACGTCGTCGCCCGCTTCCGCCATGCCGATGTGGCGGCCGGCGGAGAGGGAGCGCCGTTCGCGCCCCTGTTCCACCGGGCCCTCGCATCCGGCCTCGACGGCCCTCTCATGGTGCTGAATCTCGGAGGCGTCGCGAACGTGACCTACATCGCGGGCGACACCGTGATCGCCTTCGACACCGGCCCGGCAAGCGCCCTCCTCGACGATTTCATGCTGCGCCGCCGGGGGCTCGCCTACGACGCGGACGGGGCGCTCGCCGCGTCCGGCCGCGCCGACCCTGCCCTCGTCGCGGCCTTCATGGACAACCCCTTCTTCGACCGTCCGGCACCGAAATCCCTCGACCGGCAGGACTTCCACGCCGGAGCCCAGGCCGTGGAGGGCCTGAACGACGCGGACGGCGCCGCGACCCTCGCGGCCTTCACGGTCGCCTCCGTGGCGGCCGCCCTGCGCCACGTGCCGGAGCCGGCCGCCCGTTGGCTCGTGACCGGAGGCGGACGGCGCAACGCCCACCTGATGAGCCGCCTAGGGCAGGCGCTTGGCGTTCCGGTCGACCCCGTGGAGGCGGTGGGCTGGGACGGGGATTTTCTCGAGGCGCAATGCTTCGGCTATCTCGCGGTGCGCAGCCTGCGCGGGCTGCCCTTAAGCCTGCCGACGACGACCGGCGTGCCCCATCCGATGCCCGGGGGAGACCTGTTCCGAGCCCGGTGATGGTCCGTTTCGGGCTCCCGTCCGCACCGCTGGACGCCCTCGCCGTCGGCCTCGGGCGCGCGGCCGTCCTGTGCACCGGATCATCGCTGCGCTTGCGAGCCCCCGCCGTTGGTGGTTCAGTGATTCTTTGAGGGAAACGCCGGAGACGCCATGAACGCTGCGACAAGGGCCGGCCGGCCGCCGGCGGCGTTGGGCTGCCGATGACCCTCACCGACCGCGCCTTCAAGCTGTTCGAGTTCCTGATCGTGGCGTGCCTTGCCGCCATGGTGGTCATGGTGTTCGGCAACGCGGCCCTGCGCAAACTCTCCGATACCGGCCTCGTGCTCTTCGGCGGCGGCATCGACGTGTCGGAGGAGATGTCGCGCATCCTCTTCGTGTGGCTCACCTTCATCGGCGCCGTGGTGGTGGCGCGGGAGAACGCGCATCTTGGGGTCGACACCCTCGTCGCACGCTTCGGCCCCCGCGGGCGCACGATGATGATGGTGATCTCCGACCTCTTCGTGATCCTGTGCTGCGCCGTATTCTTCTGGGGCACCTGGCGACAGTCGGGCCTCCACGTGAGCAACTTCGCGCCGATCACCGGCCTGTCGATGATCTGGGTCTACGGCGTCGGCTTCTTCGCGAGCATCGGCATTGGCGCCCTCGCCCTCGCCCGGGTCGTGCGCGCCCTCACGGGCCGCCTCGGGCCCCTGGAGCTGAAGCACTTCGCCGGCGAGTACGAGGACGATCCGGAGCATTCCGTGCGGATGAAGGCCGAATGACCGTCGCCATCTTCCTCGTCTCGCTGTGCGGCGCCATGGCGCTCGGCATGCCGGTCGCGTTCGCGCTCATCGTGTGCGGCCTCGCCCTCATGCTGCACATGGGCATCTTCGACAGCCAGATCGTGGCCCTGAAGCTGATCGAGGGCGCCGACAACTTCCAGCTCCTCGCGGTGCCGTTCTTCCTGCTCGCGGGCGAGCTCATGAATGCGGGCGGCCTCTCGAAGCGCATCGTGAACTTCGCGGTGTCGTTCGTCGGCCACATCCACGGCGGCCTCGGCTACGTGGCGATCTTCGCCTCCATCATCATGGCGTCGCTCTCGGGCTCGGCCGCCGCCGACACCGCCGCCATCGCGGCGATCCTCATCCCGATGATGCGCTCGGCGGGCTACAACGTGCCGCGCTCGGCCGGCCTCATCGCGTCGGGCGGCATCATCGCCCCGGTGATCCCGCCCTCCATCGGTTTCATCATCTTCGGCGTCGCCGCGAACGTCTCGATCACGCAGCTCTTCCTCGCCGGCATCTTCCCCGGCATCCTCATGGGCCTCGCCCTTGTGGTCGCCTGGGCCTGGGTGGTGCGGCGCGAGACGATCCAGACCTACCCGCGCCAGCCCTGGAGCGCCCGCCTCAAGGCCTTCCTCGACGGGTTCTTCGCCCTCCTGATGCCGGCCATCATCCTGGGCTGCATCAAGTTCGGCTGGGCGACGCCCACGGAAGCGGCGGTCTTCGCGGCGGTCTACGCCCTCTTCGTCGGGCTGTTCATCTACCGGGAGCTCAAATTCTCGCAGATCTACGGCGTGTTTCTGATGGCCGCCAAGACCACCGCGGCCGTGATGCTCCTCGTGGCGGCAGCCCTCATCTCGGCCTGGCTGATCACCCAGGCCAATATCCCGGCGGAGCTGGGCTCGCTTCTCGAGCCCCTGAAGGACAACCCGACGATCCTCCTTCTCGTCATGATGGTGATCGTGGTGATCGTCGGCACGGCCCTCGATTTTGCCCCGACGGTGCTCATCCTCACCCCGATCCTGATGCCGCTCGTGAAGGAAGCGGGCATCAACCCGGTCTATTTCGGGGTTTTGTTCATCATGAACAACGCGATCGGCCTCATCACGCCGCCGGTCGGAATCGTGCTTAACGTGGTGGCTGGCGTAGCGAAATTGCCCATGGGAGCGGTGATTCGGGGCGTGACTCCGTTCCTTTTGGCTCAAACCTTCGTCCTATTCCTGCTCGTCTTTCTGCCTCAATGGGTGCTGGCGCCCTTGAATTGGCTGCGGGATCGGGTGACGTTCGGGGAGATGCTACGGGCCATGGTGGGCCTGTAGGCCTCTGTCACCCATCGCCCCGGACGACGCGCAGCCGGTCCGCGGGCTTCAAAGCCAAGGCTGCGTCCATGGAGGAAACCATGACATTCCTGAAATCCGCGCTGGTCGCGGGCGTTGCCGTCGCGGCCCTGACGGGCGCCGCCCAGGCCCAGTTCACCGAGCGCACCATCCGCGTCTCGAACGGCATCAACGCCGATCACCCGGTCGGCAACGGCCTCACCAAGATGAACGCCTGCGTGGGCGAGAAGTCCGGCGGCAAGATGAAGCTCCAGGGCTTCTGGGGCGGCGCCCTCGGCGGCGACCTGCAGGCCACCCAGCAGCTGCGCTCGGGCACCCTCGAGATGGTGATCACCTCCTCGTCCCCGCTCGTCGGCATCCTGCCGGATCTCGGCGTGTTCGACCTGCCCTTCCTGTTCTCGAATGCGCAGGAAGCGGATGCGGTGCTCGACGGCTCCTTCGGCAAGTACATCGCCGACAAGCTGCCGGGCGTCGGCCTCGTGAACCTCGCCTACTGGGAGAACGGCTTCCGCAACCTCACCAATTCCCGCAAGCCGGTGGCGAAGGTGGAGGACTTCTCGGGCGTGAAGGTCCGGGTGATGCAGAACAACATCTTCCTCGACACCTTCAAGACCGTGGGCGCCAACGCGGTGCCGATGGCCTTCGGCGAGGTGTTCACCGCCCTCGAGACGAAGGCGATCGACGGCCAGGAGAACCCCTTCGTGACCATCGACACCTCGAAGTTCTTCGAGGTGCAGAAGTACCTGTCGATCACGAACCACGCCTACACGCCCTTCCTCGTGCTCTATTCCAAGCAGCTCTTCGACAAGCTCTCGGCCGAGGAGCAGAAGGCCCTGCAGGATTGCGCGGTGGTCGGCCGCGACGAGCAGCGCAAGGTCTCGCGCGAGTTGTCGGCGAAGTCCCTCGCCAAGCTCAAGCAGGAGGGCATGCAAGTGAACGAGCTCGCCCCCGCCGAGCAGGCGCGCCTGCGCGAGGCCGTGAAGCCCGTCTACGAGCGCCACTCGGAGACCATCGGCAAGGAAACCGTCGCCAAGGTGCAGGAAGCCCTGGCGCAGGTTCGCAAGCAGTAAGGTAGGCGGCCTCCCGCCTGTCGGCGGGAGGCCTCCCCTGTCCGCAAGCACGCTTCTCTTTCGCCTCCCGTTCGGCGGGACGACATCTCTTCGGCTCCATGAAGATCACCGCCATCGAAACCGTCCGCACGGCGGAACTGCCCAACATCCTGTGGGTGCACGTCCACACGGACGAAGGCCTCGTCGGCCTCGGCGAGACGTTCTTCGGGGCCGAGACCGTGGAGGCCTACCTTCACGAATACGCGGCGCCCCGCCTCATCGGGCAGGACCCGGGCCGCATCGACCGCATCGCGCGGGATCTCGTGGGCTATCTCGGCTTTCGCTCCACGGGCGCCGAGACGCGGGGCAACTCCGCGGTCGACATCGCCCTGTGGGACCTTCTCGGCAAGGCGCTCGGCCGGCCGGTGGTCGATCTTCTGGGCGGGCGCACGCGGGACTGGATCCGCACCTACAACACCTGCGCGGGCACCCACTACGTGCGCAAGGCCAATGCTCAGCGCGTCGAGAACTGGGGCATCGGCGAGCGCGCAGCGGAATACGACGACCTCAACGGTTTCCTCCACCGCGCCGACGAGCTGGCGCTGAGCCTTCTGGAGGAAGGCATCACGGCCATGAAGATCTGGCCCTTCGACATCGCCGCGGAAAGGACGAACGGCACCTACATCGCGCCCGGCGACCTCAAGAAGGCCCTCGAGCCTTTCGAGAAGATCCGCCGCGCGGTCGGGGACCGCATGGACGTGATGGTGGAGTTCCACTCCCTCTGGCAGCTGCTTCCGGCCATGCAGATCGCCAAGGCGCTTCAGCCCTACGGCACGTTCTGGCACGAGGACCCGATCCGGATGGATTCGCTCTCGAGCCTCAAGCGCTACGCCGAGGTGTCGCCGGCTCCGATCTGCGCCTCGGAGACGCTCGCCTCGCGCTGGGCGTTCCGCGACCTTCTCGAGACCGGGGTCGCGGGCGTCGTGATGCTCGATCTGTCCTGGTGCGGCGGGCTCTCGGAAGCCCGCAAGATCGCCGCGATGGCGGAGGCCTGGCACCTGCCCGTGGCGCCGCACGACTGCACGGGTCCCGTGGTGCTCACCGCCTCGACGCATCTCTCCCTCAATGCGCCGAACGCGCTGGTGCAGGAGAGCGTGCGCGCCTTCTACCGCACCTGGTATCGCGATCTCGTGACGGCCCTGCCGGAGGTGCGGGACGGGATGATCACGGTGCCGGAGGGGCCGGGCCTCGGCACCGAGCTGCACCCCGATCTCGACCGGCTTTTCACGGTGACGCGGCGGGTGTCGGACGCCCCTTAAGCGCCCTCACGCGGGCAGCTGCACCCGCTCGACGCCGCCCCGCACGCGCTCCACCTCCACGGCCGTCCCCGCCGCGGCCTGGGGCGAAACGCCGGTGGCGGCCTTGAGGCAGCACAGGACGCCCTCGCGCAGGGAGGCGACGTAGTAATCCGCGCCCACGATGGCGCGCAGCTTCTCGTCCTTCAGGATCTCGTCCTCCGCCGGCCACAGGCCCACGAGAACCGGCACCCCGGGCAGGCGCTGGCGCAGACGCCGCAGGAGGTAGCGCAGATGCGCGGGGGTGCCGCTGATCTCGAGATACGAGATGCACACCATCTGCACGCCCGTGACGTCGAGGCCCATGATGGCGGAACGCGACACGGATTGATGCGGGATCACCTGCGTGCCGAGCCCGTGCTTGCCGAGCAGCTGCGCCAGCATGGTGGCGGCGGCTTCGTCGAGGGGCCCGCGCCCGGCGAGGCACATGACGGCGCCGGGCTGGCGCCAGGCCTCCGGCAGGCTCTCGGGGGGCGGCACGTTCTCGGGAACCGCGGGCTGCTTGACGGCAGGCTTGTCGGCCCTGGGCGAGGCGACGGGATCGTCCTCCGTCTCCTTCGGCTCCGGCTCCACGTCGTCGTGGGGGCTGAGCTCCGAGACGAGGGCCTGGATGTTGCTCTTCACGCGCTCGAGCTGCGGACCGTTGAGAACGCCCCGGCTCGCATCGTTGGCGGCGAGCTGCAGGCCCTGAAGGGCGACCTCGTCGTAATAGGAGGTGAGGGAGCGCTCCTTCAGCAATTGCTCGGCATATTCCAGCGCCTCGTCGGGATCGCCCGCGAGCATCCGCTGGTAGAGGTTCTCCGCCGGCGTGAGCGCGGGCCGGTCGCCGAGGAGCACGTCGAGGAATTCGAGGCGCTCCACATGCCGGCCCAGCACGACGAGGCACAGGGTGAGCGGCGTCGCGAGGAGAAGGCCGATGGGTCCCCACAGCCAGGTCCAGAAGATGGCCGAGAGCACCACCGCGAAGGGCGAAAGGCCCGTGCTCTGACCGTAGACGAGAGGCTCGACCACATGGCCCATGAGGGGCTCCGAGATGAGGAAGAGCGTGAGCACCATGAGCGCCATGGACCAGCCCGTGGGGTCCACGGCGGCCGAGAACAGAACCGGCAGGGCGCCTGCGATGATGGAGCCGATATAGGGCACGAAGCGCATCAGCGCGGCGAAGATCCCCCATAGAAGCGGGCTCGGCACGCCGATGGCCCACAGCCCGAGCGCGATCACCACGCCGAAGGCGGCGTTGAGGCCGAGCTGGATGAGAAAGTAGCGCGAGAGGCGCCGCGCCGCGTCGTCCATCGCCACCGTCGTCCGGTGGAGATCGTTCGAGCCGAAGAGGCGGATCATGCGGTCGCGCAGGTCCTCCCGCTGCAGCAGGATGAAGATGAGCACCACGAACACGATGCCGACCGTGGCGAGGGGTTCGAGGAGCGGCAGCAGGACGTTGCGGGCAAGCTCCAGCGGCGTCGCATCCGGCTCGTGCACCTCCACGGGCAGCGGGCGCTGCTCGGGGGTCGCGGAGGGCGTCGCGGGCTGCGGCTCCTCGCGGGTCGCTTCCTCGATCTGCCGGCCCATGTTGCGCAGGAGGTCCGGCAGGCGACCGAGGGAGCCCTCGCGCAGTCCCTCGAGCTTCTGCCGCATGGTGGATTCATAGCGCGGCAGGTCGGCCGCCAGCCCCCCGAGCTGGAGGCCGATGATGCCGCCGAGGCTCAGAACGATCCCGAGCGCCACGAGCACCGCGAGGATCACCGCCGGAATGCGCGGCAGGCGCCAGCGCCGGAGCAGGTCCACGAAGGGCGCGATCACGAAGGCGAGCAGCACCGAGAGGACGATGGGGATGAACACGTCCCGGCCGACATAGAGCCCGCCCAGCACCGCCACCGCAACGGCGAGGGTCATCAGGCCGGCAAGGCTCGGCGTCCCGGCGGGCTGCACTTCGTTCTGACGCGGGGCGGGCGCGGGGCTGTCCGACATGGATCCTTCCAGGTGCCTCGCCGGGACGCGTCCCGGCCCTGCAATAACGCCGCAGGGGGAGGAACGATCCTTGGCCGTAGGGCGGGCCGCCCTCCCGCTGGGGCTCTTTGTCCCGCTGCGGCGGGGGGAACCCGCCCCCATCTCCGGCTCTTGGAAACCCTTTCGGGCCTCCCGGCCTCAGACAACCCTCCATGCCCCTCACCCGACGAACGCTCATGACGGGAGCCGCCCTGGCGTCGCTTGCGCCCGCCAGGGCCCAAGATGCGAGACGAGCCATGCAACCAGAACGCCAGGCCTTCACGAGCGGCGGCGCCGCGATCGCGGTGGACGCCTTCGGCAGCGGCGGCACGGACAAGCGCCCGGCCGTGATCATGCTGCACGGCGCCGACGGGCTTCACGGCAACACCCAGTACCGCGCGGGCGCCGCCGCCATGGCGGCGGCCGGCTACCGGGTGTTCCTGGTGCATTATCTCGACCGCACGGGCGAACGCCGCGCCTCTTTCGCCACCCTGTTCCAGAACTTCGTGCCCTGGATGAGCGCCGTCAGGGACGCGGTGGCCCACGTGGCCGCGCAGCCCGGCGTCGATGCGAACCGCATCGGCATCGTCGGCGTATCGCTGGGCGCGGCGCTTGGCCTTGCGGTGGCGGGCTCGGAGAAGCGCGTGCGCGTGCTCGTCGACTATTTCGGCCCCCTGCCCCAGGGCGCCATCGCGAGCGGCGCGCGCCTGCCCCCGACCCTGGTTCTGCACGGGGAGGCGGACCCGATCGTGCCTGTGGCGAACGCCTACGCGATCGAGAACCTCCTGAAGCAGCAGGGCGTCCCCCACGAGGTGAAGGTGTATCCGGGCCAGGGCCACGGCTTTCGCGGCGCGGCGGAGGCGGATGCGACCGTGCGGGCGCTCGCCTTCCTCGACCGGCATCTCGGCGTGCGCCGGCAGAGCGACGCCGCCCCCTTCCGCGAGGGCGCCCGCGCCGGGTAAGGTGCCCCTCTCCATCAGAAGGCGACTCCCATGACGCAAGCGCCCGCTCCGCTCACCGGCAACCCCTTCGGCGAGGATTGGACCACGCCGTTCGGCCTGCCGCCCTTCGAGGCGATCCGGCCGGAGCACTTCCGGCCGGCCTTCGACGTGGCGCTTGCGGTCCAGCGGGAGGAGATGGACCGCATCGCCGGCGATGCGGCCTCCCCCACCTTCGCGAACACCGTCGAGGCGATGGAGCGCAGCGGGCGTCTGATGAAGCGCGTCGGCGGCGTGTTCTTCAACCTGTCGGGATCCAACACCAACGACGCCCTGCAGGCCGTCGAGCGCGAGATGGCGCCGGTGCTCGCCAAGCACCGCAACGCGATCTTCATGAACGAGGCCCTGTTTCGTCGGGTGGACGATCTCCACACCCGACGCGACAGCCTCGGCCTCACCCCGGAGCAGGCCCGCGTTCTCGACCGCTACCACATGATCTTCGTGCGGGCCGGGGCGCGGCTCGCGGGCGACGCGAAGGCGAGGCTCGCCGCCATCACGGAACGGCTCGCGAGCCTCGGGACCCAGTTCTCCCAGAACGTGCTTGCGGACGAGAAAGCCTATACCCTCGTTCTCGACGGCGAGGCGGATCTCGACGGGCTGCCGGCCTTCCTGCGCGAGGCGGCCGCGAAGGCCGCCGAGGAGCGCGGGCTCGCGGGCCGGCACGTCATCACGCTCGCGCGCTCCAGCATCGAGCCGTTCCTCACCTTCTCGTCCCGGCGGGACCTACGCGAGCGGGCGTTCAAGGCCTGGACGAGCCGGGGCGATACCGGCGGCCCCACCGACAACAAGGCCATCATCGCCGAGATGGTGGCGCTCCGCGCCGAGCGCGCGCGACTTCTGGGCTACGAGACCTTCGCCGATTTCAAGCTCGCCGACACCATGGCGAAGACGCCGGACAACGTGCTCGCGCTCCTGAACGAGGTCTGGTCCCCCGCACGCCGGCGCGCCGCCGAGGAGCGGGACGACCTGCAGGCGCTGGCGAGGGCCCGCGGCGACGATGCCGCCATCGAGCCCTGGGACTGGCGCTATTACGCCGAAGGCGTGCGCCAGGAGCGGCACGATCTCGACGAGGCGACGATCAAGCCGTACTTCCAGCTCACCCGCATGATCGACGCGGCCTTCGAGACGGCGCACCGGCTCTTCGGCCTCTCCTTCACCGAACTCCACGACGTGCCGCGCTACCACCCCGACATCCGCGTCTGGCAGGTGACGGGCGCGGACGGCGCGCATTTGGGCGTGTTCATCGGCGACTACTTCGCCAGGAGTTCGAAGCGAAGCGGGGCCTGGATGAGTTCGTTCCGCGGCCAGGAGCGCCTCACGGGAGAGATCCGCCCCGTCATCGTCAACGTCATGAACTTCTCGAAGGGCGAGCCGGCGCTCCTGAGCTTCGACGACGCCCGCACCCTCTTTCACGAGTTCGGCCATGCCCTGCACGGCATGCTCTCCGACGTCACCTATCCGCTGCTCGCGGGCACGGGCGTGTCGACGGATTTCGTCGAACTGCCCTCGCAGCTCTACGAGCACTGGCTCTCGCAGCCCGCCATCCTGCGGCGCTACGCAACCCATCACGAGACCGGCGAGCCCATTCCCGAAGCCCTGCTCCAGCGCCTCATGGACGCCCGCAACTTCAACCAGGGCTTCGCGACGGTGGAGTACCTCGCCTCCGCCTTCGTCGACATCGACCTCCACCGCCTGACGACCGCGGAGGGCATCGACGTCGCAGCCTTCGAGCGGCAATCCCTCGAGCGCATCGGCATGCCGCACGAGATCGTCATGCGGCACCGCACGCCGCATTTCACCCATGTCTTCTCGGGGGACGGGTACAGCTCCGGCTATTACAGCTATCTGTGGTCCGAAGTTCTGGACGCGGATGCGTTCACGGCTTTCGAGGAGACCGGCGACGTGTTCGACGCCGGCCTCGCCGACAGGCTCAAGCGCTTCATCTACGCGGCCGGCAACCTGCGCGATCCGGCGGAAGCCTACACCGCCTTCCGCGGCCGGCTGCCGACGCCCGAGGCGCTGCTCCTGAAGCGCGGATTGACACGAAAGCGGGCCGCCTGACGCCACGGCATCCCCTCCCGCAGGCCGGGGCCCTCCCCTTCATCCAAGGCTCCCGCCGTTGAGGCGGCGTTAAAGCTTGTCGCTTAAGGTTGCGCCTGGCGCAGGCCTCACCGTGCTGCCGCGCGTCGAGAGGACCTGTCCGCTTGCCTGCCGTCGACGAAGCCGAGAGAGCGCCGCGGATACGGCTACGCCGTATGCCCTTCGATCGGCTCGTCTGGACGGCCGTTCTGACGATCGCCGTCGGTCTCGTCGTCATCACCCTCTGGACGGGCTGGCAATCCCGGGAGCGGGTCATCGAGGCCGCCAAGGCCGCAACCCGCAACGCCGCCGAGATCCTCAACCAGCATGCCGCCCGCACGATCGGATCGGTCGATCTCGTGCTGCGGGTGGCGGCCAACCGCTCGAGCGCCCAGTTGCGCGACGGCGACGCCGGCGAGACGCTGCAGCTCCTGGCGGATCTGTTGAAGGACGTTCCCTATCTCCAAGGCGTCCAAGTCTACGACGCCGGCACGGGCGCCGCCCAGGTGACGACGTCCCGGGCGCCGGATGCCCTCGCGCCGGCCGTCCGGGCGGCGGTGGAACGCCATCGGCAGAGCGACAGTCACGAACTCCGCATCGGCGATCCCGTCTGGAACGAGGCCGGCCGGCACTGGATGCTCACCATGAGCCGTCGGCTCTCGGGCGAAGGCCACCCGAACCGGTTCATCGCGGTCGCTCTCGTCAAGCTGGGCGAGATCCAGGCCTTCTACGACAGCATCGCCACGGGCCCCGACGATTCCATCGTGCTCTATCGCAGCGACGGCGTCCTCCTGGCGCAGCACCCCCTAAACCCGGCCGATCTGGGCCGCGACCTGTCCGCCTCGCCGCTCTTCACCGAGCACCTCCCCAGCGCGCCCCCGGGGACCTACCAGACCGTGTCCGAGGCCCGCGGAGCGACGCACATCGTGAGCTACGCGCGGCTCCCCGGGCTCCCCCTCGTCATGGTGGCGACGCTCAACCAGGACGAGGCTCTCGCCGAGTGGCGGCGCAACGCGCTGCGCAACCTCGCCCTGTCGGCCCTGACGATCCTGCTGGTGCTGGGTCTCGGCGGCCTCGTCGGGCGCGAGGTCCGGCGCCGGGATGCGGCCGAAGCGGAGCTCAAGCGTCAGACGGCGCTCGTCCAGGCGACCCTCGAGAACATGGATCAGGGCCTCCTGATGTTCGACGCCGACGAGCGGATCCGGGTCCACAACCGGCGGGTCGCCGATCTGCTCGACATCCCCGCGCATGTCTTCGCCGGCGCGACCTTCCGGGACATCCGCCAGTACCAGCTCGACAACGACGAATTCGCGAACAGCGACCCCAAATTCAAGACATGGGTGAGCGAGGGGGGCGTCGCGGGGATGCGGCACACCTACGAGCGCGTCCGCCCCAACGGCACGGTGCTCGAGATCCGCACGGTGCCGCTCGCCGATGGCGGCGCGGTGCGCACCTTCACGGACATCACGAGCCGGAAGACGGCGGAGATCGCCCTCGAGGAGGCCAAGGGCCTCGCGGAGGCCGCGCGCTCCCATGCCGAGCGCGTCAGCCAGGCGAAATCCGAGTTCCTGGCCTCCATGAGCCACGAGATCAGGACGCCCCTCAACAGCATCCTGGGCTTCACCGACCTCCTGCTCCATTCGGGCGACCTGCCGCCCGACAAGCAGCGCTATTCCGAGCGCATCCGCTCCGCGGGCCTCGCGCTCCTCACGGTCGTGGACGACATCCTGGACTTCTCGAAGATCGAGGCGGGCCGGGTCGAGCTCGAGCCGGCGCCCTTCCGGCTCGCGGCCCTCATCGACAACAGCGTGTCGATCATCAAGGGCACGGCGGCGGGCAAGAAGCTCGCCGTCGATGTCACCCTCGACCGGGACCTTCCCGACTGGATCCTGGCCGACGAGGCGCGCCTGCGCCAGGTGATCCTCAACCTCCTGAACAACGCCGTGAAGTTCACGCCCCGGGGCTCCGTGACCCTCACGGTGGGCCAGGATACGCCGGAGGGCCCGCGGCGGCGCCTTCGGTTCAGCGTGACGGATACGGGGATCGGGATCCCCAAGGACAAGCAGGGCCGCCTGTTCCAACGCTTCTCCCAGGTCGACGGCTCCATCCGCCGCGAGTTCGGCGGCACGGGCCTGGGCCTTGCCATCTGCAAGCGCCTCGTCGAACTCATGGGCGGCCAGATCGGCGTCACCAGCGAGCCCGGCGTCGGTTCGACCTTCTGGTTCACGGTCGCGTGCGAGACGACGGAGGCGCCCGCCGTGGAGGCGGCGGGACCCGCGGCCTACGGCTTCGACGCCCTGCGCACGGGACGCATTCTCCTCGTCGAGGACATCGAGGCGAACCAGGAGATCGCCCGGGCGGTTCTCGAAGGCGCCGGCCACAGCGTCGAGGTCGCGGGCGACGGCTTCGAGGCCTTGCGCGCCCTGCGGACGAGGGAGTACGATCTCGTCCTCATGGACGTGCAGATGCCCGGCATGGATGGCCTGACCGCCACCCGCCGCATCCGCGAATTACCGGGGCCGGTGCGCAACATCCCCATCATCGCCATGACGGCCAACGTCCTGCCGGAGCAGGTGGCCGAGTTCAGGGCCTGCGGGATGAACGACCACATCGGCAAGCCCTTTCAACGCAAGGATCTTTACGCGATGATCGACCGCTGGCTGCCCGAATTCATGGTGGTCGAAACGGTGCCGGCCGCAAGCCTTGCGCCGGCGGCAACCGCCACCCTCGACCGTGAGGTCTACGAGGATCTGGCCGGCCTTCTCGGGCCCGAGAAGCTGAGCGACCACCTGGCGAAGCTCGAGGCCCGGCTCCTCGCGAGCCTCCAGACCGCAGCCGCCGCCGACATGCCGGCCCTGGCGCAGCAAGCCCACAGCCTCATCTCGCAGGCCGGCATGCTTGGCTTCACGACCTTGAGCGACGTGTGCCGCGATCTCGAGACGGCCTGCATCGAAGGGGCCGCCATCACCGACCTCCTCGCCCGCGCGCGAGCCGCGCGGGACGCGGCCTTGCAGGAAATCGGGGCGCTCAGGGGTTCGGCCGCGCAGAGCGCCGCCTGAGAGGCGTCAGCGGTCGCGGGCTTTCGAATCCGTCTGCGGCTGAGCCGGCTCACCCGCCTTCCCGCCCTTCGGCTCAGGCTCGCCCTCCCGGCGCAGAACCGAGCGCAGGAAGGCAAGGCCCTTCCGGTCGGTCTTCAGCGCTTTGGCGTCGAGCACGGGCATGGCCGGCGAACCTCCTGTCCGAGGAGAGATGACCCCGGATACCGTGAGGGACAACGGGCCGGCGACTCGACAAGTTCCCGCAGGCTGCCCTGGCGGGTTCATGCTCCCGCATTTGTGAAACGCAGTTCGCTCACCTGCCGCGACACCTCGCCCGGGCGCAGGATCGAGGGCGGGAAATGGCTCCGGTTGGGGCCGTCCGGGAAGCGCTGCGGTTCGAGGCACAGCCCGGCGCGCGCGCCGTACCGCGCCCCGTCGAGACCCGGCACCGGAATCGCGAGGAGGTGCCCGTCGTAGAACTGGATTCCGGGCTCGGTGGTCCACAATTCCATCGAGACCCCGCTCCGTCGCGACGCAAGGCTCGCCGCGTGCGACAGGCGATGGGGCTCGTGCCGCAGGACGTAGTTGATGTCGTAGGTAGTGCGGCAGGTCATGAGCTGCGCGGCGCCGATGGGGCGCAGGCTGCGGAAATCGTAATCGGTGCCCTCGACCCGCGTCACCTCGCCGGTGGGGATGAGCTCGCGGTCCGTCGGGGTGACGTGATCGCCGGCGATCATGAGATGGTGCGAGCAGATGTCGGGCGTGCCGTCGAGGTTGAAGTAGCTGTGGGTCGTCAGATTGACGGGCGTCGGCCGGTCGCACACGGCTTCGAGTTCGATCCGCAGCGTACCGGGCCCGACGAGCCGGTAGGTGCAGGTGGCGACGAGCCGCCCCGGATAGCCCATGTCCCCGTCCGGCGAGACGAGCGCGAGCGTCGCGCTGTCCTCCCGGTGGTCGACGAGGGACCAGACCCGCGTGCCGAACCCCGCCGGGCCGCCGTGGAGAGCGTGGCGCCCCTCGTTGGGCGTCACCGTGACGGTGTCGCCGTCGAGGTTGAACCGGGCGCCGCCGATGCGGTTCGCGTAGCGGCCCACCACGGCCCCGAAATAGGGCGAGTGGGCGACGTAATCCTCGACGCTGTTGAGGCCGAGCACCACCCGCTGCAGGCCGGACGGCGTCGGGACGCGCAGGTCGCGGATCACCGCGCCCCAGGTGATGATCTTGGCCTCGGTGCCGTCTGCGCCCGTGAGGGTCACCTGGAGGACGTCGTCGCCTCCGTGGCTCCCGAACCGTTCCACCGCCACCCCGATCACCCCGCGAAGATGTTGGCCTGGAGTCCGCGCACGCCGGCCTCGACCTGGAAGACGTGGCCCGCCATCGGGTCGATCCCGGGGTCGCGGCCGATGGCGGCCGTCGTGATGTAGAGGGTCGAGAGATCGGGCCCGCCGAAGGCGCATTTGGTCACCTGGGCCGTCGGCACCGGCACCACGCGCTCGATGGACCCGTCCGGCGCGAAGCGGCTGATCCGGGAGCCGCCCCAATGGCACACCCACAGGTGCCCCTCCACGTCGACCGCCATGCCGTCCGGGTGGCCCCAGCCCTCCTCGAAGCGCACGAAGCGGCGCGGCTCGCCGGGCACGCCGTCGGTGAGATCATGCGCGTAGATCATGCCGCCGCGCGTATCGGTCGTGTAGAGCGTCTGCCCGTCATGGCTCACGGCGGGGCCGTTGGTGACGCCGAAGCTCCCGCCGAACGAGGTAAGCTCGCGCCCGTCAAAGCGCCAGAAGGTGCCGGACCCGTCACCCTCCTCGTCGTCCATGGTCCCGAAATAGATCTGCCCGCCCGGGCCCACGATGCCGTCGTTGATCCGGTTCGTCGGCTTGTCGGGTTCGGGCGAGGCGAGCGGCTGCGTCTCGCCGCCGAAGAGGTGCACCCGCACGAGGCCCGATTTGAACCCCGCCACGACGATGTCTGGGTCGTTCGTGAGCGCGACGAAGCCCACCCGCTCCGGCATGGCGAACCGGGCGTGCTTGCCGGTCCCGGGATGGTAGTGATGGACGGCCGGGTTCTTGATGTCGACGAAGAGCAGGGTCTCGTTGCGGTGATCCCAGAGCGCGCCCTCGCCGAGAACGCAGGAGCTGGCCACCGCCACGTGCGGCGTCTCGGCGTGAACCACGGGGTTCGTCATGGGGGTCTCCAGGCTGGTTTGCGTGTCGGCTCGCCCTGCGGGCGCTAACTCCGGGGGCGGATATCGGGTTCAATCGCGCGGCGCCAAGGCCGAGGACGCATCGAGGCCCGCCGCCAGCCGGACGAGGGAAAGATCCGCCCCCGCCGGCCCGATGAACGACAGTCCGAGGGGCGCCCCGAGCCTCGAGGCGAGCGGCGCCGTGACCTGCGGAAAGCCGCTGAGGCCCGCGATGCACAGGACGTTCAGCGCCCGGTTGCGGTAGCTGTCGAGCGCCTCCTCGGGCTCCGCCACGAGCGGCGCCACGTCCGGCATGGTCGGCAGGACGAGGACCCCGTCCGGGCCGAGGAGGCCGCGCAGGCGCTCGCGGAAGCGCTCGCGCACCGCCTGCCCGTTCGCGACCTGGGCATCCGTGACGGCCCGGCCGAAGGCGAAGCGCTCGGCGACCCCTGGCCCCAGGGGCGGGCGCAGGCGTTCGATCATCGCCCCGAAGCTCTCCCACGCCTCCCGGCCCTGGATGTGGCGGAACCCCCAGTAGAGCGCTTCGAAACCCTCGGGCGCGGCCTCGTGGTCCTCCGCCTGCCCGAGGGCGGCTTCGACCCGCTCCAGGACCGGCGCGAGGGCGGCCCGGACCGCCTGATCCACCATTGCGAAGGCGTCCGCGGCCAGGATGAGGCGGGGGCGCTCCGGCAGGGGCGCCGGATCCTCGCCCAGCACCACCTCGGCGGCCCGAGCGAAGGCGGCGGCGTTCCTGGCGAAGAAGCCCGCCGTGTCGAGGGACGGCGCGAGCGCAAGACAACCCTCAAGGCTCACCCGGCCGTGCGTCGGGCGCAGGCCATAGAGGCCGCAATGGCTCGCCGGGGCCCGCACGGAGCCGCCCGTATCCGTTCCGAGCGCGACGTCGCACAGCCCGTTCGACACCGCGGCGGCGGAACCCGAGGAGGAGCCGCCGGGAATGCGGTCGGGCGCCGCTCCGTTCACGGGCGTGCCGAAATGGGCGTTCTTGCCGTTGAGCGAGAAGGCGAGCTCGTCCGACACCGTCTTGCCCACGAACCTTGCACCGGCCTCCGCCATCCGCTGCACCAGAGGAGCGGTCCCGGTCTTCACCCCGGACAGGGCGAGGAGCGTCGGGGAGCCTCCGCTGGTCGGATAGCCCGCGACGTCGAACAGGTCCTTGACGGCGAAGGTCAGGCCCGCCAGCGGGCCGCTCTCCCCGCCCGGCAGCGGGACGGGCGGATAGGGCATGAAGGCGCGGGCGGGATCGGCATCGAGGAGCATCGGGGGTCCGGGGTTGGAACGCGGGGCAGGTTTGCTCGTTAGCCGGCGAGGCAGGGAACCGTTCCCCTTTTCGTAAAGCGCCCCCGTGCCAAGGCCAAGCTTTTGCGCTATGGGCAGCGGGCGGATGACGCCCGCGGAGGATGCCCTACATCCCGCCGGGCGCCTCCCGGCCCGAAAGCACAACGGACGAGACCCGATGCCTGTTTCGACCTTCACCCGCCGTCTGACCCTGGCCTTGAGCCTTGCCGCGCTTCTCGGCGGCGGGGGAGCGCACGCGCAGCAGAACGCCCCGGTGAAGATCGGCGAGCTCAACTCCTATGCCCGCTGGGCGGCGTTCACGGTGCCCTACCGCAACGGCTGGCAGCTGGCGCTCGACGAGGTCAACGCCCGCGGCGGCGTTCTCGGGGGCCGCAGGATCGAGATCGTCTCGCGGGACGACGGCGCCACCACCGGGGACGCGACGCGCGTCGCCGAAGAGCTCGTGACCCGCGAGAACGTGTCGTTCCTGTTCGGCTCGTTTCTGTCGAATGTGGGCGTCGCCATGGCGGACTACGCCAACCAGAAGAAGATCCTCTATCTCGCCGCAGAGCCCCTCACGGACGCGGTGACGATGCAGCAGGGCAACCGCTACACCTTCCGCATCCGCCCCAACAACTTCATGCAGGTGGGCATGCTGGTGGAGCAGGCGAAGGCCTCGGGCGCCAAGCGCTGGGCCATCGTGGCGCCGAACTACGAATACGGCCAGTCCGCCGCCGAGGTGTTCAAACGCCTCCTGAAGGAGAAGATCCCGGGCGCCGAGATCGTGGCCGAGCAGTACCCGGCGCTCGGCAAGATCGAGGCGGGCTCGACCGTCTCGGCCATCGACCAGGCGCGGCCCGACGGCATCTTCAACGTGCTCTTCGGGGCCGACCTCACCCAGTTCGTGCGCGAGGGCAACACCCGCGGCCTGTTCGAGAAGCGAACCGTGCTGTCCCTGCTCACCGGCGAGCCCGAATGGCTCCTGCCCCTCAAGGACGAGGTGCCGGTGGGCTGGACCGTCACGGGCTACCCGTGGGACCAGATCACTGAGCCCAAGCACAAGGCCTTCGTCGACGCCTACCGGGCCAAGTTCAACGACACCCCGCGCCTCGGCTCGCTTCTGGGCTACATGATCGTCTACATGATCCGGGACACCATCGAGCGGGCGGGCTCCACCGAGACCGAGGCGCTCATCAAGGCCTTCGAGGATGCCAAATTCGACACGGTGATCGGCCCCGTCACAATGCGGGGCATCGACAACCAGTCCACCATGGGCGCCTGGGTCGGCAAGCTCGTGCTCAAGGGCGCCAGCGGCGGCATGACGGAGTGGCGCTACCTCGACGGCCCCGCCTTCATGCATCCGGAAGCCGAGGTAAAGGCCGCACGCAAGGATTGACGGCGTTGAGCCGGATGCCAGCGCGCCTGCGCGGCTTTTCTCCCCCTAAGAGGCGAGCCGCGGACGCGCTTCCGCCCCTCCCTCCCCTCAGGGGGGAGGAAAGTCGACGAGCGTCACGCCTCCTGGAGACTGCCGCTGTCGCGGCATACCCCACCGGCCCGCTTCGCGGGCTGCCCCCTCCCCTGAGGGGAGGGAGGCCCACGTCCACGCTCCGCGCCCTCCCTCCCGCCGGGGGCGTCTGACATGGATCCCGCCTTCCTCGCAGTCCAGGCGCTCAACGGGCTGGCCAGCGCCTCCTCGCTCTTCATCACCGCCTGCGGGCTCACCATCGTTTTCGGCGTCACGCGGATCGTGAACTTCGCGCACGGCTCCCTCTACATGCTGGGAGCCTACATCGCCGCGACCCTCGTGCCGCGGCTCCTCGAATGGCAGTTCGGCGCCGTCACCTTTTGGGCGGGCATTCTCCTTGCCGCCCTCGCGGTCGGCGTCATCGGCGTCCTCCTCGAAGTGCTGCTCCTGAGGCGCATCTACCGGGTGCCGGAGCTCTTCCAGCTGCTCGCCACCTTCGGGGTCGTGCTGGTGATCCAGGACCTCGTGGTGCAGGCCTTCGGCCCCGAGGACATCCTCGGGCCGCGCGCGCCGGGCCTGCGCGCGCCGGTCGAGATCCTCGGGCGGCGCTTTCCGTCCTACGAACTCGTGCTGATCGCCGCCGGCCCCCTGGTGCTCGGCCTCGTCTGGCTCATCTTGCGCAAGACCCGCTTCGGCGTGCTCGTGCGGGCGGCGACGCAGGACCGCGAGATGGTGGCGGCGCTCGGCGTCAACCAGGCGGTGCTCTTCACCGGCACGCTCTTCCTCGGCGCGTTCCTCGCCGGCCTCGGCGGCGCGCTCCAGATCCCCCGCGTGCCCGCCAATACGGGCATGGATCTTTCCGTCATCGCCGAGGCCTTCGTGGTCACGGTGGTGGGCGGCATGGGCAGCGTGCCGGGGGCGTTCCTTGCCGCCCTCATCATCGGGCAGCTGCAGGCATTCGGGATCCTGATCTTCCCCAAAAGCACCCTCGTCGTCGTGTTCCTGCTGATGGCGGTGGTGCTCGTCGTGCGGCCCTACGGCCTGTTCGGCCGCCCCGAAACGGTGGGCGGCGCCCATGCGGTAGGGCTGGCGAGCCGGCCGCGCTCCGTGCCGCTCTGGCTCGCGGCCGCGGTGGCGGCTTTCCTGGCGCTCCTGCCCCTCGTCGGCGACGCCTACGTGCTGAAGGTCGGCATCGAGGTTCTGGTGTTCGCGCTCTTCGCCTTCAGCCTGCAGATCCTCATCGGCGTCGGCGGCCTCGTGAGCTTCGGGCATGCGGCCTATTTCGGGCTCGGCGCCTATGGGGCCGCGCTCGCGGTGAAATGGCTCGGCGCGCCGATGGAGGCGGCCCTGCCGCTCGCCCCGCTCTTTGCGGGCCTCGGCGCCGCGCTCTTCGGCGCCTTCATCGTGCGCCTGTCGGGCATTTACCTTGCCATGCTCACCCTGGCGGCCGCGCAGATCCTGTTCGCGGTCGCGTTCCAGTGGGTGGAGGTCACGGGCGGCGACAACGGCATCGTGGGCGTCTGGCCCGCCGCCTGGGCGGCGCCGCGGGAGGCCTACTACCTCTTCACCCTCGCCCTCGTCGCGGCGGCGGTCTGGCTTCTCATGCGGGTCGTGGACGCTCCCTTCGGCTATGCCCTGCGCGCCGCCCGCGATTCGGAAACCCGGGCCGACGCCATCGGGCTTGGCGTGCGCCGGCACCGCTGGCTCGCCTTCACCCTCGCGGGCGCGGCGGCCGGGCTTGCGGGCGGGCTTTACGTGTTCTCCCGCGGCTCCGTCGACCCGACGGTGCTCGGCATTCCGACCTCGGTCGACGCTCTCACCATGCTGCTGATGGGCGGCATCGGCACCCTCACGGGGCCGCTCGCGGGCGCGGCTTTCCTTCATGTGCTGCGCGACCAGATCATGCCCCTCACGGAGCTGTGGCGGCTCATGCTGGGGCTCAGCATCATCGCCATCGTGCTGCTCTTTCCCCGCGGCCTCGTCGGCACGGTCGCGGCCTGGCGCGGGGACCGGGCATGAGCCTGCTGTCCGTCCGCGACCTGTGCAAGGCTTTCGGCGGTGTGACGGCGGCGCGGGATGTGTCGTTCACGGTCGAGCGCGGCGAGATGGTCGCGATCATCGGGCCCAACGGGGCCGGCAAATCCACGGTCTTCAACATGATCGGCGGCCAGCTCTCGCCCGACGGCGGCAGCGTCTCCCTGGCGGGCCGGGACATCACCCGACTCACGCCCCGCGAGCGCTTCCGCCGCGGCGTCGGACGCACCTTCCAGGTGGCGCAGACCTTCCCGTCCATGAGCGTCGTCGAGAACGTGCAGATGGCCCTCGTCAGCGCGGCGGGCGAGGCCTTCGGCCTATGGCGGCCCCTGCGCGAGCGCCACCGCGAGGAGGCCCTGCGGCTCCTTCGCGAGGTCGGCATGGCCGACGCCGCGGACCGGCCGGGCTCGACCCTCGCCTACGGGGACGTGAAGCGGGTGGAGCTCGCCATCGCGCTTGCGGGCCGCCCGGCCCTCCTCCTCATGGACGAGCCCACCGCCGGCATGGCGCCCCGCGAGCGGGCGGCGCTCATGGACCTCACCGAGGCCTTGGCGGCGAGCCAGGGGATCGGGGTGCTCTTCACCGAGCACGACATGGACGTGGTGTTCGGCCATGCGCGGCGGGTGCTCGTGCTCATGCGGGGCGAGATCATCGCGGCCGGCTCCCCCGCCGAGGTGCGCGCCGACCCCAAGGTCCGCCAGGCCTATCTCGGCGACGACCATGCCCTTGCGTCCGCGCCCGCGGGGGCCGCATGAGCGAGGCGCTCCTCACCGTCCGGGGCCTCACCGCGTCCTACGGGCGGGCGCAGGTCCTGTTCGGCGTCTCCCTCGACCTGCGGGCCGGCGAGGTGGTGGCCCTCGTCGGCCGCAACGGGGCGGGGAAATCCACGACCCTGAAAGCGATCCTCGGCCTCGTTCCGCCCCGGGCCGAGACCCTGGCCTTCCGGGACCGCTCGCTCCTCGGCCTTGCCCCCTTCCGGGTCGCCCGTCTCGGCCTCGGCTACGTGCCGGAGGACCGGCGGGTGTTCACGGACCTCACCGTGGACGAGAACCTGGAGGTCGGCCGCCAGGCGGCCCGGGGCGCCCGGTCCCCCTGGACGCCGGAGCGCCTGTTCGGCCTCTTCCCGAACCTCGCCGAGATGCGGGGGCGCCCCGGCAGCCAGATGTCGGGGGGCGAGCAGCAGATGCTCTCCATCGCCCGCACCCTCATGGGCAACCCCGACGCCATCCTGCTCGACGAGCCCTCGGAGGGCCTCGCCCCCGTGATCGTCCAGACCATGGCCGAGGCCGTGCGGGCGATGAAGCGCGAGGGGGTGGCGGTGCTGCTCTCCGAACAGAACTGGGCCTTCGCCTCCGCGGTCGCCGACCGGGCCTGCGTGATCGAGCGGGGCGAGATCCGCTTTACGGGCACGGTCGCGGCCCTCATGGCGGACGAGGCCCTGCGGGCCGACACCCTCGGCGTGTAGCCGGCGGGGTGTGACCCTGCGCCTTAACCTTGGCGGGACCCGAAAAGCGTCAGCAGCGTTGACGGATCGGGCCCGAAAGCCGATATCGGGGCGAGCGCAGGCGCCGGGTCGCCGCCCCACAAACCCATGGTCCGCCAGGAGCTTTCCGTCGAATGGGCGTTATTCATGTGATCGACCGCGTGGGCGAGCGCCACACCCTCGAGGCCCTGGAAGGCTGGCGGGTGATGGAGATCATCCGCGACTGGAACCTGCCGATCGAAGGCATCTGCGGCGGGGCCTGCGAATGCGCCACCTGCCACGTGTTCGTGGCGCCCGAATGGCTGGACCGGCTGCACCCCGCCTCCGAGGAGGAGGAGAACCAGCTCGACATGGTGCCGATCACGCAAGGCAATTCCCGCCTCGCCTGCCAGATCCTCTGGTCGCCGGAGCTCGACGGCCTCGAAGTCACCCTCGCGCCCGTGAGCGCTTAAGCCCGATTGCCAAGGAGCGGGGCCCGTGCTTCGAGGGCCCGCCGCAGGAGCTTTGCATGACCGACAACATCGAAACGGACGTCGTGATCATCGGCGCGGGCCCGGTGGGCCTGTTCGCCGTGTTCGAACTCGGGCTCCTCGACATCAAGGCCCATCTCATCGACATCCTGCCGAAGGCGGGCGGCCAATGCGCCGAACTCTACCCCGAGAAGCCGATCTACGACATCCCGGGCTTCCCCGTCGTGACGGGCCAGGGCCTCATCGACAACCTGATGAAGCAGATCGAGCCGTTCCATCCGACCTTCCACAACGGCGAGATGGTGGCCTCCCTCGAGACGCTGGGCACCGCCGAGGCGCCGAAGTTCCGGCTCACGACGGATGCCGGCACGGTGTTCACGGCCAAATGCATCATCGTGGCGGCGGGCGGCGGCTCGTTCCTGCCCAAGAAGCCGCCGATCCAGAACATCGACGCCTACGAAGGCACGGGCGTGTTCTACGCCGTGCGCAAGATGGAGGCGTTCAAGGGCAAGCGGATCCTCATCGTCGGCGGCGGCGATTCCGCCCTCGACTGGACCGTCAACCTCCAGCCCATCGCCGAGCGCCTGACCCTCCTTCACCGCCGCGACGCCTTCCGGGCGGCCCCGCACACGGTGGAGCAGATGCGCTCCCTCGTCGCCTCCGGCGATATGGACCTGCATCTTGGCCAGGTGACCGCCCTCAAGGGCGAGGCGCCCGTGCTCGAGGCCGCCGTGGTGCGCCGCGACGACGGCTCCAGCTTCGAGGTGCCCTGCGACGTGATGCTGCCCTTCTTCGGGCTCACCATGAAGCTCGGGCCCATCGCCGAATGGGGTCTCAATCTCAACGAGAACCTCATCCCGGTCGATACGGAGAAGTTCGAGACCAGCGTCCCGGGCATCTTCGCCATCGGCGACATCAACACCTATCCGGGCAAGCTGAAGCTCATCCTCTCCGGCTTCCACGAGGGGGCGCTCGCCGCCCAGAAGGTGCACCGCTACGTGTACCCGGACAAGAAGCTGCTCTTCCAATACACGACCTCCTCGACGAGCCT
This sequence comes from Microvirga sp., assembly GCA_035944475.1. Taxonomy (GTDB): domain Bacteria; phylum Pseudomonadota; class Alphaproteobacteria; order Rhizobiales; family Beijerinckiaceae; genus Microvirga. The sequence goes on from DASZBD010000037.1 coordinate 24,943, forward strand.
GCAGAAGAAGCTCGGGGTGGCGGCGTAGTCGTCCGGACGCACACCCCGCAGCCCTCATCCCGAGGAGCGCCCGTCCAAGCGCGTCGCGAAGGGCGAGGGCGGCTCCAGAAAGCTCAGGTCGGCGCTTCCTGCACCTCCTGAACCCTCCTTCGAGACGCCGCCTCCGGGGGCTCCTCAGGATGAGGGTCGAGCCCGGATCGCGCCCGCATTGAGCTTGGGCGTCAACGCCGTTAGCGTGCGCCCATGACCTCCACCGATCTTGCCCTCGGCCGGCGCGTGATGGCGCTGATCGAGGAACTCGCGCTGTTCACCGACGAGCCGGGGCGCATCACGCGCCTTTATCTCTCTCCCGCCCACCGCGCCGCCGCCGAGGCTACCCGCCGCATGATGCGGGAGGCCGGGATGGCGGCCGAGATCGACGCCGCCGGCAGCGTCGTCGGGCGCATCGAGGGCGGGAGCCCGAACGCGCCGGCGCTGCTCATCGGTTCCCATATCGACAGCGTGGTCGATGCGGGGCGCTTCGACGGCAATCTCGGCGTGGTGCTCGGCATCGTGGCGGTGGAGGCCCTGCGGGCCGAGAGCCTGCCCTTCCCGGTCGAGGTGGTGGCCTTCGGCGACGAGGAGAATGTCCGCTTTCCGACGAACCTCTCCACCTCGGCCGCCCTGGCGGGACGCTACAACCCGGCCTGGCTCGACGGGCGGGACGCCCAGGGCACCGTCTTGCGGGACGCCCTCACGGCCTTCGGGGGCGATCCGGATGGCATCCCCGCGCTCGCCCGGGATCCCGCGCGGTATCGCGGCTACCTCGAGGTGCATATCGAGCAGGGGCCGCTCTTGGAGGTGGAGGACCTGCCGGTGGGCGTCGTGTCGGCGATCAACGGCATCACCCGGGCGCGGGCCCATGTGACCGGCGAGGCCGGCCATGCCGGAACGGTGCCGATGGGGCTGCGCCGCGATGCCCTCGCCGCCGTCGCCGAGATGATCGGGATCGTGGAGCGCATCGGCGCCACCCGCACCGACACCGTGGCGACGGTGGGCGTCGCCCAGGTGCAGCCCGGCGCCATCAACGTCATTCCGGCGCGGGTCGACTTCACCCTCGACGCCCGCTCCTCCGACGACACGGTGCGCCACGCCATGGTGCGGGACATCGTCGCCGAATGCGAAGCGGTGGCGGCCAAGCGCGGCGTCGGCCTCGCCATCGAGCCCTTCATGGACTCCCCCGCGACGCCGATGGACGCGGGGCTCGCCGCACTCCTCGAAGATGCGGTGCGCGCGGCCGGCATTCCGCCCCTGCGGCTGCCCTCGGGGGCGGGTCACGATGCGGTCGCGATGGCGGCCCTGTGCCCCGTGGCCATGCTGTTCGTGCGTTGCCGGGGCGGGGTCAGCCACAACCCCGCCGAGTCCATCACCGTCGAGGACGCCGACGCGGCTGCGCGCGTGCTGATCGAAGCCGTGCGCCGCCTCGCGCAATGACCCACCCTCGCCTCGAACTCGCCGCGGAGCCCTCGCCGGAGCTGAGGCAGGTCGTCCTGACGGGAATCCGGCAGTTCAACGGCGCCTTGTTCGCCGAGGCTCCCCCCGGCCGAGACCTCGCGATCGCGATCGTCGGGGCCGATGAGCGGCCGCTCGGAGGCCTGCTGGGCCGCACGGCGGGGGGCTGGCTCGCCATCGAGCTCATCTTCGTGCCCGAGGCCCTGCGCGGCCACGGCCTCGCCACGCGCCTGATCGGTCTCGCCGAGGAGGAAGCCTTGAGGCGCGGCTGCCATGCGGCCTGGCTCGACACCCTTAACGGGGATGCCCTTCGCCTCTACGAGTCGCTCGGCTACCGGCGCTTCGGCGAGCTGCAGGACTACCCTCGCGGCAATAGCCGAGTTTTCCTGCAAAAGGCGCTCGCTTAAGCCGGCCACTCGTCCTTTAGGATGGCGAAGCGCTCGTGGTCGCGCCATTCGCCGCCGATCATGAGGTAGCGGGGCGAGAAGCCCTCGTGGCGGAAGCCGAGCGCTCGGACGAGGGCGAGCGAGGGAGCGTTGCCGGGCTGGATGTTGGCCTCCACGCGGTGCAGCCGAAGCCGCCCGAAAGCTTCGTCGAGAACGAGACCCAGGCCCTCGCGCATGAGGCCGCGTCCCGTGAGGCCCGCAATGGCGTAATAGCCCATATAGGCGCTCTGCAGGGCGCCGCGGGCGATCTCGCTTAGGTTGACGACGCCGGCGATGCGCCCGCTCGACGCCTCCCGCAGGATGTAGCCGACCCGGCGCTCGCCGTCGCAGCTGCGAAGGTAAGCCTGGAAGGTCGCCGGTTCGCGGCAGGGATAGACCCAGGGCTCGTGGAGGCGGATGCTCGCGAGGTTCGCGGCGACGAGCTCCGCCCCGTCGCCGGCCTGAACCGGGCGGAGGGTGACCCGGGCGGCCCGCATTCCCCCTACTCCAGGGCGCCGACCGCGCCTTCCACGGCGGCCACCACGGCCCCCGAGCGCAGGAGATCGAGGGCCTGGCCCATCTCCGCGGCGTACCAGCGGTCCCCCTCGAGCGCGGGCGGGATCGCAGCGCGGACGGCCTCGAGGGCGGCCCGCGAGCCTTTGCCGAGCGGGTGGTCGCCGGCGATCGGCTCCACGAGGGTCAGGGCCTGGGCGGCCATGAGGAGTTCGCCCGCCACGATCTGCTCCACGTTCTCGACGATCATGCGCGCCTTGCGGCCGCACCAGGTGGAGTTCGAGATGTGGTCCTCGGCGTTGGACTTGCCCGGGATGGAATCGACGGAGCCCGGAGTCGCCAGCCCCCGGTTCTCCATGACGAGGGCCGACATCGTGCATTGCACGGTGGCGAAACCCGTGTTGAGGCCGCGCTTGCCGGCGAGAAGGTTGCGCGGCAGGCCGTACGACATGGTGGGGTCGACGAGCCGCGCGAGGCGCCGCTCGGAGATGGAGCCGAGATCCGCCATGGCGATGGCGAGAAGGTCCATGGCCTGCGCCACGTACTGGCCGTGGAAATGCCCGCCGGAGATGGACACGTAGCCGCCCTGCCCGTCGTCGAAGATGAGGGGGTTGTCGGTGGCGGAGTTCATCTCCGTGCCGATGATGCGCTCGACATACTCTACCGCCTCCACCGCAGGGCCGTGCACCTGCGGGGTGCAGCGAAGCGAATAGACGTCCTGCACGCGGGGGCTCGCGGGCGTGCCGGGCTGACGGGGCTCGTCCGGAAACACCACGTCGCGGGCGGCCTGCGAGCAGCGGCGCGAGCCTTCGAGAACCCGCAGGAGATTGCGCGCGACCCGCGCCTGGCCGGGATGCGGACGGGCGCGGTGGACGCGCGGATCGAAGGCGGCGAGCTCCCCGCGCATGGCCTCGAGGGACAGGCACATGGCAATGTCGGCGTGCTTCAGGAGCCGGCGCGCATCGTGCGTGGCAAGCGCGCCCAGCGCCAGCGACGTGGTGGAGCCGTTGATGAGCGCGGAGGCATCCTTGGCGCCGAGCTCGAAATCGGGATCGAAGCCCGCCCGCGCGATGGCCTCGCGGGCGGCGAGGCGCTCGCCCCGGTAGATCATCTCGGCTTCCGCGAAGCCGCAGACGGCGCCGGCCATGTGGGCGAGCGGGGCAAGATCCCCGGAGGCGCCGACCGAGCCGCGCTGCGGGATGACCGGGTGGAGGCCCGCATTGAGGAACGCGATGAGGCGCTCGACGAGCTCGACGCGCGGGCCGGAATAGTTCGACGCAAAGGCGTTCGCCCGCAGCATCATCATGGCGCGGGTCACGTCCTCGGCGAAGGGCTCGCCGACGCCGGTGGCGTGCGCGTAGACGGTCTTCTTCTGGTAGGCCGCCATCTCGCTGATGAGGACGCGCTGGTCCTTGAAGAGCCCGACGCCCGTGTTGAAGGCGTACATGAGCGGCGCGTCGTCGTGCATCCAGGTGCGGTCGATATAGGCCCGCGTCGCCGCGATCCGCTCGCGGGCCTCCGGGTGAAGGGCGGCCTCGGCGAAGCGCCCCCCCGCATCCGGGCGCGCAACCCGCACCACGTCGCTGATCTCAAGAGTGGCGCCGTCGAGCTTGACCGTCATGAACTGCCCCGAACGTTGAGGATGGGAGCCATAGCGGGCCGCGCCGTGTGGTGCAATTGCGGCACCACTCCCTCCCCTCAGGGGAGGGTTAGGGCGGGGTATCGCGCGAAGCGCGAGAGCGTGCCTCAACCCTCATCCTGAGGAGCCGCGCAGCGGCGTCTCGAAGGAGGGTTCAGGGAACGGGGGATGCGCACCCTGCCCTCCTCCCCCTTGAGGGGAGGAGTTGGAGGTGGGGGTGGCGGCCATACCCTCACCGGAAAACAAGCGGCCGCCACCCCCACCCCTTACCCCTCCCCTCAAGGGGGAGGGGGGATCGAGCGGCGTCACGCATCGACGAAAGCCTGCCGCTTCCGCGGCATACCCCACCCCTACCCCTCCCCTGAGGGGAGGGAGGCTAACGAATCACCTCGGCGCTCTCGCCCCTCTCCCTGCTTGCTCACGCAAGCTGTCCCTCTCCCGCCGAGGGGAAAGGGGAACAGCGGCCTAACGGCCGAGGCGCAGGCCGGTCTCGCGGTCGAACAGGTGCACGTTGGCGGGGTCGATGGAGAGGCTGAGCGCCCGGGCGTCGGCGGCGATCTGGCCCGTCGGGGCCTGGACGACGAATTCGGCGCCGCCGATCTTGCCGTGGAAGAGCTGCGTTGCGCCGAGCTCCTCCACGAAGTCGACGGCCAGATCGACCGCGCCCGAACCCGCCGGTCCCACCCGCAGATCCTCCGGACGCAGGCCCACATCGATGGCCGAGCCGGAGGCGAGACCGGCCCGCATGTCGGCGACGGCGAGCCGCCCGTTGCCGACCCGCACGGCGCCGTCGCCCTCGACCTCGCCCGGCAGGATGTTCATGGGCGGGGAACCGATGAAGGTGGCGACATAGCGGGTCTGCGGCCGGCGATAGACCTCCGCCGGGGTGCCGACCTGTTCGATCTGGCCCGCATTCATGACGACGAGCTTGTCGGAGAGCGTCATGGCCTCGACCTGATCGTGGGTCACGTAGATCGACGTGACGCCGAGCGAACGCTGCAGGCGCTTGATCTCCACGCGCATCTGCACCCGCAGCTTGGCGTCGAGATTCGAGAGCGGCTCGTCGAAGAGGAAGACCTGGGGCTTTCGCACGATGGCGCGGCCCATGGCGACGCGCTGGCGCTGGCCGCCCGAGAGCGCCCGCGGCTTGCGGTCGAGGAAGGGCTCGATGGCGAGGATGCGGGCGGCCTCGCGCACGCGCTTGTCGATCTCGTCCTTCGGCGTGCGGCGGTTGCGCAGGCCGTAGGCCATGTTGTCGTAGACGCTCATGTGCGGGTAGAGCGCGTAGTTCTGAAACACCATGGCGATGTCACGGTCCGCGGGCTCGATCTCGTTCACGGTGCGGTTGCCGATGGCGACCGTGCCGCCCGAAATCGTCTCGAGACCCGCCACCATGCGCAGCAGGGTGGACTTGCCGCAGCCCGAGGGCCCGACGAGCACGCAGAACGACCCGTCCTCGATGTCGAGAGAGACGCCTTTCACCGCCTCGACATTGCCGGTGTAGACTTTGCGGACGCCCTGAAGCGTGACGTTGGCCATGAACTTTAAGCCTTACTTTTCGGTTTCCACGAGCCCTTTGACGAAGAGCTTTTGCATGAGCACCACCACGAGCACCGGCGGCAGCATGGCGAGCACGGCGGTGGCCATGGCGAGCTGCCATTCGGTGAAGCCGTCGGTCACCAGCATGATCTTCTTAATGCCGATGACGATGGTCTGCATGTCGTCGCGGGTCGTGATGAGGAGCGGCCAGAGATACTGGTTCCAGCCGTAGATGAAGAGGATAACGAAGAGGGCCGCGATGTTGGTGCGCGCGAGGGGCAGCACCGTATCCTTGAAGAAGCGGAAGGGCCCCGCGCCGTCGATCTTCGAGGCCTCGACGAGTTCGTCCGGGATCGTCATGAAGAACTGGCGGAACAGCAGCGTCGCCGTGGCGGAGGCGATGAGCGGCAGCGTCAGCCCCGTATAGGTGTCGAGAAGGCCGAGATCCGACACGGTCTTGTAGGTCGGATAGATCCGCACCTCCACGGGCAGCATGAGCGTGACGAAGATGATCCAGAACGCCGTCATGCGGAACGGAAAATTGAAGTAGACGATCGCGTAGGCGGAGATGATCGAGATCGCGATCTTGCCGAACGCGATCACCAGGGCGACGATGAAGCTGTTCAGCAGCATCGTCGAGACGGGCTCGCGTGCCGTCTTGCTCGCCCCCTCGAACAGGGTCCGGTAGTAGTTCTCGATCGTGTGCTCGCCGGGGGTCAGCCTCATGCCGTTGGCGATCGTCGCGGCGTCGTGCGTCGAGCCCACGAGGGCGAGATAGACCGGGAAGACGACGACGAGCACGCCGAGGCACAGGATGATGTGCGGGATGAAGTCGCCCAGGCTGCGGCGCTCAACCATGGCAGCCTCGCGGAAAATCGGCAGCGGAACCGGTCATCAATAGGTCACCTTGCGCTCGACGTAACGGAACTGGACCGCCGTGAGGCCGATCACGATGATCATGAGGATGACGGACTGCGCCGCCGAGCCGCCGAGATCGCCGCCGAGCCGCCCATCCGCGAAAGCCTTGTAGACGAGGGTCTGCGTCGCCTTGCCGGGGCCGCCGCTCGTCATCGTGTCGATGATGCCGAGCGTCTCGAAGAAGGCGTAGACGATGTTGACGACGACGAGAAAGAAGATCGTCGGCGACAGGAGCGGAAACACGATGGTCCAGAAGCGCCTGGCCGGACGCGCGCCGTCGATGGCCGCTGCCTCGATCACGCTCTTGGGGATCGCCTGAAGACCCGCGAGGAAAAAGAGGAAGTTGTACGAGATCTGCTTCCACGCGGCCGCCAGGACGATGAGGATCATGGCGTGATTGGCGTTGAGAAGCGGACTCCAGTCGACGCCGTTCTCCCGCAAGGCCCGGCCAATGATGCCGAGGTTGGGTTGGAACATGAAGATCCACAGGACACCCGCCACCGCGGGCGCGACCGCGTAGGGCCAGATCAGGAGCGTGCGGTACGTGGTGGCGCCTCGGATGTGCTTGTCGGCCTGAACGGCCAGCAGCAGGGCGACGGACAGGGAGATGAGAACGACCGCGCACGAGAACAGGAGCGTGACGATCATGGACTCGTAATAATCGGGCTGGCTCAACAGAGCCTTGTAGTTGTCCAACCAGACGAACTCGGAGCCGAGGCCGAAGGCATCCTCAAGGAGAAAGGACTGCCAGATGGCCTGCGAGGCCGGCCAATAGAAGAACACGAGAGTGACCGCGAGCTGCGGCGCGAGGAGCGCGTAGGGGAGCGCGCGGCCGCTGAAGATGGAACGCTTCTGCATGAACGATCTCACCCCTCTCAAGGGTGCGGGAGAGGGCGACCGGGTGGGGATCTGGTAAACAGAGTCAGGGTGGGGGAGCCAGTTTCCCCCACCCTGTGAAGCCCCGATCTCGAGGGGCTTCGGTTTGTCTTCAGCTTACTGCGTGCGAACCGTGCGCTCGAACTGGCGCAGCATCTGGTTGCCGCGCTCGACCGCGGTGTCGAGAGCCGCCTTGGCGGGCTTCTGGCCGGCCAAAGCCGCCTCGATCTCCTCAGCCCAAACGTCCCGGAGCTGGACCATGTTGCCGAGGCGCAGGCCGCGGGAGTTCTCGGTCGGCTCCTTGTTGGTGAGCTGCTTCAGCGGAACTTCGAGCACCGGGTTCTTCTGGTAGAAGTCCGTCGCCTTCACCTTGTCGTAGGCCGCCTTGGTGATCGGCAGGTAGCCCGACTCCTGGTGCAGACGCACCTGACGGTCGGTGTCCGAAAGGAACGCGAAGAACTTCGCCACGCCTTTGTACTCGTCGGCCTTCTTGCCGCCCATCACCCACAGCGAGGCGCCGCCGATGATCGAGTTCTGCGGGGCGCCAGCAGCGTCCGGGTAGTAGGGCATCGGGGCTGCCGTCCAGTCGAACTTGGCGTTGGCCTTCACGTTGCCGTAAAAACCGGAGGAGTTCAGGAAGATCGGGCACTCGCCGGAGGTGAAGCGGGCCTCGTTCTTCGAGTCGCGGCCAGCATAGTCGAACGTCTTATCCTTCTGCAGGTTCACCAAGTTCTCGAGGTGTTTGACGTGCAGGGGTGAGTTGAACTTGAGCTCCGTGTCGAAGCCGTCGAGACCGTTCGCCTTGGTTGCGAGCGGCACGTTGTGCCAGGCCGAGAACTGCTCGATCATGCCCCAGGATATCCAGGCCGAAGAGAAGCCGCAGCTCTGGTGGCCAGCAGCCTGCAGCTTCTTTGCGGCGTCGAACACCTCAGGCCAGGTCTTCGGGATCTCGGCGATGTTCGCCTTCTTGAGGGCGTCCCGGTTCACCCACATCACCATGGACGAGGAGTTGAACGGGAAGGAAAGCATCTCGCCCTTGGCGGTCGAGTAGTAGCCCGTGATCGTCGGCAGGTAGGCCTTGGGATCGAACTTCTCGCCGGCTTCCGCCATCATCTGGTAGACCGGCTTCACGGCGCCGCGGGCACCCATCATGGTGGCGGTGCCGACCTCGAAGACCTGCATGATATGAGGTGCGTTGCCGGCCCGGAAGGCGGCGATGCCGGCGTTCAGCGTGTCGGCATAGGTGCCCTTGTAGGTCGGGACGACCTTGTACTCGGTTTGGGACTTGTTGAACTCGTCGGCGAGGCGGTTCACGACGTCGTTGTTGGCGCCCGTCATGGCGTGCCACCACTGAAGCTCGGTCTGCGCGAAGGCGGACGTCGAGGCAAGCCCGAAGGCAAGCGCGGCCAGAACGTGTTTCTTCATCGGTTCTTCCTCTTCCTCCCATCCCGTTGCGGGATGTTCTTGCTGTCCTCAATCACCCTGGGACGAAGCTCGGGTGACAGACAGATGACAGTTTCATGACAAGCATAGCCGGCTCCGGAAGGGAAGGCCTCTTTTGGACCGCGGCGGGAGTCGGGGGAGAGCGGGGACAAGCGGGGCCGGTGCGCCGCGCGGAACAGGGGTCCCGCATGGTCCGTTAACGGGAGGTGACCACCGGAGAGGTTCCATGCCCCACATGATCGCCGCCCTGTTTCGCGACTACGCCACGGCCCAGCAGGCGCTGCAGGCCATGATGGGAGCCGGGGTGGCGCGTGACCGGATCGCGATCGTGGGCGAGAGCCCCGGCCGCGAGGTGTCCTCGATCTCCGGCTTCCGGGAACTCTCCGCTCGCGACGACGTGATGGCGGAACTCCACGACCTGCCCCTTCCGGACGAGGACCTCCAGGCCTTCGAGGGCGGCCTGCGGCAGGGACACGTCCTCATCTCCGCCCGGGTCGAGCGGGAGAACATGAACGAGGCGATCAACGTCATCGAGATGTTCGATCCCCTCGACATGGACGGTCTCAGCGAGAGCCGGTCGAAGGAGGTTCGCCTCCCCCGGGCCTCGGCGGCGGATCTCGGCGGGCCCCTCGGCGCCGGCATCACGGCGGGCGGGGATGCCGGCCAGACCAACACCCCGGCGATGCCGGGCATGGGCTCCATGACGGACCGCACGGACGATCTCGGCTCGGCCGACCTGCGGACGGACGAGACCTCCACCGGCAATATGGGCCTGTCCAGCACCACCGCCACCGAGCACCGCCGGGCCGAGGAGCGGGCCGGGCGCCCGGGCGTGATGGAGATGGATCAGAGCCCCGACGCCGGCCTCGCCACCAAGATGGCTCCCGGCATCGGCGGCACGGCGAGTGCCGCCGGCAACGCCAAGCCGGACCTCTTCCGCCGCGATTCCACCCGCATGGGACGGGTGCGCGCCTATAGCCGCGACTAGCGCTCGAATTTCGTCGACAGGATGATGGAGGACTGGGTGCGCTCGACCCCGTCGGCCGCCCCGATCCGGTCGATGGCGGCGTCGAGGGAGGGCACGTCCGGCGCCTCCACGACGGCGAGAAGGTCGAAGGGTCCGGCGACCGAGTGCAGCGCCGTGATCTCCGGGATGCGCTGGAGGGCGGCGACCACGGCGCCGGAGGATTTCGGCGCGATCACTACCGTCACGTGGGCCCGCACCAAGCGCCGGCCCACCTCCTCCGCGAGGCGCACCGTATAGCCGACGATCACCCCGCGCCGCTCCAGGCTCTCGACGCGCGCCTGGACGGTGGTGCGGGAGAGCCCGAGGCGCCGGGCCGCTTCCGCATGGCCGATGCGGGCGTTCTCGCGCAGGAGCGCCAGGAGGGCGCGGTCGACGGCATCGAGCATAATGATCAGCGGTCTCGGCGAAACGCCGTCAAATACTCGGCTTTTCGTCGGCTTGTCCATGGCGATCCGCACGCGCCGGATCTACGATGACCACCGATCCACCGTCATCCTTAACGCTGAGGGCACCAGCATGCATTCGATTCTCGTCATCGGCGCGGGCAAGATCGGCGCGACCATCGCCGACATGCTGAGCGACACGGGCGATTACGCGGTCACCGTCGCCGACCGCTCCGCGGCGGCCCTGGAAGCCGTGGCCGCGCGGGGCGTGAAGACCCTCGAACTCGACATCAGCGACGCCGTGGCGCTGCAGGCGGCGCTCAAGGGCCATTACGCGGTGCTGAGCGCGGCGCCCTATCACCTGACGGGCCACATCGCGCAAGCCGCGCGCCTCGCGGACGTCAACTACTTCGATCTCACGGAGGACGTCGCCACCACCCGCATGGTGAAGGAGCTCGCCGAAGGCGCCTCCACGGCCTTCGTCCCGCAATGCGGCCTCGCGCCCGGCTTCATCTCCATCGTGGCCCACGACATCGCCCGGCGCTTCGACAGCCTCGATGCGGTGCGCCTTCGCGTCGGCGCCCTGCCGCAATATCCCTCGAACGCCCTCTCCTACAACCTGACCTGGAGCACGGACGGGGTCATCAACGAGTATATCGAGCGCTGCGAGGCCATCGTAGACGGCAAGCTCCGCGAGGTGCCCGCCATGGAGGAGCGCGAGGAATTCTCCCTCGACGGCACGCGCTACGAGGCCTTCAACACCTCCGGCGGTCTCGGCACCCTGTGCGAGACCCTCGACGGCCAGGTGCGCAGCCTCAACTACAAGACGATCCGCTATCCGGGCCATTGCGACCTGATGCGGGTTCTCCTCAACGACCTGCAGCTGCGCCGCCGCCGCGAGGTGCTGAAAGACATCCTGGAGAACGCCGTTCCGGCAACGCTCCAGGACGTGGTCATCGTGTTCGTCACCGTGACGGGCGAGCGCGAGGGGCGGCACGTCCAGGAGACCTATGCCCGCAAGATCTACGGCCAGGAGATCGCGGGCGTCGAGCGCACCGCCATCCAGGTGACCACCGCCGCCGGCATCTGCGCGATGCTCGACCTTCTCGTCGAGGGCAAGCTCCCGGCCGCCGGCTTCCGGCGCCAGGAGGAGGTGTCGCTGCCGCTCTTCCTCGCCAACCGCTTCGGCCGGGTCTATGCCGGCGAGCGCTTCGGCGGCAAGGTCGAGGTCATTCCCGGCAGCGCGATCCGTCTCGACGCGGTCGCCTGATCGGCGCTAAAGCCTTCGCTATCCCGGGCGGCTCGAGGTCCGCCCGCAGCCCGGCCGCTCGGCTCCCAGGCCTCGAGCCCGGCCCTTGAGGAGAAGATCATGACATCGCAAGCCAAGCTGACCCCCGTTGCCGACCCGTCCGTGGCGGACGAAGCCAAGGCGATCCTGCGCCGTCTCGGCGTGCCGGCCTCCGCCTTCGCCCCCGGCGGGCTGCCGGCCCGATCCCCAGTGACGGGCGAGACGGTCGCCCACCTGCGCGAGACCACGCCCGAGGAGGCGACCGCCGCCATCGGGCGCGCCCACGAGGCGTTCAAGGCGTGGCGCCTCGTCCCCGCCCCGCGCCGGGGCGAGTTCGTGCGGCTCCTCGGGGAGGAGCTGCGGGCCGCGAAGGAAGACCTCGGCCGTCTCGTCACCCTCGAGACCGGGAAGATCGTCTCGGAGGGCCTCGGCGAAGTGCAGGAGATGATCGACATCTGCGATTTCGCAACGGGCCTCTCGCGCCAGCTCTACGGCCTCACCATCGCCACCGAGCGCGCCGATCACCGCATGATGGAAACCTGGCACCCGCTCGGGGTGTGCGGCGTGATCTCGGCCTTCAACTTCCCGGTGGCGGTGTGGTCTTGGAACGCGGCCCTCGCCTTCGTGTGCGGCGACCCCGTGGTGTGGAAGCCCTCCGAGAAGACGCCGCTCACGGCGCTCGCCACGCAGGCGATCGTCGAGAAGGCGGCAGCGCGCTTCGGCGGCGTGCCCCAGGGCTTGTCGGAGGTGATCATCGGCGGGCGCGAGCTCGGCGAGATCCTCGTCGACGACCACCGCGTTCCGGTGGTCTCGGCCACGGGCTCCACCGCCATGGGCCGGCAGGTCGCCCCCAAGCTCGCGGCGCGCTTTGCCCGCGCGATCCTGGAGCTCGGCGGCAACAATGCGGCGGTCGTGGCGCCCTCCGCGGACCTTGATCTCGCCGTGCGCGCCATTGCGTTCGCCGCCATGGGCACGGCCGGCCAGCGCTGCACCACGCTGCGCCGCCTCTTCGTGCACGAGAGCGTCTACGACCGGGTGGTGCCGGCCCTCGTTCGCATCTACGGCAGTGTGCGGGTCGGCGATCCGCGCGAGGGCACGACCCTCGTCGGTCCGCTCATCGACGAGAGCGCCTTCCGGGGCATGGAGCGGGCCCTCGAGGAAGCGCGGCAAGCCGGCGGCACCGTCCATGGCGGCGGACGCTCCCAGGCGGGCGTGGGTGAGGGCTTCTATGCCAAGCCCGCCCTCGTCGAGATGCCCTCCCAGGCGGGCCCCATGCTGCGCGAGACCTTCGCGCCGATCCTCTACGTGACCCGTTACGCGAGCCTCGATGAGGCGATTGCGCTCAACAACGCGGTCGGGGCGGGCCTGTCCTCCTCCATCTTCACCCTCGACATGCGCGAAGCCGAGGCCTTCATCTCGGCGGCGGGCTCCGACTGCGGCATCGCCAACGTGAATATCGGCCCCTCGGGCGCCGAGATCGGCGGGGCGTTCGGCGGCGAGAAGGAGACGGGCGGCGGCCGCGAGGCGGGCTCGGACGCCTGGAAGGCCTATATGCGCCGGGCCACCAACACCCTCAACTACGGCACCACCCTGCCCCTCGCCCAGGGCGTCAAGTTCGACATCGACGCGTGAGGGCTCCCCCCTCCCCTTGAGGGGAGGGGTCAGGGGTGGGGGTGGTGCCGCGTGAGGCTCGGCGGTGCCTCCTGCACCCCCACTCGATGGGCCAGAAGGGTGAGGGCAACCGGTGCCGCAGCCCCTCGCAAGGCCCGCTCGCCTCCGTTACGTTAGCGCCAACCCCTCTTCCGGAGATCCGCCATGAACGCCGTGCCGCTTCACAAGCCGAAAGACGCTCCTGCTCCTGCAAGCTTCCGGTGGGACGATCCCTTTCTTCTGGGCGAGCAGCTCACCGACGACGAGCGCATGATCCAGGACGCGGCGCGCCAGTTCGCGACATCCGAGCTCCTGCCCCGCGTCATCGAGGCCTACCGGGAGGAGAAGACCGACCGGGCCCTGTTCAACCGCATGGGCGAGGCGGGGCTGCTCGGCGTGACGCTCCCCGAGGAGTACGGCTGCGCGGGCGCGTCCTATGTCGCCTACGGCCTCGTCGCGCGGGAGATCGAGCGGGTGGATTCGGGCTACCGCTCCATGATGAGCGTGCAGTCCTCCCTCGTCATGTACCCGATCTACGCCTATGGCGACGAGACCCAGCGCAAGCGCTACCTGCCGAAGCTCGCCTCGGGCGAGTTCGTGGGCTGCTTTGGGCTCACCGAGCCCGATGCGGGCTCGGATCCCGCCGGCATGAAGACCCGGGCCGAGAAGATCGACGGAGGCTACCGGATCACCGGTGCCAAGACCTGGATCTCGAATTCGCCCATCGCGGACGTGTTCGTGGTGTGGGCGAAATCCGCCGCCCACGACAACGCGATCCGGGGCTTCGTGCTCGAGAAGGGCATGAAGGGCCTCTCGGCGCCCAAGATCGGCGGCAAGCTGTCCTTGCGCGCCTCCATCACGGGCGAGATCGTCATGGACGGGGTCGAGGTGGGCGAAGATGCGCTCCTGCCCAACGTGTCGGGGCTCAAAGGTCCCTTCGGCTGCCTCAACCGGGCCCGCTACGGCATCTCCTGGGGCGCCCTGGGGGCGGCGGAGGATTGCTGGCACCGGGCGCGCCAGTACACCCTCGACCGCAAGCAGTTCGACCGCCCGCTCGCGGCAACCCAGCTCGTGCAAAAGAAGCTCGCCGACATGATGACCGAGATCACCCTCGGGCTGCAGGCGTCCTTGCGCGTCGGGCGCCTGTTCGACGAGGGCCGCGTGGCGCCCGAGATGATCTCGCTCGTCAAGCGCAACAATTGCGGCAAGGCCCTCGACATCGCTAGGCAAGCCCGCGACATGCACGGCGGCAACGGCATCCAGGAGGAGTACCACGTGATGCGCCACGCGCAGAACCTGGAGACCGTGAACACCTACGAGGGCACCCACGACGTCCACGCCCTCATCCTCGGCCGCGCCCAGACCGGCCTCCAGGCGTTCTTCTGATCCCGAACCTGCCACCCCCGGCAGCGCTTCCGCGCCGGGGGTGACGCCCCTTCCCACCCCGAACCGTCCCGCTTAAAGACACCGCTCCAGGAGGGCGGCGATGACGCATAAACCCTTGTCGGGGATCAAGGTGCTCGAGGTGGCGCGCATTCTGGCGGGTCCCTGGGCCGGGCAGGCCCTCGCCGATCTCGGGGCCGACGTGGTGAAGGTCGAGCGCCCCGGCGCGGGAGACGACACCCGGGGCTGGGGGCCGCCCTTCGTCGAGGGCGCGAAAGGCGATCACCTCTCGGCCGCATATTTCCACGCCTGCAACCGCGGCAAGCGCTCGGTGGCGGTGGATTTCGAGACGCCGGAGGGCCAAGCCATCGTGCGCCGCCTCGCCGCCGAGGCGGACGTGCTCATCGAGAACTTCAAGGTCGGCGGCCTCGCGAAATACGGGCTCGATTACGAGAGCCTGAAGGCCGTCAACCCGCGCCTCGTCTATTGCTCCATCACGGGCTTCGGACAGACGGGGCCCTACGCGCCCCGCGCCGGCTACGACTTCATCATCCAAGGCATGGGCGGCATCATGGACCTCACCGGCGAGGCCGAGGCCGAGCCGCAGAAGCCCGGCGTCGCCTTCGCCGATATCTTCACCGGCATCTACTCCACCATCGGCATTCTCGCGGCCCTGCGCCAGCGCGACGCCACGGGCGTCGGCGCTCATCTGGACATGGCGCTCCTCGACACGCAGGTGTCGGTGCTCGCCAACCAGGCCATGAACTACCTCGCCTCCGGCCGCGCCCCGAAGCGCATGGGCAACGCCCATCCCAATATCGTGCCCTACCAGGTCTTCCCGGTCTCCGACGGCCACGTGATCGTCGCGGTGGGCAATGACGGGCAGTTCGCAAAGTTCGCCCGCGTGCTCGGCCAACCGGAGCTCGCCGCCGACGAGCGCTTCCGCACCAACCAGGACCGGGTGCGCAACCGCGCCGTGCTCGTGCCGCTTCTCTCCGAAATCCTTATGACCCGCGGCCGCGACGAGCTCCTGGCGGCCCTGGCGCCCGAGGGCGTGCCCGCCGGCCCCATCAACTCCGTCGCCGACGTGTTCGCGGACCCGCAGGTGATCGCGCGGGGCATGCGCCTCGATCTTCCCTCGCCCGCAGCCAAGGACGGCGCCGTTCCGACCGTCCGCTCGCCGATCCTGATGAACGGCGAACCCCTCGTGTCGGACCGCCCGGCGCCGCGCCTCGGCGAGCACACCGATGCCGTGCTGAACGATCCCCTGTGGGGCGCCCGATGAAGGACGATAACCCGATGCAGCACCAATCCCGCACCGGCGGCCGGATCCTCGTCGACCAGCTCGTGGCGCAGGGCGTCGACCACCTCTTCTGCGTGCCGGGCGAGAGCTATCTCGCGGTCCTCGACGCGCTCCACGACGCCTCCATCGCCGTCACCGTGTGCCGGCAGGAGGGCGGCGCCGCCATGATGGCGGAGGCCTATGGCAAGCTCACGGGGCGGCCCGGCATCTGCTTCGTCACCCGCGGTCCCGGCGCCACCAACGCCTCGCCGGGCCTCCATATCGCGCGGCAGGACTCGACCCCGATGATCCTGTTCGTCGGCCAGATCGAGCGCGGCATGCGCGAGCGCGAGGCCTTCCAGGAGCTCGACTACCGCGCCGCCTTCGGCGCCGTCGCCAAATGGGTGACGGAAGTGGACGATCCGGCGCGCTTTCCCGAACTCATCTCCCGCGCCTTCCACGTGGCGACGAGCGGGAGGCCCGGCCCGGTGGTGATCGCGCTGCCGGAGGACACCCTGACGGAGGCCGCGAGCGTCGCCGACGCGCCCGCCTACGAGGCCATCGAGACCTATCCCGGCCTCACGCAGATGGCCGAGCTGCAGAAGCTCCTGTGGGCTGCGGAGCGCCCCATCGCCCTCGTCGGCGGCAGCCGCTGGTCGCCGCCAGCCGTGCAGCGCTTCGCGCGCTTCGCCGAGCGCTTCGCCCTGCCGGTCTCCGCCACCTTCCGCCGGCAGATGCTGTTTTCCGCCGACCACCCGTCCTATGCGGGCGATCTCGGGCTCGGCGTGAACCCCAAGCTCCTGAAGCGCATCGAGGAGGCCGACCTCTTGCTGCTCGTCGGCGGGCGGCTCTCCGAGGTGCCGAGCCAGAGCTACACGCTCCTCGACATCCCGGTGCCGCGGCAGAAGCTCGTTCACGTGCATCCCGACTCCGGGGAGCTCGCCCGCGTCTACCGCCCGCACCTGGCGATCAACGCTTCGCCCACCGCGTTCACGGCCGCACTCGAGGGCGTGCAGCCGCCGCAGGAGATCCGCTGGCGCGAGCGCACAGCCGCCGCCCATGCCGACTACCTCGCCTGGAGCGATCCGGCACCGATCCGCCATCCGGGCAGCCTGCAAATGGGCGAGGTGATGGCCCATCTGCGCCGGACGCTTCCGCCCGATGCGGTGTTCTGCAACGGCGCCGGCAACTTCGCCACCTGGGTGCACCGCTTCTGGCCTTTCCGGGCTTACGGCTCGCAGCTCGCCCCAACCTCCGGCTCCATGGGCTACGGGCTTCCCGCCGCCGTGGGCGCCAAGCGCGTGATGCCGGAGCGCACGGTGGTGTGCTTTGCGGGCGACGGCGACTTTCTCATGAACGGGCAGGAATTCGCCACCGCGGTGCAATACGACCTGCCCGTCCTCGTGGTGCTGGTCGACAACGGCATGTACGGCACGATCCGCATGCACCAGGAGAAGCATTATCCCGGCCGCGTCTCCGCGACAGCGCTGAAGAATCCGGATTTCGCCGCCTACGCCACGGCCTTCGGCGGGCACGGCGAGCGGGTGGAGCGCACGGATGATTTCGCGCCGGCGCTGGAGCGCGCGATGGCGTCGGGCAAACCCGCCATCCTCCACTGCCTCATCGATCCCGAGACGATCACCCCCACGACGACGCTCACGGCGATGCGCGAGAAGGCGCTGGCGGAGAGAGGTTAGCGCGCCTCTTACCCGGAGGGAGAGGGACCGCTTGCGAAGCAAGCAGGGAGAGGGGGCCGTGGCGCCGCGCTATCCGATCCCTCCCCTCAGGGGAGGGGTAGGGGTGGAGTGTCGCGCGAAGCGCGAGGTCGTGCCTGAGCAAAAGCCTGCCGCTCTCGCGGCACCACCCCACCCGCCTGCCGGCACCCTCCCCTGAAGGGAGGGAGGCTAAAGATCAGCACCTGCGCTCTCGCCCCTCTCCCTGCTTGCTGACGCAAGCTGTCCCTCCCCGCAGAGGGGGGAGGGAGAACCCGCGGCACGGCCGTGACACGCCCGCCTCTCCCACACGGGAGAGGGTTGCCGCGCCTTCCCGCCACGCTTATAAAACCCGCCGGCCCCGAGCGGCCCTGGAGTGTTGATGCGCGGAGAGACCGAGACCCGGTAAGGCCCGCCGCTGATCGGCGGGCAGCGGCTGCCCCCATGGCGGCCAAGCGCGCGCGTGCGCGCCCTCTCCCGACAACGCACCATCCAGGATGTCCCGTGAACGTTTCCCGCAATGGGCAGCGCGTGCTCCACGTGCTCGCGCAAGGCGGCCAGATCCGCCACTACAAGGACGAGACCGGCCGCATCGTCGAGATCGAATGCCTCACCCGCGAGGGCTGGCTTTTGTCTCTATGCACCCTCGATCTCTTCGCATCGCTTCGCCGCAAGGGCCTCGTCGCCTCGACGGGCGGCGGGCCCTACCGCATCACGCGGCAGGGTCTCGCGGCGGTGCGTAGCCGCCTCGACAACCGTTGAACCTGAAGGAGGCGGCTCAGGCCGCCTCCTTGCTCTCCAGGCGCTTGGCCACGAGCGCCCGCAGGGCCCTGAGATCCTTCACGAACTGGCGGATGCCCTCGGAAAGCTTTTCGGTCGCCATCGCGTCCTCGTTCAGCGCGAAGCGGAAGGCCTTCTCGTCGAGCGACAGACGCTGCGGCGCATCCACGGTCGCTTCGGGCGAGAGCCGGCGCGGCAGGCTGCCCTCGGCGGCGGCGAGCTCGTCGAGCAGCGCCGGCGAGATGGTGAGCCGGTCGCAGCCCGCGAGCGCCTCGATCTCCCCGGCGTTGCGGAACGACGCGCCCATCACCACGGTGTCGATCCCGTGGGCCTTGTAATAGCTATAGATGCCCCGCACCGAGACGACGCCAGGATCGGTTTCGCCCGTATAGGGCCCGCCGCCCGCCTTCACGTGCCAGTCCAGGATGCGGCCGACGAAGGGCGAGATCAGGAACACGCCCGCATCCGCGCAGGCCGCGGCTTGAGCGAGCGAGAACAGAAGGGTGAGGTTGCAGTCGATCCCGTCCCGCTGGAGCACCTCGGCGGCGCGGATGCCCTCCCAGGTCGAGGCGATCTTGATGAGGATCCGCTCGCGGCCGACGCCGCGGGCCTCGTAGGCCTCGATGATCTCGCGCCCCTTGGCGACCGTCGCCGCCGTGTCGAAGGAGAGGTCCGCGTCCACCTCCGTCGAAACGCGCCCCGGCACGATGCCGGCGAGCTCCGCCCCGAAGGCCACGGCGAGCCGGTCGCACACCGCTGCCGCGACGGCTTCCCTCGAGCCGCCCTGCCGGCGGCCCCACCCGATCGCCTCCTCCATGATGGAGGCGTAGGCGGGCAGTTCGGCGGCCTTGAGCAGCAGGGTCGGGTTGGTGGTGCAATCCTGAGGCTTGAGGCGCCGCACCGCCTCGAGGTCGCCCGTATCGGCGACGACGACGGTCATGGCGCGCAGGTGGTCGAGTTTCGACGGCATGGGGGCTCCGCTGGTCCGTTGCCGCAGACTTATGGGATCGCACCCCCCAAGGGAAGGGTCACGGCATGAACAGGGAGCGGGCTGCCCTCACCTCCCGCACCAGGAAATCCATGGTCGCGCGGATCCGCGCCACGTCCTTCAGGTCCGCATGGACGATGAGATAGAACGAGCGCACGATCGCCACCGCCTCGGGCAGCACCGGCACGAGACGGGGATCGAGGGCGGCCGCGAAATGCGGCAGGATGCAGATGCCGGCCCCCGCCACGGTCGCCTGCATCTGGGCGACGAGGTTCGAGCTTTGCAGGCGCGGACGCAGGCCCTTCGAGACCTCGTCGAGATAATCGAGTTCGGGGGTGAAGATGAGGTCGTCGATATAGCCGATCATCTCTTGGCGGTGCAGGTCGTCGGGCGCCGCCACGGCCGGGTGCCGCTCCAGGTAGGAGGCGGCGGCGTAGAGCCCGAGGCGGTAGTCGGTGAGCTTGCGCGCGACGATCTTGCCCTCCTTCGGGGGCGCGAGGGACACCGCCACGTCGGCCTCGCGTTTCGAGAGCGAGAGCAGCCGCGGCATGGCGATGAGTTGGATCTCGAGATCGGGATAGCGCGCGGCGAAGGAGGCCGTCCGGGGCGCGAGGAAGAGGGTGCCGAACCCGTCGGGCGTTCCGATCCGCACCGTGCCGGACAGGGCGAGATCCGCCCCGCCGATCTCGCTCGACACAGCGAGGGCCTGAGTCTCCATGCTCTCCGCCTTGGAGAGCAGGCGCTCGCCGTGGGCCGTGAGGGCGTAGCCTTGCGGGCGGCGCTCGAAGAGCTTGGCCTGCAGGGCGTCCTCGAGGGCCGAGATGCGGCGCGAGACCGTGGCGTGATCCGCCCCGAGGCGCCGCGCCGCCACCGTGAGGCGGCCCGCCCGGGCGACCGCCAGGAAGAAGCGCAGGTCGTCCCAATCGAACCGGCTCATCCCTCAACCCTCGAACCCGGGCGCCCACTGCCGGTCTTCGTATTTGCGCACGGGCTGCCTTCGATTTCCCCTATAGCGGTGCGCATTTGGGAATGATAGACCGGGGGCAACAATCAGCGGAACAGCCATTTCAAGGGAGGTGCGCGTGCGCCAGGTCGGTCATTTCATCGGCGGCAAGGAGGTTGCCGGCACGTCGGGGCGCTTTGCCGAGATCTTCCAGCCCATGACGGGCGAGGTGATCGGACAGGTCGCTCTCGCGACCCGAGGGGAGATGCGCCAGGCGGTGGAGAATGCGGCGGCGGCTCAAGGCGCCTGGGCGGCCACGAACCCGCAGCGCCGCGCCCGCGTGATGATGAAGTTCCTCGAACTCATCGCCAAGGAGATGGACTCGCTTGCGGAGCTCCTCGCCCGCGAGCACGGCAAGACCATCGCGGACGCCAAGGGCGACATCCAGCGCGGCGTCGAGGTGGTGGAGTTCTGCTGCGGAATCCCGCACCTGCAGAAGGGCGAGTACACGGAAGGCGCGGGCCCCGGCATCGACATGTACTCCCTGCGCCAGCCGCTCGGCGTGGTCGCCGGCATCACGCCGTTCAACTTCCCCGCCATGATCCCGATGTGGAAGTTCGCGCCGGCCATCGCCTGCGGCAACGCCTTCATCCTCAAGCCCTCCGAGCGCGATCCGGGCGTGCCGATGCGTCTCGCCGAGCTCATGATCGAGGCGGGCCTGCCGGCCGGCATCCTCAACGTCGTCAACGGCGACAAGGAAGCCGTGGACGCGATCCTCGACGATCCCGACATCCGCGCCGTGGGCTTCGTGGGCTCGTCCTCCATCGCCGAGTACGTCTATTCGCGCTCGGCGGCGACCGGCAAGCGCGCCCAGTGCTTCGGGGGCGCCAAGAACCACATGGTCATCATGCCGGATGCCGACATGGACCAGGCGGTGGATGCGCTCATCGGCGCGGGCTACGGCTCGGCCGGGGAACGCTGCATGGCGATCTCGGTGGCGGTGCCGGTCGGCAAGGCGACGGCGGACGCGCTGATGCACAAGCTCGTGCCGCGGGTGGAGAGCCTCAAGATCGGCCCCTCCACGGACCCGTCCGCCGATTACGGCCCGCTCGTCACGAAGGCCCATCTCGACAAGGTGCGCTCCTATGTGGACCTCGGCGTCCAGGAGGGCGCCAAGCTCGTGGTGGACGGGCGCGGGTTCAAGATGCAGGGCTACGAGAACGGGTTTTACCTCGGCGGCTGCCTCTTCGACGAGGTGCGGCCGGAGATGCGCATCTACAAGGAGGAGATCTTCGGGCCCGTGCTCTCCGTGGTGCGCGCGAAGGACTACGCCGAGGCGCTTCGCCTGCCGACCGAGCACGAATACGGCAACGGCGTCGCGATCTACACCCGCGACGGCGACGCGGCGCGGGACTTCGCCGCCAAGGTGAATGTGGGCATGGTGGGCATCAACGTGCCGATCCCGGTGCCGCTCGCCTACTACACCTTCGGCGGCTGGAAGCGCTCAGGGTTCGGCGACCTCAACCAGCACGGCCCCGACGCGATCCGCTTCTACACCAAGACGAAGACCGTCACCTCGCGCTGGCCCTCCGGCATGAAGGAAGGCGCCGAGTTCGTCATCCCGACGATGCAGTGACAGCCCGCGGCGCGGCCCGCCCGCGCCGCCCTCCCCGCCTCGATGGTGTGCCGATGGCCTACCGCCTCCACTGCTTCGCCCAGTCCGGCAACGCCTACAAGGTCGCGCTGATGCTGGCCTTGACGGGCACCGAATGGGAGCCGGTCTTCGTCGACTTCTTCAACGGCGCGACGCGCCAGCCCGACTACCGGTCGCAGATGAACGCGTTCGGCGAGGTGCCGGTTCTGGAGGCCGAGGGCAAGCGCCTCACCCAATCCGGCGCGATCCTCACCTGGCTCGCGGAACGGAGCGGCCGCTTCGGCCCGGCGAACGAGGACGAGCGCCACGAAATCCTGCGCTGGATCCTCTTCGACAACCACAAGTTCACGAGCTATCTCGCGACGCACCGGTTCCTGCGGGCCTTCGCTCCCGGCAAGGCGGATCCGGCCGTGACGGCCTTCCTGAAGGGGCGGGTCGACGCCAACCTCAAGATCGTGGAGAGCCACCTTCAGGCCTCGCCCTTCGTCGTGGGCTCGCAGCCCACCATCGCCGATCTGTCGATGTGCGGATACCTCTACTACCCGCCCGAGGAGACCGGCTACGAGTGGACGCAGAGCCATCCCGCCATCGCGGCCTGGCTCGAGCGGATCCGCGCCCTTCCGGGCTGGCGGCACCCGCACGACCTGATGCCCGGCCATCCGCTGCCGAAGGCCGCGTGATGCAGTTCGCCCTCACCGAGGACCAGACCGCGATCCGCGACATGGCGCAGGCCTTCGCGGCCGAGAACCTCGCGCCCCACGCGGTGGAGTGGGACGAGGCCAAGCACTTTCCGGTGGACGTCATGCGGGAGGCCGCCGGCCTCGGCATGGGCGGCGTCTACGTCGCGGACGATGTGGGCGGGTCGGGCCTCACGCGGCTCGATGCGGCGCTCATCTTCGAGGCGCTGGCGACGGGCTGCCCCACGGTGTCGGCCTACATCTCGATCCACAACATGGCCGCCTGGATGATCGACCGCTACGGCTCGGACGAGCAGCGGGGGCGCTACCTGCCGAAGCTCTGCACCATGGAGCACCTGGCGAGCTACTGCCTCACCGAACCGGGTGCTGGCTCCGATGCGGCGGCCCTCAAGACCCGCGCGGTGCGGGACGGCGATCATTACGTCGTCAACGGCGTCAAGCAGTTCATCTCGGGCGCGGGCGTGTCGGACGTCTACGTCACGATGGTGCGCACCGCCGAGGGCGGCGCGTCGGGCATCTCGACCCTCGTCGTCGAGAAGGACACGCCGGGCCTCTCGTTCGGCGCCAACGAGCGCAAGATGGGCTGGAATGCGCAGCCCACCCGTGCGGTGATCTTCGAGGATGCGCGGGTGCCGGTGGCGAACCGGCTCGGCGAGGAGGGCATCGGCTTCAAGATCGCCATGAGCGGCCTCGACGGCGGGCGCCTCAACATCGGGGCCTGCTCCATCGGCGGCGCGCAGGCCGCCCTCGACAAAGCCCTCTCTTACGCGCAGGAGCGCAGGGCCTTCGGCAGCCGCCTCGCCGATTTCCAGGCGCTTCAGTTCAAGCTCGCCGACATGGCGACGGAGCTCGAATGCGCGCGCACCTTCCTGTGGCGCGCCGCCGCGGCGCTCGACGCCAAGGCCCTCGACGCGGGCAAGCTCTGCGCCATGGCCAAGCGCATTGCCACCGATACGGGCTTCGCGGTGGCGAACGAGGCCCTGCAGGTCCACGGCGGCTACGGGTACCTCGCCGATTACGGGATCGAGAAGATCGTGCGCGATCTTCGCGTCCACCAGATCCTCGAGGGCACGAACGAGATCATGCGGCTCATCGTGGCGCGGGGGCTCGTGGGGCGCGGCAACGGATGATCCTGCGCGCGCTCGGGCTCGGCTTCGGGGTCGCGGCGGCAATCCTCGCCCTGTTCTATGCCGCCGGTCCCTGGTTCTTCCTCGAGGGGCGCCGGCCCTTCCAGCTCAACTTCGTGGCGGGCGCCGTCTTCGGCCTCGGGCTCGGCCTCGTGGCTCATCGCCTCTGCCGCGCCCGCCCCATCGAGGCCGCCTCCGCCATGGCCCTCGTGGCGCTGCCCGGCATGCTCGTGATGGCCGCCGTGGGCTCGCATTTCGCGGTGTTCTTTCCCGCCCTCAACCCGTCCCTCGACAAGGTGTTCGGCTCGCTCATGCTGTGGTTCTACGGCTTTGCGCTCGCCGGCGCCGTCTGGACGGAGCGGCGCGCCTAACCTCTCAAGGAAACCCCATGACCAGCATCGCATTCATCGGCCTCGGCAATATGGGCGGCCCCATGGCGGCGAACCTCGTGAAGGCCGGCCACCGGGTCTCCGGCTTCGACCTCGGGCCCGCCGCCTGCGAGCAGGCCCGCCAGGACGGGGTCGCGGTCGCCGGTTCGGCTCGGGAGGCGGTGGCGGAGGCCGAGGCCATCGTCACCATGCTGCCGGCGGGCAAGCACGTGCTCGGCGTCTGGGGCGACCTCGTTCCGGCGGCGAAGGCCGGCGCCCTCCTCATCGATTCCTCCACCATCGACGTCGAGAGCGCCCGCAAAGCCCATGCGCTCGCGGCCGAGCGCGGCCTCCTCTCCCTCGATGCGCCGGTGTCGGGCGGCGTCGGCGGCGCCAAGGCGGCGACCCTCACCTTCATGGCGGGCGGCTCGCCGGACGCCTTCGCGAAGGCCGAGCCGATCCTCGCCCGGATGGGCAAGCGCGTCGTCCATTGCGGCGAGGCGGGCGCCGGCCAGGCGGCGAAGATCTGCAACAACATGATCCTCGGCATCTCGATGATCGGCGTCGCGGAGGCCTTCGTCCTCGCCGAGAAGCTCGGGCTCTCGCACCAGGCGCTGTTCGACGTGGCCTCGACCTCCTCCGGGCAGTGCTGGTCCCTTACCACCTATTGCCCGGTGCCCGGCCCGGTGCCGGCCTCCCCGGCCAATAACGGCTACAAGCCGGGCTTTGCGGCAGCGCTCATGCTGAAAGACCTGAAGCTCGCCCAGGAAGCCGCGCTGGCCTCCGGCGCCGCGACGCCCCTCGGCGCCGAGGCGGCCCAGCTCTATGGGCTCTTCAACGCCGCCGGCCATGGCGAGATGGACTTCTCAGGCATCGTCCATTTCCTGCGCGGCGCTCCCGCCGCCTGACCGGTGGAACCGGCGCACGAAGCGCCGGTCGATCCAGTCCTTCAGCCACCAGGCGGCGCGGCCCTCATAAGAAAACCAGCGCCCGCGCCCGGCAATGCCGCGACCATCGGCCGTTGAGAGGATCAACAGGTGCCGCGCCTGCGGAAGGTAGGCTTCGAGCGCCTCGCCTCTCAAGAATCGGCGCAGGTTGCGCGCCAGCGGCGGGCCCTGCCGCACGGCGAAGACGCCGGCCTTCGGGCGGGGATGCTCCACGAGGGTGGCGCAGTCGCCCGCCGCGAACACCTCCGGATGGAATAGGGTCTGGAGCGTCGGCGTGACGGCGAGAAAACCGCCCTCCACCTTGGCGAAGGCCGAGGCCGCGAGCACGGGGGGCGCCTGAGCCTGGGTCGAGACCAGCACCCGGTCGGCCGGAACGAAGCCCCCATCCGCAAGGCCGATCCCCTCGGGCCCGACCGCCACGGCCGGGGAGCCCGCGTGAACCCCGATCCCCTGCCGCTCCAGCGCCCGGCGGGCCTGTCTGCGCATGCCCTCGTTCAACTCAGGGGGCGCAGCGGCGCTCACGAGGGAGAAGGCGAACGCGGCGGGGTCAAGCCCCGCATCCCGGGCGCCGCGCCGCAAGGACGCGGCGGCGGCGAAGACGAGGCACAGGCCCGCAGCGCCCCCGCCCACCACGGCGATGCGGCGGGGCCCGCCGGGCCGGAGCGCCTCGGCCCTGAGGTGATCCCACTTCGCGAGGAAGTCGCCGATGGGCTTGACCGCGACGCCGTGCTCCGCCGCCCCGGGCAGCCCCGAGAGATCCGGCGTGATCCCGATATCGACCGACAGCACGTCGTAGGACAGCGCACCGCCCCCCGCGAGCCGCACCGCGCGGGCCGCCGCATCGAAGCCCGCCGCCTCGTCCTCGATGAACCGCGCGCCGGCGGCGCGGGCCAGGGGTGCAAGGTCGATCTCCATGGCGGCGCGGGGATAGAGCCCGGCCACATGGCCCGGCAGCATGCCCGAATAGGGCGTGCGCCGGACCTTCGCCACGAGGGTGATCGCGACGCCGGGCTCGGGGTTTCGCGCGAAGGCTTCGAGCACGAAGACGTGGGCGTGCCCGCCGCCCACGAGGACGAGATGCTTTGGCCCGCGGCACGCCTCGCCGCTCAAGCGAGGACTCCGGCGCCCGCCGCGCAGCGGCCGAGCGCTGCGGCGCTGCGGCGAGCGTCCTGAGCGCAGGACGCTCCCGTCTGCCTCCCGTGGGCGCGAGGAGCGATGGCCCGCGTCGCCGGACATCGGCGGAGAACCCTCCGCCCGTGGCTTGTGCGACGGCCGCTCATCGTTCAAATGCCTGTGGATCGGGACGCGCAGGTGTTGCAGCAGACCTACAGATTTCCCGCTTCCTGTCCATTAGGGTGCTGACTCAACGTGAACACGCATCCGCGCCTTCCGGCCCGACCCATGGCCCGCATCCCCCTTCCCGCGACGACGGATCCCGCCGCCGATGCTGCGGCGCTTCTGCGCCGGCTGGGCTTTGCCATCCTGACCCTGGGGGTCCCCGTCATGGCGCTCTTCGCCCGCCGCGCGGTGGTGGTGATGGCGCCGCTCGGCATCGTGCTCCTGGTGATCGCGTCGGCCCTCGACGGCGGCGCCCGGCCGCTGAAGGAGAGCCTCGGGCGCCTCACGGTGACCCCGACCGGGGTGGCCGCCGCGCTCGTGGTGCTGTGGTGCGCCCTGTCCCTCGTCTGGACGCCCTTCCCGGCCGAGGCCTCCGAGCGCCTGTTCAACATCGTCGGCACCGTGCTTTTGGCGGTCGGCGGCTATCTCGCCCTTCCGGAGCGCATGCGCTCGGCGAACCTCTACGTGCTTCCGGTGGGCGTCTCGGTGGCGGCCCTCTCCGCCACGGCGCTCGCCCTCTTCGCCCGGTCCGACGAGGCGACGCAGAATCTCGAGCGCGGCCTAGTGGTGCTGGCGATCCTGCTGTGGCCCGCCATGGGGTGGCTGCGCTCCCGGGGGCGGCACATGGAGTCGCTCCTCCTCGCCCTCGCGGCGGCGCTCGCCACGATGCTCGGGCCGAGCGCGCTGCCGCTGCAGGGTCTGGCCGCCGGCGCCATCGTTTTCGGCCTTGCCGCGGCGAGCCCCCGCCTCGGGGCGACGCTCACGGCGGGCCTGATGGCCGGGCTCCTCGTCGTGGCGCCCCTCCTCCCCTTCATCCTGCGTCCACTCGTGGCGCTGGTCCTCGGGGACGGGAGCGGGGCCGCGGCGACCCTCGATGCCTGGCGGGACGTGGTGCTGAACGAGCCCGTCCGCCTCATCACGGGCCACGGCTTCGAGACCGCCCTGCGCAGCCGCTATGTCGGCTTCCTGCCCCAGGCGACGCCGAGCACGCTGCTCTTCGAGATCTGGTACGAGCTTGGGATCGTGGGCGCCTGGGCCGCCGCAGTGGCGCTCGGCGTCAGCGCCCGCCGGGCCGGGCGCGATCACCCGCTTCTCGTTCCGGGAATTCTCGCCGCCTACGCCACCGCCTTCGCCTATGCGTGCCTCGGCATCGGCACCGCGCAGGTGTGGTTCCTGACGACGCTCGCCGCGACGGTGCTGATCTTTGTCGCCGCCGAGCGCGGCCAGTTCCGGACGACGCGCCCGAAAGCCATGCTGCGCCGGCGCTTCTGAGCGCCCGGGGGACGCGGCGCCCCCCTCGCGACGGGAGGGCTCAGGCCGCGACGGACGGTGTGTCGATCCGGCGCTCGTGCACCGCATGGCAGGCGACGCCCTCCGTGAGCGGCGGGATCTCGGCCCGGCAGCGGTCGTTCGCGAAGGGGCAGCGCGGGTTGAACGTGCAGCCCGTGGGCGGGTTGATCGGGTTCGGGATCTCGCCCTTCACGGGAATGCGCTGGCGCCCCGTCATGCCCACATCCGGCACCGCGTCGAGCAGCATGCGGGTGTAGGGGTGCTTGGGCGCCGCGAAGAGCTCGCGCCCGCCCGAGATCTCCACGATCCGGCCGAGATACATGACGCCGATGCGGGTCGCCATGTGGCGCACCACGGCGAGGTTGTGGCTGATGAACAGGTAGGTGAGCCCGAGGCGATCCTGCAGGTCGCGCATGAGGTTCAGGATCTGCGCCTGGACCGACACGTCGAGGGCGGACGTGGGCTCGTCGCAGACGATGAACTCGGCATTAGAGGCGAGCGCCCGGGCGATGGCGATGCGCTGGCGCTGGCCGCCCGAGAACTCGTGCGGGTACTTCTTGCCGTCGTCCGGGTGCAGGCCCACGAGCGTCAGGAGCTCGCCGACCCGGGCACGGATGTCGGCCTCGCCCTCGATGAGCTTGAAGGCCCGGATGGGCTCGGCCACGATCCGGTCCACCCCCCAGCGCGGGTTGAGGCTGGCATAGGGGTCCTGGAAGATCATCTGGATGCGCCGCCGCAGGCGCTGGCGCTCCGCGAGCGCCGCCGCGTTGGACATGGAGATGCCGTCGATGGTGACCTCGCCGGAGGTCGGGGCGAGGAGGCCCACCACCATGCGGGCGACGGTGGACTTGCCCGATCCCGACTCGCCCACGAGGGCGAAGGTCTCGCCCTTGGCGATATCGAAGGTCACGCCGTCCACGGCCTTGAGGTACTGCTTCTCGCCGCCCTCCAGCACCCGGTTGAGCCAGGGCTTGGAGACGTCGAAGGAGCGGCGGAGGTCTTTGATCTGAACGAAGGCTTGGCTCACGAGGGCACTCCTTCCTCGAGCGGCGCGTGGGTGTGAACCTTGTGAGCGGCGGCCGTCGGGTCGTTGGCGTCGTAGAGGTGGCAGGCCACCCGGTGCTCGGCCCGCTGGATCGGCTCCGGCCGGTCGCGGCTGCAGCGCTCCCAGGCATGGGGGCAGCGGGGATGGAACGGGCAGCCCGGCGGGATGGCCGAGAGCCGCGGCATGGAGCCCGGGATCTGGGCGAGCCGCGTGCCCACGTCCTGGGTGAGCGAGGGGATCGCCCCCATGAGGCCCCGGGCATAGGGGTGGAGCGGGTTCTGCACCACGTCCCGCACGGGGCCGATCTCGGCGATGCGGCCCGAATACATGACGGCGACCCGGTCGGCGGTCTCGGCGATCACCCCCATGTCGTGGGTGACGAGCATGATGGCGGTGCCGTGGTCGCGTCCGAGACGCTTCAGGAGCGAGATGATCTGGGCCTGGACCGACACGTCGAGGGCGGTGGTGGGCTCGTCCGCGATGATGAGCTCGGGCTCGACGCAGAGCGCGAGCGCGATGACGACGCGCTGGCGCATGCCGCCGGAGAACTCGTGCGGGTAGCCGTCGATGCGCCGCTCGGGCGCCGGGATGCCCACCTCCGCCAAAAGCTCGATCGCCCGCTTGCGGGCGGCGGCGGCGGAGAGGTTGGAATGGGTCTGAATCGTCTCGATCAGCTGCTCGCCGACCCGGTAGAGCGGGTTGAGGCTCGTGAGCGGGTCCTGGAAGATCATGCCGATGCGCTTGCCGCGCACCTTGCGCATCTCGTCGGGGGAGAGGTTGTCGATGCGGGTGCCCGACAGCCGGATCTCGCCTCCGGCGATGCGGCCGGGCGGGTCGATGAGGCCGATCACGGCCGAGCCCGTGACGCTCTTGCCGGCGCCGGACTCGCCCACGACGCCGAGCACCTCGCCCTTGGCGATGTCGAAGGAGACGCCGTCGATGGCTTTCAGAACGCCGCGGCGGGTGACGAACTCGACCTTGAGGTCGCGGACGGAGAGGACGGGTTGGCTCATCGGAGTTTCGGGTTCAGCACATCCCTCAGCCAGTCGCCGAGGAGGTTGATCGAAAGCGCGAGCAGGATGAGCGCCAGCGCCGGAGAGAACAGGATCCACCATTCGCCCGAGAAAAGGAACTGCTGGCCGATCCGGATGAGGGTGCCGAGCGAGGGCTGGGTGGGGGGCATGCCGACGCCGAGGAAGGAGAGCGTCGCCTCCTCGATGATGGCGAGCGCCAGGTTGATCGTCGCGATGACGAGCACCGGGCCGGTCACGTTCGGCAGCACGTGCCGGACCATGATGACGAAGGACTTGAGCCCGATGAGCCGCGCCGCGTCGACATAGACCTTGCTCTTCTCGACCATGGTCGAGGCCCGCACGGTGCGGGCGTATTGCGCCCAGTTCGAGATGCCGATGGCGAGGATCAGGATGTAGAGCGTCGCGTCCTCCTGCTGGGCCGGCGAGATCACGCCGCGGGCGACGCCGAAGACGAGAAGCGCCACGAGGATCGCCGGAAAGGAGAGCTGCACGTCGGCGACGCGCATGATGAGCGCCTCGGTGCGCCCGCCGAGATAGCCCGCGACGAGCCCGGCGGAGACGCCCACCACGAGGGAGAACAGCACCGACGCGAAGCCGACGAGGAGCGAGACGCGGGAGCCGTAGAGGATCGCCGAGAACATGTCCCGGCCCTGCGGGTCGGTGCCGAGGATGAAGGTCTTGCCCGTGATCTCGTTCGGTTCCATCGGCCGCGAGAAGCCGTCCGAAAGGTCGAGCTGCGCGGGATCGAAGGGGTTCTGCGGCGCAAGCGCCGGCGCGAGGATCGCCGCCAGGATGAGCACCAGCGCCACGAAGGCGGAGATCATCGCCACGGGCGAGTGCCGGAAGCTCCAGGCGACGTCGCCGTCCCAGGCGCGGGCGAGGAAGCCCGGCGGGCGGGCGGGCGCCGCGGGGGCTACCGCCGCGGGAGCGGCCGGCACCGGGGGGCTCAGCGGGTTGGGGGAGGTCTCGACGCCGTGGGCCATCAATGGGCTCCCTTGGGGGCGGTGCGCAGGCGCGGATCGAGCGCGAGATAGGTGAGGTCGGTGGCAAGGTTCACCACCACGAACACGAAGGCGACGAAAACGAGGTAGGCCGCCATGACGGGCACGTCCGCGAACTGCACCGCATTGACGAAGAGCGCCCCGAGGCCCGGCCACTGGAACACCGTCTCGGTGACGATCGCGAAGGCGATGACGGAGCCGAGCTGCAGGCCCGCGATGGTGACCACCGGGATCATGGTGTTGCGAAGCGCATGCCGGAACTCGATCACCCGGCTCGGGATGCCCCGCGCCCTGGCAAAGCGGATGAAGTCGGAGCGCATCACCTCCAGCATCTCGGCGCGCACGAGGCGCATGATGAGGGTGAGCTGGAAGAAGCCGAGGGTCAGCACCGGCATGATGAGGGATTTGAGGCCCGATTCCGTGAAGAGCCCCGAGGTCCACCAGCCGATGCGCACCGTCTCGCCGCGCCCGAAGCTCGGCAGCCAGCGCAGCTCGACGGCAAAGAGATAGATGAGCCCGATCCCGATCAGGAAGGTCGGCAGGGACACGCCCACGAGGGAGAGGGTCATCACCGCATTGGCGATGAAGCCGTTGCGCCGGATCGCGGCGTAGACGCCGAGGCCCACCCCCGCCACCGTGGCGAAGAGCGCGGAGAGCACCGCAAGCTCGACCGTGGCGGGCAGGCGCTCGGCGATGAGGGCCGAGACGGGCCGCGCCTGGCGGTACGAGACCCCGAAATCGCCCTGGGCGGCGTTCCACAGGAAGCGCGCGAACTGCACCGGGAAGGGCTGGTCGAGGCCGAGCCGCTCGGTGAGCTCGGCGCGGTCCTGCAGGGTCGCCTCCTGCCCCACCATGTTGGCGACGGGGTCGCCCACGAAGCGGAACATGGAAAAGGCGATGAAGGCGACGGTGACGAGGACGAGCGCGCCTTGAACGAGGCTGCGCAGGATATAGGCGAACATCGCGTTCCCAAAAAGAAAAAGGGGCGCGCGAGAAGGCTCGCGCGCCCCACCAACTTATCAGCGAATTACATGCCCTTGAAGGTCACGTACTTCAGCTTGACCTGGTTCTCGGCGTCGACCGGGATGTCGACGTTGTTCTTCATCGCGTAGGCGAGCATCTGGTGGTGCACCGGGAGATAGAGGGTCTCGTCGGCTGCGACCTTCCAGATCTCGGCGATCGTGGCGTTGCGCTTCTTGGTGTCGATCTCGGAGGCGAGGCTCACGATCTTCGCGTCGAGATCCTTGTTCACGTAGCGGGTGGCGTTGTTGGCGCCGAACTTGCCCGTCCGCGAGTGGTAGAGATACGTGAACACGTACTCGGAGTCGAAGGTCGGGACGCCCCAGCCGTAGAGGTAGAAGTCGGTCTCCGGCGGCTCCTTGGCGATCAGCGGGAAGTGGATCGTCTTCGATTGCGAGACGAGGTTCACCTTGATGCCGATCTGGCCCATCATGCCGACGACCGCCTGGCAGATGCCCTCGTCGTTGACGTAGCGGTCGTTCGTGCAGTGCATCGTCGTCTGGAAGCCGTTCTCGTAGCCGGCCTGCTTGAGCAGGTCCTTCGCCTTGGCGAGGTCGGGCGTCGGAGCCTTGTCGAGCTCGGGGGTCCAGCCGTTCACGAAGGGCGGCATGATCACGCCGGTCGGCACCGACTGGCCGCGCATGACGACGCGCTGGATCGCCTGGCGGTTGATCGCCATGTTCATGGCCTGGCGGACGCGCTTGTCGGCGAAGGGGTTCTTGCCCTCGACGTTGTCGGTCTTGAGGTCCATGGCGGCCGCGTTGAGGCCGAAGAAGATCGTGCGGTTCTCGGGGCCCGTGTTCACGCGGGTGTTCTGCGTGCCCTTGAGGCGCTCGATATCCTGCACCGGCACGTCCTGCACGAAGTCGACCTCGCCGGAGAGCAGCGCGGCGACGCGGGTCGCGTCGGACTTGATGGGCGTGTAGATGATCTCGGAGATCTCGAGCGGGATGTCCTTGCCCTTGCCCCAGTAGGCGTCGTTGCGCTTGAGCACCGTGCGCACGTCGGGCTCGCGGGAGACGAGGCTGTAGGGGCCCGTGCCGTTGGCGTTGCGGACCGCGAAGTTCTCTTCCTTGTTCTTGAAGTCCTGGGTCTTCGTGGCGTTGTTCGCCTCGGCCCATTCCTTGTCCATCATGAACGTGTTCGTCAGGTTGTTGACGAGCAGCGGGTTCGGACCCTTCGTCTTGATGTGGATGGTGCTGTCGTCGACCTTGGTGACGCTCTCGACGGAGGTGAGCAGGCCCTTCATTTCGGAGGTGGGCTGCATGGCGCGGTTGAGCGAGAACACCGCGTCGTCGGCGTTGAAGGGGGCGCCGTTGTGGAACTTCACGTTCTGACGCAGCTTGAACTCCCACACGGTCGGGTCGTTCGGCAGCGTCCGCCAGGAGGTGGCGAGGCCCGGGATGAGATCGCCCTTCTGGTTGCGGTTCGCGAGCGGCTCGTAGATGTGGTGGCCGAGCGTGTGGGTCGCGCCCTCGTTCTGGGCGTGCGGATCGAGCGTGAGCGAGTCGCCCGCGCGAGCCCAGCGCAGGGTCCTGGCCTCGGCGCTGACGGCGGTCAGGGCGGTGGCCGAGACGAGGGCGGCCGCGATAGCGATACGTTTGGCTGACATTTCGGTATTCTCTCCTCTGAGCGCGCGACCCTTATCTGAGCCGTCGTCGATAAGCGGCGGATCATAGGGACGGTTTTTTCCGTTGTCACGGTCGGAACCCGGCTCCGCGCAACAAAATTCCGCACGGTTAACCGGGCCGGCTCTAGCGCAGACGGGGGTTCAGCGCGTCGCGCAGCCAGTCGCCCAGGAGGTTGATGGCGAGGACGAGCGCCGCGAGCGCGATGCCCGGGAACGCCACGATCCACCACTCGCCCGAGAACAGGTAGTTGTTGCCGATCCGGATGAGGGTGCCGAGGGACGGCATGGTTTCGGGCATGCCCGAGCCCAGGAACGAGAGCGTCGCCTCCGTGATGATGGCGAGGGCGAGGTTGATGGTGGCGATGACGAGCACGGGCCCGAGCACGTTCGGGAGGACGTGCCGAACCATGATGACGGGCGCCGGCAGGCCGATGAGGCGGGCGGCGGCGATATAGTCCTTGTTCTTCTCCACCATCACGGAGCCGCGTACCGTGCGGGCATATTGCACCCAGAAGCTGAGGCCGATGGAGAAGACCAGCACGGACAGCATGGTGGTGGGATCGAGCTGGCCGCCGAGGACCGACTTCGCTACCCCGTCCACGAGGAGCGCGATCAGGATGGCCGGGAAGGTGAGCTGCACGTCGGCGACCCGCATGATCACCGCATCGAGGGCCCCGCCCACATAGCCCGCCAGAAGCCCGAGCCCGATGCCGAGCACCGCCGAGAAGGCCACCCCGAGGAAGCCGACGAGGAGCGAGATGCGCAGGCCGTAGAGGATGGCCGAGAGGATGTCGCGGCCCTGCTCGTCCGTGCCGAGCACGTAGGGCGCCTGCCCCTCCGCCGACCAGATCGGCGGCAGGCGGCTGTTGAGAAGGTCGAGCTCGGCCGGATCGAAGGGGTTCTGGGGCGCGACGAGCCCCGCCACCGTCGCCATGACGAAGAACAGGAGGGTGACGGCCGCCGCCACCATGGTGAGCTTGGACCGCCGGAAGCTCGCCCACACATCGCTGTCGAGGAAGCGTCCCGCCCAGGAGAGCTCCCGGGGCGCCGCGGCAGGGCTGGAGGCGGGGGTGCCGGCGGCGGCCTGCAGGCCTTCGGTCATGGTGCGCCCCTCACGCCGGCTGCCGGATGGACGAGCGCAGGCGCGGATCGACCACCGTGTAGAGGATGTCCACCGCGAGGTTGATCGTCACGAAGATGAGCGCCACGAGCAGCAGGTAGGCCGCCATGATGGGAATGTCCACGTTCTGCACCGCCTGAACGAAGAGAAGCCCCATGCCGGGCCACTGGAAAACCGTCTCGGTGATGATCGCGAAGGCGATGATGGAGCCGAACTGGAGGCCCACGATGGTGATAACGGGAACGAGGGTGTTCTTGAGGGCGTGGCCGAAATGGATCGACCGGGTCTTCAGGCCCCGCGCCCGGGCGAAGCGGATGTAGTCGGTGCGCAGCACCTCGAGCATCTCGGCCCGGACGAGGCGCATGATGAGGGTCATCTGGAACAAGCCGAGGGTGACGGACGGCATGATGAGCGCCTGCCAGCCCGAGGCCGTGAAGTAGCCCGACGTCCACCAGCCGAGCCGCACCACGTCGCCGCGGCCATAGGAGGGCAGCCAGCCGAGGGTGACGGCGAAGAGGTAGATGAGCAGGATGCCGATGAGAAAGGTCGGCAGGGAGATGCCGACGAGGGACACGGTCTGGAGAACCCGCGCGAGGAAGCTCTCCCGGCGGAGCGCCGAATAGACCCCCATCAGGATCCCGAGCACCACCGCGAAGACCGTGGCCGCGAAAGCAAGCTCGAGGGTCGCCGGCATGCGCTCCATGAGCAGCGTCGCGACGGGCTGGCGGAACTGGTAGGAGATGCCGAAATCGCCCTGCACCGCCCGGAACACGTAGCGGGCGAACTGCACCGGCACGGGATCGTCGAGGCCGAGCGACAGGCGCACCTGCTCGCGCTCCGCCGCGGGCGTGTCCATCGACACCATCTGGTTGATCGGGTCCCCGGCGAAGCGGAACATCGCGAAGGCGATGATGCCCACCGCCAGGAGGACGCCGACGGCCTGGAGCGCACGACGGATGATGAAAGCGAGCATCGCAAGACCTCTGCCCTCCCCCTTGAGGGGAGGGTGCCGGCAGGCGGGTGGGGGTGGTGCAGGAGGCACCGCCGAGGTCCAGGCGGCACCACCCCCACCTCCAACTCCTCCCCTCAAGGGGGAGGAGAGCGTAAGCCCTACTCCTTACGCGCCCAGTAGAGCAGCACCGAGTTGTCGGCGCGCTGGGTCAGCTTCACCTTGTTCGACACGCCCCAGGCGAGCGCCTGCTGGTGCAGCGGGATGTAGCCGAAATCGTCGAAGGCGAGCTTGAAGGCCTGCTTCATGTACTCGTCGCGCTTGGCCTTGTCGCTCTCGACCAGCACCTTGTCGGCAAGCGCGTCGTGCTCCTTGTTGCAGTAATTGCCCACATTGGACTCGCCGCGCGAGGATTGCGGGTTGTCGCGGCAGCCCTGGATGTCGAACAGCACGTTGTGGCCGTCGAAGGTGCCGGGGGTCCAGCCGAGGAGGTAGAACGAGGTGTTGTAGCCGCCCGCCTTCAGGGTCTTGGCGAAATACTGCGCCTTGGGCTGGGCGAGGAGGTTCACCTTCACGCCGATGCGGGCCAGCATGGAGACCACCGCCTGGCAGATCGCCTCGTCGTTCACGTAGCGGTCGTTGGGGCAGTCCATGCCCACCTCGAAGCCGTTCGGATAACCGGCGTCGGCGAGGAGCTTCTTGGCGCCTTCCGCGTCGAACTTCGGACGCTGGAACTCCTGCTCGAAGGTCACGAGCTCCGGCGCGATCATGAGGGCGGACGGGGTCGAGAGGCCGCGCATGACGCGGGTCTTGATCGTCTCGACGTCGATCGCCTGGTAGAAGGCCTGGCGGACACGCTTGTCCTTGAAGGGGTTCTTGCCCTTCACGTTCGAGAACAGGAGCTCGTCGCGGGTCTGGTCCATGCCGAGGAAGATCGTGCGCAGTTCGGGGCCCGTGAGCACCTTGGCGTTCGGGCTCGAGTTCACGCGCTGGATGTCCTGCAGCGGAACCGGCTCGATCACGTCCACCTCGCCCGAGAGCAGCGCCGCGACGCGGGTCGCGTCCGAGCCGATGGGGGTGAAGACGATCTCGGTAAGGTTGTGCTCGGCCTTGTTCCACCACTTGTCGTTCGGCTTGAACACCGTCCTGACGCCGGGCTGGTGGCTCTCGATCCGGAAGGGGCCCGTGCCGTTGGCGTTGAGGGCCGAATAGCTCGGCGTGGTCGCCGAAGCGGGCGTCGGCGCGGTGGAGTTGTTCGCTTCAGCCCACTCCTTGTCCATGATGTACCAGGTGTCCCACTGGGCATTCAGGATCGGGTTGGGGCTCTTGAGCCTCACCTCCACCGTGTGGTCGTCGATCTTCACGACCTCGGCGCTCGTGGGCACCCGGGTCTGGAAGTTCGAGCCCTGCGCCCGCACGCGCTGGGCCGAGAACACCACGTCGTCCGCCGTGAAGTCGTTGCCGTTGTGGAACTTGACGCCCTTGCGCAGGAAGAAGCGCCAGGTGAGGCCGTCCGCGCTCGTCTCCCAGCGCTCGGCGAGGGCCGGCTGGATCGCCAGGTCCTTGCCGCGGGCCGTGAGGCCCTCATAGACGTGGCCGAGATGGGCGTTCGTCGTGGTCTCGTTGACCGTATAAGGGTCGAGGGACTTCAGGTCGCCCTGGTTGGCGTAGCGCAGGGTCACGGCCTGCGCGGTGCCTGCAACGAGCGTCGCGGCGAGCGCTGCGAGCAAGGTCTGACGGTTGAACATCGAGTGCCGTTCTCCACTGGAAGGCCCGTCTGGTTCGGGCTTATCTTTGTCGGGGAACTCAGGCGCATGGGCCGGCCCCCTTGAGCCGGCACGTTAGACGCGTTGGCGCCCGGCGGTCCAGTCCCGACTTTCGCCCCATGAGGCTCAAGCTTAAGGCTTTCTGCTGTCCTGCCGCAGGATCTGCCGCTTCCATGTGCGGGACGGGTTGACCCGGCGGGGCCCGCCTGCTTCGCTCGGCGCCAATCCCGTCCCGACGGACGGCTGCACCCTTGAGGATCCCCGATGCCCCTGATCAACCGCGTGGCCGCCCTGTCGGACGAGATCGCCACCTGGCGCCGCGACTTTCACGAGAACCCCGAGATCCTCTTCGACGTGCACCGCACGGCCGGCATCGTGGCCGACAAGCTCAAGGCGTTCGGCTGCGACGAGGTGGTGACGGGCCTTGGCCGCACCGGGGTCGTGGGCGTGATCCGGGGGCGGCAGACGGGGTCCGGCCGGGTGATCGGCCTTCGCGCCGACATGGACGCCCTGCCGATCGAGGAGGCGACGGACGTCCCCTACAAGTCGAAGGTGCCGGGCAAGATGCATGCCTGCGGGCATGACGGCCACACGGCGATGCTGCTCGGCGCCGCCAAGTACCTTGCAGAGACCCGCAACTTCGACGGCACCGCCGTCATGATCTTCCAGCCCGCCGAAGAGGGCGGCGGCGGCGGCGACGCCATGGTGAAGGACGGGCTCATGGAGCGCTTCGGCGTCCAGGAGGTCTACGGCCTCCACAACATGCCGGGCATTCCCGTCGGCCATTTCGCCATCCGCCCCGGCCCCATGATGGCGGCGGCGGACCGCCTGACCCTCACCATCGAGGGCAAGGGCGGCCATGCGGCCCGGCCCCACGAGTGCATCGACACCATCGTGGTGACGGCGCACGTGATCACGGCGCTCCAGTCCATCGCGGCCCGCAACGTGGACCCGCTCGAATCCGCGGTCATCTCGATCTGCAGCGTGAAGTCGGGCGACACCTTCAACGTGATCCCGCAGACGGCGACGATCCTCGGCACCGTGCGGACGCTCACCGAGGAGGTGCGCGACTTGTGCGAGGCGCGGATCCGGGCCGTGGTCGAGAACACCTGCGCGGCCTTCGGCGCCAAGGCCACCCTCGACTACGTGCGGGGCTATCCCGTCACCATGAACGAGCCCGCCAAGACCGACTTCATGGCGGCCGTCGCCCGCGAGGTGGCGGGGGAGCGGGGCGTCGACACCACGATCCAGCCCCTCATGGGGTCGGAGGATTTCTCCTACATGCTGAACGAGCGCCCCGGGGCCTACATCTTCCTCGGCAACGGCGATACGGCGGGGGTCCACCATCCGGCCTACGACTTCAACGACGAGGCCGCGCCCTACGGCGTCTCGCTCTGGGCGCGGATCATCGAGAGCGGCATGCCGGCGCGCTGAGGGCCCCGGTCCCAGGTCCGGCCTGTTCCAGGTCCAGGCCGGACCGTCCCAGTCCCAGGCGGGACTGCCCCAGTCCCAGGCCGTCGCGGCCCAGTGCCAGCCCGTTTTCAGTCCAGTCCCAGCCTCCGCCGCACCTGCCGGAAGGCGCCCCGGACGGGCCGGAACGTGAAGCGGACGCGGTGCTCGCCCGAGGGCACCGCGACCGCCCGGAAGAGAACGTTCGCCCGCAGCACCGCCACCTCGTGGCCGTCGATCTCGGCGGACCACCAGGGATGGTAGGGGTCCGCGAGCACCAGGTGGCCCGGAGCGCCGGCCCGCACGTCGATGACGATCTCCGTGTTGCGGTACGAGCGGATCGCCACCTCCGCCGGCTCCCCTGAGGGCGGCAGGGTGCGCAGCCCCTCGGGGCGGGGCTCCTCCAGGAGCACGGTCCGGCGCAGATCCACCGCCGGCCAGCGCCCGCTCGCCAGGATCGCCGCAAAATCGGTCCGCTCGGCCGCGGCGGCGAAGTGCGCCCGCGGGAAGGCGCCGGGGTTCTCGTACACGAAGCCCTCCGGCGTCTTCGCCACGAGGGCAAGATCGCCCGGCTTCAGCCCGGGATTCATGCGCTCCGCCGGAACCCCCGTCACGACGAAGCGCAGGCCGAGAAGATCGGCGAGGGTCGATCCGTAGGAGGCAAAGAGCGGCGGGAAGCGGCGCTGGTCCGGCAGGGCGGCATGGTCCTCCGCGCCCACCGCCTGCGTGTAGAGCGCGAGCCGCAGGGGGTTGTAGCCCAGGGTGTTGTGGAGCCGGTGGACGAGGCTGGCGTTCGGCCAGTGAAAGCCGAGACCCGCCAGTTCCACCCGGTCGAGGCTCCCGGGCCCGAGCCGGTCCTTCAGGACCGCGAGCGTCCCCTCCCGGCTGCCCGGCCGAAGGGCCTCGTAAGTTGCGGGCGGCAGGGCGGTGGATTCGTTCGGCCCGTTGTTGAAGGCCAAATCCGCCGCGAGAACGGCGACGAGCGCCGTAAGGGCGAGGAGCGGCCGGCGCCTCGCCAGAGGCGGCAGAACGGAAAGCGCCAGCAGCGCCAGCGTGAGCCACAGCGCGGCGCTCGCGATCGGCCAAGCGGCCGAGGCCGCGGTCTCCTTCAGCAGCGCGAGCGTCATCGCGGCGGAGAACAGCGCGAGCCCGGTTACGATCTCTGCGAGGCCCCAGGGAGGTCCCTCTCTCAGGAACGTGCCGGTCCAGACCCGGTGCACGAGGTAGCCGGCTGCGATCGCGCCGAGCGCCCCGACGAGGAAGAGCGCATCCGCCGGGCGGCGGAAGAGGTCGACCCCCGGCAGCAGCTCGAAGGCGACCCGAAAGACCGGCGTGACGTTGCCGAGGGCATAGAGCAGCACCAGCACGAGGCCGACCGTGACGGTCCTGATCTCGCGCGCCCAGAGCACGCCCCTGAAGAGCCCTGCCACCAGCACCGCGAAAGGCAGCGCGCCCGCATAGACGACGCCCATGTTGCGAGCGAGCACGTAGGAACTCTCGCCCCAGCGGGGGCTCGGCGGGCCCCAGTACTCCATGAAGGGGCCATCGACCCCGAAAAGGTTCGGAACGACAGCTGTAAGCAGCAAAGCCGGATGCACCGCCCCGCGGCGCGCCTCGCCGTACGCGATGGAGGGCCGGTTCGAGCCCTCGGCCATGAGGAGGGTGAGGAGCACGGGCCCGGCGACCACGAGGAGACCGCCCGCGAGGCCGGCAAGGAGAGGCCGAACGAGGGTGACAGGCCGCCTCTCTCGAAAGCCCTGCGCGATGACGGCACCGACGAGGAGCCAGGCCCCGAGCAGCGCCACCTGATCGCGTCCGAGGACCATGAAGCCCGCAACGAGGCCTGCCCCGAACCCGTAGGCGAGAGAGCGCCGCTCCATCGCCCGGAGGAGGAGCAACAACGCGGCCGGCCAGAAGGCAAGACTCAGCACCTGCCCCACATGCTGCACGCGCCAGGCGGCCGAGCACCCGAACGCAAAGGCGAGCGCCGCCACGAGGGCACCCGCCGGGTGCCAGCCCCGGTCCCGAAAGAGCAGCATAACGAAGAGCCCGCCGAGCCCGAGGCTCCCGAGCACCACGGCGTCGAAAGCCTGGAGGCCCGGATTGGGGTTGAGGGCGGCGAGCAGGAGAAAGGGAGGCGAGAAGATCAGCGATTGCGGATCGGCCACTTGGGGCTGGCCCGCGAACACGAAAGGCGCCCAGAAGGGGGAGTCGCCGCGGTGGAGGGACTGGGCCAGGAACTGGAGTTGCGGGTAGAAATGCGCCTTCGCGTCCCAGGGAATCGTGACCGCGCCCGAGAGCCAAGGCCAGGCGAGCGCAAGCCACGCGAGGGCATACAGAACGAAGGCGGCCGCCCAGTCCGGGCCCGCCAGGGCCCGCGGCGCGCCCAGACGAGCGTCAGGCAATCAGGCCGCCCTCATTCGCCCGCAGGCAGCCGGGCCACGAGGGTGTCCATGTCGATGTAGTGCCCGGCACGATCGCGCTTCGAGGCGAGATATCGAACGTTCTCAGCGGTAGGCCGCCCGAGCACCCGCTGGTCCTCAGCCACCTCGATGCCGGCTTTGCGGAGAGCCCCGATCTTCTCGGGGTTGTTCGTCATCACGCGCACCGATGCGACGTCGAGCTGGCGCAGCATCTCGGCCGCGAAATCGAACCGGCGCTGGTCGAGGTCGAAGCCCAGCACCTCGTCGGCATCGTAGGTGTCGTAGCCCTGGCTCTGCAGCTTGTAGGCGCGGATCTTGTTGGCGAGCCCGTTTCCCCGGCCCTCCTGGTCGAGATAGAGGAGGATGCCGCCTTCCCCTTCCGCCATGCGCTGCACGGTGTCCCGGAGCTGGTCGCCGCAATCGCACTTCAACGAGCCGAACAGGTCTCCCGTCAGGCAGGCGGAGTGGAGCCGGACGGCCACGGGCTGCGCAAGATCAGGCTTGCCGACGATCACCGCCACCTGGTCGCGCAGCCCCTCGCCGCCGCGGAACACCACGAACTCGGTCGAGGAGGCACCTTCGAGGGGCACGGGAGCGCGGCTCACGATCCTGAGATCGCGCACATTGGCGGCCCGGAAATCCCGGACCGCGTCCGCCTGGACCCGAACCACCGACGGGTCCACGTCGATTCCGGCGGCAAGCGGCACCACGATGACGGCCGGCAGAACGAGGGCGAGGCGGGCGAGTTCGAGCGCCACTTCGTCGAGCTCGCTCACGGGCGCGGTCGGGGCGTCGATGCGCGCGTCGACCTTGAGGGCCAGCGTCTCAATGCGGGCAGGATCGATCACCGGGAGGGCGACCGTTCCAGGCTGGCTCCGGTCGAGGCCGAGCCGCCGCAGGCGCGCTGCGGGAAGGACGAGGTGCGCCCTGCCGGAGGCCAGGGCTCCGAGACGTTCGCACAGGCCCAGGTCGAGATCCTCGACCCCGAGGGCGAGCACGCTCTTCCCCGCATCGTCGATCACGACAGGACGGGCCGCACGGATTTCGGCGATCGCGCGCTCGACCGCGAGCGGATCGAGGCCGTCCGACAGGCTCAGAACAAGACGCATCATCGTTCGACACCCCAGGCGCGCCGGTCCTTGAGGGGACCGGTCTTGGTCGGAAGCTGCTTCAACAAACCTTGTGCGCGCCGGAAGCTTGCTACCAGATGAACGGCGGCGCACTCTATCACCACTTCTTGCTCGGGGAAGAGACAAGAACGCATACGTGATAGGACGTTGGTTGGATCAATGACCCCTTCTGCTTGGGCTCTCGCGGCCCGGACCTTACCGCTTCTACACGCCTGGCAAGCAAACGGATGCATCCGAAACGGGGCAGGAGCGCGGATTCTTCCCGTGATCACGAGGAAGTCATGAAGCCGGGAACGCAGACCTATTCGCCGGCGCAAAAGGGCGCCCACTGGCTCACCGCCGCCCTCGTCGCGCTCCTGATCCCGGCCGGCTATGCGATGACGGGTCTCATGGCGGCGGGCTCCCTCAAGAACGCCGTTTACGAACTGCACAAGTCGTTCGGGATGATGGTTTTCGGGCTGGGGCTGTGGCGCGTCGGGCTGCGGCTGTGGCTGGGCGCCCCCCCGACCGAGCCCGGCCTGCCGGCTTGGCAGCGGGCGGCCGCCCGGGCCTCCCATTTCGCGCTCTATGCCCTGCTCTTGCTCGTCCCGCTGAGCGGCTGGGCGGCGACGTCGGCCTGCTGCGCGCCCGTGAACCTGTTCTGGTCCCTGCCGCTCACGCTGCCGGTCGAGGGCGGCATGGAGCGCGCGAAGGCGATCTTCCTCGTGCACGACGTGCTGGCCTACAGCCTCGCCGCCGTGGTGGCCCTGCATGCGGCGGCAGCGCTCCACCATCACTGGGTGCGCCGGGACGGGACGCTCCTCAGGATGTGGCCCGGGGCCAAAGGGGCGGCTCCCGTTGCTGCCGCGGAGGGGTACGGCAGTTCCGGCGCCCCGGCGGCCCTCTCCGGCGGAGCAGCGCAGAAGCCGTCTTCGTGAGAAGTCTGGGGGTCTGGGACCGCCGCCCTATCCCGGGAAGGCGAGGAGGTCCGTGTGGCCGACCACGCAGGTGGCGTCGGCGAGCCGGGCCTCGCGCCAGGACGCGATCTCGGTCTCGGGCACCTGGCCAGTCTCGCGAACCGCCCGGGCGGTGCCCTCCGCCAGTTCGGCGATGAGGGCGCGGTCCCCGGCACCGAGCCGCCATGGGCTGTCGGCGCTGCGCACCCGGTAGCCGGCCCTTGAGAAAGCCTCCGCGAGGGCGTCGGTCGCCCGGGGCCCCGCGGCCGGCCCGAACCCCTTGTCGCCGCCCTGATGGGCATGGAACGCCGCCCGGATGGCCGCGTCGGCGGGATGCGGCGGGTGCCAGGTCTCGGTGCCGTTATAGGTGAGCACGGTGTAGAAGACGGCGCCCTGCGCCACCACGGCCTCGACGCAGCGCTCGATCCAGGCCGGCGAGACGAGATCGAAGAGCGCCGCCGCCGTGACGAGGTGGGGCGCCCCCGCGAGCGCGCCGTCGAGATCCGCCGCAAGGTCGGCCTCCTGGAAGGCCACCGTGAGGTCCCGCCCCTCGCGGGTGACCTTGAGCTCGGACCCGGCGTCCTCCCGGACCTCGCCCCAGCGGGCGATGCGCTCCCGGGCGACGCCGAGGAGCGCCCGGTCGTGGTCAATGAGGCGCCAGCGCTGGCGCCGGGGCAGGGCTGGGGCGAGGGCCCGGATGTTCGAGCCCGCCCCGCAGCCGAGATCCACCACCGACAGGGTGTCCCGCCCGGCAAAGCGCCGCTGAAGAGCGGTGAGCAGGTCCGGGTTGCGGGCCCGGTGATCGGCGGGCTCGCGCAAGGCAAGCCAATCGGCGCTGAATCCGCTCATGCGGCCTCCCCTGCCTGCTTCAACACAGTCGCGATCCGGGCCGCCGTATCGGTCCAGCGGGGCAAGCCCTGCCCGGCCTCCCAGGCGGCCTCGGCCAAGCGCTCTCGTAGAGCGCGATCCTTAACGACCCGTTCGAGGGC
The DNA here is from genome assembly GCA_035944475.1 of Microvirga sp. Taxonomy (GTDB): domain Bacteria; phylum Pseudomonadota; class Alphaproteobacteria; order Rhizobiales; family Beijerinckiaceae; genus Microvirga. The sequence goes on from DASZBD010000037.1 coordinate 69,136, forward strand.
CGCCCGCAAGGCCGGCCCGTCGCCCGGGGGCACCTTGAGGGCCGCCGCGTCCGGCACCGTTTCGGCGGCGGCGCCCCCGGTGGAGGCCACGAGCGGCAGGCCGCGGGCGAGGCCCTCGGCGAGCGCCATGCCGTAGCCCTCGTAGAGAGACGGCGAGACCAGCACGTCCGCGGCCGCGTAGAGACGGTCGAGGGTTAGGCGATCCACGTTGCCGGTGAGCGTGACGCGGGCCTCGAGACCCTGCGCCGCGATGGCGCGCCGGAGGCCGGCCACCGCCTCGGGATCGCGGTCGAGGGCGCCCGCGAGGGTGAGGTGCCAATCCGCGTCGCGCAGGCTGCCGAGCGCCTCGACGAGCAAGGTGAAGCCCTTGCGCGGCGACACGGCGCCGACGGCCAGGAGTTCGACCGGCCGACCCGTGCCTCTGGCCCGCGGCGCGGGGTCCGTGCCGGGCTCGGCCACCGCGACGATGGCAGGATCGACTCCGAACTCCGCGGCGAGCAGGCGCGCCGTGAGGGGGCTCGTGACGATGATCCGCCGGGCGAGGGCGAGCGCCCTCGCCTCTGAGGCGATCAGAGCGGCCTGCCGCTCCGGCGGAAGCCCGCTTTCAAGGCCGAGCGGATGGTGGACGAGGGCGACGACGGGCCGCCCGAAGCCCGCGATGAGGCTCTCCGGCATGGCGCCGTAGGCAAGGCCGTCGATCAGCAGGACGGCATCCGCGGGCGTCCCGGCCACGAGGCGGGCCGTCTCGGCGAGATCCGCAGGCGACGGGTCGGGATAGCGGGCCGGCAGGGTGAGATGGGTCACCGCCACCCCCTCGCCCGGCAGCCCGTCGAGAACGCGCCGGGCGTAGTGGTAGCCGCCCGTCGGGCTCGCAAGATCGCCCGGGACGGCGAAGACCACTCCGGTCACGCGACCGGACCCTCGAACCAGGCCCGGGCGACGTCCGACTCGTGGAGCGTCACCCGAATGCGGGAGACGCCCTCGGAGCCCGGGCCGAGGCGGCCGGTGCGGGCGGCCTCGGCCATGGCGTCGAAGATGTGCTTCGACAGGAACTCGGTCGTGGTGTTCTGGCCTTTGAACTGCGGGAGGGCGTCGAGATTCTGGTATTGCAGCGGCCTCAAGGTAGCGCCGAGCGCCTCGTGGGCGCGGCCGATATCCACCACCACGGCGTCTTCCGTGAGGGTCTCGCGGAAGAACGCGACGTCGACCACGAAGGTGGCGCCATGCAGGCCCTGGGCGGGCCCGAACAACTCGCCCTTGAAGGAATGAGCGATCATGATGCGGTCGCGAACTTCAACGGCGTACATCGGGCTAATCCTCAGTAACGGATGGCGGCGGTGAGCCCCGGCGCACCGGGGCCGAAGAGGCGGGGCAATTCAGCCGGGAGGTCCGCGAAGGCGACGTCCTCGGTGATGAGGGCGTCGAGGCGGGAATCGGCCAGGAGATCGAGGGCTTTGGCGAGGCGGCGGGCATAATCCCAGCGCGGCCGGCGGGAGGCCGCCACGTGCCCGACCTGGGACGAGACGAGCCGCAGGCGGCGACTGTGGAAGTCGAGGCCGAGGGGGGCCGGCACCATGGCGTCCCCGTACCAGCTCATCTCGACGACTGTCGCCTCCAGCCCCGCGCAGGCGAGCGCGCAGGCGAGGCCCGCCGGACTGGCGCTGGCGTGGAACACGACGTCGGCCTCTCCCGGCGCGTCAAGGGGCTTGGCGAAGCGAACCCCGAGGGCGTCCGCGAGGGAGCGGCGGGAGAGATCCTGGTCGACGAGCGTCACCTCCGCGCCTGGGAGCGCACCCGCCAGCGCCGCGACGAGGCAGCCGACGACCCCTGCCCCCACGACGAGCACCCGGTCGCCCGGTCCGGCGCCGGAATCCCACAGAGCGTTGAGGGCCGTCTCCATGTTGGCGGCGAGCACCGCCCGGCGAGCCGGAATGCCGTCCGGCACGGGCGCGACGCGGGCGGCCGGCACCACGAAACGGGTCTGATGGGGGTGAAGTGCGAAGATGGTGCGGCCGAGAAGAGCGGCCGGCCCCTCCTCCACGAGGCCGACGGCGCAGTAGCCGTACTTCACCGGAAAGGGGAAATCGCCTTCCTGGAAGGGGGCCCGCATGCGCTCGCTCTCCTGCGCCGACACCCTGCCCTCGAAGACGAGGCGTTCGGTGCCGCGGGAGAGGCCGGTCCAGAGGGTGCGCACGAGCACGTCCTCCGGCCCAGGGCGCCCGACGGCAACGGGCCGCAGGTCCACCCGGCGCCGGGACGCGTACCAGAGGGCGCGCGCGGAGGCGTCATCGGTCGCATTCATGGGACCTTCAGGGTTTTCGCGCTTCATCACCGCCAAAGCCGCCTTCGGAACCCCTATGACCGAGCCTGCCCATCTGGATGCCGCCCTCGATCTTCGCCCGTCCTCTACGACGCCGGCGGGCGTTCAGTCCATGGCGGAGCTGTCGAAACGGCGCTGGTTCGTGCTCAGCGTTAACATTTCGACCTATGCGGGGCTCGCGCTGTGGATGGCCTCGATCCTGGGCGCGGGCGGCCTCTCGGCCGTCGACGTCGTGCTGCTCGCCTGCTTCCTCGTCGCCACGCCCTGGACGGTGCTGGGCTTCTGGAACGCGGTTCTCGGCCTCTGGCTCCTGCATGGCCGGCGGAACGGCCTGCACGAGGTCGCCCCTTTCGCGGCTGCGGGGGATGCCGGCGAGCCGCTGCGCGTGCGCACCGCGATCCTCATGACCCTGCGCAACGAAGACCCGGCCCGCGCCATGGCGCGGCTCAAGATCGTGAAAGCGAGCATCGACGCCACGGGCGAAGGCGCAGCCTTCGGCTATTTCATCCTCAGCGACACCTCCCATCTGGACGTGGCGCGCGCCGAGGAGGACGCGGTCGCCCGCTGGCGCGCCGCGAGCGGGCCGGACGGGGACCGCATCGTCTATCGCCGCCGCACCCAGAACACCGGCTACAAGGCCGGCAACGTGCGCGAATTCTGCGAAACCCACGGGCGCGGCTTCGACCTCATGCTGCCCCTCGATGCGGATTCCCTCATGTCGGGCGAGGCGGTGCTGCGGCTCGTGCGCACCATGCAGGCGCATCCCCGGATCGGGATCCTGCAGAGCCTCGTCGTCGGCGCTCCCTCGACGAGCGCCTTCGCCCGCATCTTCCAGTTCGGCATGCGCCACGGCATGCGCGCCTACACGATGGGATCGGCTTGGTGGATCGGCGATTGTGGGCCGTTCTGGGGCCACAACGCGGTGGTGCGGATCCAGCCTTTCGCGGAGCATTGCCACCTGCCGGTGCTGCCGGGCGGCCCGCCCCTCGGCGGGCACGTCCTTTCGCACGACCAGGTCGAGGCGACGCTCATGCGCAAGGCAGGTTACGAGGTGCGCGTGCTCCCCGACGAGCGCGGCTCGTTCGAGGAGAACCCGCCGACGATCTTCGAGTTCTCGACGCGCGATCTGCGCTGGTGCCAGGGCAACATGCAGTATTGGCGCCTCGTCGGCCTGCCGGGGCTCCTCTTCATGAGCCGTTTCCAGCTCGCCTGGGCGATCCTCATGTTTGTGGGCGTGCCGGCGATGACGCTGATGATCGCGCTCCTGCCCGTGAAGGTGTGGCAGGGCGAGCCGGGCTTCCCGGCCGCGAGCGCCGTCGCGCTCTACCTCACCTTCCTCCTCATGTACCTCTCCCCGAAGCTCGCGGGGCTCGCGGACATCCTCCTCACCCGCGGCGGCGTCGCGCGGTACGGAGGCGCCGCGCGCTTCCTGGCGAGCGCCGCGACCGAGGTCGCGTTCTCCTTCCTGCTCGGCGCCGTCACCACGTTCCGCATCACGCTCTTCATGATCGGCCTCGTCTTCGGCCGCTCGGTGGTTTGGAACGGGCAGAGCCGGGACGCTCACGGCGTCGCATGGTCGGTGGCCGTGCGGGGCTTGTGGGCGCCGTTCCTTTTCGGAGCCGCGGTGTGCGGCGCCCTCTACGCGCTCGCGCCGGCGGTACTCCTGTGGAGCCTGCCGCTGACGCTCGGCTACCTCGTCGCCTTTCCGTTCGCCGTCGTGACGGCCTCTCCGGCCGTGGGACGCTTCTTCACCCGGCATCACCTCTGCGCGGTGCCGGAGGAGTTCGACATGCCGCCTGAGATCCGATCCTTGAGGACCGCCTGATGGGGCTGCCGAAGGGCTCGGCCGCGGCGCTCTCGCGGTCCTTGCGCACCTATTACGGGCACCCCGAGCGCAACGCCGCCATGGATGCGCTCTACGGGCGTTTCCTGAAGGAAGGCGATCTTGCCTTCGACATCGGCGCTCATGTGGGCGACCGCATCTCCTCCTTTCGCCGCCTCGGCGCTCGTGTTGTGGCTTTGGAGCCCCAACCGGGTCCTGCCCGCGTGCTGCGCCTCATCCACGGGCGCGACCCTGGCGTCACGCTGCTTGCCGCCGCGGCTGGCGACCAGGAGGGCAGCGTCACCTTCCACGTGAACAGCGCGAACCCCACCGTCTCGACCGTCTCGAGCGCCTTCGTCGAGGCCGCCGACGGTGCCGGCGGATGGGAAGGGCAGGTCTGGGACGAGACGATCGCGGTCCCCTGCACCACCCTCGACCGCCTCATCGCCCAGCACGGGCTGCCGGCCTTCATCAAGATCGACGTGGAAGGCTTCGAGCATCGCGTTCTGGCAGGACTCACCAAGCCCGTCGTTGCGCTCTCGTTCGAGTTCACCACCATCGCCCGCGAGGTTGCGCAAGCCTGCCTCGACCGGCTCGCGGCGCTCGGACCCTATCTCTTCGACGTGGCGCTCGGAGAAAGCCAGACCTTCACCTTCGGGGCGCCCGTCGATCACGCCGCCATGGCGGCCCATCTCAACGCGCTTCCGCACGACGCCAACTCGGGCGACGTCTACGCCATCCTTCCGTGAGCTCTTCCATGCGTTCGCCCCTCCTCGCGCTCCTCGCCTTCCTCGCCGCTGCTCCGGCCCATGCCGCGAGCCTCGACGGGCTTCCCGTCGACGTATCGAATGCGAGCGAGCCGATCCTCTGCGCCGAGAAGGACAACGTGACGCTCAACTTCGCGTCCCCGCAGGTGAAAGCCTTCCGCATCGAGGCGGCGCATCCCGTCTATATCGGCGGCGTGCGCGAAGACCGCTACGCTGCCGACTGGACCGCCTGCCAGGACATCTCCGCTGCGACGTCGGAGGTGCGCCCGCCCCGGAAGGTTACGTTCTACGAGGACGTGGAGGTCTGGCTCACAGGCTACACCTTCTCGAATTTCTGGCGGGACAAGAACGTGCCGTTCCGCGTCGGCGACCGGGTGGAGAATGGGCTTCATCTCGTCCAGCTCTGGGTTCGCCGCAACGAGCGCGCCGAGGAGGTGCTCGTCCTCTACCCCGCCGACGGCTACTGGCGCATCCGCCCCCTGCCACCGGCGCATCTCGGATGGAGCGCCTACGGCTCCTCCTTCCTCGTCGGCCCTGTCGAGACGGACGGGCGCCCGCTCGTCAACATCAAGGACGTGAGCTTCGACCCAAAGACCATGACCTTCACGGTCGCCTTCGACCGCGGTGGTTCCGCAACCTTGAAGATCGGGGCTCTCGACCGCGATCACATGACGGTGGACGTCGCCTTGGATCAGGCCGTCCAGGGGCGTCCCTTTGCGACCTTGCGCTCGATGTACGTCACGGAATTTAACGCCGACGTCGCGCGGATCGCCGTGCGGGAGGATGACGCCAAGGGCTGGCGCGAGGAGCCCGTCATGAGCTTCAAGGGCGCGCGCGCCACCGACGTGTGGACGGGCCGCCTCGTGCCCTCGCGCCACAATACGAGCGCGCCCGACACGGTGTTCAGCCGCTTCCGGGCGGCGCCTTAAGTTTCGTTCAGCGCGTCGCGCCGGTTGCCAGCGCCGCGGTGCGCCATACGTAGCCGGTCTGCACGAGGCGCTCCACGAGGTCGCTCGCGCCGATCCGGCACTCGCCCACCGCCTCGCCGGCGCGTTCCAGGCGATACCGGCAGGCGATCGTGCGGTGGCGGGTGAGAAGATCGAGCTGCGTGGTCGCGCGGCTCGTGCATGGCTCGAAACGGCCGTCGAGCGTGCGGCACATCTGCTCAGGCATGGGCAGGTCGAGCCCCGCCAGGCGGATGCGCAGGTCTCCCGCCTGCAGGGTGCGGCCGTCGAGGGCCGCCACGTTGGTGAAATCCCCATCGATCCACGCCGCGGGCGGCGCGGGCGGCGGCGTCCAGGGCTGGAAGGCGCTCGTTTCCGCAGCCGTCGGGCGTGAGGGCTCGAAGCGCGAAGGCGCGGCCGCGAAGGCTGGCGTAAAAAGGTCGTCTAGGGTGGCCGGGGCGCTCGGCGCCGGTGCGGCTGCGGGAGCGGTCTCCGGTTCGCGGCGCGGCGGCTGCCAGGCCGCGACGCGCATCGCCGTCTTCGGTGCCGTCTCCGCCACCTCGACGAGGCTCGCCTCGCCCGCCTGCTCGGCCTTCGGCGCGGAGATAAGGGCCGTCGCGGCCAGCGTGCCGGCGAGCGCCACGAGGGCCGCCGTGCGGCCCCACAGACTCGTCACTTGGGGCTGTGCCAGGGCGAGCGGGACGAGGCGCGGTGCGCCCGTCTCCCACATCGTCCGCCCGATCAGAACTTTACCCATAAGCGTCACCGCATGCTGAACTCATGCGATTACGCTCGCGAGATCCTGCGAACAGCTTAAAAGCGAAAGTAGATCTGTCAGTATTCCAGATTTACTCCTTGCTAAGTATACGAATTGTCTCCGCAACGCTAAGGATCGGTTCACCCAATTCCGGAGAAAGCGAGCCATTTTACTTTCTGTTCACGGCGCAGGGCGCTCATTCAAGGGCGACGGCGCGGGCCAGGACGGCCCCGGCGCACGGGATGGAACGTTGACATGAACCGTGGAACGACGATCGCGAGCCGGCCCTTCGGCCGTGCGGATCGGAACACCAGCCGGCTGCATCGCTGGGCGAGAGCGCTGGCGCTCGGCGCGCCGCTCGCAGGCCTCGCCATCCTCGGCGGAGCCGCCCTGGCGCCCGTCAAGGCGCAGGAGATGGTGGAAATCGGCGATGGCCGGGTGGGCGCGGTGCGCGCCACGATCGGACGCTCGCACACTCTTCAGACGAGCCGCGGCTTCGTCGACCTCGTGGTGGGCGATCCCGAGATTGCCGACGTGATGCCCCTCACCGACCGCAGCCTCTACGTGCTCGGCAAGAAGGTCGGCATCACGAACGTGTCGGTCTACAATGCGGGCAAGCAGCTCGTCGGCGTGATCGAGGTGGAGGTGGCCTACGACCAGGGCCGCCTCGCCGCCGACATCGACCGCGTCGCGCCGGGCACCGGCGCGCGGGTCGGCTCGGCCAACGGCCGCACGATCCTGTCCGGCCCCGTGGCCGACGGCGTCGCGGCCGCGAAGGCGGTCGGCATCGCCAAGCAGTACGGCCCCGAGGTGCTCAACGACCTCACCGTGCGCACGCCCCAGCAGGTGATGCTGGAAGTGCGCTTCGTCGAGGCCTCCCGCAATGCCGGCAAGGATCTCGGCATCAACTGGCAGGCGGTCGGGCGCAACATCAACAATGCCGGCACGGCGGGCCACGTGATCGGCGGCATCACGGGCACCGGCCTGGCCACCGGCAACGCCCTCGTGAGCGGCAACGTGCCTTTCGGCACGGTGATCGGCCGCGTCCTGTCGAGCGGCATCGATGCCGACATTCTCGTCCAGGCTCTCGAGGAGCGCGGCCTCGCGCGGCGCCTCGCCGAGCCCAACCTCATCACCATGTCGGGCGAAAAGGCGAGCTTTCTTGCGGGCGGCGAGTTCCCGATCCCCGTCGCGGCGGAGCGCGACCGCATCACGGTCGACTACAAGAAATTCGGCGTGAGCCTCACCTTCACGCCGACGGTTCTGGCGAACGGCGTCATCAACCTGCGCATCGAACCCGAGGTGAGCCAGCTCGACTTCACCAACACGGTGCGCACGGCAAGCGTCTCGGTTCCGGCCCTCATCGTGCGGCGCGCTAATACGGTGGTGGAGCTGCGCGACGGGCAGAGCTTCGCGGTGGCGGGCCTTCTCCAGAGCGTCAACCAGGAGATGCAGGAGCAGCTGCCCTGGCTCGGCGACGTGCCGATCCTCGGCGCCCTGTTCCGCTCGACCTCCTTCGAGCGCAAGGAGACGGATCTCGCCATCATCGTCACGCCCCGTCTCGTGAAGCCCGCCAAGCCCGGACAGCGCCTCAAGACGCCGCTCGACAACACGGTGCCGGGCAACGACGTCGACCTGTTCCTGAACGGGCGGGCGGAGGTGTCCGTCAACAAGGCCCGGCTCGCCGGCGGCCCCCCGCCGCCGCCCACCGGCCACATCCTTAACATCCGCTAGGAGCCTGCTCATGATCACCCGACCCATGCTCCTGCGAGGCCTCGCAACGTCGCTCCTCGCGCTGGGCCTCGCCGGCTGCAATTCCTGGCTCTCCCACCGCGAGACCATCTCCTATCAGGCCGGCGACGCCGTGGCCTGGAACCGGGCCGTTCACACCATCGACCCGTGGCCGGCGGCCTCCCGCGATACGACGATCCCGACGAGCGGCCGGCGCATCGCCCGGGTGATCGACGCCTACGAGAACGGCGAGACGGCCCAGTCGGCCGGAAAGGCCGGCTCGACCGGTTTTGCCCCCATCGCCATCGCTCCTGGCCAGTAAGGCTCAGCCATGCGTCTCAAACCCATCATAATGATCGTTCTGGCGCTGGTCTTCGGCGCCTCGGCGATCCTCGTCGGCAACAGCTGGATCGCGGGCCAGACCGCCCGCCAGGCACCGGTCGCCGGCCCTGCGCCGGCAGCCCCGCCCACCGCTACCATCGTGGTCGCCTCCGCCCCCCTGCGCTACGGCGACGAGATCGGCAGCGTGAAGCTGAAGCAGATCCCCTGGCCCTCCACGGCTCTGCCGGAGGGCGCCTTCGCCACGGTCGAGGAGGCGACGCGCGGCGGCAAGCGCTTCGCGCTGCTGCCCATCGAGCCGAACGAACCCGTGCTGCAATCGAAGATCACGGGTCCTGGCGCCCGCGCCAGCGTCTCGACGCTCATCGGCGAGAACCTCGGCGCCGTCACCATCCAGGTCGACGAGGTGGTGGGTCTTGCCGGCCTCGTGCTGCCGGGCGACCGGGTCGACGTGTTCCTCACCCAGCGCCAGTCCGGCGAGGACGGGGGCAACACCTTCAACGACCGCGTCCTCAAGAACGTGCGCGTGCTGGCGGTAGGCCAGACTGCAGACGTGAAGCTCGACAAGCCCTCCGTCGTCCGCGCGGTCACCATCGAGGTCGATGCGGAGGGCGCCCAGAAGGTCGCCATCGCGGGCCGCCTCGGTTCGCTCTCGCTAATGCTGCGCAAGGCGGGCGAGATGAACGAACTCGGCGTCCGTCGCCTCACCGCCGCCGACCTGCCGGAGAATGCTAGTGGATCAGGCGCGGGCGATGCGGTGAGCGTCAAGGTCACGCGCGGAACGAAGCTGTCCACCTACTCGGTGCCCCGCTCGCCCGACGGCGCGTTCCCAGCCGATCCGACCTATGCGACGGGCAACACCCGGTCGGGCTTCCAACGCCGCGAGGCGGTGGCGCAGCCGCCCGAAGAGCCCGCCGAGCCGTAACGCGAGTTTAAGCATCGGGTGCAGCCTTAGGGGAGCACCCGCCCTCCCTTAACGGCGCCTTCAACGATTTCACCCGCAATCGGGCAAACCCAAGGGCCGCGCGAGACGCTGCCCGTATCACGACCGGATCGGACCAAAGACATCATGGTGCAGGACGCGCCGACTTCCCCACCGACGATCGTTCTGGTCGGCCCCGATGCCGGCCACCTCAACGCCATCGCGGCGGCGCTCACGCCGATGACGAGCGTGAAGGGCCTCGTCATCCCGGAGAGCATCGAACAGGCCGTGCGGCGCCAAGAACTCGACGCGGCCGCAGTCGTGGTGGTCGACCTCGACAGCAAGCGTCGGGAGAGCCTCATGGCGCTCCAGGGCCTCACGGCGCGCATTGCCGGCACGACGCCGGTGATCGTTCTCACGGATGCCTTCGACGATGCGCTGATGCGCTGGTTCCTGCAGATCCGCGTCGCGGATTTCCTGCGCAAGCCCGTGGACCCCAAGGAGGTGCTGCGCGCCTGCGTGAGGGCGCTGCGCGCCACGGTCGAAGGGCCGGGCGGGACGGGGCAGATCCTCTCCTTCATGGCGGCGGCCGGCGGCGTCGGCGCGACGACGCTGGCGGTGGAGGCCGCTATGATCCTTGCCCGCGAGACCAAGACGCCCGACTCCACCTGCCTGGTCGATCTCGACTTCCAGACGAGCGCCTGCGCCGACTACCTCGACCTTGAGCCACGGCTCGACCTCGACGAGATCGGCAGCCACCCCGACCGCCTCGACATGCAACTGCTCGAGGTGATGTTCACCCGGCATAAGAGCGGTCTTGCGCTCGTTGCCGCGAAGGGCCGGCCCGCCGAAGGCCCGGCCCTCGACACGGGTGTCGTGCTGCGGATCCTCGATCTCGTCTCGTCGCGCTTCGAGAACGTGGTGATCGACATGCCGCGGGCCTGGATGCCGTGGACCGATCAGGTGCTCATGGGATCGACCCACGTGTTCATCGTCACCGATATGACGGTGCCGGGCCTGCGCTTCGGGCGCCGGGCCGCGACGAGCTTGTCCGGCCGGCTGTCAGACGTGCGCCCGCGGGTCATCGTCAACCGGTTCGAGCAGCAGATGCTGTTCGGAACGGGCCTTCGCCGGGCCGACGTGGAGCGCGCGCTCGAAGGCTTCCTCGAGGGCACGGTGTCGAACAACTACAAGCTCGTCCGCGAGGCCATCGACCGGGGCCTGCCGCTCGACGACATCAAGGCTGGAAGCAACGTTTCGACCGATCTGCGCAAGATCATCTTCAACAACCGTCCCGCAGAATAGCGAGACCAACCTTTCGCGTGTCGCGTCCGATGCTAGGCCGTTTCTCCTCCAAGCTCGCCCTCGCGCCCGGCGCTCCGCCGGTCCCGCCGCCTGTGCTGCCGCCGCTGCCGCCCGAACGTGCGGCCGTGCCGGCCGAGGCCGCAGCCGGCCATGAACGGCCGGCATCGCCGGTCGCTGACGTCCCGCAGGCGGCTCCTCCCTCGCCGCCCCCTCCCCCGGCCAAGCTGGCGCCCCCCGACGTTCAGGCGCGGGATCCGCTGAAAGACAAGCTCCTCGATGCGAAGGTGCGCCTGCACCGGCGCCTCATCGAAGAGCTGAACCTCTCGGCGCTCGAGAAGCTGCCGGAGGCCGAGCTCCGCAAGGAGATCCACGGCATCATCTCCGGTTGGGTCGTGCAGGAGCGCCTTGCGCTCAACACCCGCGAGTTCGAGGCTTTCGTGTCCGAGGTGATGGACGAGATGACGGGCCTCGGGCCCCTCGAGCCGCTGCTCAAGGACCCGACGATCGCCGATATCCTGATCAACGGCCACAACAACATCTTCGTCGAGCGCCGCGGCGTACTCGAGCCCGTGCCCTCGCTCTTCAAGGACGAAGCGCATCTCATGCGCATCATCCAGAAGATCGTGTCGGCGGTGGGCCGGCGCGTCGACGAGTCGAGCCCGTTATGCGACGCGCGCCTCCTCGACGGCTCGCGCTTCAACTGCGCGGTGCGCCCCATCGGCGTCGACGGGCCGCTCGTCTCAATCCGCAAGTTCTCGAAGTCGAAGCTCTCCCTCGACAAGCTCGTCGAGGTCGGCGCGATCCGGCCGCAGATGGCGGAGGTTCTCGCCGCCGCCGTGAAGGCCCGCATCACCACCATCGTGTCGGGCGGCACGGGCTCGGGCAAGACGACGATGCTCAACGCCCTGTCGGCCTACATCTCCCATACCGAGCGCCTCATCACCATCGAGGACGCGGCGGAGCTGCAGTTGCAGCAGCCGCACGTGGCCCGCATGGAAACGCGGCCGGCCAACATCGAGGGCAAGGGCGAGATCCGCCAGCGCGACCTCGTGAAGAACGCCCTGCGCATGCGGCCCGAGCGCATCATCCTCGGCGAGTGCCGCGGCGAAGAAGCCTTCGACATGCTCCAGGCCATGAATACGGGCCACGAGGGCTCCATGGCCACGATCCACGCCAACAACCCCCGCGAGGCGATCTCGCGCCTCGAACAGATGATCGGCATGGCAGGCCTGCCGATGAGCCAGACCTCGATCCGCGGCCAGATCGCCGCCGCCGTGCGCATGATCGTGCAGCTCCAGCGCATGAGCGACGGCAAGCGCAAGGTGACCTCCGTCGCCGAGATCACCGGCATGGAGGGCGACATCATCCAGATGCAGGAGATCTTCAAATGGGTCCGCACCTCCACGGACCCGGACGGCACAGTGCACGGCCACCATGTGGCGACGGGCGTTCGTCCCCGCTTCCTGCACGAACTCGTGGCGGCGGGCGTCAACATCCCGGGCGCCTATTTCGACCCGTCGAAGCCGCTGTGACGCGATGATGCTCGACATCGATCCGCTCTATCTCTTCTACGGCCTCGCGGCCCTCGCCGCGATCCTGGCCGCCGAAGCCTTCTATCTCCTCTTCTCCGACACCAAGGACTACCGCAGCCGGGTCAACCGGCGCCTCGAGCTCTCCGCCAAGGAGACCGACCGCGAGAAGGTGCTGGTGCAGCTGCGCCGCGAGCGCGGGCTCGGCGACAGCGACGGGGCCGCACCCCTCGCCTGGTTCCGCAGGCTCGTGGTTCAGTCGGGCGTCAAGGTCCAGCCCGCGAAGGCCGTGATCGCGGTGGTCGGCGTAGCGCTGATCGTGTTCATGGGCGTCCTCTCCTGGCGCAAGGACCCGATGCTGGCCGGCGGGGCGGCGGTGCTCGCCGGGACCTTTGGGCCGCTCCTCTTCCTCGTGTTCAAGCGCAGGAAGCGCCGCAACGCCTTCGGCGAGAAGTTTCCCGACGCCATCGACGTGATCGTGCGCTCGCTGCGCGCCGGCCATCCGGTTCCCGTCGCCATCGCCATGGTGGCGCGAGAGATGCCAGATCCCGTCGGCACCGAGTTCGGCATGGTGGCGGACGAGATCACCTACGGGGCCGACATCGAGACCGCCATGCGCGCCATGATGGCGCGGGTCGGCCAGGAGGACCTGCCCCTCTTCGTGACCTCCGTCGCCATCCAGGCCACCACCGGCGGCAACCTGAGCCAGATTCTCGACAATCTCTCGAAGGTGATCCGCGAACGCTTCAAGATGCGCCGCAAGATCAAGGGCCTCTCGGCGGAAGGCCGCGCCGGCGCGATGATCCTCAACATCGTGCCCTTCGCGGTGTTCGGCCTCGTCAACGCCATCTCGCCCGACTTCTACGGCGCCATCTGGCACAAGCCGAGCACCAAATGGGTTCTCGGCGGCGCGCTATTCTGGATGTTCGTCGGCAACATGATCATGCGCCGCATGGTCAACTTCAAGATCTGACCATGGACGCGCTCGCCTCCTTCAGCGATCTCCTGGGCAGCGACAGCACGCTCGTGCTGGGCCTGATGCTGCTCTCAGGCATCGGTCTCCTCGGCCTTTTCGCGGCGAGCGCGCTGCAGGGGCGCAGCGACGTCCGGCGGCGCACGCAGGAGGGTCTCGTCACGGCGGGCGCAGGCTCAGCGGGCTCGGGCCGCGCCGCGACCCAAGCCTCCCTCGAGCGCCTCGCCGGCTATATCGAGACGGCGTTCGCCGGCGGCAACGAGAAGGAGACGAAGCTGATCCGCACGCAGCTCGTGCAGGCCGGCTTCTTCGATCCGCGGGCGGTGGCGTTCTTCTTTGCGGCGCGCCTCGGCGCCGCGCTCCTCTTCACGCTTGTGGCGTTCCTGCTCCTCCCGTTCGTCATGCCGGGCGATGCGAGCGCCAAGCGCTGGATGATCGTCGGTGCCCTCGGGATTGTCGGCTATTTCGCGCCGACCTTCGTGGTGAAGCGCCTCATCACGCGGCGCGCCGACCAGCACCGCATGGGCTTTCCCGACTTCATGGACCTCATGGTCGTGTGCGCGGAGGCCGGTCTCTCCATGGAGGCCGCCATCGAGCGCATCGCGCGCGAGCTCGTGGACGGCTACCCGTCCCTCGCCGAGAACCTTTATATGGCCTCCCTCGAGATCCGCGCCGGCAAGGGCTTCGCGGAGGCGCTGCAGCGCGCGGGGGAGCGCCTCGGCATCGAAGAGGCGACCATGTTGGCGACGCTCCTCCAGCAATCGGCCGAGCTCGGCACGAGCCTGTCGCAATCGCTGCGGGTCTACTCGGACGAGATGCGCCACAAGCGCATGTCGCGGGCGGAGGAGAAGGCCTATGCGCTTCCCGCCAAACTGGTAGTTCCCTTAACGCTTTTCGTGTTTCCTGTTCTCATCGTGTCCCTCATGTTCCCGGCCATCTCCCGGGTCATGGACATGATGTAGAGCCGCGCCCCACCTTCCGGATGCCACAATGAGAGCACCGATCCTCAAAGCCGCAAGCCTTGGCCTCGCGCTCCTCGCCGGCGCCTGCTCGACCTTTCCCGGCGCCGAGGCGGATGTGGGCACGACCGCCGTCGTCGCGGAGGTGCAGCCCGCGAGCGCCCTTCCGCCGGACCTCACCCGGGACGACCTTGCGCTCGGCCAGATGCATTTCGCGAAGGGACATTACGGCCTCGCCGAAATGCATTTCCGGCGCGGCGTCGAGGCCCAGCCGCGATCCGCCGACGGCTGGCTCGGCCTTGCGGCGTCCTACGATCAGCTCAAGCGCTGGGAGCTCGCCGACCGGGCCTATGCACAGGCGCTCAAGATCACGGGCCCGACGCCCGCCTTCCTCAACAACCGCGGCTATTCCTATCTCATTCGCGGCGACCTGAAGCGCGCGAGCCAGGACCTGTCCACGGCCGCCGCGCAGGATCCCGGGAACGAGCAGATCCAGATCAACCTACAGACCCTCGACGAGCGGCTTCGCAAGCGCGTGTAACGCCGGCAGCTAGATCGCTCAGCCCGGCAGCTCCGGCGGCGACACCGGCGTCGGCTGACCGTCGGGCGTGGGCGAAGATGGGGTGTAGTCCGGCTGCGTGCCCGGGATCTCCACGGGCTGCTGCGCCGGCACTTCCGCAGGTGCGGGGCTCGGAGTCGCGGGCTGCGGCACCGAAGGCTGTGGGTCGTAGGGATCGGGGCCGCGCGTCATGGCTGCACTCCTGTTCGCACAGGGGCAACCGCGGGCGCAGCGGCGGGTTCCGCCAGGCTTGCGCCTCGCATGCTGGCTCTACGTGAGCGGCCAGACTACCCTGAGTAGGGGAACGCCCACCACCACGACGAGGATCGACAGAGGAAGCCCGAGCCGCCAGTAATCTCCGAAGCGGTAGCCGCCCGGGCCCATCACGAGCGTGTTGCACTGGTGGCCGATGGGGGTGAGGAAGTCGCAGGCGGAGCCGATGGCGACGGCCATCAGGAAGGCGTCGGGCCGATAGCCGAGCTGGCCCGCGAAGCTCGCCGCGATGGGCGCCATCACCAGCACGGTGGCGGCGTTGTTGAGAAAGGGCGTCACCGCCATGGCGGCCACCATGATGAGGGCGAGCGCCCCTGTGGCCGGGAGGAGCCCCGCGACGGCGGAGAGCCAGCCCGCGATGAGATCCGTGGCGCCGGTCGTCCGCACCGCCTCGCTCACCGGAATGAGGGCGCCCAGCATCACGAGGATCGGCCACTCGATCGTCTCGTAGGCCTCGCGCAGGTTGAGGGTGCCGAACAGCACCAGCAGCACGCCGGCGGCGAAGAACGCGATGGCGACCGGCAGGACGTCGAAGGCGATCAGCAGGATTGCGACGGCCAGCACGGCGACCGGGATGAGGCTGCGGCGGGAGCGTCCGAGGCGGATGTCCCGCGCGGCGAGCGGCAGCACGCCGAGTTCCTTCAAGGTGTCGGGCATGGTCTTAAGGTTGCCCTGGAGCACCACCACGTCGCCGGCGCGCAGCTGGACGGCCCGCAGGCGCTCGGTGGTGCGCTCGCCGTTGCGGCTCACCGCGATGAGGTTCACCTGATAGCGCTGGTAGAGCGCGGCCCGCTCGGCGCTCTGCCCGATGAGCCTGGCGTTGGGACCGACCACGGCCTCGACGACGCCGATCTCGTCGGTGGCGTCCTGGGCCTCGGGGGTGTGGTGCTCGCGGCTGAGCTTGAGCCCGCCGCCCGCGACGAGGCGCTCGAGGGTGGTGGGCTCGCCCTCAAGGAGCAGAAGATCGTTCTCGCGAATCACCGCATCCGGCAGGGGACTCGCCGCGCGGTTCTCGTTGCGGACGATGCCCCCGACCTTGACCTCGGATTCCGACAGAGCCCTGACGTCCGCGACCGTGCGGCCCACGAGCTCGGAATCGGCCGGGACCCGAGCCTCCGTCACGTAATCCTTAATGTCGAGGGCCTCATCGAGGGACGCCTCCGCCCGCCGGCCGCCCGGGATGAGCCGGTAGCCGAAGGCGAGGAACGCGACGCCCGTCACCGCGAGCCCGAGGCCCACGGGCGTGAAGTCGAACATGCCGAAGGGCTCGCCCGTCATCTCGCCCCGGACGCGGGACACGATGATGTTGGGCGAGGTGCCCACCAGGGTGACGACGCCGCCCAGAAGCGACCCGAAGGCCATCGGCATGAGGAGGCAGGAGGGCGCCGTGCCCGTGCGCCGCGCCATCTGGAAGGCGACCGGGATCATCATGGCGAGGGCGCCGATGTTCTTGACGAAGGCGGAGAGAACCGTGACCGCCGTGACGAGCACGATCACCTGCAGCTGCGGGGTGCGCACGAAGGGCGCGACGCGGTTCAGGGCCGCTTCGAGCACGCCCGATTTCGACACGGCCGCGCTGACGAGGAGCGCGCTCGCCACGATGACGACGATGTCGTCGCTGAACCCGGAGAACGCGTCCTTGGGCGGAACGATGCCGACGAGCACCGCCGTGAGGAGCGCCAGGAGCGCGACGAGGTCGTAGCGCAGCCGTCCCCAGACGAAGAGCGCCATCATGCCGGCGACGATGGCGAAGGCGAGGAACTGCGGGAGGGTCATGAGCACGCGCTGGGAGGATGCGGGACTCCCTAACGCGCGAGGGCGGGCTTTCGGTCCTCGATGGGGTGGCGGCCCCCTACTGGCCGAGCACCAGGGCCCAATAATGCTTGTAGCGGCTGTCGGAGCTTGCCCGAGCGAGGCCGATCTTGCGGGCCTGCGGGAGGAGCAGGTTGCGGTTGTGCCCCGACGAGGCCTTCCACTGGCCCACCGTGCCCTCGATGGTGGAGGAGCCCGCCGCGAGGTTCTCGGCCGAGTGGCCCATGATCGCGTAGGCATCCATCCGTCGGCCGAAATTGCCGTGATCGAGCTCGCCCGCTGCCGCGACGGCCTTGGCCTGCTCCATGGCGGCCTGGGTCAACCGGCTGTCCACGGTCACGGGGCTCAGCCCTTTCGAGGCCCGGTAGGCGGAGATGAGCGCCGCCGCCTGCCCGGCATCCGCGGTGGACGTGCTCGTCACGGAGTAGCGCGCGGTGAGGTCGGAGGCGCAGCCGGCGAGCGCGAGAGCGCCGGCTGCGATGAGAAGGAGACGCTTCACGAACGATAACCCTTGTGCAGCTGTTTATGGCGCCACCCTTGAAAAAGCGGGACGGCGCCGTCAAGTCCGGCTTTCATCCAGCCTTTTGAGACATTTGCGTGGCGCCGGTCACGCCGGACCCTCTTTTCCCATGGCAAGCACCGCTCCGTCCCCAGCCGTCGCCGTGATCGGCGGCGGGCCCGCCGGCCTCATGGCGGCCGAAGTGCTGGCGGAGGCGCGCCATGCGGTCACGGTCTACGACCGGATGCCGTCGGTCGGCCGCAAGTTCCTGATGGCCGGCCGCGGCGGGCTCAACCTCACCCACACGGAAGAGCTCGACCGCTTCCTCGCCCGCTATGCCGAAGCGGCGCCGCGCTTGAGGCCTCTCGTCGAGGCGTTCCGCCCGGAGGACCTGAGGGCCTGGGCGGAGGCGCTCGGCCAGAAGACCTTCGTCGGCTCGAGCGGCCGCGTGTTTCCGGATAGCTTCAAGGCCTCGCCCCTCCTTCGCGCCTGGCTCGCCCGCCTCGACCATCTGGGGGTGCGCTTTGCCCTGCGGCACCGCTTCGAGGGTTTCGAGGGCGACACCCTCCGCTTCACGGCCCCCGACGGCCCTACGTCTGTGAGCCCGGCGGCCACGATCCTGGCGCTCGGGGGGGCCAGCTGGCCGCGGCTCGGCTCGGACGGGGCCTGGGCCGAGCCGCTGCGAGCCGCGGGTGCCGTGGTGACGCCGTTCCGGCCTTCCAACATGGGGTTCACGGTCGCCTGGTCGGAGGTCTTCCGCTCGCGCCATGAGGGGGAGCCCTTGAAGCGGATCGCGCTCACCTTCGGCGGCATCACCCTGCGCGGCGAGGCGATCGTCACCGCCGACGGGCTCGAGGGCGGGGCGCTCTACGGCCTTTCGGCGCCCCTGCGCGAGGCCATCGCGCGGGACGGTGCGGCGACGCTCCATGTCGATCTGCGCCCCGATCTCGACCATGCGGCCCTGGCGGCGAAGCTCGGCAAGCCTAGGGGCGGCCAGTCCGCCTCGACCTTCCTGCGCAAGGTCGCGGGCCTCAGCCCCGTCGCCGTCTCCCTGATGCGGGAGGCAGGCCCCCTGCCCTCCGGAGCGGCCGAGCTTGCGGCGCTGGTCAAGGCCGTCCCGGTGACGCTCGCCGGCACCAAGGGCCTCGAGCGCGCCATCTCCACCGCCGGCGGGGTGGCGCTCGACGCCGTCGACGAGAACCTGATGCTCGTGCAAAGGCCCGGTGTGTTCGTGGCGGGCGAGATGCTGGATTGGGAGGCGCCCACGGGCGGCTACCTGCTGCAGGCCACCTTCGCGACGGGGGTCGCCGCCGCCAAGGGCGCGCTAAGCTGGCTCGCCGACCGGCCCCTGGCCGGCCGGTAGCCCGCCCCCGCGAATCCCGTTGTCGCATTGACCCCGCGCGCCCGATCCGCCACACGCCCCCGGTGATCGACCCCCACCAGATTCTTCACGACGTCTTCGGGTTCCAGGCCTTCCGCGAGGGCCAGGAGGAGATCGTGCGCACGGTGCTGTCCGGCGAGGACGTGCTCGCCGTCATGCCGACAGGTGCGGGCAAGTCGCTTTGCTACCAGCTGCCGACGCTCGCCCGCGAGGGGCTGACCGTGGTGGTGTCGCCCCTGATCGCCCTCATGCGCGACCAGGTGGCGGCGCTTCAGCATTTCGGCGTGGAAGCCGGCTCGCTCAACTCCGCCAACGATCCTGCCGAGAACCGGCGGGTCTCCGAGGCGGTGCGGGAGGGCCGGATGCGGATCCTCTATGCGAGCCCCGAACGCCTCGCCAATACCGGCACCACCGAATGGCTCGCCCGGGCGGGCGTCACCATGCTGGCCATCGACGAGGCGCATTGCGTCTCGCAATGGGGGCACGATTTCCGCCCCGAATACGCGATGCTGGGCGACGTGCGGCGGCGCCTCGGGGGCGTGCAGACCATCGCGCTCACCGCCACCGCCGACGTGGCGACCCGGGGCGACATCCAGGCCCGCCTCTTCGAGGCCGAGCCCCGGGTCTTCATCCACGGTTTCGACCGGCCGAACCTGCGCCTCGCCATGCAGGCGAAGGAGAACACCCGCCGCCAGCTCCTCTCGTTCCTGGACAAGCACAAATACGAGAGCGGCATCGTCTATTGCTCGTCGCGGGACTCGACCGAGAAGCTCGCCGACAAGCTCCAGGCCGAGGGCTACAACGCCCTGCCCTACCATGCCGGCATGAACCAGGCCGACCGCGCCCGGAACCAGGACACCTTCCTGCAGGAAGACGGCATCGTGATGTGCGCCACGGTGGCGTTCGGCATGGGCATCGACAAGCCCGACGTGCGCTTCGTCGCCCATGCGGCCCTGCCGAAATCCATCGAGGCCTATTACCAGGAGATCGGCCGCGCGGGCCGCGACGGCGCCGCCGCCGACACCCTCACCCTTTACGGCCTCGACGACATGCGGCTCCGCCGCCTGCAGATCGAGGACAGCGACGCATCGGACGAGCAAAAGCGAGTGGAGCGCCAGCGGCTCAACGCGCTCGTCGCCCTGTGCGAGGCGCCTCGCTGCCGACGCCAGACGCTGCTCGCCTATTTCGGCGAGACGACTGAGCCTTGCGGCAATTGCGATCTGTGCGTCGAGGGCGTCATGTCCTTCGACGGCACCGTCGAGGCCCAAAAGCTTCTCTCGGCTATCGCCCGCACGGGCGAGCGCTTCGGCACGGAGCACCTGATCAACATCCTGGTCGGCGAGGAAACCGACGCGGTGCGCCGCTTCCGGCACGGCGAACTCAAGACCTTCGGGGTCGGCAAGGACCGCTCGAAGAACGAGTGGCGCTCGCTGCTTCGCCAGATCTACGCCGCGGGACTCGTCGGCCTCGAACTCTCCGAATACGGGCGCTGGACCATCACGGACCGGGGCGTTGCAGTGCTCAAGGGGCAGGAAAGGGTCGAGTTGCGCTCGGACGTGCTCATGAAGCCCCGGGAACGCCGCCGGCGCCGCGGGGCGATCGAGGCGCAATCCGTGGTGCCGGGGGACGATCCGCTGCTTCTCGCCCTGAAGGGCCTGCGCACGCGGCTCGCCAAGGAGGAGGGCGTGCCCTCCTACGTCATCTTCTCCGACCGCTCCCTCATCGACATGGCGGCCCACCGCCCGACCACCCGCACCGCCTTCGGGGAGATCCACGGCGTCGGTCAGGCGAAGCTCGAGCGCTATGCCGATGCGTTCATCGCTGTCGTGCGGGAACACGAGGGCTGACGGGCCCTGGCCCGCTTTTTTCTCACCTTCCTGACGCAACGGCAGAAATCCGCATCCGCGGCAGACCTTTCTTAAACTTTTGTCGCCCATGGTCAGACCTTCCTCTGAGGAGCTGACCTTAAGATGCTGCGCCGTTTCGAGCTGACCTCCATCCGCGCCAAGATCATCGCCGGATTCGGGATCATCCTCCTGTTGCTGGCGGGACTCGGCGCCAAGACCTCCCTGTCTCTCTTCGAGGCGAAGGAGCGGTTCAACGATTACCGCGAGACCGCCCGCCTTTCCGCGCAGGTGAGTGCCGCCCTCAGCGACTTTCAGGCCGCGCGCCTCGCCGCGGAAGCCTATGTTCTGACCGTGGAGCAGGAGCAGCTCGAAACCTTCGGGGACCGGATCCGCGCGGCCCAAGGCAAGATGCTCAACGCGCGGTCCATCGCCCAGCACGACGAGGACGCCCGGCAGATCGCCGGGGTCGAGACGCTGTTCGGCAATTACCGCAAGCTGCTTGAGGAATCGCAGGGCGGGCTCTTCCTGCAGCAGGAAACCTACCTCAAGCTGCGCAGCCAGGGGCAGCAGGTGGCCTCCGTCGTCGAGACCCTCAACCTCGCCCTCACCGCCCGGCGTGACCGCCTCGGCCCCACCATGGAAGCCACCATGGAAACGGCCACGCAGGTCGCCCTCTGGATCACCGCCGGAGCCTTCGTGTTCGGCACGGCCCTGTCGCTTCTCCTCGGGCGTTCGCTCTCGCGGCCCGTCCAGCTCATGACCGACGCCATGAAGCGCATCGCCGACGGCGACCTCTCGACGGAGGTTCCGGGCCGCTCGCGGCGCGACGAGATCGGCGCCATGGCCAAAGCCCTCGACGTGTTCAAGTCGAACTCCGCGCGGGTGGCCGAGATGCGTGCCGAGCAGGAGGAACAGGAGCGCCGGGTCGCGGCGCAGCGACGGGCCGACCTGCACCGGCTGGCGAGCCAGTTCGAGGAGCAGGTGCTCGGAGTCGTCAACAGCGTCTCGGCTTCGGCCGGCGAGCTCACCCAGTCCTCCGGCATGCTGATGCAGACCGCGGGCGAGACCACGGACCAGACCGCCGAGGTAGCCCGCCTCGCCGAGGCCTCCGCCATGAGCGTCGGGACGGTGGCGAGCGCTTCGGAGGAACTGTCCTCCTCCATCGGCGAGATCGCCCAGCAGGCAGCGCGCTCCGCGACGGTGGCCCAGGCCGCCGAGCACCGCAGCCGCGAGACCTCGCGCACCGTGAAGGCCCTCGCAGACGCCGCGCAGCGCATCGGCAGCGTGGTGGAGCTCATCAACACCATCGCCGAGCAGACGAACCTCCTCGCCCTTAACGCCACCATCGAGGCCGCCCGCGCCGGGGAGGCCGGCCGCGGCTTTGCGGTGGTGGCCGCCGAGGTGAAGTCCCTTGCCGGACAGACCGCCAAGGCGACGGAGGAGATCAGCGCCCAGATCCAGCAGATCCAGGGCGCCACCACCGGCGCCGTCGATGCCATCCAGGCCATCGCCGCCTCCATCGAGGAGGTGAGCACCATCGCGACCTCCATCGCGTCGGCCGTGGAGGAGCAGCGCTCCGTGGTGGACGAGATCGGCCGCTCGACGCACCAGGTGGCGGCGTCCACCCAGGCCGTGAACCGAAACCTCGGCGACGTCCAGAACTCCACCCGCACCACGGTGGAATCTGCCGAGCAGTCCCGGATCGCGGCCGAGACCCTTTCCCAGCAGGCCGAGAGGCTGCAGGCCGAGGTCGGCACCTTCCTGCAGACCGTCCGGGCGGCCTGACGCCCGCTCCGGATCCGGCCCGGAGCGCGGGCCGGAGTGCAAAAACCATCGCCTGCACGGCGCATCGCCACCCGGCCTTGCCGCGGGGCCGCTCCTGGCCAAGATTCGGGTCACGACCGACGCTGCCCAGGAGCCCCCATGCGCGCCATCGCTCCCCTGACGATCCCCCTCGCCCTTGCGCTTCTCGGCAACGGCGCCTTCGCCTCGCCCCTCGGATCCGTGGGCGAGGCAGTCGGGGGCGTCGGCTCGGCCGTCGGGGGAACTCTCGGCGGCGCGGGCGATGCGGTCGGCGCCGTGGGCGGGGCGGTGGGCGGTCCCGTGGGCGGCGTCGGCGAAGCGGCCGGCGGGGCCATCAGCGGGATCGGCGGCGCTGCAAGCGGAGCCGTCGACGGCGTGGGCGGCGCCGTGGGCAGCCTCGACGGGGCGCCAGGCGGCAACCCGGCCGGGCCCGCAGCCTCGCCCGGCGGCTCTGGAAACGGCGGCTCCCCAGGCGGATTGGGCGCTGGCGGCTCGCCCGCCGGCTTAGGCGGTGGCGCCGCCCCGGGGCGCGGACCGGCCTCGCCCGCCCGCGCAACGGCGCAGGACAGTGGCTCCGGACCGGTCCGGATCGCGAGCGAACTCCTGCCGATCCGGGGGTCCTCTGAGGGCGAGCCATCCTGGACGCGGGTCGACGCGACCGGGTCGGTGCGCCTTGCGCCGCTGACGGCCCGGTTCTCGGTCCCGGCACCCGTCATCGATGCCTGCCGAGCGGCGATCGCGGCTGCGGCCTCGGCCCACGGCGCGCAGCACGTGGAGGTGGTGGGTGCGGGCCGCACCGCCTCGCTGCGGGGCGGCGGCGTCGCGGCGCCCGTGGAAGCGCGGATCCTCTATGCGCGGAACGGCCGGTTCCAGGTCCGCCAGGCGCAGGTCTCCTGCCGCCTCGATGCGGCCGGGCGCGTGGTCGCGGCGGTCTGACCCAGCGGCATCGGCCCGAACGCACCGGCGCCGCCCCCCAAGATCAGGGGCGCGGTTTCGGGTCGATGACGACGAGTTGGCCGGTCCTGGGGTCGAGAACGGTCATCTGGGCGATCCCGCTTCTCCCTGCCTCCGGCTCGGGCGGCGAGCCCCGCCGGGACGGCGCCGTTAACCATGCGGTCAGGAGAAGGTCTGCCGCACCGGGACAGAGCAGCACGGATGCGTTAAGTTTTCCTTAACCATGCGAGCGCGCCCCATGAATCAGTCCGAACGGCCCGGGTCCCCGGCCCCTCTCTCCCCCTTGGCGCAGCTTCAGGCCCCGGCCACACGCCGCGAGATGCTATTGTTCGGCATCCTGATCCTCGCCATCGTCTGGGCCTTCGTCTCGGCCGGCCCGCGCACCGTCGTCGTGGTGCCGGACACCCACGTGTCCGCCGGGGTGATCACGTAAGGGCAAGGCTGCCCGAACCGGCCCATGAGACAGCCGCGAGTCGTCTCTCGCGACAACCCCGCAGCCGACGACGGTCAGCGCTCTGCTGTGGACGCGCGGTCTAGAGGGGTCGCCTCAGCCCAGCGCTCGGCGGCCACGATCCCTCATCCCAGGCTCCTTCGCCCTCGCTTTGTCGACGGACCCTAGCCGCGGCTCGCGAGCGCGACGCCGGCGGCGGCGACTGCCATGCCGCCGATCTGGAGGAGGCTCAAGGTTTCGCCGAAGAGCAGGTAGGCCATGAGCGCCGAGACCGGCGGGACGAGGTAGAGGAGCGCCGCCACCCCGGCCACGGCGCCGCGCCGGATCAGGAACAGGAGGAGGCCGATGGCGCCGATGGAGAGGCCGAACACCGCCCAGGCGAGCCCGATCCAGAAGGCGGGCACCGGCTCGATGGTGCCGCTCTCCGTGAGGAGCGCCAGCGGCAGGGTGACGGCGGCGGCCCCGATATACTGCACGGCGGCGTTGGTGCGCATGTCCGCCGCCCCGCCGGTGCGCTTCTGCCAGACCGTGCCGAAGGTGATCGCGATCATCCCGAGAACGCAGACGAGAAGCGGAACGGGGGGAAACCCGTCGGCCGCGCCGACCTTCGGCGCCACGACGAGGAGCGCGCCGAGGAACCCCACCCCGATGCCGGTCCAGCGGAGGCGGCTGACCCTCTCGCCGAGAAGGGGGCCGACGAGGAGCCCCGTCGCCAGCGGTTGCAACCCGGCGACGAGCGCCGCGATCCCGGCCGGCAGGCCGTGCCTCACCGCCCAGAACACAGCGCCGAGATAGAGGCCATGGAGCAGGATGCCCGCCACCAGGGCGTCCCGCCACCCCACGCGGGTGCGGGGCCACGGAGCGCACAGGGCGGTGGCCAGGATCGCGAGCACCAGGGTGGCGAGGACGTAGCGGATGAAGAGGAACGTCAGCGGCTCGGCATGGGGCGCCACGAGCCGGGCGACGATGAACCCGGTCGCCCAGATCATGACGAAGAGCGGCGGCGCGAGACGCGGGAGGAGGTCGGAGGAACCCATAGCCGCCTAGCTCTGCCTTATTCCGGCGGGGCTGAACATGCCGCCTAGGTCACGCCTGCCCTGCAACGAACGCTCCGGTCGCAACGGTGGCGCTCCGGCCTGATCCGGAAGCCCGCAAGCCTTGCAGCGGCCCGGGGGCCGCGCCATGTCCCCCGCCACGGAGACCCCTGTGCATCGGCTGCGCCTCGCCTTCGAATTGATGATTATCGCCTATAACCGGTTCGTGCTGCACGACGCCTGGGCGATCGCGAGCCACATCGCCCTGTCGATCCTGATGTCGCTGTTTCCCTTCCTCATCCTGATGACGGCGGTGGCGAGCTTCTTCGGGACCGGGTCGCTCGCCGACGAGGCCGCCGACATCATTCTGGAGGCCTGGCCCAGAGAGGTGGCGGCGCCCATCGCCAGCGAGATCCACACCATCCTGACGGTGCGCCGGGAGGGCATCCTGACGCTCGGCATCGTGCTGGCCCTGTACTTCGCGTCGAGCGGCGTCGAGGCGCTCCGGGTCGGGCTCAACCGGGCCTACGGCCTGCGCGAGACGCGGGCCTGGTGGTTCACGCGGCTCGAGTCCATCGCCTTCGTCATGATCGGCGCCGTCGCGATGCTCGCCTTCGCGGTGCTGGTGGTGTTCGGGCCGCTCGTGTGGCGCGGGGCGCTCCACTGGCTGCCGGGCCTGCAGCCTTTCAGCGGCCTCATCGATTTCCTGCGGATCGGCGTCGCCACCTTCGTCATCGTGCTGGCCCTCGTCATGGCGCACAAGCTCGTGCCCGCGGGCCGGCGCGACTTCACGGCGGTCCTGCCGGGCGTCGGCGTCACCCTCGCGCTTTGGATCGTGGGGGGCCTCGGCTTCGGCTGGTATCTCGAGAACTATCCCGGCGCCTATGCCTCCACCTATGGCGGGCTCGCCACCGCCATGGCGGCCCTCGTTTTCCTCTACACCCTCGCCGCCATCTTCCTCTT
This sequence comes from Microvirga sp., assembly GCA_035944475.1. Classification (GTDB taxonomy): domain Bacteria; phylum Pseudomonadota; class Alphaproteobacteria; order Rhizobiales; family Beijerinckiaceae; genus Microvirga. Next base: position 95,080 of record DASZBD010000037.1, read on the forward strand.
CGGCGGCGAGCTCAACGGCACCGTCATCGCGGCCAAGCGCCGGCGCCTGCACAAGGCGGCCGTGGAGGGACGCACCTTCGAGAACGTCGTGAAGGCGCCTTTGTGAAGCCCCGCGTGTGATTGCTTCTGTCGGAGCGCGGAAAGGCACCGCCGCCCTGTCATTCCGGGGCGCCGCAGGCGAGCCCGACCCGGAGGGCCGCGAAGCGGAAACCCATAAACGCCAGCGTGTCGAGCAAAAGCGCACCAGCGCCGAGCACCCCCTGCACCGTTACGTTTAAGGATTCCGGGCTCTCGCTTCGCTCGCCCCGGAATGACAGTGACGCTTCGCAGGCGCTCCCGAACCTTGTGATGCCGGTCCGAGCTGCTGCGCACCCAGGTTGCGCAGCAGGTGAGCGATCAGCCCCCTGCCTCGATCACGTCGTCAAAGGTGCGCAGGCCGGCGCGCGGTGCGTTCACCAGCACGGCCATGTTGCCCGGCGCGTGCTGGTTCTTCCACATCTTGGTGTGGGCCTGCGGGATCTGATCCCAGGCGAACACCTCGCTCATGCAAGGATCGATGCGCCGGTCGATCACGAACTGGTTCGCGGACGCGGCCTGCTTCAGATGCGCGAAGTGCGAGCCCTGGATGCGCTTCTGGCGCATCCACACGTAGCGGGCGTCGAAGGTGATGTTGAAGCCCGTCGTTCCGGCACAGAACACCACCATGCCGCCGCGCTTCACCACGAGCGTCGAGACCGGGAAGGTCTGCTCGCCCGGATGCTCGAAGACGAGATCCACGTCCTTCTTGCCCGTGATGTCCCAGATCGCCTTGCCGAACTTGCGGGCTTCCCTGGTCCATTCGGCGTGCTCGGGCGAGTTCACTTTCGGAAGCTGGCCCCAGCAGTTGAAGTCCTTGCGGTTGATGACACCCTTGGCGCCGAGGGACATCACATAATCGCGCTTGGTCTCATCCGAAATAATGCCGATGGCGTTGGCGCCCGACGCGGCGCAGAGCTGGACGCCGAAGACGCCGAGGCCTCCGGATGCGCCCCAGATCAGCACGTTGTCGCCCGGATGGAGCGTGTGCGGCGCATGGCCGAAGAGCATGCGGTAGGCGGTGGCGAGGGTGAGCGTATAGCAGGCCGCCTCCTCCCAGGTGAGGTGCTTGGGCCGCACCATCAGCTGGCGCGACTGCACCCGGCAGAACTGCGCGAAGGACCCGTCCGGCGTCTCGTAGCCCCAGATGCGCTGCGAGGTGGAGAACATCGGGTCGCCGCCGTTGCACTCCTCGTCGTCGCCGTCGTCCTGGTTGCAGTGGACGACCACCTCATCGCCCACCTTCCAGCGCTTCACCTTGGCGCCCACGGCCCAGACGATGCCGGACGCATCCGAGCCCGCGATGTGATAGGGCTGCTTGTGGCCGTCGAAGGGCGAGACGGGCTGGCCCAGGCCCGCCCAGACGCCGTTGTAGTTGACCCCAGCCGCCATCACGAGCACGAGCACCTCGTCGTCGCCGATGGACCAGGTGGGCACCACCTCGATCTGCATCGCCTCCTCGGGCGGTCCGTGACGCTCCTTGCGGATGGCCCAGGCATACATCTTCTCCGGAACGTGCCCGAGCGGTGGGATCTCGCCGAGTTCGTAGAGATCCTTGCGGTCGCTGACTTTCTTGAGCGCTTGAGCCATGGCACGCCTCGGTCGTTCGGGAGAACTAGATTAGAGCGCATTTTTTGCGCTGCAACACGGAAAAGGCCGGGTTCGACCTTATGGCAACGCTGCTGCCTCGCTTTAAGTTGCTCTTGATCCGCCACGCATTTCGGCCACTTTGAGGAGCTGGGGCGAAGCGGGCGCGCGAGGTCGAGGCAATCGTCCTCCCGCATTGCACCCAAAGCGTGGAGGAGCGGACAGATGGCCGGCACTATGCAACGGGAGCGGGACAAGCCCTGGATCTTCCGAACCTATGCGGGTCATTCGACCGCCGCGGATTCGAATGCGCTCTACCGCAAGAACCTCGCGAACGGCCAGACGGGCCTGTCGGTCGCCTTCGACCTGCCGACGCAGACGGGCTACGACCCGGACCACGAGCTCGCTCGCGGCGAGGTGGGCAAGGTCGGCGTCTCCATCGCCCATCTCGGCGACATGCGGACCCTGTTCGAGGGCATCCCGCTCGCCACCATGAACACCTCGATGACCATCAACGCCACGGCGCCGTGGCTCCTGGCGCTCTATGCGGCGGCGGCCGACGAGCAGGGCGCTCCGCGCGGCGCGCTCCAGGGCACGACCCAGAACGACATCGTCAAGGAGTACCTCTCCCGCGGCACCTACGTGTTCCCACCCGCGCCGTCCATGCGGCTCACCCGCGATGTGATCCTCTTCACCACGGCCGAGATGCCGAAGTGGAACCCGATGAATGTCTGCTCCTATCACCTGCAGGAGGCAGGAGCGACGCCGGTGCAGGAGCTCTCCTTCGCCCTCGCCACCGCGGTCGCGGTCCTCGATACCGTCAAGGCGTCCGGCGTCGACGAGGCGACCTTCGCCGAGGTCGTTGGCCGCATCTCGTTCTTCGTGAATGCCGGCATGCGGTTCATCACCGAGATCTGCAAGATGCGCGCCTTCGCGGAGCTCTGGGACGAGATCACCCGCGAGCGCTACGGCATCTCCGATCCGAAGAAGCGCGTGTTCCGCTACGGCGTTCAGGTCAACTCGCTGGGGCTCACGGAGCAGCAGCCCGAGAACAACGTCCACCGCATCCTCATCGAGATGCTCGCCGTGACGCTCTCGAAGAAGGCGCGCGCCCGCGCCGTGCAGCTGCCGGCCTGGAACGAGGCGCTCGGCCTGCCGCGCCCGTGGGACCAGCAATGGTCCTTGCGCATGCAGCAGATCCTCGCCTTCGAGACGGACCTCCTGGAGAACGACGACATCTTCGACGGGAGCCGCGTCATCGAGGGCAAGGTGGCAGCGCTCAAGGACGAGGTCCGCGAAGAGCTGAAGCGCCTCGACGCTCTGGGCGGCGCCATCGCGGGCGTCGAGAGCGGGTATCTCAAGCGGGCGCTGGTCGAGTCGAATGCGCGCCGCGTTGCCGCCATTGAGAAGGCCGAGCAGGTGGTGGTGGGCGTCAACCGGTATACGGAAGGCGAACCCTCGCCGTTGACCGCGGGCGAGGGCGCGGTTCTCACCGTGCCGGAGACCGTCGAGATGGAGGCGGCGCACCGTATCCGCGCCTGGCGGGCGGCGCGCGACGGGCGGGCGGTCGACGCGGCCCTCGCGGAGCTCGAGGCCGCGGCCCGGGAAAGCCGCAACGTCATGCCGGCTTCCATCGCCTGCGCGAAGGCCGGCGTCACCACCGGCGAATGGGGCGAGACGCTGCGGCGGGTGTTCGGCGAGTACCGCGCCCCCACGGGCGTGACGCCCGACACGGCGAGCGCCGGCGCCACGGAGGACATCCGCCTCATGGTCGCGGATCTCGCGGCAACGATCGGCGAGACGCCGCGCCTCGTCGTCGGCAAGCCCGGCCTCGACGGCCATTCCAACGGCGCGGAGCAGATTGCGCTGCGGGCCCGGGACGTCGGCATGGACGTCACCTATGACGGCATCCGCCAGACCCCTGCGGAGATCGTCGCCAAGGCGCGGGAGACGGGAGCGCACGTGATCGGGCTCTCGATCCTGTCGGGCTCCCACGTGCCGCTCGTTCGCGACGTGAGGGCGCGGCTGCGCGCGGAGGGCCTCGACCACATCCCGCTCGTGGTCGGCGGCATCATCTCGGCGGAGGACGAGAACGTCCTGCGCAACATGGGCGTCGCCGCGATCTACACGCCCAAGCACTATGCCCTCGACGCCATCATGGCGGACATCGTGCGCGTGATCGGCCGCGCCTGGCCGCGCCGCTCCGACGACGATCGGGCGCCGGCCTCCGAGGGGCGGCCGAACCGGAGGGCTTCGGCGGGCTAAGACGCCGCCGTAACCGCTCGTTCACCACGAGTCTTCAGCCTTTCTCAACCGCTGGAGCGGTTCTATCCGGCGGGATAGGAACGGCCGATGGGGCTCAAGACCAGACTGGCGTATGGGGTGGCCGCACTCCCGCTCGGCGGGGCCTCGGCCGCGCATGCGGACGAGATGCTTTCGCTCGCGGCAACGGCCGGCGCGGTCGCTCCCTTGCCGCTCGTCGGCGTTGCGGTCACGGCCCTGGCGCTCGCCGTCGTGCAGCGCCGCCGCGCCGTAGCGGCGGAAAAGCGTGCCCGCTACTTCGCCCATCACGAGCCCATGACGGGCCTGCTGAACCGCCCGCATTTCATCACGGCCCTCGACGAGGCCTTGAGCGCCGCGCCGGAACGGCCGGTGGCGATCCTGTCCCTCGACCTCAACGGCCTGCGCGAGATCAACGATCTTTTGGGGCACGAGAGCGGCGACGAGGCGATCATCCGCATGGCGCAGGCTCTCGTGCAGCTCGCGGGCGAGACTGCGCTCGTCGGCCGCCTCGGGGGCGACAAGTTTGCCATCGCCCGCTTCGGCGCCGCGCCGGAAGCCGCCAAGGACCTGTGCATCGAGATCATCGACGCAGTCGAGCGGCCCTTCACCGTGAAGGGCCAGGACGTGTCGATGCAGGTGCAGATCGGCGTCACCCTCGCTCCCGCCGACGGCGGCAGCGCCGTGCGGCTCCTGAAGTCGGCGGGCCTGGCGCTTGACCGGGCGCGCCTTCGCGGCGGCTCCTGCTACGTGTTCTTCGAGCGCACGCTTGAGACCGAGCTGCAGCGGCGGCGCGACCTCGAACAGCAGATCCGCGACACCCTGGCGGCCGACGCGTTCGATCTGCACTTCCAGCCGCTCTTCAACCGGACGCAGGATCGCCTGACCGGCTTCGAGGCGCTGCTGCGCATGCCGGACGGCGCGGGGGGCTACGTCTCGCCGGCGATCTTCATTCCCGTAGCCGAGGAGATCGGCCTCATCATCGAGATCGGCGCATGGGTCGTGCGCCGCGCCTGCGCTCTGGCCGCGCACTGGCCCGACCATCTGACGGTGGCGGTGAACCTCTCGCCGGCACAGTTCAAGGCCGGGGGGGTCCACAAGACCGTGCAGGATGCGCTGGCGGCCGCGGGCCTTCCGGCCGAGCGGCTCGAGCTCGAGATCACCGAAGGGCTCATCCTCAACGACGATGCCGGCATCATGCGCGAGCTCACCGCGCTCAAAAGCCTTGGCGTTTCCATCGTCATGGACGATTTCGGCACCGGCTATTCGAGCCTGAGCTACCTGTGGAAGTTTCCGTTCGACAAGATCAAGATCGACCGCTCCTTCATGCGTGCGCTCGGCACCGAGGACCGGCAGGTGGTGGACATCATCCAGGCCATCATGTCGCTCAGCCGCTCCCTGCGCATGCGCGTGACGGCTGAAGGCGTCGAGACGAAGGAGCAGGCGGACTTCCTGCGCTCAATCGATTGCGACGAGGTGCAGGGCTTCTTCTTCGCAAAGCCCATGCCCATCGATCAGGTGGCGCTCACCATCATGCGCGACGTTCAGCAGAATATTGGGGCTCAGACCCCGCCGCCCGCAGCCACGGCTCTGGCAGGCTGAAGCCGTCCTCTCCCCTCCTCCGGTGAGGAAGGGAGAGTCGAGCGCGTTCGTTACGACATCACCCGATACTTGACGAACCCTTCCGCCGCATCGCCGATCCGTTCGGCCTTGACGCCAGCCGGCTGGTACGGGGCCGCGCCCGGCCCGGTGACGAACACGGCGGTCACATTCGCCGGGATGGCCAGGGACCAGGACCCATCCGCCTTCGGGGCCACCTCCTTGCGCTCCAGGATGAAGCGCATGATGGCGTCGCGGGTGAGGTCCGGCGCGTCGAGGATCGTGGTCTTGCCGCCCTCGGTGCCCGGGAAGTTGCCGCCGCCGGAGGCGCGGTAGTTGTTCGTCGCCACCACGAAGATCTGGTCGTCCGTCACGGGCTTGCCCTGATAGGCGAGGTCCTTGATGCGGCGCGCATGCGGGTTCAAGAGCTTGCCGTCGTTGTCGTAGCGCGATGCTTGAGTCGGATCGATCTTGTAGGCGACGCCGGCGATCACGTCGAAGTTAAAGGCCGGGAACTTGGCGTTGATGAGCTCCTGCTCGCCGGTCTTGGCAGGATCGAGCTGGTTGTAGATGCCGGCCGAACGCTCCAGCCACTCGCGGACCTGCGCGCCCGTGACCTTCACGGCACGGATGGTGTTCGGGTAGATGTAAATGTCCGCCATGTCCTTGATGGCGAGCGGACCGGGCTTGATGTCGGTGAAATAGTTCGGGCCGCCGCGACCTCCGGCCTTGAAGGGCGCTCCGGCGGAGAGCAGCGGCAGGTCCTTGTGCTCCGTGTTCTTCAAGAGATTTGCCACGTACCAGGCCTGCGCCTCGGTCACGATCTTCACCGAGGCATCGTCCGACACGAGGGAGAAGTAGGAGTGGATCGGCACCGCCGTGGTGCCGACGGGCTCGCGCACGTATTTGAGCGTCGCGTCGTGGTCGCCCTGCGCGGCGGCGAGCACCAGCGCCTCGTTGCCTGCCTTCGCGACGACCTTGCGGTCCGGGGTGCGCTCGTAGATCGGGCGCGCCTCGGTGCGGAAGCCTGCAACCGTCCAGCCCTCGGCCGTCTTCGCAAGATCGAGATCCACGATGCCGAGATGGCTGCCCCAGAAACCCGCCATCACGGCGGGCTTGCCGTGGAGCGTGCCCTTCTGCGCGTCGACGCCGGGGATGTTGGCGAATTCCTTGCCGCCCGGGAACACGAGGTGCTGGTGGCCCGTGAGGATCACGTCGATGCCCTCGACCTTCGCAAGGTGCAGCGCGGCGTTCTCTTCGCCGCCCTGGCGCTCGCCGCCCGCGATGCCCGAATGGCATAGGGCGACGACGATCTGGGCGCCGGCCTTTTTCAACTCGGGCACGTGCCTTTGCGCCGCCTCGACGATGTCGGACGTCGTGGTCCTGCCCTCGAGGTTGGCCTTGTCCCATTGCATGATCTGCGGGGGCACGAACCCGATCACGCCCACCTTCACGGCCTGCTTGGCGCCGCTCTCGTCCGTGAACTCGCGGTCGAGGATGAGCCAAGGCTTGTAGAGCGTCGTACCCTGTGCGGTCATCACGTTGGCGCAGACGAACGGGAACTTGGCCGTGCCGAGGGCATGGTTGAGGAATTCGAGGCCGTAGTTGAATTCGTGGTTGCCCACCGTGCCGGCGTCGTAGTTCAGCACGTTCATGGCGGCGACCATCGGGTGGACGTCGCCGGCCTTCATGCCCTTTCGATAGGCGATGTAGTCGCCGAGGGGCGAGCCTTGGAGCATGTCGCCGTTATCGAAGAGCAGGCTGTTCTTCGCCTCGGACCGGGCGGCCTTCACCAGCGATGCCGTGCGGGCAAGCCCCACCGTCTCGTCCACGGCATCGCGATAGTAGTCGTACGGGAAGACGTTGACGTGAAGGTCCGTCGTTTCGAGGATCCGCAGCTTCACGGTGGGTGCACCCTGGGCCAAAGCGAGGGCGGGCGCGCCCGCGACGGCGACGGCGGCAGCGCCGGTGGCGAGAGCCTGGCGGCGGGTGATGGACGGCATGGGTTGAACTCCCTCGATGCGGCGCTTTCGCGCCGGCTCTTGGCGCCCGGGGGCGACAGGCTGATGACGCAATGAATAGCCGCCTAATGAGCGGCTGTCAGCGCCTCATCGAGATCCCGATAAAGATCGTCCGGGTCTTCGATTCCGGTCGAGAGGCGCAGCAGATCGGGCGGACACGGCGTTCCGGCGCCTTCGATGGACGCCCGATGCTCGATCAGGCTCTCGACTCCGCCCAGCGACGTGGCGCGTTTCCAGAGCCCCACGCGCGCCGCCGTCGCGACCGCGGCGCGTTCTCCCCCCGTCACCTGAATCGACAGCATGTAGCCGAAACCGTCCCCCATCTGCCGCGCCGCGATGTCGTGGCCGGGATGCTGCGGCAGCCCCGGATAGAGCACCCGGGCGACATGAGGGTGAGCGGAGAGCCGCTCCGCCAGGGCCATCGCGCCCCGGGCCTGGGCGGCGGCGCGCAGGTGAAGCGTCCGGAGGCCGCGGGTGAGAAGGTAGGCCTCGAAGGGGCCGAGGATCGCGCCGTTCATCTTCCGGATCGAGACGAGCCGCGCCCAGTAATCGTCGTTCGTGCGGCCCGCGAGAACGCCTGCGATCACGTCCGAATGGCCGTTCAGCACCTTCGTGGCCGCATGCATGACGATGTCGGCGCCGAGAGCGAGGGGCCGGGTATGGATCGGCGACGCGGCCGTGGAGTCGACCGCGAGCCGCGCTCCGGCCCGGTGCGCGATCTCGGCCGCGGCCGCGATGTCGGTGATCGTCCAGAGCGGGTTCGAGGGCGTCTCGATCCAGACCAGCTTCGTTCGTCCGGGGCGGACCGACGCGCGGAGAGCGTCGAGATCGTCGGTCTCGACGAAGTCGACCTTCAGACCCCAGCGGACTGCCTCGGTGGCGAGCCAGTTGCGCAGGGCCCAGTACATCACCTTGGAGGCGACGACGTGGTCGCCCGGCTCGAGCGCCTGGAAGACGGCGGTCGCGGCGGCCATGCCGGACGAGAAGAGGAGTGCGCCGGCGCCCGCCTCCTCCAGCATGGCGAGCACGCCCTCGGCCTCCCGGACGGTCGCGTTGTCGGGGCGGCCGTACACGTATCCGGACGAGTAGCCGTTGTCCTCGTCCCGGATGAACGTGGTCGCCACGTGGATCGGCGGCACAACCGCCTTGGTGATCGGATCCACATGGCCGAGCGCCTGCGCGGCCAGGCTGCGCTTCGACCAGGAGAGCGGGGATTGGGGCATCGGTTTCTCCAGGGTGGCGCTCGTGAGCAGCCGGATTACATGATCCTCAGCCCTGGCCATAGCGAGGATCGCGCCGTGTTGCACCCTGGAGAACGACTACGCCAGCCGCATCCCATTCCGGCCTGGCAGCGCTTGCTCCTGGCGGTTCTGCCGGTGGTCGCGGCCGGGGCCCTCGGCAGCATCGCGACCACGCCCCAGATCCCGACCTGGTATGCGGGCCTCACGAAACCGGGCTTCACCCCGCCGAACTGGCTGTTCGGCCCCGTCTGGACGGCGCTCTACGCCATGATGGCCTATGCCGCCTGGCGCATCCTGTCCCTGCCGCCAGGCACCCCGGGCCGCCGGGGCGCCCTCGCCGCCTTCTTCGCGCAGCTGGCCCTCAATGCCGCCTGGTCCTGGGCCTTCTTCGGGGCGCAGAGCCCGGCCGCGGGCCTTGTCGTCATCGTGGCGCTCGTCGCTGCGATCGGCCTGACCATCCGCCTGTTCTGGCCCCTCGACCGCACGGCGGCCTGGCTCCTCGTGCCCTATGCCGCCTGGGTCGCCTACGCGACGGCGCTCAACGCGGAAATCCTCCGGCTCAATGGCTGAGCACGCGCCGGACGGTCGCGCGAAGATCGTTCAAGGAGAACGGCTTCGTCAGCACGTCGGCCACGATGGCGTCGAGGTTCTTGGCCCGCTCGCGCTGATCGGCAAAGCCCGTCATGAGCAGCACGGTCACGTTCGGAAAATCGCGCTTGGCCGCGAGCGCCAGCGCGATGCCGTCCATGATCGGCATGCGGATGTCGGTGAGGAGGAGATCGTAGGCGCCCTTGTCGGCGGTCAGGCGGTCGAGCCCGTCCCCGCCGTCGACGGCGGTCTCGACAGAATGGCCGTCCATCTCGAGGCCGCGCTTGAGAAAGCCGCGCACCGGCTCCTCGTCGTCGACAAGCAGGATCCTCGCCATGGCGCGATCAGGCCGCCGGAGCGTTGCCGGCGTGCTCGATCACGCCGACGAAGGGAAGCTGACGATAGGCATGGGCCACATCCATGCCATACCCCACGACGAACACGTCCGGGCAGGTGAAGCCCACATATTCGGCATCGATGGTCACCGCGCGCTTGCCCGGCTTTTCGAGGAGGACCGCGGTCTGCACCCGGCGGGCGCCGCGGGCCATCAGGAGGTCCTTGGCGAACACCACCGTGCGGCCGGATTCGAGGATGTCGTCGACGAGCAGCACGTCCCGGCCGCGCACGTCGCTCTCGACGTCGCGCAGGATCGTGACCTGCCCGGACGAGACCGTGCCGCCCCGGTAGCTCGACAGGTGGATGAACTCGACCTGCGGCTCCAGCCCGGTGCGGTGGAGGGCCCGGATCAGGTCGGCCGCGAACATGAAGCTGCCTTTGAGGATCGCGACGACGAGGAGATCGCGCGGGTTCGCGGCGGCGATCTCCCGCGCGATCTCCTCGTTGCGGGCTGCGATGGAAGCCTCGTCGTACAGCACGCGCAGGCGGCGGGAAGCGGTCATGGGGATCCCGTTAGCGGGCCGCGACGGCGATGCCCGCGGCTTTGGTGAAATGCACCCGGACCTGGCGGCCATCTGCGGGCGGAGAAGCAAGGCGCGTCGCGAACCGGGCGGTTTCGCCCGCAGCCAGGGTGGGCTGCGGCGGCGGCGCCGTCCAGGTCGCGAGCACCTGTTCATTCCCGTTGCGGACGAGAAATTCAAGGGGGTGCAGCCGCGCAGGCTCCGTCCCCCCGTTGGCGATGGCTCCCTCAACGACGAGGAGCCGCGCCCCATCCGCCTCCACGAGCTGCGAGGTGACGTCCCGGAACACCAGCGACGGCGGCGCGGGTCCCATTCGCTGGTTCAGGGCCTCCCGCCCCTTCTGGACGCCGATGGCGCCGACCGGGATGACAGCGAGGGCGAGTCCGGCCGCGAGCGCGAGCTTCGCCCAGTGGCGGGCGGCGCGCTTCGGCGGGCGCTCCGCCCTGGCGGAGGGCAGGACCGTCGCCGCAGGCGCCTCGGGCACCGCCTGCGGAGCTTGCCGGTCCATCGCCACGGCGCCGTCAGGGCTCACGAACCAGGTGTCGCGGCAGATGGCGCATCGTAACGTGCGACCTTCCGCACCCAATTTTGCCGGATCGATCGTGTATTCGCTTGCGCAAGATGGGCAGACGATCAGCATGGCGAATCAGCTTGAGCGGAAGCCGACAGGGCGCCGCTTCCCGGTTGTCGCGGAGTTTGGTTAAGGACGCGTGAAAGCGTTGCGCAACAAAGGTTTCGACGATTCCGCCCCTCCGGCCGTGCACCTGGAGAATGTGGGCGTTCGCTACGGCATGGGCCCGGAGGTCCTGCGCGACCTCACCTTTTCCATCGAGCCGCGCTCCTTCCAGTTCCTCACCGGGCCGTCGGGCGCCGGCAAGACGACGCTCCTGCGCCTCATCCTGCTTTCGGTGCGTCCGACCCGCGGCCTCGTCTCCCTGTTCGGCGAGGATGTCTCGCAGATCTCGAAGGGCCAGCTCACCAATCTGCGCCGCCGCATGGGGGTGGTGTTCCAGGATTTCCGCCTGCTCGAACACCTCACCACCTACGAGAACGTGGCGCTTCCCCTGCGCGTCCAGGGCAAGGAGGAGGCGAGCTACCGGGCGGAGGTGGTCGAACTCCTGCGCTGGGTCGGCCTCGGCGAGCGCATGCACGTGCTGCCGCCCGTCCTGTCGGGCGGCGAGAAACAGCGGGCAGCGATCGCCCGGGCCCTCATCGTCCGTCCCGAACTCCTGCTCGCCGACGAGCCGACCGGCAACGTGGACCCGTCCCTCGGCCGGCGTCTGCTGCGCCTATTCATCGAGCTCAACCGTCTCGGCACCTCCGTGGTGATCGCAACCCACGACCTCGCTCTCATGGACCAGCTCGACGCCCGCCGCCTTGTGCTGGGGGACGGGCGGCTTCACATCGACGAGTGAACGGGCGCATGAACGAGATCTCCCGGGTCCGCTCCTTTCCGCCGCCGGCGGAAGAACGCCCGCTGCCGGCGACCTTGCGGCGCAACGCGCCGCTCGTGCCCGTCGACACCGCGGGCGGCCGGGCCCTCGCCGCCGTGATCGCGATCCTCACCTTCCTCGCAGCCCTGTGCGCCGGAGGCGCGGAACTCGTCGCGACGAGCTCCGCCGAATGGCGCTCCTCCGTCGCCCGCGAGATCACGATCCAGGTCCGCCCGATGCCTCAGCGCGACGTGGAGGCGGACGTCGCCCGCGCCGCCGACATCGCGCGCCGGACGCCCGGCGTCGAGTCGGCGCAGGCGTTCACGCGGGCGGAGTCCGAGCGGCTGCTCGAGCCCTGGCTCGGGACGGGCCTCGACTTCCGCGACCTCCCCGTTCCGCGCATCATCGTGATCAAGGTGGCGCCGGGGGCACGCCCGGATCTCGCCCCCTTGCGCCAGGCGCTCCGGGCGGAGGTTCCGGGGGCGAGCCTCGACGACCATGCGCTCTGGGCCTCCCGGCTCTCCACCATGGCCAACACCATCATCGGCCTCGGCGTCGCGCTCGTCCTTCTGGTGCTGTCCGCGGCGGGCCTCGCGACGATCTTCGCCACCCGCGGAGCCATGGCGGGCAACCGCGAGGTGGTGGAAGTGCTCCACTTCGTCGGGGCGAACGACGCCTTTATCGCCCGCGAGTTCCAGCGCCGATTTTTCAAACTCGGGCTTCGCGGCGCGGCCATCGGCGCCGGAGCCGCGCTGGTCACGATCTTCGCTTTGAGCTTCACGGCGAGCACCTGGAGGGCGAGCCCGGCGGGAGATCAGCTCGAGGCGCTGTTCGGCTCCTTCGGCATCGGGTACAGAGGATATGCCGTCATCGTCCTCATCGCCCTCGTCGTTTCGGCCCTCACGGCGCTGGTGTCGCGGGTGACGGTGAGACGATTTCTTAACCCTGCTGGATGATACGATCGGCCGATGAGCCCTGCTCGCCTCTCCCCCGCCGCATTCGACCTTATGCTGAGCGCCCATGATGGTGGCCGTACGGGGTTGGGCGGCTTGCGGCGCCCTTGAAGCGATGGATGCCGTGGGCTGGGGCTGGACTCACCCGGTCAAGGCGCCGCCCCGGCGACGTTCTTGGCTGCGGTCGGCGCTCGCAAGCCTCGTGACACTGGGCGCTCTTGCGGGCTTCGTCCTCTTTGCCGGCTTCATCGCCTTCGTCTACTCGCTCGACCGGAGCGAGAACCGGCCCGTCGCCCGCACGGATGGGATCGTTGCCCTCACGGGCGGGGCAGGACGCATCGGCGATGCCATCGACCTCCTGGCGCAGGGCTACGCCTCCCGCCTCCTGATCTCCGGCGTCAACGAGAGGACGAGCCGGGAGGAGATCGAGCGCCTCAACCCCGGCCAGCGGCGCTTGTTCGATTGCTGCGTCGACCTCGACTACCGGGCCCGCAACACCATCGGCAACGCCATCGAGACCCGGCGCTGGGCCGAGCGGAACCGCTTCCGCTCCCTCATCGTCGTGACCTCGGCCTACCACATGCCGCGCACCCTGGTGGAGCTCGACCACGCGCTGCCGAGCGTCCGCAAGGTCCCATACGCGGTCGTGACGCCGGCGGTGGATCCCCACACCTGGTGGCACAATCCCGCAACGGCCCGGGTGCTCCTGTCGGAATACCTAAAGCTGCTCCTCGTCTGGACTCGCACCCGCTTCGAAGGCGATCCCGAGCGCTCGACCGCGGCGAACCTCATGAGCTTCGGCGAGCCCGTCAAGGTCGTCGCGGAGCCGCTCTGGCGCTGAGCCGCCGGCACCTTGCTCGCGCGGACGGGGTGACGGCCGGCCGAAATGGTCTATAGCGGACGCTCCCGTCCGCGATCCTCAACCGACCGATGCTCGTCCTGCGCTCCCTCTTCTTCAACCTCGCCTTCTACCTCAACCTCATCGTCTGGATGATCGTGCTGCTGCCGGTGCTGCTCGGCCCCCGCCCGCTCTTCCTCGCCATCGTCAAAGCCTGGGCGCGCTCCAGCCTGCGGCTCCTGGAGGTCGTCGCCGGAACGAAGGTGGAGATCGTCGGTCGCGAGAACATCCCGCCTGGCGGGCTCCTCGTCGCCGCCAAGCACCAGTCGTTCTGGGAGACCTTCACGCTGTTCACGGTGTTCAGCGAGGCCACCTACATCCTGAAGCGGGACCTCATGTGGATCCCGCTCTTCGGCTGGTATCTCGCGAAAGCCGGCTGCGTTCCCATCGACCGCCGGGCCGGCTCCCTCGCGCTCGTCAAGATGAACGCGGAAGCCCGAGAGGCGGTGCGCAAGGGACGCCAGATCGTCATCTTCCCGGAGGGCACCCGCCGGCCCGCCGGCGCGCCGCCCGCCTACAAGTACGGCGTCGCGCACCTCTACGAGAATCTCGGCGTGCCCTGCGTGCCCGTCGGCCTGAACTCCGGCCTCTACTGGCCGCGGCGCAGCTTCCTGCGCCGGCCGGGCACCATCCGCATCGAGATCGGGAAGCCCATTCCGGCGGGCCTGCCCCGGGACGAGTTTTTTCCGCAGGTGCAGGCCGTCATCGAGGAATCCTCCGGCCGCCTTCTCGCCCTGGGGCGGGCTGAGCTCGGCCTCGACGCGCCCACGACGACCGCCTCGGCCTGAGGTCCTCGCGTCGCTCCTCGTTGACCAGACTTCGGCGTGCCTGTAGATTAGAACAAATGAGGAACAAACGACTCATCTCCTGGTCGGCCGCCATGCGGGATCTGCGGCAGGAGCGCACCTTGCGGGCTGGTATTCGCGAGGAGCGCCTGCGGGCGACCGCGGGCCTTCGCCAGCAATCGCCGACCTTGAGCTCCTGGCGCGGCCGCTCGGGCCGGCGCTACGTGGTGGGCATTCATCCGCTCGACCCGGCGCATGTCCTGGAGATCACGGACGCGATCATCCTGGCGGTTCGCCGCGACCGGGACGGCATCGCCCATGTGATCGACGGCGCCGCGGCCGGCCCGCGTCCGAGCGAGGAGGCGCGCACCCGCTGGACGGTGCAGGTCGTCGAGAAGGGCGCCACGGAGATGCACGTCCACCGCCTCGCCGAGGACGATGCGGACCGGCGCGCCGTTCTCGACGATCTTCGCGAGGACGAGAGCGCCTAGTCGAGATCCGCGACGAGGCGCCCCAGAATCGGATCGACGACGCCCATGGCCAGAAGATGCTCGTGCGTCGAGCGCACGTAGTCCGGGTTGGCGCCGGAGACGCCCCGGCCCTGCCGCACGAGCCGCAGCAGCTCGCCGTGCGGGAGCCGCCCGGCATATTGGGCGTGACGGCGGTCGACGATGTAGGCCAGGGCCTCCACCGCCCGGCCGTCGTCGAGCCGCACCGGCAGGCGGCGCTCCAGGTAGGCCGACGTCACGAGCTCCCGCTCGCGCAGGTACCGCACGGTGGCCTCGGCCTCTTCGCCCGCAACCCGAAAGGCGATGCCGTGGCACCGGCCGCCGCGGTCGAGCCCCAGCACCAGGCCGGGCCTCTCGGGGGTTCCGCGGTGCACGTGGGACATGACGCACAAGGAGCGGTGGTAGCCCTGAAGATGCGCATGGCGCCTCTCCACATGGGGAAAACCCGGCCGCCACATGAGCGAGCCGTACCCGAACACCCACAACTCCGCCGCCGCCGTCATCGCTTCGTGACTGATCCGCACTTGCTGCCCTGCGCGGCTAGCAGCTACCAGACGGGGGCACAACAGGAGAGCCCGATGGCCGAAACCGCCGGCACGACGCACCATAGCCGCTTCTGGCTCTACGCTCCCTTCGTCCTGCTGGGCCTCGTCGCCGTCGCCTGGACGGGGGCTTGGACCTTGATCCGCGGCCGGGTCGTCGAGGGCGCCGACCGCTGGCTCGCGGCGGAAGCGCAGGCCGGCCGGCAATGGACCTGCCAGGACCGGCAGGTCGGCGGCTATCCGTTCCGCATCGAGGTGAGCTGCGCATCCCTGACCCTCCAGGGCGACGGCGTGAGCGGCTCCCTCGGGCGCGTGCATTCCGTTGCCCAGGTCTACCAGCCCGGGCACGTGATCACCGAGATCGCCGGCCCGATGCGGTTCACGGACGGGCGCGTCAACGTCGAGGGAACCTGGCGGCTCCTGGAGACGAGCCTGCGCGGCAGCAGCCGCGGCTTCCAGCGCGCCTCCCTGCTGGCCGAGGGCGCCCAGTTCCAGATCACGGGAGCCGCCCCGGAGCCCCTCGCCCTGTCGAGCGAGCGCCTGGAGGCGCATCTTCGCCCCAATCCGAGCCGTGCGGCGGAGCGGGCCTTCGATGCCGCCGTCCGCGCCTCGCAGGCCAGGCTTCCCTTCGTCGATGCGCTGGTCGGCGGGGGCGAGCCGACGAATGTGCAGCTCGACCTCACGGCAACGGAGGCGGAGGGCTTTCGCGGCAGGCCGGCGGTGGACGAGATCGAGCGCTGGCGCCAGGCCAACGGCAAGCTCGACATCCTGCAATTGTCGCTGGCCAAGGGCGCGCGCCGGATGGAGGCCACCGGCGCCCTTCGGCTCGACGAGCTGCGCCGCCCGGCCGGCCAGCTGAACGTGGCGGCGGCCGGCCTCGACGGCCTCATCAACAATCTCACCGGCAACCGGGTGGGCGGCAATCTCCTGGGCGCCCTGCTCGGACAGGCCCCGCGCCCGCAGGGTCAGGCTGCGGGGTCGAACGGCCTCTCGAACCTGCCGCCCTTCCGCATCGAGGACGGACGCGTTCTCTTCGGCCCTTTTGCGGTTCCGAACCTCCGGCTGCCGCCGCTCTACTGATCCGGGCGCCTCCGCCCGAAATCGGGCTCCGGGGTCTCCTGGCCGAGCGAGATGATCCCGCGCCGGATCGCCCGGGTGCGGGTGAACAGATCGAACAGCTTGTCGCCTTCGCCCCAGCGGATGGCGCGGGCGAGAAGCGCAATGTCCTCGTTGAGGCGCCCCAGCATCTCAAGCACCGCCTCCCGGTTGTGCAGGAACACGTCCCGCCACATGGTGGGGTCGGAAGCCGCGATGCGGGTGAAGTCGCGAAAGCCGCCGGCCGAGAACTTGATCACCTCCGACTGGGTGACGGTCTCGAGATCGGCGGCCGTGCCCACGATGTTGTAGGCGATAAGGTGCGGCACGTGGCTCGTGATCGCGAGCACGAGATCGTGGTGCTGCGCCGTCATGACCTCGACGTTGGAGCCGAGCGCGGTCCAGAACTCCGTCATCCGGGCGACCGCACCCTCGTCCGTCCCCTCGGGCGGCGTCAGGATGCACCAGCGGTTCCGGAACAGGGTCGCGAAACCCGCATCGGGGCCCGAATGCTCGGTTCCGGCGACCGGGTGAGCGGGCACGAAATGCACGCCCGGCGGCAGGTGAGGCGCGACCTGCGCGACGACCGACGCCTTGACGGAGCCCACATCCGACACGATGGCGCCGGGCCGAAGGGCATCGCCCATCGCCTCGACGACCGCGCCGCAGGCGCCGACCGGCACGCACAGGATCACGAGATCGGCACCTGCCGCGCCCGTCCGGGCATCCTCCGTCGCCTCGTCGGCGATCCCGAGCTCCCGCACCCTCGCGAGCACGGCCTCGTCCCGGTCGACGGCGACGATGGTGCCCGCCAGATTGAGCGCCCGCGACGCGCGGGCGATCGACGATCCGATGAGGCCGAGGCCGACGATGGCGATCCGCTCGAAGAGCGGCGCCGCGCGGGGCGCTCCCAGCTGATCAGGCATCGGCCTGCCCAGTCATGAAGTCCCGCAGGGCGTCGATCACCAGCCGGTTCGCCTCCTCGGTCCCGACCGTCAGGCGCAGGCACCGGGGCAGCCCGTAGGCCTCGACCCGGCGCAGGATCAGTCCGCGGCCGGACAGGAACGCATCGGCGTCCCGCGCCGTCCGCCCGGGCGCGTCCGGAAAATGGATCAGCAGGAAGTTGCCGACGCTCGGCGTCACCTCTAGGCCCAGCGCCTCGATCGCCTCGGTGAGCCGGCCGAGCCATTCCTCGTTATGGGCGATGGACCGCGCCACGTGAGCATCGTCCCCGATGGCCGCGATCCCGGCCGCCATGGCCGGGCCGTTCACGTTGAAGGGGCCCCGGATGCGGTTCACCGCATCGACCACGTGGGCCGGCCCCACCATCCACCCGAGGCGCAGGCTCGCGAGCCCGTGGATCTTCGAGAAGGTGCGGGTCATCACGACGTTCTCGGCGTGAGCCACGAGGTCGAGACCCGACGCATAGTCGTTGCGGCGCACGTACTCCGCATAGGCCGCATCGAGCACGAGGAGCACCTGCGGGGGAAGGCCTGCATGAAGGCGCTTCACCTCGTCGAAGGGCAGGTAGGTCCCGGTCGGGTTGTTGGGATTGGCCAGGAACACGATCTTCGTGCGCGGCGTCACCTTGGCGAGGATCGCGTCGACATCGGCCCGGTGCTCGCGCTCGTCCGCCACCACGGGCGTGCCGCCGGCGGCCAGGATCGCGATACGGTAGACGAGAAAACCGTGCGCCGAAAAGATGCCCTCGTCGCCGGGTCCGACATAGACGTTGGTCAGCAGGGACAGGAGTTCGTCGGAGCCGGCCCCGCACACGATACGATGGGGATCGAGCCCGTATTTGGCTGCGATCGCCTCCCTGAGCTTCGTCGCCGACCCGTCGGGGTAGAGCTCGAAGCTCTCCGTCGCTCGGATCGCTTGGAGCGCCTTCGGCGAGGGACCGAACGGCGTTTCGTTGGACGACAGCTTGTGGATCTTGGCGAGGCCTTTGGCGCCGCTCTTGCCGGGCACGTAGGCCTCGATCTCGAGAACGCCGGAACGGGGAACGGGACGGACGGGGGCGGTCATTGCGGTCTCACGGGGGTGACGGGCGTGCCTAGCGCAGCTTGCCGGCTAGTTCACGTGGAAACGTTGCGCATGGCTACCGACCTCGACCAATTGCGCGAGGGCGGCCCCCTCCCGGGACAGGGCTTCGCGCAGGGCCTCGGGGGCGAGGGAGCCTGGGGTGGCGAGAAGGACAGAGAGGCCGTTGGCATCGCCGGCGCTCGCGATCACCTCTCCGCCGAGCGCCTGGAGCGGCGCCTGGGCGCCCTCCCGCCAGCGCTCGAACTGGGCGGCATACAGCACCACGTCCCGCACCGCCGCGTCGGTCAGGGGCCTCGAGATCACGAAGACCGGGGTGCCGGCCGGATGGTCCGGGCGCTCGATGAAGGGAAGGCGGGCGATCACCTTGGGCCGCCCCTCCCCTGCAAGCGCCCGCCACCACGCCCCCGCCGAGGCGCCTTGATCGAGGCGGAAGATCCCGAGATCCCCCCGTGCCCGGGCGACGGCCTCGATCACTGCGGCCGCGCTCCCGTGCTGCAGGTAGGGCACCGTGAAGCCGAAGTGAAAGCGCGCCGTGTCGCGCATGGGCGGGTCGCCCGCGGAGACGTCGGCGTGAACGCTGTAGGGGGCCTGCACGTAGGTGAAGGTGGCGATGATCACCCGCCAGATGCTCTCCACGGTGTCGAGGGGCAGGAGCCCGGCATGGCGCTCGGCCAGGGCCCGCATCATCGAAGCCTCGCGGCCGGGACGGAAGGCGGAGCCCGAGTCGGAGGTCTTCTTCACGGCGATGAGCCGATCGATGATCGTGCCCCGCTCCATGAGAAGCCGGTGCATGGTCTCGTCGATGCGGTCGATTTCGCGGCGCAGATCGGCAAGATTGATCGCGGCTTCGGTCATGGGAGCATCCTGCAGGGAGCCTTCTTTCGCAGCCTTGACCCTGCCTGCCAAGAGGGCCGCGAAAGGGGTGCCCAGGGGCGCTCTCGTTGACGGATCCGCTTTGCTGGCCGATATGTTCGACAGAGCGAACAATCATGCGACCCGCCGCCCTTTCCCAAGAAGCGCTGAACCAGATCGACGATCCCAGCAGCCTCGTGGCCCGGTTCTCGGCCGACGAGCCGCTGGCAATGGATGCGGGGGTGGCGCTGACGCCCTGGCAGATGGCGTACCAGACCTACGGGACGCTGAACGCGCAGAAATCCAACGCCGTGCTGATCTGTCATGCCCTCACGGGCGACCAGCACGTGGCGAACGTCCATCCCGTCACCGGCAAGCCCGGCTGGTGGGAAACCCTCGTCGGTCCCGGCAAACCCCTCGACACGAACCGCTTCTTCGTCATCTGCTCGAACGTCGTCGGGGGGTGCATGGGCACGACGGGCCCGGCCTCCACGAACCCGGCGACGGGGCGCCCCTACGCGCTCGACTTTCCCGTGGTGACCGTGCGCGACATGGTGCGGGCGCAGGCGATGCTCGTGGACCGGCTCGGCATCGAGAGCCTGTTCTGCGTGGCGGGCGGGTCCATGGGCGGCATGCAGGTGCTGCAATGGGCGGCCAGCTATCCGGACCGGGTCTTCGCCGCGCTCCCCATCGCCACCGCCGCCCGCCACTCGGCCCAGAACATCGCTTTCCACGAGGTGGGGCGCCAAGCGGTGATGGCCGATCCCGAATGGCGCCGCGGGCGCTACCTTGAGGAGGGCACGCGGCCCTCCAAAGGCCTCGCCGTCGCCCGGATGGGGGCGCATATCACATACCTTTCGGAGGTGGCGCTCCACCGCAAGTTCGGCCGCAACTTTCAGGACCGCAGCGCCCCCACCTTCTCGTTCGATGCCGATTTCCAGATCGAGAGCTACCTGCGGCACCAGGGCATGAGCTTCGTCGAGCGCTTCGACGCCAATTCATACCTCTATGTCACCCGCGCCATGGACTATTTCGATCTTGCCGCCGAGCACGGGGGGGTGCTCGCGAACGCGTTCCGGGGCACCAAGACGCGCTTCGGCGTGATCTCCTTCACGTCGGACTGGCTCTTCCCGACTTCCGATTCCCGGGCCGTCGTGCATGCGCTCAATGCCTGCGCGGCCTCCGTCGGCTTCGTCGAGATCGAGAGCGACAAGGGACACGACGCGTTCCTCCTCGAGGAGCCCGACATGTTCGCGGCGGTGCGGGGCTTTATCGAAGCCGCCGCCCGCGCCCGGGGCATTGCATGAGCGGCGAACCCACGCCCCGTCTCGATTTTCTGTTGATGACGGACATGGTGGAGCCGGGCTCCCGCGTGCTCGACATCGGCTGCGGCGACGGCTCCCTGCTCGCGCTCCTGCGAGAGCGCCGGGGCACGGACGGGCGCGGGATCGAGCTCTCGCGGGAGGGCGTGAGCGCCTGCCTCGCCAAGGGGCTACCGGTCATCCAAGGGGACGCCGATACGGACCTCGCCGACTACCCCGACGACGCCTTCGACTACGTGATCCTCTCGCAGACCATCCAGGCGACGCGCCGGCCTAAGGTGGTGCTGGAGCATCTCCTGCGCATCGGGCGCCGGGCGGTGGTGTCGTTCCCGAATTTCGGCCATTGGCAGGTCCGCCTCGACCTCGTGGTGCGGGGGCGAATGCCCGTCACCGACAACATGCCGTATACCTGGTACGACACCCCCAACATCCATTTCTGCACGATCCGGGACTTCGTCTCCCTGTGCCGGGAGGTGGGCGCCCAGACCGAGCGGGCCGTAGCCCTCGATGCCGGCGGCAAGCCGATCCGCGTGTCGCTGCCCTGGTGGGTGTGGAACCTGTTCGGCGAGCAGGCGGTGTTTCTCCTGCGGCGGGCGTGAGGCGGGACGGGCGCCCACCGTCTCAGGGCGACAGGAACTCCACCAATTCCCGGTTGACCTCGTCGGCTTCTTCGAGATGCAGCCAATGGGTCGCCTTTTCGAACCAGACCGGTCGCCCGGCCTGGCACAGGCGCAGGCTGTCCTCCGCCAGCCCCCGCTCCAGGAAGCGGTCCTGCGTGCCCCACAGGACGAGGGTCGGGGCGTTGACGCGGGGGTTCGGCATGGCGGGACGATATTTCAGCGCCCGGTACCAGTTGAGCATGCCCGTGAGAGCGCCGGGCTGGGCCCAAGCGTGATCGTAGGCGGCAAGATCCTCCTGGCTGAAGGTGCCGGGCCGGCTCGAGCCCACGAGCGCCTGGCGCATGCGGGCGAACCCGTCAGCGGCGAGCATCTTTTCGGGCAGGCGGGGGATCTGGAAAAAGCCGATATACGAGCTCTTCAGCATCTGGCTCGGATGCCGGCGCATATAGGCGCCCGCGATCGCGGGGTGGGGCGCGTTGAGGATCACGAGCCGCTCGATCCGGTGCGGGTGCCGGGAGGCCGCCCACCAAGCGACGAGGCCGCCCCAATCGTGGCCGACGAGGTGGAAGCGGCCGTTGCCGTAAACCTGCGCCAGAGCCGTCACGTCGGCGGCCAGCGCATCGAGATCGTAGGCGCGAACGCCCCGGGGCTTTTCGGAAAGATTATAGCCGCGCTGATCCGGCACCACGACGCGAAACCCCGCCTCGGCCAGCGCCTCGATCTGCTGGCGCCAGCCCCACCAGAACTCCGGAAACCCGTGCAGGAGGATGACGAGCGGCCCGGTCTCGGGCCCAGCCTCCATGACGTGGAGCGTGACGCCATTGACCCGGTGATGGACGGAGCGCGGCAGGGCGTCGATCATGGCGGAGCCTTTCATCGTCGGGGGTTTGCCTTCCCCGCGTGTGCGGAGGGGCAAACAGCACGTGACCTGTCCAAAGCATCACGCCTGCACGGGGGCCGGCGCTTCGCCGGCGCCCGCCATGAACTGGGCGCGGGCGAGTTCCGCGAACCGGCCGCCTCGGGCGACGAGTTCCTCGAAGGTGCCGGTCTCGACGATGCGGCCATGGTCGAAGACGAGGATGCGGCTCGCATTGCGGATCGTGGCGAGGCGATGCGCGATGACGAAAGTGGTGCGGCCGCGCATGACCTCGTCGAGGGCGGCCTGAAGCTTGCGCTCGGTCGCCGCATCGAGCGCGGAGGTGGCCTCGTCGAGGATGAGGAGCGGCGGGTTCTTGAGGAGCGCGCGGGCGATGGACAGCCGCTGGCGCTCGCCGCCGGAGAGCGAGCGCCCGCGCTCGCCGATCACGGTGTCGAGGCCGTCGGCCTGCCGCGTGATGAAGTCGAGGGCCTGGGCGCGGTCCAGCGCCTCCATCATCTCGGCGTCGGTCGCGTCCGTGCGCCCGACCTGCAGGTTCTCCCGAACGGAACGCGCAAACAGCATGGGCTCCTGGAACACCACTCCGATGTTGCGGCGGAGCGAAGAGAGCGTGAGGTCGCGCACGTCCCAGCCGTCGATGCGCACGATCCCCGATTGCGGATCGAAGGCGCGGTGGAGGAGCCCGAGCGTCGTCGATTTGCCGGAGCCCGTGGCGCCGACGAGGGCCACGGTCTCGCCCGCGCCCACCCGGAACGAGACGTCCTGCACGGCCGAGCGCTTCCCGTCGTAGGAGAAGCTCACGTCCTCGAACGCCACCTCGCCCTGGAAGCGCTCCACGTTGCGGGCGTTCGGGCGGTCCCGCACGGCGGGCGTGGTGTCGAGGATCTCGAAATATTCCCGCATCTTCGGCGCCTGCATGAAGAGCTGGTTCACGAAGCTCACCGCCTGCTCCAGGCGGCCGATGAGCATCGTGGCGATCGACATGAAGGTGACGATCTCGCCGATCGTGGCGAGCCCGTTGAGGTGAAGCCACGTGCCGACGAGGAAGATCGCCGTCACCGTGATGGTGGCCGAGGCCCGTGTCGCCACGGAGGCGAGCGCCCACCAGGAGAGCACCGGGTTCTGGGCCTGAAGAAGCTGATGGATGATGGTCTGGAGCGCGCGGGTCTCGTGCTCGATCCGGGTGAAGGACTGGATGACCGGCACGTTGCCGAGGGCATCGGAGGCGTGCTCGGCGAGGCTCGAATGATAGCGCTCGACCGAGCCCTGCAGGGTCTCGGTCTTGCGCACCACGATCACCGTGAGAAACGCGAACACCACGAGGAGGGTGACGAGGAGAAGGCCGAGCCGCCAATTGAGGAACAGCGTCAGCGGAAGGAGAATTCCGAGGGCGACGATGGCCGAGAAGTGCTCGCGAAAGAAGCCGAGCCACAGCCACGACATCCCGTTCGAGCCCTCGAGCATCACCTTGAGAACGCGGCCCGAATGGGTGGAGGTGTGGAACGCGAGCGGCAATTCGAGCACGTGCTCGAAATAGGTCGCCATCACCCCGAGGCGCCGGCGGTGCGAGAGCCGGTCCGCGTGGAGCGCCACGAGAACGCCCGCCCCGATGGTGAAGAGGCCGAAGGCCACCCAGGCGATGATGAGCGGCCCGAGAGCCTGAAACGTGACGGGCTCGCCCCCCGCCGCCTGCGCCCGGGTGAGGAGGTCGATGATGCGCCCGAAGAGGATCGGCTCGGCAAAGGCCGTCACGGCGAGCGCCACGTTCGCGGCGGCGAGCCAGGCCCCCACCTTCAGGTCCGAGCCGAGCTGGCCCAGGACGCGTGCATAGAGTCGGATCAGTCCCATGGGCCTCCTATAGCGGAGCGCCGGCGCAGGCGCGAAGCGCAGCCATTCGCAAAACGAAGCTGGCCGCAGTTTCGGTTAACGGGAGCACGCCCGTTCCGTTCAAGGCAGCGGCGAAACCGCTGACCAGCATTGAGGTCTTGAGGCCGGAGCGCCTGCTCGAGGGCAGGCTCCCGCGTTCGGGCCTGCCCTCTCGGGGCGGCCGCCCGCGCTACCGCGGCGGGGTGCCGTTCGCGCTCAGGACCTCGCCGGCGAGGTAGAGCGAGCCGCAGATCAGCACCCGGGGCGGGCGATCCCAGACGAAGGCGTTGAGGGAAGAAAGAGCCGCCTCGACGCTCGGCTGCACGGAAGCCGTGAGGCCGACGCGGGCCGCGATGGAGGCCACCTCCTCGGCGGGGCGGGCCGCGACCTGGCCCGGCACCGTGACGGCGATCACCTCCCGGGCGAGGCCGGCGAAGTTCTTGAAGAAGCCGTCGGAATCCTTCGTGCTCAGCATGCCGGCGATGAGGACGAGGGGGGCGTCGCCCCGCTCGCTCATATCGGCCATGGCGGCCGAGAGCACGCGGCCGCCATCGGGATTGTGACCGCCGTCGAGCCACAGTTCGCAGCCCTCCGGCGCCAGCGCCGCGAGGCGCCCCCGGGCGAGGCGCTGGAGGCGGCCGGGCCATTCGGCGCGGGCGACCCCCGCCTCGAAGGCGGCGGTCTCGAACCCGCCAAAGCCGGCCGCCCGCAGGGCCGCGATGGCTGTGCCGGCATTGACGAATTGGTGGCGGCCCGCGAGGCGCGGCGGAGGCAGGTCGAGAAGGCCGTCCTCGTCCTGGTAGACGAGGCGTCCACCCTCGCCGTGAACGGAGAAATCCTGCCCGCCGATGAGGATCGGCGTGCAGCCGCGGCGCTCGGCCTCGCGCGTCAGCACCTCGTCGGCGGCCGGGTAGTCCTGCGGGGCGATGACGGCGGGGCAGCCGCGCTTGAAGATGCCGGCTTTCTCGAAAGCGACCTTCTCAATGGTGTCGCCGAGATACTCGGCATGGTCGTAGCCGATGGGCGTCACGACCGCGGCGGCCGGCCCGTCGACCACGTTCGTCGCATCGAAGCGACCGCCGAGGCCCACCTCCAGGAGGAGCACGTCGGCCGGAGTTTCGGCAAAGAGGAGGAGCGCGGCCGCGGTGGTGATCTCGAATACCGTGATGGGGCGGCCGGCATTCAGAGCCTCGCAGCGGCTCAGGGCCTCGACGAGACGGGCCTCGTCCACGTAGCGCCCGCCCCCCAGCGCTCCGAGGCGGATCCGCTCGTGGAAGCGGACGAGGTGGGGCGAGGTGTAGACGTGAACCGCGAGCCCCGCCGCCTCGAGGATCCCCCGCATGAAGGCGATGGTCGATCCCTTGCCGTTGGTGCCCGCCACGTGGATCACAGGCGGCAGACGGCGCTCGGGGTGGCTGAGATCCGCCAGGAGCCGCTCGATCCGCGCGAGCGACAGGTCGATGACCTTCGGGTGCAGGGCGAGGAAGCGCGCGATCAGCGCGTCGGACGAACTCATGCCCCGCGTGCTGCCCGATTATTCCGCGGCTTCGGCCAGCGGTTCGGGCAGGACGGCCTCGGCCTCCACCGGCGTCTTCATGAGGAGGCGCGAGAGGCGAGCGACGGTGCCCTTGAGTTCGTGCCGGTGCACCACCTGATCCACCATGCCGTGCTCCTTCAGGTACTCGGCGCGTTGGAAGCCGTCGGGCAGCTTCTCGCGGATCGTCTGCTCGATGACGCGCGGGCCCGCAAAGCCGATGAGGGCGCCGGGCTCGGCAAGATGAACGTCGCCGAGCATGGCGTAGGACGCGGTGACGCCACCCGTGGTCGGGTTCGTGAGGACGACGATGTAGGGGAGCTTGGCGGCCCGCAGACGCCGCACCGCCACCGTCGTGCGGGGCATCTGCATGAGGGAGAGAATGCCCTCCTGCATGCGGGCGCCGCCCGAGGCCGCGAAGAGGATATAGGGCGTGCGCTTGTCGAGGGCGGTTTCGGCGCCTTTGACGAAGGCCTCGCCCGCCGCCATGCCGAGCGACCCGCCCATGAAGCCGAAATCCTGCACGGCAATCGTCATCGGCAGGTTCTCGACCCGGCCGAAGCCGATCTTGAAGGCGTCCTGCTGGCCGGTCTTGGCTCGGGCGTCCTTGAGGCGGTCGATATACCGCTTCTCGTCGCGGAACTTGAGGGGATCGGTGGGCGCCTCGGGGAGAGCGACGTCGAGCCAGGTGCCCTCGTCGAACATCATCTTGAGGCGCTGAGCCGCGGAGATCCGCATGTGGTGGTTCGAACCCGGGATGACCCACAGGTTCGCCTCCACGTCCTTCTGGAACACCACCTGGCCCGATTCCGGGCACTTGATCCAGAGGTTGTCCGGCGTCTCGCGCTTGAACAGTGTCTTGATCTTCGGGCGGACGACTTCGGAAATCCAGTTCATCGCATTGCTCCTGCGCCTTTTGGGGCGCTCAGGCGGCTTTCGCCTTCGACACCGACCGCACCCCGGCGCTGAGGTCCTTCACTAACGTGGTGACGGCCTCGACCGTTCGCGAGGTGGCGCGGCCCTCGGCGTCGAGGGACCCCTTGACCGCCTCGATGAGGGCCGAGCCCACGACCACCCCGTCGGCGCCCGCGGCAATCGCCGCCGCATGAGCGCCGGTCTTCACGCCAAAGCCCACCACCACGGGAAGGTGGGTGTGCCGCTTGATCCGCTCCACCGCCGTCGCAACCTTCCCGAAATCCGGGGTGGCGGCGCCGGTGATGCCGGTGATGGACACGTAATAGACGAAACCCGACGTATTCGCGAGCACCGTCGGCAGCCGCCGGTCGTCGGTGGTCGGGGTGGCAAGGCGAATGAAGGCGATGCCGGCTTTCAGGGCCGGCAGGCACAACTCCTCGTCCTCCTCGGCCGGCAGGTCGACGACGATGAGCCCGTCGACCCCCGCCGCCTTGGCATCGGCGAGGAAGCGGTCGACCCCGTACTGGTAGATCGGGTTGAAGTAGCCCATGAGGATGACGGGCGTCTCGGCGTCGCCCTGGCGGAAGCGGCGCACGAGGTCGAGGGTCCCCGCCGTGGTCTGCCCACCCCGCAAAGCCCTGAGGCCCGCCGCCTGAATCGCCGGGCCGTCCGCCATGGGATCGGTGAACGGCAGGCCGAACTCCACGATATCGGCGCCCGCCTTCGGCAGGGTCTCCAGGATCGCGAGCGAGGTTTCGGGGTCGGGATCGCCCGCCATCACGTAGGTGACGAGCGCAGCGCGGCCCTCCGCGCGGGCGAGGGCGAAACGGGCATCAAGGCGGGCGGTCACAACTGGCCTCCCAGGTGTTCGGCGACGGTGAAGATGTCCTTGTCGCCCCGGCCGCACAGATTCATCACCATGAGGTGGTCCTTCGGCTTTTGCGGCGCGAGCTCGATCACCTTGGCGAGGGCGTGAGAGGGCTCGAGCGCCGGGATGATGCCCTCGAGCTGGCAGCACATCTGGAAGGCGGCGAGCGCCTCCTCGTCGGTGGCGGAGAGGTAGGTCACCCGGCCCATCTCGTGCAGCCACGCATGCTCCGGCCCGATGCCCGGATAGTCGAGGCCGGCGGAGATGGAATGCGCGTCCTGGATCTGGCCGTCGCCGTCCATCAGGAGGTAGGTGCGGTTGCCGTGGAGCACGCCGGGTCGCCCGCCCGAGAGCGACGCGGCGTGAAGTCCCGTGGAGAGCCCGTGGCCCGCGGCCTCGACCCCGTAGATCTCGATCTGGCGGTCGTCCAGGAAGGGATGGAAGAGGCCGATGGCGTTGGAGCCGCCGCCGATGGCCGCGACGAGCGAATCCGGCAGGCGGCCCTCCGCCTGCATCATCTGCTCGCGGGTCTCACGGCCGATCACGGCTTGGAAATCGCGCACCATGGCGGGATAGGGGTGCGGGCCCGCCACCGTGCCGATGCAGTAGAACGTGTCGGCGACGTTCGTCACCCAATCGCGGAGCGCCTCGTTCATGGCGTCCTTGAGGGTCTTCGAACCCGACTGCACGGGCACCACCTCGGCCCCGAGCATCATCATGCGGAACACGTTGGGCTTCTGCCGCTCGACGTCGACGGCGCCCATGTAGACGATGCACTGGAGGCCGAAGCGCGCGCAGAGCGTGGCCGTCGCGACGCCGTGCTGGCCGGCGCCGGTCTCGGCGATGATCCGCTTCTTGCCCATGCGGCGGGCAAGCAGGATCTGACCCAGCACGTTGTTCACCTTGTGGGCGCCCGTGTGGTTGAGCTCGTCGCGCTTGAAGTAGATCTTGGCGCCGCCGAGATGCTCGGTCATGCGCTCGGCGTAGTAGAGCGGGCTCGGGCGGCCGACATAGTGGGTGAGGTAGCTCTCCATCTCCCCCTGGAAGGCCGGGTCGGTCTTCGCCTCCGCATAGGCCTTCTCGAGTTCGAGGATGAGAGGCATCAGGGTTTCGGCGACGAAGCGCCCGCCGAAGATGCCGAAATGGCCGGTTTCGTCCGGCCCGGTGCGGAAGGAGTTGAGCGTCTGGGGAGCGGTCACGCGTTGGGTGCCTTGTGCTGGTGGGCTGCAAGAGCAGCCCGGGCGGCCTCCACGAAGGCCCTGATCTTGGCCGGATCCTTCTCCCCCGGCCGGCTTTCCACCCCGGAGGAGACGTCGACGGCACGGGCCCCGGTGAGAGCCACCGCGTCCGCCACGTTGTCCGGGTTGAGGCCCCCTGACAGCATGAAGGGAAGGCGGGGGTCAAGCCCGGCGAGGAGACCCCAGTCGAAGGACAGGCCGTTCCCTCCCGGGAGGGCGCCCGGAGCCTTGGGAGGCTTGGCATCCAGAAGAATGCGGTCGGCGACGTCCCGGTAGCGCTCCACGCCGGCGAGATCCCCGGCCTCGGCGATCCCCACAGCCTTCATGACGGGGCGCCCGAACCGCGCCCGGATCTCGGCTACCCGGTCCGGCGCCTCATTGCCATGCAACTGCAGCATATCGGGATCGAGAGCCGCGACGATCTCTGCAAGCTCGGCATCGGTGGCGTCGACCACGAGGGCGACCCGCAGGGCCCGCCCGCGCGCCTGTGCCGAGAGGGCCTCCGCCCGGTCGAGGCTCACGTGCCGAGGACTTTTCGAGAACCGCACGAAACCCACCATGCCGGCGCCCGCATTCAGGGCGGCATCGAGGGTTTCAGGCGTCGAGAGCCCGCAAATTTTGACGAAAGTATCCATAGGAAGGTGAGCTTACGACGCCGGGCCGAGTAAACGCCACACCGCCATCGCCGCAGCCAGGTCCTCGATGGCTGTCCCCACCGATTTGAAGAGGGTGACAGCGCCCGGATCGCGGGCCGGGGCGCCCTGGCGGCAGAGGTCGAAGAGGGTCCCGAGCACGTGCTCGCGGGAGATCGCCCCGGCCCGCAGCGCGAGGGCCACGTCGCCGCCCTCGGTGAGCGCGGCGTCCGTGTCGACGAACACGCGCGCGCGCCGGACGGCCTCGTCGTCCGCCTCCCGCATGGCGAGGTTGAAGGCGCCGACGAGGTCGAGATGGGCCCCGGGCTTCAGCCATGCGCCCTCCACGATGGGAGCCGCCGACAGGGTCGCGCAGGAGACGAGATCCGCCTCGCGGACGGCGGCCGCGAGATCCGTCACGGCCTCGACCGGGAGCCCTTCGGCGCGCAGCTCGGCGGCGAGGGCGGCCGCCTTGTCGCCGCTGCGGTTCCACAGGGCGATGGACGCGATGGGCCGAACGCTGCGATGCGCGCGGATGAGGAAAGGCGCGAGGGCGCCCGCGCCGACCATCACCATGCGGGCGGCGTCCGCCCGTGCGAGATGCCGGGCCGCGAGGGCGGAGGCCGCGGCCGTACGCCAGAGGGTCAGCCGGGTGCCGTCGAGCGCGGCCCGGGGCTCGCCCGTGGCGCCGTCCATGAGAAGGTAGGTGCCGATCACGCTCGGCAGACCGACCGCGTTGTTCTCCGGGTAGACCGAGACGATCTTCACGCCCACGAAACCGTCTCGGGTGGCGGGCCCGGTCCAGGCGGGCATGAGGAGGAGGGTCGCCGGCGCGCCCGGGCGTGCGATCGCGTGGTGGTGGCGCGTCGGCACGGCGATGTCGTCCGCGAAGGCCCCAGCGAGGGCGTCGATCAGCGACGGAAAGTCGAGGACACGGTCGATCTCGTTCGCCGGAACGACCCGCATCTAGTAGGCGGAGCCGGGTGCCGGGAGGGCCGGTGCGGTCGAGGCCGGGCGCTCGGCACGCATGCGGTCCGTCTCGGTCTTGAGATGCTGCGCCTCGCGGCGGTAGTGGCGGCGGGCGCGGCGGTGCTTGGACTGGGCGAGCCAGGCGGCCACGCCACCGACGAGGACGCCGAGCATCACGGCGGCAAACACCACCGCGTAGAGGGGCACGTTCATGACGAAGCCCGGCGCGTCCGGCGTGAAGGGATCCACCGAGACCTGAACGGGCTCCCGGTTCGCCACGGCGAGCAGCACGACGAGAATGGCCACCGGCAGCAGAATGAGCGCCTTGAGAAACCGGATCACGGGCGAACCTCCAGGGGAATCAGCCGGCGCGGGCGACCTTCGCGGGCTTCTCCGCGGCGCTGGCCGCGTTGAGGCGCAGGCGCATGTCCTTGCCGGTCTTGAACACGGGAATGACCTTTTCCGACACGGAGACGGTTTCGCCCGTGCGCGGGTTCCGGCCCGTGCGCGCGTCGCGCTTCTTCACCGAAAAGGCGCCAAAGCCGCGCAGCTCCACCCGGTCGCCGCGCGCCAGCGCATCCGCGATCGTGTCGAGAATGGCGTTCACGATGTTCTCGACGTCTCGCTGATAGAGATGCGGGTTCTGCTCGGCGATCTTGAGCACGAGTTCGGATTTGATCATTGTTTAAGCTATCTGTCTGACGCGGCTTTATTTTTCGGCGGCAGGGTGCCAGACCGCCAGGAGACCGTCAAGCTGTGCCTGCGGAATCACGAGGCTCATCTGGCGCAGGTGCCGCGCAGGGCCTTCGAGCCCCAGCAGATCGGCACCGAACGCCGCCCAGGTGAAGAGCGAGAAGTCGGTGTTGCTCCGCGGCTCCCAGTTGCGCACGGGCAGATCCCGCCGGACGCCCTTCTCCCGCTCGAGCCAGGCGATCGCATCGCGCTCCGAACCGAGCTCGTCCACGAGCTTGAGGCCGAGAGCCTGGCGCCCGTTGAAGACGCGGCCGTCGGCGACGCGGTTCAACTCCTCGGGGTTGTAGCTGCGGCGCGTGGCGACGAGTCCCTTGAACCACTCGTAGGTATCGTTGACCACGTTCTGCAGCGCCTCCCGGGCTTCGGGCGGCGTGGGCTTGTATCCGCTGGGCTCGGCCTTGAGGGGGCTCGATTTGATCTCCTCCACGCCGACCCCGATCTTCTCGAGGAGCGCCGAGGCCTGCGGAAACTGCAGGATGACGCCGATGGAGCCGATGAGGGAGGTCTCCCGGGCGACGATGCGGTCGGCGGCGAGCGCCGTGATGTAGCCGCCGGAGGCCGCCGTGCCGTCGACGAAGGCGACGAGGGGCTTTCTCTCGGCGAGGCGGCGGATGTTGCGATAAAGCTCCTCCGCGCCCGTGGTGGTGCCCCCCGGCGAGTTGATGGAGATGACGACGCCCGACACCGCGCGGGACTCGCCCACCCGCCGCAGGAGATCGGAGGTCGCCTGGCTGCCGCCGATGAAGCCGTCCACCTGCACGCGGGCGATGTGGGCCCCGCCCGTGGTGGCGGCCATGCGGCCGCCGGCGGCGACGCCGATGCCCACCACCGCGGCGATCAGGGCGAGGACGCTCAGAACGCGCCAGAACGACAGTTTGCGGCGCAGACGGCGGCGGTCGACAATCGCTTCGGCATCCATGGACATGACCTGTGCTCTCGATGGGCTCGCCCGAGGGAGGCGGACACTAGTGCCGATTCCGCGCGGGCGGAAGCGGCCCCGTGCGATTTCGGCGCGCGTGCTGCTGGAGCTAGAGCGGCGGCGCCCGCAAGCCACGGGGAGACAACAAAAAACCCGCGCGACGAATCGCGCGGGTCCGAACCCAAACCGGATCGGGATCCCCCGGCGGGGCGAGCGGCGCCGCCCCGGGGAGAGCCCCGCCTTACGCGGGGCTACTTCTTGTCGGTCTTCGAGGCCTTGTTGAGGGCCGCGCCCAGGATGTCGCCGAGCGACGCACCCGAATCGGCGGAGCCGTACTGAGCCATCGCCTCCTTCTCCTCGGCCATCTCGAGAGCCTTGATGGAGATGGTGACGCGGCGGGCCTTGCGGTCGAACATGGTCACGCGGGCGTCGACCTTCTCGCCGGGAGCGAAGCGCTCCGGACGCTGGTCGCCGCGGTCGCGGGCGAGCTCGTTGCGCTTGATGAAGGCGGTGAGGTCGGTATCGACGATCTTCACCTCGATGCCGCCGTCCTTCACCTCGAGCACCTCGCAGGTGACCACCTGGCCTTTGCGGATCTCGCCGGCATCCGCGAAGGGATCGCCCGCAAGCTGCTTGATGCCAAGCGAGATGCGCTCCTTCTCGACGTCGACATCGAGAACCTGGGCGCGCACCATGTCGCCCTTCTTGAACTCGTCGATGACCTGCTCGCCCGGGCGGTTCCAGTCGAGATCCGAGAGGTGGACCATGCCGTCGACGTCGTTCTCGAGGCCGATGAAGAGACCGAACTCGGTCTTGTTCTTGACCTCGCCCTCGACGACCGTGCCGACCGGGTGCTTCTCGGCGAAGGCCTCCCACGGGTTCTGAAGCGTCTGCTTCAGGCCGAGCGAGATGCGGCGCTTCACCTGATCGACCTCGAGGATCACGACCTCGACCTCCTGGGAGGTGGAGACGATCTTGCCGGGATGCACGTTCTTCTTCGTCCACGACATCTCGGAGACGTGGATCAGGCCCTCGATGCCCGGCTCCAGCTCCACGAACGCGCCGTAATCGGTGATGTTCGTGACGCGGCCCTTGAGCTTCGCCTGCACCGGGTAGCGGGCGGCGATGCCCTCCCACGGATCGGCGAGGAGCTGCTTGATGCCCAAGCTGATGCGGTGCGTCTCGTGGTTGATCTTGATGATCTTCACCTTCACCGTCTGGCCGATGGTTACGACCTCGGACGGGTGGTTCACGCGGCGCCACGCCATGTCGGTGACGTGCAGGAGACCGTCGATGCCGCCGAGATCAACGAACGCACCGT
This sequence comes from Microvirga sp., assembly GCA_035944475.1. Taxonomy (GTDB): domain Bacteria; phylum Pseudomonadota; class Alphaproteobacteria; order Rhizobiales; family Beijerinckiaceae; genus Microvirga. The sequence goes on from DASZBD010000037.1 coordinate 128,335, forward strand.
ATTCGGTGATGTTCTTGACCACGCCGTCGATGACCTGACCCTCTTCGAGGTTCGCCACGAGCTCGGAGCGCTGCTCGGCGCGGCTCTCCTCCAGCACCGTGCGGCGGGACACCACGATGTTGCCGCGGCGGCGGTCCATCTTGAGGATCTGGAACGGCTGCGCCACGCCCATGAGCGGGCCGACGTCGCGCACCGGGCGGATGTCCACTTGGCTGCGCGGCAGGAACGCCACGGCACCGTCGAGGTCGACCGTGTAGCCGCCCTTCACCTGGTTGAAGATCGTGCCGTTGACGCGCTCGCCGGCCTCGAAGGCCTTCTCGAGCTTCACCCACGATTCCTCGCGGCGCGCCTTGTCGCGCGAGATGACGGCCTCGCCGAGGGCATTCTCGATGCGCTCGACATAGACCTCGACCTCGTCGCCGACATTCAGCGTCTGGTCGCGGTTCGGCCCGGCGAATTCCTTGAGGGCGACGCGCCCTTCCGTCTTGGCGCCGATGTCGATGACCGCGACGTCCTTTTCGATCGCGACCACCGTGCCCTTGACCACCGAGCCTTCGCTGATCTCGTTCTGGCGGAACGATTCCTCGAGAAGCGCGGCGAAATCCTCACGGCTCGGCTGCCGTTGCAAAGCTGCAGACATTGTCTCTCCTGAATGGCCCATCGGGGGGCATGCGCCGGCGGCTCGTGTTGAACGGCCGCCCCCCCTTCGTCGCTGCCGGGAACGCCCCTTGCGGGCCAAGTTCCCGGCGGCTGCTGTGCAAGCAGGCCGGCGCGGTGTCGACGAACGGGAAGCGTGTCCGCAGGGCCGCCTGAAGCGCATCGAGGGCACGCCGGAGCGCACCCCTCGAGAACCCGGCAATCCTGCAGAGGCGGGCCGTATACAGGAAACCGGGATTTCCGTCGAGGGGGGAGGAACGCCGATGCTGATCGTCGGCCTCCCTCCCCTCAGGGGAGGGTGCCTTGGGCGTAAGCCCGGGGCGGGTGGGGTGTTCGCCGAAGGCGAGTTCGGGCCTCGACGAACGCCTGCCGCTGGCGCGGCATACCCCACCCCTACCCCTCCCCTGAGGGCAGGGAGTGGTTCCGTCGCGCTATCCTCTCCCGCTCGCCCAGGCGAGCGGGCGTTCGAGGCGGTCGTTGCCCCAGAACATCTCGCCGTCCGGCGTGAAGAAGGTCGGGGCGCCGAAGATGCCGCGGGATTTCGCCTCCTCGCCCACCGCCTTCAGCCGCGCCTTGTTGGCCTCCCCTTGCGCCTCGCGCAGCACCTCCGGCGCGTCGAGCCCGAGGCGCACGAGGATGCTCTCGATGAGCGCGGCATCCGCGATGGAACGGCCCTCGCCGAACTCCTCATGGTAGACAGCCCGCGTGAAGTCCGGCGTCCAGCCGCGCTCCGTGCCGGAGAGCGCCACCCGGGCGGCGAGGAGCGCGTTCTGCGGGAACGGGTCGGGCTTGCGGGCCGGCAGGCCGAGGGCCGCCGCCTCGCGCTCCATATCGCGCCACATGTAGCCGCCCTTCACGGGATAGAGGTTGAACGGCGAGGTCGCCATGCCCTGGGCGGCGAAGATCGGGCCGAGGAGGAAGGGCTGCCAGCGCACCTCGACGCCGGCCGCCTCCGCCAGATCCTCGATCCGCATGGCGGAAAGGTAGGAGAAGTTGGAGGCGAACTCGTACCAGAACTCCAGGACGGGGCGGCGGGTCATGAGGGTCTCCTTACCCCTACCCTCCCCGGTTCGCCCGCTCAGAACAAGAGCGGCGGGCCGCCTCTCGTCTTCCCCCATTGGCGGGTTGCACGGCAAAGTCTTTGCCCTTAAGCCCCGCCCGACCCCAGAGCGGAACCCACCATGTCGACCAAGCGCGTGAACAAGGTCGTGCTCGCCTATTCGGGCGGCCTCGACACCTCCATCATCCTCAAGTGGCTGCAGACGACCTACGGCTCCGAGGTCGTGACCTTCACGGCGGATCTCGGCCAGGGCGAGGAGCTGGAGCCCGCGCGCAAGAAGGCGGAACTCCTCGGCATCAAGCCGGACAACATTTTCATCGAGGACCTGCGCGACGAGTTCGTGCGCGACTACGTCTTCCCGATGTTCCGCGCCAACGCCCAGTACGAGGGGCTCTATCTCCTCGGCACCTCCATCGCCCGTCCGCTCATCGCGAAAAAGCAGATCGAGATCGCCGAGCGCGTCGGCGCCGACGCCGTCGCCCACGGCGCGACCGGCAAGGGCAACGACCAGGTGCGCTTCGAGCTCGCCTATTACGCCCTCAAGCCCGACGTGACCGTGGTCGCGCCCTGGCGCGAATGGGACCTGCGCTCCCGCGAGCAGCTCATCGCGTTCGCCGAGCAGCACCAGATTCCGATCGCCAAGGACAAGCGCGGCGAGGCCCCGTTCTCGGTCGATGCGAACCTCCTTCACGCCTCCTCCGAGGGCAAGGTGCTGGAGGATCCCGCCCAGGAGGTGCCGGACTACGTCTTCTCGCGCACCAACGATCCGGAATCCGCGCCCGACATGCCGACCGTCATCGCGGTCGAATTCGAGCGGGGCGACCCGGTCGCCATCGACGGCAAGAAACTCGGGCCTGCGGCGCTGCTCGCAAAGCTCAACGACCTTGGCCGCCTCAACGGCATCGGCCGGCTCGACCTTGTCGAGAACCGCTTCGTCGGCATGAAGAGCCGCGGCATGTACGAGACGCCGGGCGGCACGATCCTGCATCTCGCTCACCGGGCCATCGAGTCCATCACCCTTGACCGCGGCGCCGCGCATCTCAAGGACGAGCTCATGCCGAAATACGCGGAGCTCATCTACAACGGCTTCTGGTTCTCGCCCGAGCGCGAGATGCTGCAGGCCCTCATCGACCACTCGCAGTCCCTCGTCACCGGCGAGGTGCGCCTCAAGCTCTACAAGGGCGGCGTCCACGTGATCGGCCGCGAGAGCCCCAACACCCTCTACGACCAGGACCTCGTGACGTTCGAAGAGGGCGCCGTCGCCTACGACCACCGGGATGCCGCGGGCTTCATCAAGCTCAACGCCCTGCGGCTGCGCACGCTGGCGCAGCGCAAGAAGAAGCTGGGGCTCTAACCCTCTCCCCCGGAGGGAGAGGAACAGCCTGCCGCGAGGTAGGCAGGGAAGCCACCACCGTGTCATCCCCGGCGACACGCAGTGCCGGGAAGGGGATCCAGGGTGGCGCTAGGATGGAGACTGGATCCCCTTCCCTCGCTCCGCTCGCCGGGGATGACACTGCAGATGCCTTCTGCCGCTCCTGGGCAGCGGGACAAACGCCGCCGCGACCTTGTGAACACCCGCGCCCCTGAACCCAGGCCCCGAAGCCATCGTTGACCTCCGGTTACGCTCGGAGGTCTCATGCTCTGGTCCCTGCCCATCGCCCGGATCGCCGGAACGACCGTGCGGCTGCACGTGACGTTCCTGCTCTTTCTCGTCTGGATCGGCGCGGCGCAGTGGCGGCAGGGCGGGCAGGCGGCGGCGACCGAAGGCGTGCTCTTCATCGTCCTGCTCTTCGCCTGCGTGCTCGCTCACGAATTCGGGCACATCCTGGCGGCCCGGCGCTACGGCATCCGCACGCCGGACGTGACCCTCTGGCCCATCGGAGGCGTCGCGAGCCTCGAGCGCATTCCCGACAAGCCGCGCGAGGAGCTCGTCGTCGCGCTCGCCGGGCCTGCGGTCAACGTGGTGATCGCGGCGGTGCTCATCCTGTTCGTCGGCTCGGGGCTCGACGGGGCCGCCATGGCCGAGATGGAGAACCCGCAGCTCGGCCTCGCGGCACGGCTCGCCGCCGCCAACATCTTCCTCGTGGTGTTCAACCTCATTCCAGCCTTTCCCATGGACGGGGGGCGGGTGCTGCGCGCGCTCCTTGCCATGCGGATGCCCCACACGGACGCGACCCGCATCGCGGCCCGCATCGGCCAGGGCGCAGCCTTCCTCTTCGCACTCGTGGGCCTCTTCACCAACCCGATGCTCATCGTCATCGCCCTGTTCATCTACCTGTCCGCGACCGCCGAGTCCCAGCACGTGGCGTTCCGGGACGGCACCCAGTCCCTCCCCGTCCGCTCCGTGATGATGAGCTCCATCGAGGCCCTGTCCCCCTCCTCCACCCTCGACGACGCGGTGGATCTCATGCTGCGCACCTCGCAGAAGGAGTTTCCGGTGGTGGACGGCTCGGGCCGCCCCCGCGGTCTTCTCACCCGCGACGGGCTCATCGTGGCGCTGCGCCAGGGCGGACCCACGACCCCGGTGTTGGAGGTGATGACCCGCGACGTGCCGACCGTCCGCGACTGGCAGCCCTTCGAGCCGGCTCTCGCTCAGCTCAACACGGCCAAGGCCCCCGCGCTCCTGGTCTTGAACGAGGCCGAGCAACTCGTCGGCCTCCTCACCCCCGAGAATGTCGGGGAGATGATGATGGTCCGAAGCGTGCGCCCGGACTTCCGCTTCCGGCGCGTGGTGCCGGCGTAGTCTCTATCGGACTGGGTCCGCCGCCTCTCCGGGAGCGTCACGGGACGTTCATCGGCCGAAACGCAGCGCCGACCGATGCCCCTCCCTCTAGAGGGGAGGGGGTGGCGGTTGTTCGTTGTCCGGTGAGGGTGCTGCCGCCACCCCCACCTCCAACCTCCCCTCAAGGGGGGAGGAGAGAACCGTGGTTCCTCCCCCGTTCCTGAACCCTCCTTCGAGTGGCTCCTCAGGCTGAGGGTTGGGCGCACACCTTGCAGGCCTGCGGCCCAGGCGCCCTATTGCCGCCGCAGGCCGTTCCCTATATTGCACTGCAACAGATTTCCTGCCTGGTTCGCGCCGTTTCACCGGTTGGCCCGAGCCGGGCCGCTTTGCTTTGGACACCCCTATGAAGCTCCGCAATATCGCCATCATCGCGCACGTCGACCATGGCAAGACCACTCTCGTCGACAAGCTGCTCCAGCAATCGGGCAGCTTCCGCGAGAACCAGCGCGTCGAGGAGCGCGCCATGGATTCGAACGACCTCGAGAAGGAGCGCGGCATCACGATCCTGGCCAAGGCGACCTCGGTCGTCTGGAAGGACACCCGCATCAACATCGTCGACACCCCCGGCCACGCCGATTTCGGCGGCGAGGTGGAGCGCATCCTGAGCATGGTGGACGGCGTGATCGTGCTCGTCGATGCCGCCGAGGGCCCGATGCCGCAGACGAAGTTCGTGGTGTCCAAAGCCCTTAAGATCGGCCTCCGTCCCATCGTCGCGATCAACAAGGTGGACCGCCCCGACGCCCGCGCGACCGAGGTGATCAACGAGGTGTTCGATCTTTTCGCAGCCCTCGACGCCACCGACGAGCAGCTCGACTTCCCGATCCTCTACGGCTCGGGCCGCTCCGGCTGGATGGCGAAATCCCCCGAGGGCCCGCAGGACGAGGGTCTCGCGCCGCTCTTCGATCTCGTGCTGGAGCACGTGCCCCCGGCGAAGACCGAGGAGGGCCCCTTCCGCATGCTCGGCACGCTGCTCGAGGCCAATCCCTTCCTCGGGCGCATCGTCACGGGCCGCATCGCGTCGGGCACCGTCAAGCCGAACCAGACCATCAAGGTGATCGACCGCCACGGCAACCTCGTGGAGAACGGGCGCGTGTCGAAGATCCTCGCTTTCCGAGGCCTCGAGCGCCAGCCGATCGAGCTCGGCGAGGCGGGCGACATCGTTTCCATCGCGGGCCTCGTGAAGGGGTCGGTGGCCGACACTTTCTGTGCGCCGGAGATCGATACCCCGATCCAGGCCCAGCCCATCGATCCGCCGACCGTCACCATGTCGTTCATCGTGAACGACTCGCCGCTCGCGGGCACGGAAGGCGACAAGGTGACGAGCCGCATGATCCGCGAGCGCCTCTTCAAGGAGGCCGAGGGCAACGTCACGCTCAAGATCGAGGAATCCTCCGACAAGGACTCGTTCTTCGTGTCGGGCCGTGGCGAGTTGCAGCTCGCGATCCTCATCGAGACCATGCGCCGCGAGGGCTTCGAACTCGCCGTGTCGCGGCCCCGCGTGGTGTTCAAGAAGGACGAGGCCACCGGGCAGACCCTCGAGCCTGTCGAGGAGGTCGTGATCGACGTCGACGAGGAGCATTCCGGCGTCGTCGTGCAGAAGATGTCCGAGCGCAAGGCCGAGATGGTGGAGATGCGCCCCTCCGGCGGCAACCGCCAGCGCCTCGTATTCTACGCTCCGACCCGCGGCCTCATCGGCTACCAGGGCGAGCTCATGACGGACACCCGCGGCACCGCGATCATGAATCGTCTGTTCCACGCCTACGAGCCCTACAAGGGCGAGATCGCCGGCCGCCGCAACGGCGTGCTCATCTCGAACGATGCGGGCGAGGCGGTGGCCTATGCCCTGTGGAACCTCGAGGATCGCGGCCCGATGATGATCGAGCCCGGCTGGAAGGTGTACCAGGGCATGATCATCGGCGAGCACAACCGGGACAACGATCTCGAAGTGAACGTCCTCAAGGGCAAGAAGCTCACCAACATCCGCACGACCTCGAAGGACGAGGCCGTGCGCCTCACCCCGCCGATCCGCATGACCCTGGAGCGGTCCCTCGCCTGGATTCAGGACGACGAACTCGTGGAAGTGACCCCGAAGTCGATCCGCATCCGCAAGGCGATCCTCGACCCGAACGACCGCAAGCGGGCGGAAAAGCAGAAGGAAGCGCTGAGCGCCTGAAGCGGGTCAGCGACGCTGACGATCACAAGGCCGCATCGCAGGATGCGGCCTTCTTTTTGAGCGCCCGCTTCTGCGTCCCGAGGCTTGTCCGGCGGCGCAACCCGTGCAAGCCCTGCGAGCAGCCATCATCGGGACAGGGCGATGCTCAAGATCTACGGCCATGCCGCTTCCATCAACGTGCGCAAGGTTCTGTGGACCTGCGACGAGCTCGGGCTCGCCTTCGAACGCGTCGACTGGGGCGGGGCCGGGCGCTCGGTTCAGGACCCCGCGTTTCTGGCGCTCAACCCGGTGGGCATGATCCCGGTGCTCGACGATGCGGGGCAGGTTCTCTGGGAGTCGAACAGCATCGTGCGCTATCTCGCCCGCCGCGAGGGTCGCGACGACCTCCTGCCGCGCGAGCCCGCCGCCTGCGCCAAGGTCGAGCGGTGGATGGACTGGCAGGTATCCGACTTCAACAACACCTGGCGCACGGTCTTCCAGGCGACGGTGCGCCGGAACCCCGCCTACCAGGACGAGCGCGCGGTCGCAGAATCCTGGGAGCGGTTCTGCGGGGCCATGGCGGTGATCGACGCCGAGATCGCGCGGTCCGGCGCCTACGTGGCGGGGCCGCACTTCACCTGCGCCGACATCGTGATCGGCCTCTCAGTCCATCGCTGGAAGAGCATCCCACTGGCGCGTCCAACGCTCCCCACGGTCGAGCGCTACTACGACCGCCTTTGTGAGCGCGAGGGCTTCCGCCGTCACGGGCGGGACGGGGGGCCTTAAGCCCCCTTAGCCTTCCGCCTTGTCGCCCTGCCCCTGCTTGGCGCCCTCGCCCATGGGGTTCGTCGAATCCTCGCCGCCGGCCTCCGGATCCGTGCGGCCCTGCGGCGTGAGCCGCGGTCCGTCGACCGAGATATCCCTCAAGGTGTCGCTCGCCTTGTCCTTGCCCTTGTCGGCCATGCCTGCCTCCTAGCTGCTGGTGGAATCGGTGCCGTCCTCACCGCCCACGGGCGGGAGCGAGCCGGCGCCGGGGGTCGCGTCGGGATTCGTGAGGCTCTCCTCGGCATGGGGACCGGACGAAGGCGTGCCGTTGCCGGCGGTGCCGTCGCGGTCCTTCGCCCCGCCGAGATCGAAGCCCGGCCGATCCCCGCCGGCCTTGGGCTTTGCGCCCGGATCCTGATCCGGGCGGCTTTTGTCCATGTCGCTGTTGTTGCCGTACGATGCGTGGGCCATGAGTGCCTCTCAGATGCCGCGCTTGGCGGTGCCGGTGGGCGCGCCCGCCGTGGAGCCGCCGCCCGTGCCGATGGAGCCGGCCGAAGCGCCCGGGCTCTTGCCCGGAATGGTTCCGCCGGGCTGGAGCCCGGTCGAGAGCCCGCCCGGGTTGCGAAGGGTGCCGCTCGGGGGCGTGTGGCGCTCGCCCGTCCCGCCATTCGGGTCGTCCTGGCCGAGGTGGCTTGCGGCCTCCGGTGCGTCGGCCGCGTGTTCGTCGGGTCTGTCGTGATGGGTCATGGCGTGCTTCAGCCTTTTGCTTTGTCGTCGCCCTGTACGGCAGTCGCCCGGGCGATGGCCTCCGCGGTCGCGTCCCGGTCGTTCGGACCGAGGGTGGCGTCGCTCAGATGCTTGGTGGTCTCGGGCGTCTCGGCGGCCGTGAGTTCGTCGTGCCCGTCCATGCCCGCATTGGTGGTCTGGCCGGTCCGGGCTTGGCGATAGTTGTGAGCTTCGCCGCCCGGCTCGCTCCAGACGCGGCGGAGCGTGGCGTTCCCTTCCGGGCCGCCGTCGCGGTTCGGGTCGATGGGGCTGCCGGTGCCGCCGCGCTGCTCGTTGCGGATCTGGTCCGCCGACTGTTCCCGCAGGGAATGCGGGGCAGGTCTCTCGTCAGCCATGGGATTCTCCTGTCGCTGACAAGGAGAACCCCGGGTCTCGGCGGAGGTTCTAGCCACGCTTTGCTCACGGGGCCGCGAACGAAAAAGGCGGCCCGCAGGCCGCCTCGTTCAGGATCGTGGCGATGCGCTCAGAGCCCTTCGAACAGCGCGCTCGAGATGTAGCGCTCGGCGAAGGAGCAGGCGACCGTGACGATGCGCTTGCCCTTGAACTCGGGCCGGCTCGCCAGTTCCATGGCCGCCGCGATGTTGGCGCCCGTCGAGATGCCGCCGGGAATGCCCTCGTATTTGGCAACGAGGCGGGCGGTCTCGAAAGCCGTCTGGTTGCCGACGGTCATCACCTCGTCGATCACCGAGCGATCGAGCACGTCCGGCACGAAGCCGGCGCCGATACCCTGGATCTTGTGTGGGCCGGGCTGCCCGCCGGACAGAACCGGCGAGTCCTCCGGCTCGACCGCCACGACGCGCAGGGAGGGAAGGCGAGGCTTGATGACCTGGCCGACGCCCGTGATGGTGCCGCCGGTGCCGACACCGGACACGAAGGCGTCGAGATGGCCGTCGGTGTCGTTCCAGATCTCCTCCGCCGTGGTGAGGCGGTGGATCTCGGGGTTGGCCGGGTTCTTGAACTGCTGCGGGATGATCGAGTTCGGGATCTCGCCGAGCAGTTCCTCGGCCTTCGCGACCGCGCCCTTCATGCCCATGGGGCCTGGGGTGAGGACCAGTTCGGCGCCGAGAAATGCCAGCATCTTGCGGCGCTCGATCGACATGGTCTCGGGCATCACCAGGATGAGCCGGTAGCCCCGCGCCGCCGCCACGAAGGCGAGCGCGATGCCGGTATTGCCGGAGGTGGGCTCGATCAGGGTCGTGCCGGGCTTGATCGTGCCGGCAGCCTCCATCGAGTCGATCATGTTGACGCCGATGCGATCCTTCACGCTCGCGATCGGGTTGAAGAACTCGAGCTTCACCAGGATCTCGGCGTCGATGCCGCGCTCCTGCGGCAGGCGCTTCAGGCGCACGAGGGGCGTGTCGCCGATGGTCTGGGTGATGGAATCGTAGATCCGGCCGCGGCCGGGCTTCTTATCGAGAGCAGGCGCGGTCTCGAGCTTGCGGGCAGGTTCGGCCATGGGATTCTCCGGGGCTGGACAGTCAGCTTAGGCTATTTCGCGATCCAAGTCGAAGAATTCAAGAAAACACATTCTATATTGTAAAATCCGCGAGGACGCCGGGGCTCGTGAGGGCGGTCGACTCGGCCTGCCGGCACAGATCGTCCACGGTGACCCCATCGAGTTTGGAGAGAAACACCTCCCCCGACTGCCGCACGACGGGCTCGATCACGAGGTCGACGAGAGCGGATTCCGGCAACGGCGGCAGGCCGTCCTCGCCCGTTGCCGTCATGGCGGCGCGGACGATGTCGCCCGCCGTGATGCGCCGCCGCTCGCGGGCGAGGGAGTAGCCGCCCCGCGGACCGCGCATGCCTTTGAGGATGCCCTGGCGGACGAGGGCCTGGAGCACCGTTTCGAGATGCCGCGGCGGCAGGTTGTGGCGGGCGGCGAGCGCCTTTGCGGCAACCGGAAGGGGCCTTGCGTGAAGCGCGATGTCGACCACGGCCGCGATGGCGAGCAGGCTTCGCCGCGACAACAAGAGCATGTGATCCGCTCCCCTCGTTTCAGGTGGAGATCCCGGTCGAACCGAACCCTGAATCCCCGCGCGCCGTCTCGTCCAAGCTCGGCTGCTCCACAAGGTAGGCGCGCGCGACCGCCGCTACAACCATCTGCGCGATGCGCATGCCGCGGGTGATCACGTATGGCTCGGCGCCGTGGTTCACCAGGAGCACGTGCACTTCGCCGCGGTAATCCGCATCAACGGTGCCGGGGGCGTTGAGAACCGTAATGCCGTACTTCAGCGCGAGCCCCGAGCGCGGCCGCACCTGGCCCTCGAATCCGTCCGGGATCTGCAGGACGAGGCCGGTGGGCACCAGCACCCGCCCCTGGGGCGGCAGGACGATCGGCGCATCCGCAGGGTTCGCCGCGAGAAGGTCGAGCCCCGCGGCGCCCGCGCTCTCATGGCGCGGAAGGGGCAGCCCCTCCCCGTGGGGCAAGCGCTTGACGGCGATCGAGACGCTCACGAGGGTTGGGCTTCGGCGAGGTGCGCCACGAGGCGCCGGGCCACATCGTCCTTGGACAGAGTCGGCCAGGTCTCGACACCGGCGGTGCTGACGAGGTGCACGGTATTGCGGTCGCCCCCCATCACGCCGCTCCCGGGCGACACGTCGTTCGCCACGATGAGGTCGCAGCCCTTGCGGGCGAGCTTCGCCTGCGCGTAGGCCACCACGTTCTCGGTCTCGGCGGCAAATCCTACGACGAGCGGCGGCCGTCCGTCCCGGCGGCGCGCGATCGTGGCGAGGATGTCGGGGTTCTCGACGAGGGCGAGCGCCGGCAGGGCGCCCCCGTCCTTCTTCATCTTCTCGTTAGCCGCACGGTCGACGCGCCAATCCGCGACGGCCGCCGCGAAGACCGCGATGTCGGCCGGGAGCGCGGCCTCGACTGCGGCCAGCATCTCGCGGGCGCTCTCCACATGGAGGGTGCGCACGCCGGGGGGATCCGGGATGAAGACGGGTCCGGAGACGAGGGTCACGGCGGCGCCGGCCTCTGCGGCGGCCCGCGCGATGGCGTGGCCTTGTTTCCCGGAGGACCGGTTCGCGATGTAGCGCACGGGATCGATGGGTTCGTGCGTCGGACCGGAGGTCACGAGAACGCGCCGGCCCTTGAGCGGTCCTTGCGGTTCGAGGACCGCCTCCGCGGCGGCGACGATCTCGAGGGGTTCGCTCATGCGGCCGGGCCCGAATTCCGCCTCCGCCATGGCGCCCTCGTTCGGCCCGACCACGCGCACGCCCCGGCCCTGGAGCGCCGCGAGGTTCGCCTGCGTCGCCGGGTGAAGCCACATGCGCACGTTCATGGCGGGCGCGACGAGGATCGGCAGCGTGGTGGCGAGGAGTACCGTGGAGGCGAGATCGTCCGCGTGCCCGCCCGCCATCTTGGCCATGAGATTGGCGGTGGCGGGCGCCGCGACCACGAGATCCGCATCGCGGGCGAGGCGGATGTGCCCGATATCGGCCTCGTCCTCCCGGTCGAAGAGATCCGTATGGGCCCGCTGCCCCGAGATGCCGGCGGCGGCGAGCGGGGTGATGAAGTGCTGCGCGCCGCTCGTCAGGATGCACCGCACCGACGCGCCCCGCTCGCGCAGCCGCCGGATCAGGTCGAGGGATTTATAGGCGGCGATTCCGCCCCCGATCACGAGGAGGATGCGCCGGCCCGCGAGCGGAGAGGTCATGGGGCGTCCTCCTCACCTCGGCCAGGCGAGAGGAACGGCACGCCGAGAGTGCGGAAGTGGCGCACATTGTAGGTGACCACCGTCATGCCATGGTGATCGGCGGTGGCGGCCAGACAGGCGTCTTCGAAGCCGGGACTGTGTCCGCGCGCCTCAGACTGCGCGAGGATTTCACCCGTGCGGTGGGCGGCCGCGCGGTCGAGCGGCAGGACACGGTCGGCGAAGAGGGCCAGGGTCTCGTTCATCCAGGCTCGCAGGGCGGTGGCACGGCGGTGAGCGCCGCGTTCGAGCAGTCGAGTCACACCGTACTGCATCTCGCTTAACGAGATGACGCTGATAAAGCTGCGGTCGCCATTTACGGTAAGCCATGCAGCCAGACCGGCCTGCGCGGACGACAGGGGCGATGTCCGGGAGATCACGTCCGTGTCGAGGAGATACACGGGTCAGGTCTCGGAGAAGGGGTTGCCGCGGGGGCGGTGGCGCTTCGGCGCGACCTCGTCCCACTCTTCGGCTGAGAGCGGAAAGCGGGCGAGGTGTTCGGCAAAGCTGGGCGCAGGCTTCGGCTCCGACACCCGCCGCCACTCCTCCTCCGACACAACCACCACCGTCTCGCGACCGCGGCGGCTCACCCGCTGCGGGCGGCCCCTCAAGGCGGCGTCGATGACGTCGCCGAAATGGGCGCGGGCGTCCTGCACGGTCCAGGTCTCGTTACGGTCATCCAAAGCCGGCCTCCTGTACAGATTGTACAGATCGGGACCGTGCCGGGCAAGCCCGCCTCAGGCGAGCTGAACCAGGATCACCGTGAGGAGCACCGCGACGATCCAGAGGGCGACGATGCCCCAGCGGTTGCCCTTCGCCTCCGCCCGCTTGATGGCGGCGAGGCTCTCGGGATGCAGCTGCACGCCCCGGGCCGTCACGTCGTCCACCTGGTTCAGCACCCGTTCGGCGCGGAGCGCGAGGTCCGGCAGGTCGGCGACGACGCCGGCAAGAGTCCACAGGCCCCGCCCCGCATTCTCCACCCGACCGATGGGCCCGAGATTGCGCTCGATCCACTCGCGCACCACGGGCTCGGAGGTGGTCCACATGTCGAGCTTCGGGTCGAGGTTGCGGGCGACGCCCTCCACCACCACCATGGTCTTCTGCAGCATAACGAGCTCGGTGCGGGTCGCCATGTCGAAGAGGGCCGTGACCTCGAACAGGAGCGTGAGGAGCCGCGCCATGGAGATCTCGTCGGCGCGGCGGCTGTGGATCGGCTCGCCGATGGCGCGGATGGCCTGCGCGAAATCCTCCACCGAATGGTGCGGCGGCACGTAGCCCGCCTCGAAATGCACCTGAGCCACGCGGCGGTAGTCGCGACGGATGAAACCGAGCAGGATCTCGGCGAGGAACCGGCGCTCCTTCAGCCCGAGCCGCCCCATGATGCCGAAATCCACCGCGACGAGGCGGCCCTCAGCGTCGACGAACAGGTTGCCGGGATGCATGTCGGCGTGAAAATAGCCGTCCCGGATAGCGTGGCGCAGGAAGGACTGGATCACGGTGCGGCCGAGCGCGACACGGTCGTGGCCGTCCGCCTCGATGCGGGCGAGATCGTTGAGCCGGATGCCGTCGATCCATTCGGTGGTGAGCACGTCCCGGGCGGTGAGATCCCATTCGGGCCGCGGGACCCGGAAGCCCGGATCGTCCTTCGTATTGTCGGCAAGTTCCGAAACCGCGGCGGCTTCGAGGCGCAGATCCATCTCGATGGTGACCGAGCGCGCGAGGGTGTCCACCACCTCCGTCGGTCGGAGACGCCGGGCCTCCGGCGCGAAGCGCTCGAAGAAGCGGGCTGCCGCCGCCATGGCCTGGAGGTCGCGGGCGAAGCGCTCGCGCACGCCGGGCCGCACCACCTTGACGGCCACCGTCGCCTCGCCCTTCTCGGTGCGGATCCGCGCCCGGTGCACTTGAGCGATGGAGGCCGCAGCGACGGGTTCGCTGAACTCGAGAAAGAGTTCGTCCACGGGCCGGCCGAGCGCCGCCTCGACGATCCGCACCGCCTCGGCGCGAGGGAACGGCGCCATGCGGTCCTGCAGGTGCTCCAGATCCCGCGCCGCCGCGACGCCGACGATATCGGGGCGCGTGGCGAGGAACTGGCCGAACTTGACGTAAGAGGGCCCGAGCCGGGTGAGCGCCTTCGAGAGACGCGCCGCCCCGGTGCCGGCGCCCGGGCGCTCGATGAGGCGGCCGAGGCGCACCGCGAGGCGACCGGCTGACGGCAGGGCGACAGGATCGACGAGCGCGAGCGCGCCCTCGCGGGCGAGCACGATGCCGGATCGGAGGTTCCGGACGAGGTGGACCAGGTCGCCGATCACTTAGACCTTCCAGCCCCCGTGGATCTGGACGACGCCGGCGGTGAGCGGCCGGTGCGTCACGCGCCGGAAGCCCGCATCCTCGATCATCCGCGCGAAGGCCGCCGGGACGGGAAAGCGGCGGATCGATTCCACGAGGTAGCGGTAGGATTCGGCGTCGCCCGTGACCATGCGGCCGAGCTGCGGGATCACGTTGAACGAATAGGCGTCGTAGACCCGGTCGAGGAGCGGCACGTCCACCTTCGAGAATTCGAGGCACAGGAAGTGCCCGCCGGGTTTCAGCACCCTGTGCGCCTCCGCGAGCGCGGCCTCGATGCGCGGCACGTTCCGGATGCCGAAGGCGATCGTGTAGGCATCGAAGCTCTTGTCCGCGAAGGGCAGCACCTCCGCATTCGCTTCGACGAAGTCGATGCGGCCTTCATAGCGGGTGCCGGCGCGCTCGCGGCCGACGCCCAGCATGTCGCCGTTGATGTCGAGCACCGTGACATGGGTCTGGGGTCCGCCCGCTTCGAGGATGCGGAAGGCCACGTCGCCCGTGCCGCCCGCCACGTCGAGATGGCGGAACGGCCGGTTCCGCGGGGGACGCACGGCGGAGATCAGCGCATCCTTCCAGGCCCGGTGCAGGCCCGCCGACATGAGGTCGTTCATGAGGTCGTAGCGGCCCGCCACCGAGTGGAAAACCTCGTTGACCCGCCCCTGCTTCTCGTCGAGCCGCACGGTGTCGAAGCCGAAATGGGTGGTGTCGTCGGTCATGGTCGCGCCTTTTGCCGCGTTCCATAGCGGAACGGGCGCCGCATGGCTATGTGACGGGCTCCCCCGCCCCGCGAGATGGTTGATGCCCGAACTGCCCGAAGTCGAAACCGTGCGCCGCGGGCTCGAGCCCGCCCTGGTGGGGGCGCGCCTCGTGAAGGTGGAGCAGCGCCGCCCGGACCTGCGCTTTCCGTTCCCCGAGCGCTTCGCGGAGCGGCTGGAAGGCGAGACCGTCACGGCCCTCGGGCGGCGGGCGAAGTATCTTCTCGCCGACCTCACCTCGGGCGAGGTGCTCGTCATGCACCTTGGCATGTCGGGGCGCTTTCTCGTCGCGCAGGGCGGCGCGACCGTGATGCCGGGCGATTTTCACCACCAGCACGGTGACGAGAAGGCCCACGATCACGTGGTCTTCCATCTCTCGAACGGCGCCCGCGTCACCTACAACGACGCCCGCCGCTTCGGCTTCATGGACCTCGTGCCCCGCACGGCGATCGAGACCTGCCGGCACTTCGCCGGAATGGGCATCGAGCCCCTCGGGAACGCGTTGTCGGGCGAGGCCGTCGCCCGGCTGTTTGCAGGCCGGCGGACGCCCCTCAAGGCCGCCCTCCTCGATCAGCGGCTGATCGCCGGCCTCGGCAATATCTATGTCTGCGAAGCGCTCCACCGGGCGGGCCTCCACCCCGAGGCGCGGGCAGGCTCCCTCGCGACGCCGGGCGGCAAGCCGCGACCCGCCGCGCGCCGCCTCGCGGACGTGATCCGCGACGTCCTGAACGAGGCCGTCGCGGCAGGCGGCTCGACCCTGCGCGACCACGCCCAGGTGAACGGCGATCTCGGCTACTTCCAGCACGCCTTCCGGGTCTACGACCGGGAGGGCGCGCCCTGCCCGGCGGAAGGCTGCGGCGGCACGGTGGAGCGCATCGTCCAATCGGGCCGCTCGACGTTCTTCTGCGCAAGCTGCCAGCGGTGAGGCTCCTGGCGGCGGACCGGCTTTCGGCCTGGCAGGCAGGGTTCGCCCCCGGCGACCGTATGGAAGACGAGAGCGCCTCCCCGGCCCTCGATGATGAACTCAGCGGGCTCGGCGGGAGCAAATCTCCTTGCCGAGCTTCGTCGCCTCCCCTACCGCTGCATCACCTATCGGGAGACGACGCCATGGCTTTCGAGACGATCCTCGTGGAGACCCGCGGGAAGGTGGGGCTCATCACCCTGAACCGGCCCCAGGTTCTCAACGCCCTGAATTCCACCCTCGTCGGCGAGCTCAATCAGGCTCTCGATGCCTACGATGCCGATCCGGCCATCGGCTGCATCGTGATCGCCGGATCGGAGAAGGCCTTCGCGGCCGGCGCCGACATCAAGGAGATGTCGGGGCTCTCCTATCCTCAAACGTATCTCGACGATTTCATCACGGCCTGGGACCGGGTCGGCAGCCGCCGGAAGCCTGTGATCGCGGCGGTGGCGGGTTTCGCGCTCGGGGGCGGGTGTGAGCTTGCCATGATGTGCGACTTCATCATCGCGGCCGACACCGCCCGGTTCGGCCAGCCCGAGATCAAGCTCGGGGTGATGCCGGGCGCCGGCGGCACGCAGCGCCTCACCCGCTTCGTCGGCAAGGCGAAGGCGATGGAGATGTGCCTGACGGGGCGCATGATGGATGCGCAGGAGGCCGAGCGCTCCGGCCTCGTGTCCCGTGTGGTGCCGGCGGCCGAGCTCATGAACGAGGCTCTGAAGGCGGCGGAGGCCGTCGCCGCCATGTCGCTGCCTATCGCCATGATGACGAAGGAGAGCGTCAACCGCGCCTACGAGACGACCCTCGCCGAGGGCATCCGCTTCGAGCGGCGCGTGTTTCACGCCATGTTCGCCACCGCCGACCAGAAGGAGGGGATGGGCGCCTTCGTGGAAAAGCGCAGCCCTGCGTTCAAGAACCGCTGATGGGTCTCGAGCCCGAGATCCTCGCCCTCCTGGCGGGGGTCGCGCTTCTGGCGGGCGTGGTCGATGCGATCGCGGGGGGCGGCGGTCTCATCACGGTGCCGGCCCTGATCCTCGCGGGGCTCGATCCCGTGGCGGCGATCGCCACCAACAAGCTCCAGGGCACCTTCGGGACCGCTTCGGCCACCTATTCGTTCGCCCGGGCGGGGCTCATCGAGTGGCGCTCCGTCTGGCCCCTCGCCCTCATCGCCGCCGCGGGCTCGGTCGTGGGGGCGCTCGGCGTCCAATGGGTGTCGCGGGCGGTGCTCGAAGCCGTGATCCCGGTCCTGCTCGTGATGGTCGCCCTCTATTTCGCGCTCTCCCGCAAGATGCGGGACGAGGATGCCCGGGCGCGCATGCCCTGGGGCGCCTTCGCCGTGACGGTGCCGCCGGCGGTCGGTCTTTACGACGGCATTTTCGGGCCGGGCGCCGGCTCCTTCTACATGCTGGCCTTCGTCACGCTCCTGGGGTTCGGCGTCGTGCGGGCGACCGCCCATACGAAGCTTCTCAACCTTTCCAGCAATGCCGGAAGCCTTTGCCTTTACGTCGCGCTCGGCGCGGTGGTCTGGCCCGTGGGCCTCGCCATGGCGGGGGCTTCGCTCATCGGGGCGCAGATCGGATCGAGGCTGGCCCTGCGCCTCGGATCGCGTCTGATCCGGCCGCTCCTCGTCACGGTGTGCTTCGCCCTCGCCCTTCGCCTTCTCGTCGACCCGGCCAATCCCTGGCGGCAGGCCTGGGCCGGGCTTTTTTGACCCGGCGGCCCGAGATGCGTTGACGCTCCGGGGCTTCGCGTCTATAAGCCGCCCTGCACGAGCCCGCGCCAGTCGCGGGCTCTTCGATTTCCATTTTGATCAGCCGACCGCCGCCGGGTCATCAGCCCCTGCCGGGTCAGGCTCGCAACGAAAGACGAGGACAGGCCATGGCCAACACCGTGTCGGCCAAGAAGATGACCCGCAAGATCGCGAAGCGTACCGCGATCAACCGCTCGCGCCGCTCGCGCATGCGCACCTTCATCAAGAAGGTCGAGGAGGCGATCGCCTCCGGCAACCAGACCGAAGCCGCCGCAGCGCTCCGCGCCGCCGAGCCCGAGATGATGCGCGCCGCCCAGAAGGGCATCGTTCACAAGAACACCGCCTCGCGGAAGGTCTCGCGTCTCGAGCACCGCATCCGCAGCCTCGGCGCCTGAGCCGACGCCTCACATCCTTCTCGACAGCTGACGAAGCCCGGCCCCTGTGCCGGGCTTTTTCGTGCGCGCCTATCGCTCTTCGACCCGGTTTCAAGCTGTGCGGTTTTGTCCACATCGACTCTTGACACGGAGTCACGGAAGCGGGGTGAAAACGCGCTTCAGGTGATTTGAAAATGCGCAGAAAAGGCGGCGCATCTTCAACAGCTTAGCAGGCAAAGGTCCGCGGGGCATTTCACGACCCCCTGAAATCCCCGTGAATCGTCCACAGGCCCCGGGCCGACGCGAATCTTTTTTCCCAACCGTGGAGACCCTGTGGGCCCGTTCTGAATCAGTCGCAGAGTCAGCGCGTTATGAAGAACGGCTAAAAGCTGTGGACGATAGGGAAGGCGGCGCCCGCGCGGGCCGGGCTGCGCGGATTTGACTCGCTTTGGTTGCGCGCCCCCACCCCCCTGTGTACGGTCAAGTCACTTCAGCGGCTCGCCGCGAAGTGATCAGCAATCGTTCCAGTGTCTTTTCATGCACACAGGGGATGGGGCCTTGTTCGTGAAATCGTACAAGAAAGAAGAGCTCTTCTCCTTCGTCGCATGTCCTCCAGCGAGGACTTGAGGCGCCAAGTCTCGGCACTACGATCTGCGGATCTAAGCTTCAAAACAACAATACGTTTGCTTGTATCTGGGGGCGTCGGACAATGATGGGCGACAGCAAAGCTGCGCCCGCGATCCGGCAAGGGCGTTACAGGCTCCGCTGATGGTGGAGTCGTGTTGGGAGGGACTTCATGCATCGCAGCAGCGAGGACGGTCGCGCGCATTCCATCGCCATGGAGGGCGGGAACGGCTCGGATCATCAATCTGATCTCGAGATCTGGAGCCGCGTGAAGCGCCGCCTGCGGGCCGAGCTCGGCGAGGAGGTGTTCGCGAGCTGGTTCGGCCGCCTCGAACTCGACGCTGTCGTGGATGGCTGCGCGCACCTCACCGTGCCGACGCGCTTCCTCAAGAGCTGGATCGAGGCGAACTACGCCGACCGGGTGCTCACGGTGTACCGGTCGGAAGTGCCCGCCATGGGCCGCGTCACCATCGGTGTGCGCTCGGCCCTGACCCGGGACGCGGGCGCCCGCCGCATCGGCGAGCCGCCCCGTCCGACCGCGGCGCCGGTCGCCTCGGTCAGCCTCGTCGGCGCGGAGCCCAAGATGGGCATGCCCCTCCCCGAGGAGCGGGGGGACAGCAACGATCTTGGCGGCGCGCCCCTCGATCCGCGCTTCACCTTCGAGAGCTTCATCATCGGCCGCTCGAACGCCCTCGCCCATGCGGCCGCCGACCGGGTCGCCCGCCACGTCGGCGCGCAGGCCCTCTACAACCCTCTCTACCTTCATGCGGGCGTCGGCCTCGGCAAGACGCATCTTCTCCACGCCATCGGCCACGAGGCGCGGGCTCAAGGAAGGCGCATCATCTATCTTACCGCGGACCGCTTCATGTACGGGTTCGTGGCGTCCCTGAAGGCCCAGACGTCGCTCGCCTTCAAGGAGCGCCTGCGCGGCATCGACCTTCTCATCATCGACGACGTGCAGTTCATCCAGGGCAAGCAGATCCAGCAGGAATTCGGCCACACCCTGAACGCCCTCATCGATGCGGGCCGCCAGGTGGTGGTGGCGGCGGACCGCCCTCCGGCCGATCTCGAGGCTCTCGACGAGCGCGTGCGGTCGCGCCTCGCGGGCGGCCTTGTGGTGGAGGTGGGCGCCCTCGACGAGCAGCTGCGCGCCTCGATTCTCTCGACGCGGCTCACCGCGCTCAAGTCCCAGCACCCCACCTTCGAGGTGAGCCCCACCGTGGTGTCCTACGTCGCCCGGGCGATCACGGCGAATGGCCGCGATCTCGAAGGCGCCGTGAACCGGCTCCTGGCGCACGCCACCCTCTCGGGCTCGGCGATCACGGTCGAGACCGCCGAGACGGCGATCCGCGACCTCGTGCGCAACCGCGAGCCGAAGCGGGTTAAGATCGAGGACATCCAGAAGCTCGTCGCCTCGCGCTACAACGTGTCCCGCTCCGACATCCTCTCGGAGCGCCGCACCGCCGCCGTGGTGCGCCCGCGCCAGATCGCCATGTACCTGTCGAAGGTGCTCACCCTGCGCTCCCTGCCGGAGATCGGCCGCCGCTTCGGCGGGCGCGACCACACCACGGTGCTCCATGCGGTGCGCAAGATCGAGAAGGCGATCGGCGAGGATCATACGCTGAACGACGAGGTCGAGCTCCTGAAGCGCATGCTGCAGGAATAAGCCCGGGCGGGCCCCATGCTGAGAGCGCGAGGCCCGGCCTTGCGTTCTCGGGTAACCTTCGTCAATGTTCCGCCCCCGTCCCGTCGAGGCTGCGCCTTTCAAGGCAGCGCCGGAGGGGGCGATCTTGAGCGTTCCGCTCCAACCATCACGGGTCGGTCATGAGAGTAACAGTCGAGCGGGCGGCGTTGTTGAGGTCGCTCGGGCATGTCCACCGCGTCGTCGAGCGGCGCAACACCATCCCGATCCTGTCGAACGTCCTCCTGCGCACGGACGAGGGCGGGCTGCGCCTCAAGGCGACGGACCTCGACATCGAGGTCACGGAGACGATCCCGGCGGAGGTGTCGACCCCGGGCTCCACCACCGTTCCGGCGCACGTGATCTACGACATCGTGCGCAAATTGCCCGAGGGCGCCCAGGTCTCCCTCGAGACGGCGGGCGATGCGGGTCAGATGCAGATCCGCTCGGGCCGCTCGCGCTTCATGCTGCAGGCCCTGCCGGAAAGCGACTTTCCGGATCTCGCCGCCGGCGACCTGCCCCACCGCTTCACCCTCGCGGCGGGCGACCTCAAGCGCCTCATCGACAAGACGCAATTCGCGATCTCGACCGAGGAGACGCGCTACTACCTCAACGGCATCTATCTCCACACCCTCGATGGGGGCGCCGGCACGGTGCTGCGGGCCGTGGCAACGGACGGGCACCGGCTCGCCCGGGTGGAGCTTGCAGCGCCCAAGGGATCCGAGGGCATGCCGGGGGTGATCGTGCCCCGCAAGGCGGTGGCCGAGATCCAGAAGCTCGTGGAGAGCGGCGAGGAGGTGCTGGTCGAGCTCTCCTCCGCCAAGGTGCGCCTCACCTTCGGCGGCGTGGTGCTCACCTCGAAGCTCATCGACGGCACCTTCCCGGACTACCAGCGGGTCATCCCGCAGGGCAACGACAAGCTTCTCACGGTCGAGCGCTCGGACTTCGCCAAGGCCGTCGACCGGGTCTCGACGATCTCCTCCGAGCGCGGTCGCGCTGTGAAACTTGCCTTGAACGGCGGGCGCCTCACCCTCACGGTGAACAACCCGGATTCGGGCTCGGCCACGGAGGAGATCGAGGTCGATTACGATTCCGGTCCCATCGATATCGGCTTCAACGCCCGCTACCTCCTCGACATCACGGGCCAGCTCGACGGAGACACGGCCCTGTTCAAGCTCGCGGACCCGGGGTCGCCCACGGTGATCCAGGACCGCGAGGGTGCGGCGGCGCTCTACGTGCTGATGCCGATGCGGGTTTAAGGATTTCGCCGGTCAGGCAACCTCATCCTCAGGAGAGCGCACGGCGCTCGTCTCGAAGGACGAGGGTGGCGGGTCCAGCGCGCACTGGAAACGCCCTCGTCCTTCGAGACGCAGACCGGGTCTGCTCCTCAGGATGAGGGCTTTGGAAGAGACCCTTTGGACGCCCCCCGCATCACGCGCCTGATCCTCCAGGATTTTCGCACCTACGCGGCCCTGGATCTCACCGTCACGCGCGGGCTCGTGGCGCTCGTCGGCGAGAACGGGGCCGGCAAGACGAACATCCTCGAGGCGGTCTCGCTCTTCATGCCCGGCCGCGGCCTGCGCCGGGCGGATCTGGCCGACATGGCGCGCCAGGACGGGCCGGGCTCCTTCGCGGTGTCGATCACGCTCGACACACCCTACGGCGACCACCGCCTCGGCACCGGAATCGCGGCGCCGGACGAGGACGGGCGGGCGGCGCGCCTCTACCGGGTCGACGGCGCGCCGGTCACCTCCCAGGCGGCGTTCGCCGAGTACCTGCGGATCGTGTGGCTCACCCCCGACCTCGACGCCCTGTTCCGGGGCGCCGCCGGCGACCGCCGCCGCTTTCTCGACCGGCTGGTCCTCGCGGTCGATGCGGACCACGGCACCCGGGTCGGCGCTCTCGAGCGGGCTCTTCGCTCCCGCAACCGGGTGCTGGACGAGAGCCCCGACGATGCGCTCTGGCTCGAAGCCCTGGAGCGGGAGGTTGCCGAACTCGCGGTCGCGGTCTCGGCCGCCCGGCAGGAGACCGTGCAGCGCCTCGCGAGCCTGATCCTGTCCACTCGCGACGATGCCTCGCCCTTCCCCTTCGCCACCCTGCAGATCGAGGGCGAGATCGACACCCTCGTGGCGAGCCTGCCGGCGGTGGATGCCGAGGACCGCTACCGCGCGATCCTGCGCGAGAGCCGGCCGCGGGACCGGGCCGCCGGCCGCACCCTCGTCGGCCCGCAGGCCTCTGACCTGCTCGTGCGTCACGGTCCGAAGGACATCCCGGCCGCCATGGCTTCGACGGGCGAGCAGAAGGCGCTGCTCCTCGGCCTCGTTCTCGCCCACGCGCATCTCGTCGCCACCATGAGCGGCCTTGCCCCCCTCGTTCTCCTCGACGAGGTCGCCGCCCATCTCGACCCCCGCCGCCGGGCGGGCCTCTTCGATCGCCTGGAGGCTCTCGGCGGCCAGGTCTGGATGACCGGCGCCGATCCCGCCCTCTTCGGCGACATCGGCGAGAGGGCCGAGGTGCTGCACGTGACGCCGGGCCATGTGCACGGGTCCTGACCGGGCGCCCAGGCTTGACGGCATCGGGCGCGAAGCCGAAAGCCAGGGCGATCATGCAGGTTCTCGTCCCCTTTCTCGCCATGGCGGGGCTCGGCCTCGTCGGCGTCGCATCCCTCGCGCCCACGCTCGGTCCGATGCTGCCGACGCTCCGTGCCGTGCCGGGCCTGGCTGGCCGCTCCGATGCCGAGCTCGTCATGCTGGCGCTCGTGCAGCCGGCGATCCTGGCGGTCGCGGGAGCCCTCGTCGGCGCCCTGCTCGCCGAGCGCGTCGGCCTGCGCTCTCTTATCATGGAAGCCTTGCGCGGCGGTTCGGCCAAGGCGGCGCCCGCCACGTTCCTCACCGCCCTTGCCCTCGGCTTCGCGACGGGCGCGGCCATCCTCGCCCTCGATCGAACTCTCTTCGTCCTGACCGGAGGAGCAACGGCGCTGGACGGCGGCGGCGCACCGACGCTTGCCGCCCGGGCGAGCGCCCTCCTCTATGGCGGGGTCACGGAAGAGATCGTGATGCGCTTTGGCCTCATGACCCTTCTCGCCTGGGCCGGTGCGGCGCTGCTGCCGGGCCTCGCCGCACAAAATCCTGGCGCCTTGATGCTGCCGGCCATCGCCTTGACCGCGCTGCTCTTCGGCCTCGGGCACCTGCCGAAGCTCTATGCGCTGACGGAGCCCGGCCTTGCCCTTGTCCTGCGGACGGTCGCCCTCAACGTGATCGCGGGCCTCGTTTACGGCTGGCTTTACTGGCGATTGGGCCTGGAACACGCCATGCTCGCCCATATGGCCACCCACCTCGCGTTCTGGACGCTCGGCCCGATCCTGGCGCGCGCCGCCGGGGCGCCGGGATGACGGGGCGCTCCGGCCGGAGTAAGGTCCCGCGATGGACATCGCCGGCCTCGCCCTCTTTGCCACTGCGCTCTTCATCGCCGCAGCCTCCCCGGGCCCGGGCATCGCCGCCATCGTGGCGCGGGTGCTCGGCCGCGGGACGCGGGGGGCGCTCGCCTTTTCGGCGGGCGTTGCCGTCGGCGACGTGGTGTGGCTCACCTTCGCGATCGTCGGGCTGGCCGCCCTGGCGCAGGCGTTCCACGGGGTGTTCCTCGTCATCAAATATGCCGGCGCCGCCTACCTTCTCTACCTTGGCTACAAGCTCTGGACCGCGCCCGTCGAGGCACGGGACGTGGAGGCGCAGGAGAGCGCGGAGCACCCGCTGAGGCTCTTTCTCGGCGGCCTCGCGGTCACCATGGGCAACCCCAAGGTGATGGTGTTCTACCTTGCCCTCCTGCCGACCCTCCTCGACCTCACCCGGATCACGGTGCTGGGCTATGCGGAACTCGTGGCGACGACGCTCGGCGTTCTGGGGGTGGTCTTCGCCGCCTATATCGGCCTGGCCGCCCGGGCGCGGCGGCTCTTCACCAGCGAGCGGGCGATCCGGCGCATCAACCGGTCGACAGGGGCCGTGATGGCGGGCGCGGCTGCCGCGATCGCGAGCCGATAGGGACCGGCCGCCCCTCTCCCCTGAGTTCGCTCTGTCCTTCGCAGACGAGGTGTCGGGATCTGACGCCCGCGAAGAACGGGGACAAAATCGCAAAAACTCGCGCGCGCATACGCGCGCGGGGGTGAAATTTCAAGTCCGAACCCCTAAATAGTTGATCTAACGAATCAAAGCGCCGGCGCGAGCGCCCCTCCATCTCCCGCCCGCCGGCCCGAAGGACCCCATTATGGCTGAGCCTGCTGTCAACCTGAACGCCGATGCGTACGGCGCCGATTCCATCAAGGTTCTCAAGGGCCTCGATGCCGTGCGCAAGCGTCCTGGCATGTATATCGGCGACACGGATGACGGCTCCGGCCTTCACCACATGGTTTACGAGGTGGTGGACAACGCCATCGACGAGGCGCTGGCGGGGCATGCCACCGAGGTGACGGTCACGCTCAACGCCGACGGCTCCGTCACAGTGACCGACAACGGCCGCGGCATCCCGACCGACATCCATTCCGGCGAGGGCGTCTCCGCCGCCGAGGTCATCATGACCCAGCTGCATGCCGGGGGTAAGTTCGACCAGAACTCCTACAAGGTATCGGGCGGCCTGCACGGCGTCGGCGTGTCGGTGGTGAACGCCCTGTCGAGCTGGCTCAAGCTGCGCATTTTCCGCGGCGGCAAGGAGCACTTCATCGAGTTTCAGCACGGCGACGCTGTGGCGCCGCTCAAGGTCGTCGGCGATGCCAACGGCCGCAAGGGCACGGAGGTGACGTTCCTCGCCTCCACCGAGACGTTCACCATGGTGGAGTACGACTACGCCACCCTCGAGCACCGCCTGCGCGAGCTCGCCTTCCTCAATTCCGGGGTGCGCATCATCCTCACGGACAACCGCCATGCGGAGAGGAAGCGCGAAGAGCTCATGTACGAGGGCGGCGTCGAGGCCTTCGTGCGCTATCTCGACCGCACCAAGAGCCCGCTCATCCAGAACCCCATCGTGATCCGCTCCGAGCGCGACGGCATCGGCGTGGAGGTCGCCCTGTGGTGGAACGACTCCTACCACGAGAGCGTGCTCTGCTTCACCAACAACATCCCGCAGCGGGACGGCGGCACGCACCTTGCGGGCTTCCGCGCGGCGCTGACGCGCCAGGTCACCGGCTATGCGGATTCGACCGGGATGACCAAGAAGGAGAAGGTGACCCTTACGGGTGACGATTGCCGCGAGGGCCTCACCGCCATCGTGTCCGTGAAGGTGCCGGATCCGAAGTTCTCCTCGCAGACGAAGGACAAGCTCGTTTCCTCCGAGGTGCGTCCCGCCGTCGAGAACGTGGTCAACGAGGCGCTGAACAACTGGCTCGAAGAGCACCCGACGGAAGCGAAGGCCGTTGTCGGCAAGGTCGTGGAGGCCTCCGCCGCCCGCGAGGCCGCCCGCAAGGCCCGTGAGCTCACCCGCCGCAAAGGCGCCCTCGACATCGCCTCGCTTCCCGGCAAGCTCGCCGACTGCCAGGAGCGTGATCCGTCGAAATGCGAGATCCTGCTGGTCGAGGGCGACTCGGCCGGCGGCTCCGCGAAGCAGGGCCGCGACCGCGCCTTCCAGGCGGTGCTGCCGCTTCGCGGCAAGATCCTCAACGTCGAGCGCGCGCGCTTCGACAAGATGCTCTCAAGCCAGGAGATCGGCACCCTCATCACGGCGCTCGGTACGGGCATCGGCCGAGAGGAGTTCAACCTCGACAAGCTGCGCTATCATCGCATCATCATCATGACCGACGCAGACGTGGACGGCTCGCATATCCGCACGCTGCTGCTGACGTTCTTCTTCCGCCAGATGCCCTCTCTCATCGAGCGCGGGCACCTCTACATCGCGCAGCCGCCGCTCTACAAGGCGACCCGCGGCAAGCAGGCGATCTACCTGAAGGACGAGCGCGCTCTGGAGGACTTCCTCATCGACGCGGGCGTCGAAGGTGCGAGCTTGCGCCTCGAGTCCGGCGTGTCCTTCCAGGGCAGCCAGCTCAAGAGCCTCATCGACGAGGCGCGCCTCGTGCGCCAGGTTCTGGCGAGCCTGCACTCGCGCTACGACCGCGCGGCCGTGGAGCAGGCGGCCATCGCCGGGGCGCTTCGCCCCGACGTGGTGGAGGATCCCGACAAGGGTCCGGCGGCGGCGGCCTATATCGCCCGGCGTCTCGACGCCATCGCGGACGAGATCGAGCGCGGCTGGACCGGCGACGTGCAGGACGGCGGCTACGTCTTCTCGCGCACGGTTCGGGGCGTGAAGCAGGTTGCGGTGCTCGACCAAGCGCTCATCGCGAGCCAGGAGGCCAAGAAGCTCGACGAGCGCGCCACCTCGCTCCAGGATGTCTACGCGAAGCCCGCGATCTTCGCCCGCAAGAACGACGAGGTAACGATCGACGGCCCGATCACCCTCTTCCGGTCCGTCATGGGCATCGGCCGCAAGGGCCTCCAGCTCCAGCGCTACAAGGGCCTCGGCGAGATGACCGCCCAGCAGCTCTGGGAGACGACCCTCGACAAGGACGTTCGCTCGCTCCTGCAAGTAAAGATCAAGGACACGGCGGATGCCGACGATCTCTTCGTGAAGCTGATGGGCGACGTGGTGGAGCCCCGCCGCGAGTTCATCCAGGAGAACGCCCTGTCCGTGGCGAACCTCGACGTGTGATCGAGCGCCTGTAAGGTCTCAGGGCGCAGCCGGCGGACCGGCTGCGCCGCCCAGCAGAGACGCAACTTTCATCTTCAGGTCCTCGAGGGTGAACGGCTTGCTGATCAGGCCGTCGACGCCGGCCGCCTTCGCCTCTGCGATGTCCTCCGCCCGGTGCCGCGCCGTCATCATCAGGAACGGCGTATCCTTCAGGTGCTCATCGGCCCGGACGGCCCGGATCAGCGTCAGGCCGTCGACAGGCTCCATCGTCCAGTCGCACAGGACGAGGGCGTAGCGCCTGCGCGCCATCGCGATTGCGCCTGAGATTCCGTCGCGGGCGTGGTCGACATCCGCATAACCGATCTGGCGAAAGAGGCCCGTCAGCAGCTTCACCAAGGATCCTTGATCGTCGATGATCAGCACCGGCGGTGAGGTGGAGAGTGGTGTCATGATGGAGCGGATCGTCTTTAATGGTGTGGGCTCGCGGATTTAAGCCGTGAGCGGCTTAAGCCCGGCCTCGATCTCCTTGCGCCGCGCTTCGAGAAAGGGGGGCAGCGACAGGCTTTCCCCTAAGCTTTCGAGCGGTTCGTCGGTCGCAAAGCCCGGGCCGTCGGTGGCGATCTCGAACAGGATTACGTTCGGCTCCCGGAAATAGAGGCTTTGAAAGTAGAAGCGGTCGACGGGGCCGCTCGAGGGAACCCGCATGGCCTTGAGGCGCTCGAAGCAGTCGCGGTAGGACGCTTCGTCGGGCGTGCGGAACGCCACATGATGCACGCCGCCGGCGCCAGGCTGCGCGGGCTTCGCCTCTGGCTCCACCCTGACGTGAAGTTCGGCCGCCGGGCCGCCCGCGCCCATGGCGTAGACGTGCACCGTCACGGGGCCGTCGCGATAGGTCCGCTCCCCGCGCAGGGCCATGAGCCGGGTGAGAACGGCATCGGTGGGGCCAAGATCCGGCACGCTGATGGTGATCGGCCCAAGGCCGCGGATCTGGTGCTCCGCGGGAACGGGGCTGCGCTCCCAAGGGTGCGCCTCGCCGGCGCCGCCGTCGTCCACCAGTTGAAGGCGCTGGCCCTCCGGATCCTCGAAGGGCAGGGTCAGGCGGCCGTCGCGCTCCTTGATGCCGCCCATTTGGGCGCCTGCGCCGCGCAGACGCTCCTCCCAGAAGCGCAAGGAAGCCTCCCCGCCGACCCGCAGGCCCGTGCGCACGATGCTGTGAGTGCCTCGGCCCTCCGGACCGAGCGGCCAGTCGAAGAAGGTGATGTCGGTTCCCGGCGAGGCGAGGCCATCCGCATAGAACAGGTGATAGGCGCTCACGTCGTCCTGGTTCACGGTCTTCTTCACGAGCCGCAGGCCGAGCGTGCCCGTGTAGAAGGCGTGATTGCCCGGCGCGTTCGCCGTGACGGCGGTGAGGTGATGGATGCCGGTGAGATGCATGAGGGTGTCCGCCGCGCGAGTGTCGACCAGACCATAGGACAGGGAGGGTCGATCCTCTAGGGCAAAGCTTTCTCCCGGACTCGCCGGGGAGCCTGCAGGAAGCCGCCGGACTGGCGAGCCCAAAGACCGGCATAGATGCCGCCGCGCTCGATCAGGTCGCGATGGGTGCCCTCTTCCACAATGCGCCCCGCATCGAGCACCACCAGCCGGTCCATGGCCTGGAGCGTCGAGAGTCGGTGAGCGATGGCGATGACGGTCTTGCCCTCCATGAGCGTGATGAAGGATTCCTGGATTGCAGCTTCCACCTCGGAATCGAGTGCGGAAGTAGCCTCGTCCAGAACGAGGATCGGTGCATTTTTCAGGATCACGCGGGCGATCGCGATGCGCTGGCGCTGGCCGCCCGACAGCTTCACCCCGCGCTCGCCCACATGGGCGTCGTAGCCCTTTCGCCCCTTGTGGTCCTGGAGCTTGCCGATGAAGGCGTCGGCGTGAGCCCTGGCGGCTGCCTCCCGCATGGCGTCCTCGCCGGCCTCGGGACGACCGTAGAGGATGTTCTCGCGGATGGAGCGATGGAGCAGGGAGGTGTCCTGCGTGACCACCGACACTTGCGCCCTCAACGACTCTTCCGTGACGCCCGCGATGTCCTGTCCGTCCACCAGGATGCGCCCGCCCTGCGGCTCGTAGAAGCGCAGGAGCAGGTTGACGAGGGTCGTCTTGCCGACGCCGGAGCGTCCCACGAGACCCACCCGTTCGCCGGGCCGGACGCGGAGGCTGAAGCCGCGCAGGACGTCGTCTCCACCATAGGAGAACTCGACATCTTCAAAGAGAATGTCGCCGTGCGGCACGGCGAGCGGAACGGCGCCGGGCCTGTCCTGCAGGGTGAGCGGCCGGGCGATGGTGCGCATGCCTTCCTGCACCGACCCCACATTCTCGAAGATGCCCATCACCTCGTAGCCCACCCAGCCCGACATCGAGATGATCTGGGTCGCGAGGAGGAGCGCCGTCGTCATCGTGCCGGCGTCGATGCTGCGCTCGCTGAAGAGCCACACCGCGAGCCCGCCCGTGCTGACGAGGAACAGAGCGTTCAGCATCACGAGTCCGACGACGTAGAGCGTGTTCGCCCGCTGCTGGCGCATGAGAGCCGCATCCATGCGGGTATAGCCGTCGCGGATATAGGCGTCCTCCTGGGTGCGCCGCCCGAAGAGCTTGACGGTCAGGATGTTGGTGAACGAATCCACCACCTTGCCGGTGATGGCCGAGCGCGCATCGGTCGTCTCGCGGGAGAGCGCCTGGATGCGCGGCAGCGCGAGGGCAAGCAGGCCCGCATAGAGGACGAACCACACGAGCATCGGCAGGGCGAGCCGCCCGTCCTGCGTGCCGAGCAGCCCGATGGAGGCGATGCCGAAGATCACGATCTGCCAGACCGCCCGCGCCACCGAGAGCACGCTCTCGCGCAGGGGCCGGCCCGTCTGGAGCACCCGGTTGGCGATGCGGCCGGCGAAATCCTCGTTGAAAAAGCCGATCGGCTGGCGGACCACGTGCCAATAGGTCTGCCAATGGACCATGGTGGTGAAGGAGCCGGAGATGGTGTGGTTCACGAGGAGGCGGAACAGTACGGTGGTCACCGGGCGCACGATGAGCACCACGAACGCCATGGCGGCCAAGGCCGGGCCCGCCGCCTCGAAAACCCGCTCGGCCGGCGCGGTGGACAGCGCCGTGACGAGCCGTCCGATCAGCCAGGGGATCAGCGCCTCCACCACGGCCATGACGAAACCGAGGCCGAACAGCGCCGCGAAGAGGCCCTTCGCCTGCCGGATGTAGTGCCAGTAAAAGCCGGCCAGGGTATCCGGCGGCTCGGAGGCGGGCGGCTGCCGCGTGGGGTCGATGAGGGTTTCGAAAAAGCGGAACATGAACGGCTCAGGGGATCGGACGCCGGGGCGTCGCGCGGGAATGGTGACGATGTAGCGCGAGCGAGCCGCCCGGCGATGCGGGTGCGGCGGTGGGAGCCATGCAGAAACCGGGGGCGATACCCTTTGGATGCGTGCTGAGTCTGCACGAATCAGGCGCGCCGCTTCACTCCCCCTCGGCCCCCGAGGCGGGAATGGCAGGCTCTTCCTGTCTGACCGGAGCGGCGGTCGGCTATTCGGCCGCAAACAGGTCCCGCACCTCCGGCAGGGGCGGCTCGTCCGCCGCGTTGGGGTCGCCGGGACCCGTTTCCCAGCCAAGATCCGGCAGCGCGATGATGCGCAGGCCCCGGGGGTCGGACCGGGTGACCACGAGGTTGCGGTTCTCGAGATAGGCGACGAGACGCCGGGCGCGCCCCGACGAGCGGCTGCCGCAAGCCCGGGCGATCTCGGCATCGGGCGGGCAGGGCGTGCCCTCCATGGCGGCCCGCGCCAGCAGAAGATAAACGCCCTGGAGGTCCTCGGCGAGGTCGGCCGCGAAGGTCACGGCGCGCTCCCATTCGGGGCGCTCGGCCCGGGTGTCGACCCCGGCCCGCGCCACCGCGAGGCGGCGCCGGAAGCCGTTCAGGTTCTCCGGTTCGCCCGGAACCCGGCGGATGCGGCAGCGGACGAGAAAATCCTGATAGAGAACCGCCACGTTGCGGTAAGCGGCCTCCGGATCGGAGAGAAGCTCACGCAGGATGGCGTCGAGCGACGCCTCGCGGGCGGCCTTCGCCGCCTCGCCCGCCTCGGGCTCCGGCACGAGGGCGGGACGGGGCCGGGCGAGCTGCGCCAGGATGTCGTTCGTGGTGGGGAGCGGGGCCGGGGCCGGGCGGCGCGGGACCGGCTGGGGCGCCGCGCGCTCCGCCTCCCCCGCCTTGAAGATGAGGTCGCGGGCGTCCTCCCGGGCGGTTTCGGGCAGGGGCATGAGCGTGAAGCTGCCCGACCGCGCGGAGGTTTCGACGGCGCCGATGCGGATCGGCAGGGGCCGGCGCGAGAGGGCCGGGCCGAGGGCGACGAAATGGCCGCGCTCCAGATCCCGGAACATCTCGGCCTGCCGGCGCTCCATGCCGAGAAGGTCCGCCGCCCGCGCCATGTCGATATCGAGGAAGGTGCGCCCCATGAGGAAGTTGGACGCCTCCGCCGCCACGTTCTTGGCGAGCTTGGCGAGGCGCTGCGTCGCGATGATGCCAGCGAGACCGCGCTTGCGCCCGCGGCACATGAGGTTCGTCATGGCGCCGAGGGACACCTTCCGCGCCTCGTCCGAGACCTCGCCCGCCGCCGCGGGAGCGAAGAGCTGCGCCTCGTCCACCACGACGAGCATGGGATACCAGAGCTCGCGCTCCGCATCGAAGAGGCCCCCGAGGAAGGCCGCGGCGCAGCGCATCTGGGCCTCCGCGTCGAGCCCTTCGAGGTTGAGCACCACGGAAACCCGGTGCTGGCGCACCCGGGCCGCGATGCGCTGAAGATCGGCTTCGGCGCGGGCCGCGTCCACCACCACATGGCCGAACCGGTCGCCCAGGGTGACGAAATCGCCCTCCGGGTCGATCACCGCCTGCTGCACGAGCGGCGCGCTCTGCTCGAGGAGCCGGCGCAGGAGGTGCGACTTGCCGGAGCCGGAATTGCCCTGGACGAGGAGACGCGTGGCAAGCAGCTCCTCCAGGTCCAGCAGGGCCGGTCCGCCGGCCGCCTGTCCCATGTCGATGCCTGCCTTCATGTGCTGCTCTGTCCCATGCCCGGTGGATCACCGATCTATCACGGCAACGCTGAGGGACGGGGGCGGGTTGTCCGCCTTCCACAGATTCGGGCTGTCCAGCCCCCGGATGGCACGGAGTATGGTGAACGGCGGAGGGCTCAAGACCCGGGGCCGCTCCGCGCCTTCAGTGCATCCTCGAGCAGCGGTAGCGCGTGACGACCATACCAGTCGATCAAACGCCGGCATTCGGTCTCGGCAGGCGCGGTGTCGGCGGCACCCACGAGTTCGGAGCAGGCTTGTGCCATGGCCACGAGTAGGCGCGCCGTTTCAGGCAAGTAGGGTTGATCCGCCCCTCTTGCGTGCCGCTCACGGATAATCTGATAGCGCACCCGCTCCGGATAGACCCAGGCGCTCGTCAAGGTGTCGAAAACGGATGCTTTCCGGTCGCCGACCTCACCGACGGCGTCGCGGTCCTGTTCGGTCAAGGGGAGCTTCTCGATACCCTCGCAAGCATCGATGGCTGCGGCCATCATGGCTCGGACGAGTTGCCAGTCGGTCGTCATGCCCCCCTCGTCTCCCCCGGCGCCCGGCCCTTCAGCGGCCGCTCCTCCATGCGCCACAGGAACACGAGGGCGAGCGCGAAGCCGAGGGCCGCGGCGGCGAAGACGAGGCGGAAGATGCCGCCGAGATCGATCCCGCTCTCGGCGGCCGTCCGGCCGAGGGTCTCGAAGCTGAGCGCCTGGCCGGCGAGGCCCGTGCCCCCTAGGATGATGGCGCCGAACGCCGCCACGATGAGCGCCCCGCCCAGCGAGCGGAAGAAGTTCGCGGTGCCGGTGGCCGTGCCGAGCTCGTGCGGCTGCACGGCGTTCTGGATCGCAACCGTCGAGACCGGCAGCAGCGTTCCGAGGCCGACGCTCAGCACCGCCAGCATGATCTCGATGCCTGCGAGAGGCAGTCTCTCGGCGGTGGCGGCGAGGAGCGCCGTCACGAGGGCGGCGACAAGCAGGCCGACCACCGGCAGGCGCTTGTAGTGGCGCATCGCCGTCATGACGCGCCCCGAGATCGTGGCGCCGACGACGGTGCCGACCATGAGGGGGATGAGCGCGAGGCCCGAGGCGCTGGCGGAGAGGCCGCGCACCGTCTCGAAATAGACCGGCAGGTAGATCGTGAGGCCGATATAGGTGCCCATGCCGAAACAGGCCGCGAGCGTGCCCATGCGCACCACGGGGTTGTTGAGAACCCCCGCCGGGATCAGCGGCTCAGGGGCCCGGCGCATGCGCCGGATGAAGGCCGCCCAGAGGGCGAGGGACGCCGCCACGAGCCCGAGCACCGGCACGGAGAACCACGGATAGCGCACCCCGCCCCAGCTCAATGCGAGCAGCAGCGACAATGTGGCGGCGACGAGAAGCGCTGCGCCCGCAAGGTCGAGCCGGTGCGGCCGCTCCACGCGCGGAAGGCGCTTGAGGGTCTGGAACGAGATCGCGAAGGCGAGAAGCCCGAGGGGCAGGTTGATCCAGAAGATCACCGACCAGTGCAGGTGATCGGCGAAGAAGCCGCCGAGCACGGGGCCGACGAGGCTCGACGTCATGAAGACGCTCGCGAAGTAGACCTGGTACTTCGCCCGCTCCCGCGGCGGCACGAGATCCGCGATGATCGTCTGGCCGAGGGCGATGAGCCCGCCGCCGCCCAGCCCCTGGAGGCCTCTGGCGAGGATGAGCGCCCACATGGTGGTGGCAAGCGCGCAGGCGATGGATCCGACGATGAACACCACGATGCCGACCAGCATGGTGATCCGCCGTCCGTGGCTGTCGGCGATCTTGCCGTAAAGCGGCGTCACGGCCGTAGAGGTGAGAAGATAGATCGTCACCACCCACGACAGATGCTCGAGATCGCCGAGCTCGCGGCCGATGGTGGGAAGGGCCGTCGCGATGATCGTCTGGTCGAGGGCGGCGAGCAGCATGGCGAGCAGGATGCCGGCGAGAACGAGCCGGATCTCGCCATGGGACAATTCCGCTTCCTGAGGTCTGATGAAAGGGTTCTGCTGGTCCATCGCGTTTCGGCCGCGCCGCTTCGTTGCTCAGGGTTGGAAACGGCCTCGCCGCCGGGCATGGGGCCCTCACGATACCGACCACAACGGCCTGCCCGCGGAGTTGTTCATGCACCCCTGGCATGCGCCCGCGGCTCGGCTTGCACTTCACGGCGCTGCCGCGCTAGCACGGGCCATGCCCGCGCCCCGCGCCCGCCTCTCCCTCGCCCAAGCGCGCCGCGTGGCCCTTGCCGCCCAGGGCTTTGCCGAGGAGCGGCCGGCAGCCCCGACCCTGCGCCACCTGCAGCGGACCTGGGACCGGGGCCATCTGCT
The DNA here is from genome assembly GCA_035944475.1 of Microvirga sp. GTDB lineage: Bacteria > Pseudomonadota > Alphaproteobacteria > Rhizobiales > Beijerinckiaceae > Microvirga. The sequence goes on from DASZBD010000037.1 coordinate 162,818, forward strand.
GCAGATCGATTCCGTCAACGTGCTCGTGCGGGCGCATTACATGCCGCTCTTCTCGCGGCTTGGGCCCTATGACCGCGCGCTTCTGGACAACGCGGCTTGGGCCAAGCGGGGCCGGCGCCTCTTCGAATATTGGGGGCATGAGGCCTCGCTGATCCGTCTCGACCTCCACCCGCTCTTTCGCTGGCGCATGGAGCGGGCGAGGGCCGGCGAGGGCATTTATGGCGGGCTCGCACGCTTTGGCCGGGAGCGGGCGGACTTCATCGAGGCGGTGCGGCGCGAGGTCGTGGCCCGCGGGCCCATCAGCGCGGGGGAGCTCGAGAACGGCGGCAAGGCCGCCGGCTCCTGGTGGGGCTGGAGCGACGGCAAGCGGGCGCTCGAATGGCTGTTCTGGGCGGGCGAGGTCACGACGGCCACCCGCCGCGGTTTCGAGCGCGTCTACGAACTGCCCGAGCGCACCCTGCCTCCCGACATCGTGAACGCCCCGGCGCCCTCACCCGACGAAGCGCAGCGCCGGTTGCTGCGCCTTTCGATCCGCGCGCTCGGCGTCGCGAGCGAGCGCTGCCTGCGGGACTATTTCCGCCTCGACGCCGCCGACGCCAAGGCCAGGATCCCGGAGCTGGTGGAGGCCGGCGACCTCCTGCCCGTCACCGTCGAGGGCTGGGACGCGCCCGCCTATCTCGACCCGGGCTACCGCTTGCCGCGCAGGATCGAGGCGCGGGCGCTGCTCTCGCCCTTCGATCCCGTCGTTTGGGAGCGGACCCGGGCGGAGAAGCTCTTCGGCTTTCGCTACCGCATCGAGATCTACACGCCCGCCGAGAAGCGCGAGTTCGGCTATTACTGCCTGCCCTTCCTCCTCGGCGACCGGCTCGTCGCGCGGGTGGACCTCAAGGCCGACCGCGCGGCGGGGCGGCTCATCGTGCATGCCATTCATCCCGAGGCATCAGTCGTGCCGGAGGAGATCGCGCCGCCTCTCGCGGACGAGCTGCGGCTGATGGCGGGTTGGCTTGAGCTGCACGACATCGCGGTCCCGCCGGCCTGGTCCGAGCGCCTCGCGCTCTGAGCCCGCGGGCGACAACCGGGCGCAGGAGCGATCCCGCCCGCGGGACGTTGCGCCCCCATGGACCTTGCCGTCGCCGAACGCCCCGCATCGCGGCCCCTGCCGAAGCCCAAGCTCTGGCGGCCGAAGCGCGTTCTCGTCACCCCTGCGGCCATGGACTGGGCGCATGGGCGCGCCATCCTGGAGCGCGCGGAGGCGCTGGGCTGCGAGGTGGTGCGGCTCAAGGCGAACCGCCTGACGGGGCTGACGGGCGAGGATGCGCGGCGGGCCTATGTCGACGCCAAGAACACCCTCGCAGTGGTCGTGGCGCCGCCGACCAAGCTGCGCCTGCAGCCGATCCCGCCGAGCGCCGACTGGCGGGTCGATCTCGCCGAGGGCTGCCCGGCCCATTGCCAGTACTGCTACCTCGCGGGCTCCCTCTCGGGGCCGCCGGTGACGCGCGCCTATGCCAACCTGCCCGAGATCCTGGAGAACCTGCAGGGCTACCTTGGCCGCGGCGCCATCACGTCCCGCTCCGAGGCGCGGGCGCACGAGGGCACCACCTTCGAGGCCTCCTGCTACACCGATCCCCTCGGGATCGAGCATCTCACGGGCTCGTTGAGCGAAACGATCCGCCATTTCGGGTCCTGGGACGCGCCCGTGCAGTTGCGCTTCACCACGAAGTTCGATGCGATCGAGCCCCTGCTCGACCTCCCCCACGGTCACCGCACGCGCATCCGCGTCTCCGTCAACGCCCGTCCGGCGCTGCGCTTCGAAGGCGGGACGGCTTCGCTCGATGCAAGGCTCCAGGCGATGCGCCGCATGACCCTGGCAGGGTACCGGGTCGGGCTCACGGTGGCGCCCATTATGCCGGTGGAGGGCTGGCGGGAGGCCTACGGCGCCCTGCTCGACGACGCCGCCCGCGCGCTCGAGGGCGCACCGGACCCGGACCTCACGGTCGAACTCATCACGCACCGGTTCACACCCGGCTCCAAGGACGTGCTCACCGGCTGGTATCCCGGATCGAGCCTCGACATGGCGGAGGAGACCCGGTCGAAGAAGCGCACCAAGTTCGGCTCGCTGAAATACGTCTACACGCCGGACGTCATGGGCGAGATGCGGGCCTTCTTCGAGGCCGAGGTGCCGCGGCGCCTGCCGGGCGGGCGCATCCTCTACTGGACCTGACGGGCCAGTTGCCGGCTTGAGCATGGCGTCCCATCTTCGCCGTCATGAACGCTCTTCTTGCTCCCGCGACCCGTCTCGCGCTGCGTCTTCGCCTCAACGAGCTTGGCCCTTTGCTCTCCCTTGCCGCCGTGAGCCTCTTTGCTTGGGCGTTCGTCGAGCTCGCCGACGACGTGGTGGAGGGCGAGACGGCGAGTTTCGACCGCTCCATCCTGCTGGCGCTCCGCAACCCGGCCGACCTTGCCGATCCGATCGGCCCGACATGGCTTGAGGAATCCGCCCGGGACGTGACCGGGCTCGGGGGCTACGCCATTCTCACGATCATGACCGTGGCGGTGGTGGCGGGGCTCCTCATGGCGCGAAAGAGCCACGCCGCGCTCCTCGTCCTCGCGGCCATCGCCGGGGGCGCGCTCCTCTCGACGGCCCTGAAGTTCGGCTTCGAGCGGCCGCGACCCGATCTCGTGCCGCATGGGACGCGGATCTACACGGCGAGCTTTCCGAGCGGCCACGCCATGCTGTCGGCCATCAGCTACCTGACCCTCGGCGCGCTCCTCGCCCGGGTGCAGCGCCAGCGGCGCGTCAAGGCGCTGGTGGTGGGGCTGTCCATCCTGATCACCCTGCTCGTCGGCATGAGCCGGGTGTATCTCGGCGTCCACTGGCCCTCCGACGTGCTCGCGGGCTGGTGCGTGGGAGCGGCCTGGGCCGCCCTGTGCTGGTTCATGGCCCTTCAGCTGCAGCGAAGGGGGCAGGTCGAGACGGCGCGAACCGAGACCCGGGGCGGCGTCACGGCGCCCGTCGGACCCTCGTGAGGGCGCCCGCGCAGGCCGGGGAGCGCAAGCCGCCGCGCCCCGTGACGGAGGCCTACCTGCAGCGGGCGGCCCTCGCCTATCTCGAGCGCTACGCCTCCTCCTCGGAAAACCTGCGCCGGGTGCTCCGGCGCAAGGTCGAGAAGCGCTGCCGCCTGCGCGGCGAGGAAGCGGAGCCCTTCCTGCCGCTCGTCGACGAGGTGGTGGCGAAGAGCCTGCGCACGGGCCTCGTCGACGATACCCGCTATGCGGCCGCCCGGGTGTCGACGCTTCGCCGGCGGGGCGGCTCGGCCCGGGCGATCGGCGCCAAGCTGGCGCAGAAGGGGATCGACCGGGGCACCATCGCGGAAGCGCTCGACGGCGAGGAGGGCGACGAGGAGGCGGCCGCGCATGCCTTCGCGCGCCGGCGCAAGCTCGGCCCCTACCGCCTGCGCGAACGCGAGGGCGCGCGCGACAAGGACCTTGCCGCCATGGCCCGCGCGGGCTTTCCTTTCGACGTCGTGCGTCGGGTGATCGACGGCGAGCCGCAGGACGCGGGCATCCTTCCCTGACGGGGAGCTTGCGTTCGGCGGAAACGCCCTAGCTTCACCCCGGCACCACAAGGGAGACCACGATGATCCGCAAAGCACGCGCCGTCTGGCAGGGCACCGGCAAGGACGGTTCCGGCCACCTCACCACCGACTCCGGCATCCTGTCCTCGACGCCCTACACCTTCAAGACGCGCTTCGAGACCGAGCCCGGCACGAATCCCGAGGAGCTCATCGCCGCCGCCCATGCGGGCTGCTTCACCATGGCCCTCGCCTTCCAGCTCCAGGGCGCCGGGATCACGCCCCAGGAGCTCGCCACGGAATGCGCCGTCACGCTCGTCCAGGAGGGCGGCGGGTTCACGATCTCGAAATCCGCCCTGACGCTGCGCGCCACGATCCCGGGCATCGACCGGGCGAAGTTCGAGGAGGCGGCCCGGGCCGCGGAGAAGAACTGCCCCGTGTCGAAGGTGCTCAACGCCGAGATCACCATGAATTTCGAGCTGGCGTAGGGGACTTTCACCTAAGGGACGCGTTCGAAGGCCGAAATAAATGGGTTTGACCCTGCAGGGCCTTCCTCAGAAGAGCGCGACGCTGCTGATGCCCCTCCCCCTTGAGGGGAGGGGTGCGGGGTGGGGGTGGCGGCCGCGTGTGGCTGAGCGCCTCATCCGGCACGCCCCCCACCTCCAACTCCTCCCCTCAAGGGGGAGGAGAGACCCGTAGCGCCTCCCGCGTTCCCTGAAACCTCCTTCGGGACGCCGCTCCGCGGCTCCTCAGGATGAGGGTAAGAGGGTGCTTGAGAGCTTGAGAGTGGCAGCCCCCCAGCCCTTATCCTGAGGGCTTCGCGTCAGCGAAGCGTCTCTAAGGACGAGGGCGGTCCAGGGCACCTCGGCAAGCCCTGACCGCGCCAACACGCCCACCCCCTGACGCCTGCAAAGGTCTCGCCTGCGCCCCTTCGCCCACTGCCCTTAGGGCAGGAACTGCGCTAGAACATATCACGAACACAGAAGCGAAGGCCTCATGGACGAGAAGCTGGCGAAGAAGCTGCGGATCTTGGCGGATGCGGCGAAGTACGATGCCTCCTGCGCGTCGTCCGGGGCGCCGAAGCGCAAGGCCGATGTGGGGGAGCTCGGTTCGACCACCGGCGCCGGCATATGCCACGCCTACACGCCCGACGGGCGCTGCGTCTCGCTGCTCAAGATCCTGCTGACGAACTACTGCCTGTTCGATTGCGCTTACTGCGTGAACCGGCGCTCCTCCAACGTGAAGCGCGCCCGGTTCTCGGTCGACGAGGTGGTCACCCTCACGGTGGAGTTCTACAAGCGCAACTATATCGAGGGACTGTTTCTGTCCTCCGGCATCATCCGCTCGCCAGACTACACGATGGAGCAGATGCTGCTGGTGGCGAAGAAGCTGCGGCGCGATCACGGGTTTCGCGGCTACATCCACCTCAAGACCATTCCGGAGGCGAGCCCCTGGCTCATCGAGGAGGCCGGCCTCTGGGCGGACCGCCTGTCGATCAATCTCGAACTGCCGACGGAGACGAGCCTCGCCACCCTCGCGCCCGAGAAGGACGGCGCCTCCATCGAAGGCGCGATGGCCCAGATCGGCGAGCGCATCCAGGAGGCCAAGGAGGAGCGGCGCGCCTATTCGCCCGCTGGGCAGTCCACCCAGATGATCGTGGGCGCGGACGCCACCACGGATGCGGACGTGCTGCGAAAGAGCGCGACGCTCTACCAGCACTACGATCTTCGCCGCGTCTACTACTCGGCCTTCAGCCCGATCCCGGATTCGAGCCAGATCCTGCCGCTGAAGCCCCCGCCCATGCAGCGGGAGAACCGCCTGTATCAGGCCGACTGGCTCCTGCGGTACTACGGCTTCAACGTGGAGGAGATCGCGTCGTCCGGCGAGGAGGGCATGCTCGACCTCGACGTCGACCCGAAGCTCGCCTGGGCGCTGAAGAACCGGCACCGCTTCCCCGTCGACGTGAACACGGCCGATCGCGAGATGCTGCTGCGGGTGCCGGGCCTCGGCGCGCGGGCGGTGGAGAAAATCCTGATGGCGCGCAAGCACGCCACCTTGCGCCTCGACGACGTCGCGCGCCTGACTTCCGGCTTGAAGCGCGCGCGCCCGTTTCTGGTTGCGGCCGACCACACGCCCAAGGCCTCCCTCGACCGCGTCGACTTGCGCGAGCGGCTCGTGGAGCGGCCCGAACAGCTGAGCCTCTTCGCATGAGCCTTCGCCGGATCACCCTCAAGGACGGCGCCGATCTCGACGGCTTCCGGCGGGCGGTGCGCACGCTGACGGCGGAAGAACTCGCCCCGCAACACGTGGTGTTCGACATTGCGGATGCGCCGGACCTGTTCGGCGGCGAAGGGGCGGCGGAGGCCCCGCCCGTGGCGCTGCCGCGGGCCGTCGCCGACGTGATCGGCCTTACCGTCTGCCACAAGGACGCGCAGCGCTACGCCCTCCTCTATCAGCTCGTCTGGCGGGTGCTGAACGGCGAACGCGAGCTCCTGGAAGTGGCGAGCGACCCGCTCGTGCACCGGCTCGACCTCATGGCCCGCAGCGTGCGCCGCGACATTCACAAGATGCACGCCTTCCTGCGCTTTCGGCGGCTCGACACCCATGACGGCGAGCGCTTCGTCGCGTGGTTCGAGCCTGAGCATCACATCCTCGATGCGGCCGCGCCCTTCTTCATCGACCGTTTCCGCTCCCTAGACTGGGCGATCCTGACGCCGGCGGGATCCCTGCGCTGGGACGGCGTCAGGCTGCATCCCGGGCCGCCCGCGCGCCAGGAGGATGCGCCCGCCGCGGACGCCTTCGAGGAAGGCTGGCGGAGCTATTACGAAAGCATCTTCAACCCGGCCCGCGTGAACCCCACCGCCATGCGGGCGGAGATGCCGAAGAAATACTGGAAGAACATGCCGGAGGCGCTGTCGATTCCGTCGCTCATCCAAACCGCGCCCCAGCGCGTTACCCGCATGATCGAACAGGAGGCCACCATGCCGGCAAAGCGCAACCCGGACGCCGCCCTCGAGCGGATGTGGGATCAGGAGCCGAGGAACCTGGAGGAGCTGAACGCGATCATCGCGAAGGCCGGCCCGCTGGTGCCCGGCGCGACCCAGGCGGTGTTCGGCGAGGGACCCGCCGCGGCCGACATCGTGTTCGTGGGCGAGCAGCCCGGCGATCAGGAGGACCTGCAGGGCCGGCCCTTCGTGGGCCCTGCCGGCAAGCTCTTGTCGCGGGCCATGGCCGAGGTGGGCATACCCCGCGATGAGGCTTACCTGACGAATGCGGTGAAGCACTTCAAGTTCGAGCAGCGGGGCACGCGGCGCATACATGCCAAGCCCACCTCCGGCGAGGTGAAGCACTACCGGCCCTGGCTCATCAAGGAGCTGGAGCTCGTCCGCCCGAAGCTCGTCGTGGCCCTCGGGGCCACCGCCGTGCTGGCGCTGACCGGCAAGCAGACGCCGATCACCCGCGCTCGCGGCCGGGGTGAGCTTGCGGGCTATCACGGCTACATCACCGTCCACCCGAGCTACCTGCTGCGGCTCCCCGACGAGGCGACGAAGCGCGAGGCCTATCAGGCCTTCCTCACGGATCTCGCCCGGGTGCGCGACATCGCGCGGGCGGATCCCGAAACGGGAGAGCTGCCGCTCGCGGCTGAGTAGCGCGTCCTACCCTCGCGGGGGCGGAGCGAGGGCGGAGACCGTCGCCCCCTTCAGATCGTCGGGGGCGATCGGGCGCTCGCCGCGCGAGCGCTTACGCCGCGCCTGCTGATCGAGCCGTCGCATGACGGGCGTCACGGTCATCCCGTGCATCACGATCGAGAGCAGGATGGTCAGCCCGACCGTGCTCCAGAGCGCATCCGGCACCTCGAAGGTCGCGTGGTTGAGCCCGTAGGCCAGGTAGTAGAGGGTGCCGAGGCCGCGGATCCCAAAGAAGCTGATGATGGCGCGCTCGGAGGTCGGGCAGCCCGCGCCCGCAAGGCCGATCCAGCCGGAGAGCGGCCGTACGAGGAAGATCGCGAGGAGCGCGAAGGCCACCCCTTCCCAGGTGAGCGCGCGGAAGAGGGCGCCGCCCGACATGGCGCCGCCGAGCATCACGAGCAGCACCATCATGAGGAGCCGCTCCAGCTCCTCGGCGAAGTCGTGAAGCTTCTGGTGATAGGCGCTCCCGCGCTCGGCGGAGCGAAGCGCCAGGGCGGCCACGAATACGGCGAGGAAGCCGTAGCCCTGGGCCATCTCGGTGACCCCGTAGGCGAGGCACGTAATGCCGAGCGCCACGAAGCCGTCGCCCGTGCGGGACAGCTTGGCGCGGTTGGGCAGATGGAACGTGAGCCAGCCGAGGCCGCGGCCAACCAGATAGCCGACGCCGATCCCGGCTAGGATCTTCCAGACGACCTTCACGGAGAGCCATTCCCCGAACCAGGGCTCGCCCGTCTGCGAGGCGAGGGCGAGCGCGATGGCGAGGTGGACGAACGGGAAGGCGAGGCCGTCGTTGAGGCCGGCCTCGGAGGTTAGGGCGAAGCGCACCTCGTCCTCCTGTCCCTCCCCCGGCCCGCCCACTTGCACGTCGCTCGCCAGCACCGGGTCCGTGGGCGCGAGGGCGGCGGCGAGCAGGATCGCGGTGGCGAGTCCGAGGCCGAGAAGCCACTGGCCGAGGAGGGTGAGCGCCACGATGGTGAGCGGCATGGCGATGCCGAGCATGCGCCAGGTGATGCGCCAGCGATGCCATTGGAACGGCCGGTCGATCTTCAGGCCTGCGCCCATGAGCGAGATGATGACGACGAGTTCCGTCAGCCGCTCCACGGCCGGCAGATAGTCCATGGGGTGATAGGCCGTGCCCGGCACGTCGGGGATGGCGAACACCGCGGCGCCGAGGGCCACGCAGAAGATCGGCAGGGAGAGCGGCAGCTCCTTGAGGAGCATCGGTAGCCAGGCGGTGAGCAGGACCACCGCGCCGAAGCCGGCCAGAACGACGAAATAAGGATCCATGGGAGCCGAACGCGGCCCGAATCGGGGTGTTCCGCTCCTGGAGGCTTAACTGCCCCTTAAACCGCTCGAATGTACCCCTTGGTCAGCCCCCGAGCCGGCCTTCGACCGGCGGACGGGGTGCAGGGACGACGATGGCGAAGGGGCGCCGGGAACGCAAGGCATCGGACCCGCAGGACGGCGCGGGCGAACTCGATTTCGGCCTCTCCCCGGACGACCGCGCCGGGGGCGAGGTCCTCCGCGGCCGGCGACGCCCCGCACCCGAAGCGGACGAGGAGCCACGCCCGGTGGGACACCAGACGCACAAGCGCCGCCGCTCGCTCGGCGGGCGGATCGTCTATGGCACGGTCGTGATCGGCCTGTGGGGCTTCATCGCCGTTGCGGGGGTCGTCGCCTACTACGCCGCGCGCCTGCCGCCCATCGACCAGCTCGCCGTACCGAAGCGGCCGCCCAACATCGCCATCCTGGCGAGCGACGGCTCCCTGCTCGCCAACCGGGGCGAGACCGGCGGCCGCACGGTCACCTTGAAGGAGCTGCCGCCCTATCTGCCGAAGGCGTTCGTCGCCATCGAGGATCGCCGCTTCTACGACCATTTCGGGGTCGATCCCGTCGGCATCGGCCGCGCGATCGTCCGTAATCTCACCTCGCGCGGCGGCCTGCAGGGCGGCTCGACCCTGACCCAGCAGCTCGCCAAGAACCTGTTTCTGACCCAGGAGCGCACCGCCTCGCGCAAGATCCAGGAGGCGATCCTCGCGCTCTGGCTCGAGCGGAACTACTCGAAGACCGAGATCCTCGAACTCTACCTCAACCGGGTCTATTTCGGCTCGGGCGCCTATGGCGTCGAGGCCGCGGCGCAGCGCTATTACGGCAAGTCGGCCCGGCAGGTGTCGCTCGCCGAGGCGGCGGTTCTGGCAGGGCTCGTGCAGGCGCCCTCGCGCCTCGCGCCCAACCGCAATCCGGATGCGGCGCAGAACCGGGCGGAGCTCGTGATCGCCGCCATGAGCGAACTCGGCTTCATTACCCCCGGCATGACGAAGACCGCCCTCGGCGCGCCCGCCCAGGCCGCCCGGTCCAACGGCGCAGGCTCCGCCAATTACGCGGCCGACTACGTGATGGACGTGCTCGACGATTACGTGGGCACCATCGAGACCGACGTGATCGTCACCACCACCATCGATCCGGCGATGCAGCAGGCGGCGGAGCGCGCCCTCGTCGACGAACTCAACGGCAAGGGGCAGCGCTACGCGGTGAGCCAGGGCGCCATGGTGGCGATGGAGCCCGGGGGAGCGCTCAAAGCCCTCGTCGGCGGCCGGAACTACGATGCGAGCCAATTCAATCGCGCCACGGCGGCCCACCGGCAGCCGGGCTCCGCCTTCAAGCCCTTCGTGTACCTGACGGCCCTCGAGCGCGGGCTCACCCCCGATTCGGTGCGGGACGACAGCCCGGTGAACATCCGCGGCTGGACGCCCGAGAACTATTCCCGCGACTACCGCGGCGCCGTCACCTTGCGGGACGCGCTCGCGCTCTCCCTCAACACGGTGGCGGTGAAGCTCGGCGTGGAAGTCGGCCCGAAGGCCGTGGTGCAGACGGCGCAGCGGCTCGGCATCCTCTCGCCGCTCCAGGCCAACGCTTCGCTTGCCCTCGGCACCTCCGAGGTGACGCCCCTCGAACTCGTGAGCGCCTACGCGGCCTTCGCCAACGGCGGCATCGGCGTCGTGCCCTACGCCATCGCGCAGGTGAAGACCACGGACGGCAGGGTGATCTACCGCCGGCCGGGCGCCGGCAGCCTCGGGCGCGTCATCGATCCCGGCATCGCCGCCATGATGAACGACATGCTGCACCAGACCTTCGTCATCGGCACCGCCAAGAAGGGCGCGATCCCGGGCTGGGAGGCGGCCGGCAAAACCGGCACCACCCAGGAATTCCGCGACGCCTGGTTCGTGGGCTATACCGGCACCCTCGTTGCCGGCGTGTGGCTCGGCAACGACGACAGCGACCCGACGAAGAAGGTTTCGGGCGGCAACCTCCCGGTGGAAATCTGGGAAAACTTCATGACGGCGGCGCTGAAGGGCAAGACGCCCGTGCCGCTGCCGGGCGTCGGCGGCGCGCCGGTGCCGGGCGACATGGTGGCGGGCGGCGGCCGCACCACCCTGGCGCAGACGCGGGACGGCTGGACGCCGCCCGCCACGGGTCAGCAGCGCAACTTCTTCGAGCGCCTCTTCGGGCTTTAGGTCGCGGCTCTGGCCCGGGCGGTGGAGAGGAACAGCACGAGGGCGAGGCCGCCCACGGCAGCGACGGCGAGGGGAAGCGGCAGGGCGGAAGCGCCCAAGGCCTGCCCGACGCCGATGCCGAGGAGCGCCGCAAAGGTCATCTGGCAGATCCCGAGGAGCGACGAGGCCGCCCCGGCCCGGTCCGGAAACGGCATCATGGCGGAGGCCATCGATTGCGGCAGGGTGAGGCCGACGCCCACGCCGTAAAGCGCCATGGGCGCCGTGACCGCCAGGGAGGACGGCACGCCCGCGGCGACGAGCGCCAGCATCAGCCCGCCGCCCGTAGCGAGCGCCGCGACACCGGCTCGAATAGTGCGGTCGAGGCCGAGACGGGTGACGAGGCGCTGGGCGAGGGTGGTGCCGGTCATGAAGCCGACCACCACGAAGGCGAAGGAGAAGCCATAGGCGATCTCGCCGAGGCCGTAGACCCCCTGAAGGACGAAGGACGATCCCGAGATGAAGGCGAAGAGGCCTCCATAGGTGAGCGCCGAAAGAGCGACGTAGACCCGGTAGCCTGGATGGGCGAGGAGGCGGCCGAAGCCGCGCAGGATCACCGCGAACGAGATGCGCTCGGGCGCTTTCGCGCGGATCGTCTCGGGCAGACGCGCCCACACGAGGCCCGCGAGCGCGGCCCCGAACACGAGGGTGGCGACGAAGTTGGCGCGCCAGCCGAAGGCCTCGTGGAGAAGGCCCCCGAAAACCGGAGCCACGGCCGGCACCACGCCCATGATGGTGCCCATGCGGGAGAGCTCGCGACCGGCTCTGGCTCCCTCGTAGAGATCGCGCACGATGGCGCGGCCGAGCACGATCGGTCCCGAAGCGCCGAGGGCCTGGACGAACCGCGCCCCGACGAGCGTCTCGATGGTGGGCGCGAGGGCGCAGGCGACGCTGGCGAGGAGGAAGAGCCCGAGCCCGAAGAGCAGAACGGGCTTTCGCCCCACCCGGTCCGAGACGGGGCCGTAGACGAACTGCCCGACCGCAAAGCCCAGGAGGAAGGCCGACAGGGTGAGCTGCGCGCCGGCGGTCGTCGCGCCGAGATCCGCCGCGATGGCCGGCAGCGAGGGCAGGTACATGTCGGTCGAGAGGGGGCCGAGCGCGGTCAGCAGCGCCAGGGCCGCCGTCATGGCGAGGGTATCGGGCTTGAGCATGACCCCTACCTGTCATTCCAGGGCGCCGCAGGCGAGCCCGGAACCCATAAACATGGGGTTTCCCTGATCAGGCACGGCCTGATCAACGTGCGCGTGAACCTAGCCACGTTGGCGTTTATGGGTTCCGGGCCCGGCTCCGCCGTCCCGGAATGACAGCGGGCGGCGTTCCGAGCTGGCAGGGCGATCACCCGAACCGGTGCAGGCCGCTGCCGTGGTGCTTGAGCCAGCGCTCCGCCTCGTCGGTGCGCGGGCACAGATCGTAGACGAGGCGCCAGAAGCGGTGGGAGTGGTTGAGCTCGCGCAGGTGCGCGACCTCGTGGGCGGCGAGGTAATCGAGCACGAAGGGCGGCGCCATGATGAGGCGCCAGGAGAAGCTGAGCGTGCCCCGCGCCGAGCACGAGCCCCAGCGACTCGTCGTGTCGCGCACCGTGATGCGCCTGACGGCGACGCCGAGCGCCGCCGTGTGCCGCTGGACGGCGGCTGTGAGGTCCCGCTTGGCTTCCGCCTCCAGGAACTCGCGCACGCGCCGGGGCACGTGCGGCAGGTCGGTGGAGACCGCGATGACCGGGTCGCCCTTCAGGTCGCGCATGGCCTGGGTGGCGCCTCGGAGCTTGGCGAGATGCACCACCTTGTGCGGGACCCCACGCAGGGGCACCGACGCGCCGGGCTCGAACACGACGCGCTTGGGCACGTTGGCGAGGCGGGTGAGGATCCAGTCGCCGTGCGAATCGAGGAAGCGCTGAGCCGTCCGGAACTCGGTCCGCTCCGGTACCGTCAGGACCACCTCGCCGGTGGCGTTGGACACCCGCAGGGTGATGCGTTTCGCCGTCGAGCGCCGGCGCAGGGCCACCTGGAACTGGTGGCCCTCATGGGCGACATCGAGCTGGATCGGATCCGCGGGTACGCGGCGGAACAGGGCGGGTCTCATTCCGGCAATGTAGCCGGATCGGACCCGGTTTGTCAGCGCCGCTGTTTGCCGCTGGCGCTGATTTAGACCGAGCGCAGGCGGGGTCTTGACGGGGTCCGGACGGCCTCGTCCCGGCTGTTGGCGAGGATGAAATCGGCGATCCGGGGCGCAATCTCCTTGCGGAACCGGGATCCGTTGAACACCCCGTAATGGCCCACCGATTTCTGAAGATGGTAAACCTTCTTGGTTAACGGGAGGTTAGGGGTGAGGTCGTGGGCCGCCAGGGTCTGGCCGACGCCCGAGATGTCGTCCTTTTCCCCTTCCACCGCCATGATGGCGCAGCGCCGAATCGCCGTCAGATCCACCGGCTTGTCGCGGTGCATCATCTCGCCCTTCGGCAGGGCATGTCGAACGAAGACCGTATCGACCGTCTGCAAGTAGAACTCGGCCGTGAGATCCATCACGGCGAGATATTCATCGTAGAACTCGCGATGCTTCTCGGCCGAATCGCCGTCGCCCTGAACGAGATGCTTGAACATTTCGTAATGGGCGTTCATGTGCCGGTCGATATTCATGGCCATGAAGCCGGACAACTGGAGGAAACCCGGATAGACATCCCGCCAGACGCCGGGATGGGCCGGCGGAACCTTCACGATGCAGTTCTTCTCGAACCATTCGATGCCGCGCTTCTGGGCGAGCTCGTTCACGGCGGTGGGCGAGCGGCGGGTGTCGATGGGCCCGCCCATGAGGGTCATAGAGCGCGGGGTCGCCGGGTCGTTCTCGGCCTCCATCCGGGCGATAGCGGCGATGACCGGCACGGAGGGCTGGCACACCGCCATCACGTGCAGATCCGGCCCGAGGTCCCGGAACATGGCGATGAGGTAGTCGATGTAGTCGTCGAGGTCGAACCGGCCCATCACCAGCGGTACCATGCTGGCATCGGCCCAATCGGTGATCATCACTTGATGGGTCGGCAGGAAGGCCTCGACCGTCCCCCGGAGCAGGGTGGCATAGTGGCCGGACATCGGCGCCACCACGAGGAGCTTCGGCTGCTCGACAGGGCGGCGGAAGGCCCGGTCGAAGGAGATCACCTGGCAGAACGGGCGGTCCCAGACGATTCGCTCGGTGACGGCGACGGCCTCGCCGTTCACCTGGGTGGTCTTCAGGCCGAATTCCGGCTTGGCGTAGCGCCGGGTGGTGCGCTCGAAGAGTTCGCAGGCCGCCGCGACCGTCCGGCCGTAGGCCGTGTTCGTCAGCGGATTGATGGGGTTCTCGAAGAAGAGCCGGGTGCTCTCGCTGGCGGCCCGGGCCGGGGACAGCATGAAATGCGCGGCGTCGTACCAGTAATAGGCAAGGTTCATGGCGTTCCCCGGGTGCGGGTGCCGAGGATCTCGCGGATGCGCTGCGAGCCGGGACCGGCGGTCAACAAACAGTCACCTCAAGCCTAAAGTTCCAGCAATGCTTGACAATGGGCCATAGGGCTTAACAGCCTTTAAAGGCTTGGCTGTGGCTTTTTTGACCCGTTTCCCGGTGGAAGAGGGGTCCTTAGCCCCTAGGAGGGTGCCGGACAGGCCCTATTCTCTCGACCATGCCTCACCCCCATCCGATGGACCTGGCACAGGACGCGCGTCACCTTCGCCTCGATACCCTGGTGCGCCTGCGCTGGCTCGCGATCACGGGCCAGGCCGCGGCGGTGCTGGGCGTGCAGTTCGGGTTCGGCTTTCCCCTGCCCTTCGGCCTGTGCTTCTTCGTCGTCGGGGCGTCGGCCTGGGTCAACCTCGCCTTGCGCATCCGCTATCCCGCGAGCCACAGGCTCGGCGACAATCCGGCGACCGGGCTCCTCGCCTTCGACACCCTGCAGCTCGCCGCTCTGCTCTACCTCACGGGCGGCCTGCAGAACCCGTTCTCGATGCTCTTCCTGGCGCCGGTGCTGATCTCCGCGACGGCGCTCCCGCCGGAACGGACGCTCGGCCTCGGGCTTCTGGCGGTGGGCTGCGCGACGCTGCTCGTTCTGGTGCATCGCCCGATGCCGTGGTTTCCGGGCGAGAGCCTCGAACTGCCCTTCGTCTACGTGACGGGAATCTGGACCGCGATCCTGCTCGGCACGGCCTTCACGGGGATCTATGCCTGGCGCGTCGCCGAGGAGGCGCGCCAGCTCGCCCAGGCCCTTGCCGCCACCGAGCTCGTGCTCGCCCGCGAGCAGCACCTCACCCAGCTCGACGGCCTTGCCGCGGCGGCCGCGCACGAGCTCGGCACGCCGCTCGCCACCATCGCGCTCGTCGCGAAAGAACTCGACCACGGGTTTCCGCAGGAGGGGCCGGCCAAGGAGGACCTGCGCCTCCTTCGGGAGCAGGTGGAGCGCTGCCGGACGATCCTGACGAAGCTCTCCTCCATGGGCGACGACGGTTCGGGCTTCCTCGAGACGATCTCGCTTCAGCACCTCATCGAGGAGCTGGTGCAGCCGCATCGATCCTTGGGCTTCGACGTCGAAGTGATCGCGGAAGGACCTCAGCCCGAACCGATGGGCCGGCGCAACCCGGGCGTGGTCTACAGTCTCTCCAACATCCTCGACAATGCGGTGGACTTCGCGGCCGAGCGGGTGACGGTCGCGGCGCGCTGGACAAGGGACGAGGTGCGCCTCGACATCCGCGACGACGGCCCGGGCTACGCGCCGGAGGTGCTGCTGCGGGTCGGCGAGCCTTACGTCTCGACGCGCAGCGCCGCCAAGCGCCAGCGCAAGGACGAAGAGGAGGGCACGGGCCTTGGCCTTGGCCTCTTCATCGCCAAAACGCTGATCGAGCGGTCGGGCGCGCAGCTCACCCTCAGCAACGTGCCGCCCCCCGCAACGGGCGCCGTCGCGCGGATCGTTTGGCCGCGCCACGCGTTTGAACGAGGTGCGGCAACCTTGCCGCAGCCCGCGAGGGGCGAACCTCTAACGAACGGCCAAACCGTTCCTATATAAGGCTTTCAGACCGAAAGCCTCATGACCAAAGGAGCGTCCCGTGACGCAAGGAGATGTTCGGATGGCCGAGTCCCCGGCGGCGTTCGAGGCGCGCGCCGACAAGAGCCTCTTGATCGTTGACGACGACCGCCCGTTCTCGACCCGCCTCGCCCGCGCCATGGAAGGCCGCGGCTACATGGTGCGCGTTGCCGAGAGCGTCGCGGACGGCATCGCGGCGATCGAGGCCGAAGCGCCGGCTTTCGCGGTGATCGACATGCGCCTTGGCGACGGCAACGGCCTCGATGTGATCGAACGGCTGAAGGAGCGCCGTCCGGACGCCCGCGGCGTCATCCTCACGGGCTACGGCAACATCGCGACGGCCGTGACGGCCGTGAAGATGGGCGCCTTCGACTATCTCGCCAAGCCCGCCGATGCGGACGAGATTCACGCCGCCCTCATGGCCCAGCCCGGCGAGCGTGCCCTGCCGCCCGACAACCCGATGTCGGCGGACCGCGTGCGGTGGGAGCACATCCAGCGCGTCTACGAGCTGTGCGGCCGCAACGTCTCGGAGACGGCCCGCCGCCTCAACATGCACCGCCGCACCCTGCAGCGGATCCTCGCGAAACGCGCGCCGCGCTGAGCGCGGCGCTTCCTCCGCCCGAAGCGTCGAGGATTACAGCCGCCCGTCCGCCACCGCGTCGGGATCGGCCATGGCTTGGAGCGCGCCGGCGGCCATATGGGCGAAGCGCAGCATTACGGCCTTGCGGCGGGCGCCGGCAAGCGCATGGTGCTGCGCCTCTCGGACGATCGCCGCGCCGAACGAATCCGCCAGGATCAGACCCCGGTCCTCCGGCAGGATGTGGAGCGGCAGGGTCTCGGGCACCGCGAAGTAGAACCGGTCGCAGAAGGGCTCGTAGTCCGGCCATTTCTGGTCGGCCCTGAAATCCGCCACGCTCGACTTGATCTCCACGATGGTGAGGCAGCCGTCGGGCCCGAGCGCAATGATGTCGGCGCGCCGGCCGTTCGCCAGCGTGAACTCGGGCAGGGTCACATGGCCGAGCTGCGCGAAGAGGCGCCGCACGCCCCGCTGCACGCCCGCAGCCACCGGCGATTGCCGCCCGTCCTGCGGCCAGGGAGACGGCACCTCCCGGGCAACTTTCAACGAATCACTCATCCGCCGAACCTCGCGCCGAACGGGTCTCCGCCGCAAGGCGGGAGATGTCGCGCGGCAGGCTGTCAGCGGCGCGCATCCTCGAGCACCATGGCCGAGCCCTTCTCGGCGATCATGACGGTCGGCGAATTGGTGTTGCCCGAGGTGATCCGCGGCATCGCGGAGGCATCGATGACCCTTAGCCCGTCGATCCCGCGCACGCGCAGCCGCTCGTCGAGCACCGCCAGCGGATCCGTCTCGACGCCCATCTTCGCCGTGCCCACGGGATGGAAGATCGTGGTCCCGAGATCGCCCGCCGCCGCCACGAGCTCGTCGTCGGAGGTGAGGTGCGCGCCGGGCTTGTACTCCTGCGGCCGATAGCGGGCGAGGGGCGCCTGCTCGACGATCCTCCGGGTGAGACGCAGCGAGTCCACCGCCACCCGCCGGTCCTCGTCCGTCGAGAGGTAGTTCGGGCGGATGGAGGGCGGGGTGCGATGATCCGGCGCCGTCACGTGGATGCTGCCGCGGCTCGACGGGCGGAGGTTGCACACGCTCGCCGTGAAGGCGCCGAACGGGTGCAGGCCCTCGCCCCACTTGTCGAGGGAGAGCGGCTGGAAGTGAAACTCGAGATTGGCGGTCGCGTAATCGGGCGACGACTTGGCGAAGACGCCCACCTGCGAGGGCGCCATGGTGAGCGGCCCCCGCCGGAACAGCGCATATTCCACCGCCATCCAGCCGCGCTTCCAGAGCTTGGCGTATTCCGTGTTGAGGGTCTTCACGCCCTGCACCTTGTAGATCGGCCGGATCTGCAGGTGATCCTGCAGGTTCTCGCCGACGCCCGGGGCGTGGTGCAGGACGGGAAGGCCAAGGCTCCGCAGCCTCTCGCCGTCCCCGATGCCGGAGAGTTCGAGGATCTGCGGCGAGGCCACAGCGCCGGCGGCGAGGATCACCTCGCCGGAGGCCCGGGCCTGCACGACCTGCCCGCCTTGCGTGAACACGACCCCGCTGGCGCGCCGCCCGTCGAACGCGATGCGCTCCACATGCACGCCGGTCTCGAGCCTCAGATTCGGCCGGCCGAGCGCCGGCTTGAGGAAGCCCCTTGCCGCGCTCCAGCGGCGGCCGCGCCTCTGGTTCACCTGGAAGTAGGACGACCCTTCGTTGTCGCCGGTGTTGAAGTCGTCGATCTTGCGGATGCCGGCCGCCGCCGCGGCCTCGCGCACCGCGTCGAGGATGTCCCAGCGCAGGCGCGGATGCTCGACGCGCCACTCGCCGCCGCTGCGATGGAACTCGTTCGGCGGCGCGATGTGATCCTCGTGCTTCAGGAAGGCCGGCAGAACGTCGTCCCAGCCCCAGCCTTTCAGGCCCAGCTGCCGCCAGCCGTCGTAATCCGCAGCCTGGCCGCGCATGTAGATCATGGCGTTGATGGCCGAGGACCCGCCGATCACCTTGCCGCGCGGATAGGCGAGCGCGCGGCCGTTCAGCCCGGGCTCCGCCGCCGTCGTGAACATCCAGTCGGAGCGCGGATTGCCGATGGCGAAGAGATAGCCGACGGGAATGTGGAACCAGATCCAGCGGTCGCGCCCGCCCGCTTCCAGTACGAGCACCCGGTTGCGCGGATCGGCGGAGAGGCGGTTCGCCAGCACGCAGCCCGACGATCCCGCGCCGATGATGATGTAATCGTAGGTGCCGAAATCCTGCATGACCGTCCCGTCCCCCGGACGTCCAAACTAGCGCAGGCGCGGGGCCCGACGCGAGAGCCGGCGGGCCAAGACGCGTCTGGGCGCTTTGCCCTAGTGCAGCATCAGCACCTCGGGGCTGAGATCGGAGATCAGTTCGCGCAGGCCCTTCAGGTGGGGGTTGAGGGACAGCGCCACTTGAAACGCCGCCCGCGCCTCGTTGAGATGCCCGTGCCGAAGGCAGATCTGGCCGAAGCCCGACACCGCGCCGAAATGGCGGGGCTCGAGTTCGAGGGCCCGCGTGATGTCGGCGAAGCTGTCGGCGTCGCGCTTCTCGATGAAGGCGAGGGTCGCGCGCTTGTTCCAGGCCTCCGCCCAGCCCGGATATTGGGTGACCAGGCGGTCGAGCAGCGGCCGCGCCGTGTCGAGCTCGCCGGACGCCATGGCATCCACGGCCGCGCCCATGGTCTCCTCCGCCACCCGCTCCTCGTGGGAAATCCACACCGCCCAGATGAGATCCTCGATCTCGTCCGGGTCGCGGCCCGGCGTCTCCTGCTGCAGCTCGCGAAACAGCCCGTTGAGGCGCCGGGGCAGGCCGGCGGCAGGCCGGCGGTTGGGCAGGTCCAGGACGAGCTGGAAGAGCGGGTCCACGGGCAGCCCGGGAGCGTCAGCGCGCGATGCGTTCATGGCAGCGTTCCGTCCTCCCGTCCCGCGATCGGGTGCGTCATGTAGCGCCCCCGAGGGGCATGGCGAGAGGGTTGGCCCTGGTGAAGACCGGCGCGCTTGGATAGGTTCGCGCCGTCGAGAGGACCCGAAGATCATGGAGCGCACCCCCCTTCGCCTGGCCTGGAGCGCGGCGCCGAGCCGCCACCTCGCCGCCGGCGCCTGCCTGGCCCTGGCCGGCGCGCTGCTCATGGCCGGGCTCGACGCCGTTCGCGCCGTGGTCGATTCGCTTCTCGCCGGAGGCGCGCCCGGCCTCCTCGTGCCCGCGCTGTGGGGGCCTTACGACCCGTCGGGCAACCCCTGGACCCTGCTCGGGGCCCTCGCGGGGATTCCAGCCCTCATGGCCGTGGTGATGGTGGCGGTGCGGTGGATCGCGGCCGGGATCGGCGCCCGGGCCCTCGGCCGCATCCGAGGGCACATCCTCGACGCCCTCATCGCGGCCCCGCCCTCCGCCCGGGACGAAGCGGCCGCGGCCGCCGCCATGGCGGGGGAGACCCTGTCGCACGACGGCAGGACGCTCGGCACGGCCCTCATCACCCCGGTGCAATCGGGCGGCGCCATCCTCGTGAGCCTTGCCTTCGCGGCCCTCGTGGATTGGCGCCTCGCCGCCGCGATGGCGCTCGCTCTCGCCCTCTCGGTGGCGCTGAGCCTCCTTCGTCTCGAGAGCCGGGCGCTCGCCGCGCAGGCGCAGGGCACGGCGGGCAACACGGTCGACCGCCTCCTCGCCGATCTCCTGCGCCGCCTGCCGGCGCTCCGGGCCCATGGGACGGGTCCCTTCGAGCGTGACCGCCTGCAGCACGGGCTCAGGGACGAGCAGCGGGCCGTCAAGGGCCAGGAGCGGCGCCTCGCCCTGGTGGAAGGCCTGTCCATCGCCGCGCTCATGCTCACGCCCCTGGCGGTGCTCGGCGCGGGTGCCGCCCTTCAGGGATCCGGGAGCCCGGGCGGGATCGTCGCGGCCGCCCTCGCCGCCGCCCTCGCGTCCTGGAGCGTGCGCGAGGTCGCCGGGTGGCTGCACCATCTGGCCCAGGCCCGCCCGACCCTTGCCGAGGCGGCCCGGGCCGTGGAGCAGCTGCGAGCCCGCGGGCAGGCCGTCGGGACGACGGCTTTGCCGGGCTCCGGGGCGCTCGTGGCGCGGGGCGTGTCCGCCTACGATCCGGCGAGCGGCGGCCGCGTGTCCGGCATCGACCTGCGTTTCACCTGCCCGGCCCACGTGGCCCTTCTCGGCGATGGAGAGGCGGGACCCCGCATGCTCGCCGCCCTCATCGGCGGGCAGCTCGATGCCTCGACCGGCAGCCTCACCTTCGGGGGCGCGGACCTCGCGAAGGCGAGCCCCGTCGACCGGGCCCGGCGCATCGCCTATGCGGGCGGGGAAGCCGTGCTCATCCCTGGCACCCTGCGGCAGAACCTCGTCTATGGCTGCCCCGCCGACGCCACCGACCTCGAAGGGCGTCTGGCGGACGCCATCGGGGTCGCGGGTCTCGACGGCCTCGTCCATGCCCGCGGGCTGGAGGGCAGCTTCGACCCCGCCCGAGAGCCGAAGCTCGCCGCCGCCATCGTCGAGACGAGGCGCGCGGTGCGCGCCGGCCTCGCCCGCGACGGCCTCGACCGCTACGTCGATCCCTTCGACGCGCGGCTGTACAACCATCACGCCACCATCGGGGAGAACCTGCTCTTCGGGCAGCCCATCGGTCCGACCTTCCGGGAGGCGAACCTCGCCTCGCATCCTTACGTCCGGGCGGTTCTCGAAGCGGAGGAGCTGACGAAACCCCTCGCCGCCGTCGGCCTGCAGATCGCCGCGAGCATGACCGAGATCTTCGCCGACATCCCGGAGGGAAGCCCGCTCTTCCAGCGCTTCTCGTTCTTCTCGGCCGGCGACCGCGCCTTCTTCGAGGATCTTCTGGAGCGGCGCTCCGCGCAGCGGCGAAGCGGCAGCACGGGCCGCGACCGCGAGCGCCTGATCGGCCTCGCGTTGCGCTACAGCGAGAGCCGCCACCGGCTCGGGCTCATCGACGACGCCCTGCGGGACCGGCTCCTCGGGGCACGGGCAAGCTTCGCCGCCATGCTGCCCACGAGCCTGCAGCCTTTCATCGAGTTCTACGACGAGGGCCGGCTCTGCACGGCGGCAAGCGTGCAGGACAATCTCCTGTTCGGCCGCATCGCCTCCGATCAGGCGGGCGCCGAGGCGGCCGTGCATGCGGTGATGCGCCGGGTTCTGACGGAGCGCGGGCTCGACCGCGACGTGTCGCGCATCGGCCTCGACACGCCCGTGGACGTCAGGGGCGCCGACCTCACCTCGAGCGAGCGCGCCGCGGTCGATCTCGTGCGCTGCCTCGTGCGCCGCCCCGACGTCGTCGTCGTGGAGCGCGCCCTCGACGGCCTGCCGGCCGCGGCCGCCGAGGCTCTGGTTGCGCGCCTGCGGCGGTTCCTCGTCGGACGCGGCCTCATCCTCGTCACCTCGGACCTGACCGCGACCATGGACAGTCCCGCCTTCGATGCGGTGATCCGCTTCGAACGGGGCGCCACTCGCCTCGAGGAGCGCCGTCAGCGCAGCGAGGAACTGATGCCGGCTTGAGCGGGTTGGCTCCTAACGGTTCTCGTTGGATGACGGCATGTGTGCTAGCGCACAGTGGCTGGAACGGGAAAGGTTCACACTCCTGTGATGATGTGGCGTGGCATACCGTCTGACCAGGCGCTCCAGGTTCGGTTCTGGGGCGTTCGCGGTTCGACTTGTGCGTCCGGACCCAACTTCGTGGGCTTTGGCGGACACACGCCCTGCGTCGAGGTTCGCTGCGGCCCTCGGCTCTTCGTGGTCGACGCCGGTACCGGCATCTCGGCCTTGGGAGCCTCGCTCGGCACCGACGCGCCCAACGATGTCGACATTCTCTTCAGCCATTTCCACCTCGATCACGTCGGCGGGCTTCCCTTCTTCAAGCCGGCGATCCTGTGGGGCGACCGGGTGATGCACACCTATTGCGGGCACCTCGACGGAGCCGACGGGGCCGACACCTTCGACCGCCTGTTCTCGCCCCCGATTTTCCCGATCCGCCTGGACCAGCTTCCTGCCCGTTTCGAGCACCACGGCTTCAAGGCTGGCGAGACGCTCACTTTCCGGGACGGGATCGAGGTGCAGACCATTCCGCTCAACCATCCGGGCGGCGCCACGGGGTACCGGTTCAACCATGCGGGCCGGTCGATCTGCTACATCAGCGACCTCGAGCATACGGTGCCCTGGCCGGACCCGGCGCTCACCGCTTTCGTGAAGGCCGCCGACCTCGTGATCTACGACGGCATGTTCTCCGAACAGGACTATGTCGGCTGCAAGGGCTGGGGCCACTCCACCTGGCAGAAGGGCGTCGATCTGTGCCGCGCTGCGGGCGTCGAAGCCCTGGCGATCTACCATCTTTACCCCGGGCATACCGACGCCATGCTGGAGGCGACGGAAGCGGAGATGAAGCAGGTGATGCCGGGGGCCTTCGTGGCCCGGGAGCGGCTTGCCGTGTCCTTCGAGCCCCACGCGGCGGGAGCGCTCGCGCCTTTGGTGGAACCGGCGAAGATCCCCGCCGAATAGGCCAGCCCGATCGGGTCTTCCCCGCGGCCTGCGGATCGGGCAAGTAGCGCCCATGTCCGGCGCCGCCCTCCTCGCGCTCCTTCCGGCCGCCCTGCTCTCGGCGGCCCTCATCCTTCTCCTGAAGCCGCTTCTCGTGCGCTACGCGCTCGCGCGCCCCAATGCCCGCTCCAGCCACCGGGTGCCGACCCCGCAGGGCGGCGGCATCGCCGTTATCGGAGCCGCCCTCGCGGTCGGCATCGGGAGCCTCGCCTTTCACAATGATCTCGATGCTGGCGTTCTCGTTCTCGCAGGCGCGGCCATTGCGCTCGGGGCCGTCGGCGCCATCGACGACATCCGCCCGCTTCCGGCCCTGCCCCGCCTCCTCCTGCAACTCCTTGCGGTGGCGGCCGTCGTTGCGGCCTTCCACGGGCGCATTCTGCCGGATTTCGTTCCGCTCTCGCTGGAGCGCGGCCTCCTCGTCCTGGCGGGCTTGTGGTTCGTGAACCTCGTCAACTTCATGGACGGTCTCGACTGGATCACGGCGGCCGGGATGGTGCCCGTCACCGCGGCGGTCGCGCTCGTCGGGGTCGCGGGGGGCCTGCCTGCGGCGCCGATGCTGGTCGCCGCGGCCCTGTGCGGCGCGCTCCTCGGGTTTGCTCCGTTCAACCGGCCGGTGGCCAAGCTGTTTCTCGGGGATGTGGGATCCCTGCCCATCGGCCTCATCGTCGGCTGGCTCCTCATGCATCTGGCGGCCAGCGGGGCGCTCGCAGCGGCGATCCTCCTGCCGCTCTACCATCTTGCGGATGCCTCGATCACGCTGCTGCGCCGGCTCTCCCGCGGCGAGCGGGTCTGGGAAGCGCACCGGTCCCACTTCTACCAGCGGGCGACCGATAACGGCTTTTCGGCACTCGACGTCAGCGCCAGGGTGTTCGGGCTCAACCTCGCGCTTGCGGCGCTGGCCGGCGCGACCCTGCTCTGGCCGGCGGCCTGGGTCCAGGCGGCGGCCCTCCTCACCGGGTCGGCGCTCGTCGGCGCGACCTTGAGGCGCTTCACGCGCCCCCGCTCCCTTCCTGCCCTGACCGAGGCGCCCTGATGACAGCACCGCTGATCGCGCTCACCGGAGCCACCGGCTTCATCGGCCGCCATCTCCTGCGCGAGCTGCCGCACCGGGGCTACCGGGTGCGGGTGCTCCTGCGCCGGCCGTCCGAGGTGCCGCCCGAGGCCTCCAGCGCAGTCATCGGTGATATCGCCTCGCCCCAGAACATGGCGAACGCCCTGCGGGGCGTGGACGCCATCATCCACTCGGCCGGGCTCGCCCATGCGATGTCGGGCCTGCCGGAGGACGATTACCGGGCCATCAACACGGAGGCGACGGTCGGCCTTGCCCGGGCGGCCGAGCGCTCCGGCATCCGGCGCTTCGTCTTCCTGTCCTCCATCCGCGCCCAGAGCGGCCCGACCGCGGCCGGGATCCTGACGGAGGACGACGCGCCGAACCCCACCGACGCCTATGGCCGTTCCAAGCTTGCGGCCGAGGAGGGCCTTGCCTCCGTCGGCATCGATTGGGTGGCGCTCCGGCCGGTGCTCGTCTACGGGCCGGGCGTGAAGGGCAACATGGCGGCCCTGCTGAGCCTTGCCGGGTCGGCCCTCCCCCTGCCTCTCGGGGGCCTGCGCGCCAAGCGCTCCGTGCTGGCCGTCGAGAACCTGGCCGGGGCCGTGGATGCGGTTCTGGCCGCCCCCGGCCCGATCCGGCGCCCCTTCATCGTGGCCGATCCCGAGCCCGTGACGGTGGCGGAGATCGTGGCGGCCCTGCGGGCGGGGCTCGGCCGGTCGCCCGGGCTCCTGCCGGTGCCGGCTGGTCTTCTCGCCCTGGCGGCGCGCCTCGCTGGCCGCGAGGAGCAGTTCGCGCGTCTGGCGGGCTCGCTGGTGGCGAGTCCTGCCGCGCTCATGCGCCTTGGCTGGCGGCCCGCCGTGGCAACGCGAGAGGCTCTGGCGCGGCTGGCGCGGGAGACGGGCGCGTTGCCGCCTGCGCCTCGGCCCGGCGCCTGAACTCCGGCACCGCCTCCTCGAACACCGCCTCCGCCCCCGCCCGGTTCCCGGCCGCCACCGCCCGGGACAGCGCCGCCAGCCAGCCCTCGAGGCGCGCCCGGTCGGCAAAGACGGGCCTTGCCGCCATCACCCCGTCGATGCCGATCTGCAGCATCGGCTCCTCGCGGGCAAACAGGATCTCGTGCAGCCGCTCGCCGGGCCGCGTGCCCGTGACCTGAATCTCGATGTCCTCGCCAGGCTCGAAGCCCGCGAGGCGGATCATGCGCTCGGCGAGATCGTAGATGCGTACGGGCTGACCCATCTTGAGCACGTACACGGAGGCCCGCTCGTCCCGCCCGTCAGGGGCGCCCTGCCCGCTCTCCCCGCCCGCATGCGAGGCGGAGGTGAGCACGAGGTCGGCCGCCTCCCGGATCGTCATGAAGTAGCGCACCATGTCGGGATGCGTGACGGTGATCGGCCCGCCCCGGGCGATCTGGGCCTTGAACTTGGGCACCACCGAGCCCACCGAGCCGAGCACGTTGCCAAAGCGCACCGCAATGAGCCGCGTCGGGGCGCCCGTCCCGCTCATCTCCGCATCGAGGGCCTGGGCGTACATCTCGGCGAGGCGCTTCGTCACCCCCAGCATCGACACCGGGTCGATCGCCTTGTCGGTGGAGATCATCACGAGGGTGGACACTCCCGCCGCCACCGCCGCATCCGCCACGTTGACGGAGCCGAACACGTTCGTCTTGACCCCTTCGGTCCAGTTCGCCTCAAGGTAGGGCACGTGCTTGAGGGCCGCGGCGTGGAACACCACGTCGGGCCGGAAGGCCTGCATCACCTCCAGCATCCGGGGCCGGTCGCGCACATCCGCGATGACGCCGTCGACCCGCGTCTCGCTTTCGGCAAGCGCCGGCGTCTCGAGCACATGGTGCAAGGACGGCTCGGAGCTTTCCACGACGAGAAGATCGCTCGCCCCGAACGCCACCGCCCGGGCGCAGATCTCAGAGCCGATGGACCCGCCTCCGCCCGTGACGAGCACCCGCTTGCCGCGCATGAAGCGCTCGAGCCGCCCCCGGTCGATCTCGACGGTGGGGCGCAAGAGCAGGTCCTCGATCTCGAGCGGCGCGATCTCGGCCCCGCGCATGCCCTCCCCGAGGCTCGTCACCCGCGACAGGGGCAGGCCAAGGCGGCGCGCCTGGGCGATCAGCCGGTCGGGCTGGGCTTCGGGCTGCAGCGCGCTCGGGGCCGCCACGAGCCGGCGGATATTGGAGCCCCGCTCCTGGAAGTCCTGCACCACCTGCTCGAGATCCGCGAAGGTGCCGAGCACCGGCACGCCCCGGATCGCCTGGCCCAGATCGTCGTTGCGGTAGGACAGGATGCCCCGGGGCTGGAGCTTCTTGACCGCCCCCGTCTCCACCGCCCGCAAGATCACGTCCATGTCGGAGGCGCGGCCAAGGAGCAAGGTGGGGGTCGAGGCGTCGCGCTGGAGGGTGTGGCGGGAGCGGGCGTATTTCAGGTAGCGGAAGGCCAGGCGCGGGCCCCCGAGCAGGAACATCTGCACGAGCCAGTAGAGCGCGATGGCGATCTTGCCAAAGAAGTAGAAGCCGAATGCCTGGGGCGAGACGAGCACGTAGTCGGCCACCAGCAGAACGAGAGCAAGCACGCTCGCGGCGCGGAAGATGTTGAACAGATCCGGCAGGGAGGCAAAGCGCCAGCGCGAGCGGTAGAGGTGAAAGAACCAGTAGACGAGGCCTGCCGCGAGAAGGAACGGGGGCAGGAGACCGGGGAGATGAACGAGGCGCTCGTCGAGCAGCGCACCCTCGAACCGCACGAAGAACGTGACGACAACAGCCAAAGCCGTCGCCACAAGATCATGCACAATGATCAGCGTCTTCTTGAGGTCCTGGCGTTTGAACAGCCTCATCACCGGCTCACGATGCCCCACACCCGTCCGCCGTATCGAACGCACGCCACCCGGTGTCAACGCGGCCAGGCGTCCGCGCCGCAGGCGGGCCCCGCGACGGACGGCTCGGTTCCGGCCGGCTTCCCTGCGCTCAGGGGAAATCCGGGCCAGAGGAGGGCCCGCGGGCCGTGATTACGAGGTCGCCGTCCGCCATCGTCACCCGCGCCTCGATGCCGAAACTCTCGCGAAGGCGACGTTCGGTGAGCACCTCGGCCGGAGGGCCCATCGCCGCGACGGCGCCCCGGTCGAGGAGCAGGACCGCGTCCGCGAACCGGGCCGCGAGGGCAAGATCGTGCATGACGACGGCTACAATGGCGCCGGCCCGCGCCCGCTGGCGCAGGACGTCGAGAACAATGAGCTGATGGCGCGGATCGAGGGCCGCCACGGGCTCGTCCGCAAGAAGAATGGGAGCCTCCGTCGCCAGCGCCCGCGCGAGCAGGGTGCGGGCGCGCTCGCCGCCGGAGAGTTCGGTGACGGGACGGCCCTCGAAGCCCTTGAGACCCACCTGCGCCATGGCGCGCTCGACCGCGGCCGCGCCCTCCCGGCTCAATGCGCCCGGACGTTCGCCGTGCGGAATGCGCCCGAGCGCCACCACGTCCCGCACCGGCAGCGGCCAGGCCACGGTTCCGCCCTGCGGAAGATAGGCGAGGGCGCGCGACCGGGCGCCCGCCTGCATGGCGCGAAGGGCGGAGCCGCGCCAGGTGACCTCGCCTCCTGACGGCACGACGAGACCGGCCAGCGCGCGGACCAGCGTCGACTTACCGGCGCCGTTCGGCCCGACCACCGCGGTGAGGCGCCCCGGTTCGAGGGCGAGGGTGACGCCGTGAAGAACGGTGCGCCAGCCGAGGCGCACCTGAAGATTGACGGCGGCGAGCGCGCTCATGCCGGGATGTCCGCCAGGTCCGCCTTCCGGCGCGCGATGATCCAGAGGAAGAACGGCACGCCGAGGAGCGCCGTCAGCACGCCGATCTTGACCTCGGCTCCCGACGGGATGACGCGCACCGCGCAATCGGCGGCAAGGAGCAGGGCCGCGCCCGCAAGGCCGGCAGGCACGAGGGCGCGGGCCGGGTCGTGGGCCACGAGCGGGCGCACGAGGTGCGGCGCCACGAGGCCGACGAAGCCGATGGATCCCGCCACGGCCACCGAGGCCCCCGTGCCGATGGCGGCGGCCACCACCACCATGAGCCGGAGCCGGCCGACGCGCACCCCGAGGCTCGCGGCGGTCTCCTCGCCGAGGGCGAGGGCCCTGAGGCCCGGCGCCGCAAGAAGGAGGAGCGCGCTCGCGAGGACGATGAAAGGCGCCGCGAGGAGAACGTGGACGCTGGAGCGGTCCTCGAGGGAGCCGAGCAGCCAGAACACAATTTCGGTGACCGCGAAGGGGTTCGGCGACAGCGAGATGGCAAGGGACGTGGCGGCGCCCGCGAGGCTCCCGACCGCGAGCCCCGACAGAACCAGCACCACGATGGTGGTCTCGCGGCCCGCCACCATGACGACGAGAGCGATCGAGGCGAGCGCCCCGAGGATCGCCGCCGCGGGCAGGGCCCAGGACAGGGCGCCGACGAGCCCGAAATATAGCACCAGCACGGCCCCGAGCGCCGCCGCCTGGGGCGCGCCGAACACCGCCGTGTCGGCGAGCGGGTTGCGCAGGAGCCCCTGGAGCGCCGCCCCCGTCAGGCCGAAGATCCAGCCGATCAGGACCGCCAGAACCGTGCGCGGCAGCCGGATCTCCCGCACGATGACGCTCGCAGGGCCGAGATCCTGCACGAGGGCGCGGGTGGCGGTGGCGGCTGAGATCGGCGCAGGCCCGAGGGTGAGGGAGGCGAGGCAGAGCCCGAGGATGAGCGCTGCGAGGCCGGCGGTGAGGGTTCGGTGCATCGCGCCTGCCCTACCAATCCCCTGCCGGCCTGTCACCGGCCGCCCGCTTCGCGCCGGAAGTGAGCCATGCTAGCAAACCGCCGAACGGAGTGGCCGCCGCCCCATGAACCCGATCTTCGCCGAGCTTCCCACCACCGTGTTCGAGGTGATGTCCCGTCTCGCCCGCGAGACCGGGGCGGTGAATCTCGGGCAGGGTTTTCCGGACGACCCTGGCCCCGAGGACGTGCGCCGGAAGGCGGCGGAAGCCGTGGTGGAGGGCTGGAACCAGTACCCGCCCATGATGGGCCTGCCCGAGCTCCGGCAGGCCGTTGCGGACCACTACCGCCATTGGCAGGGCGTGACCCTCGACCCCGAGAGCGAGGTGATGGTGACGTCGGGCGCGACGGAAGCGCTCGCGGGCGCTCTTCTTGCGCTGATCGAGCCCGGCGACGAGGTGGTGCTGTTCGAGCCCATGTACGATGCTTACCTGCCGCTCGTGCGCCGGGCCGGCGGCGTGCCGCGCTTTGTGACCCTGCAGCCCCCGGCCTTCCGCCTGACCGAAGACGCCCTTGCCGCCGCCTTCTCGCCGAAGACGAAGGTCGTCCTGTTCAACAATCCGCTGAATCCCACCGCCACCATCTTCTCCGAGGAAGACCTCGCGCTGCTCGCCGAGTTCTGCCGGCGCTTCGACGCGGTCGCGATCTGCGACGAGGTTTGGGAACACGTGGTGTTCGACGGGCGCCGTCACCGGCCGCTCCTTGCCCTGCCGGGCATGCGTGAGCGCACCGTGAAGATCGGCTCCGCCGGCAAGATCTTCAATCTCACGGGCTGGAAGGTAGGCTTCGTGTGCGCGGCGCCCTCCCTCATGCGGGTGCTCGCCAAGGCGCACCAGTTCCTCACCTTCACGACGCCGCCTAACCTGCAGGCGGCCGTGGCGTACGGCCTTGCCAAGGACGACGCCTATTTCGAGGGCTTGCGGCGCGATCTCGCCCGCAGCCGCGACCGCTTCACGGAGGGGCTGGAGAGCCTCGGCTTTCAGGTGATCCCGAGCCAGGGCACGTACTTCCTCAACATCGACATCGCGCCCCTCGGCGAGACGGACGACGTGGCGTTCTGCCGTCGGCTCGTCGAGGCGCATGGGGTCGCGGCGATCCCGGTTTCGGCCTTCTACGCGCAAGGAGCCGTGCGCAACGTGGTGCGGTTCTGCTTTGCCAAGCGCGACGCCACCCTCGATGCGGCTCTGGAGCGCCTCGGCGGCGTGGCGAAGCGGGCTGCCTGACCGGTACGCCCAAGGGACGGGAGCGGCCATGTTGTGCCGCCCCCTGAAACCCCGTAACTTTCGCACCGCACAAGCTCACCTTCCGGAGTTTCGCCGACGATGCTGCGTGGTCTTCTTGCCTCCCTTGGCGTTGCGCTCGCGCTCGCCACGCCCGCCGCCGCCCAGCAGAGGGTGGTGAACGTCTATAACTGGTCGGATTACGTCGATCCGAAGGTGCTGGAGGACTTCACGAAGGAGACCGGCATCAAGGTCGTCTACGACACCTACGACAACAACGAGATCGTCGAGACGAAGCTGCTCGCGGGCAAGTCCGGCTACGACATCGTGGTGCCGTCCGGCCCGTTCCTGCAGCGCCAGATCAAGGCGAAGGTCTTCCGCAAGCTCGACAAGGCGCAGCTGACGAACCTTCAGAACGCCTGGCCGGAGATCCAGCAGCGCCTCGCCGTGTTCGACCCCGGCAACGAGCACGCGGTGAACTACATGTGGGGCACCACCGGCATCGGCATCAACGTCAAGAAGGTCCGCCAGGCCCTCGGCGACGTTCCGCTCAATACCTGGGACCTCCTCATGAAGCCGGAGCTCGCCTCGAAGCTCAAAGGCTGCGGGATCTACGTGCTGGATTCGCCCGAAGACCTCTTTCCCGGCATCCTGGCCTATCTCGGCCTGAATCCGGATTCAAAGAAGCCCGAGGACCTGACGAAGGCGGGCGACGCGCTCTTCCGCATCCGCGGCAACGTGCAGAAATTCCACTCGTCCGAGTACATCAACGCGCTCGCCAACGGCGATATCTGCGTCGCGGTGGGCTATTCGGGCGACATCATCCAGGCCAAGAAGCGGGCCGAGGAAGCCAAGAACGGCGTCGAGGTCCAGTATATCGTGCCGCGCGAGGGCGCTCTCATGTGGTTCGACTCCTTCGCCATCCCGGCGGACGCCAAGAACGTCAAGGAAGCGCACGAGTTCATCAACTTCATGCTGCGCCCCGAGGTCGCCGCCGCGAACACCAACTTCGTGTCCTATGCGTCCGGCAACGGTGCGGCTCGCGCCAAGGTCGACCCCGCCATCCTCAACGATCCCGGCATCTATCCGGACGAGGCGACCTTCAAGCGGCTCTTCACCAACACGGCCTACGACGACCGCTCGCAGCGCACCGTCACCCGGCTGTGGAACCGGGTGAAGACGGGCCGCTGACTCGCCGAGGCGCCGCTCCCGCGGCGCCTTTCTTTCAAAGGCCATGGAGCCAATTCACGGCGGGTTCACGGCCTGCACGCGATAGCACCGGCAGCCCGTTCCTTGCCGAGGCCTCGATGCGCTCCTTACCCCTTCTCGCCCTCCTTCCTCTCGCGATGGCCGCTCCGACCCTCGCCCAGGCGCCCGCCCCGCGGTCTCCGACGGTGAGCGTCACGGGCCTCGGCGAAGTCGAGGTGAAGCCCGACTTTGCGCGGCTGCTCGTCCTCATCTCGACCCCCGCCGACACGCTCGAAGGCGCCGTCGATGCGAACCGCTCCACCACGGAGCGCTTGCTCGCACGCCTGCAAGGGGCCGGCGTGAAGCGCGAGGACATCCGCACGGTCAACCTGCAGACCTTCCCGACGCCCCCACGCTACGGCAACGACGGACGCGAGATCGCGGGCCCGCGCTTCACCGCGAACCATCAGATGCGGATCACCACGCGGGACATCGAGGGCGTGGGCCGGCTCGCGGGCGAGGTGGTGACGGTGGACGGCGTGAGCTTCCAGTCGCTCACCTTCAGCCTCGACCGCAAGGACCGCGGGATCGACCTTGCCCGACGCAGCGCGGTGGAGGACGCGCGCCGCCAGGCCGGCCTTTATGCCGAAGCGGCCGGCGTGAAGCTCGGACGGCTGATGGAGATCCGGGACGGCGCAGCGCAGGCCTCCGGCGGCGTGCGGGAGGATGTCGGCATGGCGATGTCGGCGCGCTCCGCCGAACCGGTGCCCGTCATCCCGCCCGCGACCCTCACCTTCACGGCGACCATCCAGATGGTCTGGGAGATGGCGCCCTGAGCGGCGCGCGGAGGGCTGCGCCCCTCACCCGAGGTTGAGCTCCCGGAAGAAGTCGTTGCCCTTGTCGTCGGTGACGATGAAGGCCGGGAAATCCTCGACCTCGATGCGCCAGATCGCTTCCATGCCGAGCTCGGGATATTCCACCACGTCGACACGCTTGATGCAGTCTTGCGCGAGGCGGGCGGCGGGGCCGCCGATGGAGCCGAGGTAGAAGCCGCCGTGCTTCTGGCAGGCTTCCCGCACCGCATTGGAGCGGTTGCCCTTGGCGAGCATCACCATGGAGCCGCCCGCGGCCTGGAATTGATCCACGTACGAATCCATGCGGCCCGCCGTCGTCGGCCCGAACGAGCCCGATGCGTAGCCCTCCGGCGTCTTGGCGGGGCCCGCATAGTAGATCGGGTGGTTCCTGAAATAGTCGGGCATCGCCTCCCCGCGCTCCAGGCGCTCCCGGATCTTCGCATGCGCGAGATCGCGGGCGACGATGATGGGGCCGCTCAGCAGGAGGCGCGTGCGGACCGGGTGTTGCGTCAGCGTTCCCAGGATGTCGGACATCGGGCGGTTGAGGTCGATCCGCACCACGTCGCCGCCGAGAGTGGCTTCGTCCACCTCCGGCAGGTACTGCGCCGGGTTCGTTTCGAGCTGTTCGAGATAGATGCCGTCCCGCGTGATCTTGCCCAAAGCCTGCCGGTCGGCCGAGCACGAGACGCCGAGCCCGATGGGCAGCGATGCGCCGTGGCGCGGCAGCCGGACGACCCGCACGTCGTGGCAGAAATACTTGCCGCCGAACTGCGCGCCGACGCCGAGGGCTTGCGTCATGCGATGCACCTCGGCCTCCATCTCGAGATCCCGGAAGGCATGCCCGTCTTCGGAGCCTGCGGTCGGCAACCCGTCGAGGTAGCGGGTCGAGGCGAGCTTCACGGTCTTCAAGGTCTGCTCGGCACTCGTTCCGCCGATGACGACGGCGAGGTGATAGGGCGGGCAGGCCGCGGTGCCGAGGGTGAGGATCTTCTCCTTGAGGAAGGCCATGAGCCGGTCGCGCGTCAGGAGCGAGGGCGTGCCCTGATAAAGGAAGGTCTTGTTGGCCGAGCCGCCCCCCTTGGCGACGAAGAGGAACTTGTAGGCATCCTCGCCCTCCGCATAGAGCTCGATCTGCGCCGGCAGGTTGGAGCGCGTGTTGCGCTCCTCGAACATGGAAATCGGCGCGAGCTGGGAGTAGCGCAGGTTGCGCTTGAAATAGGCATCCTTGATGCCCTGCGCGATCGCGGCCTCGTCGCTCCCGTCGGTCCAGACGAGGCGGCCCTTCTTGCCCATCACGATGGCGGTCCCGGTGTCCTGACACATGGGCAGGATGCCGCCCGCCGCGATATTGGCGTTCTTCAGGAGATCGTAGGCGACGAACTTGTCGTTCGAGGTCGCCTCCGGGTCGTCGAGGATAGCGGCGAGCTGCATCAGGTGGCCGGGGCGCAGGAGGTGGTTGATGTCGATGAAGGCCTGCTCGGCGAGAAGCCGCAGGGCCTCGGGCTCCACCGCCAGCATCTCGCGGGAGCCGAACGCCTCGACCCGCACGCCCTCGCCCGCGAGCTTGCGGTAGGGCGTGGCATCGGCGCTCAAGGGGAACAGGGTGTGGGCGGACATCGGGGCTCCGGCAGATGCGGGGGGCGGGCGCGGGCGCGCCTTGAAGGCGTAAGACGCGCTTTCCTTAGCCGCGCTTGTAGCGGCTGCCCGGAGCCAGAGGAAGGGAGAGTGTTGGCCGAACGGGTCAGGCGGCCCGGGGAGTCGGCGTTTCCATGAGCACCGCATAGAGCGCCGCGGCGTCGCGGGCGGCCCTCAGGCGCTCCACCGTGCCCGGCTCCCGCAGCACCCGGGCCACCCGGGCGAGCGCCTTCAGGTGATCGGCCCCGGCTCCCTCGGGCGCAAGGAGCAGGAACAGGAGGTCGACGGGCTGGCTGTCGAGGGCCTCGAAATCGACGGGCTTCTCGAGGCGGGCCACGAAGCCGAAGAGGCGGTTGATGCTGGGAAGCTTGCCGTGCGGGATGGCGAGCCCGTCGCCGATGCCCGTGGAGCCGAGGCGTTCGCGCTGGAGAAGGGCCTCGAAGACGGACCGCTCGTCGAGACCCGTCAGGCGCGCCGCATGGGCGGCGAGCTCCTGGAGAGCCTGCTTCTTGCCGCTGACCCGGAGGTTGGGCACGACGGCTTCAGGAGAGAGAAAATCGAGCAATGCCATCGATCGAGTCACATCCATCGGTGGAGCCCTGAGCCCCACGCCGTTCTCTTGCAAACCTCAGGCCAGGAAAACAGCCCGGCGTCGCGGGGGCCGAAAGGCTCCGGGCCGGCCGGGCCGAACCCACCGGCGGGCGGGCGTATACGACGTTCCGGAGCAGGAAGCCAGGGTGAGGAAATACGAGGTCCCGAAGGGGAAACCCGCTCCTTGAACCCTCGCCAGCGGACTTGCGGGACGTCATCGCCTCGCCTCCAGGCCGCCTCGACGGGCGGCGCCTTGAAGAAGAATCCTTTTTCAGCTCCGGCGCAAGATCGCGCAACGGCACGTCAGGAGGCGCGCAGCAGCCCCTGCTTCTGGCGCCGGCGGTCGACCGAGGAGGGGATCCTGAGGGATTCCCGGTACTTCGCCACGGTGCGGCGGGCGATGTCGATGCCCTCTGCCTTGAGCTTGTGCACGAGCGCATCGTCCGACAGCGCCTCGTCGGCGGGCTCGGCGTCGATGAGCTGCTTGATGCGGTGCCGGACGGCCTCCGACGAATGAGCCTCGGCGCCGGCCGCGCCCGCGATGGCGGCCGTGAAGAAGTACTTCATCTCGAAGGTGCCGCGGCTCGTGCCGAGCGCCTTGTTGGACGTGACGCGGGACACGGTCGATTCGTGCATGCCGATCTCGTCCGCCACCGTCTTGAGGTTCAAGGGCCGCAGGTGCGCCACCCCGTGGCGGAAGAACCCGTCCTGCTGGCGCACGATTTCGGTCGCGACCTTCAGGATGGTTTTCGCCCGCTGGTCGAGGGAGCGGGCGAGCCAGTTGGCGCTCTGGAGGCAGTCGGTGAGGAAGGCCTTGTCACCCTCGCCCTTGGCGGTCTTCGCCACCCGGGCGTAGTAGGTCTGGTTCACGAGAACCCGCGGCAGGGTCTCGGGATTGAGTTCGACCGCAAAGCTCCCGTCGGGCGCCTGGCGCACCACCACGTCCGGCACCAGGATCTCCACCGGCGCCGCCCCGAAGGCGCGGCCGGGCTTGGGCTCGAGGGCGCGGATTTCCGCCAGCATCTCGGCAAGATCCGCGTCGTCCATCCCGCAGAGCCGGCGCAGGGCCGGCAGGTCCCGCCGCGCCACGAGGTCGAGGCGCGACACGAGGGCCGCCATGGCGGGATCGAACCGGTTCTTCTCCCGCAACTGGATCGAAAGGCACTCGGCGAGGCTGCGGGCGCCGATGCCCGGCGGATCGAAGGTGTGAACGAGGGCGAGGACGCCCTCGACGGCGGAGGTCTCGACCCCGAGCCGGTCCGCCACCTCTTCCACCTCTTCCGTGAGGTAGCCTGCATCGTCGATGGCGTTGATGAGATGCCGGCCGATGAGGCGCTGGACGAGGTCGCGGGTCGCGAGATCGAGTTGCGCCTCCAGGTGCTCGGCGAGGCTCGCCTCCCGGGTGAGCGGCGCCTCGCCCTCGAAGCCTTCGTCGCTGCCCCCCGAGCCGCCGCTCCAGGGCGAAGGCGAGAGCGGCGCCATGTCGGCATCGGTTCCGGCGGCCCGCGCCGAGACCGGCGCCTCGTCGGGAAAGACGTTGTCGAGGCGGGTGTCCATCTCGCGCTCGATGGCGGCGCGATCGGGGGTGAGGTCGTCGGCGAGCCAAGCTTCGGTCTCGGGCGCTGGCTCGCTCTCCGGCGCCTCGCGCTCGGCGACCGGCCCTTCGGCCTCCGGCCGCTCCAGAAGCGGGTTGCGCTCGAATTCGGCTTCCACATAGGCGACGAGGTCGAGATGCGAGAGCTGCAGGAGCTTGATCGCCTGCAGCAATTGCGGCGTCATCACCAGGGATTGGCCCTGGCGCATCTCCAGCCGTTGCATCAACGCCATCGCGACGCCCCAAACCCCTGAGCCAAGCAAGGCTGCCTTTAAGGCATGCTTCTTGCTTCCCCTTGAGTCGCAGTTCTACTCCCGGCGTTCCCGGCCGTCAAAAGGGCGGGCGCCCGACTATAGGCGGAAGTCTTCGCCGAGGTAGAGCCGGCGCACGTCCGGATTGGCCACGATCTCCTCGGGGGTGCCCTCCGTGAGGACCCGGCCCGAATGGATGACGTAGGCGCGGTCCGTGAGGCCGAGGGTTTCGCGCACGTTGTGGTCCGTGATCAGCACCCCGAGGCCGCGGCGGGTGAGGTGCCGCACCAGGTTCTGGATGTCGCCGACCGCGATGGGGTCGATGCCGGCGAACGGCTCGTCGAGGAGCATGAAAGTGGGATCGCCTGCGAGCGCCCGGGCGATCTCGCAGCGCCGGCGCTCGCCGCCCGAGAGGGCGATGGAGGGCGACTTCCTGAGACGCGTGATGTTGAACTCGTCGAGCAGGGCGTCGAGCTTGCGGTCGCGCTCCTTGCGGCTCGGCTCCACCACTTCGAGCACGGCCCGGATGTTGTCCTCCACGGACAGGCCGCGGAAGATCGAGGCCTCCTGCGGCAGGTAGCCGATTCCGAGGCGCGCGCGGCGGTACATGGGAAGGGCCGTCACGTCGTTCCCATCGAGGCTGATGGTGCCGCGGTCGGCCGCCACCAGCCCCGTGATCATGTAGAAGATCGTGGTCTTGCCGGCGCCGTTGGGGCCGAGGAGCCCGACGGCCTCGCCGGTGCGCACGGTCAGCCCCGCATCGTGCACCACGGTCCGTGCCCGGTAGCTCTTCTGCAGGCCTTTCACGGCGAGGATGCCGGGGCCTCCGAAGGCGCCCTCATGCGTCGGCGGCAGCGGCGCCGGCTCGCCCATGAGGCGCTGGCGCGCGATCCCGGCGCTGGGCGCCGGGACGGCTTGAGGGGTGCGGTCGAAGAAGGATTTCACGGGATCGATGCGGGACACGGGAACGCGCGGCTCGGGACGGGTCAGTTCGTGGCGGCCTTGGCCTTCCCGTCGGACTTGCCCTCCGGGTTCGAGCCCGGCACGAAGAGCGCCCGCACGCGGCCGCCCGGAGCCGTTTCCACGTTGGCGATGCCGGTGTTGAGATCGTAGACGATCCGCTCGCCGCGGGTCACGTTCGGCCCGTCCGTGAGGGCCACGTTGCCGAGGAGCAGCACCTTGTTGCCCACCCGGTCGAAGGTGGCGTTGTCGCCGGTCGCCACCTGCGTCTTCGACACGATGGTGACCGGGCCCTTGCAGTCGATCTTCTTGATCGCGCTGTCGCCCGGCGCGCCGCCCGTGGTCGCCGCCGCGGGAGCGGGCTTGCCGTCCGCGCCCTTGCGGGGTTCGTAATGCACCGTAAGTGAGGTGCATTTCATGGTGCTGTCGCCCTGGACCGCCACCACGTTGCCCTCGAACACGGCGCGGCTGTCCCGGTCGAACACGTCGAGCCGGTCGGCGTCGATCTTGATCGGCTCCTTGTTGGAGCCAAGGGCGCCGAAGCCGGCGGCGCGGTCCTTCCCGCCCGTCTGGGCGAGGGCGGGCGCGGCGACGAGGAGGGCGGCGATGGCGGCTGCGGCGAAGCGCATGGGGGACCTCATGAAACCTTCAGGGGCGCGGAGCCGGGGGCTGGGCCTCCGCGACCGGCCCGCCGGTGCTGCCCGTGGGCGTCGGATCCGCCCCCTCCTGCACTGATTCGAAAACCGTGGACACCCGGCCGCGGAAGTGGAGTACCCGGCCGCTGTCCTTCACCTCGAGGCCCGCAGCGTCGATGACGCCGTTGGCCAGCGACACCCGCACGGGCTCGTTCGACACCACGGTGCCGGCCTTGAAATCGACCTCTGCCGAGCGAAGCTGCACGTCCTGTCCGCTGTCGGTGCGCACGCGGACGCTCTGGCGCAGCTCCATCCGCTCCTTCTGCGTATCGAGAACGCCGCTGGCGGCTTCGAGCTTCGCCGCATTGCCCTTGTCGTCCGTGACGATCCGGGCCTTGAGGTCCTTGAGCTCCACGAGGTTCGGCTGGCGGACGTCCTGCGTCGCGGCGCTCGCCGTCACCTCGTAGGGGCGCTGGTCGTCCTTGAAGCCCGTGAGCTTGGGCAATTCCATGGTGACCTGGGTGCCCTTCACGGAGACCGGTCCGACGGACACGTTCTCCACCACCCGGAAGGGGTTGAAGAAGGCGAAGAACCCGACCGCGACCACGCCCAAGACCGCGCCGAGCGGGATGACGCGCTTCAAGAGCCAGACGGTCCGGGAGTGACGCCGGGCGGCCGCGATGGCCCGAGCGCGGGGCACGGGGGCCGCCGCACGGCCATCCGCCGCGCCATTGAGTTGTGCCCGCGCCACCGAAAACCCCTTACCCCGCTCGCTTGTGAGCGGCGCCAGTGCCCGACCGCCATGGCGAAGTTATGACGCCGTCCTTTAACTGCAAAGCTTTAAGCGCGCTTTAACTATGCGCGAAAATGTCCTGCTCGGGCCAGCCCATGAGGTCGAGCCGGGCGCGGGTGGGCAGGAAGGCGAAGCATTCCCGCGCCACCTCCAGGCGCCCCTCCCGCTCCAGCATGCCGTCGAGCCTCGCCATGAGGGCGTGAAGGTGCAGCACGTCGGAGGCGGCGTAGTCGAGCTGGGCGGGCGACAGGGTCTCGGCGCCCCAGTCGGAGGATTGCTGCTGCTTGGAGAGGTCGACGCCCAGGAGCTCCCGCACGAGGTCCTTGAGGCCGTGGCGGTCCGTGTAGGTGCGGGCGAGCTTCGACCCGATCTTGGTGCAGTAAACGGGACCCGGCATCACGCCGAGGTTCTGGAAGAGAACGGCGAGGTCGAAACGCGCGAAATGGAAGATCTTGAGAACGGTTTCGTCGCAGAGCACGCGGATCAGGGTGTCGGGGCGCTGGTCCTTCAGGATCTGCACCACGTCGGCGGTGCCGTCGCCCTTCGAGATCTGCACCACGCAGAGCCGGTCCCGGTGCGGGTTCAACCCCAGGGTTTCCGTATCGATGGCGATGGAGGCGCCGGGCTGGTAGTCGGCAGGCAGGTCGCCGCGGTGGAAGCGAGGGGTCATGGCCGTGAGGGTTCGCGTGAAGGGGGTCCGGCCCCGCCTCTAGCCCGTCCTCACCGGCGCATCAACGACCGGCATGGAAAAAGCCCCGCCGAAGCGGGGCTCTTGGGGCTGCCGTCCGTCAGCGGCAGACGCGGACGTTGCGGATATAAACCCGCCCCCGGCTGTTCACCGCCCGCTGGGGCTGGGTGTAGCAGGTGCGGTAATAGGCCGGGCGGGAGGCCTGGGCGGCGATGGCGCCGAGGGCGAGACCCCCGATGAAACCGGCCGCGACAGCAGCGCCGTTGTTGCGCCGGCGGTAATAGGGCCGGCCATAATAGCCGTAAGGCCGCCCATAATAGCCGTGGCCGTAATAGCCGACGGGCCGGCCGTAATAGCCATAGCCGACGGGCCGGTAGTAGCCGTAGCCCGGGCCGTAATAGCCGCCGTGATAGGCCGGGCCGCCGTAATAGAACTGAGCCTGGGCCGGAGTGCTCGCCGTCAGAGCCGCACCGCCAAGCGCGAGGGCCGCGACGCCCCCCGTGATCAACTTCTTGAACATGCCGAACTCCATCGGTCGCAAGGACTTGAGAATAACCGGAACCGGCAGGCGGCGGTTCCGGTTTTGCCCCGTCACGCGCAAAGTTGAGCAAGATCGCAGGGCCCCACGCAAGCCCGGACCATGCCTTCGGGCTCGCCCGCCGGGAACCGGAGGCCGCGACACGCCGTTCAGGACCGATCCTGCCCGGGAGGTCCCTTGAACACCGGCCATGTCGTCCTCCTCGGCGACTCGATCTTCGACAACGCCGCCTACGTGCCGGGCGAGCCCGACGTGGTTCGCCAGGTCCAGGCGCGTCTTCCGGCGGGGTGGCGCGCGAGCCTGCAAGCCGTCGACGGCGCCATGGTGGGCGACGTGGAGCGCCAGCTCGGCCGCATCCCGGGCGACGCCACCCATCTCGTGGTGAGCGCCGGCGGCAACGACGCCCTGCGGCGCAGCTCCATCTTCCGCCAGCCGGCCCGATCCGTGGCGGATGCGGTGGCGCAGCTCGCGGAGGCCCGCGAGGTCTTCGCGAAGGATTACGGGGCCATGCTCGAGCGCGTTCTCGCCCGCGGCCTGCCGACGGCCCTGTGCACGATCTACGACGCCCGCTTTCCCGACCCCGCGGAGCAGCGCCTCGTGGTGACGGGCCTTGCGCTCTTCAACGACGCGATCACCCGCGCGGCCTTCGCCCGGCGCCTGGCCTTGCTCGATCTTCGCCTCATCTGCAGCGATCCTGCCGATTACGCGAACCCGATCGAGCCATCGGCGAAAGGCGGCGACAGGATCGCCGCCGCGATCGTGCAGGCGGTTGCCGGCAACACGATCTTCCCGCGCTCGCAGGTCTTCGCCGAATAGGCGCGCTGCTGGCCGCGCTCAACCTTCGTCAACGAAGCATTCACCATACCGGCAAGGCGCCCCGGCAACCCCCTTCACCTGCGATCGATTTTACCGGTCCTTAAAATCTGATCGGCCATGGTCGGCGCGTCCACAGCAGTGGTCATCCCGCCTCCAGCAGGAGGCTCCGCCCTCAGAACCGAGGGTCACCCAGAACGGGGAATAAAATGGCTGGTATCACTCTCTCGGCTGGCGTTCGCCAGAACCTCGCCGCTCTTCAGTCGACGTCTGCGCTGCAATCCTTGACCCAGAACCGTCTCGCGACGGGCAAGAAGGTCAACTCCGCCCTCGACAACCCGTCCAGCTTCTTCACGGCGTCCGGCCTCAACAACCGCGCGGGTGACCTCGGCACCCTGCTCGACGACATGGGCCAGGCCGTCAAGACGCTCCAGGCCGCCGACAAGGCGATCGGCGCCATCAGCAAGCTCGTCGACAACGCCAAGTCAATCGCGAAGCAGGCTCAGGCCGCTCCGGACGACGTTGCGGCTTCCGCCGCTGTTCCGGCGGTTGTCAACGGCACCGGCGCCTCTGCTACTCCGGCATCGAACTCGCGTCTTGATCTGACGGTTGGGGGCGTGAGCTTCAGCGTCAACCTGACGACCGCGATGACCACAACGGCCAACCTCGTCACTGCGATCAACAGTGCCGCGACGACCGCTGGTGCAGCCGTGACGGCCTCGGATCAATCAGGAACGCTGCGTCTGACATCGACCGACGCCGATGGCTCGGATTCGATCATCGTTCAGGGCACATCGGAAGCTGCTGCCTTGACGGCAACCAGGCTTACCGCCGGCACGACCGCTGGTACAGCGGCTGTGGAAGCCTCCACCAAGCGCGCCACTCTGAAGTCTGACCTGGACGGCATCGTCGCTCAGATCAACGAACTTGCATCGGACGCTGGCTACAACGGCGTGAACCTGGTGACAGGCGACAACCTGAAGGTCACGTTCAACGAGACCGGCAAGAGCAAGCTCGACATCGCGGGCAAGAACCTGAAGGCCGACGGCCTCGGCATCAACTCGCTCGCTCTTGCGACGGATGCCAACATCGAGTCGACCCTCAAGTCGCTCAAGACGGCTTCGGACACCCTGCGTTCCCAGGCGGCCACGTTCGGTGCGAACCTCTCGGTGGTGCAGAACCGGCAGGACTTCACCAAGGCGATGATCGACACCCTGAACAACGGTGCCGACGAGCTGACGAACGCCGATACGAACCAGGAAGCGGCCAACCTTCTCTCGCTGCAGACCCGCGCTCAGCTGGCGAACACCGCCCTTTCGATGGCCTCGCAGCAGGACCAGGGCGTTCTCCGCCTCTTCTGATCCCGAAGGATCAGATCCCGATCCAGAAGGATCACCCTGGCCCAGAAGCGGTCAGCCCGATCCAGAAGAGATCCACGTCAGGCGCCCCACGGGGCGCCTTTCGCTTTATGTGAACGGAGATCAGTGTTAGGGCTGAGGGGCGGCAGCCGCGCTGCGTCCGGGCCCGGCCTTGCGACGATCGCCGCGGTCGCGCGGGCTCGGCCCAGGCCGCGCCGGGAGATCGGCTTGAGGAGGATTGACGCAGGTGAGCGGGGCCGCCTCGGTGCCCATCATCCGCGCCATCAACTCGTGCTCGTAGCTCACCAGAGCTCGGGCATGTTTCAGCGCCTTATAGAGATCGCCGCTCAAAATGGCTTGGTTGATGTCGGCGATGAGCAGCATCGCGCTCGGCGCCGCCTGAAGGAAGTCGCGCACGAGGGGGAAGTACACCTCGTTGTGCTCGGACAGGTCGCCCTTGAGGTACATGAGCTGCACCGCAAGATAGACGCGTTTCGCCGGCGTGTCGGCGGTCTTGGCGGTCAGGATGTCCTTCTCGCGCAGGATCGGCGCATCGCCTTCGATGTAGAACCGGGCGCGGCTGTCGCCGTTACGGATCACCGCGTTGCCGACGATCACGCGCTCACCGGCCTTGAGCTCAACTTTCAGTGCCATCTGTCCACTCCTTGGACGGCTAGAGGGGTGATTAGCCGAACAGGCGGAGAACCGCCTGGTCGACCTGGGAGGCCATCGCGAGCGCCTGCGTCGACAATTGCTGGCGCGTCTGCAGCGCAAGGAGGTTGGCGCCCTCCTCGTTGGTATCGGCGAGCACGAGGAGATCGGAGCCCGAGTTGAGGGTCAGGATCGAGTTCTTCGTGAAGTCCTGCCGGGTCTGCAGGACGATGAGGTTCGAACCGAAAGCGGAGGCTTGAGTGCGCAGCGTGTTCATCGCCGCATCGAGCTTGCTGAGGGCGGCCTGGATCTCGCGGTCCGACTGCCAGCCATAGGGCGAGTCGACGGAGGTGCCGTTCGTGACGGGAGCTAGACCAAGACCCAGAGCGTTGAAAATGACGCCTTCGATCTCGAGCTTCGTCGTGTTGGTCTCGTTGAAGAGAACGCTGAGCTTGTCGCCGTTGAGGAGATTGACGCCGTTATAGCCGGTATCTTTGATGATCTGGTCGATCTGGCTCTTCAGATCTTCGAATTGTCTCGCCAGCGAACGCCGGGTGGTGTTGTCTGATTCGGGGATCTTGAACTGGGCTGAACCGATGATCGCCGCACCGGCTGTCGTCGAAGTGGTTGGCGTTCCGAACAGCGCGATGGCGGCAACGCGCGCCGTATCGTCGTTGTTCGCGCTGCCAGTCGCCGTGATCGTGAGTTCGTCACCTGTGAGGGACTCGATCTTGATCCGCCCGTTCTCGATTTTAGCGCTGACCTTCGGAGCCTGACCGGTGACGTTGAGCGTGCTGGGGTCGTTGATGAAGTCCGCCAGATCGTCCACCGTTGGCGCTGGAGGACCCGCGGGCACCGTGTAAGTGATGGTCGTTGCGCCGACGGTGATGGCGACTTGATCCGCCGCGTTGAAACCTAACGTGCTCAAAGTTGTCGGTCCCGTGATATCCGTCAGCACGCTCGACAACTTCGGCGTGCTCGACGCCGCCTGCAGCGCCTGCCGTGCCGTTCCTTGTGCCGACTCGATCATCTTCTTGATCGACTTGATGCCGTTATCCGCCGCTTCCAGAGTCTTGATGCCGAGCCCCATGCTGTCGAGGAGGCGCGAGAGGTCGTTGGCCCTGTTCTGCAAGCCGGCCGAGACGAAGAAGCTCGTCGGGTTGTCCAGCGCGGAATTCACCTTCTTGCCGGTGGCGAGGCGGTTCTGGGTGCGGCCCATCAGGTCGACCGTGCTCTGCATCGACAGCAGGTTCTGACGGACGCCTTGGGATAGGGCGATATCGGCCATGTCTTTCGACCCTCAATGATTCGCGCTGTTCTGCACGACAGGGCCTGACAATGGTCCGTTAAGGATAATGAATGGTTAAAGCCCGCGGCCGCTCGCCGGAAATCTTAAGGGTCGGAGCCTCTCAAGGCGCAATTGCCCTCCCGAACGAGCGTCCACGTCCGGCATCGATGCGAGAAATTAGCCTTGACACCGCTCAGGCGGCCCGGGCTTCGAGGGTGGCGATTCGCTCCAGAGCGTCGCGCAAGGCCTGGAGCGGGAAGGGCTTGTAGAGAAAAGCCTCGGCGCCCAGGGCCTCGGCCTGCTGCGCGATGGCCGGGTCGCGCGAGGCGGTGATCAGCATGAAGCGGACCGAGCGCAGGGCCTCGTCGGCACGGACCGCCTGCAGGAACATGAGACCGTTCATCGGTTTCATGCTGTAATCCGAGATCACGAGACCATAGGGGCGGTGGCGCATCATCGTCCAGGCATCGAGGCCGTCCGCCGCATGATCCACGTCGCTGAAGCCGATGCTCGACAGATAGGTGGCGACGAGTTCGGCGGTGAGATCCTCGTCGTCGACGATCAGGACGGGAACGGCGGGATGGAACAGCATCGGAAAACTCTGGCCAGGACGTGGAACCAAGCATGGCGCACAAAGGTTAAGG
Source organism: Microvirga sp. (assembly GCA_035944475.1). GTDB lineage: Bacteria > Pseudomonadota > Alphaproteobacteria > Rhizobiales > Beijerinckiaceae > Microvirga. Next base: position 207,327 of record DASZBD010000037.1, read on the forward strand.
CGCGCTTGAACCGCCCGGTTCTCTTGACAGGAGCACGGCAATCGGATTTCGCGTAGAAATGAAGCCGGCTCATAATATCCGGGAGATTGCGGACCGCCTGCAGGTGGCGGCCCTGCCCTACCGCGTGGCGGAGGACGGCCGGATTTCTGTGCTGCTCGTCACCTCCCGCGAGACCCGGCGCTGGGTGATTCCGAAGGGCTGGCCCATGGCCGGCCGGCGCAAGCGCGACGCGGCGGCCCGGGAGGCCTTCGAGGAGGCTGGCGTGCGCGGGCGCATCGGCCATAGGCCGATCGGGTCCTTCACGTATTTCAAGCGCCGGCCGAAGCTCTTCGAGCTCATCTGGGTCAAGGTCTATCCCCTGCGCGTCGAGACGGAGCTCGACCGCTGGCCGGAGCAGGACCAGCGCGAGCGGGTGTGGTTCAGCCCGGAGGAGGCCGCCGCTCTCGTCATCGAGCCGAGCCTGTCGAACCTTCTCCTCACCGTCCAGAAGCGGCTCGCGCCCAAAGCGAAGCCGTAAGGTAAGCTCCCGCTCAACCATGTTGCGGGAATTGATGTTTTCCGCCGGTCAGCCGGTGCGGGTTGAGCATTTAGCAACACTGGGCGGTGAATAATCCTCCCGTCAGGGGTTCTGCCCCGGGGAGAGACGATGAAATCCGTTCACCGGCCGCGAACGCTGGCTTGGTATATCGGCGCGCTGATCCTGGCGCTGGCCGTGCCGCTGATCCTCTACGCGGCCACCATCACGGTGCGCTTCGCCGTCTTCGAGCAGGCCCATATCGAACGGCATGGCCACGAGGCGAACCGGGTGATCCTGGCCGCCCTGGAGCGCGAGATCGTCAGCGAGATCGCAGCCCTCAACGCCCTTGCCACATCCTCGACCACCTGGGCTGAGGATCTGTCCGAGTTCTACATGCAGGCGCTCAGCCTCGCCAAGCTGCAGGGCTCGTCCATCGTCCTGCAGGACCCGCAGGGGCGCCACCTCGTCAACACTCGCGTGCCCTGGGGTTCGATCCTCCCCAAGGTCAGCCATCTCGACACCGTCAAGGAGGTGCTTCGCACGCGAAGACCCTTCGTGTCCGGCCTGCAGGCGAGCGCCATCACGGGGGAGCCCGTCATCCTCATCGCCATACCGGCGATGGAAGGCGACGATGTGGGCCGCGTTCTCACCTCCGTGGTGCCGGTCGCCCGCATTCGCAGCCTGATCGACCAGCAGCGCATCGCGGCGCCCTACGAAGCCGTGGTCGCCGACCGCGCCGGGCTCATCATCGCCGCCTCGGGTGCCGATGCGGGGCTGACGGGCCGCAGGCTGCCGGGCTTCGACACGGTGGATCTCTCGTCCGACACATGGAAGGGGCCGAACCTGCGCGGCGTTCCCGTCGCCGCCCTGCGTCAGCGCTCCGCCCTCAGCCATTGGGTGGTCGCCGTGGAGATCGAGCAGGCCGCGATCGCGGCGCCGCTCGGGAGGCCGCTCTGGATTCTCGGCGGCCTCACGGCGCTCCTCCTCGTCGCCGCCACGGCGCTTGCCTTCTACTTCACCCGCACCATGGCGGGCGCCGTCCAGCGGCTCACCCGCATGGCCCGGGACCTCGAACAGGGCAGGCCCGTGATCCGCACGCGCCTCGCCCTGCGGGAGGCGAGCATCGTGGCCGAGGCGCTCACGGTGGCCTCCATCGGCCTGCGCGACCGCGACCAGCAGCTCGAGCGGGCGAACCGGAGTCTCGAGGAGCGCGTCGACCAGCGCACCCGCGAGCTGAAGGACAAGACGGCCCACCTCGACGCCACCCTGGAGAATATGGACCAGGGCCTCGTCATGATCGATGCCGACGGCATCATCCAGGTGTGCAACGAGCGCGCGATCGGCATGCTGGATCTGCCGCCCGATCTGATGCGGTCCAAGCCCAGCTTCGCCGCCGTGATCGCGCATCAGAGCCGGGCGGGGGAGTTCGAGGCTTCGCGGGACGGCATTCCGTGGGACCGGATCAGGCCCGATCTTGACGGAACGCCGGCCCTCTACGAGCGGCAGCGCCCGAACGGGACGATCCTCGAGGTTCGCACAGTGCGGCTGCCCGACGGCGGCGCCGTGCGCACCTTCACGGACGTGACGGAGAGGCGGCGGGCCGAGGCGCTGATCCGCGAAAGCGAGGCGCGCTACCGCCTCCTCGCCGACCACGCCACCGACATGATCATCCAGGCCGACCGGGAAACCCGCCGGCTCTTCGTGTCGCCTGCGGCGCGGGAGCTCCTGGGCTACGAGCCGCATGAGCTCGTGGGCAGCCGTCCGGTGGAATTCATGCACCCGGACGATGTCGACGGCTTCAACGAGTTCGCTGAGCGCCTCCTCGCCGGACGGGTCGAGCGCGACGTGAGCCGGCATCGCGTCCGGCGCAAGGACGGAACCTGGGTCTGGGTCGAGGCGACCTTCCGGCTCACCCGGGACGAGGCGGGCGAGCCGACCGGCTATGTGGCCTCCGTGCGGGACATCTCGAAGCGGCAAGCCGCCGAAGAAGAATTGAGCGTCAGCCGCGAGCGTCTGGCCCTGGCGGTCGATGCTGCGGGCGACGGATTGTGGGATCTCAACGTGGCGACCGGGGCGGTTTGGAACAGCGAGCAGCTCGCCGCCATGCTGGGCTATGCGGGCGGTAGCCAGCCCGTCCCCGTCGTCTCTTGCACCAACGCCATTCACCCCGACGACAAGGCGCGGGTCACGGCCGCGCTCCAAGACCATCTCGACGGCAGGAGCGCCGTCTACGAGAGCGAGCACAGGCTGCGGCGGCGGGACGGCTCCTACATCTGGGTGCTCGACCGCGGCCGCGTGGTGGCCCGGGACGCCAAGGGTGCGCCCCTGCGCGCCGTGGGCGTCGTGAGCGACATCACGGCGCGCAAGGAGGCCGAGGAGGCGCTCGCCCAGACCCGGGCGGCCGCCGACGAGGCGCGCGCCCAGGCCGAGAAGGCGAGCGAGGCGAAATCCGAGTTCCTCGCCACCATGAGCCACGAGATCAGGACGCCCCTCAACGGCATCTTAGGCTATACCGACCTCCTCCTCGACGACGGCACCTTGAGCCCCGCCCAGCGACGCCAGGCGGAGCGCATCCAGAGCGCCGGGGCGGCGCTTCTCACCGTCGTCAACGACATCCTCGACTTCTCGAAGATCGAGGCGGGACAGGTGGAACTCGATGTCCTCCCCTTCTCGCCCGCCGACCTCGTGGACGACGCCGTCTCCATCGTGCGGGGCATGGCCGAGAAGAAGGGCCTCGATCTCGTCCTCGAACTCGACCGCACGCTCCCGGAGCGCCTCGTCGGCGACCCGGACCGCCTGCGGCAGGTTCTGCTCAATCTCCTCAACAACGCCGTCAAGTTCACGCCCCGCGGGCGCGTGACCTTGAAGGTCGAGAGCGAGGGGCCGCACGGCGCCTCGGGCCGCCTGCGGTTCGTCGTCGAGGATACCGGCATCGGCATCGCCGAGAGCCGGCAGGGCGATCTCTTCCAGCGCTTCTCCCAGGTCGACGGCTCGATCCGGCGCGAATTCGGCGGCACGGGCCTCGGCCTTGCCATCTCCAAGCACCTCGTCGAGCTGATGGGGGGCACCATCGGCGTCCGCAGCACGGAGGGCGGCGGCACCACGTTCTGGTTCACGGTGCAGCTCGATCCGGCGCCGGCAGAACCCGCAAACGCGCCGGCCGCGGACGCAGCCTTGCAGGTGCAGCCGGCCCGCATCCTCCTCGTCGAGGACATCGTCATCAATCAGGAGATCGCCAGGGCGGTTCTCCATGGCGCAGGCCATCAGGTCGACGTGGTGTCGGACGGTGCGGAAGCCATCATGGCCGTCCAGCTGAACACCTACGATCTCGTGCTCATGGACATCCAGATGCCCCTGATGGACGGCATCACGGCCACGCAGCACATCAGGGCGCTCCCGGGCGAGGCGCGGACCCTTCCGGTGATCGCCATGACGGCGAACGTGCTGCCCCAGCAGATCGCCCATTTCCGCGCCGCCGGCATGGACGACCATGTGGGCAAACCCTTCAAGCGCGAGGAGCTCTATGCCGCCGTGGCCCGCTGGTGCGGCGCCCGGCACGGCAGCACCCCCGCCTCCGCCGATCCCGCCGCCGCCTGACGCTTCACCCCCGGCCAACCATGCGCGACATCCTCCCCAATATCCGCGAGTTCTGCCAGGACCAGTGGTCCCGAGCGCTCGAAGAGCCGGCCGAACGCCTCCTGAAGCCCGGGATCAAGGCCGTCGTGCTCATCGCGCTGCTGACGGGCGCGGCCCACGCCGTGCAGGAGCGCGCTCCTCGCAAAGGGACGGCGAAGGCTGCCGCTCACAGCCGCCCCGGGAAGGTCATCCCCCCGGCTCCTCCCACGACGGGATCGGTGCGCCGTTAACCCGATGAGGATAACGGCCTTAACGCCCCGTTAAGGTCAACGCGCGCTTAACGGCGGACCGGCCGGACGGCCCCCTTGAACAGCCAAGCCTGACGGGCGATGTCGGGGTGACGTAAAGTCACGCGCACCCCGGCCCCACCCATGCGGTCCCCTGCCCTCGCCGTCCTGCTCCTCGTCTTCACCGGCACGGTCGCCCAGGCCGACGTCAACCTCGTCGAGAAGCGCGAAACCTGCCACGCGGAGGCGCGGCAACGCATCAAGCCGAAGGGCCGCGTCAGCGCCGACCTGTCGAAGGCGCTCCTCGCCAAGAGGCAGAGCTATGTTCACGCCTGCATGGAGGGCAAGGGGCCGAAGAAGGTGCCCGCCCGCAGGAGTTGAACGGCCGATCGGGATCAGCGGCGGCGCAGCAGCTTCCAGACCTGGCGCAGCACGACGATGTTGCGGATGAGCTTGAACATGGCGATCTCTCCGGGCTCATAGGATGGGGCCCAAGGACGGGCTCTCAGGGTTCAACCCTGAAGGCCCGCAGATCGTTCGCCGAGTAATCCGCTCAAGCCGCAGGCGCCGCGCGCCGCTCGGCATTCCACACGCCCGAGCAGGTCCTGTTGCCGGCGATGGACCACGTGCCCGTGCCGTCCTGCGCCCTGAGGCGGCCCTGCACCTCGGCCCGCAGCCCGTCGGCGGCGATGCTGCTGCGGATCGTGCCGCGGGCATTCACGGTTCCGCTGATGTTGATGCCCTCGCGCCCGCCGTAACGCACGCGGCCATTCTCGATGATCACCGGAAAGCGATAGGCGCGGTCGCAATTGCCCCGTTCCGTGACCACCTCGACGCTCCAGTTCCCGTTGAAGGCCCGCTGGGCGTGGGCCGCCGGTGCGGATCCGAGAAGCGCGGCTGCAACAACCAGAACACCCGACCAATTCATGAAACGATCTCCACGACAGAGCCATGCGATAACAAAAGAAAAGGCGCCCCACGGGGGAGCGCCTTTGAGTGTCCGGCCCGTGGGGGCAGAAATAGGCCGGAGATGCCAGTCAACGCGCCCGCTTCGGCCTTGTTCCCGAATAAATCCGAGAAAGTTTCCGGCCAGAATGTCGCAGGCCGCCGACGGGCAGAGAATGGAAGGGAGGGGCTCAGCCTTGCCAAGGGGCCATGTCTTCGACGTCGGCGGTGAAGCTGACGGACGGACCATACCAAGCCCGTGCCGCCCTGAGGCGGATATGCTCGGCCGCGGCCTTTTCCGCCGGGTCGTCGGAGAAGGCCTTGATCATCTCGAGCAGCATCGTCACCCGCCGGCGGCCGACGAGATTGAGCGCCGCAAGCGTATCGTCGAGGTTGAGCCCCGTCTTGCCGGGCTCGGAGGCATTCTCGGCGATGGTTTCGATGCGGACCTGAAGACGAACGAGGTGCTCGGCGATGGACATCAAACAAAACACAAAATGAACGAGGTGAACGGCCCACTTCCGCAGTGGTTCCGAATCCGCTCCGGCTCCCAACGGTCGGCGAGTCGCCCTTAACGCTCCGTAACCGGGCGCTGCCGCGAGCGTGAAAGCACCGATGTGCCCGGACAAACCCGATGTGGGTCCGCTCATGGGAAAGCTGGCGACCTTGTGCTGCGCCCCGCTCGCCCGGCCGAGGCTCCGGCGAATCAGGGCCGAGCAAGGCTCGATCGGCACCGATGCCGGCGGCCCGGCGCCCCGCTCAATCCCGCGCTTTCCGGTAAACGAGCAGGCTCTTGAACCGGCCGAGGTTCTCCACGGCGCGCTGCTCCTCCCACTCGGCGATCACGTCCTTGGCGCTGTGGTCGGCGCGGTCGAAGGCGTAGGAGCCCGGGAAGAACAGGATGTAGCCGCCGGGCCGGGTCTGGTCCGTGAGAAGGTGCAAAACCTCCAGGTCCGTGAAGGCGCCGTAGGCGTCGTTCTTGTCGCCGCGGAACTCGCACAAGTGAAACAGCGTCACCACGTCGAAGGTCGGCAGGAGCTTGCGGTTGAGAAGATAGATGTCGCCGAACACTGCATTGTAATGGCGCAGCACCTCCGGCCGCTCGATGGCGAGCTTGACGAAGGCCTCATATTCCTGCGGCGCCGCCGTGATGCCGAGCACCGCGTTGCGGCGCTCGGGCCGCGCGCATTCGATGCCGACGTAGTGGTGGGCGCCCGTGCCGAAATGGTAGATCGTCGAATCGACGATCCCGGTCTCGTCGAGCCATTCGACGAAATCGACGTCGCAGGGGCATTCGGCGGGGCGCAGGTCCCACGAGGCATCCCAGAAATGCAAGGCGGCGGTGGTCATCGTTTCCTTCCCAGATCGTCGATGGTTCGAGATTTCAGGCCCTCAGGGCCGAAGGGGGCTCATCCTCCGCCGCCACAGGGCGTTCCTGGTCCGCCACGAGCCTCGCGCCGCCCTCCGCCGGGACGAGGACGAGGCAGCGGGTATGGAACGCCCGCAGGCTCGCCCGGTGACCAACGGACAAAACCGTCGCGTGGGGCAGGTCGCGCAGGAGGGTGAGCATTAGCCGGCCCTGCGAGACCTCGTCGAGGCCGGACGTCGCCTCGTCGAGGATCACGAGGGCGGGCCGCTGCAGGAGGATGCGCGCGAAGGCGAGGCGCTGCTGCTCGCCGCGGGACAGGATCTGATCCCAGCGCTCGACCGCATCGAGCTGCGACGCGAGGTGCGGGAGGCCGCAATCGCGAAGCACCGCGCCGATCCGCGCATCGCCGGCCGCGGCGCCGCCGGCCGGATAGAGCAAGGCGTCTCTCAGGGAACCGAGGGGGAGGTACGGGTCCTGCGTCGCGTAGCCGACGGTCGCGTCCGCCGGGGCTGCCACGCAGCCTCGTCCCCACGGCCACAAGCCCACGAGCGCGCGGAGCAGGGTGCTCTTGCCAAGGCCCGAAGGTCCCATGACGAGCACGCGCTCGCCGCGCTCGACCGTCAGGGAGACCGGCTGGATCATGGTCCCGCCCGCAGGGTCGAGGACGGTGAGATCCTGGAGCACGATCCGGCCGGCGGGCTCCGCAGCCCGGACGATCCCGGCCGGTGTCCCAGGCGCAGGGCCGTCCTCCATTGCGTCGGAGAGGGCCAGCACCCGCTCCGCGGAAGCATGCCACTGCGCCACCTGCTTGTAGTTGTCGACGAGCCACGCGATGGCGACCTGGACCTGGGTGAAGGCGGCCGCAAGCTGCGTGACCGCCCCGAGGGAGAGCTCGCCCGACAGGTATTTCGGCATGGCGAGAAAGAGCGGGATGACCGGCACGAGCGCTCCGCTCGCATTGGTGATCCAGGTCAGCCGGGCATGGAGGCCCACGACCTTGAGCCAGCGCTCGACGACGCCCCGGTAGGTCGCGTCGATGACCCGGCGTTCCGCGCCCTCGCCGCCGATCATGGCCACGCTTTCGGCGCTCTCCCGCACGCGCGTGAGCTCGAAGCGCAGCCTCGCCTCGGCCTCGTTGCGTCGCGCCACCGCGGCGATGAGCGGGCGTCCGACGTGCAGCGTCACCGCCGAGGCGGCCGCTCCGTAGGCGAGCGCCGCCAGCATCAGGTAGGCGGGCACGACGAGGCTCTGACCGCCGAGATTGACGGTGAGGGAGCCGCCCACGGACCACAGCACCCCGACGAAGGCGAGGGCGGTCAGCACCGCGTGGGTGAGCCCGATCACGAAATCAACCACCGGCTCGGTCGCCATCCGGCTGTCGTCCGCGATCCTGTATTCGGGATTGGCGGGCTCCCGGCCGGAGAGGGGCAGCCGGTAGAAGCGTCCGCCCGACAGCCATCGCTCCGTGAGGCGTCCGACGAGCCATGCGCGCCAGCGGACCTGGAGCGTCTCGCGAGCCATGACGATGAGGACGCCGATCCCCGCGATGGCGAGCACGAGGCCCCCGAAGACCGGGACAAGGGTGCCGAGCATCGCTCCGTCTCGGCGCTCGAGCGCATCGAAGAAGGCCCGGTTCCAGCCGTTGAGCGCCAGGTTGGCGCCGATATTCGCCAGAAGGCAGAGCGCCAGCGCCCCAGTCAGGCGGAAGGCCTGGCGCGCCGTGACGCCCCGCCACCAGCCCCCCGTGAGACGCATGAAGCGGGCTGGAACATGCCCCCAGAGGGGGGCCCTTGGCTCGGTGCGGCTGCGCAATTCGCTTGACCTGGGCAGGATCGGAGGCTTCGATCCGGCGCGACCATGGCATGCCGCTGAGGAAAGGTCACGGGGCCGGGCCCGGATCGGGCTGCGTCACCGGAGCCGTGCGCCTCAGGCCGGCTTCAAGGCCGGGAGGCGGCCAGGGTGGCGGATGGCTGCCGGTTCGCCGTCACGACGATCGTCCCCTCGGCCCGGCGGCAGGCGATGGTGACGTAGCCGTCCTCGGCATCGATCCGGACGCTGCGCTCGCCGGGGGTGTTGACGAGGAGGATCGGCGCGAGACCGGCTTCGCTCGCCGCCTCGTCCATGACCGCGAGGCATTCCCCGAACGGCATGGCGGCGGTGCGAACGTTCGCGGGCGCCGCCCCCGTGAGGGCGGCCGCGCCTGCCGCCACCGCAAGGAGGCCCGCCACGAACGAGAAAGCCACGACCAGAAAAGCGCGCATCATCCATCTCCGCACACCTCGAAGATCCTACGCCCGAGGTGTTGCGGCTGTGTTGCGCCGCACGTGTCTCGAACGTGTCGCGCGGCGCCCCCGTTCCGGGCAAAGTTGTCGCGCTCCCAGTCGCGGGCCGGGCCAGATCCAGGCCGGGAACCCGGCCAAGCTGGAGGGTAGAGCCGACTGCCACGGCGCGGCGACCGACCTCAAGGCTCCGTTGAACTCCGGCTCAGCTTGCCCGTTGTTCCCGCGTGCGCCTCTAGCGCGCACACTGGAGGGTAGCATGCTGAACAAGACACTCCTCGCAGGCCTCGCCGCCACGCTGCTGGCCGGCACGGCCCTCGCTCAAACCACCGCTCCGACTCAGCCTGCCGGGCAGGGCCAGGTCATGACGCAGATGCCCCAGGACCTCATGCGCGGGTCGAGCCTCATGGGCGTCGATGTGTACGGCACCGACAACCAGAAGATCGGCGACGTCGACGAGGTGCTCGTCGACCGTCAGGGCAAGATCCACGGCATCGTGGTGGGCGTCGGCGGCTTCCTCGGCATCGGGCAGAAGGACGTCGCGATCCCGTTCGACCAGGTGCAGTGGATGTCGAACCGCGAAGTGCAGGCCTCGTCGAACGCGAGCGCCGGCAACAGCACGGGCGCGAGCACGAGCACCGGCGGCACCAACACGGCCGGCGGCGTGACCACCCCGGGCCCGGTGGCGACGGGCACCGACCAGCCGAGCACGACCGGCACCACGGCGGCGCCGGGCACCGCCGGGACGACCGGGACGACGACCACGAGCGGCTCGACCGGCTCGGCCTCGGGCTCCGGCTCGAGCGACGAGAACGCGCCGGCCCGGGCCATGGTGAAGATGACCAAGGCCGACCTGCAGAACGCGCCGGAGTTCCGCTACAGCGCCAATGCGGGCGGCAACGGCAATACCAGCGCGCCCGCCGGCGCGAACCGTCCGGCCACCGCACCCCAATAATCGGGGTCTCGAGGGGAGGCGTCGCCGCCTCCCCTTCCCCGCTCGCCTCGGTTGCGCTTTGGGGAAAACCCGTGCATCACCGCTGCCGCATTGCCGCGGGGGAAGCATGGTGTCTCAGGCTCTCTACCTTCATGGCCGGTTCGACGCGCGGGTGGCGCCGTTCAACCTGCGCGAGGGGCGGCCCGGGCAGGTGCTGCTGGATGTTGCGGCCGTGGGCCTGTGCGGGAGCGACCTGCACTACTACAAGGACGGCGGCATCGGCTCCGCCGTAATCAAGGAGCCCTTCGTTCCCGGCCATGAGTTCGCGGGATACCTGTGCGAGGACGCGGAGGCCCTGGGTCTCGAGCGCGGCGCGCTGGTGGCCGTCGACCCCAACAAGGCCTGCGGGCACTGCGCCTGGTGCCGCGAGGGTCACCCGAATCTGTGCCCTAACGTCGAGTTCATCGGCGCACCGCCGCTCAATGGAGCGATGACGAGCCGCATCTGGGTGCCGGCCTCCCAGGTCGTGCCCCTGCCGGAGGGCTTCGATCCCCTCACGGCCGTGATGCTGGAGCCCCTCGGGGTCGCGATCCACGCGGTGGACCTCGCCAAACCCCGCCTGCTCGAGCGCGTGGCGCTTCTGGGCGCAGGGCCCATCGGGCTTCTCGTCCTGCAGGTGCTCCGGGCGGCCGGTGCGGGCGAGATCCTGGTGATCGATCCCCTGTCCCACCGGCGGGAGCTCGCCAAGGACCTCGGAGCGGCCGCGGTGGCTGCCTCCGTCGATGCGATGCTGCCCCTCACGGCGGGCGAGGGCTGCCCGCTGGTGGTCGAGGCCACGAACGCGCCCGAGGGTTTTCGCGACGCGGTGCGCGCGGCCAGGATCGGCGGGCGCGTGGTGCTGGTGGGCATCCCGGACGGGGACACCTACACCCTGCCGGCGGCCGAGGCCCGCCGGCGCGCCCTCAAGATCAAGTTCGCCCGCCGCATGGGAGAGGTCTACCCGCGAGCCATCGAACTCGTGCGCAGCGGCATCGTCGACGTCGCCTCCATGGTGAGCCACCGCGTCACGCTGGAGGAGACCCCGGGCGCCTTCCAGGCGCTCGCCCAGAATGCACCGGGCTACGTCAAGGTGCTCGTCTATCCGAACGGGGTGGAGCGGCCGGCGACAGCTTGAGGAGGAACTGCGGTGTGGCTCGGACGGCGCGCTTAACGGCCGTGCATCGATGCTGGAAAAGAATGGTGCTGCCAGAGAGGATTGAACTCTCGACCTCTCCCTTACCAAGGGCGTGGTCGCCGGATGGCAGAGCTTTGTTATCAAGCGCTTTTCCCCTTTGCTGTTCTCATCTCCCCTAGTATTCCCCCAGGGAGGCGGTCGATAGTGTCCGCAAATTCGTCTACGTTGACGTGGGCGTACCGCATCACCATCCGAACGGATTTCCACCCTCCGAGCCGCATTAGAGCTCCTAGGTTGCGATTGCTCGCGTAGTGCCAAGTCGCCCAGGTGTGGCGGCAATCGTGAGGGTGAAGGTCCTCGATGCCAGCACGGCGGCAGGCCGCGCGAAAGGCAGTTTTAATACGTGCGCCCGCTGATGTGTCATCTGCACGCTTCGGGCGAGCGTACGCGCGCCCGTCAGGCTTACGGAACACCTCTCCGTCCCGGTGCGGGAGATCAGCAAGCGCGACGAGTAAGCGGGGATGCAGCGGGACACCGCGGGCCTCTCCGTTCTTGGTCTTTGGAAAGGAGACGTGAGCTCGCGAAAGATCAACCTGCCGCCACTCCAGCCACACTGCTTCGCCGGCGCGGGCGCCCGCATATAGCATGAACAAAACCAGAGGACGCAAATGAACGGCGCAGGCGTCCAATAGCGCGTCGGCCTCCGCAATGGTCAGCCAGCGGACGCGCTCGGGGCTGGCCACCGGGCGTTCGATGATCGGCGATGGGCACCAGCCGCGGCGCGCGGCATGGTGGAGCACCGCGGATGTCGGTGTGAAGAACTGCCGGTTGCGTGTGGCGCCTGACGCTTTCGGAAACAGCTTGCGGGCGCCCCGATCAAGAGCTTCTTGATCGATTTGAGCAAGGGGCGTGATTGCGAAGTGACGAATGATTGCGTGCAGGAAGCGCGTTGAGCCTCCGGCCTCGATATAACTCACGGCCGCTTCCGCGAATGTAGCTGTAGCACGGCGCCCGTACACTGTTTCGGTGAGGATTTGCGCTTCTCGCTTCGCTCGGATCTCCTCGGCGATCCTCCGGTCGAAAGTTCCAGTGCTTTCCTCAATGCGGCGTCCCCGGAGAGTCCCGCGAATGATCCAATAGGGTGACTTGGGACGCTGGACGAGTTTGAGGGGCAAGGCAAAACCTCATACAGACGCATGCAGTCTTCGGGCGAGAAGATAATGACACGTCCCATCTTCCGGCCAATCCCGTTCCGGCGTGCCGCGTCGAGGATCACGGCCTCGCTCACGGGAAACACCGTCCCCGCAAGTTCCCGAGCCATCTTGTAGCGCGGCCACTCCATACTTTAGGCCGATCAACGAGCAGCGATTGTCCCGGCCTGAACGCCGGAACCCGAGAGGGCGCTATCCGTCGAGCTGCCCGCGGTTTGCGGATTCTCAGGGTTTATCGCGGGGCCACCAACTGCACGGTGCCTGTGCGACCCTGGCGTAACAACTGTATCTTGGATGCAATAACAGGCGAATTTCACAAGCATGCGATCTCCTGCCCAGGCGTGCCGTCGGTTGACACGCCTAGGGGTCAGGCCGGCTGCAAAACCGGTCCATCTGCCGCTGTTCTATCGCCCTGGTCCGATCAGCTCGTCGTTCTCGACGGCGTGCTGGCTTTAAGCCCGTCCGTTGTCGGTCCACCGACCTCACTAGCTGATCACTCGCTTTGTGAGAAGCCGTAGAGGTTAGATCGGCGTAGGATGTTGTGGATTGCGGATCAGGTACCCCGCCACGCTTGAGCGTCTTAATTGGCTCCGAGCGGACGCCATTTGAGTTTAGTCTAACGCCAGCCGATCAGGCTCCTGTGACACAAACACGACTGTCGTTGGGGTTTGCGCTGCCATGCGCTAGCTTGCCGTGCTGCTCCCTCCTGCGGCTCTAGAGATCTGTGTGGCGGTCCGCCTGTCGCTCCAAGCCCGCTTGTTCCTGCTCACCGCGGTGGCAATCGTGCCCGCGCTGGGGATCCTCGTCTATAACGAGGTCTCGCTCCGGAGCGCCCGGGAGGCGGAGGTGTACTTGTGGAATTGCTAGCTGACACCCTCTTGTCGGCGTGACCTTGGGGCAAACTTGCTGGACAGCGTATGCTTCACTAACTTCGCCTCCAGAAGGACCGATGATCCTATGTAAACTGCAGCCCCTAGAGCCACACTGATCATCAACCGTACGTGAATTTCTACTTCGCCAAGAAGATGATTTAAAATCACAACGGTCAGAGACAAACCAAGCAGTGAGTAGAGAGCTCGTCGTAGTGGAAGTAGCTGTTCAACAATAGCTATGCGCGCCACCGATGATACAACACTCAGGCTAACTAAGAAGTAGACAATACCGGCGCTACCCCACACAAAGAGTTGCGCCTCGAACCCGGCTTCAACTGCAAACAGCGTTCCCGCAATAATATAAACCAGCCCTATCAGCTGGATCCATAGTAGTGATTGAGGCTGGTTCAAGCTCTTGAGAAGCGACGGAACTAAAATACGGGCAAAGGCGAACAGGGAGAAAAGGCTCGTCGCCGACAGTACGGCCCCTGTTGCCAACCAATCTCGTCCAAGCAAGACTGTGATAAAGTCTGTACTTATCAGCGCGGCGCCCAAAAAGCATGGTGCGGTGAACACAAACATAAGGTGAGTACCTGATAAGAATGCATTGTTGAGCTGTTTATGATCTGTTGAAAGCGTGGCGAGTAGAGGGTAGGCCATACGAGTGCTCACCGAAGCGAGCACATTTCCCATCGCTTCGTTGATGCGAAATGCAAGGCTTACTTGTCCAAGGACACCTACGCCATGAGTGAAGCCCAAGATAAAGATGTACGTGCGTTGAGTGATCGTCCAAAGCAATGCTTCAATGAGCGGATAGATGCCAAAACTGAACAGCTGTTTGGCTCGTGCAACGCTCACCCGTGATCTCGATAAGCGTGGAGCGACCTTCAGCACAATCACCGTAGCGGTTAACGCGAAAGCGACGTTTCCGAGTACTAACGCCCAAGATCCGGCGCCTGAAAGAGCAAGAACCATAATGACTAGCGCGCTCACAGCCTTGGCGACAATCTGCCGGACAGAGAGCGTTTTGAACGCCAAACCCCGCGCGAGAAGAACCTCAGGGACGCCCCGCAAAGCAAGTAAGATGCAACATAAGCCTTGCACAGGAATAAGCTGGACGAGAATTGGCTCCTGTAACCAATAGGCGAAGAAAGGCCCTGAAGCACACAGCAGTAAGAATGTTCCAACGCCAAGTGAGATCATCGACACGTTTGCCGTACTTATAACGGTGCTGGATAGTCGCCGTCTTGCGATTAGTCCCTCTGAGAAGGGTATTGCGACAATCACCTCTGCTATCGTCCCAATTAAACTGGCCAGTGCACCTAATCCAAACTCCCGCGTACCCATGATCGCAGCAGCTGCGATAGTAGCGATGAGCGTCACAACGAGTGTGAACACTCCCTCCGCCGTTGCCCACAATGCAGATCGCCTGAACTGATGCGAACCTAGTCTCATCACCTCAACCAGTAGCAGCAGAGATTAAGAAATGCGGCGCCCCAATGGATCGGAGCCACCGCGCCAACGCGAGGATTGTTGCTAGTTTGAATGGTGATAATACCAGCTCTGCAACTCGGACCTCGGCGGTAGTCAGTCGGACACTTCGTTGCCTCCGCGGTGCGTTTTCTTTGGCCACAGTACGTGTGCCACTCTATTCTGAGCGTCAGAAGCCTTGTGGCGACACAATGCGACCCATCCCAATTCTGAGGAAGGCTTGGCTCAATATTCGGCTAGTCACGCTTTGATGTACCCAGATCGCACGCGAACCCAAGAAGTCCACTTCTCTTTTTGGAAAGCGGCGTAACATACGCGCGCTTGTAAGAGCTTCACGATATCTGGCGTGAAACTCGTTCCGACAGACGTAAAGCTTCCCTCGCGTGATCGCAAACGCAGAATAGCGATTCTGGTTTTGCCTCAGGAAATCGATTGCCGCGACAGCTACCTCTGGCCACTCAGGATTCCCAAAATCGTCGAATGCAACCACTCCATGATCAGCAAGTATGGAGTCGGCGAGACGGGCATCAGTAGCAACCTCGATTGCTGAATGCCCCCCATCTATGCTGAAAAAACGTGCCTCTCCGACTGCGTTCAACAAATCGGGGGAAACACTCTCTGAACGCCCGACGTAAACGCATTCGCTGGGAAGCGAAATACCGACTTTCTTGGCCGTCTCTCTAAAGAGTTGCAGCTTCCGGCTTTCCCCGTTTGACCGCGGCTCATCTACGAAGATATCGACTGCAAACGCCCGCTCTCCTTCTTGCACAGAGGACGCGAGGAGAAAGAAAGAGCGACCTTCTCCTACCCCAATCTCGACGACGCCACCTGCCATTTTGTTCACCGTCTGGAACCGGAGCAACGCCGATATGCAGTAAGCGTCTAGTGGGTGAATACCCCCCCTGATCGCAAACATTCTGGAGTTTAAATATGCGCGTTGACGGCGCCAAAAGGTCTGTTCTGATCGATCAGGTTTGACTGGCTCCGAAAGTCCTTCGGCACCTATTGCAGTAGCCCTCGAGCCGAAAAGTGCCCTGATCATTCTATTCCTCCGAAACGATGCTCGCGCGGCCTCGCATCTCGCTAATGCAGCTGTACTGGAGTGAAGTGTCGGCTCGTGAGCCGAGTAAGGAGTAGCGTCGCTCTTTGGAAGGTCCGGTGAGATGAACGATGCTAATCCTCTCACCGGAACGGATTGGTTCACGTAGACAAAGGTCGACAGGATCCCACCACGGACTGCTCAGGACAGGCTGCCAGTTGAAGCGCGCCGGCAAGAACTTTGCACCTAGCCCGTCAGCAAAGATGGCAGCATGCATTGCATGTTGGTCAAGATTCAGTTTCCCTGTCCGTCGAACTGCCGTTGTGTATCGGCTCTTCCAAGCTTCCCAATGCGGAGCGGTGGCACTCAGAGCAAGCACACCGATGTTGACACTTGGCTTCAAGACAACTCGAAGCCCATCCTGCAAACCAAAGGCCAAGAACTGGTTCCCGTACCACCAACGCTTATCCCGGTAGGACTTCACGTAGCCTGACCCATTCTCGAGAGCGACAGCAACGCCGTTCGCCTCAGCCCCTTGAATATACTGATCAACAAAATCGGAATCTTGAGCCCACGCGTCGGAATCGAACCAAAGATAGACCTTGTAGCCTGGCACGTACTCGCGAAGGTAAGGACGGCAAGCGCTGCTTTGATGAGGAGCATACCTCTGCCCGTTAGGGATGAAGTCCGGCCACTGGGGTTCGACTACCTTGGCGTTCCAAGATCGGAGCACCTCCAAGGTGTCTGCGTTCAAGCCGAAGTCGAGAACAACAAGATCTAACCGGTCGAGAGCGCCGGTATCCCTTAAGGATTTCAATGCAGCTATCAGAAGATGCGCGAACTTCTGGTCTGCTCCCGTAACGAGTACGGAATGATGGCCCGTGCGCAAAAGAGAGATCCTCCTTTAAGATTGGATACGTTCACTCGCTTTGCTAAGGTGCGGCGCACTTTTTGACTTCTAATAGGACACGGTGCGGGAATTGCCGCAGTCGTTGGATCGATCGGCGCATCTAATTCGGCACTTCATCTCCTTTAGTAGGACGTGGCGGGAGAAAGCTCTTTCGAACACTGGTGAGCACTCGCCGCTCACGCACTAAGGCTGAATAGAGACCACATGAAAATCCAAACGACCAAGCCAAATGCATGATTATCGCTGCTGGGCCGCTAGCGAGGGCGCACCACGATTTCCTCTGAAACGCGATCAGAACCCCAAGGAATACGCATGCGCTGATGTAAGCGATTGGGAGACCGAGAGACAGCGGATAGAACGGAGCTAAAGACACGCCCGCAAATGAAGCTGTTCCAGCGGCAAGTGGTAAGACTTGTCGAAGACGGGGTATGTTACGGTGTTTTGCGGCCGTCCGCGCCCGTCCGACTCCATAGCGCATGTATTGTGTTGCCAGAGCGCGGGCAGTATCTCGCGTGTAGTAAGTAACGACTGCTTCCGATGCTAACCATATCTTTCCCCCGTTTCTACGAATTCGAATATCCAACTCGGCGTCTTCGTTTACTGCGAAATTTTCATCGTAACCGCCAAGGTTGGTGAAATGTTCGCGGTAGAACCCAGCGTGATGGCCGTGCTCTACAAATTGCGACTTGCACTTTCTGCGATGAAGGGAACCACCATTCCCCAACCACGAATTCTGGGCGGCTGCGACTGCGCGTCCAAAACAGGTCGACCCAACTGAAATCATCGGGACCACGACCGAGACGGCATCTGTGGTGTCGAACGCCTCAAGTATCCTGCTCAAGTACCGATCTGGATACTCAGCGTGACAGTCTGCGCGAACGATGACTGTTGACCGTGAGTCTGCAGCAGATACGCCCAGATTGACGGATATAGCCTGTATGCGCCTCGGGTTGATAAGCAACTTTACTCTGGGATCTCGCTGGGAGAACTGCCGAACGAGGTCCGGTGTCCTATCGCTGCTTCCTCCATCGACGACAAGGACCTCACATTCAATCTCGTTAGACGCGGGCAGAACTGATGCGATCGCTCGCTCAACGAATTGCTCCTCATTGTACGCTGGCATAAGTACCGTGACGAAGTCAGCCATTCCGGACCTCCTTGCGTCCGCTGAGGGGTTCCGCCCGCGTACGAGCGCGCTCGTACGCGGCGCTGGTCGCTCGCGCTATATCCTCCCAGGATGCAATTGCCGTCGAAAGAGTACCAGCGCCATGTTGTAGGGAGAGTCGTAGGCCCTCATCGTTAACGAAGGCGCGCAAATTGTCTGAGAGGGCTCTCGGATCACCAGCGGCCGACAACAAGCCTGTTGACCCGTGATCGACTATGTCTCGGAAGCAGCCAATGCTAGACGCGATGACGGGCTTGCCGAAACTCAAGCTTTCAAAAAATACGCCACTTGCGTCGATGTGGAGATATGGAAATAGAAACGCGTCAGCAGACGCGAACAGATCGTTGATTTGCTGTTCGCTGTGGTAAAAGGGTCTAAACTCGATCGTGCCGCTTAGATTTTCAGCAGCGATCTTTTTATAGATCGCCTCAAGACTTACCAGTGGCTCCCCGGCTATAATCACCTTCAGCTTGCTGCGGCAGCTTTCGGGAAGCATCGCAAGAGCGTCAATCAAAGGCGAAAGGCCCTTGTAAGGACGGATTTTCCCGAACAGCACGAGAACTAGCTTGTCTGCTCCCCGCCCCATGCGGGGCGCATCGCGAAGGCATTGCGCCCCGAGCGCCCCATGAGGAATATGGAGCAGCTTCTCCTTAGCTACTCCGCGGGCGGCCCACTGGTCGATGCTCGCGCGGCGGTGAACTATAACGCCATTTGCCAACCTTGGCGGTAGGGAATAAGCGGCAAGCTGTATCCGTGAGCCAGGATCTCCGTTGAAGGGTTCAGTGTCGTGCAACGTGACAAAAACGGTTGTCAGACGCCTTAGAAGCGCGATTGCAAAAGCGTCAACAAGCGGAAGAGGTGTCCATTGAAAGTGGACGATATCGGGGCGCGCAACTTTGACGTGATTGATGAATTCCGCAAGACCGTGACAATGTTCTATACCTTTGAGGTAGCGTGAGGTCTGTCGGGCCTTTGGTTCGGTGCGACGATAGAAGAAAGGGTGAAAGGCAAATGGGCCTGTTTCCACGCTCTCCTTCATACGAAGTGGTCTGCCGAAAAGGTGAACATCCGCACCTTCTGTGGTCAGAGATCGCGCGAGTGCGGTGTTATAGGGCATAGTAAAGTTCGAGGGGTCCACCATGAAAATCTTCATCGTGCCGGGCCACTCTTGAGTTTACAGGCGGGCAAATAACCACGCCTCCGTCGGATCAATCGTGTGTATGGTCAAGCTAAGACAGCACGAAACTTGCATGAGATCCACTATCTTGACTGAACGTCAGCGCAGAAAAGACTCTCACCATGTGTGCTCTGGGGTTCGAACAAGAAGGATCTATAGTGCTGAGCTAGGCCACCGTGGTGTGCTGGAGACTCGGTGGCAGCACGAGCATGTGAAGGTTGTCGCATTCTAAGCGGAGTTTACGGTACTCTGGGGCGCTTGCGCCAAGGATCTCTTCATGAATAAGCGATCTACGTGCGATAAGGGGCGTAGGTGATGGTAGGCGGACGGAACAATGTCTGTTGCATCTCAAAGTGAAGCGGCTACCGTTGGCACTTCGGGGGCGCTCCGAATGAACGAACTACTTCTGCTGTTGTGGCGGGATCGAGCGGTGTTCATCGCGATCGTTTTGCTTATCGGCTCTCTTACTGTTTGGGCATACTCCATCGTTCCGCGAGCCTACGTCGCTTCGGCGTGGTTTGTAGTGAACGAGAGCCCTGCAAGTCTTCTGCAGGTAGGAAGCGGCGATAGAGATCGGCGAGACGAGTTCATCCGAACTCAAGTCAGACTGGCTGTGAGCGACGAGGTAGTTAGAAGAACAGCACAGGCAGTTGGTCCAGCAAGAGTGCTAGATGAAGTGCAGTGTCGGTGGGCATCGATCTTTGATCAAGAATGGCTACCTGAAACTATTCGCGCTAAACTCGGACGTTTCGGTTGCAAATGGGACGGCCTCAGCCTTGAGGATAGGGCGTTCCTCCGAATCAGTGACCTGATCTCGGCAGAGTCGGAACCCAACACCGACCTTTTCAGGATCTTGGCTCGATCCGATGATGCCAGTTTCGCGGCCGAACTCGCATCGCATGCGTCCAAGAGTTTTCTTGCGAGGTATGCAGAGGTTTACAGCAGCCAAGTGGCCGAGAGCTTTTATCGAAGTCAGGAAATGCTGTATCAGGCTGAGCTCGCCGAAGCGTCCGGCAGGCTGCACGCCTTCATGACTAAGACGAGGATGTACTCCATCGAGGATCAGCGGCGGATATTATTGGAGCGTCGCGATACAGAATACGCAACATTAAATTCTACAAATGGATCGATACAGCGTATGGACAGCGAGCAAGCATCGCTTCAACAGCAGATCAGAGGGTTACGCGGTAAGTTGGTTCTACCACCCGAGATTTTTGGGGCTTCAGTTGCGAATGCATCAGGCGCGACGGCTCGCAATGAACTTTCAAACGCCGCGGATCCACCATTGCTTCATGTCAAGTTGTTTCAGGACGCGGCGCAGCAGCTTGTTAAATCTAATGCAGAACTAGCAGGTTTGCGCGCGCTCCAAGCTGAACAGACCCGGGCCTTGAATACTTTTGATGAGCAACTGCGTACTTTGGCAGACGTAGAGGCAGAGTTCCGCCAGTTGAAGCAGCGAGTTTCCCAGGCAGAGGCTCAGATTACGATTTTTAAGAACAAACAAGCCGAAGCTCAGGTAGATTCCGCGTGGCGCTCGAACGAGCGGCTATCGAACGTTCAGATATTTCAGCCCGCTTCGCCACCCCTAGAACCCACCTTTCCAAATAAGACAGTGTTCTCTGTTTTTGGACTTCTGACGAGCTTCGCGGCAGGATTGGCAGTTGTGATCTTGCGATGGGTGGCGCGAGATCTACAACCGCCGCGCTCGACGGGGCTGCACTAAGCCGGCGTTATCAATTAGGCAGTGCAGCTTTTCAGCCGGTCCGTCACATCGTAGTTAGGAAGCGACCTTGTGGATAGAACTGAAACAGCAAGGTGCGTAGGTGACCGCACTGATCACTTGCCTGTTTACTTACTCCTATCACTGCTTATATCGGCGACCCTTCTTCAACGGATCGCACTTCCCGGATCGAGCAACATCCTACCATTCAGCATAGTTGTGATATATCTGACCGTATTTGCGGGCATTATCACACAGCGGCTTCTGATTGATGTCAGATCTCTCATCTGCTTTGCAGTTGTTTTATGCGCTCTTGCTTCATCATTGATCGCCTCTGAAAGCAGCAAGGTTTCCATTGGCTCGCTTGCGTTACTACTTGCCATCCACGTGCCTTACCTTTTCCGCCTTCGGGCGTGGTCAGCCGAAACTCGTCTAATAGAGCAGGCGATTACCAATATCGCGGCTGCACTCGCTGTGGCTGGCATCGTACAATTTTTTGCGCAATTCGTAGTCGGCGCTGAGATAGCGTTTTTGCTTGATCAGGACCGCTACCGATCAATTCGTCTCGACGGGTACAACTATCTAAACAGCGTATTTCCAGGAATTTATAAAGCCAACGCTTTCGTGCTGCTGGAGGCCTCTTACCTTAACCAATTTCTTTGTTTGGCTCTCATCGTGGAAGCCATCTATTTCGGACGGCTGTTCCGCTATATACTTTACATCGCAGGCATATTCGTCACGTTCTCTGGCACTGGTCTGTTGACTATTGCGTTCATCCTTCCGTTGATCGTTCTCAAAATGAGACGGTACGAACTCGCGGCGGCCCTCGGAATATTTGTAATACTTGCCGCTATATTCGCAGAAACATTAGGCACCTCTACTTTCGTGGCACGTACAGCTGAGCTTTCTGAACCTGGAAGCAGTGGGTATGCAAGGTTCGTATCTCCCTTTCTCTATTTGGGGGAGTTCGCATTGTCCGACGTGCGATATGCGTTGTTCGGAAGAGGGCCAGGCACTGTTGAGGAGACGTGGTCGCGGTTCGGGATAGCTCTATACGCTCCTACTTGGTCAAAGCTGCTCTACGAGTACGGAGTCGTTGGCACGGCGGCTTATGCTATTTTTTTATCTTCAGTGTTCTCACGCTGTGGAACTTCCATTTACGTAAAGATGGCGGTGCTAATCCAATACTTCCTACTCGGAGGGTATCTATCCATTACGGTCGTTCACGCTTTGATCCTAGCCTTAGTTGCTTGGCGACCAGACTCGCATGAATCAGCAGGGCACGCTCGGACTTCAGCCGGCATCCTGCGCACACCCTCTTGAGAGTTCTTTTGCAAGGTGAGTGTGCGCCGTTCTTAGGTTCGTTCCTGCCGGCGGTCGGCAGCGATGAGACTAGCCCGATCTGACTGATCATTGCGACACCGGCAAATGCGGTAAGAACCTGTCTAGCCTGATGCTTGCCCTTTCATGTACGAGGGCGCGCTTTATCGCGCAGCCTTGCAGGCTATCCGCGAACGTTTCCCAGAGCTTTGGGTTGAGCCACCCCACAAAGGGTTGGAGCACATCGGCCTAAATGGAGGGTTGCTTCAGTGCTTTGACCCGGTCCTTGGAGAGGATAATCGCTTTCCGGGCGAGGATGTCGCGTTTTGCCGCCGATGGGTGGATGGCTGTGGCGGCGAGATTTGGGCCAATGTCGATAAGATCATCGTGCACATAGGCTCGGAGAATTACGTCGGGCAGTACCTGTACAAATTGCAGCATCGATAAGGCATTCATCTGGGTCAACATCCTCAGAAGCCCGGACCGCGGAAGCCGTAAGCAGGGGCTGTGCGGTGGAAAGATTGAGCGACTAAAGCGTCGAACAATCCGGGCCCGGTGGCTAGACCTGGTGATCCTGAACGGATTCCCGCTTCAAGGCGATGCAAGATACAGAAAAGCGCAAAAGCTACAGCTCATCGATAAATCCGGCACGATCAGAGGGATGGGTGCCGAAGACCTCTTAGTTTGTAGCCACCGCGTATGTAGTACCCGGCTCGGGAAAGTACGGCCGCCACCCAGCCTCAGTGCGGCTCCTAGTTGTTGTGTGGCTGACGCGCTTGAAGCGGGGGTGAGCGTCAGTGACGCCGCGAGAAGAGCACTTTCTTTGAGGGGTGCGGGGCCGCTAGAACCCGAAGATGTCCGGCCTTTCGAGGCAAACGAAATCGACCGAACATTGCTTCTGGTCGAGCGTTGCGATGAAGGCTGGGCGGGGAACCTGCGGGCGAGGGCAAAAGCTGCCGTCGCGCACGTAACGGTCATACAGGTGCGGACCCGTGCTGAGAACCACCTCGCCGCTCCTGCGCGTCGAAAGACTTGGGCGCCGCGCCCGAAAGAGAGCGCACAACGAAAGCGCGCACAACATGGTCGACTGGGTCGACCCAAGGAGATCGGCAAGTCAAACCCTAGTTTCCCGTCAGAACCGGAAGTTGAAGCCCGCTCGAACAACGTCGAAGGCCTCATCGCTCCTTGCCACCACCTGCTGCGCTGCTCCCGCGAGAGGCGCTCGGTACACCAAATCTCGGTCACCAAGATCAACGTGCAGGTACTCAACCTTGAGCGACAGGTTGTTGGTCACGGCGTACTCGGCGCCAGCGCCGAGAGCCCACCCGAACTGAAACCCGTCATCGCGCGCCGTGAAGGTACAACCGGATGTGCAGTTGAGAGGCGCTGCAGGATTGTTGTTCACAAACAGAAGGGTCTCGTTGTCGAACTTCGTGAAGGCCAGCCCCCCAGTGGCGTACCGGGCTTATGCCCGTCTGAAGGCGGAGTTCGGTCCAGACGCCACAAACCGGCGGCTGAAAGCGGCAGAGCGGATGGCTGCTGATCCAGAGATTGCTCTGCCGTTTCATGCGATCCTGCTTGGCCCCGAAACATTGCCAGACACAGCGTTCAGAAAGGCGGCATGGGACCGGCTGTTCTCTTAGTCAAGGCGCCCGAGGGGCGATGACGCGGTGCATCGCAAGGCCTTGTGTTCAGCGCGCGTGTTGGCTTCCCCTATGCCTGGTTGATTTTCTAATCGAAATCGCTTGGCTAAAGGCCGTGTTTCAGCACCCTAGCCAGTGCACGATGGAGCCCCTGGTTCAGCCTGTCCTCCGCTCGGTCGTACTTGGCCTCCCAGCGCTCATAGGTTCTCCAGCGCATGCCTTTGGGCTTAGGGGGCAGATCCCACTCGTCGGGATCAGCATCGCCCAGGAGCCGCGCTTTGACCTTTGCCTTCGTGCGCCAGGCCCGGCCAATCGGATCAAGGAACTGGGACGCATAAGCCACCCGCCTCCCCCACGTATGCCGGCTGGCGAACAGCGTGGCTCCGGATGGGCGAAAGAGCACCCGCACGCGTCGTCCCGTGCGAGGACAGATCACATACCATTGCTGCCCGCCTAGGTGCCGCTGCGATGACACGAGCGACAGGCTCTGGTGCCGCCCACGATAGAACAGCTCAAGCAAGCCGCCGTAGTCCATCAGCTTGATCTCCACCCGAATCGTCTCCCCTGAGGCATAGGTGAGAGTGCAGCGGATGAACGCGCCAGGCCTGCCGGCACCACGCGGGATGAGCTTTGCCAGATCCAGCACAGGCCCGCTCTCCAGCGTAGCACGCTGACGGTCACGCGGCATGATGGTGCCCTCCCGATAAGGGCTCAACGACTGCGTCAGCCCCCGCCTCGTGCCTCTCCACCCCGCACCCCCTCTGGTGGATTATATGTGTACCTGTGGTGGGACCGGTGGCAGGCTCGGAAACGGCTCTGCGGTCGCGTGAGAGGGACAGACCTCGGCAACTTTCTTGCGCGACGCCCTGAACTGTCCCTGTGGTGACACCGGCTGTCCCTCCGGTGGGACCGGCTACGGACTTGGGGCCCTGGGTCCAGCTCATGAACCGCTTAGAGGCACGAGCACCTGTCAGGTCGCAGGCATGCAGGGTAACACGGTACTCGGTTGCGTGCGGCGTCTTACGGTCAAAGCGGCCCCGCGAGCACGGCTCGAGGAAGCCCTTCTGCACGAGTTCAATCAAGGCGCGGGCTGCCGTGTTCTTGGAGCAGTTGACGCGGGCGGCCGCGTCCCGAGCCGAGAGGGCAATCCGCCCGTTGTTGCTACCGTTGTACCGCGCCGCGACCTCGACGAAGACAGCGCGTGCAACAGGTGACAGGGAGAGCCACGCGGGCGAGCGCAGCAGGAAGTACGGCAGGGCGAGGAAGCGCTCGGTTGAGCTGCGGCCTGTCGCGTTGTGTCGTTTTGGCATGAGGAGCCTCGCAGACGTCCCGAGAGCCTCAGGGACGCCGTTCAAGTTGCCGATGTGGGTGGTGCAGCGGGAGCTCTTGACCGCGGCGGATAGTGAGTTCAGATCCGAACTTGATGAACTGGCGCTCACCAGCACAAGCGAGCGCCTCGCTCCTGGCGCCCAGCATTGCTGGTACTTGCCAGATCTTCAGCGCCAACCCGGGCCTGCAACGCGCTTCGGCGCCTGCAACATGCTTACGCGAAGAGGCACAGCCGATGCGCACGCCACTCAGGTTACGGGCGAGCCGGATGCGGAACGGTCCATAGGCGGCCAAGGCGCGGGCATATGCGTTCATCGGCCGCTCCCGATGCAGGCCTGCAGGAGCGCTGCGGCACCCTCAAAATTGACCCGAATCGAGGAGTTGTGGATCGGACTGGCGGCCGGCTTCCCACTGATCCTCGTGCCCCAGCTCCGGGAACTGCCCGCGGCCGCAGGTTCTCTTTGTGCGCAGCTATCTGAAGAACAGTGAGCGAACTCATTCCCCCGGTTTTCCCCACATCTTACAGGAAGGTTCCCGCCGTGTTCACGGCGGATCTCTGGGGGACGCGGGAGAGGTTGTGTCTCAAACCCTTGTTGTTGCAAGGGGAGATATGGTGCTGCCAGAGAGGATTGAACTCTCGACCTCTCCCTTACCAAGGGAGTGCTCTACCACTGAGCTACTGCAGCTTTGGGCCTGGAAATGGGGTGAACACCCCTTGAGGCGAGGCGGTTGATGCCATAGGCCATGTGCTGACGCAAGGCGAAAAAACCCCGGCGGGAGCATGTCCAAGGCGGACGAAAAAGCGGCGCGCGAGCAGAGATTGGCCACAAAGCTCCGTGAGAATCTGAAGCGGCGCAAGGGGCAGGCCCGCGCGCGGGCCGAAGCCGCTCCGGACGAGGGGCGGCCCGCGCCCGCCGATCCGGGGGGTGGCAAGGGTTCTTAACGCACCCAAGTTACCATTCTGCCCCTGCCTTGAACCCACTCGCTGATCTGGGTTAGCGAGGCTTCTTTCCGGCTTCGGCCATTTCGGGGACTGCTCATGGATCGCATCCGTATCGTCGGTGGCAATGAATTGCGGGGCGAAATCCCCATCTCGGGCGCCAAGAACGCCGCGCTGCCGCTGATGATCGCCTCCTTGCTGACCGAGGAGCCGCTGATCCTCGAGAATGTGCCGCGCCTCGCGGACGTCAAGCAGCTCGAGCGCATCCTCGAGAATCACGGCGTCGACATCGCGGTGCATGGCCGCCGGCCGGGATCGGACCGGATGGACGGGCAGCGCATGACCTTCCATGCCTCGCAGATCGTCGACACCACCGCGCCTTACGAGCTGGTCTCGACCATGCGGGCGAGCTTCTGGGTGATCGGCCCGCTGCTGGCGCGCGCGCACCAGGCGCGGGTGTCGTTGCCGGGCGGCTGCGCCATCGGGACGCGGCCGGTGGACCTGTTCCTGTTCGGGCTGAAGCAGCTGGGCGCCGAAATCGAGATCGACGAGGGCTATGTGGTGGCGCGCGCGCCGGCCGGTGGCCTTGTCGGCGCGACGGTGACGTTCCCCAAGGTTTCGGTAGGCGCGACGCACACCATCCTGATGGCGGCGACCCTGGCGCGCGGCACCACGGTGATCGAGAACGCGGCGCAGGAGCCCGAAATCACCAATGTGGCCGAGTGCCTCGTGGCAATGGGCGCGAAGATCTCGGGCATCGGCACCAGAACGCTGACCGTCGAGGGCGTGCCGTCGCTCCATGGCGCCACGGTGGAAGTGATCCCCGATCGCATCGAGACCGGCACTTTCGCGATGGCGGCGGCCATGACCGGCGGCGACGTGCTCTTGCGCAATGCGCGGCCGCAGCATCTCGAGGCCGCGCTGGAGGTGCTGGCCCGCAGCGGCGTTCACCTGACGCCCGAAGCCAATGGCGTACGGGTGCAGCGCAACGGCAACGGCATCCTGCCGACCGATGTGGAGACGCAGCCCTTCCCCGGCTTCCCCACCGACCTCCAGGCCCAGTTCATGGCGCTGATGACCATGTCGCAGGGTACCTCCACCATTCGCGAGACGATCTTCGAGAACCGCTACATGCATGTCGCCGAGCTCGCCCGTTTCGGCGCCGACATCCGCGTCGACGGACAGGTGGCAACGGTGACGGGCGTGCCGCAGCTCAAGGGCGCGCAGGTGATGGCGACGGACCTCCGCGCCTCGGTGTCGCTGGTGATCGCGGGGCTCGCGGCGCGCGGCGAAACCACCGTCAACCGCATCTACCACCTCGATCGCGGCTTCGAGCGGCTGGAGGAAAAGCTCAGCCGTTGCGGCGCCGATATCCAGCGCGTGAGCGGCTAACTGCCGAGCAGCAGCAGCCAGGCGGTGACGGTGAAGACCGACGCCACCGTCGAGATCAGCACCGTGTTCGTCGCCACATTGACCCCGCGGTCATAATAGGTAGCGAACACATAGGCATTGATGCCGGTGGGCATCGCCGCAAGGAGGATGCCGTAGCGCGCCACCTGGAGCGGCACGTGCAAAATGTGAATCATGAGCACGTAGGCGATGAGCGGGTGGAGGATCAGGGTCAGCGCGCTCATGGCGCTCGCCTGCATCCAGCTTTCCGACACGCGATATTCGTTGAGCGCGCCGCCGAGGCCGAACAGCGCGGCGGGCAGCACCGCCGCCGACATCATGTCGAGGAACGCTGTTCCAGGCTCTGGCAGGACGACCCCGAAGCGGTTGGCGAGCAGCCCAAGCGCCACGCCCCACAGCAGCGGGTTCTGGACGATGCGCAGGCCCGCGACGCCCAGCGAGCGATGGAGCGGGGCGCCGTCGCGGCGGACGAGCTCCATCACCAGCATGCCGATCGTGATCAGCATGGGTGCATGGAAGGCGATGATCGAAAACACCGTCGGCAGCGCGCCTTCACCATAGGCGCGGGTGACGATGGGAATACCAATCAGCACGGTGTTGGTGAACATGGCCGAAAAGCCCGCGGACACGCCTTCGCCCGGCCGTGCCTTGAACCAGCGGACGGCGATGAGC
>DASZBD010000038.1:0-119889 GCA_035944475.1 Microvirga sp.
TCGGCCGCAAGAAGCGCACCTTCGGCTGGGGAACGACCGTCCAACCCTTGTTGGTAATCTCGACCGCGCGACCGGTGGGATCGCCAAGGTCGACGTAGATGTTTCCATCCGCATGACCGATGCGCACGAAAGTCTGGTGCACTGGCCCTTCGGAGGCCAGCATCTGGAGAGTGCCAAGGGCGTCCTTGAGTGACTGGCTGTTTGGAGAGGTTACCCGTCCGGTGCGCTTGCAGGACTCTGCCGCCCAGAGGCGCCGGAGCAACTTGAGGCCATCCTCCGATCGAAGGCGGATGTGCCTCGGGCACCCGTCCTCGATGACGGATGCGAAGGTGTCCCCCCCTAGATCCCGCCAGAACTCGGCTTCGCGGGCGATCGCAAGACCGATCAGTTGATCACGCTGGGTGTCGGCACGCGCTTCTTGAGGCCCAGCGCCGGGCCGATCCGGGTTGCGATTGGTGTCGTCCGACATGGCTCAGTCCTCACCCGGCTCGAGAACAACCGGCCCGGCAACGAGCAGGCGCAGTTCATCGCGGTGCTGAGGGTCCTCCGGTATGAGGTGAATGCCGTGCAGCATCAGAGCGGCTGGTGCTGGGTTCAGGATGACGATCCCGCGCCGGCCGTGAGCCAGGTAGCCAAGGATTGTTCGATGAACTCGAAGGCCTCGAGAAAGAAGTGGCCTGAGAACCTGATGCTCCCCGATCACGGCTGCGCGGCCAAGGAGACAGAGGTGCCGGTAGGGTTTGGGGCGGAAAGCGACGATGTCGATCGGGGTACCGCAGCTGCCGATGACGAGAAGCGTCAGCGCAGCGTCGGTGCGCTCGTTAGGCTTTGCATCTCGCGCGAATTCGAATAGTCGGCCGCATGGGACAATCGAGTGTCGCCGCAGTGGGTTACAGTACCCGTCATGCTCAAAGTCCAGGGCCACCGGCTGGATGCCGTAACCCGCAGTCAGCGTGTCGAACTCGCGTTGGCTCAGGAGCGAGCCCTGGGCGTGTTCGGCCACAAGCTCGTCTGCGGACAGCGCCCAGGGCGAGGTGGCGGGTGAGGCCGTTGACGCCGCGGGTTCCAGATCGCGGGCAAGCCGCTCCCGTTGGCGCGGAACGCGCCTTGTGCTATCGTTCATGTTCAAGGACCTTCTTGAGCCCCGCCGCGAAAGCCCTCGTTGTGGGGCTTCTTCTTGCGTCGGTGCGACGGTTCAGGGATGGGCTGACCTGCTCGGGCAGCCCGTTCTACAGAAGCTCTCGTTCAGCTTTCCGTGCCTCGATCCACTAATGGGGGCGTCGACCTTGAGGTACCATTGCGCGTCGACGGCCAAGTAGCACCCGCGAGCCGTCATCTGAGGTTTCCCGGTAGTTGCGCCCGAAATGTTTCCGGTCATCAGGCATTCTCATCAATGCCCAGCATGCGCCGAAGCTGCGCGGTTGGGACAACGATGCGACCTCCCAACCGAATGCTCGGAATTTCACCCTTGCGGACCGCGGCGTAAGCAGCGTTCCGGCTCAAATCGAAGACTCGCCCAGCGAGCGGGACAGACACGGTGAGCTGGTCACGAAGAGCACGCCGGAGCTCATCCTGCATGGAGATCTCGTAGTTACATTTCGATACAGCCGCTTTATAAGGAGTGCGGGGTTGCGTCGTCAAGCAGCCAGTGCGTAAATTTGACTACAGGAGTATTCAACCATGCCAGCAAAAGCCGCCGAACGTGAGGGCAGGCTGCACCCGACCTCCGTGCGTCTCACGGCGGAGCTTCGAAGGCAGCTCGAAGCGGCTGCATCGGCTGCTGGGCGATCTTTGAG
Source organism: Microvirga sp. (assembly GCA_035944475.1). Classification (GTDB taxonomy): domain Bacteria; phylum Pseudomonadota; class Alphaproteobacteria; order Rhizobiales; family Beijerinckiaceae; genus Microvirga. The sequence goes on from DASZBD010000038.1 coordinate 1,797, forward strand.
CCAAGAGATCGAACAGCGCCTAGAACGATCATTCTACGTCGAGCGGGTGATCAGCCAGACCGTGTTGGGTATCGAACCTTTGATAAGCGCCTCCGTCGAGGAGGGACTAAAGCGCGCTCTCGCCGGCTTGGATGGGAGGGCAAATCTGCGCAAGGCGGAAGTGGTGAACGTGTCCAGCGTTCTTGTACCGCCTGAGCAACCACGCCACAGCCCAACCCGAACAAAGCGCAAGAGCAGCGAAGTGTAGGCCGCGACTACCATGAGGGATGGACACCCATGACGGGCAGCGTCATACGCAGGGGCAAGAATAGCTGGCGTTTGAAGTTCGAAATCGGGCGGCATCCTTCGACCGGCGAGCGGGACACCCGCTACGTCACAGTCCGGGGAAGCAAAAAGCAGGCAAAGGAGCAGCTGACGCAGCTCCTGGCGGCCCGGGACAGCGGCAGCCTCGTCGACCCCTGCCGCCGGACAGTACGGGAGTACTTGGCCGCGTGGATCAACCAGGCGGAGGTGCAGGCGATCAGCGGCAAGACAGGCGACCGGTACCGCGCGCTCATCGAGAAGCAAATCGCCCCGCACCTTGGGGCCATACTACTCCAGAAGTTAAGGCCGGCTGACATCGCCTCCTGGCACATGACCCTGCTCAGAGGGGGCCGGGTGGACGGCGGGCCGCTCTCGCCTCAGACGGTAGGCCACGCCCACCGGGTGTTGCAAAAGAGCCTTAATGATGCCCTGCGGCACGAGCTCGTGAATCGGAATGTCGCCGCCGTGGTCCCGCCTCCCAAAGTGCCGGAATTGAGATGGCGGCGCTCACGGCCGAGCAGGTCCGGGGCGTGGTTCGGGCCCTTCGGGAAAGCCCGATCTACCCGCACGTTGTCGTGTTACTTGCGACGGGCATGCGGCGGGGCGAACTAATGGGCCTGCGCTGGGGCGACGTGGATTTCGACAACGCCAAGCTGCGGATCGAACGGGCTGTGGAAAAAACGAAGGCGCACGGGTTTCGGATTAAGGCGCCCAAGACCGCGAATGGCCGCCGAACCATCAGCTTGCCGACTGCAGCTCTTGAGGTGCTGCGGCAACGCCGCAAGGCCGCCCTTGAGGTCCGTATGAAGCTCGGCCTCGGCGAGCTGCCCGACGAAGCGCACGTGTTCGGCAACGAACTGGGGGAGGTGAGGGACCCCGATTACGTGACCCGCGCCTGGCGTCGCTGCGTCGAGTCAAGGGGCATTCCTGACGTGCCGCTTCACGCGCTCAGGCACAGCCACGCGTCGGCTCTTATCGCCGGGAGGCACGACCCGGTGACCGTCTCCAGAAGGCTTGGCCACGGCAACGCGGCGACCACACTGCGTGTGTACGCGCACCTGTTTGACCGGGGCGACGAAGAGGCGGCCTCCACCATGGATTCGGTTCTGAGCGTGAGCGACTAGGCTCGGGTGCCATTTGGGTGCCAATTCGCGGTTGTGGGCCGCTTCCGTTCGCATGAGGCCATAACGGCCCAGAGCCAATACGGATTTAAAAACAATGCGTTGCGGAAAGGTTCGACTGGTGCCGGTGGAGAGGATCGAACTCCCGACCTTCGGTTTACAAAACCGCTGCACTACCGCTGTGCTACACCGGCGCCACGGCGACCTCAGTAACAGGCGGGGAAGCGCCGTTCAACCGGGTCTGCTGCCTTCATGGCCAGGGCCGAACGAGTCCCGCGAGCCCGTCCGCGAGTTCCCTTTCTGTCCGCAAATATTGTGCTGCATCGCACGGCAACCAAACCCCGGATGCGGAATTGTAGGAATGAAAGACGGCGCCGGCCAATTGGGGCCGCGTCCCGCACATAAGGATAAAACGGTGAAAACCGGTTTCGCTTTCCCTGGGGCGCTCGCTGCCTGCATGATGCTTGTTGGTCTCGGCGCCGGACCTGCCGCGGCCGCCGGGTCGCGGGAGAAGCCCTCCGTACCTGCGCTCGCTAACCCGCCCATCACCGCCTATTCGAGTGCCAACTCGCCCGCGACGGCGGACCCGCCAACCACCGGCAGCGTGGCTCCGGCGGCCGAGGAGGATGCGAACTGCACCCGCTCCCGCCGGCGGCTATGGGTCGAGGGCCAGGGCTGGGTCGTGCGGCGGGTGACCACCTGCTTCTGACCGGGGCGAGCGGCCTCTCTCGGAGACCCTCCGAATCGAAAAAGCCCCGCCTTTCGGCGGGGCTTTCCGTTGGGCCTCCGGTTCAGGCCTGTTTGACGTAGTCCCGCTCCGAGAAGATGTCGCGGTCCTTGGTCTCCGGCACGAAGAGCAGGCCGATGACGAAGGTGAACATCGCGATCACGATCGGGTACCAGAGGCCGTAGTAGATGTCGCCCGTGGCCGCCACCATGGCGAAGGCGGTCGGGGGCAGGAGGCCACCGAACCAGCCGTTCGCGATGTGGTAGGGCAGCGACATCGCCGTGTAGCGGATGCGGGTCGGGAAGGACTCGACCAGGGCAGCAGCGATCGGGCCGTAGACCATCGTCACGTAGAGGACGAGGATCGTCAGGATGCCGATGATCTGCAGGGCCTGCGCATTGCCGAGGGCCGCAAAGAAGCCCGGCACCTTCACGATGCTCGGGTCGCCCGCCCGCGGATAGCCGGCCTCCGTCGACGCCGCCGTGAAGGCGGTGATGTTCGCCGGAACCGCCGCCGCGATCGGAGCTTCCTTGCCGTTGAAGGTGACCTTCGTGGGCTGGCCCGCCGGGCCGTTCACGAGCTCGTACTTGATGGCCGCGCGGGCCAGAGCCACACGGGCCACGTCGCAGGGCGCCGTAAAGGTGCGGATGCCCACCGGATCGAAGACCGAGCCGCAGGTCGCGGGATCAGCGACGACCTGAACCTTCGCATTGGCGAGCGCCTGCGAGAGCTGCGGGTTTCCGACAGCGGTCATGGCCTGGAACAGCGGGAAGTAGGTGATCGCCGCGATGAGGCAGCCCGCCAGGATCACCGGCTTGCGGCCGATCTTGTCCGACAACCAGCCGAAGAAGATGAACCCGCCGGTGCCGAGGATCAGCGACCACGCGATGAGCACGTTCGACGTGAGCAGGTCGACCTTCAGGATGCTCTGGAGGAAGAACAGCGCGTAGAACTGGCCCGTGTACCATACCACCGCCTGGCCGACCGCGAGGCCGAACAGGGCGATCAGCACGACTTTCACGTTCCGCCATTGGCCGAAGGCCTCGGAGAGCGGCGCCTTCGACTGCGTGCCCTCTTCCTTCATCTTCTTGAAGGCGGGGGATTCGTGCATCTGCAGACGGATCCAGACCGAGATCGCGAGCAGCACCACCGAGAGGAGGAACGGAATGCGCCAGCCGGCGATCGGGTAGCCCGTGCCCCGCTGGAAACCGTCCTCGCCCATGTAGATGCGCAGGGAGAGGATGACCACGAGTGAGAGCAGGAGGCCCACCGTCGCGGTGATCTGGATGAAGCTCGTGTAGAAGCCGCGGCGCCCCATGGGAGCGTGCTCGGCCACGTAGACGGCCGCACCGCCATACTCGCCGCCGAGGGCCAGGCCCTGGAGCATGCGCAGGACGATCAGGATCACGGGCGCGATCCAGCCGATCTGCTCGTAGGAGGGCAGCAGGCCGACCATGAAGGTCGAGACACCCATGATGAGGATGGTGACGAGGAAGGTGTACTTGCGGCCGACGAGGTCGCCGAGGCGGCCGAACACGAGAGCGCCGAAGGGGCGCACCAGGAAGCCGGCGGCAAAGGCCAGCAGGGCGAAGACGTTACGGGTCGTGACGTCGAAGGCCGAGAAGAACTGCGCGCCGATGATCGTCGCCAGAGATCCGTAAAGATAGAAGTCGTACCACTCGAAGACCGTGCCGAGCGACGAGGCGAGGATGACCCTCTTCTCCTCCCGCGACATCGGGCGGGCGCGCGTGTCGACTTGAGACGTCGCAGTTGCGGTTGCCATGTGCGTTTCCTTTTGTGTTGCTGGTCAGCTTTGCCCGGTAACCCGGGTCTGGACTCTCGGCCGTCGCAACAATTCCAGGCCGAGGTGTGCGTTTGGACCGGCGACTCAGGCCGGCCGGGCCTTCACTTCACGCACGCGAGGCTATTCACATGAGAAGGAGGTACAACACCGCTTTTGGTATTTGCGACTTCCGTCTAAGGCAGGGCGGTTTACGGCTTGGCCGTTTACGATTTATCAACCATTGTGGCGGGCCTGACCTTAGGAGACCCCGCCATGTACCTGCGTCCGCTCGCCCTTTTTCTCGGAGCCGGACTGAGCCTCGGCCTTGCCGGGCCGTCCCTCGCTTCCGACGGGTTCGGCTTCCGGTCCGGGTTCGCCCCCGTGAGCGGCATCGGCGGACACTCCTGGCACGGTCCTCGCCGTGGCTACCGGCCGCGGCTCGGGGATCACCGGGCCCGCGTCGCGGTCGTGGTGCAGAACGTCTTCGTGACCCCGCCGCCGGCGGTGTTCCGTCAGCCTACTGTGCTCGACCTGCCGGTGAGCCTCGGCATCCGCGAGGCCAAGCCCGCCCAGCCGGCCGTCTACGTGCTGAACGAGGGCGGCCGGAACGCCGTCCAAGGCGTCCGGATCTCCACGGGGCCGCGGATCATCGACGTGGATGCCGAGAGCGGGGAGGGGCCGGCTCCCGGTTTCGGAGCGAAGATCATCCACCTCTCGGTGCCCGCGCCGGCGCTCTAGGCTTTCAGGGCGCGGCTCACGGCGTAGAGCGCGATGGCGGTCGCATTCGAGACATTCAGGCTCTTGATGGCGCCCGGCATGTCGAGGCGGCCGATCACGTCGCAGCAATCCCGCGTTCGCTGGCGCAGGCCCTTGCCCTCCGAGCCGAGCACCAGAACGGCCGGCTTGCGCAGCGGAGCCTCGTCGATCTGCGCCTCGCCGTCCGAATCGAGGCCGATCCGCTGGAATCCGCGCTCGCCAAGGGCGATGAGAGCCTCGGCGAGATTGCGGACGACGAGGAAGGGCACGTGCTCGAGGCCGCCGGATGCAGCCTTGGCGAGAACGCCCGTGGCCGCCGGGCTGTGCCGGGCCGTGGTGATGATCGCCTCGACATCGAAGGCGGCGGCGCTTCGCACGATGGCGCCCACGTTGTGCGGATCCGTGATCTGGTCGAGCGCCAGCACGATCCGCTCCCCGCTCAAGGTATCGAGGTCTGGGGAGGGCAGGGGATCGGCTTCGAGATAGAGGCCCTGGTGAACCGCGTCCGGCTCGACGAGCTTGCTGATGTCGAAGGGGCGCACGATCTCGGGCTCGATCGGCAGGTCGCCCAGTTCCTCCGCGAGGCGCTTGGCCGAGTTCTCGGTGGCGAGGAGCTTGTGGAACGCCCGTCGGCTGTTTCGTAAGGCTTCGCTCACCGGGTGCCAGCCGTAGAGAACCGTCCTGTCCTCGTCCGAGGTCTGCCGGCGCGGCCGAGCTTCGTGCAAGCGACCCTTGCCGCCTCCGGGGCGTGGGAACCGAGGCTTGAAGGGTTTGTGGGGGCGGTCGCTCATGGGGCACTCATGCTGCAAGCGGTGGCCCATAACACAGGAAAACCGGCCTGCCGATGGTTCCCGGCGGAGCGGCGGCATCCCGGGTTGACAGCGGTTTCGCGGGTCACCATAAAGCGCCCGTGGCATCCCCGTCCGAGCGGCGGGGTGTTTCATTTCAAAGGCCTTGGCCCACGCGTCTGGTTGGGTTTGAGGGGGAATGTCCCGAGCGGCAAAGGGGGCGGACTGTAAATCCGCTGGCTTACGCCTTCGTAGGTTCGAGTCCTACTTCCCCCACCATCTCCAAGGGCGAGGAGCGGGCGGGTGTAGCTCAATGGTAGAGCAACAGCCTTCCAAGCTGATGACGAGGGTTCGATTCCCTTCACCCGCTCCAGCCGGCCTCCCGATCATCTCGAAATCGCAAGCATGGGCGTCGCCGTGCGGCTCCCCTCCGGTCAACGATCCGCCTCCGGCAGATCCGGCTCGATGGCATCCCGGAACGGGAAGGTGAGCACGGTCGCTCCCGTCTCGTCCGCAACCTCGAACACCCAGGCGCGCCGGTCCAGGCCCGCAAGATCGCCCTCGGCCAGGAGATCCCTGGCGAGTTCGACCGCCTCCTCGCCGATCTCGCCGGCAGCTTGCAGCGCGATCGGCTCTGCCGCTCGCTCAAGCTCTTCGCCCTTGCGGATGTGAAAATAGAAGAGGGCCATCGTGGTCTCCATCCAGGTGGAACAATGAGCCTGGAACGGCCAAGGTTCCATGCGCGATCCGGATGGCTCGCCCAAGATGCGAAAAAGGGCAGCGCCCGGTCTCTGCTGGACCGTGTTCGCTGCCCTCTGTTTGGCCCATGGTGCCCCCACGGGTATGGGTTCTTGGCTACGTGATTTGGTCCGGCCTCGGCAACGGGAACAAATGGGAACCAGGACAAATGCGTAGGGACGGTCGCCGGAGGTCCGCAGCGGCTAGAAAGCGGCCCGGTCGCCATCGAGGTGCAGGTAGGCCGGATCGAAGTCGGCGATCCGCTTCAGGGCTTCCCAATCGAGCACCGTCAGGACGCTTCCTTTCAGGGTCACCAGATCCTTGGCCCGCAGTTCCTGGAGCACCCGGTTCACGTGGACGGTGCTGACGCCGAGGGCGTCGGCGAGCTCGGCCTGCGTCATCGGCAGCTCGCAGGTCAGACCGTCCGCAAGGCCGACGGCCCGCAGCCGCGTGATCCATTCGCACAGAATGTGAGCCAGCCGACCGAGCGCCTCGCGCTGTCCGTTGTTGGTCACCCAGGTGCGGAAAATGGCACCGTCCACCAGGGTCTCGCGCCAGAACGCGTCGTTGAGCCTGGGGTGGCGACGGCAAAGGTCGAGCAGCACGTCGTGGGTGATGAAGCCGACACGGCAGGGCGTGATCGTGGCGAGGCTGTTGTCCAGGACCTTGAGATGAAGGCTCTGCAGATCGGGAATGTCGCCCGGCATGTGAAAGGCCTGGATCTGGCGCTTGCCGGCGCCCGTCGTCTGGTAGGTGGCGGCGTAGCCGCTGAGGATCAGACAGGAGCGTACCGGCCGGTCGCCCTGCCGAACGATGTCCTGATCGGCCGTGAGGGCTTGAACCTGCATCGGCAGCGTTTCGAGGGCGCCGCGCTCCTCGGCCGACAGCGCAAGAAAGCTTTCCAGCTTGACTATGAGGGGAGCGTTGTCGTGCGACGCCGAGGCTGCCAAGGGGCGCTCCTTGATGAAAGTGCGAGCACGCGGGTCTCACAGTCACCGGCGCGACACGCCGAGCGCCGGTCACCGGGTGGTCATCCCGCGACCGCGAATGTAGTAACTCGACAACGGTAAGTCGATGCGCGGCGGGCGGCCCGAGCGGCCGCCCTCGCAGGTGGCCGTTTGGCAGGCGTCGTCTCTTCGTGCAACAAGGCTGGGCAACAACGCGAGCCAGGGGGATTATGCGTGTCGGAGCCGGAACAGGCCGAGGTGGTCCTCGTGGCGGAGGATGAGAGCCTCATTGCGATGATGATCGAGGACGAACTGCAGGGCGCCGGCTACGAGGTCGCCGGCCCTTTCGCCACGACGTCGGCGGCCCTCCACTGGCTCTCCTCCGACACGCCCGATTTCGCGGTGCTCGATACGAACCTGCGGGACGGCTCGTCGAGGGCCGTGGCTCGCGAACTCATCACGCGTCGGGTCTCCTTCGTGGTGTTCTCCGGCTACAAGCCCGCCATGAACACCGTACCGGAATTCGACGACGCGGTCTGGCTGGAGAAGCCCTCGCCCTCGGGCGCGCTCGTGCAGGCGCTCGCCGTTCTTCGCGATGCCGGAGGGGCGGGCGGGGTAGGTCTGCCCAACTGAAGCGAAGCCGGCCTGATTGGGGGCTTCGTTGAAAGAGCGCCAGAATGCCGCATGACGGATCTCGTGCCGAGCTATGCTGGAGCCGATTCTGCGAAAGCTGACGAGAACTTAAGCCTAAAAGCTCAGTGCTGGCGTCGAGGACCGAGCCGCTTCGGTGCAGGTTCATGCGGCCGACCGGCCAAAACATCGCGTCATCGCTAAGCTTCGGCATCCGCGAACGTTTTTCCAAACAGCACGACGAGTGTTCTCGCCGGACGGATCACGTCGAGCCTGCTCGATGAGCGCACATGTCCCAGTGATCTCTACGGTGATCGCGCTACGTAGCCCTTCCGTAACGGTATGCGTAGAGATCCGGATCTTCGAGGGGATTGATCGATGTCGCCGCATGGACTGAGGAACCTGCCTGCTCTCGCTCTCGCCGCTCTCGCGCTTGCCCTGCCGGCGGGCCAAGCCCACGCGCAGCAGAAAACCCTCACCATCGCGACCCACTATACCGACGATCAGATGAAGCCGCTCACCGCCTGCTTCCGGCGGTACGAGGAGGCCAATCCCGGGATCAAGATCGTCCACCAGCAGGCCACCTTTCGCGACTTTCTGCAGACGATCCTGACCTCGCGCATCTCGGGCCGCTCGCCGGACATCTACAACACCTACTCGATCTGGAGCACGCAGCTCATCGGCAATGGCGTCCTCGACACCCCGCCCGCCGAGGTCGTCGACTTCATCAAGCGCGAGTACGAGCCGAGCACGGTGCAAGCCGCGACCCTCAACGGAAAGATCTGGGGCGTTCCCTCGGAGGTGAGCGCTTACATGCTCGTCTACAACAAGGAGCTCCTGAGGGCGGCGGGCTACGACGCGCCCCCGAAGACCTGGGACGAGCTCACCGAGATGGCGGCGAAGATCACCAAGACCGACGCCCAGGGCAAGATCACGGTCGCCGGCTACGCCTTCGGCCCGACGCCCGCCAACGCCGTGCATCCCTTCCGCACGCTGCTCTATTCCAGCGGCCAGGGCCTGTTCACCGAGGATCTGCAGTCCACCACGCTCACCTCGCCGAAGGCGGTCGAGATCTTGCAGAAGCAGGCCGACATGTTCGCCCGCAAGATCACGGCGCCGAGCGTTCAGGTTCGCGATTTCCCGAGCGGGAACGTCGCCATGATGATCACCGCGAACTGGTTCAAGGACACCCTGCGCCAGGGCATGGGCGACGCGTTCGACCGCAATGTCGGCGTTGCTCCGATTCCGGGCGGACCCGATTGGCGCACCTACCAGTACTCGTTCTACTACGGCGTCGACGCGCGCAGCCGGCAGAAGGAGGATGCGTGGCGCCTCGTCCGCTGGCTCAACACGCCGCAGGAGCCTGGAAAGCGCTCCTGCGTCGGCGACATGCTCATCGCCATGGGCGGCCTCACCGCCAACAAGGCCGACATCGCGGCCTCGCAGGCGGAGGTCACGGATGCCTTCACCAAGCCTTATGTCGACGCGATCACGTCGGGACGCGCCCTGTCCGAGAAGAACGTGCCGCAGGCCGCCGAGATGGAGGTGATCATCCGCGCCGCCATCGAGGAGGCTTGGCTCGGCCGCACGCCCGCCAAGGATGCGCTCGCCTCCGCCAACAAACAGATCGAGGGCATCCTGCGCGAGGCGCAGTAGACCGATGGCGTTCGCCGTTCCCGTGCGCCTGGTGACGCGGCGCACGGCTCCCTATCTGTTCCTGGCGCCGGCCCTGTTCTTCGGGCTGATCTTCTTCGGTCTGCCTCTCGCGGCGTCCCTGTACTTGAGCTTCACGAGCTGGAACTCGCTGGTGCCGCCGCGATGGATCGGCCTTGCGAATTACGAGCACCTCTTCACCCGCGATCCGCTCTTCCTCAAGACCCTGGCGAATACGGCGGTCTTCGCCCTCGGGGCGGTGGGCGCGGGCCTGCCGCTCGCCCTGCTCGTTGCGCGGGCCTTCTCGCGCAGCCGGTTTCAGGCGGCCTGGCGTTCGGTCTACGCCCTGCCGATGCTCACCAACGTGATCGCGGTGGGATACATCTGGTGGTTTGCGTTGGCGGATCCCTGGGGTGTGGTGAACCGCCTCCTCGCCCTCGCGGGGATCGCCGGGCCGGCCTGGCTCAACGACCCGTCCGTCGCGATGTCGAGCGTGATCATGGTGTTCGTGTGGATGCATCTCGGCCAGAACATGCTGCTCTTCACGGCAGGCCTCAACGCCATCGACGAGTCCTACCATGAGGCCGCGCGGCTCGACGGGGCGAGCGAGTCGCGGATCTTCTGGACCATCACCCTGCCGCTCCTGCGACCCACCATCCTGTTCGTCCTGATCACGAGCCTCATCACCGCCGTGAGCTATTTCGCGCTGACCCTGGTTCTCACGGAAGGCGGACCGGTCAACAGCACCAACGTCACCGCCCTCTACGCCTACGGCATGGCCTTCTCGGACCTGCGCCTCGGCCGCGCTTCGGCGGCCGCCTACGTGCTGCTCCTCATCATCTTCGTCATCGCCCTGGCGCAGCTGCGGGTGCTCCGCCGCGGCGGCGTGGAGGCTTATTGATGGAGCGCGTCCGCCCCTTCGATCTCTCGCAGGTCGAGCCCGTGTCGCTGCCCGTCGGCGATGTGCTCCCGCCCGCGCAAACTCGCTGGCGCCTGCCCGGAGCCGTTCTCCGCTATGGCCTCCTCGGGATCGGTGCGATCCTCATGGTCCTGCCGTTCGCCGACATGCTGCTCGGCGCCCTGCGCACCCCGGCGGAGCGCCTCGCGCGGCCGCCGGTCTACTGGCCCGGCACCCCGCAATGGGACCACTTCGCGCAGGTGTTCCGCTCCCTGCCCATGGCGCAGTGGTTCCTCAACAGCATCCTCGTGACCACAGCGATCACGGCGATCCAGCTCGCCACCAGTTCGCTCGCGGGCTTCGCCCTGGCGAAGTACGAGTTTTGGGGTCGCGACCTCATCCTGCGCTTCGTGCTGGTGGCCCAAATCTTCCCGTTCTTCCTCTTCGTCATCCCAATGTTCTTCATCCTGCGCTACTGGCCGCTCGCCGGCGGCAACGACTGGATGGGGCAGGGGGGAACGGGGCTTCTCGACAGCTATCTCGCGCTCATCCTGCCCTTCACGGTCTCGTGGTACGGCGTGTTCCTCATGCGCCAGTTCATGATGACGATCCCGGACGATCTGCTCGACGCCGCCCGCATCGACGGGGCGAGCGAGTTCGGCATCTTCTGCCGCATCGTTCTGCCGCTCGTGAGCCCGGCGCTCGTGACCCTGGGCCTCCTCGTCTGGATCTATCAGTGGAACGAGGTGATCTGGACCATGACGGTGACCCGCGCGGCACCGGAGCTTCAGACGGTCACCGTCGGCATTCACCTCATGCGCAGCGAATTCGCGAATGAGCGCGACCAGTCGATCCAGCAAGCCGCCCTCGCCGTGTCGGTCGTCCCGGTCATTGTGCTGTTCCTGATCCTGCAGCGGTTCTACGTTCGAGGTCTCACCATGGGGAGCCTCAAGGGATGAACCTTTCCGCCGAACTCGAACGCCTCGCGGCCCGCGACTACCGCGAGGAGGGCATCCCGATGCTCATCGTCGCCGATGGACTCGCCTCCGAAGCGGGCGCGGCGCCGGATCTGGCGGATGCCTTCGGCAGGCTTGCATCGCATCTGCCGCCCGGTCCCGGGGAGGCCGACATCGCCCGCCTGCTCGAGGCCTTGGCCGATGCCGCTTTCGGCCCGGACGCCCTCTCGCGGGCGCGCCAGCATTGAGCGACGATCGTCTCGGGATGATCGAGAAGGGCCTGCGCACCGGCCCAGTGCTGCGGGTCGTGAACTATCACCGCACGCCGGCCCGCCAGGCCGAGCAGTACGAGCGCGAGTTCGCGCTCTATGCCGAGCACTTCTCGCCGGTCCTCGAGAGCGATCTCGACCACTATCTGACGACCGGCGCCTGGACGAAGCCGCAGCCTGGCCTGATCCTCGCCTTCTACGACGGCTCCCGTAGCAACTACGATGTGGCCCGTCCGCTCCTCGAACGGCACGGCCTCGTCGGCTGGTTCTTCGTCGTGACCGGCTTCGTCGGCACCCCGGACGTGGCGGCCTTTGCCGCCCGGCATCGGATTCGCCTGAGCTCGCCGGACGAAGAAAGCCCCGCCCTGTCATGGGATGAGGTCGCGCATCTCGCCGAGAACCACGTGGTCGCGAGCCACACGCGCGGACACACGACCGCCCTCGCCGAGCCCGACGAGGACCTCGAGAGCGAGATCGTGGGATCGCAAGAGGATTTCAGGCGCGGGATCGGTCGCCCCGTTTCGGCGCTCGCCTGGCGCGGAGGTGCTCCGCTCGGCAGGCACCCGCAGGCCGACGCGCAGGTGCGCCGGGCAGGCTACCGCTTCGTCTTCTCGAACCTGCGGGTCCAGCGGGTACCCTGACGGACTCGCTCGCGGGGAGACAGCCCTCAGACGGCTCCCGCGCGACGCCTCTGCCCGTGTGCCCGCTGCGCGAGCCGGTAGGCCGCGTGGTGAGCCTCGGGCTCGCGGTAGAGGGGGTAGAGCGGACCGACGGCGCGATCCACGGCCGCAATGTCGAGGAGAGGCTGGCGCCCGAACCGGGCAAGGGCCTCGGGCGTGAGGCGCACGGGCCGGAGCGTCTCGCTCGGCTCGCCGAAGCGAATGAGGGGGCTATCCCGATCGAGGAGCTTTCGCGTGTTGCGCTCGCCGATGCGGTAGTAACTCATGGTCTCGACCTCGAGGCCCGGCACGATCACCTTGACCACCCCGATCGAGCCGTCCCGGGGCGAGCAGTCGACGTAGAGAACATCGAAGCCTTGCGCCTCCAGGCGCTCCTGGGAGAAGCGGCCGCGGACCCGCGTGTCGGGGAGCTCCGTCTTCGGCAGTTCCGCGAAGGCCTTTTGGCCGCGGCGCGAGAACACCGTCGTGTCGAGCGCCCGTTTCAGGGTGGCCGCATCCATGGTGGACCAGTCCATCATGGCGGTGAGCGCGCGCGTCTCCTCGCCGTCGAGGGAGGGCAGGGCGTGATGCAGGAACGCTTCCGTGTAACCGGCGGGCGCGACAGCTTCCGCCTCCGTGAGCGGCCCGTGCGAATAGGCCTTGCGGACCCGGGACGAGCAGAACTCCAGAAGGGCCTTGCGCAGGGCGCGGTTGCGGTCGGGATCGCAGGCTTCACCGCAGGCGGAGAGCATGATCGGCACGCGCGGGCCGCGCCCAGGCCGGTCGTAGCCGACGACGTAGAGGTTCGTGAGGCCGAACTCGTCGGTGGCGTATTTCGCCTGGACCTCGATCCCGAGCTCGTCGAGATGCGCCAGCAGCGCGCGGGTCTCCGCATCGGCAGCGTCGAGGCCCGACAGCAGGACTCCCTGGTCGAGGGCGCGGAACAGGAGGCCGTTGCCGTCGCGCTGGAGGCATTCGTGAAGCCCGTGGCCGATGGCCCATTCCACATCCGGGCCGGCCCCGAGGCCGTTGGTGATGAGGGTCGTGAAGGGCCGGTAGCCCGGCGGCAATTCGTGATGGTCGAGAGCGCCCACGTCCATCGGGACCAGCACGGTGCTGCCGTCCCCTGCGCGCTTGGCCTCGATCCAGGCGAGGGGCGTCGCGCGGTCGACCGGGCTGCCGGCCGGTAGGCCGAGCGTCAGGGGATCCGCCACGGATTTCGCGCCGTGAACGCGCGCGAGCTCGTTGTAGGAGCCGGCGTGCTGCGGCTCGCCGCGCAGGCGCATCGTCGGGCAGATCATCTCGGCCACCTCGGCGATGGCGCCGATGAGGGCCTCGTCGTCCGAAACTCCGTAGCCGTAGCCCGTCGGCATGGCGCCCGGCAGGGTGGCGGGATCGTCGAGAAACAGCGACACCTTCCACACCGGAACGCCCGTGCGGTCGAGCGCCGTCAAGGGAAACGCGACGAGCCGCCCCGCCGGAAGCGCCTCCGCGTAGGTCCGCACCATCTCGTGGAGGGGATCGGGGAAGCCCTGAAAGCGCATGCCTGCTCTCGCGTGAAGGGAGATGTCGCAGCGGTTAGCTAGGGCTTTGGAAGGTGCGATAAAGTAGGCTCGGCCGTGATGCGGGCGGCAGCGCGTCGCAGGACGGATCAGCCGTGACCGGCCGCGAGCCGGTTCGGCCGAACCGACCGTGGCGGGGAAGGCTCGTAGCGGCCCCAGGCGCGCCGGAGCTGCCGGCTCGATGCGAACCCCGAGCGCTCGGCGATTCGCTCCATGTCGAGCTGCGTGGTCTGGAGGAGATTTCGGGCGAGGGCCACCCGCAGGGCGTTGACGTAGTCCGGCAGGCTCATGCCGGCATGCTCGTTGAACAGCCGCGACAGATGCCGCGAGCTGGTGCAAGCGATCTCCGCCAGCGCTTCGAGCGACCAAGCCTTCGCGGGGTCGGCCGATACCGCGTCCTGAACCCGGTGAACCGCCCGGTGCAGATGGTTGCGACCCTCGAGCCAGGGCGAAAGCTGCGGGTCGGCGCCGCCGCGGCGCAGATACACCACGAGGAACCGCGCCACGGCCGCGGCGCAGGCCGGATCGACGAGGCGGCTCACGATGTGCAGCATGAGATCCGTCCCGGCCGTCACGCCGGCGCTCGTGAGGATCGGCCCATCCTCGACGAAGAGGCGGTTCTCCAGCACGTGGGCGCCAGGCGCGACGCGGGCAAGAGCCGAGCAGCTCTCGAAATGCGTGGTGCAGTCCCGCCCGTTCAGGAGACCGGCCCGGCCCGCGAGTAGAGCGCCGGAGCAGATGGCCACGAGCGTCATGCCGGGCCGGAAAACCCGGGCAAGCCACGTGACGATCGCCGCCTCGTCCGCGTCTCGCCGAGGTATCGGCGCGGCGTCCGCGCCGAGAACCCGCGTGGCGGTGCCCGAGAGAACCACGTGCGCATCCGCCGGGAGGCTCTCCGGCAAGGACCCGATGCCGGACAGCGTGAGGCCGATCTAGCTCGTTACTGCGGGACGGGGCCCCACATACGAGACGTCGAAACGCACCTCGTCCTGGATCTGATCGGCCTTCCGCAGGACCTCCATGGGTCCCGCCACGTCGAGCAAGAGCGTTTGCGGCGGCAGGACGACGAAGACCGGCACGCGGCGGGGCGCGGCCCGGGTCATGCCGCGAGAAGGGGGCGCTGCAGCGCCTCGTCCAACGTGGCGATGCGGGCGAAGCGCCCCGCGAGCACGAGTTCCGTCCGCGCCTTGATGTCGGCGGCGCTCCATTGCCGGCCGGCCGCGTCCGTCATCGGGAAGGTCAGGGTCGCCTCGCTGACGTAATCCACCGCGTAGCCGAGATCCGAGGCATGGCGGGCCGTCGTCTCGCAGCACTGCTCCGTGCGGATGCCGCTGACGATCACGCGCTTGATCCCGCGCTCCACCAGCCAGGCGTCGAGACCGCTGCCGACAAGAGCGCTATGGCGGCGCTTGTGGAACACGGCATCCGGCGCGATGGCCAGGGGCTCCAGGGGCCGGACGTTTCCGGACGCGAGCGAGAACGCTCCCTCGTCCTCCACGTGAAAGATCTGGACCACCGGGATACCGGCGGCCCGCGCCCCGTCGATCAGGGCCTGAGTGCGGGCTAGAAAGTCCGGCACGTCCGCACCCGTCCAATAGGGCCGGTGACGGAAAGATTCCTGCACGTCAATGACGAGGAGGGCTGTGTCGGTGAGCGGCATGGGAGAGGCTCCGGTTCGTGTGTCGAGAGCCAAACCATAGCCCTCCGAACCTGCCGTCCTCTATACCAGGGCGCGACAGGAAGCAGACCAAAAAAGACAAGGGTGGTCACGGCGGCAACGCTTTGCGCCCGCCGCTCTGCCTCAAGCCTCGGCGGGCACGAACTTCAGGGCGACGCCGTTGAGGCAGTGCCGCAGGCCGGTCGGCGGCGGCCCGTCGTCGAAAACATGGCCGAGATGCCCACCGCAGCGGCGGCAATGCACTTCCGTTCGCGTGAGGAAGACGAGCTTGCGGTCGACGCGCGTTCCGACTGCGTTCTCCAACGGCGCGTAGAAGCTCGGCCAGCCGGTGCCGCTCTCGAACTTGGTGTCGGAGGCGTAGACCGGCGCATCGCAGCCGGCGCAGTGATAGGTGCCCTTGCGCTTCTCGCCGTTAAGCGGGCTCGAACCGGCGACTTCCGTGTCCTCCTGGCGCAGGACCGCGTATTGATCCGCCGTGAGAAGCCGGCGCCATTCGGCATCGGAGCGCGTGACCTCGAAGGACTGCTTTGGAGGAGCGACGGCGCGGGCACCCCATGCAGGTGCCAGGGCCGCCGTGCCGGCCATGAGCAGGGTGCGTCGGGTGATCATCAAGGCCTCGCAGGTTGGGCGTTCTTCTGATCTACCCTTGAGGCGGCTGTTTGGATGCACCGGCACCCGCCAGAAGCCCGCCAGATCTCCAGCGGCTCCGTCCGCGGGGGCGGCAGAGCGATCTGCCTCTCAGCCGCGGCGTCGGCGAGGGCCTGCGAGAAGCGGCTGCACGACCGGAAAGAGGCGGGCGGCTACGACCTGATGGCCGGCGGCGTTCATGTGCAGCCCGTCGAAACCGCGGTTTTTGGCGTCGTAGCAGGTGTTGGCGTCGACGAGCACCGCTCCGTTCCGGCGCGCGAGAACACCCCAGGGCTCGTTGTAGAAGCCGCACAGAACGGCCCGGATCCCCCTGGCCCGCAGCCTCACGAGGATCGCCTCCACGTTGGCGGCGATGCTCTCCCGGGTGCCGCCTCGGCGCAGGTCGTTGTACCCGCCCTGAACGATGACGAGGCCGGTTCCGGGCGGAAGGGCGCCGTCGTCGAGGCGGGCCAGCATGCCCGCCGTCGTGTCGCCGCTGATGCCGGCATTGAGCACTTGAACGTCGAGCCCTGCGCTTCGCAGCAAGGCTTCGAGGCGCGCCGGGAAAGCGGCTTGCGAGCCGACGCCGAACCCCGCCGTGTTGCTGTCTCCCAGGGCCACGATGCGTGCGCTCTGTGCCTGAGCGACGCCGGCGGTGGCGAGCGCTGCGAAGCTCAGGAGAACGAGGGTTGTCCTGCCTAATGCGCGTTCAGACATGGACCTCGAACTAGGGCGGCGAGCAAGGCAAGCCAGCATGCGGCAGCACGGTTCTGGAGCAGGCGGCGTCACCGGAGCGCAGGGCCGATCAGGGTATGGCCATGACCCTGAGGGGCTGAACGGCGGGTCCGGCGAACCGGGTCGTCGCCGGGCCGCCCGTGCCGTCGAACGTGACGCCTAGGCGGTCCGAAGCGGGCGTCACATCCGCCAGCGGTTGCGGCTGATCGAGAACGGCCATGTGGAGCAGGGGCGTCGAGGCGGCGGACACGGCCTCGACGGGTGGGTGGAACAGCGCCCGGAGCAGCGACCGCTCGTCCCGCGCCCTTGGCGCGACCGAGCCCGTCACGCCAATCCCGCCCGCATCTGCACTCGCCAGCTGGATCGGACCCGCCGCCCCCGGTTTCGCCTCGCCCAGCCGACCGGTCCGCCTTGCGTCGCCCCATGCACCGGGTGCCGGCGGGTTGAGGCTCGCCAGGGCGGTCTGCCGGGCCTGGACCTCGAGGCGCGCCTCCTCGTAGCCGGGAAGCGGCGTGCCGCTCGGAGGCAGGTGGAGGGTCTTGCCGCCCGGAAAGAGAGCGATCAGCTGGTCCTTCGACATGCGCGGCCAAGCCCGAACGCTCCCGGTGTCGACATGCACGAAATCCGATCCGGGGTAATAGCCGACGCCGCCGTACTGGACCCGCATGGCTGTCGCCCTCACGCGGGCCGTGTCGGTGCCGGGCAGGCGGATGTCGATGGCTTTGCCGGCCATGTGCAGGCTGTTGTCGGCGACGCCGCCCGACCGCCGCCGCAGGGCACCGTTGGTGGTGGGAGAGCGGTAGGCGGAAATCACGTGGAGCGGCGCATCGGTCCCCATTTCACGCTGCATCTCCCACAGGATGTCGAAAAGGCGCGGGTCCATCTTGGTGGTCTCGTTCGAGCGCCAGTCGCGCAGGAACCAGTTGAGCTGTTCGAGCGCCCGCTCGTCGTAGGCCCCATTCCGCCGGAACGTGACCGTGATGGTTTCCCGGGTGTGGGTGTGAAAAAAGCTGATCGTCCGGCTCTCGCCGACCGCCGATGCAGGGCTGATCCGGCCGGGAAGAATCGAGATCAGGGCGATGAGGGCCAAGGCGGCCGCGAAAGCTGACCGAGACCGACCGAGAAGATCACGCACGCCTTGCTGCCCCCAAACTTCGCCCGCGCCGGGGCCGCGGGACAGCTGTGGCGGCAAACCATGGCGAAAGTAGCGTAGCTTAACCATAAACCGACGACTGCAATCCGTCCGGCGCCCTGACGAAGGGTTTCAAATTGAAAGCCCGCGCTCAGAACGGCTTAACCCTGCTTGTTTCAAGTATTCCGGTCAGGTTCTCTTAAAATTGGTGTGGTTGACTTGCGGGAGTTTCAGGATTGTCTCATGGCCAACCATCGCTCCACGCCGCGTTACCGAACCCTGCTCAAAGGCCGGGTGATCTTCCCGAACAAACAATCGACCATGGACTGCGTCGTCCGCGATCTGTCCGAGGGCGGCGCGCGGCTGCACATCGGCCACCACGACACCGTTCCGGACCATTTCTCCCTCTACGTGCCCCTCAAAGAGACCACCTACCAGGTGACCGTCCGCTGGCGGCAGAACGAGGATGTGGGCGTGATGTTCGACACCGGCGAGGACGAGGATGGAGCGTCACAGTCGCTGGTGGGCCGTGTCGAGGCGCTCGAAGCCGAGCTTCGCGAATTGCGCGAGCTCGTCGGTCACCTGCAGAGCCGCCTCGGCCCGCACTCTTGATCGGCCCGCGTCGAGGCGAGGCATCGGGGGAGGAGCATGACCTTCGACACCGCGACACCGATCCTGCTGGTCGACGATGAGTACATGATGGTCGAAGTGATCACCGCCATGCTGGCGAAGCTCGGCTTTCGTGACGTCGACTTCGCCTGTGACGGAGAAAGCGCGTTGCGGCAGCTGCAGGAACGGTCCTACGGGCTCGTGATTTCGGATCTCAACATGCCGGGGGCCGGGGGCCTGGAGCTCGCGCGCCGGGTGCGCAACGACCCCGCCCTGAAGCACACGCCCTTCATCATGACGACGGCGAGCCGCGACCTGAATAAGGCGCGCCAAGCCAAGGTGGCCGGGGTCGACCACTATCTCCTCAAGCCCTTCCGGAGCGACGTCCTGCGCGCCAAGCTCGAACTCGTCATCGGCAAGCATGCACTCATCATGAGCCGCATGCGCCAAGCCGAACTCGCGGCTGACGCCAAAGCGCAACGCCGCGGAGCGGCGGAGTCGAGCTTCGGGCGCGATTAGGCGCAGCCCCGCCGGAGGTGAGCGGGGGGCGGGAGCGTCTCGCGCAGGGGTCGTCCGGTTAGCCGAAGACCAGCATGACCGTAATCAGGGCGCCTAGCGCCAGCACGGCGCCCGAGAAGCCTGCGATCATCAGCGCGTCGGTCCGGTTCTTCCATGCCATCGGCGATCGTCCCATCCGTAATGGGACCGTAACGCTCAAATCGGGGGTTCGCGCCGGATGGACCGTATTCTGCCGGTGCCTCGCCCGTATGGTCCGGTCCGGCATCCGGGCAGCCGGCTCGCCCTCGGTCCGAGTGCCGTCAATGCACGGGTTCGTAGCTCGGCGGGATCCAGCGTCCGGCGTCGGGATCGATCTCGAAGGCGGGCGTGAACGCCACCTCGATCTGATCGGCTTCGCGGCGCACATCGAGGAAGCGGTGGCCGTCGGCCTCGCGCTCCTGGATCTGGCTCACGATGAGCCCGCGGATATGTGCAGGTAAGTCGTCCATGGCCGCCCCGTCGCGTCTTTTCGAGCGCGTTCGAGCGGCGCATTACCCGACGGTGGCCTGCGCCGCAAGATCGTTGTGAGGCCAAGCTTTCAGCCCTGTGACGGCGGGAACGGGAGCATCGACGACAGGACCGCGCTCCGGAGCCGGCCCCTCGTGCGAGTCCGCAGGTCATCGGGCCGTCACGAAACTTTCGTCGGCTCGACACGAAACGGCGTTCATGGTGCGCCGCCTTCAGCCGGGAGCCCACGATGAGAGCACACATCCTCGCAGCGTCCGTTCTTCTCCTGTCCACCACCGCGGTCGGTGCCGAGGAGCCGTTCCCGGCTCGCCTTGCAGGCCATGCGGTCCTGCCTGCGCAGAGCTTCATCGAGGCGCCCGCCGATGCGCCGGCCGACCTGAAGGTTCCGGGCAAGTTCACCACCGGCAAGAGGGTCGAGACGCCCGAGACAGTCGAGGGGACGTCGGGCGACCGCCCGACCGGCGTGAAGCTGCCCTTCCGCGGCCAGCCGCTGCAGGGGCATTCGGGGATCAAGAGCTTGGGCGACGGGCTGTTCTGGGTCCTCACCGACAACGGCTTCGGAGGCAAGGCCAACTCCCCCGACTCCATGCTCTATCTCAACCAGCATCGCATCGACTTCGAGCGGGGCTCCGTCGACCGGCAGAGCACGATCTTCCTGCACGATCCGGATCGGAAGGTGCCGTTCCGGATCGCCAACGAGGCCACCGAGAAGCGCTACCTCACGGGCTCGGATTTCGACATCGAGAGCTTCCAGATCGTCGGCGACCGGTTCTGGATCGCGGACGAGTTCGGCCCCTGGCTCATCCGCGCGGATCGCACCGGTAAGGTGGAGGCCGTGTTCGAGACCCTCATCGACGGCAAGCCCGCCCGTTCGCCGGATCATCCCGCGGTCACCACGCCCGCAACGCCGACCGGCACGGTGTCCTTCACGGTCCGCCGCTCCCGCGGCTTCGAGGGCATGGCGGCGTCGCCCGACGGCCGGTTCCTCTACGCCCTGCTCGAAGGTCCCGTCTGGGATGCCGAGAAGAAGGATTGGGAGAAGACGGCCGACGGCAAGGAGGCCCTGCGAGTCCTCGAGTTCGACGTTCAAGGCGAGCGCTGGACAGGACGCCACTGGCGCTACGTCCTCGAGAACAACGGCCAGGCGATCGGCGACTTCAACATGATCGATGCCACGACCGCCCTCGTGATCGAGCGCGACAACGGGGAAGGCACCGCCGACAAGGCCTGCCCGGCGGGCCAGAAGCGGCCCGATTGCTTCCATGACGTGGCGAAGTTCAAGCGCGTCTACAAGGTCGAACTGAGCGACCGGAATGTCGGCGGACCTTTGCGAAAGATCGGCTTCGTCGATCTCATGCAGATCGCCGATCCGAACGGCCGGGCGAAGAAACCGCTGACCGGCGGCGCGCTCGCCTTTCCGTTCTTCACCATCGAGAACGTCGATGTGGTGGACGAGCGGCACATCGTGGTCGGCAACGACAACAACCTGCCGTACTCATCAAGCCGCGAGCCCAACCGGGCCGACGACAACGAATTCGTCCTGCTGGACGTGGCCGAGTTCCTGAAGGCGAAATGACGATCAGCTTCGGAGGGCGGCACCGCCGCCCTTCGCTGATGCGCGGGAAAGCGGTCGCTGTCAGGCGTGGACGGGAACGGGCGCGTGAGCGGCCGAGGACGCACGGCCGAGGGGAATCGTAAGATCCACCTGAAGGCCGTCGGACCGCCAATGTTCCTGCAACTCGCCGCCGAGTTCGCGCTCCACGGTCCTGCGGATCATCCGGGATCCGAAGCCCTCCCGGATCGGCTTCGTGACCGGATCGCCACCGGCCCGGCAGCGCCAGTGCAGGTGGAGGCTGCCCTCGATCACCTCCCAGGTGATCACCAGCCGCCCGCCCGCACCGTCGCGGAGCGACCCGTACTTGATCGAGTTGGTGGTCAGCTCGTGCACGACGAGGGCGAAGGCCACCGCCTGCTGCGCGGTGAGATCCACGGCTGGGCCCGAGAGCACGACCCGGTTGAGGTCGGCACCGAAGGCGAGTTCGGCCCGCACCACGTCCTCCACGGAGGCCCGGGTCCAGCCCGACTGGTTGAGCAGGTTGTGCGCAGCGGAGAGCGCGAACAGACGGGCCTGGAAGGCGTCGAGGCTCGCCCTGCTGTGCTCGCCCGCCGATTTGAAGCTCAAGCTTGCCATGGCCTGAACCGTCGCCAGGGTGTTCTTCACCCGGTGATTCAGTTCCTGGATCAAGAGGTCCTGGGTTTCCACGTGCTTCTGAAGCTCGCGATTCGACCGCTCCTCCAGGGCCTTGCGCAGGGCGACCTCGGCCTGGATGCGGCGCTCATGCTCATGCTTGAGCATGGAGGGTGTGGGCAGGCGCTTGATGTCGGGCAGGAGCGCCAGGACGGCGCCCGCGGTCGTCACGGAGGCGAGTGCGGTTGCTGCTTTGAGATAGGCCTCCGCGGTCTGGTGCGGAAAGTACTCCAGCCAGATATGCATCCAGTGGGTGGCGCCGCAGAGCGCGATGAAGAGCGCAAAGAGCCAGGCCAGCCAGCCGAACTGAATGTCGCGCCGCTCGGACAGGAAGGACACGAGGCCGAACGGGATGAGCGCGTAGGCGCCGCCGATCAGGAGGTCGCTCACGTTCCGGATCCACGCAACGGACGGGTCCGCCAGGAGGCACATATTGGCGGCTCGCGGCGTCAACCAATCCCACATGTCCGACCTCGTTGCTCCTTCCGCAGGCGAAGAGAGCCGCCTTGTAGACCGAAGAGAGGAGTGCGCTGGCCCGCACATAAGGACGCAGGCCCGCCTCTTCCTAGCAACCATCGGCCGAACAAGCGATGTGAGAGTTCAATCTCATCGCGGCAAAGTTTGCGTCCAGAAGCTCGGCTGTGACGAACGAGCCGAATCACTTCGCCGTCAGTTGCCTGCGTAGAAGCTGATCGTCTGCGCAAGACCAGCGCGCAACGAGGTCTCGGGCATGCCCGGCAAGGCGAGCCGGAGGCCGTCCTCGGCGATGGTGGGCGTGAAGGGCAGGGGAGGGCCGTCCACGGTGATCCGCGAACCTGGAACCAGCGCCGCGATCTCGGCTGCCACCTCCTCGCTCGACGCCGTCGTGCCGCCAAGGTTGAACACGTGGGCGCCATCCGGCTCGCGAGCGAGAGCCAGCTCATAGGCCGCCGCGACGTCGCCAACGAAGACGAGCCCCGCCGAGCCGCGATAGGGGATGGCATAAGGCTCCCCCCGGGCCGCGGCGCGGCAAGCCAGGGTCGGTCCCGCGGTCAGTCCCGTTGTACGACCGGGGCCGTAAACGACGTAGGGTCGAAACCCGACGCTGGCGATCCCGTGGTCGTCCAGGTAGGCCCGCGCGCTGCCCTCGCAGGCGAGCTTGAAGGCGCCGTAATGAGTGGTCGGGCGGGGCACGCTCCCGTCCTCCGGGCCGTAAACCCCGGCGCTGCTCGTATAGACGATCCGGCGGATCCCATGCTGCCGGGCGGCCTCAAACGCGTTGAGCGTGCCTATGAGGTTGACCTTCGCGCCGAGCACAGGGTCCGCCCGGCACGCAGGCGTCAGAACGCCGGCGAGGTGGATCACCGCATCGCAGCCCTCGGCCGCGGCGGCGACGTCCGTGCCGGAACCGATGTCTCCCGTGCGCCATTCCATGGCGGCCGCGACCGATTCTCCCGCGATGGCGGCGATGAGGGAGCGATCCTCCCGCAGGTCGAAGACCCGCAGGCGCCAGCCTTGCGGGGCAAGACGCCGTGCGATCCAGGCTCCGAGGAACCCGTTGCCGCCGGTGACGAGAACGCGCCGGGTCACGGCCAGCATCCGCGTTGAGGAGAGCCGTCGTCAGGCAACACGGTCGGTCTCCCGGCTGTCGGCGACCGCCTCACGCCAGAGGTCGCGGTAGCGATGCAGGGCCCCTCCGATCAGCGGCTCGCAGGGCCGGAGGGCCTCGCCCAAACCGGGGCCGTCCATCAGCGCGAGGACGCCGCCCAGGGTGCCGGTCCGGTCGGAGGAGCGGAGGACCGTGGAGCCTTCGCGCAGGGCGGCCAAGCCTCCGAGGAAGGTCGCGTTCTCGGCCTGCGGTCCTTCCACGATGATGTCGCCGCGGGCGCCGAGCAGGTCCAGCACGTGATCGGTCATCAGGGCGAGGTAGAGGCCGGCGAGGGCCCCGCGCTGCCCTGGTTCCAGAAGCTCCTCGCCGACGATGCGCCCGCACCGGCCCTGGAAGGGCCCCCCGGTGGCCGTGAAGGAGGGCAGGGCCATGATGCCCCGGTCGATAAGCCCTTCGAGCGCTCCGCCTGCATCCCATCCAGGCCCGGTGTCGCCGGCGACGATATGGTCGTGCTCCCGCCCGCCCATGAACCGCGCCGTGGCCACCGGCTCGCCGAGGGCGTTGACGTTCGCGAGCATGTCCCGGCGTTCGTCGAGGCGGCGAAGATCGGCGCCGTTCGACATGACGATGCTCCAGGTCCCGGTCGACACCACCGAGAACGGCTCTCCCGTGGGCCGGGCCAGCCGGTGCCGGATGTAAGAGGCGTTGGAATCGTGGATGCCGCACAGGACCTGCGTTGCGGCGGGCAGGCCCGTTCGCCTCGCGATCTCGGGGCGGAGCTGCCCGAGGACCTCGGCGGCCCCCCGGAGCGGCGGCATCCGGCGGGCATATCCTCGTGCGACCGCGAAAGCGGACGGACCTGCAGCGTTGGGGCGCCAGAGATCCGTATGGGTGCCGAGCGAGGTTACCTCCGAGGCCGGAACGCCGCTGAGGCGCCAGCTCCAGTATTGAGGGTACATAAGGAGGTGCGTGGCGCGGGCGAAAGCCTCGGGAAAGCGGTTCTCGAGCCAGAAGAGCTGCCGGGCCAGATTGAGCCCGAGGGGAAGGGCGGGGGAGAGCGTATCGGCGAACGGGTCCCGCTCCGCCTCGTAGGCCCGCGAGATCTCCTCGACCTGCGGGTCCTCGTAATCCATGACGGGCAGGGCCAAGCCATCGTCCGTGACGAGCGCCGCGCAGGCTCCGTGGGTGACCGGCATGATGGCCGTGACAGCCGACTTGTGCGGCGCCTCGGCAAGGCTTTCGAGGAGGAAGGCTTCGAGCGCGGCGACATCGAAATGGCGGTAGGGCTCGGAAGGTCCGCTCGGGGTAAACCGCGACCGCGTCCAAGCGACTTCGCCGTCGGACCGGTTCACCAGGGCGACCTTGGTGTTGGTCTTGCCGACATCGAAGATGGCCACGAGACCTTCGCGCATGGAGGGAAGCCTCAGGGCAGGTGGAACATGGGATTGAGAGGCATGACCACCGGCGAGCCGTCCGGGTGGCTTGCCATGATGTCCCGCATGTACGCCCACCAGCGCCGCATGACCGGCTCGTCCGACAGCGCATCCATCCGATGGTCGGGCGTGCGCCGCAGAACCGCGAAGAGCGTCCCGGTCTCCTCGTCGAGGTAGATGGAATAGTCGGAGATGCCGGAGCGCTTCAGCAATTCCGAAAGCTCGGGCCAGATGGCGTCGTGGCGGCGGCGATACTCCTCCGCCATCCCGGGAAAGAGCTGCATCTTGAAGGCGATCCGCTCCACTCAAGGCCTCCGCCGGCTGAGGGCGCGCCGGATCACGATGGGTGCCGCGACGACGAGGATGAGAAGGAAACCGACGACGATCTGCATCACCACGCCGGGCACATTGATGAGGCCGAGCCCGAAGGTAACCAAGCCCATGAGGAAGGCCGCCAGCACGACGCCGACGATCGTGCCCGATCCTCCAAGGATCGAGACGCCGCCGAGCACCACCATGGTGATCACTTCGAGTTCCCAGCCCGTCGCGATGGACGGACGCGTCGAGCCGAGGCGGGAGGTGAGGCAGACGGAGGCCAGACCCGCAGCGAGGCCGACAAGGGCGAAGAGAGCGAAGCGATAGCGGTCGACTGCGACCCCCGAGAAGATCGCGGCGGTGGGATTGCTGCCGATGGCGTAGAGCCTGCGGCCGACGGTCGTGCGGTGCAGCACGATCCCGAAAACGACCGCCAGCCCCAGGAAGAGCGCGAACTCGAAGGAGAGCGGACCCCAGACATAGCCCTGGCCGAACCAGGCGAAGCTTGCCGGGTAGGCCTTGAGCACACCGTCACCGAGAACCGCATAAGCGATCCCGCGAAACAGGCTCATCGTGCCGATGGTGGCGACGATGGACGGAGCGCGGAACACCGTGACGAGGAGACCGTTGAAGGCGCCGGCCAGGAGGCCCGTGAGGAGCCCCGCCAGGGCGATTACCGGTGTGGAGAAGCCGGCCTCGGCCATCAGTCCCATCACCACGGACGACAACGCGATGATGCTCGCCACCGAGATGTCGATCTCGCGCACGAGGATGAGCAGCGCCATCGGCAGGGCGATGATCGCTTTCTCGGTAAAGTTGAAGGTGGCGTCCGAGAGGTTCCAGATGTCGAGGAAATAGGGCGACGCCCAGGCATTCACCGCGAAGGCCGCGACGACGCACAGGAGAAGCACGCTCTCCCAACGCAGCAGCGGCGCTGCGATGCCGGCTCGGGGAGCAGCCGGCGCGGCAGGAGCCTTCTTGACCTCTTCGGCAGCGATCACGCCTCAGCCTCCTTCAGGATGCGCCGGCTCGGCGCCTTCACCTGCGCGGCATTGAGAACGACCGCCGCCGTGATCACGGCGCCCGCGATCGCCATCTGCCAGAAAGGCGAGATGCCCACGAGCGGGAGGGCGTTTTTAACGATGCCGAGAAAGAGGGCGCCGAGAACCACGCCCACCACCGTACCGGTGCCGCCGACGATGGAGACCCCGCCGATGACGCAGGCCGCGATCACCTGCAATTCGAAGCCGAGCGCCACTTCGACGTAGGCGATGGCATAGCGCGAGACCCAAAAGTAGCCGCACAGGCCGGCGACGGCGCCCGAGACGACGAAGGCCACGAACTGCATGCGCCCCGCATCGACGCCGATATAGGCGGCGGCCGAAGGATTGCCGCCCGCCACGAAGAGGTTGCGGCCGACCACCGTGAAGCGAAGGAGGACAGCGGCGGCGACGACCGCCGCCACCGCGAACCACGACAGGATGGTGAGCCCGAGGAACGTGCCGCGGATGAGGTCGAGAAATTCGGGCGACATGCGATGGCTGTTCACCCACGCGCCGCCAGACACGACGAAGATCATCCCGCGGTAGATCGACAACGTGCCGAGAGTGACCACGATGGAGGGGATGCCGAGCCGCCAGACCAGGAGCCCGTTCACGGCGCCGAGCGCCGCGCCTATCGCCACCGAGAGGACGAGGATCGGCAGGACGCCTCCGGAAGGCCAGGCCGCGTTCAGCATCGCCACCAGCATGCCGGTGAGCGCGAGATTGGCGGCGACGGACAGATCGACGGCCCGTGTCAGGATGACGAGCATCTGCGCCAGAGCGAGGATGATGAGGATCGCCGTATCATCGAGGACGCCCGCAAGATTGCCGGGCGCCGCGAACCCCGGATAGGCGAGCGCCGCAGCCCCGATGAGCCCGGCCACCACGAGGGCGAGAAGGGCGTCGCGGTTCTTCAGGATCTGGGTCACGCGCAGCCCTCCTCAAGCATCGGTCGCCACCTGCATGATGGCCTCGGCCGTCGCCTCGGACCGGGGCACGATGCGGCGAAGACGCCCGCGGGCCATCACGGCAACCCGGTCCGACATGCCAAGGATCTCGGGCAGCTCGGAGGACACCATGACGACCGCCAGGCCCTGGCTGACGAGCTCCGACATGAAGCGATGCACCGCCGCCTTCGAGCCCACATCGATGCCCTTGGTGGGCTCGTCGAGGATGAGCACCCGGGGGCCGGTGGCGAGCCATTTTGCGATCACCACCTTCTGCTGGTTGCCGCCCGACAGCTCCTCCACGAGCTGCCCGAGGCCCGACATGCGCACCTGAAGGCGCGACGCATACTCGCCGGCGAGCGCGCGCTCCCCGGCAAGGCTCACGAAAGAGGCTCGCGAGAGCTGGCCGAGGTTCGGCAGCGCGATGTTGTGGGCGATCGGCAGTTTCAGGATCGCGCCCTGATGCTGCCGGTCCTCCGGCACGTAGACGATGCCGGCGCGGATCGCATCGTGGGGCCGGCGGATCGCAACGGTCTGCCCCGCGACCCGGATCGACCCGCGAGCCTGCGGCTGCAGGCCGAAGATCGCCTGCATGACCTCGCTGCGCCCGGAGCCCACGAGGCCGTAGATCCCGAGAATCTCGCCCCGGCGCACCGAGAAGGAGATGTCGTCGAACTCGGTCGGGTGCGAGAGACCCTCGACCGCTAGGGCCTCTTCGCCGATGGCGGCCACGGCTTTCGGGAAGATCTGGTCGACCGAACGCCCGACCATCAGGCGGATGAGGTCGTCCTTCGTCGCGTCCGCAACACGTCCGGCGCCCACCGCCGCCCCGTCGCGGAACACGGTGTAGCGATCCGCGATCGCGAAGATCTCCTCGAACTTGTGGCTGATGAACAGGACGGCGCGGCCTTCCGCCCGCAGCCGGCGGATGATGGCGAACAGATCCTCGGTTTCCCGATGGGATAGGGCGGCGGTCGGTTCGTCCATGATGACGATCCGCGCATCGACGGCGAGCGCCCGCGCGATCTGGACGAGGTGCTTTTGCGCGATCGACAGCGAGCCCACGCGGACATCGGGGTCGAAGGGCGCATCGAGATCGGCGAGGAGCTTTGCCGCCCGGCTTCGCATCACCCTCCAGTCGACGAGCCCGATGCGATTGCGCGGGCGCTCGCCGGCAAAAATGTTCTCGGCCACCGTGAGGTCGTCGAAGACAACGGCCTCCTGATGGATGGCCGTGATCCCGTGGCGCTTGGCATCCGCTGCGGTGCGGATCCGGATCGGCGCACCGTCGAGTTCGATGGTGCCGTCGTCGGGCTGATGCACGCCGGTGAGGATCTTCACGAGCGTCGACTTGCCGGCCCCGTTCTCGCCGATGAGAGCCGTCACTTGCCCAGGGACGAGCTCGAGCGATCCGTTCGTCAGGGCGCGGACTCCTGAGAACGACTTCGTCACGTCAGATAGGCGCAGCGATGGGGCCGCCATCGGACCTCCGAGCTTGGTTCAGTGCGGCGGGGTTTGTTTCTCGGCGCGGGGGACCGGCGGCCCGGGAGGGAGGCCGCCGGTTTGGGCGAGCGGATCAGAAGATCTTCGCGAAATCCGCGACGTTCGACTTGTTGTAAACGAACGGGTCGGCCATCGCGCCTTCTCCGTCAGCCCCGAACTCGACCTTGCCCACGCGCCCGATCGACACCGTCTTGCCGGGTCCCACATCTTCGCCGCGGGCGAGCCGCACGGCGATCTGCGTTGCGGAATAGCCGAGGTCGATGGGGTTCCAGATGGCGAAGCTCTTCACGGTGCCCTTGTCCACGTGGCCGGCGAGTTCCGAGGGGAGGCCGAGGCCCGTCACGAACACCTTGCCGCTCTGGCCCGCATCCTCGACCGCCTTGGCGGCCGCCACGATCCCGACGGAGGTCGGGGCGATGATGACCTTCAGGTTCGGGTACTGCTTCAAGAGCGCCTGGGTCTCGCGGTAGGACTTGTCGGCGAGGTCGTCCCCGTAGACCGTGCTGACGAGCTTCAGGTTCGAGTATTGGGGCAGAACCTTCTTCATCTCGGCGATCCAGGTGTTCTGGTTCGTCGAGGTCGGGGTCGCCGACAGGATCGCCACCTCAGCCGGGCCGGAGCCTGCAGCTTCCGCGGCGAGCTTCACGCACATGGAGCCGATGAGTGGGTTGGAGGACGGGTTGAGGTGAACCGTCCGGCCTTCCTTGCCGACGCCCGAATCCCACGAGATTACCTTCACGCCGCGCTGCTGCGCGCGCTTCAGGGCGGGCACGAGCGCATCGGTGTCGTTGGCCGAGATGGCGATCACGTTGACTTTCTGAGCGATGAGGGCGTTGATCGTCTCGATCTGCCCCTCGGCCGTGGTGGTGGTCGGGCCCGTATAGATCACCTCGACGTTGCCGAGCTCTTTGGCGGCTTCCTGCGCGCCCTTGTTGGCGGCATCGAAGAAGCCGATGCCCAAAGCCTTCGGCACGAGCGCGATGCGGACCGGATCTGCCGCGAGCGCCGGGACCGCGAAGGTCAGGGCCGTGACGGCGGCTGTCGCCAGGAACAATCGACGGTTCATTCTCTTCCTCCCTTGATCGAGCCGTGCGGCGCACGGCTTCTTTGTTGCTGCGGCCGGAGCGTGGGCTCAGGCAGCGGCGTCCAGCACCCGGTCTTCGGGCCGGATCTCTGCGATGATGACCTCGACCCCCGCGTCGCGGAAGGGCTGAAGCTCGTCGTCGTTGGCGTTGTCGTCCGTGATGAGCACGTCGATTTCGGCGAGCGGCACCACCACCATGGAGCAGCGGGCCCGCAGCTTGCGGCTGTCCACCATCACCACGAGGCGCTCGGCCCGGGTGAGGAGCCGCCTCTCCGCATTCACCACGAGCGGATCGGTCTCCATCATCCCGAGCGCCCCGACCGCATAGGCGCCGGTGAAGAGCGTCGATGCCGCGAAATGATCGATGGTGTCCGCCTCGAACGGGCTCAGAATGATGCCCTGGTCCCGATACACCGTGCCGCCCGGCAGGACGATTCGGCAGCGCGAATGGGCGACGAGTTCAGCCGCGATGGGAAACGAGTTCGTGAGAACGTCGATCTCGGCCTGCTTCAGGAATTCGACGAGGTGCCAGGTGGTCGTGCCGCCGTTGATGATGATGCTGTCGTTGGCGCCGATGAGCGCCGCTGCCGCCCGCCCGATGGCGCGCTTCTCGGGCATCGCCACCCCTTGGCTGACGGCGAAGGGCACCGCCGCGAGGTGGGACAGGTGCCGCGGGTTGATGGCCTCCGCGCCGCCCCTGATGCGCTTCACCTCACCCTGATCGGCCAGGGCGTTGATGTCCCGCCGGATGGTCGCCTCGGACGCGTCGAGCAGGCTCACGAGCTCGCCGATGCTCACGATGGAGCGCTCGTTGACGAGTTTCAGGATCAGGCCGTGGCGTTCCCGTTCGAGCATCGATACGCTCCGTTTCACTCAGGAGATTGCAATTCCGCTCGCCTGTCAACGCTGCGCTGCACAATCATGATCGGACTTGACGGGTGCTGATCGAAGTTCTCTGATGCCGTGAAAGACAGAACGCACGGGCGCGCCACCGCGGCCCGTCGCGGAAGACGAGGGAGACCCGCATGAACGTCCACAATCCCGGCTCCGCGACATTTCTCGATAATCGCTGGGACGATGATGCGGCCCGGGCGCTGAAGCCGGAGGAGCTCCTGCTTTACCGCTCCAATCTTCTCGGCTCAGACAAGCGGGTCACGAATTTCGGCGGCGGCAACACCTCGTCCAAGATCCGCATGCCCGATCCCCTGACGGGCGCCGAGACGACCGTGCTGTGGGTGAAGGGCTCCGGCGGCGATCTCGGCTCCATGGGCCTCGACGGCTTCGCCACCCTCTACCAGGACAAGCTCGAGGCCCTGGCGGGCCGCTATACGGGCCCGGAGATGGAGGATGCGATGGTCGCCCTCTATCAGCACTGCACCTTCAACCTGAACCCTCGGGCGCCGTCCATCGACACGCCGCTGCACGGCCTCGTGCGATGGACCCATGTGGACCACATCCACCCGGACGCCGTGATCGCGGTCGCGGCAACCCCCGATAGCCAGGCGATCACGCGGGAAATCTACGGGGACGAGATCGGCTGGCTGCCCTGGCGTCGCCCCGGCTTCGAACTCGGCGTGTGGCTGCGGCGCTTCGTCGAGGACAACCCGAACGCGAAGGGTGTGGTGCTCGAAGCCCACGGTCTGTTCACCTGGGCGGAAGACCAGAAGGAGTGCTACGGCCTCACCATCGACACCCTCAATCGCGCGATCGGATGGCTGGCCGACCGGTCCCGCGGGCGTTCGGTGTTCGGGGGCGCCGCGATCCCGGCGGCCCCTCAGGAGAGCCGCCGGGCCGTGGCGGCCGCGCTCATGCCTCGCATCCGCGGCCTCGTTTCAGAGGCAAGCTGGAAGGTCGGCCACTTCAACGACGAGCCGGCGGTGCTCGAATTCGTCAGCAGCAACGACCTCGTCGATCTTGCGGCGCTCGGCACGTCCTGTCCGGACCATTTCCTGCGCACCAAGATCCGACCTCTCGTCCTGCCCTTCGATCCCTCGAAAGAGACGGGCGAGGATCTTGCCGCCCGTGTCGAGCCGGCGGTCGCGGCCTATCGTGCGGAATACTCGGCC
Organism: Microvirga sp.; assembly: GCA_035944475.1. Classification (GTDB taxonomy): domain Bacteria; phylum Pseudomonadota; class Alphaproteobacteria; order Rhizobiales; family Beijerinckiaceae; genus Microvirga. The sequence continues at coordinate 33,621 of DASZBD010000038.1, forward strand.
TATTACGACCGCTGCAAGCACCCGGACTCGCCCGCTCTGCGCGATCCGAATGCGGTCGTCTATCTCGTGCCGGGGATCGGCATGATGACCTTTGCGGCCGACAAAGCGACGGCCCGCATCGCCGGCGAGTTCTACGTCAACGCGATCAACGTCATGCGCGGCGCGTCGGGCGTCTCATCCTATCGCGGCCTGCCGGAGCAAGAGGCGTTCGACATCGAATACTGGCTCCTCGAAGAAGCGAAGCTCCAACGCATGCCGAAGCCCAAGCCCCTGGCGGGACGGGTGGCGCTCGTGACGGGGGGCGCCGGCGGGATCGGCAGCGCCACGGCGCGCCGGCTCGCGGACGACGGGGCCTGCGTGGTGCTGTGCGACATCGACCGCGATGCCCTGAAACGGGCCGAGGAGAGCTTCGCCCAAGCCTACGGTCGGGACCGGGTGGCCTCGTTCCCCTGCGACGTCACGGACGAGAGCGCGGTGGCGGAGCTCTTCCGGCAGGCCGCCATCGCGTTCGGGGGAATCGACATCCTCGTGTCGAATGCCGGCATCGCGTCGGCCTCGCCCGTGGACGAGACCAGCATGGAGCTGTGGCGCCGGAACATCGACGTTCTCGCTACCGGTTACTTCCTCGTGGCCCGCGAGGGCTTCCGCCAGATGAAGGCGCAAGGGCGCGGCGGCTCGATGATCTTCGTCGCGAGCAAGAACGGGCTCGTGGCTTCGCCGAACGCTTCGGCCTACTGCACCGCTAAGGCGGCGGAGATCCAGCTTGCCCGCTGCCTTGCTCTCGAAGGCGCGCCGCTCGGCATTCGCGCCAACGTGGTCAATCCCGATGCGGTCCTGCGCGGCTCGCGGATCTGGGAAGGCGAGTGGCGGGACCAGCGCGCCCAGGCCTACAACACGACCCCCGAGGGCCTCGAGGCGATCTATCGCGACCGCAGCCTGCTGAAACGCAGCGTGTACCCGGAGGACATCGCCGAAGCGGTGCACTTCTTCGCCTCCGAGCGCTCGTCGAAATCCACCGGCAACATCCTCAACGTCGATGCCGGCCACGCGCCGTCCTTCACCCGGTGATGCGATGCCTCAGGCCATGATCGACCCCGGGCTCGTCGAGCGCGAAAACGCGAAGCGCCTCGACGCCCACCGCGAAGACTTCGACGCCTTGAGCCGCACGCTCTCCCGCCGCGGCATCGACGTGGAAGGCGTGCTCGCCAAGGTCGGGGGCTTCGGCGTCGCCGTGCCGTCCTGGGGCGTGGGCACGGGCGGCACGCGCTTCGGCCGTTTTCCGGGAAGGGGCGAGCCGCGGGACGTGTTCGACAAGCTCGACGATTGCGCGGTGATCCATCAACTCACCCGCGCCACGCCCACCGTGTCGCTGCACTTTCCCTGGGACAAGGTCGCGGATGTCGGTGCATTGCGGTCGCGGGGTGCGGAGCTGGATCTCGGCTTCGATGCCGTGAACTCGAACACGTTCCAGGACCAGCCCGGGCAGCGGCATTCCTACAAGTTCGGCAGCCTCACCCATGTGAGCGACGAGGTGCGCGCCCAGGCGGTAGAGCACAATATCGAGTGCATCCGCATCGGCGAGAAGCTCGGCTCCAAAGCGCTCACCGTCTGGATCGGGGACGGGGCCAATTTCCCAGGCCAGCAGCACACCGCCCGCGCTTTCGAGCGGTACATCGATTCGATGCGGACCGTGTACGCCGCGCTGCCCGACGACTGGCGCGTCTTCCTCGAACACAAGATGTATGAGCCGGCCTTCTACGCCACGGTGATCCAGGATTGGGGCTCGTCCCTGCTCGCCGCGCAGGCGCTCGGCGACAGGGCCCACTGCCTCGTCGATCTCGGCCATCACGCTCCCAACGTGAATATCGAGATGATCGTGTCGCGCCTCATCCATGCGGGCAGGCTGGCCGGCTTTCACTTTAACGACTCGAAGTACGGGGACGACGACCTCGACGCAGGATCCATCGATCCTTACCGCCTGTTCCTCGTCTTCAACGAACTCGTCGACGCGGAGCGGCGCGGCGCGCCTTTCGAGCCCGCTCACATGATCGACCAATCGCACAATGTGACGGATCCGATCGAAAGCCTCATCGTGAGTGCCATCGAGATCACCCGTGCCTACGCGCAGGCGCTTCTGGTCGAGCGCGACGCCTTGGAGGAGGCGCAGGACCGCAACGATGCGCTCCTCGCGACGCAGACCCTGAAACGCGCCTTTACGACCGATGTGAGCCCGCTCCTGGCGGAAGTCCGCATGCGGCGGGGCGGCGCGCTCGAACCCGTTCAGGCGTTCAGGGCGAGCGGGTATCGGGACCGCAAGGCAAGCGAGCGCCCGGCCGTCCAGGCGTCGGGCGGCGGCATCGTCTGAGGGCGCGCGCGTCAGCGGATGGGCAACTCGTTCCACAGGAGGCGGTAGGGCGCCTCGTCCTCCTCGATGGCGGAGAACCGCCCGACGGGGGCGAGGAAGTAGTTGTCAGTGTGGTCGTCGTTGACCTGGGACACCTCACCGACCAGCACCGGGCCGTGGCCCGGCTCGCCGTAGAACCGGTGCGCCAGTCCCTGCGGTAGCGTGATGCTTTCCCCAGGCCTGAGGCGCAGTGCGGAGCCGGGCGGGCAGACCCGGCGCTCGCCGTCGCACCAAGCCGCGGCCTCCTCGCCGGACGGGCGGCCCGACGCATCGACCGGGACGAGCTCGACCATCAAGTTTCCGCCGCCTCGCACGATGATGTCTTCCATCTTGGCGCGATGGAAATGGGCCGGCGTCTCCTGCGCCTCGCGAACCATGAGGAGCTTTTCGGCATAGGTCCGCTCGCCGGGCCCGCCCTCGATGCCGTTTCGCAGGCAGAACAGCACGAGACCGCTCGACGCAAAATGCCCGAGGCCGAAATCCGTCACGTCCCAACCCATCTGCCGACGGCCGCAATAGGCGGCGATCTCGGGTCGCTCGTGCCACTCCCCGGGCTGCCAATGGGCCCAGGCCGGGAGGGCAAAGCCATGCCGGGCGATGAAATCCTCGGCCTCGCGCAGCACTTGGTTGAGCTCGGATCGGCGCATCCCGTACTCCCCGCCGTCAGGCCGGCCCGTCGGACAGCACCGTGCTGAACCGGCACACGACGCCTCCAGGCTCGAACGCCACCTCGGCGCGCCCCTGCAGATCCTGGGCGAGGCTGCGCTCGATCAGCCTCGTGCCGAAGCCCCGCCGCGTTGGCGCAACCACCGGCGGTCCGCCGGCTTCACGCCAGGTCATCGTGAGATGGTCCCTCGCATCGACGGTCCAGCTTAGCCCGACCGTGCCCGTGGCGTTCGACAGGGCGCCGTATTTCACGGCGTTGGTGGCGAGTTCGTGGAGCGCCATGGCGAGGGCGAGCGCCACCCGCGTCGAGAGGCGAACGTCCGGCCCGGCCGCGACGATCCGCTCGCTCTCCGGCCTTCGAAACGGAGCCGTCGCCTCGTCCACGATCTCGCGCAGGCCGGCGCCCTCCCAGTTCTCCCGCGTGAGCACGTCGTGGGCCCGGGAAAGCGCCAGGAGGCGGGCCTCCACGGCGGCTTGCGCTTCCTCCGGCGAACGCGCGCTGCGCAAGGTCTGCGACGTGATCGACTGCACCGTCGCGAGGGTATTCTTCACCCGGTGATTCAGTTCGTTGATGAGGAGCCGCTGGTGCTCCTCCGCCCGCTTGCGCTCGGAGATGTCCTGCACCACCCGGACGCCATAGAGAAACTCGCCTTTCTCGCCGTGAACGGCCGAGGCCGAGATGAGCGCCCAGCCCACCGAGCGGTCCTTGCGGATGAATCGTTTCTCCACCGCATAGGCGGGAGCTGCTTTAGTCGAGATCTGCCGCTCGAGGTTTGCCCGGTCTTCCGCGATGTGATCCGGGTGGGTGATGTCCCACAAGGTGAGGTGCTGCAATTCCTCTCGTGAATAGCCGGTGGTGGTGCAGAAGGCCTCGTTGACCCTCATGTAGCGGCTCTGCGCATCGACCTCGGCGATGCCCACATCGGCATGTTCCTGGGTGGCGCGGAAACGCGCCTCGCTCTCCCGCAGGGCGGCCTGCGTGCGCCGGTCCTCGGTGATGTCGTCGACCGCGACCACGACCCGACCGGGCTCGCCCGGCAGGGGCGCGGACGAAACGCGGACGGGGACGAGCGTTCCGTCGGGGCGCAGGTACTCCTTCTCGAACGCATCCCACCAGCCGCGTTCGCGAGCCTGCGCAACGGCGCGTTCGTCGAGGTGAAGGTGGCGCTCCGGTGCGACCATGCGCCAGTCCCATTCGCCACGCTCCCAACTCTCTCGGGAGCGGCCGACGATCTCGAAAAAGCGATCGTTGACGATCAGCGTTTCGCCCGTGCGTGTGTCGAACAAGGTGAGGCCGGCGATGTGCGAGTTGAAGATGCCCCGGAACCGGCCCTCGCTCGCGCGCATCGCCTCTTCGTTGCGTTTCTGCTCCGTGATGTCCGCATGGATTCCGATGATGCTGGTCGGCTGCCCGTGCCGGTCGCGGCGCACGAGAGCCTGCGACGCCACCCAGCGATCCCCGCCGCTCGGCAGGCGCACCCGGAACTCCACCCTGTAGTCCCGACCGTGCTCGATCGCGTCCTTCAGAGCGGCGCCCACCCGCTCCATATCGTCCGGGTGCACGATCCGCCTCCAGGCGGAGCGCTCGGCAATGTCGGCCGGATCGATCCCGAAGATGGCGGCGGAGCGAGCCGAGAAGGTACGGCGGCTGGTCCGCAGGTCGAGCTCCCAACTGCCGAGTCCTCCCGCCTGGAGAGCGAGGCTCAGGCGCTCGCCCGATTCCCTCAAAGCTGCTTCGGCCGCCTTGCGGTCGGTGATGTCGAGCAGGGTGCCGATGGCGCGAACGGGCTCGCGGGTTGCGGGATCGAAGGTGATCCGGCCCGTGGTGAGAACCCAGCGCTCCGCGCCATCATCGGCGCGGTTGATCCGGAACTCGGCCCGATACTGGCCGCCGCCCGATGGATCGTAGGCCCGCGCATAGGCCTCGTTCACCCATGCTTGGTCGTCCGGGTGGATGAGCCCGGCGAACAAGGCCGGATCGGCCGGCGTGCTGGCGCAAATGCCGAGGATGGCGCGCATCTCGTCCGACCAGGTGCGGCGGCCGGTGCGGGCATCGACGTCCCAGATGCCGAGGCCCGTCGCATCGATGGCGAGGCGGAGCCTCTCCTCGCTGGTCCGAAGGGCGGTCATGTCGCCGCCGGCCTCCGGGGGCAGCATGACTGCCGGTATGACGCGATTCTGACCCGAAGGATTGATGCGGTTCCCGAGCGGCATGCCCGCACGATGGGACGCTTCGTGCGCCTTGGCAACCCGCTCTTGGATGGCTCGGCCGCGATCCGGCCCGCGGCCGAGCCTTCTCCAGCCGTCTTCCTCGGCCCTACTCGGGAACGACCCGTACTGCACCGCGAGCGGCGCTCGTCGTCATGGCCGCGTAGGCGCGAAGAGCAGTCGAGATCTTGCGTTCCCGGGCGCCGGGCTTCCAGGCGCCTTCGCCTCGCGCCATCATGGCGGACCGCCTGGCGTCGAGTTCGGAATCCGCCACGGCGAGCCGGATCGTCCGGTTCGGGATGTCGATCTCGATCCGGTCCCCTTCCTCGACGAGCCCGATGAGACCGCCCTCGGCCGCTTCCGGCGAGACGTGCCCGATGGACAGGCCCGAGGTGCCCCCCGAGAAGCGCCCGTCCGTAATGAGGGCGCAGGCTTTGCCGAGACCGCGCGATTTCAGGTAGCTCGTCGGGTAGAGCATCTCCTGCATGCCGGGCCCGCCGCGCGGGCCCTCGTAGCGGATCACCACCACGTCGCCCGCCTTCACGCCGCCGCCGAGAATCGCCTTCACGGCATCGTCCTGGCTCTCGAAGACGCGGGCCGGGCCGCCGAACACGAGGATGCTCTCGTCGACGCCTGCGGTCTTTACGATGCAGCCGTCCTCCGCGAGGTTGCCCTTCAGGACAGCAAGGCCGCCGTCCTTGGAAAAGGCGTTCTCGGCCTCCCGGATCACGCCGGCCTTGCGGTCGAGATCGAGTTCTTCCCAGCGACGCTCCTGGCTGAAGGCGGTTTGGGTCGGCACGCCCCCGGGCGCGGCCTTGAAGAAGGTCTGCACGCTCTCGCTGTTGGTGCGCTTCACGTCCCAGCGGTCGAGGGCGTGAGCGATGGTTTCGCTGTGCACCGTCGGGCTGTCCCGGTTGATGAGGCCGGCCCGGTCGAGTTCGCCGAGGATGCTCATGATCCCGCCGGCCCGGTGGACGTCCTCGATGTGGACGTCTGCGACGGCGGGCGCCACCTTGCAGAGCACGGGCACCCGGCGCGAGAGCCGGTCGATGTCCTCCATGGTGAAGTCGACGCCGGCCTCATGGGCCGCGGCGAGGAGGTGCAGCACCGTATTGGTGGAGCCGCCCATGGCGATGTCGAGGGTCATGGCGTTCTCGAACGCCGCGAAGTTCGCGATGGAGCGGGGGAGGGCGGTGGCGTCCTCCTGCTCGTAATAACGGCGCACGAGGTCGACCACGAGGTGTCCCGCCTCGACGAACAGGCGCCGACGGTCCGCATGGGTGGCCAGGACCGTGCCGTTGCCGGGCAGCGACAGGCCGAGGGCCTCCGTGAGGCAGTTCATGGAGTTGGCCGTGAACATGCCCGAGCAGGAGCCGCAGGTCGGGCAGGCGGAGCGCTCGATGGTCTGCACCTCCTCGTCCGTTATGGATTCGTCGGCAGCCGCCACCATGGCGTCGACGAGGTCGAGCTTCTTGAGCTTGCCGCGCAGGTTCGCCTTGCCGGCCTCCATGGGGCCGCCCGAAACGAACACGGTCGGGATGTTGAGGCGAAGGGACGCCATCAGCATGCCGGGTGTGATCTTGTCGCAATTCGAAATGCACACGAGCCCGTCCACGCAATGGGCGTTCGCCATGTACTCGACGGAATCGGCGATGATCTCGCGGGAGGGCAGGCTGTAGAGCATGCCGTCATGCCCCATCGCGATGCCGTCATCCACCGCGATGGTGTTGAACTCCTTGGCGACGCCGCCCGCCTTCTCGATCTCCCGGGCGACGAGCTGGCCGAGGTCTTTGAGGTGCACGTGACCGGGAACGAACTGCGTGAACGAGTTCACCACCGCGATGATCGGCTTGCCGAAATCCTCGTCCTTCATGCCAGTCGCGCGCCACAGGCCCCGGGCGCCGGCCATGTTGCGGCCATGGGTGGAGGTGCGGGAGCGGTACTGGGGCATCGAACATCTCATGCTGCCGGCCCGAGCGGCCGAGCTGTAGGAGGGTGGCTGTCGGGCGCGACCATACCCTGTCGCGCTAAAAATTGAAGCCTCCTCAAGGGTCTCGGCCCAGTCTTGGCCCCGCAGGGTGCCTTGAGCGCTCGATCCGCTTCGGCAGACGGCCTTCGGCGGCGTTACGGCGGCTCCGGAACAGGAGTCCGTTCCCGCCCGTTTGTGAAAGCCGGAGCCCCTCGGCTTCGTTCATCGGGATCATGACCTTGCCAATTCTTGCCTTTTCGCCTCGCCGCCTCGCCGCCGGAGCGGCCTGATGGAGGCCGCCCTTCGAGCCGAGGAGCCGGTCGACTGCCTCATCGTGGGCGGCGGCCCGGGCGGGCTGACGGCAGCGATCTATCTGGCGCGTTTCCACCGGAGCTTCCGGCTCATCGATGCGGGCGAGAGCCGGGCCTCCTGGATCCCGCGCTCCCACAACCATCCGGGCTTTCCGGAGGGGGTGAACGGCGTCGAGCTCCTGGAGCGCATGCGCGCCCAACTCGCAAAGCACGGCTCGACGCCGGAGAACGCCTCGGTCACCTCCATCTCCTGCAGGCCCGACGGGACGTTCGCGGCGAAGATCGGACCGGAGACGGTCATGGCCCGCCACATCATCCTGGCGACCGGGGTCGTCGATATCGAGCCGCCGCTGCCGAACGCCCTCGAGGCCGTGCGCCGGGGGCTCGTGCGCCAGTGCCCCATCTGCGACGGCTACGAGATGACGGACCGCAAGCTCGTGGTGATCGGCCGGAACGAGGCCGGGATCGGCGAAGCCCTGTTCCTGAGGACCTACACGGCCGACATCACCGTGGTGACCCTCGGCCAGCCCCTCGTGGTGAGCGACGCGATCCGCGCCCAGATCGAGGAGAACGGAATCAAGGTCATCGAGACTCCGTTGGAGGACATCGCCATGGAAGGTCAGCGCATCGCACGCCTCACCTTTGCGGACGGCGCCGCGCTGACCTTCGACTCCATCTACTCGGCCCTCGGCATCCACCCCCGGGCGGATCTGGCCGCCATGCTCGGGGTGAAGCTCCAGTCGGACAATCGCATCGTCACGGATGCCCACCAGCGCACCTCCATCGAGGGCTGCTACGCGGCGGGCGACATCGTAACGGGGCTCAACCAGCTCGGCGTCGCGATGGCACAGGGCGAGATCGCCGCCGTGGACATCCACAACCGGCTGCGCGTGCAGGAGGGTCTCAAGCTGGCGAGTTGAGGCGCCGGGACCCTCCGCCTCCGGCCTTCCTGCCGTATGGCCCGACAGTTCGCGGCGGCTCGACGCCGCGAACTGCCTCGGACAGGCGCAGCGATCGCCTCAGTTCCCCACGGCGACCCCTTCCCGCCGGCTGTCCGCTCCGCCGGCGAGGCCGGCCGGCGTCATCACGATGGCATGGATGCCCGAGGTCTGCTCGATGACCCGCACCTCGTGTCCCTTGGCTTCGAGAGCGGCCTTCCAGGCCTCGGCTTCGGTGCCCTTCTCGAGCTCCGTCGCCGCGTTCCGGCTGCCGATATTGGGCAGGTCGGCGGCCACCTGCGGGTCGAGCTTCCAGTCGATGAGGCCGACCAGGGTTTTGGCGACGTAGTTGATGATCGCGGAGCCGCCCGGCGACCCGACGACGGCATAAAGCTTGTTGTCCGCATCGAGCACGATGGTGGGCGCCATGGTGCTGCGCGGGCGCTTGCCGGGCTCGACCCGGTTCGCTACGGGCTTGCCGTCCTCCGTATGGACGAAGGAGAAGTCGGTGAGCTCGTTGTTGAGGAGGAAGCCTCCGGCCGTCATCTGGCGCGAGCCGAAACCGTCCTCGATGGTCGTGGTCATGGACACCGCGTGTCCGTCCCGGTCGACGATGGAGATATGCGACGTGCCGAACTCCACGCCGTCCGATGCACCCCACAGGAACGTCTTCTGGAACGGCGGGTTGCCGGGCTTGGCCCGCCCCATGGAGCGTTCCGGGTTCACGAGCGCCGCGCGGTCGCGAATGTAGCTCGGGTCCGTGAGGCCCCGGACGGGAACGCTGACGAACTTCGGATCGGCCAGGTAAAGGGCCCGGTCCGCATAGGCGAGGCGGCCGGCCTCCGCGAAAAGGTGGACGGCGTCGGGACCTATCCGCAGGGCCGCCATATCGGTCCGCTCGAGGATGCCGAGGATCTGCAGAACGCCCACGGCACCGGAGCTCGGCGGACCCATGCCGCATACGCGGTAGGTGCGATAGGGCCCGCACACGGCCTCGCGCTCCTCGACCCGGTAGGCCTTGAGATCGTCGAGCGTCATGTCCCCGGGATTGCCCGCGTGCCCTGTGACCGTGGCGACGATGTCGGCCGCGATCTCGCCGGAGTAGAACGCGCCGGACCCGCCCTCCGCGATGGCCCGCAGGGTCCGGGCGAAATCGGGGCTCTTCAGAAGGCTTCCGGCGGCCTTCGGCCGTCCGTCGGGCTCGTAGAAGTAGGCGCGCGCACGCTCGTTCTTCGCCAGGTGCGGGTCCGCCGCGACGAGACCCGCGAGGCGCGGCGAGACGGCAAAACCCTCTTCGGCGAGCTTGATGGCGGGCTCGACGACCTGCCGCCAGGGCAGCTTGCCCCAGCGCTGATGGGCGGTTTCGAGGAGCCTCACCGTTCCGGGCACGCCGACGGAGCGTCCGCCGACGACGGCATCGTAGAGTTTCATGGGCTTTCCCTCAGCGTCGAGAAAGCGCTCGGGCCTTGCGGCCGCCGGCGCCGTCTCGCGGCCGTCGAGGGTGGTCATGCTCTGCCCGTTCCAGTGCACCAGGAACGCGCCGCCGCCGATGCCGGAGCTCTGCGGCTCCACGAGATTGAGGACGAGTTGCACCGCGACCGCGGCGTCGACCGCGCTGCCTCCTGCGGCGAGGATCTGCCGGCCCGCATCGGCCGCGAGGGGGTTGGCGGCCGCCACCATGTCCCGCGCCGCTGCACCCGCCTGTTTCGCCGTTCGTCCGGTGGCCGCCTCGGGCGCCGCAGGCGTCGGCGCAAGCTGCGCCTGGGCCGGGCCTGCGTCGAGAGGCGCGAGCGCCAGGAGGCCGATGCCGAGCCAGCGGCGCCAATCGTTGGGGTGGATCATGGGAGCCTCTCCTCGCCTCGTCGTTGCCGGCTCTTCGCGTGGCCGGCCGAGGGAGGAAGTTAGAGCACCTTCGGTCTAGGAGCATGGGTGAAGGTACGGATCATTCCGGCGATCCCGGAGTTGGCGCAAGATCGCGGGCGATGCGGTCACGGACATGACGGTGTCACACCGGTCCGGCAGGGTTGCACCACAAACCCGCCCAGGTATGCGAGTATCGAATCGATTCTCGCCAAATCACGCGAAGCGCGAGGTCACCATGATGCAGCCTCTCAACCTCTTTCGCAGCAGAGGTCCGAACGGCTTGTTCTGCGCCGTGCCCGAAGAGCGTTCCGTTCCGGCCTTCCTGACCGGGCAGGGTTGGGTGTTCCGCGGCAGGCTCGAGGGTGGCGCGGCTGCTCCCCTCGGCTTCGACCCGAAAGCGGCTGCGGCAGGCGTGCGGTTCAACGGCTTTTACCTGTTCAGCGCCTTCGACCGCGACGACGGCTAATCGCGGCCGCCGCCTCGGCCATTGCCGTTGCCGCCGCCGTTGTTGCCTCCGCCATTGCCCTGATTGTCGTTGCCGGAGGCGCCGCCCCGGTCACCGCCCCCCTTGCCGCCAGCAGGGTCGCCGCCACGGTCCGAGTAGCCCGCGCCCCGTCCGGCGGAGTTCCCGGCGGGTGCCACGTCGCGACCTGCGGGGGCGGCATTGGGCGATGAGCGGTGGCTCTTGAGGGTGTCGGCCACCTCCTCGGCCCAGCGGGAGGAACGCGTCGCCTCGGACGAGGACGCCGCCTCGGCGGCTCCGGCCATACCCATGAAAAGCAAGGCGGCCCATGGGGTTAGGCTCTGTGCGAGCGTCCGGATGCGGGGGCGGTTGAGCCGACTCATAGGGCCCAACATGGCACACCCGGTCCAGAAGGCGAGTCCGCCCGACGCCCAAACGACGAAGGGTCCGGCTGTCGCCGGACCCTGAAGACGGATCAGGGCGGACTAGAAGCTCGCATCCGCCGTCATCATGGCCGCCACGTCCTCGTAGCGGTCGAGGCGCTTGTCGATCATGCGATCGAGCTTGTCGTAGACCTCCGCCACGGAGAGCTGGCGCGTCTTCTTGCCGTTCTTTTCGAAGAACAGGCTCTTGTTGGCGCGAGCAGCGGCGGGGAAGACCTTCGGCGCGCTCTGCTGAGGCTTCCCGTCGACGAGCGACATGAACTTGCTGGCGCTGTCGACCCCGAAGAAATGCGCGAGATAGAACTCCGAGCGGGTGATTTCCCGGCCGAGACGGCGCTCGATCTTCGAACGGTCCCGCTTCATCATCTCCGCCGCCATGAGCGCCGACAGATAGGGGTCGCGCCGCAGGCCGAGCACGCGCTCCCGGGCTGCCTCGTCCGCGATGGTGAGTTCGCCCTTGATGGTGTCGATCAAGTCCGCCTCGGCCTCGAGGCCATGCTTGGCGCCGAAGGTTTTGACGACCTCGAGCCAGGTGCTGCTGATGAATTGAAACAAGCCTTCCGCCGAGGAGGTGCTCGCCTTGTTGGCCGGAATGAAGCTGGATTCCTTGTCGGCGAGCGCCATCATGTAGGCCGGATCGACCCCCGTATCCTCCGCGGCGCGCAGGATCGTTTCGACGATCCAGCGCGGCACGCGCATGCCGTCGAATTGGATGAGTTCGCGCGGATCGCGGGGCTGGGGCTGAACCTCGAAGGCAGCGGTCGCGGCGCGAGGGGCGGCCGCAGGCTCGGGCGCGACGCTCGCGGGTGCCGCTGATACCGGGCTTACCTCCGGTAGTTGCGCTTCCACGACGGCGGCCGGCGGCGTCTCCGCCTCCTGGGTGCTCGCCGCTGCAGGGGCCACCGCCGCGCCGGCGGTGCCGAAGGTGAGCAGGGCGCCGAGCCCGAGACTCACGGTGAACTGGCGGAACCTCTCCTTCGAACGTGCGTTGAACGAGGCCTGCTCCAGAGCGCTGCGCGGCTGGAGCCAGAGCACGTCGTTGTCCTCGCCGGCTTGGATGGCGCCGGTCGGCGCCGTCATTGGGTTGGTCATGGATTGCCCCCGCAATGGCCGCGTCGCCCTGCGGCGCGCGATCCGGTTTTCGATTCGATTGCTGAGGCACCTCTGACGGCCGGGTATGACCAGAATGGGTCAGCTTGAGCATTGTTGGCGCTGCCCCTGGCACCTTCCCCCTCCGAACGACCCCGATGATTTTCAGCTCTAGACCCCTGCCGGCTCACCGGCGGATGACGCTTCGTCATCCGATTGCGGGCTGCCGACATCCGCCGCTCGAGCCAGAGAACACGAAGTTTTCTAGGCGGTTAGGGTGGAGGAGGTAGCCGCCGGGCGGAAAACCGCAGGTTTGGTCGTGGGGTGGCGGGAGCGTCCTTCGTGCGAGCAAGTTGCGGAAGACCGAGCAGGCCTCCGCGCAACCTCAGCTCGGCTGAAAAAACTTGCGGACGACAACCTTGGCCGGGTCATTTTCTGCCGTCCAGCTTGAGCCTGGCAGCCATTCGGCACCTTTCGGAACCTCGGCCTTTGCGGCATGGAGGGGTCCTTCATGGCTGTTCCCGCCGACCGGTCCCAGACGTTGCCGATGCTCTCCCCGACCGACACGCTGCCCCTCGTTCTCGTCGCCCTCGCGGCGGATGCGGCACTCGGCTATCCGCGTGCTCTGTTCGTGAGGATCGGGCACCCGGTCACCTGGATCGGTGCGGCAATCGCTTGTCTCGAGCGGCGCTTGAACCGGCTCGACCGGCCCGCCGGTCTGCGCAGATCGTCCGGGGTCGCGGCGGAACTCATCCTCCTTGTTCTGGTCGGAGCCGCTGCGCGTCTGCTCGAGCAAGGGGTCGCCGCCCTCGCGGGCATCGGCTCGGCCCTGGTGCTCGGCATTCTGGCCAGCAGCCTTATCGCACAGCGCAGCCTTCATGATCACGTGGCCCGGGTCGCCGACGGGCTGGAGGCCGGGCTTGAGCAGGGTCGAGCGGCGGTCTCGCAGATCGTCGGACGGGATCCGCAGACGCTCGACGGGCAGGGCGTCGCCCGCGCCGCCATCGAGAGCCTCGCCGAGAACTTCTCCGACGGTATCGTGGCGCCGACATTATATACCGCGCTCGGCGGGCTCACCGGCGGGGCGCTCTACAAGGCCGTGAACACGGCCGACAGTATGGTGGGTCACCGTTCGGCGCGTTACGAGGCCTATGGCTGGGCCGCCGCGCGCCTCGACGACCTCGTGAACCTGCCGGCCTCGCGCCTCTCCGCTCTCCTCCTCACCGCTGCCGCGAGCCTCGTGGCGGGGGCCGATGCCCGTGCGTCCGCCCGCGCGGTCCGCCGCGATGCGCGCCATCACCGCTCCCCCAACGCCGGCTGGCCCGAGGCCGCCATGGCCGGCGCGCTCGGCCTGCGTCTTGCCGGCCCGCGGGTCTATGGAGGCGTGAAGGTGGAGGACGGCTGGATGGGGGAGGGGCGGCCCGATGCGGGGCCGCGGGACATCCGTCGGGCGCTGCATCTCTACCGGATCGCGTGCGGCCTCCAGGCGGCGCTCCTGGCCGCGGTCTATGGCCTTCTTCTCGCTGCGGGAGCCCGCGCATGAGAGTTGGTTTTTCTCGGGCATGGTCTTGGGCAGGGCTCGCCGGAGGCGCCTTCCTCTCGCTGACGGGACCGCTGCTGGCGGGTCCGGCAGGCGCGCAGACGCGCCCCGAGCGGGTGGTGTCCCTTAATCTGTGCGCCGATCAATTGCTGCTGCGCCTCGCGGACCGGGAGCAGATCGCGTCCTTGAGCCCCTTGGCGCGGGATGCCGACCTGTCGTTCCTCGCCAGGGAGGCGCAGGCCGTCCCGGTGAACGAGGGGCGGGGGGAGGCGATCCTGTATGCGGGCGCCGATCTCGTGCTGACCGGGCGATTCGGCTCCCACACCAAGCGCGAACTGCTGCAGCGTCACGGCCTCGAGGTCCTCGTTCTCGATCCCTGGCGCAACATCGCCCAAGGACGCGAGCAGATCCGCACCGTCGCGGCCCGTCTCGGCCATCCGGAGCGCGGCGAAGCCCTGGTCCGCGAGATCGACGCAGCCCTCGCCCAGACGAAGGAGATCGTGCCGCGCGGGAAAACCCTTCTGACATACCACCGCCGGGGCTGGGTGCCGGGGCCGGATTCGATTACCGGAGAAATCGCCCGGCACATGGGCTTCACGCTGCATCAGGAGCGGCTTGGGCTCGCTCGGGGCGGGCTCGTGCGGCTCGAGACCGTCGTGGCGGTTCCGCCGGATTACGGGCTGATCGACGGGGCGGACGCCCGCGCCGTCGACAACGGATCGGCGCTCCTGGTCCATCCGGCCCTCGCCGATGCCCTTCCACCCGACCGGCGGCTCACGATTCCCGATCGTCTGACGCTCTGCGGCGGCCCCTCGATCCCCGCCGCCATCGACGCCCTGGCCGCCGAGGTGCGGGCCAAGGTGCGTTAGCGGCGCTCCTGCGCGATCGCGAGGATCCGGCCCGCATCGAGGTGCTCCGCCAAGTGGTCGGCGAGACGGTCGAGGGTATCCTCGACCGTGGTCTCGTAGGCCAGGCCCCCGAAGGCGAGATCTGGCCGGATCGCCGACAGGAAGGCGCGCCGGAAGGCGTCCGCCGAGAACAGCCCATGAAGGTAGGTGCCGACCACCCGCCCGTCCGGCGATGCGGCACCCTCCGGCCTGCCGCCAAGCCGAAACGGCGCCCTTCGGCCGTCCTCCCCGCGGGTCTCGCCGAGGTGGATCTCGTAGGCGGTGAGTTCCGTTCCGCTGGCGGCGTGCGTCGCGGTCACCGGCCGGACGGTCTTATCGGTGGTCATCACGGTCTCGACGTCGAGGAGACCCAGGCCCTCGATGGAAGCAGGCTCGCCCTCCAGCCCTCCCGGATCCGCAATCGTCCGGCCGAGCATCTGGTAGCCGCCGCACAGCCCGAGAACGCGGCCGCCCCGCCGGTGGTGGGCCCGGAGGTCGATGTCCCAGCCTTCCCGACGCAGGGCCGCCAGATCGGCGATCGTGGCCTTCGAGCCGGGGAGGATGATAAGGTCCGCGTCGGCCGGCAGGGGAGATCCGGGAGGAACGAGGGTGAGCGCGACGGCGGGATCGAGCTTCAGCGGGTCGAGATCGTCGAAATTCGCGATGCGGGGCAGGATCGGCGCTGCGACCTTCAGGGGCGCATCGGGGTTGGGTTCGGCCTTCGCGAGATCGACCGCATCCTCGGCCGGCAGCTTGGCGGCATCCGCGAACCAGGGCACGATCCCGAGGGAAGGCCAGCCGGTCATGCGCTCGATGGTGGCGACGCCCTCGCGGAAGAGGGCTGGGTCGCCGCGGAAGCGGTTGATGAGAAAGGCGCGGATCTGGGCGCGGTCGGCCGGATCCAGCACCGCATGCGTGCCGACGAGGCTCGCGATGACGCCGCCCCGGTCGATGTCGCCGGCCAGCACCACCGGGACGTCGGCTGCGCGGGCGAAGCCCATATTAGCAATGTCGCCGGCGCGCAGGTTGGTCTCTGCGGGGCTGCCGGCCCCCTCGACGAGCACGAGGTCGGCACCGACGCCTACCTTGGCGAAGCTGTCGAGCACGGAGGGCATCAGGGCGCCCCGGTCCTGCCGGTAGGAGGCGGCTTCAAGCTGCCCGAAGCGGCGCCCCTGCACGATCACCTGCGAGCGCCGGTCGGTCTCGGGCTTGAGGAGGACCGGGTTCATATGAACATGGGCGGGCACCCGGGCGGCCCGGGCCTGCAGCGCCTGGGCCCGCCCGATTTCGCCCCCCTCCACGGCCGCCGCATTGTTCGACATGTTCTGCGGCTTGAAGGGGCGCACCTTCAGGCCCTGCCGGACGAAATGGCGGCACAGCCCGGCGACGAGCAGGGACTTGCCCACGTTCGAGCCGGTTCCCTGGATCATGACGGCGGGGATGCGGGCCATCAGGCGAGGGCGAGCGAGAGGGCCGGGGCAGGCTTGAGGAGGCTGGCGCAGCCCGCCGCGACGAAGACCACCGCGTCGCAGGACGCTGCCATCTCCTGATTCAGTCGGCCTTGCGCATCCCGGAAGGCCCGTCCGAGGGGCGTGGCGGGGACGATGCCGTGGCCGACCTCGTTGGAGACGAGGATGAGAGGGCCCCGCGCTCCCGCGACGGCCTTGGCGAGCGCAGCGGACGCGGCGCCGACGTCCCGCTCCGCCAGGAGGACGTTGGTGAGCCACAGGGTCAGGCAGTCGACCAGCACCACGCGGCCTAGGGCGGCTTCCCCGTCGATCACCGCGGCCAAGTCGAGCGGGGCCTCCCGGGTCCGCCAGGCGCCCTCCCGCTCGGCCCGGTGCTGGGCGATGCGGGTGCGCATCTCCTCGTCGTGGGGCTCGGCGGTCGCCACGAAGACGCGCTCGCGGCCGGACGCCTCCGCGAGCGCCAGGGCATGCCGGCTCTTGCCCGACCGGGCGCCGCCGAGCACCAGAACGCGCCGGTAGGTCGCCACAGGCGTCAGACCCGCTCGATCAGAACGGCGATGCCCTGGCCGACGCCGATGCACATGGTGGCCATGGCCGTCCGAACGCCCAGCGTCTCGAGCGCGTTGACGGACGCCATGGCGAGCCGCGCGCCCGACATGCCGAGCGGATGGCCGAGCGCGATGGCGCCCCCATGCGGGTTCACGTGCTCGGCGTCGTCGGGCAGCCCGAGCTGGCGCAGAACGGCGAGCGCCTGGGCGGCAAAGGCCTCGTTCAGTTCGATGACGTCGATTTCTGGCAGCCGGCGGCCCGTGCGCTCCATGAGCTTGCGTGCCGCCGGCACGGGCCCGATACCCATGATGCGGGGCGCTACGCCCGCCGTCGCCATGGCGACCACCCGCGCCCGAGGCGTCAGCCCGTAGCGCTTCGCCGCCTCCTCCGACGCGATGAGCAGGGCAGCCGCCCCGTCGTTCACCCCGGAGGCGTTGCCGGCCGTCACAGTACCGGGATTGCGGAACGGGGTTTTCAGCTTGGCGAGGCTCTCCAGAGTGGTGTCGGCGCGGGGGTGTTCGTCCCTCTCCACCACCGTGTCGCCCTTGCGGCCCTTGATCGTCACGGGCGCGATCTCGCGGGCGAGGGTGCCCGCTTCCCGCGCCCGGGCTGCCCGTTGCTGGCTGCGGAGCGCGAAGGCGTCCTGGTCGGCCCGGGACACCTGGAACTCCTCGGCCACGTTCTCGCCGGTCTCGGGCATGGAGTCGATGCCGTACTGCGCCTGCATGAGCGGGTTGACGAACCGCCAGCCGATGGTGGTGTCGTGAACCTCGGCGGAGCGCTGGAAAGCCTCCGTCGCCTTTCCCATGACGAAGGGGGCCCGGGACATGCTCTCGACCCCGCCGGCGAGGATCAGGTCCGCTTCCCCCGTCTTGATGGCCCGTGCCGCGGTCCCGACCGCGTCGAGGCCCGATCCGCACAGGCGGTTGAGGGTGGTGCCGGGAACCTCCGCCGGCAGGCCGGCGAGAAGCGCCGCCATGCGCGCCACGTTGCGGTTGTCTTCGCCGGCCTGATTGGCGCAGCCGAAGACGACCTCGTCGACCGCAGCCCAGTCGACGCCCCCATGCCGCTCCTTCAAAACGCGGATCGGGTGCGCGGCGAGATCGTCCGCCCGCACGGAGGCGAGGGCGCCGCCGTAGCGGCCGATGGGGGTGCGGGCGAAGTCGCAGATAAAAGCGTCGCGCATGGCGGAGCCACTCTTTTGTCCCAGTCGCGCCGGTTCTAGAAGGCATCGTGGCTTGGCGCTACGCCTTTTCGGTGGCTTCGACCTCCCGACGCCGGCCGGCCGTGCGCCTACAGGATCCACGCGACGAGAAGGGCTCCTCCCGCCAGCCAGAGCGCCACCACGACGGCCGCCGCCCGCAGACTGCGAGGCAGGCGGGTGTCGAGGCTGGCCGCCCGCCGGTGCTCCTCAAGGATCGGCGGCGGAATGAGCCGGACGGCGCACCACAAGCCAAGCGGGACGAGAAGAAGATCGTCGAGCAGCCCCAGGACCGGGATGAAGTCGGGAATGAGGTCGATCGGGCTCAAGGCATAAGCCACCACGACGCCCGCCACGAGGCGGGCGATCCAGGGCGTGCGGGGATCCTGCGCCGCCCGGAAGACGGCGACGAGGTCGCGCTTCAGGGCCCGGGCCCAGAGCCGAAGACGTTCCATCGAGCCCTCCGCGCCCCGCCTTGGCCGTGGAAACGATCGCGGGGCAGACACTCTGGCGCTGGCGGCGCCAAGGGTCTAGATGCAGGTCCACGCCGCCGGCGCCTGAGCCGCGACCGGACCTCGATGCCGCTGAAACGGTCAGATGAACGATCTTCCCACCAAGATGGACACCGCAGCGCCTGATGGAGCCCTGCCCAGCCGGGAGCGCCACCGTCAGCGCCGGTTCGCCTGGATCGGAACGGCCGCGAGCGTCATCCTGTTCACCACCTCAGTGGTCGTGCTCTGGCACATCGTTTCGGACGTGGATGCGAGCGAGCTTCGGTCGGCCTTCACGGCCGCGAGCTTTCGCCAGATCGGGCTCGCCGTCCTCCTGACGGCTGTTAGCTACAGCCTGCTCACCTGCTATGACGCCCTCGCGCTCCGGCAGCTGAAGATCAAGGTTCCCTATCGGACGACCGCGTTGGCCTCCTTCACGAGCTACGCGGTCAGCTTCACCCTCGGCTTCCCGCTCCTCACCGCCGGCACCGTCCGGTACTGGATCTATTCCCCCCGCGGCCTCTCCGCCGGGGTGGTCGCCAGCCTCACGGTGATCGCCGGTATCACGTTCTGGCTCGGCATGGCCCTCGTGCTCGCTTGGAGCCTTATGCGCGAGGCCGGCGCGATCGCGCTCCTCGTCTACACCAACATCAAGATCAACCAGCTGATCGGGCTCAGCGTTCTCATCGGCATCGTCGCCTACCTCGTTTGGGTGTCCATCAAGCGTCGGGCCGTGAAGCTGCAGGGCTGGCGCCTGGAACTCCCCGGCTTCCGCCTCTCCCTCGCCCAGATGCTGATCGGTGCCGGGGACGTCTGCGCGGGGGCTGGGGTGCTCTACGTGCTGCTGCCCGGCGGCCACAACATCACCTTCGAGACCTTCCTCGCGGTCTACGTCCTGGCGGTCATGCTGGGCGTGGCGAGCCATGCCCCTGGGGGTCTTGGCGTCTTCGAGGCGACCATCCTCCTGGCCCTCTCGGCCTATCCGCGCGAGCCGATCCTGGGAGCGCTTCTGCTCTACCGGCTCTGCTACTACCTCGTTCCCTTCGTGTTCGCCCTGGCGCTGCTCGGCGCCTACGAGATCCTCAACCGCATGCGAGCCAACCGGAGCGTCATGCGGGTGGACGATTTCGAGTTCTCCTCGGACGAGGACGGGAAGGCATGATCCCGCAAAGCCCCGAAGCGGCGAAGCGACGGGCGCGGGAGCGAACCCGGCAGGCGACGCTGCGGGGGGCGTTCGTGGCGAGCGCCGTCATCGTGGCCGTCGCGGCGGCGCGCGACATCCTCGACGGCTGGCTCCTGGGGGCCGCGATCCTCGCCATGGCGATCAGCGCCTTCGTGCTGGCCGACCGGGACAGGGAGCAGCAGGTCAGGGAGGTGGCCCGCCCGCGAACGAGCCGCGGGGTCGCCGATGCGCTTCTGGCCAACATTCCCGATCCCGTCATCCTCGTCGACCGGCGCGCCATCGTGGTGGAGGCGAACGCGGCCGCCCGATCCCTGCTGCCGGCGATCAAGCAGCGGCATCCGCTCTCCTTTGCCCTCCGAAGCCCGGACGTGCTCGACGGGATCGATTCCGTCCTCAGAACGGGGGACGCCCTGCGAGTCGAGTACGTCGAACGGGTTCCGACCGAGCGGGCCTTCGAGGTGCTCATCGGACGCCTCGAGGCGGATGCCCCCGGACTCGATGCCGCCGCGGGCGTCATGCTGTTCTTCCGCGATCTCACCTCGGCCCGGCGCCTCGAGGCGATGCGCGTCGACTTCGTGGCGAATGCGAGCCACGAACTGCGCACGCCCCTCGCCTCTGTTCTCGGCTTCATCGAGACCCTGCAGGGACCCGCCCGGAACGACCCCGCGGCCCGCGAGCGATTCCTCGAGATCATGCGGGGCCAGGCGCAGCGCATGACCCGGCTCATCGACGATCTCCTGTCCCTGTCGCGGATCGAGATGCGCGCCCACCTCGCGCCGCAAGGGGTCGTGGATCTCACCGGCATCGTGAGCCACATGGTCGACACGCTCCAGGCGATGGCGCGGGAGCGCGGGGTCGAGATCAACGTGGCGCTGCCGAGCGCTGCGCTCACCGTGCAGGGCGACCGGGACGAACTTCTCCGCGTCACCGAGAACCTCATCGAGAACGCCATTAAGTACGGCGAGAGCGGGGGACGGGTCGACGTCGCCCTGAGGCGCAGGAGCGGGGAGGGGAGCGCCCCACAGGTGGAATTCGTCGTGCAGGATTACGGCCCCGGCATCGCGGCCGAGCACCTGCCCCGGCTTACCGAGCGGTTCTACCGGGTGGACGTGGCTCAGAGTCGGGAGAAGGGCGGCACCGGGCTGGGGCTCGCCATCGTGAAACACATCGTGAACCGCCACCGGGGTCAGCTCACGATCGAGAGCCAGCCCGGGCAAGGTGCGGTCTTCACGGTCGTGATTCCGGAGAGCGTGCAAGCTCAAGTGCTTGTGCCGTAACAGCTTTTATTGTCATCGAGGCGTCATGGCGGTGTCATACACCCGCCGTCGAGCAGCGATAGCTCTCGTCCCGCGCGGTGAAGTTGCTCACAGACGGACGTGGACCGCCGCCGCGCAGCCATCTACAGGGAGACGATCCGTGAAATTGTTGTCGAAGGCCCTTGCGGCCGGCCTGATGGTCGCATCCATCGCGACCTCCGCTTCCGCTGCCGAGATCACCGGCGCGGGCGCGACCTTCCCGTTCCCGATCTATGCCAAGTGGGCCGAGGCCTACAAGAAGGAGACGGGCAACAGCCTCAACTACCAGTCGATCGGCTCGTCCGGCGGCATCCGCCAGATCCGCGCCAAGACGGTCGATTTCGGCGCCACCGACGCCCCGCTCAAGGGCGAGGAGCTCCAGAAGGACGGCTTCGTCCAGTTCCCGACCGTCATGGGCGGCGTCGTGCCGGTCATCAACATCCAGGGCGTCGAGACCCGTCAGCTGAAGCTCACGGGCGAGATGCTCGCCGACATCTACGCCGGCCGCATCTCGAAGTGGAACGATGCCAAGATCGCCGGGATCAACCAGGGCGTGAAGCTCCCCGACGCGACCATCACCCCGGTCTACCGCTCGGACGGCTCGGGCACCACGAACGTGTTCACCACCTACCTTTCCCAGGTCTCCGAGCCTTGGAAGAGCGGCCCCGGCGTCGGCGCCTCGATCCAGTGGCCGGTCGGTCAGGGCGGCAAGGGCAACGAGGGCGTCGCCGCGCTCGTCAAGCAGGTGCCGAACTCCATCGGCTACGTCGAGTACGCCTACGCCAAGCAGAACAACATTCCTTATGCCCAGCTCCAGAACAAGAACGGCAAGTTCGTGTCTCCGGACGACAAGACCTTCCAGGCGGCCGCTGCCAATGCGGACTGGAAGTCGGCTCCCGGCTTCGGCATCTCGCTGACGAACCAGGCGGGCGACGAGGCTTGGCCGATCACCGCGCCGACCTTCATCCTGGTGCCCAAGAACCCGGAGAAGCCCGAGCAGGTGGCCGAGGCCCTCAAGTTCTTCGACTGGGCCTTCAACAAGGGCGACCAGATGGCGGTCGAGCTCGACTACGTGCCGCTCCCGGCTGCCCTCAAGCAGCAGATCCGCGACACCTGGAAGGCCGAGATCAAGAACAAGGGCGGCCAGCCCCTTCTCTAAAGCCGATCGCTCGGTAATCTAGCTCTCACACCAACGGGTTCGGCGGATGGTTGCCTTGGCTCAAGACATTGTCACGACGCACTTGGACACCGTCCGCCGGTCCCCAAAACCGACTTTCGACCGGCTCTTCCGGCTCGCGAGCTACGCTTCGGCCCTCCTCGTGCTGCTGGTTCTCGCCGGCATCATCGGGTCGATGATCTGGGGCGGCCTGCCCGCCTTCCAGCAGTTCGGCTTCGGCTTCATCACCTCGAGCGTCTGGGACGTGAACAACGACCAGTACGGGGCCTGGGTGGCAATCGTCGGAACCCTCTCGTCCGCCTTCATCGCGCTCGTCATCGGCGTGCCGGTGTCCCTCGGCATCGCGATCTTCCTCACGCAGCTTTGCCCTGCTTGGCTCAAGCGGCCCGTCGCCACCACCATCGAGCTTCTCGCCGCCGTGCCGAGCATCATCTACGGCATGTGGGGGCTTTTCGTCTTCGCGCCGCTCTTCGCAAGCTACGTCCAGATCCCGACCTCGCAGCTCGTTGAAGGACTGCCGGTCTTCGGCACCATCCTGTATGCCCGGGTGCCGTCCGGCGTCGGCGTTCTCACGGCTGGGATCATCCTCGCCATCATGATCATCCCCTTCGTGGCCTCCATCACGAGGGACATCTTCGACCAGATCCCGACCATCCTTCGCGAGAGCGCCTACGGGATCGGCTGCACCACCTGGGAGGTGGTGCGCCACGTGCTGATGCCGCAGGCGGGCGTGTCGATCATCGGAGCCGTCATGCTGGGCCTCGGCCGGGCGCTCGGCGAGACGATGGCCGTGACCTTCGTCATCGGCAACGCCAACCGGCTGTCGGCCTCGATCTTCGACCCGGGATCGACGATCGCGTCGCGGATCGCCAACGAGTTCAACGAGGCCATCGGCCTGCAGCTCAACGCCCTCATGGCCCTCGGCTGCATCCTCTTCCTCGTCACGTTCACGGTTCTGGTCGTCGCGCGGCTTCTCATCGCCCGCGTGCAGAACCACTGAGGAGCCCCCGATGGACGCGACCTCTCCCGCACACCTGAACGCCTCGGTCACCTGGGGCCGCGTACGCCGCTCCCGCCACGTGGCTGACAAGGCGCTCAAGGTGATCTGCACCCTGTTCACCGTGCTCGGCGCCTGCGTGCTCGGCTGGATCCTGCTGATGCTCCTCTTCGAGGGGTTCAGCGCCCTGTCGGTGAACGTCTTTACCCAGGTGACGCCCGGTCCGGGCACGCAGGGCGGCGGCATCGCCAACGCCATCGTGGGCAGCCTCATCCTCACCTTCCTCGGCATCACGGTGGCGACGCCCATCGGGGTGCTGGCCGGGACGTACCTTGCCGAATACGGCCGGGGCTCGAAGCTCGCCGAGGTGGTGCGCTTCCTCAACGACATCCTGCTCTCCGCCCCCTCCATCCTCATCGGGCTCTTCGTCTACACCCTCATGGTGCAGCCCATGGGCGGCTATTCGGGCTGGGCCGGCGGCGTCGCCCTCGCCATCATCGCGACGCCGGTGATCGTGCGCACGACGGAGGACATGCTGCGCATCGTGCCGGGTTCCCTGCGCGAAGCCGGCGCGGCCCTCGGTGCTCCCATGTCGAAGGTGATCACGAACGTCACCTGGCGCGCGGCCCGCGCCGGCATGGTCACCGGCACCCTCCTCGCCATGGCGCGCATCGCCGGTGAGACGGCGCCGCTCCTCTTCACGGCGCTCAACAACAATTTCTGGTTCAGGCCCGATCTCATGGGCGGCGTCTCGAACCTCCCGGTGATGATCTACCAGTTCGCGCTGGCGCCCTATCAGAACTGGCGCGAGCTCGCCTGGGCGGGCGCGCTCCTCATCACCCTCGCCATCCTGGCGCTGTCTATCGTGGCGCGCCTGCTGCTCAAGAAGGACACCGCCCGATGAGCCCCATCGCCGTCAACACGGCCGCATCCCTCGGCACGAACGCCGCCGCGAACCTCTCGGCGCCGGTGCGGATCGCGGTCAAGAACCTGAACTTCTATTACGGCGATGCCCGCGCGCTGAAGGACATCAACCTGGACTTCCACGACCGCCAGGTGACGGCGCTCATCGGCCCGTCGGGCTGCGGCAAGTCCACCCTGCTGCGGACGTTCAACCGGATCTACAGCCTCTATCCCGAGCAGCGCGCCACGGGCGAGATCCTGCTCGACGGCCGGAACGTCCTGTCGAACGGCATCGACGTGAACGAGCTCAGGGCCCGCGTCGGCATGGTGTTCCAGAAGCCGACGCCCTTCCCGATGTCGATCTACGACAATATCGCGTTCGGCATCCGCCTCTACGAGAAGCTTCCGAAATCGGAGCTCGACGATCGCATCGAGGAATCGCTCCGCAAGGCGGCGCTCTGGGACGAGGTGAAGGACAAGCTCCGCCAGTCCGGCATGGGCCTGTCGGGCGGGCAGCAGCAGCGCCTGTGCATCGCCCGCACGGTGGCGCAGCGTCCGGAGGTGATCCTTTTCGACGAGCCGACCTCGGCCCTCGATCCGATCTCGACGGGCAAGATCGAAGAGCTCATCGAGCAGCTCCGCGCCGAGTTCACGATCGTGATCGTGACCCACAACATGCAGCAGGCCGCCCGCATCTCGCAGTTCACGGCCTTCATGTATCTCGGCGAGGTAGTCGAGTTCGGCGAGACGACGAAGATCTTCATGAATCCGAACAAGAAGCAGACCCAGGACTACATCACGGGCCGCTTCGGCTAGGGCACCGGCCGGGGCCGCCGGCGCGCTGGCGATTTGAGGGAACATCATGTCGGAACACATTGTCAGCTCCTACGATGCCGAACTGCAGGATCTCCGGCGCCGCATCTCGGAGATGGGCGGCATCGCCGAGAAGATGCTGGTGGAATCCATCGTCGCGCTCGTCCGGCGCGACACGCCCCTCGCTCAGGCGGTGATCGCGGCCGATGCGAGGCTCGACGTGCTCCAGCGCGAGATCGAGGAGCACGCCATCCTGATGATCGCGCGGCGCCAGCCCCTGGCGGTCGACCTGCGCGAGACCATCTCGGCCATCCGCGTCTCCGGGGACGTGGAGCGGATCGGTGACCTCGCGAAGAACATCGGCAAGCGTGCGCTTGCCATCTCGGGGCAGTTCCAGCCGCAGAAGATCGTCACCGGCGTCCAGCACATGTCGGATCTCGTCCAGGGCCAGCTCAAGGACGTTCTCGACGCCTATGCGGGGCAGGACCCCAAAGTGGCCCTCGACGTGTGGCAGCGCGACGGGCAGATCGACAGCCTCTACACGTCGCTGTTCCGCGAACTCCTCACTTACATGATGGAGGACCCGCGCAACATCTCGTTCTGCACCCATCTCCTGTTCGTGGCCAAGAACATCGAGCGCATCGGCGACCACACCACCAACATCGCCGAAACGATCCACTACCTCGTGACGGGCGAGAACCTCACGCTGGACCGTCCGAAGAACGACCGTTCGAGCTTCGCGACCCTCGACTCGGAGGTCTGACCGGCTCATGAACACCCGGGTTCTGATCGTGGAGGACGAGGAGCCGCTGACGCTGCTCCTGCGCTACAACCTCGAGGCCGAGGGCTACGAGGTCGACGCGGTCGCGCGCGGGGACGATGCGGATATCCGGCTCCGCGAACAGGTGCCGGACCTCGTGGTGCTCGACTGGATGCTGCCCGGGCTCTCCGGCATCGAGTTGTGCCGCCGCATCCGGGCCCGGCGCGAGACCGAGCGCCTGCCCGTCATCATGCTGACGGCGAGGGGAGAGGAGGGGGACCGCGTCAGGGGTCTCGCGACCGGCGCGGACGACTACATCGTCAAGCCCTTCTCGGTTCCGGAACTCCTCGCCCGCGTCCGGGCGCTCCTGCGCCGCGCCAAGCCCACCCATGTGGCGACCCTCCTGGTCGCCGGCGACATCGAGCTCGATCGCGAGACGCACCGTGTCCGCCGTTCAGGGCGGGAGCTTCATCTCGGGCCGACCGAGTTCCGCCTCCTCGAGTTCCTCATGCAGAGCCCGGGCCGCGTCTTCACGCGGGAGCAATTGCTCGACGGGGTCTGGGGCAACGACGTCTATATCGACGAACGCACGGTGGACGTCCATGTCGGCCGGCTGCGCAAGGCCATCAACCGGCCGCGCAAGCCCGATCCGATCCGCACGGTGCGCGGTGCCGGCTATTCCTTCGACGAAACATTCGCGAGAGCGGAGTAGGGCGCGAGGCGCCATCCTGAAAAGGCGTGCCTCGCACCGGGATACCGTTCGCTTATCCTCGTAGACAAGAAAAGGGCGAGGCCTCGCGGCCTCGCCCTTTTTCGCTGACGTTTCCGATCCGTTACCGCAGCCCGGCCACCCGCCGGTCGCGCTTGCGGTCGGCGACGGGCTGATAGGCCACCCGGGCGTGATGGGTGCAGTACGGCATGCCCGTCACCGAGCGGGCGCCGCAGAACCGGAACTCGGGCTTCGTCGGGTCGCCCATGGGCCAGCGGCACATGGACTCGCGAAGATCCATGATCGTGACGCGCTCGGAGAGGGGGATCGCCACGTCCTCCACGTAGATGTCCTCCCGCACCGGCTCGATCGCGAGCTGCGTCGGGGCCGGGGCCAGCATGACGGGCCGGGGCGAGGTGGGCACGGCCGCGATCGGCGTCGGCGCGCTCGGGGCGCGGGTCGGCTTGCGGGGGCGCTGCGAGCTCGTCACCTTGGTTTTGCCGCGGCCCGAGAGGCCGAGGCGGTGGACCTTGCCGATCACCGCGTTGCGCGTCACGCCGCCGATCTCGGCCGCGATCTGGCTTGCGCTGAGGCCATCGGACCAGAGCTTCTTCAATTGCTCAACCCGATCGTCGGTCCAGGTAATGCCCGCATCTATCATTTTCAAAGCCTCCGTCGGGGCCGCCATCCCCGCTAAAGAATCCCTCTCCCCTCGCGGACAGAACATTGTCCGACCGCGCTGCCAGGGGTCGTTTCTTGAGGGTTGTTTGTGCGCCGCGCGAGTTGTCCCTCGGCGACGAAGCCGAACCTACAAGATGCGCTGACTCCGGCGCAAGAGTCGGCGGACAACACCACCCGTTTTCCCCAAGGATCTCGGGACCGCGCGCTGACCTAACGTGATGCCAGCGTTCAATTCTCTTGAATTGACAAGGGATTCAGCCCGGTTAGAATCCGGGGAGTGCCGCCCCTGCCGGGCGGCGCTTTGTTTTTGGGTCGCGAGACTGCGACTTTGGGTCCTGATCGGGAGATGATGCCGTGAACTCGCCGCTGCTGCCCGTCTTTGCGCGCGCCGACGTGTCCTTCGAGAGAGGCGAAGGGCCCTGGTTGATCGCGCGAGGCGGCGAGCGATGGCTCGATTTCGGCGCCGGCATCGCCGTGAACGCCCTCGGCCACGCGCATCCTCACCTCGTCGAGGCACTCACCGCGCAGGCGCAGAAGGTGTGGCACACCTCTAACCTGTATCGCATTCCCGAAGGCGAGCAACTCGCGCAGCGCCTCGTCGACAACACGTTCGCCGACGTGGTGTTCTTTACGAATTCCGGCGCCGAAGCGAACGAGGCCGCCATCAAGATGGCGCGCAAGTATCACGCCGCGAACGGAAACCCGGAGCGCTTCCGCATCCTTACCTTCGAGGGCGCGTTCCACGGGCGCACCCTCGCCACCATCGCGGCGGGCGGCCAGCAGAAATACCTGGACGGCTTCGGGCCCAAGGTGGAGGGCTTCGATCAGGTTGCTTTCGGCGACCACGAGGCGATGCACGCCGCGATCACGCCCGAGACCGGCGCCATCATGGTCGAGCCGATCCAGGGCGAGGGCGGCATTCGCCCCGTGCCGAACCATTGCCTGCGCGGATTGCGCGAGCTGTGCGACGAGCGCGGGCTTCTGCTCATCTTCGACGAGATCCAGACCGGCGTCGGCCGCACCGGCCGGTTCTTCGCTCACGAATGGGCGGGCGTGACGCCCGACATCATGTCGATCGCCAAGGGCATCGGCGGCGGGTTCCCGCTCGGCGCGTGCCTTGCGACCGCAGAGGCCGCGAAGGGCATGACGGCCGGCACCCACGGCACCACGTTCGGCGGCAACCCGCTCGCCATGGCGGTGGGCAATGCCGTGCTCGACGTGCTGCTCGAGCCGGGCTTCTTCGACCGCGTCGCGCATCTTGGGCTGCTTCTCAAGCAGCGCCTCGCCGAGTTGAAGGACCGGCATCCGGCGATCATCGACGAGGTGCGGGGCGAGGGTCTTCTCATCGGCCTTCGCACCAAGGTGCCGAACACGGAGTTCATCGCCGCTGCCCGGGACCAGCGCCTCATCACCATCGCGGCGGGCGACAACGTGGTGCGGCTCCTGCCGCCCCTCATCATCACCGAAGCCGAGATGGGCGAGGCCCTGCGCCGCCTCGACGCGGCCTGCTCGGCCGTCGAGGCCAAGCTCGAGGCGACCCGGCGGGGAGCGGCCGAATGAGCGCGACCGCGACCCGTCACTTTCTGGATCTCAGCGATTTCTCGGGCTCGGAGATCCGGCGCGTCCTCGATGCGTCCGCGGCCATCAAGGCCAAGCGCCGGAAAGGTGAGGTTGCGGCGGAGCGCCCCCTGACCGGGAAGGTGCTGGCGATGGTGTTCGACAAGCCCTCGACCCGCACCCGCGTCTCCTTTGACGTGGGCATGCGCGAGCTCGGCGGCGAGACGCTGATGCTCACGGGCAACGAGATGCAGCTCGGGCGCGGCGAGACCATCGGCGACACGGCCCGGGTCCTCTCCCGGTACGTCGACGCCGTCATGATCCGCACCCTGGATCACGAGATGGTGGTGGAGCTTGCCCGCCACGCCAGCATCCCGGTGATCAACGGGCTCACCAAGCTGACCCACCCCTGCCAGATCATGGCCGACGTTCTCACCTTCGAGGAGCACCGCGGGTCGATCCGGGGCCGGACCGTGGCCTGGGCCGGGGACGCCAACAACGTCCTCGCCTCCTGGGTCCATGCCGCGGCGAAGCTCGACTTCCGGCTCAAGATCGCCTCGCCCCCGGAACTCGCCCCCCGCCCCGAGCTTTTGTCCTGGGCGAAGGCCGAGGGAGCGGACATCATGGTGACCACGGACCCGTTCGAGGCAGCCGATCAGGCCGACGTCATCGTGACCGATTGCTGGGTGTCGATGGGCGACGAGGACGAGGGCCGTCGCCACAATCTCCTGAAACCCTATCAGGTGAACAGCCGCCTCATGGGTGTGGCCGCACGGGACGCGCTCTTCATGCACTGCCTCCCGGCCCATCGGGGCGAGGAGGTGACCGACGAGATCATCGACGGCCCGCAATCCGTGGTGTTCGACGAGGCCGAGAACCGGCTCCATGCGCAGAAAGGCATCCTCGCCTGGTGCCTGGGAGCGGTGCCGGCATGACCACCTCGTTCGAGGGGGCCGATGACGTCGTTCTTCCCTTCTCCGTCGAGCCCCTCGACGTGCGCGGCCGCGTGGTGCGGCTCGGGCCGTCCATCGACACGATCCTGACCCGGCACGGCTATCCCGACATGGTCGCCCGAACCCTGGGCGAGGCCGCGGCCCTCACGGTGCTGCTCGGATCGTCCCTCAAGTTCGAGGGGCGCTTCCAACTCCAGACGAAAACGGACGGCGTCATCGAGATGATCGTCGTCGATTTCGATGCGCCCGACCGCCTTCGCGCCACCGCTCGCTTCGACAAGGAGCGGGTGGAGGCCCTGCCGCCCGGCACGAAGTCCGCGGAGCTCCTGGGCCAGGGCATCCTCGCCATGACGATCGACCAAGGGTCCGAGAGCAGCCGCTACCAGGGCGTCGTGGCTCTCGAAGGGCAAGGCTTCGAGGAGGCGGCGCACCAGTATTTCCGGCAATCCGAGCAGATCCCGACGCGGGTGAGGCTCGCCGTGGCCGAGCAGTTCGAGGCCGGGCGTCATGCCTATCGGGCGGGCGGCCTTCTCATCCAGTTTCTGCCCACCTCGCCAGAGCGGCAGCGTCAGGCGGATTTCGATCCGGGCGACATTCCGGAGGGTCATCCTTCCCAGGATCTCGCTGCACCGGCCGAGGACGATGCGTGGGTCGAGGCCAAGACTCTCGTCGAGACGGTGGAGGATATCGAGCTCATCGACCCCTCCATCTCCAGCGAAAGGCTGCTCTACCGGCTCTTTCACGAGCGCGGCGTGCGGGTCTTCGAGGCGCAGCCGGTGCACGAGGAGTGCCGCTGCTCGCAGACCCGCATCATGGCGATGATGCGCCGCTTCTCGCCGGAGGACCGGCGCGACATGGTGGGCGACAACGGCCGCATCGGCATCACCTGCGAGTTCTGCTCGCGGGTCTACGACCTCGATCCGCAGGAGGTCGAGGCCGAGATCGCGCGGGCGGAGACCCCTTAGAGGATCCGCCCGCCCTGGCGCGGCGTCAGCCGAGCCGGTTCGCGCGCCGGCCCGTGGCGGATCGCTTCCGCGGCCCAGGCGACTTGGCAAAGCTCGCCCGGCCCGAGGTCACGAGGCCGAAGCGCGCGAGCTCCGAGCCCGTGAGGGTGCGGATGCTCGTATGCGGGGTCCGGTGGGCCACATCGATGAGCTGCGGGCTCACACCCATTTGGCGCGCATAGGAGCGCAGCACCGGCTCGGTGCCCTGGACCATGTACCGGGTGGTGGCATCGTCGAGGGCGTAGGTTCGTCCGCCCTGCACCATGACGACGCTGGGCGCATGAACGCCGACCCGGCTTCCCGGCATGATGGAGCGCTGCACGCCCGCCATGAGCACGAGGACGCAGGCGGAATGGCAGCGGCCGGCCCCGAGGGCCCGCTGCCCATAGGCGTCTTGTCCAAGGGCGCCCACCACCGTCTGGATGCCGTATTGCCGGAGCGTCTGTCCGAGGTCGATGGCGCTCGCCATATCGCCGCCGGGAGAGGAGATCACGAGCATCCGCGCCGCGCCGCCGGCCTGCTGCAGCACGGAGGCGAGCCGCGCGCTCTCGTTTCCTTCGATCCTCCCCTGGGCCAGGATGCCCATCGTGCCGTCCTGGAAGGGCAGGAGGCTGTAGGTCATGGCCTGCGCCGGTCCGGCCGCAAGAGCCGCGGCGATGCCGAGAAAAGCAACATTGCGCAAGAAAATTCCCCTTTGTTCTGGGTTATGCGCAATGAGAATAGCTGAGTCGAAACGGACGCCAGCAGTCAAGCCGTCGCAGGGGAAGGTCGGACGCCAACCCCGGGCTGGGCCGGCGCTGCCTTAAGGCCTGGGATCCGGGTTCTGCGGCTGGAACAGCCGGCCCTTCTCGGTCCACAGCACGGTGAGCACGGACAGGGTGCTGAACGCCACGTAGCCGATCCCGAGGGGCAGCACCGTGCCGTCGAAGGATTGGCCGACGATGCCGCCGAGCAAGGCCCCAAGGAGGGTGGTGTAGAACCCCATGAATGACGAGGCGGTGCCCGCGATGGCACCGAGCGGCTCCATGGCCATGGCGTTGAAGTTCGAGAACGTGAGCGCGGCCACGAACATGCTCCCGGCGAGGATCGCCCCGAAGAGGAGGAGCGGCGGGCGGCCGTCGAAGGCGAGCGCCGCCAGCACCTGGCACCCGGCGAGGGTCACGAAGGCGAGCAGGCCTCCATGGGAGAGGCGCCGCATGCCGAGCCGCCGCACCAGGGCGGAGTTCAGCACCGAGGACAGGCCCATCACGCCGGCGATCAGGCCGAAAGCCACCGGAAAATAGGAGCCGAGGCCGTAGACCTCGGTTTCGAAGATCTGCTGCGCGGAGCCCACGTAAGCCATCATGCAGGCGAACATGAAGCCGACCGCCGTCGAGTAGCCGATGGCGACCCGCGTCGTGACGGTGACGCGCATGCCCTCAAGGATCGGACCCGGCGACAGCGGCAGCCGGTGTTCGGGGCTCAGGGTCTCGGGCATGCGCAGCCAGAACCAGACGCCGAGCGCCAGGGTCAGGACCAGCATGCTCACGAACAGGATGTGCCAGTCCCCGAGCAGGAGGGTGGCGCTGCCCATGGCGGGCGCGAAGACCGGGACGATGATGAACACCGCGAAGGTGAGGGACATGACCCGCGCCATCTCGCGGCCCGAATAGCAGTCGCGCACGATGGCGATGGCGAGAACGCGGGCCGCCGCGACGCCAACCCCCTGGATCACGCGGGCGGCGAGCAGCACCTCGAAGCTCGGAGCGACCGCCGCCAGCAGGCAGCCCGCCGCATAGATGGAAAGCCCGAGCAGCAGGACGGGCCGGCGGCCGACGGTGTCTGAGAGCGGGCCGTAGACGAGCTGCATCACGCCGAAGCCCAGCATGTAGACGTAGACGAGGAGCTGCAGGCGGTTCGGATCCGCGATGCCGAACTCGGCCTGGATCGGCGGAAAGGCCGGCAGCAGATTGTCGATCGACAGGGCGGTGAGCCCCATCATCAGGGCGATGATCGCCACGAACTCCTTGAACGACGGCATCCGGAGGGCGGCGGCGGGGGCAATGGTCGCGGTCATGGAAGGGCTCTGGGCCGGACCGTCCGGCAAAGATGCCGGCTTAGCCGAGGGCGCAGCGTCCCGGCAATCGGGCCCGGTGCATACCTGCCCCGCTTGGCGCAGGAGCGCCGGTCAGGCGCTGCACGCGGCGAGGAGGCGGCGCATGAAGGCGGCACCCGCCTCGAACTGCTCGACGGTGATGTATTCGTCCGGCTGGTGCGCCTGGTCGATGGAGCCCGGGCCGCACACGACGGTGGGTATGCCGGCCGCCTGATAATGCCCGGCCTCCGTGCCGAAGGGCACGGTTTCGGTGTGGTTGCGGCCGGCAAGCCGCATGGCGAGCACCTCGGCGGCCGATCCCGGATCCGGCGCGAGGCCGGGCACCGAGGCTTCGAGGTCCGTCACGATGCGTCCGTAGGGACCGAAGCGGTTGAGCCGCTTCAGCGCCACCTCGTTAGCAAAGCGCTCGAGCCGCTTCGGGATCTCCTGCGGATCGAGGCTCGGCAGCCCGCGGAACTCCCAGTGAAAACGGCACTCCTTGGCCAGGATATTGCGGGCGTTGCCGCCCTCGATCGTGCCCACATGGACCGTCGTGTAGGCGGGATCGAACCGGCCGCTCGGATCGGGGCGCTCCATCATGTCGTCCGCGATGCGGTTGAGCTCGGAGACGAGCTCCGCCGCCGTCATCACGGCGCTCGCACCAAGATAAGGTTTGGACGAGTGTGCCTCGAACCCGTGCACCGCGGTCCTGAAGGTCACGACGCTCTTGTGGGCGTCCACGACCGCAAGCTCGGTCGGCTCACCCACGATCACGGCCTGCGGCAGGGGCAGATCGTGACCGAGGCGCCGGATGAGATCGACGACGCCGAGGCAGGTGGTCTCCTCGTCGTAGGAGAGCATCACGTGGATGGGCGTCTTCAGGTCGGCGGCCCGGAACTCCGGGATCAGCGCCAGCGCCAGCGCATCGAAGCCCTTCATGTCGACGGCGCCGCGCCCGTAGATGCGTCCGTTCTCCACGCGAAGACGAAAGGGGTCGCTCGTCCAAGCCTGCCCGGCCACCGGCACCACATCGGTGTGCCCCGACAGCACCACGCCGCCGCGGTCCTGCGGGCCGATGGTGGCATAAAGCGCCGCCTTGTCGCCGGCGGCATTCGGCACCCGCACATAGGCGACGTTCCAGCTCCGGAGGTACTCCTCCACGAAGTCGATGAGCGGCAGGTTCGATTTCGCGCTCTCCGTGTCGAACGACACGAGCCGTTCGAGCATCTGGAGGGGGTTGAGCCGCTGGCCGTCCGAACTCATGAGGCGCCTCAGTGAACGATGCGCTTGGCGTGGGGGAAGTCGAGGGAGAAGGCCGGGATGGCGGCCTGGAAGGTCTCGCCCTTCGCCGTGACCATCGTGTAGGAGCCCTGCATGGTCCCGTCCGGCGTCGGCAGCGGCGTTCCGCTCGTATACGAGAAGCTCTCGCCGGGTCCAAGGACTGGCTGCTTGCCGACGACGCCCTCACCGCGGACCTCCTGCACGGCTCCGTGCCCGTCGATGATCTTCCAGTAGCGCGAGCGGAGCTGCACGCGCTCCAAGCTGAGGTTCGTGATCTCGACCGAATAGGCGAAGAAGTAGCGGCCGTCCTCCGGGGAGGATTCCTCCGACACGAAGCGCGACGTCACCGTCACGCTGATGCCTCGGGTGAGGGCCTTGTACATGGTCGTGACCGCTCCCGCTGGGACAGCTCTGCGGGGCCGTGGTAGAGCGCCCCCCGAAGCCCGTCAACGTGACGGGCCAAGTTCGACGATCCGGATGCTCGACGGTTTCATGCGCCGCGTGATCGATCCGCCCCTCGACCGTGCAGGGGCCGCCCTGGCGCGCTACGGCGTGGCGGCGGATCTCCTCACCCTCCTTGGTCTTCTCACCGGGCTGTTGGCGGCGGGCGCCATCGTGGCCGGCTGGAATTTGGCCGCGCTCGGTCTCCTGGCCCTCAGCCGGGTTCTCGACGGCCTCGATGGCGCCACGGCCCGGGCGTCCCGCCGCACGGACCGGGGCGGGTTTATCGACATCGTGTTCGACTTCATCTTCTACGGTGCGATCCCGCTCGCCTTCGCGCTCGCCGATCCTGAGGCCAACGCGGTTCCGGCTGCCGTGCTGCTGTTCTCCTTCTACGTGAACGGGGCAAGCTTCCTCGCCTTCGCGGCGGTGGCGGCAAAGCGCGGGCTCGAGAGCCGGGTGAGGGGAGTCAAATCGATCTATTTCACTGCCGGGCTCGCGGAGGGCACCGAGACGATCCTGGTCTTCCTCGCCATGGCGGCCATTCCGCAGGCCTTTCCGATCCTCGCCTACGGCTTTGCGGGCCTGACGATGATGAGCGCGATCGCCCGGATCAGCCTCGCCTGGAGCGCCTTCCGGGACGAACCCGGCGAGAACGCCTGAGGCCTTGGAGGGCCGCCGTGCTTCGGCTAGAGGAAGCCATGGATCACCAGGGCACAAGCATGGTCGCGCTGCAGGACGGCATTCAATCGGCGGAGGCTATCGCTCGCCTGACGGAGGCTGGGGTCATCCGGCCCGGCGCGCCCTATGCGCCGGATCAGGTGCAGCCCGCGAGCCTCGACCTGCGGCTCGGGCGGCGCGCCTACCGGGTCCGGGCGAGCTTCCTCCCAGGTCCCGCCCGCACGGTGGCCGACCAGCTTGGCGCCCTGGCGCTTCACGAGATCGACCTCACCCGCGACGCGGTGCTCGAGACGGGCTGCGTCTACATTGCAGAGCTCCAGGAGAGCCTAACGCTCCCCGACAATGTCTCGGCCGCCGCCAATCCGAAGAGTTCGACCGGCCGCATCGACGTGTTCACCCGCGTCATCGCGGATCGGGCCCGGGAGTTCGACACCATCGAGTCCGGCTATGCCGGTCCGCTCTACGCCGAGATCTCGCCCCGAACCTTTCCGGTCCTGGTCCGGACCGGCACCCGCCTCTCGCAGCTGCGCCTGCGCAAAGGCGAGGTCCGCCTGACAGACGCCGAACTCCACGATCTTCACCGCCGCGAGCGGGTGGTGACCTCCGCCGAGCCCTCCATCCAAGACGGCGTTGCGGTCAGCGTCGACCTTGAAGGGTTCGGGCAGGAACGGCTCGTCGGCTACCGGGCGAAGCGCCACACGGCTCTCGTCGACGTGGACAAGCCGGGCGTCCACCGCGTCGCCGACTTTTGGGAGCCGCTGCACGCCGAGGACCGGCGCGCGCTCATCCTCGATCCCGGCCAGTTCTACATCCTGGCCTCGAAGGAGGCCGTGCACGTGCCGCCGGATTACGCGGCCGAGATGGTGCCCTTCGACCCCCTCGTCGGCGAGTTCCGCGTCCATTACGCGGGCTTCTTCGATCCCGGCTTCGGCCATGCGGCGGCCGGCGGGGCAGGGGCCCGGGCGGTGCTGGAGGTGCGCTCCCGCGACGTCCCCTTCATTCTGGAGGACGGTCAGATCGTCGGCCGGCTCGTCTACGAGCGTATGGCCGAACGCCCGCGCCTCCTCTACGGCGCAGGCGCCGGCTCGAACTACCAGGCCCAAGGCCTCAAACTCTCGAAACACTTCCGCTGAGGGGGCTTGCGCCCGCGGGCCCGACGCCGTTATCTAGACGCTGCGCGGGTGTAGTTCAGAGGTAGAACGTCAGCTTCCCAAGCTGAATGTCGTGGGTTCGATTCCCATCGCCCGCTCCAGTTTCTTCACATTCTGAAATGCGCCTTGATGCGCGCTGCGAGCGGTCAGCCGGCATGCGCTCGGGCGTGGTGAACGCTGCTCGATCCGGCGGCCCGGGAACTGCCGCAGGTGAACACCTCTACGGGCGCCGCCCGGCCCCGTACCGTGACGGGCCCTCGCGCCGTGAAGCCCTCCGGCGGTCTGTCGCTGCGGCCGGCCGCCTCCAGCACTTCACGGCTGACGGCGGTCCGGCACGCGAAGTCCCGCGTCAGGCGCTCGAGGCGGTTCGCCACGTTCACGGTGTCGCCCACGACCGTGAACTCAAGGCGCTGCTCGGCTCCCACATTGCCCACGACCGCCGGCCCGAAGTGAACCCCGACCGAGATGGTGAAAGCGGCCGCCCCGCGACCTTGCCGCTTGCGCGCCCAGCGGTCCATCTCCTCCTGGAGAGCCAGCGCGCAGTGCAGGGCGGCTTCGGCGGCGTTGGCCGACGGGGACAGCGCTCCGAAGGTCGCCATCAGCCCGTCGCCCAGGAACTTGTCGAGGGTGCCCCCGTGCCGGAACACGATGCGGCAGGACCGGACGTGAAAGCTGCGAAGCAGGCTCACCACATCCTCGGGCGCGAGCTTCTCGCACAGCGCCGTGAAGCCGACGATGTCGGCGAACAGGACCGCCACAGGGCGGGTCGCGGGGGCGCCGAACGCCGCTCCGGACCGCTTGGCCAGGGTCTCGGCCACGTCGGGCGAGAGATAGCGGGCGAGGTCCGCACGGACGACCTCGGCCCGGGCCTGGCGGATCGCCGTTTGCCGCGCCCGCAGGACGGCTGCGACGAGGAGCCCCGTCATGACCAGCGTGAGGGCGATCTGGTTCCACAGCTGGCTGACCATGACGTATCGGGGATCGAGGATCACGGCGAGCGCCTCCTCGCTCGGAACCCCCGTGCGATCCCCCATGCGCTTGGCCCAGGTGACGGTATCGGGCCGCCACAGAAGGGATAGGAAACCGGCGGACCAGATCCCGACGATGCACAGGCCCGTCCAGACAACGTTGAGGGCCGAGTAGGACAGGGCCGAGCCGGCGAGGTAGATCAGCAGGTAGAGATAGTCCTGGAAGCGCAGGCGGGTCTGCACCGGCCATGTGCTGGTGTCGAAGGGCGGGGGGACCAGGATGACGGCGGTGATGAGCAGAACGTCGAGGGCGATGCAGATGAGCTTCACCGCCTGCCCGTAAGGCTTGTGGCGTGCGAGGTGAGGCACGAGCCCAAGCCCGACGAACAGCCCGACCACCCCGAGATAGTACAGGTCGCGGGGCGAGGGCACGAGCACCACGAGCCAGACGGCGACCGCCGCGGCCGCGATGCAGCGGGCGCGGAACGCGAACACGAGCCCCCGCAACTCCTCGTGGCGCAACGCCCTGCGCAGCCGCGGATGCACCGGCCCGGACGAGTGCGTGGGCCGGGTCCAGAGCCTCGACCAGCCCGCCCGTTCAGGCCTGCCTGGCATCGCCGGCTCCTGAGGGCCAGACCTGCCCGGGCCGCATCGCGAGGAAGCGGCGCTCCGGGATCCCGCGCTCGGCCAAAGCCCGGGCGAGGCCGCGCGGGGGATCGTCGACGGCCTCGTCGGTGAGGCGGAACGTGCCCCAATGGTAGCCCAGCGCCGCCCGCGCCCCCAGGATCCGGAGCGCCTCGACCGCATCGGCCGGGTTCATGTGCTGGGGCGCCATGAACCAGCGCGGCTCGTAGGCGCCGATGGGCAGGAGCGCGAGGTCGATGCCCCGGTGCCGCGACGCGATGTGCCGGAAATGCCGGCCCCCGCCGAAGCCCGTATCGCCCGCGAAGTACACCGCCCGGCCTCCGCCCCGGATCACGAAGGAGGCCCAGAGCGCATGGTTGCGGTCGTTGGTGGCGCGGGCCGACCAGTGGTGGGCCGGCTCGGCCGTGATCCGAAGGCCGTCGACCGCCAGCGCCTGCCCCCAATCGAGGGTGGTGACCGGAATGGCCGGGTCGTAGGCGCGCACGATCGCGTCGTTGCCGAGCGGCGCAACGATGCGGGGCCTGTCCCGCTGCCACAGCCGGCGCAGCGTCGGCAGGTCCATGTGGTCGTAATGGTTGTGCGAGACGAGCACCAGGTCGATGGGCGGCAGGCTCTCGAAGGGAATGCCGGGAGCGTTGTAGCGCCTTGGTCCGGCAAAGGGCACCGGGCTTGCGCGCTCCGACCAGATCGGGTCCGTGAGGATGCTGGCGCCGGCGATCTGGATGAGGAACGTCGCGTGCCCCACGAGGGTCACCCGCAGGTCGCCGTGGGGGCGAGCAGGCGGGCGGTCCTGATAGGGGCTCGGGTAGGCGGCAGGCCAGGGCTTGGCCTTTCCGGAGAACTGCCAGTCGAGGAAGGCCCCGAAGCCCCGCGGAGGCTCTCCGCCCGGGTTGAAGAAGCGCTCGCCGTCGAAATGGTCTGTGACAGGGCCGCGATAGTAGAACCCGCCCGTCTGCGAGCGGGCCGCGGGCGCCGCCGCCAGGAAGGGGAGGGAGCCCAACAGACGAACCAGCCGACGGCGGGAGAGCATGGCGCGTCCTCAGCTGACCGAACCCAAGGCTCAGTTTAGGGGCGCAACCCCGGCCGTCCAGCGTCTCGCACCACAAACGGATGACAACACGGTGAGGAGCAGCGGGCAGAAACGCGCGAACGCCGTGTCCCGACTTCGGCGGACGGCAAGAGAAAGAGACCGCCCCAGGCCTGCGCTTGACCGCGGCGCAGCCGATCGTGCGGCAGCGGGTCGATTTCGAAGCGGGCTCTTTGAGGCGTCGTTTGGCTGGGGGACTAGGATTCGAACCTAGACTAACGGAGTCAGAGTCCGCTGTTCTACCGTTAAACTATCCCCCAGCAGGGACCGTGGCCGGCCGGTGAGGCGGGCACAGGGGCTTGGCGCCGGAGGCGGTCAGATAGGGGCTTTTTCCGGCCGGGTCAACCGCTTCGCGGGCGTCCGCGAAGCGGCCGGCGCCATGGCCGCTTCGAACGCGAGCAACTTATGTTAATTGTCCCGCTGAAACCACAGCCCCCCGGTGTGAGTTCGTCCCTCGAACTGAATTGATCGCGGCCATGCGGCCACCATTTTCACGGGGCGAATTGCGATGATGACATACGAAAGAGGGTGGAGCCTGGGGGCTCACTCCTCCTCATTCCAGGAACGTGGCGTGCTCGATGTTCTGGGCCACAATCTCCGGCGGGTCTACGGCGAGCCGGAGGGCGACAACCTTCCCGATCGCCTGAGGGACCTCGTCCTGCGTCTCCAGGAGACGGAGCGCGAGAGCCTGCCGGCGAGCGATCGGTAAGGCGGGGCGGCGGAGCCTGGCGCCGCAGCCCCGGTCGCAGATCAGATCGACCGGATCAGAACGTCCGCGATCGGAAGCGCGATCGCGGCGGCCGCGAGGCTGACGGGGGCCATGACGGAGCGGTCGTAAGGGATCATCGACGCAAGACGGCGAAGCAGCTTCATCTGTGTTCTCCTGTCGAGGCATGAACGCGGCATCTCCCTTCAAAGTTCATGCCAAGCGGAGGCTGTGCGCGCGGGACGCAGGGGAGGGCAGGCGACTCGCGCAACGGCAGTGGGGCGCTTAAAGGTGGTGCCCCCGCCACCTCATCCCGGCTCGGCCCGATGATCCCCGTTACCTCCTGGCTCTCCATCGACGAGTCGGAACTCTCCGAGAGCTTCATCCGCGGGTCCGGGCCCGGCGGGCAGAACGTCAACAAGGTTGCGACGGCAGTGCAGCTGCGCTTCGACGTGCGCCGCTCGCCGTCGCTGCCGGACGACGTGCGCGCCCGGCTCGAGCGCCTTGCCGGCAAGCGGCTCACCGCCGACGGCGTCCTCGTCATCACCGCCCAGCGGCACCGCACCCAGGACCGCAACCGCGAGGATGCGCGGCAGCGGCTCGTCGAGCTCATTCGCGAGGCGACCGAGCGTCCCAAGCCCCGGCGCGCCACGCGCCCGACGCTGGCCTCGAAGAAGCGGAGGCTCGAGGCGAAGGCGCAGCGCTCGCAAGTCAAGCGCCTGCGGGTGGGAAAGCCCGGCGAGGACTAGGCTTCGGGCGGATAGACGTGTTCGCCGCCCCGGCGGTCCACGACCGTGAAGGAGCCGTCGCCGCGGGGCTGGACGGCCTTCGGCCCGACCGGGATCTTCCCGTGCCCGCCCGGGATGTCGAGCACGTAGGCCGGCTGGCACAGGCCCGAGACCCGGCGGCGGAGCTCCGCCACGATGGCCTGCCCCTCCTC
Source organism: Microvirga sp. (assembly GCA_035944475.1). GTDB lineage: Bacteria > Pseudomonadota > Alphaproteobacteria > Rhizobiales > Beijerinckiaceae > Microvirga. The sequence goes on from DASZBD010000038.1 coordinate 74,118, forward strand.
GATGCCGAGACGGAAATGGCCCGTGCCCGGCGCGAGATCCGGGTGATGGAGGTAGTAGGGCTTCACGCGGGCTTCCACGAAGGCCCGCATGAGTTCCGCGAGGGTGTCTGGATCGTCGTTGACGCCGCGCAGCAGCACCGTCTGGCTCACCAGGGCGGCGCCGCTCGCGATGAGGCGCGCGCAGGCACCTCGTGCCTCTTCGTTGAGCTCGCGGGGATGATTGGCGTGAAGCGCGACGTAGACCGTCTTGCCGCCCGCATGGAGGGCCGCCGTGAGAGCGTCGTCGATGCGGGCGGGCTCGACCACCGGCACGCGGGTGTGGACGCGGACCACCTTGACGTGCGCGATCGTGCGCAAGCCCTCCATGATCTCCTTAAGGCGCCGGGGCGAGAGCACGAGGGGGTCGCCGCCCGTGAGGATGACCTCCCAGATCTCGGGATGCGCGCGGATATAGGCGAGGGCGCCTTCCAGCGCTTCGGGCGAGAGGGTGCCGAGGCCCTGCGGGCCCACCGTCTCCCGGCGAAAGCAGAACCGGCAATAGACCGGGCAGACATGCACGGCCTTCAGCAGCACCCGGTCCGGGTAGCGGTGGACGATTCCTTCGACGGGGCTGTGGGCCTCGTCGCCGATGGGGTCCGCCCGCTCCTCGGGCGACGAGACCAGCTCCGCCGTGCTCGGCACGAACTGGCGCGCGATGGGATCGGCCGGGTCGCCGGGATCGATGAGCGACGCCATGGCGGGCGTGATCGCGACCGCGTAGCGGGCCGCGACGCGGTCGAGCTCCGCCACGCGCCCGGGTTCGACGAGCCCGGCCTCGGCCAGCTCCGCCGCACCGCGCAGGCTTCGCACCGCGCTCACGCGCCGGGCTCCGGCACGGGAGCCCACAGAACGCGCTCGATGTGGTCGGCGCCGGTCGCCAGCATGACCAGGCGGTCGAGGCCGAGCGCGATGCCGCTCGCCTCCGGCATGTGGGAGAGCGCCGCGATGAAATCCTCGTCCACGGGGTAGCTCTCGGCGTAGACGCGGGCCTTCTCCTGCATTTCGCCTTCGAAGCGCCGGCGCTGCTCGGCCGGATCGGTGAGCTCGCCGAAGCCGTTGGCGATCTCGACCCCGCAGGCATAGACCTCGAACCGCTCGGCGACCCTGGGATCGTGGCGGGTCGGCCGGGCGAGCGCCGCCTCGACCGTGGGATACTCGTCGAGGACGGTGATCCGGCTGCGCCCGAGCTCGGGCTCCACGCGCTCCACCAGCGCGCGGCTGAAAAGGTCGGACCAGGTGTCGTCGGGCGCGGTGCGCAGCCCGGCTTCCTTCATCTGCGCCGCAAGACCGTCCCGGTCGGCGCCGCCGCTCTCGTCCAGGGTCGACAAAAGGTCGATCCCGGCCAGCTCGTCGAAGGCCTCCGCCACGGTGATCCGGGCCGGCGCGTCGAAGGCGTTGACCGAGCGGCCGCGGTAGCTCAGCGTCCCGGTCTCGGCCGTCTTCGCCGCCAGTCCCAGAACGTCGAAGGTGTCCCGCATGAGCTGCACGTAGTCCTCGCCCGTCCGGTACCATTCGAGCATCGTGAATTCCGGATGGTGCAGGGGGCCGCGCTCCCGGTTGCGGTACACCTTGGCAAAGCACGCGATCCGCTCCTCGCCGGCCGCGAGGAGCTTCTTGCAGGCGAATTCCGGGGAGGTGTGGAGGTAGAGTGCCTGCCGCGCTCCGCCCGGGGTGACGGCCTCCGTCGCGAAGGCATGCAGGTGCGCCTCGTTGCCGGGGGAGACCTGCAAGGCCGGCGGGTCGACCTCGACGAAGCCCTGCCAGTCGAAATAGCCGCGAAGGGCCGTGACGATGCGGTTGCGCATCAGGAGGAGGGGGCGCCGGTCGGCATGGACGTGGGGCGTCCACCAGGGGGAGCGCGGAGGAGCGAGGCTGGCCAAGGGGTGTTCCGAACGGTTCGAGCCTGAGGTGACTGGCGATTTTGGTGCAGATGGGCTAGGTGCGGCGGCAACGGTGTCCCGCAAGCGCCCGCAATGGGCCGCCACCCATCTCACAAGGAAGGCTTCTCGTGAAGGTTATCGCTTCGACCCTCCGCAAGGGCAACGTCGTCGACGTCGACGGCAAGCTCTACGTCGTGCTGACGGCGCAGAATATCCACCCCGGCAAGGGAACGCCCGTCACCCAGCTCGACATGCGCCGCATCTCGGACGGCGTGAAGGTGTCCGAGCGCTACCGGACGACGGAGCAGGTGGAGCGGGCCTTCGTGGAGGACCGGGAGCACACCTTCCTCTACCAGGACGGGGAGGGCTACCACTTCATGAACCCGGAGAGCTACGAGCAGGTGGCGGTGCCGCAGGACATCATCGGGGATCAGTCGGTATACCTGCAGGAGGGCATGCCGGTGATGCTGTCCGTCCACAACGGCGTGCCGATCGCCATCGAGCTTCCCGCCCGCGTCACCCTGGAGATCACCGAGACGGAGCCGGTGGTGAAGGGGCAGACCGCATCCTCGTCCTACAAGCCCGCCAAGCTCTCGAACGGCGCTCGCACCATGGTGCCGCCCCACATCCAGGCCGGCACCCGCGTCGTCATCCAGACCGAGGACGGGTCGTACGTGGAGCGCGCGAAGGACTGAGCGGGCGAGCTTCGACGCGACGCCACTTATTCCCCTCCTCCCTTGAGGGGAGGGGTACGGGGTGGGGGTGGTGCCGCGTGTAGCTGAGCTGCACCTTTTGCACCACCCCAACCTCCAACTCCTTCCCTCAAGGGGAAGGAGGGCTCGTCGCGCCTCCCCCGCCTTCTGAACCCTCCTTCGAGACGCCGCTCCGCGGCTCCTCAGGATGAGGATTAGCGGGTGAGAGGAGCGGGTTGAGGACGCCAGATGCCCAGCCCTCATCCTGAGGGTTCGCGCAGCGAACGTCTCGAAGGACGAGGGCTGTCCAGGGCACCGCCAGAGGCTTGCACTAAGCCGTTTCGCCGCCATGATGCCTTCATGAGCGCCGCCATCAACCCCCTCGTCGCCGATGTCGGCTTCCCGCCCATTCCCGAGGCCAAGGAGTGGACCGGGCGCTACGACGGCGCGCGCGGTCCGCTGATCGACCTCTCCCAGGCGGTGCCGGGCTCGGCTCCGCCCGAGGCGTTCCTGCGGCGCCTTGCCGACACGGCGGGCTCGGCCGAGGGTGCCCGGTACGGTCCCATCGGGGGCGACCTTGAGCTGCGGAAGGCCTACGCCGCGGATCTCCGCCGGACCTATGGCGGCCGGATCGAACCCGGCGATGTGGCGATCACCGCCGGCTGCAACCTAGCGTTCTTCGCCGTCATGATGCTCCTCGCCCGTCACGGCGATGCGGTGCTCCTGCCGACCCCCTGGTACTTCAATCATCAGATGTCCCTCGCCATGCTGGGCATCGAGGCGCGGGCGCTGCCCTGCCGCCCGGAAGCGGGTTTCGTCCCGGCGGTCGAGGATGTGGAGCGGCTCCTCGACGAGCGGGTCCGCGCGGTCGTCCTCGTCACGCCCAACAACCCGACGGGCGCCGTCTACCCGCCCGCCGCGATCGAAGCCTTCGCGGAGCTCTGCCGCAGGCGCTCCCTCGCGCTGGTCGTCGACGAGACTTACCGGGATTTCCTGCCGCCCGGCACCGAGCGCGCCCACGGCCTTTTCGCGGGCGAAGGCTGGCGCGGCACGGTCGTTCAGCTTTATTCCTTCTCGAAATCCTATGCGATCCCGGGCCACCGGACGGGCGCCGTGACGGCCGATGCCCCGGCCATCGCCCAACTCGCCAAGATCCTGGACTGCATCCAGATCTGCCCGCCCCGGGCCGCGCAGGGTGCCCTCCCGTGGGCGGTCGAGGGCCTGCGCCCCTGGCGCGAGGCGAACCGGGCGGACGTGAACGGCCGCACCGCCGTGTTCCGAGAGGCCATGGCACCTCTGACCGGGTGGCGCATCGACTCCGCCGGCGCCTTTTTCGCCTATCTGCGGCACCCCTTCGAGGGCCGGTCTGGCTACGCCGTCGCCGAACGTCTCGCCGCCAAGCGAGGCGTGCTCTGCCTCCCCGGCAGCTTCTTCGGCCCGGGCCAGGAGAACCATCTGCGGGTGGCCTATGCGAATGTGGAGGCCGATGTGCTGGCGGGCCTCACAGAGCGCTTAAGGGGGTTCACGCCGGATTGACGAAGCCCGGCCGCGACGCCGGCGCGGCGCGGCCGGTTGGTCATCTGGCGTCGCGCTTGACCGGACGGGCGCCTTTGAGCCGCGCTCTCATTGAGGCGCCCCGCAAGGAAGTTGACTCCGCCGAAACGTCACCTCGACAGCGCTCCGGCCGCCCACTAAAAGCCCTTGCGAACAATGTTTTGCGGGTGCGCCGCGCCCGTCTTCCGAGCTGTGGGACCCATGAGCCGCTCCACCATCCCGAACCGGTTGTCTGGCGTTAACGAGATCCGGTCGACCTTTCTCGACTACTTCGACAAGCACGGCCATGAGGTCGTAGCGTCGAGCCCGCTCGTGCCGCGCAACGATCCGACGCTCATGTTTACGAATGCCGGCATGGTGCAGTTCAAGAACGTGTTCACGGGCGTCGAGAAGCGGCCCTACACGCGGGCCGTGACGTCGCAGAAATGCGTGCGTGCCGGCGGCAAGCACAACGATCTCGACAATGTGGGCTACACGGCGCGGCACCACACATTCTTCGAGATGCTCGGCAACTTCTCGTTCGGCGACTACTTCAAGCCCCTCGCCATCGAGCTCGCCTGGAATCTGATCACGAAGGAGTTTGACCTTCCGAAAGAGAAGCTCCTCGTCACCGTCTATCACACGGACGACGAGGCCGCGGATCTTTGGAAGAAAATCGCCGGGCTCTCCGATTCCAAGATCATCCGCATCCCGACCTCCGACAATTTCTGGCAGATGGGCGATACGGGACCCTGCGGCCCGTGCTCGGAGATCTTCTACGATCACGGCGACAAGGTCGCGGGCGGCCCGCCCGGCTCGGAAGATCAGGACGGCGACCGGTTCATCGAGATCTGGAACCTCGTCTTCATGCAGTTCGAGCAGATCGAGCCCGGCAACCGGATCGCCCTGCCCAAGCCCTCGATCGACACGGGCGCGGGGCTCGAGCGCGTCGCCGCGGTGCTCCAGGGCGTGCATTCGAACTACGAAACGGATCTCTTCCGCGCCCTGATCGACGCCGTCGCCCATGCAACAGGCATTGCGCCGGAAGGGGAGCGCAGCGCCTCGCACCGGGTGATCTCGGATCACCTGCGCGCCGCCTCGTTCCTCGTCGCGGACGGCGTTCTGCCCTCGAACGAGGGTCGCGGCTACGTGCTCCGCCGCATCATGCGACGCGCCATGCGCCATGCGCAGCTCTTGGGGTCGAAGGACCCCCTGATGCACAGGCTCGTTCCGGCGCTCGTGCATGAGATGGGGCAGGCCTATCCCGAGCTCGTCCGAGCCGAATCCCTCATCACCGAAACTCTGCGCCTCGAAGAGACCCGATTCCGCAAGACCCTGGAGCGGGGCCTCTCCATCCTGGACGAGGAGACCCGGACCCTCACCTCCGGCCAGAAGCTCTCCGGCGATACGGCGTTCACGCTCTACGACACCTACGGCTTCCCCCTCGACCTCACGCAGGATGCCCTCAAGGCCCGCGGGATCGGCGTCGACACGGACGCCTTCGACGCCGCCATGCAGCGCCAGCGCGAGAAGGCGCGCGCAGCCTGGGCGGGCTCCGGCGAAGCGGCGACCGAGACCGTGTGGTTCGGGATCCGCGAGCGCGTCGGCGCCACCGAGTTCCTCGGCTACGAGACCGAGACCGCCGAGGGCGTCGTCGCGGCGCTCCTCAGGGACGGTGCCGAGGCGGCGGAGCTGAAGGCCGGCGAAACCGGCCTCCTGGTGCTCAACCAGACCCCGTTCTACGCCGAATCCGGCGGGCAGGTGGGCGATACGGGCATCGTGCAGGGCGAGGGCGCACGGGCGCGCGTCACCGTCACCGAGAAGAAGCTCGGCGACCTCTTCGTGCATCACGTCACGGTGGAGCACGGGACCCTGAAGGCCGGCCAGCCGCTGGAGCTTCGGGTGGATGATGGGCGTCGTGCCGCGGTCCGCTCCAACCACTCGGCGACCCACCTCCTGCACGAGGCCCTGCGTCAGGTGCTGGGCGACCACGTGGCGCAGAAAGGCTCGCTCGTCGCGCCCGACCGCCTGCGCTTCGATTTCAGCCACCCCAAGCCCATCGGCGAGACCGAACTCCAGCAGGTGGAGGACATCGCCAACCGCGTGCTCCTGCAGAACGAGCCGGTGGTCACGAAGCTCATGGCCGTGGACGAGGCGATCGAATCCGGCGCCCGCGCGCTCTTCGGCGAGAAGTACGGCGACGAGGTGCGAGTCGTATCCATGGGCCGGGGCGACGGCCATAAGGCCTTCTCGGTCGAGCTGTGCGGCGGCACCCACGTGAACCGCACCGGCGATATCGGCGTCGTGACTGTCGTGTCTGAAGGAGCCGTCGCGGCGGGCGTTCGGCGGCTCGAGGCCATGACCGGGGAAGCCGCGCGCCGGCATCTCGCCGAGGAGAGCCGAAAACTCCACACCATCGCGGGACTCCTCAAGACGCCCGTCGACGAAGCCGCCGAGCGCCTCGCCGCCCTCATCGAGGACAAGCGCAAACTCGAGCGCGACCTCGCCGAGGCCCGCCGCAAGCTCGCCATGGGCGGCGGCACGGGCGGGAGCGACCCCATCCGCGACGTGGCCGGGGTCAAGCTGATGGCCCGCGCGGTGTCGGGGGTCGAGATGAAGGATCTCAAAACCCTCGCCGACGAGGGCAAGAAGCGGCTCGGCTCCGGTGTCGTCGCCATCGTGGGCGTTGCCGAGGACGGTAAGGCCGGGATCGTGGTCGGCGTTACCGAGGACCTGACGGCGAAGATCGACGCCGTGAGCCTCGTTCGCGCGGGCGCCGAGAAGCTCGGCGGCAAGGGCGGCGGCGGACGCCGCGACATGGCCCAGGCCGGCGGCCCGGACGGAGCGCAGGCGGAGGCGGCCCTCGCCGCCGTCGAGGCGGCCCTCTCGGCGGCCTAAGTGCCGGCAGGGCCGAAGACCGCCCGTCAACGGGCCTACGATCTGCTCGAACGAGGCGCGCACAACGACCGCGCCGGCGACCTCGTGCACGGCGCCCTCGTGACGCTCGTGCTTCTGAGCGTCATCGCAGTCATCCTCGAAAGCGTCCCGGCTTATGCCGGCGCCTTTCCGGCGGCGTTCTTCGCGGTCGAACTCTTCACGGTCGTCGTGTTCACGGCGGAGTACGCGCTGCGGATCTGGTGCGCCCCGGAGCATGTGCCCTGGCGCGCCCGCCCGCCCTGGCAGGCGCGCCTGAAGCTCGCGTCCCAGCCCCTCGCCATCATCGATCTCCTGGCGATCCTGCCCTTCTACCTCGCCCTGCTGACCCCGCTCGACCTTCGAGCGCTTCTGATCCTGAGGCTTCTGCGCTTCTTCAAGCTCGCCCGCTACTCGCCCGGGATGGCGAGCCTCTTCGATGCGGTCTACAGCGAGCGCCGAGGCCTCGTCGCTTCCCTGATCATCCTCGCCGGGACCACCGTCGTGGTCGCGTCCCTGATGCATGTGGCGGAAGGGGAGGCGCAGCCCGAGCGCTTCGGCACCATCCCGGGCGCCATGTACTGGGCCGTCGTCACCCTCACCACCGTGGGCTACGGGGACGTGGTGCCGGTCACGGGTGTCGGGCGCGTGCTCGCCGGGCTCACGGCCGTGACCGGCATCCTGATGCTCGCGCTGCCGGTCGGCCTTCTCGCCAGCGCCTTTGCCCGCGAGATCCAGCGGCGCGACTTCGTGGTCACCTGGGGCATGGTCGCCCGGGTGCCGCTCTTCGCCGAGCTCGACGCCGCCGAGATCAGCGAGGTGATGAGCTACCTGAAGGCGAAGTACTGCGAAGCCGACGACGTCATCGTCCGCCGTGGCGAACCTGCGGATTCAATGTACTTCATCGCCTCTGGCCGGGTGGAGGTCGAGCTGTCGCCCGAGCCTGCCGTGCTGGAGGCCGGCGAGTTCTTCGGCGAGATGGCCGTGCTGGTCCGCTCGGAGCGCACCGCCAACGTGCGGGCGCTGACCCACACCAAGCTGCTCGTCCTCGATGCGGGCGACCTTCACTACCTCGTGGAACACATGCCGGGCCTTGCCGAGCACATCGGCCAGGTGGCTGAGGAGCGCTCGCGCCCGCACCAGCAGGAACGGCTTCGGCAAGTCAAGCGGACCCTCGACCGAGACGCCCGCTAGGGCGACGAGGATGTGTCGCCGATCGGCGAAACGCTTCGTCGACCAAGCGCTCGGGACGGTGCAAGTCGACCTTAATGCGAAGTAGTTTCGACGATCGCCGGAAGGAAATTTTTAAGTGTTGGGCCTAGGGTCCTCCTCGGTTGCCCACGAGAGCGATCCATCGCTCGAAGCCCGCCGCGACGCCGTTGCGGCGGGCTGTTCGTTGGGGCCGACTGATAGCCCGTGGCGGTTGCACCTTTGCCGGGCTGCTCCAGATATCGTCGTCTGAGTACAAAGCGGACGAAGAGGCATGAGATGCCCTCAGAGGACGATTGGCGCATTCCCGTCGAGTTTCAGCCGGACCAGGACCGGCTCGCCTACGACCTCTCCGCTGCGCTCTCATCCGTAGTTTCCCTGAGGGCGCGGGTCCCGGAGGACGCGTACACGGCGGAAACGCTCGGGACCGAGCGGGCCGGGCAGGGGGTGGTGATCCGGTCCGACGGCCTCGTGCTCACCATCGGCTACCTCGTGACGGAGGCCCATGAGGTTTGGCTCACCACGCGGGAGGGGCGGACGGTCGGCGCCCATGTCTTGGCCTACGATTACGCGACGGGCTTCGGGCTCGTTCAAGCCCTCGGCTCGCTGGATGCGCCCGTGCTGCCGCTCGGCGACTCCCGCAAGGCCGCGGTGCAGCAGGAGGTGGTGGTGGCCGGCGCTGGCGGCCGGGCGCGGTCGCTCCAGGCCCGCATCGTCGCCAAGCAGGAATTCGCCGGGTATTGGGAGTACCTCCTCGACGAGGCGATCTTCACGGCGCCGGCTCATCCCAATTGGGGCGGCACGGCCTTGATCGGCCCGCGGGGCGATCTTCTCGGCATCGGCTCCCTGCAATTGCAGCACCGGGCCGCGGGCGGGCGGATCGTGCCCCTCAACATGGTCGTCCCGATCGATCTTCTGAAGCCGATCCTCGACGACATGCTCACCCACGGCCGAGTGAACCGCCCCTCGCGCCCCTGGCTCGGCCTCTTCGCGCACGAAACGGATGAGGATCAGGTGGCGATTATCGGGCTTGCAGGCGACGGACCGGCAAAGCGCGCCGGGCTGAGGGCGGGCGACGTGGTTCACGCGGTGGCGGGGGAAGCGGTGCCGTCCCTCGCGGGCTTCTACCGGGCGGTCTGGGCTCTCGGCGATGCGGGAGTGGACGTTCCCCTCTCTGTGGAGCGCGAAGGCGACCGCTTCGACCTGACGGTCACCTCGGGCGACCGGGGACGCTTCCTCAAAGGCGCCCGGCTGCACTGAAGCCGAGTCGAAGCTTTGGCGAGCTTCAGGCGGCCCCGTGCCGTTCGTCGGGAGATCCCGGGCCCATGAGGACCCGGGATCGGGTGCAGCCGATCAGGCCGCCATCGCTTTTTTAAGGTTCTCGTCGATCTTGTCGAGGAAGCCGGTGGTGGACAGCCACTTCTGGTCGGCTCCGACGAGGAGGGCGAGATCCTTCGTCATGTGGCCGGCCTCGACGGTGTCGACGCAGACCTTCTCTAGCGTCGTGGCGAAGCGCGCGAGATCCTGATTGTTGTCGAGCTTGGCCCGGTGGGCGAGGCCCCGGGTCCAGGCGAAGATCGAGGCGATAGAGTTCGTCGAGGTCTCCTTGCCCTTCTGGTGCTCGCGGTAATGGCGGGTCACCGTCCCGTGGGCCGCCTCGGCCTCCACGGTCTTGCCGTCCGGCGTCGCGAGAACCGAGGTCATGAGGCCGAGCGAGCCGAAGCCCTGAGCCACCGTATCCGACTGCACGTCGCCATCGTAGTTCTTGCACGCCCAGATATAGCCGCCGGACCACTTGAGGGCCGAGGCCACCATGTCGTCGATGAGGCGGTGCTCGTAGGTGAGGCCGAGCGCCTGGTACTGGCTCTTGAACTCGGCGTCGTAGATCTCCTGGAAGATGTCCTTGAAGCGCCCGTCGTAGGCCTTGAGGATCGTGTTCTTCGTGGAGAGGTAGACCGGGAATTTGCGCGCCAAGCCGTAATTGAAGCACGAATAGGCGAATTCACGGATCGACTCGTCGAGGTTGTACATCGCCATGGCGACGCCCGCGCCTGGGGCCTTGAAAACCTCCTTCTCGATCACCGATCCGTCCTCGCCCTCGAACTTGATCGTCAGGCGGCCCTTGCCCGGAAACTTGAAGTCCGTGGCGCGATACTGGTCGCCGAAGGCGTGGCGGCCGACGATGATGGGCTGCGTCCAGCCCGGGACGAGACGCGGAACGTTCCTCATGATGATCGGCTCGCGGAAGATCACGCCGCCCAGAATGTTGCGGATCGTGCCGTTCGGCGACTTCCACATCTCCTTGAGGTTGAACTCCTTCACCCGCGCCTCGTCCGGCGTGATCGTAGCGCATTTCACTCCGACGCCGTGGCGCTTGATGGCGTTCGCCGCGTCCACCGTCACCTGGTCGTTCGTGGCGTCGCGATGCTCGACGCCAAGGTCGTAGTATTCAAGGTCGATGTCGAGATAGGGGTGGATCAGCTTGTCCTTGATGTACTGCCAGATGATCCGGGTCATCTCGTCGCCGTCGAGCTCGACGACCGGATTGGCAACCTTGATCTTGGGCATGATCTCACCTTGCATTGGAGGGCATTTACGTTCGGTCGCCGCGCGGCAGCCGGTTTGCGCGGGGCTATAGCCTGCTTAAGGTTCCCGGGGAAGCGCTGTTGCGCGCCGGGGCGCGTCGACTAAAAGCCAGTCCATGAGCCAGGACGCCGCCCGCAAGCCCGCCATCATCCTCGTCGAGCCCCAGCTTGCCGAGAACATCGGCATGGTGGCCCGGGCCATGGCGAATTTCGGCCTGTCGGAGCTCCGCCTCGTGGCGCCAAGGAACGGGTGGCCGAAAAAGGGGGCGCATTCCGCGGCCTCCGGGGCGACCCACATCCTGGAAGCGGCCAAGCTCTACCCGGACGTCGCCGCGGCGGTCGCCGACCTCCATTTCGTCTTCGCCACGACGGCGCGGGAGCGGGGGCAACTGAAGCGGGTGTTCGGGCCGGACGACGGGATGCGGGAGGCCGGAGCGCGGATCGCCGACGATCAGGCGGTCGGAGTCCTGTTCGGGCGGGAGCGGACAGGGCTCGAGAACGACGAGGTGTCCCTGGCGGACGCCATCATCACCTTTCCGGTCGATCCCCGGTTCTCGTCGGTCAATCTCGCCCAGGCGGTGCTCCTCATCTCCTACGAGTGGCACAAGAGCGCGGGTGCCGGCGCGCTTCCCTTCACCGGGGAGCGCCGGTCGCCGCCGGCGACCCGTGACAAGGTGATCGCTTTCTTCGAGTACGTGGAGGCCGAGCTCGAGGCCGTGAACTACTATCCGAAGGACAAGCAGCCCATCATGGCCCGGAACATGCGCGACATCTTCCACCGGCTTCAGATGACGGAGCAGGATGTACGCACGCTCTGGGGCGCCATGCGGGCGCTCGCCGAAGGTCGACGATTGCGAAAGCCTTAAATAGTCTATGGTTCAAGGGTGACGTGGGCGCCAGAAGGCGCCGGAATACTGCCTGGAGGCAAGGATGAGCCGCCCCCTGATGATCGCCCTCATGCTGGCCGCGGGCCTCGGCGCGCCGGCCCTCGCCGCGACGCCGCCGAAACAGCCCGAGAAGGGGCCCGGCGGCACGGATTACGTGGCGAGCCAAGTGGTCAAGCGCGGTGTCGGCACGGCAAGCAGCGGGACTTACGTGTTCCACGCCGCGGGCACCGCGAAGGCCCCCCGGCCCGTAGTGGTGCTGTTCCATTCCTGGGGTGCCGCGAACCCCGGTACATACGGTGGCTGGATCGAGCACCTCGCGCGGCGCGGCAACCTCGTCCTCTTCCCCCGCTTTCAGGAGGTGAACCGGTCGCGGCCGCAGGATGCCACCGCCCTGGCCGGTCAATTGGTCAAGCAAGCCCTCGCGGACCTCGCCGACGACCCCGATGCCCGGCCCGATCCGAAGCGCGTCGCCTATCTCGGCCATGTGGCAGGCGCCGCCATCGCGCTCAACCTCGCCGGGGCGGAGGGTCTGCCGGAGCCGAAGCTCATCTTCGCGGCGATGCCGGGCGGGATCACTACGGAGGAGAAGGGCAGGGGCATCTATCTCGCCGATCTCTCAACGGTGCCCGCCTCGACGCTCCTCGTCACGATCAACGGCGACCGCGATCACCTGCCGATCGACCGCCACGTCCGCCGGGTTCTGAAGGAGACCACGGCGGTACCGCCGAACCGCAAGCTCTATATGCGGGTCGCCTCGGACGACCACGGCTTCCCGACCACCAACGCCACGCCGGCATCCCCCGGCTCGCCGAAGGCCGAGTACGACGCGGGCGCCATCAAGCTGCCGCCCGACCCGCCGAAGGACCCGAAGCAGAAGAACACCTGGCGCTGGAGTGCCGACATGGCGCTCTCGGGCGAGCAGACGATCCTCGCTGCGCAATTGGCCGCCAACGGCACGGACACCCTCGACTATCTCGCCTACTGGAAGACCTTCGACCTGGCTCTCGATGCCGCCCTGAGCGGGAAGGACGCAGCCTTCCTGAGGGCCGACCCTCGCCTCGTCGACATGGGAACGTGGAGCGACGGCTGGCCCGTCCGGCGCCTCACCGCGGAGATCCCCAAGCCCGAGACCCCGAAGGCCGGCGAGGCCCCGAAGATCGAGGCGAACGGCCGCTCGCGGGTCAATTAGGGACGGGCGAACGGTTTCTTCATCGCGAAGCGGCAAACTCCGGGCGCTCTCACGCGTTGTCGAAGCGGAGCCGTTTACCTCATGCGCGTCGACCTTCTCGCCGGAACCGCCTATAGACCCGCGGCCATGCCGGACGCCCGTCCCACCATCCTCGTCCTCGATTCAGGCCTCGGCGGCCTCACGGTTCTGTCCGAAGCCGTTAAGGCGCGGCCGGACGCCCGGTTCGTCTACGCCGCCGACGACGCAGCCTTCCCGATCGGCCAGATGCCCGAGACTAAGCTGGTGGAGCGGGTGCTCGCCGTCATGGAGCGGCTCGTCGGCGTGTTCCAGCCGGACATGGTCGTGATCGCTTGCAACACGTGGTCGACGGTGGCCCTGCCGCCCTTGCGGAAGCGCTTTTCGATCCCGTTCGTCGGCACCGTGCCGGCCATCAAGCCGGCCGCCCAGGCTTCGCGTTCGGGCCGGATCACGGTTCTGGCCACCCCCGGCACCGTGGCCCGGGACTACACCCGCGACCTCATCGAGACCTTCGCGGCCGGTTGCGCCGTCAACCTCGTCGGTTCCAAACGTCTCGCCAGCATGGCGGAAGCGGAGCTGGCCGGGACGCCGGTGCCGGACGGCGATCTCGTGGCGGAACTCGCGCCCTGCTTCGTCGCGGACGAGGCCGGGCGCACCGACGTGGTGGTGCTGGCCTGCACCCATTACCCCCTGCTCCTGCCGCGACTGCAGGCTCTCGCACCCTGGCCGGTCACCTGGATCGATCCGGCTCCTGCCATCGCCCGCCGCATGGCGCAGTTGATCGGACCGCCTGTGGCGGCCCCCCACGACCACGGGACCGAGGGCGTCTTCACGGGCGGCGGCAGTCTCACGCCTTCTCTGCGGGACGCGTTGGTTCGGCGTGGATTGACCCGGGTTCGGGTGGAGCCGATCCCCTTCCACAGGCTTTGATCGCCAGTTTCGCAGCCCCTAGGTGAGCCGGCCTTTACTTCCCGCTTGGGTTGTAGATGCTGGCGGCAGGTTGACAACCTGCGGGAGGGGAGGGGCGTCATGCACCCGCTCATCGGAGTTGCTGCATCGATCTTTCCGGACATCATCCCGGCCGTCGCGTCCGAGGACAGCCGGGCGGTCCGTGAGGAGGTGATCGCCGCCGTGAAGGACGCCACGAAGGTGGACGATCCTCATCAGGTAAGCCAGGTTCTCATGGCCAACCCACGGATCGCCGAGGCCCTCAAGGTCCGCCTTTCAACGATCCTGCTCGACGCCAAAAGCCAGGCCAGGGAGCGCCATGCTGCTCTCGCCGAGCAGGACTGGGACAAGCGGGCAAGAGCCGAGCGGGAGAAAGCGCGCGAGAGCCTGCTCGCCCTCGTGAAAAGCGGGTCTTGGACGAGCTGGACCGGGCCCGTCATCTCCGCGATCGTGGTGATCGGGTTCCTGTGGCTGCTCGGGTATCTCGTCAGCAACCCGGACAAGCTCAATGTGGAAAATCAGAATGCGTTCCAGATCATCAACATCGCCATCGGAGCGCTCGTTGCCGCCTTCACGACGGTGGTGAACTTCTGGCTCGGCTCGTCGGAGGGCTCGCGCCGCAAGGACGTGGTCAACTTCCTGCAGCAGGAGACGGAGGCCAAGGGAGGTGCAGGGGGAGAAGGCCCGTAGTCCCAAAGGACCTCGGCCAGTTGAGGACGGCCGCCTTTCTCATTGACAGGCCTGGCCTTCGAGGCTATGCCCACCCGGTTCGCGCGGCCCTTGTGGCCGCGTGAGCTTTTTTACGCACCCGTGGCCTGGCCTTGCCGAGCCTGTCGGCCCGTCCCTCGAGACGGCCCCTTGGGCCTCCTCGGGATGAAGGGCAGAGGAGGGCGCGTTCCTCACGAAGCATCGACAACAGAGGAACCGCGATGTCGAAGCGCATTCAGGCCAAGCACAAGCTTGACCGCCGTATGGGTCAGAATATCTGGGGCCGCCCGAAGAGCCCCGTGAACCGCCGCGAATACGGCCCCGGCCAGCACGGCCAGCGCCGCAAGGGCAAGATGAGCGACTTCGGCACGCAGCTGCGCGCCAAGCAGAAGCTCAAGGGCTACTACGCCAACATCACCGAGAAGCAGTTCCGGCGCTACTACGCCGAGGCGATCCGCCAGAAGGGCGACTCGGGCGAGAACCTCGTGGGTCTCCTGGAGCGCCGTCTCGACGCGGTCGTGTACCGTGCGAAGTTCGTGGCCACCCCCTTCGCCGCGCGCCAGTTCGTGAACCACGGGCACGTGAAGGTGAACGGCCGCCGCGTGAACATCCCGAGCTTCCAGGTGAAGCCCGGCGACGTGATCGAGGTGAAGGAAGCCTCCAAGCAGCTCGAGGTGGTGGTCGTGGCCTCCCAGCTCGCCGAGCGGGACGTCCCGGACTACATCGAGGTCGACCACTCGAAGATGACGGCGCGCGTGACCCGCGTCCCGACCCTCTCCGAGGTGCCCTACGCGGTTCAGATGGAGCCGAACCTCGTGATCGAGTTCTACTCGCGCTAAGCGAGGAACACGGATCCGACAGTCAAAGGCCGCCCGGGAGGGCGGCCTTTTTCGTTGGCACGGTCAGAGGTGGTACGTCGGCCCGCCCATGCGGCGGTACTCGCCTCGATCGTGGCCGCGGCCGTCGCGGTCGCCGTGATGGTCACGATGGTGGCGCATCATGCCCCGGTGGCCGCCGGCCGCATGGGCCTGCAGCAGGCGCGGCAGCAGGCGCTTCTGGTTCTCGTCGAGGGAGTTCCAGAACGGGCGCATGGCCGCCGCGAAGCTCGCGACGCTCTGCGCGTTCTGGGTCGAGCGCTCCGCCCGGCGGTCGAGCCGCTGCATGAAATCGAGTTGGTCGCGGTCGTCGGACCGGTCGGTGCGCCGATCCTGACGCTCGTCCATCCGGCGGGCGCGTTCGGCCTGACGGGCCCGATAGGCCTGCTCGACCGGCGCGAAGAGCCGCTCCTGCTCGGGCGTGAGCCTGAGGCCAGCGCGGACGCCGGCGATCCGGGCGTCGAGGAGCGCCTCTGCATCGTTGCGCTGCGGCTGGCTCTGCGGCGCGGTCCCGGCCGGCGGGGCGGGCGGGGTCTGCGCGGAGGCTGTGGCGCCGGCGAGCGCGAGCAGCGAGGCGCCGGCAATGAGGGCGAGAGGCTTCATGAAAGGTCTCCTGTGACAAAGCATGGGCCAAACTCACGCAACGTGGCTCTCACCCCCGTGACCGCCTCATGAACTTTTCGTCATGTTGGGGCTGACGCCGACTCAAGGCTCAACGCCCGGCCGGTCAGAGCCGTTTCAGGAAACCTGCAAAGCGCATGAGGCCCTCCGGCCAGGGTCCGAAACCGCTTTCCGTGTTGAGATGGCCGGACTCGCCCGCATCCACGATGGCGGCTCCCCACGCATAGGCAGCGTCCTCCGCCTTGTCGTAGGCGCAGTAGGGGTCGTTGCGGCTTGCCACCAGCACGGCCGGAAAGGGCAGGGGGTCCCGCGGGAGGGGAGCAAAATCGAGCGGCACGGAGGGGATCAGATCCGCCTTCTCCACATCCGGGAGCGCCACCAGAAAGGCGCCCTTGACCTTGGTCCCCACCATCATCGGCGCCGCGTGGGCCACCGTCGCGACGCCCAGGCTATGGGCCACCAGCACCACGGGCCTCGTGCAGCGGTTCACCTCGGTGATCACCCGCGCGACCCATTCGCTGCGCTTCGGCTCCTCCCAGCTCGCCTGCTCGGCGCGCCGCGCCGTCGAGAGCTGCCGCTCCCAGCGAGACTGCCAGTGGTCGGGGCCTGAATTGGTGTAGCCGGGAATGATGAGGATGTCGCAATCGGAGGTCCGCATGGGCCGTCCATAGAGCATCTTGCGGGCGCGTGACTACCGGAGCGGTCGGAAAAGATGCTGCCCGGCCCTGCGCCGCCCAGCCGTGACGCCGCCAAATACGTTAAGAGCCGGGTAGGGAGTTGGTGACAAGATTACAACTATCAGTCGCTCGTAGGAGGGCACTCGCCATGACAGTGACCTCGTCCGGCTCCTCCCGGCCTGCCGCCTCCGGGACCGCCCGCCCGAAGCCCGATCTTGCGGCGGCGCGGACTCTCCTCGCAGGTTCCGCCTCCTGGGGCGCCGCGACGACCGTGACGCTTCTCGGCCAGGCCGCGAAGAAGGGACCGGCCACCTACGATGCTAAAGCGTTGATGAAGGAGGCCGGCGTCAACATCTCGGACGAGCAGAAGCGAAAGCTTGGCGACGACGAGCGGCTCACGTCGCAGTTGGCTCAGATGTCGAAAGCGGCCCAGGCAGACCGCAAGGCGACGGCCAAGCAGAAAATCGAGCAGCTGAAGGAGCGCCTCAAGCAGCTCATGATGCAGGGCGGCGACCCCAAGCAGATCGCTCGCCAGGCCGCACAGATCGCTCGCGAACTCAAGATGGCGTGCGCGAGTACGGCGCCGCGAGCGGCGATGTCGGAACCGTTGCGGCGAGTGGCAGCGCGTCTGAGGCGGCCGTGATTGCTGCGCCAGCGGATGCGGCGGCTGCCGAAGCGGGCGCAGTCACGGCCGAAGTCGGCGAAGTCGGCTTGGGCAACGCGGCGGTGCAGGCGCAGTCCGCATCGGCCACCGCAAAGGATGCCGAGAAACCTGCGTCCAGAGCGGTCGAGGCGTCGGACGAGGCCGCCGAAGAAAGCGGGGCGAGCAGCCGCGAGACGCGCCTTGAGACGCTGATGGACCGTATCGCCGAGGAGGGCGCCAAGGCGGAGGGGACGAAGGCCGAGCGCGAGTTCATGAACGAGATCCGCAGCCTCGCCAAGCAGCTCAAGGCGCTGTTCGAGCGCTCCAAGCAGCGCGCGGAGCAGGACGAGAAGAAGCCCGATCTCGACCTTGAACAGGACGGCAAGGCGGTCGGCGAAGCGATGCGCGAGATTGAGCGCGTGCTCGAGGGCATCGAGGCGAAATTGCCACAGCCTGGCGGTGTCGATGTGGGGCTCGATCCCGGCCTTGCCTCCGCGCCGGTTGGCAGCTTCGTCTCGATCGTCGCCTAATCGTCGGCTCGCGCCGCGAAGCCGAAGGTCGCGGCCTGATGGTCGCGCAGGAAGGCCTCGCCGTCTTGCCAATGAAAGCCGAGGTCTCGCGCTGCCGAGAGGAAACCTGCGCGCGTCTCGGGCTCCATGGCGCCCGTGCTCACGTGGCGGGCGTTGACGACGATGCTGCTGACGAGCGGACCGCTCCGGGAGAGAGAGAGGGCGCAGACCGCTTTCAGGTGCCCGCCGATGGCGAGCCGGACGGAAGGCCAAGGGGCGCCGTTCTCGTCCGCCACCATGCCGAACGAGACGAAGCGCCGGTGCCGTGCCGCGGAGAGGATGAAGGCATAGCTCCGGTCGACGTCGAGAATGCCGCGTCTAGCTGCCTCGGCCGAAGACGCGGGTGAAGATCGTGTCGACATGCTTGAAGTGATAGCCGAGATCGAAGCAGGCCTCGATCTCGTCCGGCGACAATCGCGCCGACACGTCGGGATCCGCCTTGAGCAGGGTAAGGAAGTCGCCTTCGCCGCGCCAGACCGGCATCGCGTTGCGCTGCACGAGCCGATAGGAATCCTCCCGCGACGCGCCCTTCTGCGTGAGGGCCAGGAGCACCCTCTGGGAGTGGACGAGCCCGCCGAGCCGATCGAGGTTCTTCTGCATGTTCTCCGGGTACACCACGAGCTTGTCGATCACGCTCGTGAGCCTCGCGAGGGCGAAGTCCAGGGTGATCGTGGCGTCGGGGCCGATCATGCGCTCGACGGAGGAATGGGAGATGTCCCGCTCATGCCAGAGCGCCACGTTCTCCATGGCCGGAAGAGCATAGGCGCGAACCATGCGGGCGAGTCCGGTCAGGTTCTCGGTGAGCACCGGGTTCCGCTTGTGCGGCATCGCAGAGGAGCCCTTCTGGCCCTCCGAGAAGTATTCCTCCGCCTCGAGAACCTCCGAGCGCTGCAGGTGGCGGATCTCCACCGCGAGCCGCTCGATTGATGATGCGACGACTCCGAGGGTCGCGAAATACATGGCATGCCGGTCCCGGGGGATGACCTGGGTCGAGATCGGCTCGACCGAGAGCCCCATCCGCTCCGCCACGTACTCTTCGACCGAAGGGTCGATATTGGCGAAGGTGCCGACGGCGCCGGAAATCGCGCAGGTGGAGATCTCCCGCTGCGCCTCAAAGAGGCGCACCTTGCAGCGCTCGAATTCCGCATAGGCCTGGGCGAGCTTCAGGCCGAAGGTGACGGGCTCCGCGTGGATGCCGTGCGAGCGACCGATGGTGGGCGTCGTCTTGTGCTCGAGCGCCCGCCGCTTGAGGGCGGCCAGGAGCTCGTCGATATCCCGCAGGAGGATGTCGGTCGCCCGGGCGAGCTGCAGGTTGAACGTGGTGTCGAGCACGTCCGAGGAGGTCATGCCCTGGTGCACGAACCGGGCCTCGGGCCCGACGATCTCGGCGAGATGCGTCAGGAAGGCGATGACGTCGTGCTTCACCTCGCGCTCGATGGCGTCGATGCGCTCGACGTCGAAGGTGGCCTTCGATCCGCGTTCCCAGACGGCGTCCGCGGCTTCCTTCGGCACGACGCCGAGATTCGCGAGCGCCGTGGTCGCGTGGGCCTCGATCTCGAACCAGATGCGGAACTTGGTCTCGGGCGACCAGATCGCCACCATCTCGGGGCGGCTGTAGCGGGGGATCATGGGCTCGTCTCGCGATTACCGGTGGCCGGTAGCACGGGGACCCCAGAACCTCAACGCGCCGCGACGGGTGGAACCGCGGGCGCGGTCCCTCAGCGGGCGCGCTCCGCCGCCTGGCGGATTGCCCCGATATTGGCCGCGTAATCGCCCCGGAACACGGCCGAGCCCGCCACCAGCACGTTCGCACCCGCGGCGGCGACCAGGGGCGCCGTCTCGGGGGTCACGCCGCCGTCGATCTCGATATCGATGTCGCGCTCGCCCACCATGGACTTGAGGCGCCGTACCTTCTCGCAGACCGAGCCGATGAAGGCTTGGCCGCCGAAGCCTGGGTTTACGGTCATGCACAGGACGAGATCGATCATGTCCAGGACCGGTTCGACGGCGCTCTCCGGCGTTCCAGGGTTGAGGACGATCCCGGCCCGCTTGCCGAGCGCCCGGATCGTCTGAAGGGACCGGTGGACGTGGGGACCCGCTTCCGCATGGATGGAGATGATGTCCGCGCCCGCTTTGGCGAAGGCTTCGAGGTAGGGATCGACGGGGGCGATCATGAGGTGCACGTCGAAGACCTTCTTCGAGTGCGGGCGGATCGCCCGCACGATGTCGGGTCCGAGCGTGATGTTCGGCACGAAGTGGCCGTCCATCACGTCGACGTGGATCCAGTCGCCACCGGCGGCATCCACGGCGCAGACCTCCTCGCCGAGCTTGGCGAAATCGGCCGACAGGATGGAGGGGGCGATGATCAGCGGGCGCGTCATGGGGTGGCGGGTAGCATGGGCCCTAACCGGCGGCAACGGGCCTGAACCGCCGGGCGAAGGGCTTGATCAACTGCGGCATCAGGTAGATCGGGAACTGGGCGAGGGCGAAGAACAGGAAGGTGCTGTCGGGGGTCGCGGCGCCGAGCGCCGCGATGAGAAGGCCCATGTTGCGCTGACCCGTGCCATACCCGAGAACGAACCGGTCGGCCGAGGGCAGGGGCCGCAAGATCAGCATGGCGGCGATGAAGCCCGCCAGCGAAAGGCCGAACGCGACGGCAAGAAAGCGAAGAACCTTCCCCGGATCCGCGAGGGCCGCGTCAAGAACGCCGTCCATCGCCGCGATCGCGAAAAGGAAGTACATCACGACGCCGAGCCCGTCGAAGGCGGATTTGTGGTCCCGGATCCGGGCTTCGCCCAAGAGGACCCGCAGCGCCACGGCGGCGAGAACCGCTCCTCCGATCAGCCCCACGAGCCGCCCGATCAGAACTCCGAGATCCAGCGGCACGACCGCTCCCGCGATGAACTCGGCGAGGAGCGGGGAGGTGAGGGGGGCGAGCGCCGTGGTGAGCAGCACGGCGCTCATCACCAGGGTCGGCTGGAGGCCGAGCAGCATGGCGACGGCCGGAGCCGACATGATGGGCGGCGCCGCCCCAAGAATCGCGAGGCCCAGAACGAGCCCCGGATCGATGTTGCCGCGGCCGACCAGCGTGAGCATGAGCGTCACCGCCGCGGCCGGCGCCAGCAGGAGCCAGAGGCCCGCCAAGCCGAGCGGCGCGGGACTGCGGCCGAGCGCCTTCAGGGCGCTTACGTCCACGCGGGCGAAGGTGATCATCACGAAAACGAAGATCGTGATGGCGAGCAGCGGCCGCGCGGCCTCCGCAAGCTGCGGCAGAGCAAGGCCGAGGAAGATGCTGACCGCGAATCCTTGCGTGCCGTAGCGCCCGATCCAGGCGAGACCGTTCAACAGAAAGCGCATCGATGCTCCGCCGCGCTCGGTTTCCCGCGGCCGCCGGTGTGATAGAAGGACAGCAACACTGTCGTGATGGGGCGGACACTCCCACCGGAGCGAACCGCGCGCAAGGCCGATCCAAGGGCGAAGATCTCATGCGGAAGGATGTTGTTGTTCTCGGCGCCGGCATCGTCGGCGTCTCGATCGCGCTGCACCTGCAAAAGCGCGGGCGTTCGGTGCTGCTCGTCGACAAGCGCAAGCCCGGTCTGGAAACGTCCTTCGGCAATGCGGGGCTCATCCAACGCGAGGGCGTCTATCCGTACGGTTTCCCGCACGATTTCGGGGCGCTGCTGCGCTACGCTTTGAACAATACCACGGACGCGCACTACCATTTCGCCGCGATCCCGAGGATCGCGCCCTTCCTGTTTCAGTATTGGATGCATTCGCGTCCGGCCCGGCATGAAGAGATCGCGCGTCTCTACGCCCCCCTCATCGAGCGGTCGGTCTCCGAACACATGGCCCTCGCCGAGGAAGCGGCGGCGACGCACCTCATCCGGCACACGGGCTGGATCAAGGTCTTCCGCAAGCAGGCCACAATGGACGTCGAGGTCAAGGACGCCGAGGAGACGCGGCGCGACTTCGGGGTGAACTTCAAGGTTCTAGACCGGAAGGGCGTTGCCGAGCAGGAACCTCACGTGCGGGCCGACCTCGTCGGCGGCCTGCACTGGACGGATCCGGCCTCGGTGTCCGACCCGCACGGCCTCACGGTCGCCTACGTCGACTTGTTCGAGAAGCTCGGCGGGGAGATCGCCTCCGGCGATGCCTCGACCCTCGAGGAGAGCGGCACGGGTTGGCGTCTGCGCACGGAGCGCGGCCCCGTGGAAGCGGGCTCAGCCGTTGTGGCCCTCGGCGCCTGGGCCGACGTGGTCACGAAGCGCCTGGGCTATCGCCTGCCGCTCGCGGTGAAGCGCGGCTACCATATGCATTACCGGCCGGAGGGGAACGCGGTGCTCAACCACCCGACCCTCGATTTCGATGCGGGCTACTTCCTGGTGCCGATGGTGAACGGCGTGCGCCTCACCACGGGCGCCGAGTTCGCGAACCGCGACGCGCCGAAGACCCCCGTGCAGCTGGCCCGGGCCGAGCCGGTGGCGCGGCAGTTCTTTCCGCTCGGCGAGCGGGTCGATCCCGAGCCCTGGATGGGCTACCGCCCATGCACCCCGGACATGATGCCGATCATCGGTCCCGCACCCCGCCACAAGAACCTCTGGTTCGGCTTCGGTCATGCTCACCATGGCCTGACGCTCGGACCCGTCACGGGCCGCCTCCTCGCCGAGATGATCACCGGCGCGGACACGGTCGTTGACCCAGCGCCCTACAGGGCGGACCGGTTCTGAGGTGCTCCCCTTCTCCCCGCTGCGGGAGTGGGCGAAAGCGATGTCGCGATCGTGAGCTCTCCCTCCCCTTAGGGAGGATGCCGGCGGGTGGCCGGGGCGTTCGCGCGTGAGCGCGAGTGGGTGCCTGGATGCCTAGGAGAGTGCCGCTGCGCGGCTTACCCTACCCGATGACTTCCAAATACATCCCGCCAAGCCGGCAGCCCGCCAAAGGGCAGCGGCGAGGCCTCGTAGACGCCGCGCGCTACTGCCCGCGCGAGGCAATCGCTGGCGATGGCGCCGAGCTCCACCAAATCGACAGCCTCGTTCGCCATCGCCTGCCGACCCGTCGCGGCGGTGAAGACCGCGTCGCCGTCGAAGAGGCCGTGGGCGAAGCGCAGGGATTTGGCAAGGCCGCCATGCACAGCGATTGCGAGGCGCTTGGCCTGGGCCTTGGTGAGCACCGCGTCGGTGGCGACGAGCGCGATCGTGGTGGCGGGCTGCGGCCCGCCCTTCCAGGCAAGCCGCTGCATGTCGGGCGTGACGCGATCCGGCAGCCCAAGACCGCCGAACTCGGCGCCGATCTCCAGGCCGCCGGCCCAGAAGTGAGGACCCCGCCCGATCACCGCCGAACTGATGCTGTTGACGACCACGAGCGCGCCGACGGTGATCCCGGACGACGTGACGGCGCTCGCCGAGCCGATCCCGCCCTTGAGGTCCACCGTGGTAGCGCCGTAGCCGCCGCCGACGGTGCCGAGGGCAAAACTGAGGCCTGCCTGCGACGCCGCCTCGTAGCCGAGCTCCCTGTAGGGCGGGTAGCGCCCCCAATCCTTGTTGCCGCCATTGAGGAGATCAAAGCAGATCGCCTGCGGGACGATCGGCACGATGGCGTCGCGGACGGCAAAGCCGATGCCGCGCTCGCGCAGGTAGGCCTGCACGCCGCCGGCCGCATCGAGGCCGAAGGCGGAGCCGCCTGAGAGCACGATGGCGTTGGCGCCCGGCGCCACCTTGTCGGGCTCGAGGAGGTCTGTCTCGCGGGTGCCGGGGGCACCGCCGAGGACGCTGCCGGACGCAACCGTGGGGCCGTCGAATAGCGCGACGGTGACCCCGCTGCCGAGAGCCTCGTCCTGGGCATGGCCAACCCGGATGCCGGGGACGTCGGTGATGAGGTTGCTTGGTCCGATCATCGGCCGAGAGAAGCGCAAGCTTGGACGTATCACAAGCTGGCGACAGGCGATTCGGTCATCTTTCGTGCGGGGAGGCGCCGCGATAGAACCGCCCCATGCTCGACGTCTCCCTCACAGCGGCCGCGCTCGGCGGGCTCATCTCGTTCCTGAGCCCCTGCGTCCTGCCTCTCGTGCCACCCTACCTCTCGTTCCTCGCCGGAACGACCTTCGACCAGCTTGCGGCGGGGGACGACCGGGCCGTCCGGCGCCGTGCGCTTGTGGCGGCGCTGCTGTTCGTTGCGGGCTTCACCACCGTTTTCGTGCTCCTTGGGGCTACCGCCTCGGCCCTCGGCCAGGCCGTCCGGCAATATCTCGGGATCCTGAGCACCGTGGCGGGTCTCGCGATCATCGCCATGGGGCTGCATTTCCTGGGCCTGCTGCGCATCGGGATCCTCTACCGGGAAGCACGATTCCAGGTGGACCGCCCGGTGGGCCTGTGGGGCGCTTACGTGATGGGTCTTGCCTTCGCGTTCGGCTGGACGCCCTGCATCGGGCCGATCCTGGCGGCCATCCTCGCCGTGGCGGGATCCGAAGCGAGCGTCGGCCAGGGGGCGCTACTGCTCGGCGTCTACTCGGCGGGCCTTGGCATTCCCTTCCTCCTCGCCGCTTTCGCCATGAAGCCGTTCGCCGCCTTTATGAAGCGCATGCGCGCCCGGTTCGCCCTGGTCGAGAAGGCCATGGGCAGCCTTCTCGTCCTCACCGGCATCGCCTTCCTTGCCGGCTGGCTGACGGATGCCTCCTTCTGGCTGCTCGAGACCTTTCCGGCACTCGGGCGGCTCGGCTGACGGGCCCGCCTCGGGCCGCGGAATGCGTTCAGCGAAACACTGTCCGTTGTCATTCCGGGGCGCCGCAGGCGAGCCCGGAACCCATAAACAGCAGCGGTGCAGAAGGGAGCGCAACAGCGCCAAGCACAGCTTGCACCGTGATGGTTATAGGTTCCGGGCTCTCGCTGCGCTCGCCCCGGAATGACAAACCGTCGAACTCGGAAACCCGGGTGATTGGAGCCCTCAACGAAAAACCCGCCCCGGTCTCCCGGGGCGGGCTTGTTCGGCTTAAGTCAAGCCGGGATGATTACATCCCGATCTCGTTGCCGGTGTAGTCGATCTTGCCGTCGGCACCCTTCTTCCAGGTGTACATCACGTAGTCCGGACGGGTGATGTCGCCCTTCTTGTCGAACGAGATGTCGCCGATCACGGTCTTGAAGGGCTTACCGGCCCGCATCGCGGTGGCCATCTTCTTGCCGTCGACGCCGCCCGCCTGCTTCGCAGCTTCGGCCAGGATCTGGGCCGCAGCGTAGGAGTAGAGGGTGTAGGCCTCAGGCTCGTAGTTCTTGGCGCGGAACTTCTTCACCACGTCCTGCGCGTTCGGGTTCTTGCGCGGATCGGGCGAGAAGGTCATGAGCGTACCCTCGGCGCCGGGGCCGGCAATCGAGACGAACTCGGCCGACACGATGCCGTCACCCGACATGAGCGGGGCGTTGAGGCCCTGGTCGCGCATCTGGCGGATGATCAGGCCGGCTTCCGTGTGGAGGCCGCCGAAATACACCACATCGACCTGGGCCTGCTTCAGCTTCGACACGAGCGCGGAATAGTCCTTCTCGCCCGGGTTGATGCCCTCGTAGGCCACTTCCTTGAGGCCCTTGGCGTTCATGGCCTTCTGGGTCTCGTCGGCAAGGCCTTTGCCGTAAGGCGTCTTGTCGTGGATCACCGCGACCTTCTTGCCCTTGAACTTGTCGGCGAGGTAGCCGCCGGCGACCGCGCCCTGCTGGTCGTCACGACCGCAGGTGCGGAAGGTGTTCCACTTGCCCGAATCCGTGAACTTCGGGTTCGTGGAGGCCGGGGTGATCTGGACGATGCCGGCTTCGGCGTAGACGTCCGAGGCCGGGATCGACACGCCGGAGTTGAAGTGGCCGACGACCATCTTCACGCCTTCGGCGGCGAACTTGTTCGCCACGGATACGCCCTGCTTCGGATCCGACACGTCGTCGCCGATGACGACCTGAAGCTTCTGGCCGTTGATGCCGCCGGCGGCGTTGATGTCCTCGACCGCCTGCTCGACGCCGTTCTTGAGCTGCGCGCCGAAAGCGGCGTTCGGGCCCGTGATGGGGCCGGCGACGCCGATCTTGATCTGCGCGTTGGCCACGCCCGAGAACGCGAGGCCGAGACCGAGCGCAACGCCGGTCAACAGCAATTTTTTCATGAGGTCACTCCTCTGGATGATTTTATCAGGCCGCGTGAAAACGGCCCGGTTCGGCGGTTCCCCGCCGTCCGGACGCCATCATGCCGAGTTTTTGCGGCTTGTCACGCCTGTTTTCCGCCGCTCAACCGATTGTTGAACAGTTGGTTTTCGCGATTGAACAGCCCGATGGCCCGGTCTCAGACCTTCGTCTGAGCCGCGCGCTCGCGCCAGCTGAACGGGCCGGTCCGCTCGTAGATCCAGCGGTACTGGGTGGTCATCTGCCGGGCTCGGCGGTAGCGGAACCCCAGAGAGCCGATCACGAGAATGACCACCGCGTCCACCAAGTAGAACTGGAGGCTGAGCAAGGTGCCCTCGAACAGCGCGAAGTGGATGAAGCGCACCGCACCGGCCAAAAGCATCAGGTAGGCGATGAGCTGCCAATAGGGTTTCCAGGTGATCGCCATGGCGCGCCCGGTCATCCAAGCGGCCCAGCCGCCCATGACGACGGTGACGAGCGCGAACAGGAAGAAGGACGGCTCCTCGTAGAGAATGCCCTGCATCAGTGCCGTCCTCCCTCGAGATAGGCCGCCTGGACCTGCGGATCGGCCAGGAGCTCCCGGCCGGTGCCGGACATGGTGATGGTGCCCGTCACCATGACGTAGCCGCGGTGGGCGAGCTTCAGCGCGTGATAGGCGTTCTGCTCCACGAGGAAGACGGTCATGCCCTCCTTCTCGTTGAGCTCCCGGATCACGTTGAAGATCTGTTTCACAATGAGCGGGGCGAGGCCCAGCGAGGGCTCGTCGAGAAGCAGGAGCCGCGGGCGGCTCATGAGCGCTCGGGCGATGGCGAGCATCTGCTGCTCGCCGCCCGACATGGTGCCGCCGCGCTGGTAAAGGCGCTCCTTCAGGCGCGGGAACAGCGTGCAGACGCGCTCCAGATCCTGGTCGAAGTGAGCGCCGCCATTGACCGACGCCCCCATCTGCAGATTTTCGAACACGGTCATGCGCGGGAAGATGCGACGGCCCTCCGGCGACTGGGCGATGGACAGGCGCGCGATCTCGTGGCTAGGCAGGCGCGTGATGTCACGCCCCGCAAAGGTGATCGAACCCTCCCGCGCCCGCGGGTTGCCGAAGATCGTCATCATCAGGGTCGACTTGCCGGCGCCGTTCGCCCCGATGAGGGTGACGATCTCGCCCTCGTTCACGTCGATGTCGACGCCCTTCAGGGCGATGATGTTGCCGTAGAAGGTCTTGACTCCCCGAACGGCGAGGAGGGGCTGCTTGGCGGCCTGCGCGGCCCGGGTCTCGTCGACGAGAACATTCACGCCCGCAACGCTCACGACAGCACCTCCGCCTGCACCTTTTCGACTTCGGCCTCCACCTTCTCAACCTCCTCGTCGTCGACGCCGAGATAGGCGGCGATCACCCGCGGGTCGTCCTTCACCTCCTTGGGCGTGCTGTCGGCGATCTTGGTGCCGTAATCGAGCACGACGACGTGATCCGAGATCTCCATCACGACGCTCATGTCGTGCTCGATGAGCAGGATCGAGGTGCCGTGGTCCTTGCGGATCGAGAGCAGCAGTTCGTTAAGCTCCAGGCTCTCGCGCGGGTTGAGGCCCGCCGCCGGTTCGTCGAGGCACAGGAGCACGGGATCCGTGCACATGGCTCGGGCGATCTCCAGCCGACGCTGGGCGCCGTAAGGCAGGTCGCCCGCAGGATCGTCCGCCCGGTCGATGAGGCGCACCTTCTCGAGCCAGACCTTCGCCTTCTCGACGGCGTCGCGCTCCGCGGAGCGGAAGCTCTTGAGGCCGAGGACGCCGAAGATCGTGAAGCCGGAGGCGATCATCAGCGGGTTGTGCTGCGCGACGAGCAGGTTTTCGAGCACCGTCATGCCGGAGAACAGACGGATGTTCTGGAAAGTGCGGGCGACCTTGGCCTTCCAATTGATGGAATGGCCCGGCAGCCGCTCCAGCAGGAGATCCGATCCGTCCCGGCGAAGGCTGATCATGCCCTCCGTCGGCTTGTAGAACCCCGTGATGCAGTTGAACACAGTGGTTTTGCCGGCCCCGTTCGGCCCGATGAGCGCGGTGATGTCCCCGCGGCCCGCTTGGAACGACAGGTCGTTGACCGCAACGAGGCCGCCGAAGCGCATCGTGAGATGCTTGACGTCGAGGACGGGATCGTTGTGCCAGCGCAGGGCGCCCGCTTGCGTTTGGGTCAAAGGTTGGGAGGCCATCAGCCGTGGCCCTCCTTCACGAGGGAGCTTGAGATGGCTCGGCGTTCCTTCAGGAAGACCGAGGGTTCACGTTCGGAGATAAGGCCGCGGGGACGCCAGATCATCATGGCCACCATGCCGAGACCGAACAGCAGAAGGCGGTACTCGTTCGGATCGAAGCCCTGGCCGAAGATCGCCGACAGGAACCCGAGATTGCGCATCACTTCCGGACCACCGACAAGCACGACGGCCGCGATCGCGACGCCGAGCTGCGAGCCCATGCCCCCGAGCACTACGATGGCAAGGATGATCGCCGATTCAAGGAAGTTGAAGCTCTCCGGGCTCACGAAGCCCTGGCGCACCGCGAAGAAGGAGCCGGCGAAGCCGCCGAACATGGCGCCGATGGCGAAGGCCGTGAGCTTCACGTTCGTGGTGTTGATGCCGAGCGACCGGCAGGCGATCTCATCCTCGCGCAGGGCCTCCCAGGCCCGGCCGACGGGGAGCTTGCGCAGGCGCATGGTCACGTAGTTGGTGATGAGCGCCAGCACCAGGATGAGGTAGTAGAGGAAGATGATCCGGTGCATCGCGTTGAAGTCGAGCCCGAACCGTGCCGCGAACCCGTCCTCGTCCGCATTGAAGGGAATGCCGAAGAAGGTGACGCGGGGGATCGACGAGATGCCGGCGCCGCCCCCGGTCACGTCCACCCAGTTGATGAGGACGAGACGAATGATCTCGCCGAAGGCGAGGGTTACGATGGCGAGGTAATCGCCGCGCAGGCGCAGGACCGGAAAGCCCAGGATGATGCCCCAGAACGCCGCAAGGATGCCGGCGAGCGGAAGGCAGATCCAGAAGGACAGGCCGAAGGTGGTGGAGAGCAGGGCGTAGGAGTACGCGCCCACCGCGTAGAAGGCGACGTAACCGAGATCGAGGAGGCCAGCGAGGCCTACCACGATGTTCAGGCCCCAGCCCAGCATCACGTAGGTGAGGATCAGAATGCCGAGGTCGACCCAGTAGCGGCTCTCGTTGAGGCCGCCCTGGACGAGGTAGATGATCAGCGGGAAGGTGAGCGCGATCCCAAGGAACAGCGGCAGGCCGAAGCCGGACACCCGCTGGAAGGCGCTCGGATAGCCGCCCACCACCTCGGTCGCCTGGCGCGGACTCGCCACCGCCTTGCGGGCGGCGCGGGTCGCCAGGAAGGCGTGCGTGAAGAGCCGCAGGGCAAAGACGATGGTGCAGATGAGCGCGACGAGGCCCCACCGGGGTGTGAGGAAGAGGAGCGCGCCGTTCTGATCCGTGCGGAACGACAGGATCGGGATCGAGAGGCCGAAGGTGAGGCCGGCCGTGATGGCCGCATCCTTGACGGCGGCCCCGACGTCGAGGCGGCTCGGGACAGCCGTCGTCTGCGGAGCCGTGCTGGTGATCGCGGGAGCGTTCATGGGTTGGCTCCTCAGACCTTCTCGACCTCAGGCCGTCCGAGAATGCCGGAGGGCATGAAGATAAGCACGATGGCGAGGATCGAGAACGCGGCGACGTCCTTGTATTCGATGGAGAAATAGGCCGACCAGAAGGTCTCGATGAGGCCGATGATGAGGCCGCCGAGAACGGCTCCGGGCAGCGAACCGATGCCGCCGAGCACCGCCGCCGTGAAGGCCTTGACCCCCGGCACGAAGCCGTCCGCGAAGCTGACGACGCCGTAATAGAGGAGGTACATGGTGCCGGCGACCGCCGCGAGAGCCGCCCCGATGATGAAGGTGATCGAGATCGTCCGGTCCACGTCGATGCCGAGGAGCGAGGCCATCTTGCGGTCCTGCTCGCAAGCCCGCTGCGCCCGGCCGAGCGAGGTCTTCTGCACCACGTACCAGAAGATGGTGAGGAGCACGGCCGTCGAGATCATGATGATGATCTGCTTGTAGGAGAGCGCGACCGTGTAGCCGTTCGCCCCCGTCCAGAGGGGGATCACGTCCTGGACCATGGGCGGAATGGGCTTGTTGCGGGCGCCCTGCGTCACCTGAACGAAGTTGGAGAGCGCGATGGAGACGCCGATGGCCGAGATGAGCGGCGCGAGGCGGAAGGAGCCGCGCAGCGGCCGGTAGGCAACGCGCTCGATGGCCCATCCCCACAGGGAGGTGAGCACCATGGCGATTATCATCACGAGGAATAGCGCCAGGGCGATGGACGAGATCCCGAGCCACGCCGTGAGGATCAGGAAGAAGATCAGGGCGATGAACGCCGAGAGCATGAACACGTCGCCGTGGGCGAAGTTCACCATGCCGATGATGCCGAATACCATCGTGTAGCCGATGGCGATGAGCCCATAGATCGAGCCCAGGGTCAGCCCATTGATGAGCTGCTGTACGAAGACTTCCATGTCCCGCCTGATCCCTCTGGAGAGGTTTTGATTATGTGTTGAAGCCAGCAAAGCACGATGCAGGATCGAGGCCAAGCCGAGCCGCAGGGTTGCGGCTCTCTATCAAACCGGCTTGGCCTCAGCAACGTCCGTTAACTCCTTGGCAACGAAGAATTTGCGCTCGCATGTCGGCCGAGGCCCCAGCGCCGCGGCCTTTCAAAACAGCTGGGGATGGCCATATTGAGCGACACCTTGCCTCCTGCGCCCAAGGGTGGGACATCCCCCCGAGCCCCATGTCGAAGCCCCAAGCCCCCATCGCCTCCGCCGAGACCGGCGCGACGCCCCTCGATGCGGTCCTGTTCCGCGAGGGGATGAGCCGCGTGGCCGGGGCGGTGCACGTGGTGACCACCGCGGGTCCCGCGGGGCAGGCGGGCTTCACCGCGACGGCCGTCACCCCCGTCACGGATGCGCCTGCCTCCCTGCTCGTCTGCATGAACGCATCCGGACGCTCGGCCACAGCGCTCATCTCGAACGGCGTGTTCTGCGTGAGCACCCTCGGGATGGACGATGTCGCGGTCGCGGACGCCTTCGCGGGCCGGGCCGATCTCAACGGCGCGGACCGGTTCACGGTGGGCGATTGGCGCCCGCTCGTGACGGGCTCGCCGCACCTGGCGACGAGCGTCGTCGCCTTCGACTGCCGGCTGACGGATGCCCGACTCGTCGCCACCCACCACGTGATCATCGGCGAGATCGTGGCCATGCACCTCGGCGCGAGCCGGCCCGCCCTCATTTACCGAGGCCGCGCCTATCATGCCCTCGGCGGCTGATCGCGCTTCGCTCTCGACAACGGGCCCGACACAGGGGCTAAATTGGCCGCGAACGATGCGCGCCCGCGCGCCAGCGAGAGGAAGATGGCCCATGGCGATGACGATGCAGGGTGAGGTGATGCTGCCGGCCGAACGCGAGTCGGTCTGGGCCGCGCTGAACGATCCGGAGGTGCTGAAAGCCTGCATCCCGGGGGTGCAGGAACTCGAGAAGGTGAGCGACACCGAGTTCCGGGCCGTCGCCAAGGTGGCGGTCGGTCCCGTGAAGGCCACCTTCAAAGGCGCCGTGACCCTGTCTGATCTCAATCCGCCGAACGGCTACACGATATCGGGCGAAGGGCAGGGCGGCGTCGCGGGCTTCGCCAAGGGCGGGGCGAAGGTGCGGCTCGAGGACGAGGCGGGCGGCACGAAGCTCGTCTACGACGTCGACGCGCAGGTGGGCGGCAAACTCGCGCAGCTCGGCGGCCGCCTGATCAACGGCGTCGCCAAGAAGTACGCGGACGAGTTCTTCGCGAACTTCGCCAAGACCCTCCGACCGGCTGAAAATGCGGCCTAATCGCGTCTTTCGGCTCACCGTTTGGGCGAAAGACGGCGCTTGACCGCCCATTTCGGGCGGTTCACACTTCTCTCGACGGTGCGCGCCCACTGCGCCAGTCCAATCAGATTCGCCGGAACGGCATCGAATTTCAAAGAGAGGCTGGACATCAGGATCCGGCCGCGGAGGAGGACACCACATATGGCCGCCGTCTCATTGACGGTGAACGGGAAATCCGTCACCGCCGACATTGATCCCCGGACACTTCTCGTTCAATTTTTGCGCGAGAACCTGCGTCTCACCGGCACCCATGTGGGCTGCGACACGAGCCAATGCGGCGCCTGTGTGGTGCACCTCAACGGCGAGGCCGTGAAGGCTTGTACGGTTCTGGCCGTCCAGGCCGACGCGTCCGTCGTGACCACGATCGAGGGCCTGTCGCAGGGGGGAGAGCTCCATCCCATGCAGGCGGCCTTCCGGGAGCACCACGGCCTGCAGTGCGGCTATTGCACGCCCGGCATGATCATGGCGGCCGTCGACATGGTGAACCGCAAGGGCGGGGCCCTCGACGAGCAGACCATCCGGGCGGAGCTCGAAGGCAATCTGTGCCGCTGCACGGGCTATCACAATATCGTCAAGGCGGTGGCCGCCGGCGCAGAGGCCATGACGCAGGAACCGGTGCGCGAAGCCGCCGAGTGACCCTCAAGCCCGCGCCGGTTGCGCGGGCTTTTCTCTGCCCGACCGATCAGAGCCCGCCAGAGGCTCCCTTCCAGGAGGACCCCCATGAATGCCACCGGCATCGGCGCCCCCGTGCGCCGCAAGGAAGACCAGCGCTTCGTCACCGGCCAGGGCCGCTATGTCGACGATTTCAACCGACCGGGCCAAGCATACGCCTATTTCCTGCGCTCGCCCCACGCTCACGCCAACATCCTGAGCATCGATACCCGCGCCGCCAAGGAGATGCCGGGCGTCGTCGATATCCTCACGGGAGAGGACCTTGCGGCCGACAAGATCGGCGGCCTCATCTGCGGCTGGATGATCCATTCCAAGGACGGCACGCCCATGAAGGCCGGCCCGCATCCGGCCCTGGCCCAGGGCAAGGTGCGTTATGTGGGCGACCACGTGGCGGTCGTTATCGCCGAAACCCTCGCCCAGGCGAAGGACGCGGCTGAGGCGATCGCGGTGGATTACGAGGTGCTGACGGCCGTCGTCGAGACGGCGACCGCCACCCAGGCCAAGACCGCGGTCCACGACGTCGCTCCGGACAACACGGTGTTCAACTGGCACCTCGGCGACAAGGCGGCCACCGATGCGGCCTTCGCCAGGGCGAAGCACGTCACTACCATCGACCTCGTCAACAACCGCCTCGTGCCGAACCCGATGGAGCCGCGCGCGGCGCTCGGCGAGTACGACGTCGGCACGGACAACTACACGCTCTACACCACCTCCCAGAACCCGCATGTGGCGCGCCTCGTCCTGTCGGCGTTCATCGGCGTGGCGCCGGAGCATAAATTGCGCGTCATCGCTCCTGATGTGGGCGGCGGCTTCGGCTCGAAGATCTTCATCTACGCCGAAGAGACCGTTTGCGTGTGGGCGGCCAAGCGCGTGAAGCGGCCCGTGAAGTGGACGTCCGACCGCACCGAGGCCTTCCTCGCCGACGCCCACGGGCGTGATCACGTTACCCATGCCGAACTCGCGATGGATGAGGGCGGCAAGATCATCGGCCTTCGCGTCCACACGATCGCGAATCTCGGCGCCTACCTCTCCACCTTCTCCTCCTCGGTGCCGACCTATCTTTACGCGCCGCTCCTGTCGGGCCAGTACGACATCCCGGCGATCTATTGCGAGGTGGACGGCGTCTACACGAACACGGCGCCCGTCGACGCCTATCGCGGGGCGGGCCGGCCGGAGGCCACCTTCGTGGTCGAGCGCATCGTCGAGAAGGCGGCGCGCGAACTGGGGCAGGACCCGGCGAAGTTCCGCAAGCGCAACTACATCACCCAGTTCCCGCACACCACGCCCGTGATCATGACCTACGACACCGGCGACTATCACGCCTCCATGGACAAGGCGCTGGAGGAGGCGGACTACCGGAACTTCGGCAAGCGCAAGCGCGAGAGCGCCCGCAACGGCAAGCTGCGGGGCATCGGCTTCTCGAGTTACATCGAGGCCTGCGGCATCGCCCCGAGCCAGGCGGTCGGGTCCCTCGGGGCCGGCGTGGGTCTCTGGGAATCGGCCGAGGTACGGGTGAACCCCACGGGTTCGGTCGAGGTGCTCACCGGCTCGCACAGCCACGGCCAGGGCCATGAGACCACCTTCGCGCAGCTCGTCTCCGACCGGCTCGGCGTGCCGATCGACAATGTGAGCATCGTGCACGGCGACACCGACAAGGTGCAGTTCGGCATGGGCACCTACGGCTCGCGTTCGGGCGCCGTCGGAATGTCGGCCATCGCCAAGGCGATCGACAAGGTCATCGCCAAGGGCAAGAAGGTGGCGGCTCACGTGCTCGAGGCGGCCGAGAGCGACATCGAATTCAAGGACGGCAAGTTCACGGTCGCCGGCACGGACAAGTCCCTCGACTTCGCCTCGACGGCGCTCCAGGCCTATATCGCCCACAAGTTCTCAGGGCAGGAACTGGAGCCCGGCCTGAAGGAGGGCGCGTTCTACGATCCGACGAACTTCACCTTCCCGGCGGGCGTCCATATCTGCGAGGTCGAAATCGATCCCGATACCGGCGTGACGAAGATCGATCGCTGGACGGCGGTGGATGATTTCGGGGTCATCATCAACCCGATGATTGTCGAAGGCCAGGTGCATGGCGGCATCGCCCAGGGCGTCGGCCAGGCCCTCCTCGAGGGGACGGTCTACGACAAGTCCGGCCAGCTCGTGACCGCGAGCTACAACGACTACTGCATGCCCCGCGCCATTGATCTTCCGTCCTTCCAGGTCGGCATGACGGTGACGCCGTGCCCGTCGAATCCGCTCGGCATCAAGGGCTGCGGGGAGGCGGGCGCCATCGCGGCCCCGGCGGCCGTGATCAACGCGATCACGGATGCGCTCGGGCACGAGGACATCACCATGCCGGCAACGCCCCAGAACGTCTGGCGGGCGGCGCAGAAGAACGCGACCAAGCTGGCGGCGGAATAAGGAGGGTCATATGTACGCATTCGAATACCATCGTCCGACGAGCGTGCGGCAGGCGGCGACCCTCGCCACCAAGGCCGAGGACATGAAGTTCATCGCTGGAGGGCATACGCTCCTGCCCACCATGAAGCAGCGCCTCGCCGCGCCGGCGAACCTCATCGACCTCGGGCAGATCGCGGAGCTGCGGGGCATCGAGCGCTCCGCCCGTTCGGTGACGCTCGGCGCCATGACCCGCCACGCGGAGGTGGCCGGTTCGGCCGAAGTTCAGGAGGCGATCCCGGCCCTCGCCGAGATGGCCGAGATGATCGGCGATCCGCACGTGCGCAACCGGGGCACGGTCGGAGGGTCGATCGCCAACAACGATCCGGCGGCCGACTACCCTGCCGCCTGCATCGCCCTCGGCGCAACCATCGTGACGAACAAGCGCAAGATCGCGGCGGACGACTTCTTCCAGGGTCTGTTCGACACGGCTTTGGAGGAGGGCGAGATCATCACGAAGGTGAGCTTCCCGGTGGCGCAGAAGGCCGCCTACGCCAAGTTCCGCAACCCAGCCTCCCGCTACGCCCTCGTCGGCGTGTTCGTGGCAAAGCGCGCGAGCGACGTGCGCGTCGCCGTGACGGGGGCCGGCAGCAACGGCGTGTTCCGCTGGACGGAGGCCGAGGAGGCGCTGAAAGGCCGGTTCGGGACGAAGTCTCTCGAGGGCCTCAGCGCCTCGGCGGACGGTCTGAACAGCGATATCCACGCCGACGCGACCTACCGGGCCCACCTCATCGGCGTGATGACCCGCCGGGCCGTGCAGGCCGCCACCGCCCGGGGCTGAAGCGACACGCTAATGCCCCTCCCCCTTGAGGGGAGGGGTCAGGGGTGGGGGTGGCGGCCGTATGTTGTCCGGAGATGTCGAGGTTCACCCCCACCTCCACCTCCTCCCCTCAAGGGGGAGGAGAGAACCGCGGCGTATCCAGCCCTGCTGGACCTCTCACCCGCCGCTTGCATGACAACGGCATCCCGCCGCTCTAACTTGGGCCCATCCGCCATCCCAAGGTCCCGTCGCTTGGCCACCATCCCCGCCTCCATCGACGACACGCTCTTGCTGCTGCAATCGTCCGGCTACGTGGCCGACCGGTCTTTGGCCACGGTGCTGTTCCTCGCCCTGAAGCTCGGGCGCCCCCTGTTTCTCGAAGGCGAGGCGGGGGTCGGCAAGACCGAGATCGCGAAGGTGCTGTCGTCGGCCCTCGGCCGCAATCTCATCCGGCTGCAATGCTATGAGGGGCTCGACGTCGCTTCGGCGGTCTACGAGTGGAATTATGCCGGGCAGATGATGGCGATCCGCCTCGCCGAGGCAGGGGGCGGGGTCGACCGCAACGCCCTGGAGGCGGACCTCTTCTCCGAGCGCTACCTCGTCAAGCGCCCGCTCCTCCAGGCTCTGCAGGCCGGGGAGGGCGGGGCGCCCGTGCTTCTCATCGACGAACTCGACCGCACCGACGAGGCCTTCGAAGCCTTCCTGCTGGAGGTGCTGTCCGATTTCCAGGTGACCGTGCCCGAGTTCGGCACGGTGAAAGCGGCGCAGCCGCCCATCGTCATCATCACCTCGAACCGAACCCGCGAGATCCACGACGCCCTGAAGCGCCGCTGCCTCTATCACTGGGTCGACTACCCGGACGCCGAGCGCGAGCTCGGGATCCTGCGGTCGCGGGTGCCGGGTGCGCCCGAGGCACTCTCCCGCGACATCGTCGCTTTCGTCCAGGCGATCCGCCGGGAGGAGCTGTTCAAGTCTCCGGGCGTCGCCGAGACGCTGGACTGGGCCTCGGCCCTCGTCGAACTCGACGCCGTCGCCCTCGATCCGGCCCTCGTCTCCGACACCCTCGGGGTCCTGCTGAAATATCAGGACGACATCCAGCGCATGCAGGGCAGCCGCGCCAAGGTCTTGCTCGATCAGTTACGCGGTGAGGCGAGGGCCGCCGAGTGACCGAGGCCAGCGGCACGGGCCACCTTGCCGATAACATCGCCTATTTCGCCCGGGCTCTGCGCGCCGCGGGCCTGCCAGTAGGGCCCGGCGCGGTGCTCGATGCGATTGCCGCCGTTGAGGCAGCGCAGGTGGGAGCGCGGGAGGATTTCTACTGGACCCTTCACGCCGTCTTCGTGAAGCGCCGCGAGCAGAGCATCCTGTTCGACCAAGCCTTCAGGATCTTCTGGCGGCGGCGGGCGCTCATGGAAAAGCTCATCGCCCAGATGTCGCCCGTCGCGCCGCCGGGGGCCAAGAAGGAGGAGAAGCCGCGGGCGGGAGCGCTCCGGGTCGCCGAGGCGCTCGCCCCCCAGAAGAAAGGGGCGCCGCAGCCGCCGAAGGAAGAGACGGAGTTCTCGGCGCGTCTCACCGTGTCAGACCGCGAGGTGCTGAAGGCCAAGGACTTCGCCCAAATGTCCGTGGAGGAGATCGCCAGGGCCAAGCGCCTCATCGCCGAGATGCGCTTGCCGGACGACCAAGTCGTAACCCGCCGCTTCGCCGCGGACGCGCATGGGCGTCGGATCGATCCGCGCCGGACCTTCCGCCGGTCTCTGCGCGGAGGAGGAGCGGGGATCGATCTTGCGTTCCGCTCGCCCGCCACCCGCCATCCGCCCCTGGTCGCCCTGGTCGACATCTCGGGCAGCATGGCGGAGTACTCCCGGCTGTTCCTGCACTTCCTCCATGGGCTCGCCGAGAAGCGCCGCCGCGTTCACTCCTTTGTGTTCGCCACCCGCCTCACCAATATCAGCCGGGAGCTCGCGAGCCGCGACCCCGACGAGGCCCTCGCCCGTGCGGCTGCCCGGGTGCAGGACTGGGAGGGCGGCACGCGCATCTCCCACGCCCTTCGCACCTTCAATCGGCTCTGGGCCCGGCGCGTGCTGGGGCAGGGCGCCGTGGTCCTGCTGTTCACGGACGGCCTCGAGCGGGAGGTGACCCCCGAACTCACCTTCGAGATGGACCGGCTGAAGCGCTCCTGCCGCCGCCTCATCTGGCTGAACCCGCTCCTGCGGTTCGACGCCTTCGAGGCGAGGGCCTCCGGCATCCGGGCCATGCTGCCGCACGTGCACGACTTTCGCCCCATCCACTCGCTCCACTCCATGGGCGAATTGTGTGCAGCCCTTTCTGGCGGGGGCGCCGGGCGGCCCGCTCCCGGCCGGTGGTTGCGCGAGGTCGCGTAACGCTTACTTTCAGGGGCCAGGCGAGCCGATACCGGATATAAGTCTTGGAAACGCTCCACACGCCGGACCGACGGCGAGGAAATCGATGCTGTCCACCGACACCGACATCCTAAAAGAGGCCGAGGCCTGGCGTAGCGCGGGGCGCGGCGTCGCCATCGCGACCGTCGTCGAGACCTGGGGGTCGGCGCCTCGGCCCGTCGGCAGTCATCTCGTGATCGACCGGGAGGGGAATTTCCTGGGCTCAGTGTCCGGCGGCTGCGTCGAGGGCGCCGTGATCACGGAGGCGGTCGACGTGATCGAGGACGGCAAGCCGCGCATGCTGGAATTCGGCGTGGCGGACGAGACGGCCTGGCAGGTGGGCCTTTCCTGCGGCGGGCGCATCCGCGTCTATGTCGAGCGGGTCGACTGATGCCGGGCTTCGACGTTCTCCTGGCCTTTGCGGCCGCCACTCTCGTCTTCGCCTGTTTTCCGGGGCCGGCGCTCCTCTACACCGCAGCCCAGACCCTCGCGCGCGGGCGCCGCGCCGGGTTCATGGCCGCGTTCGGCATTCACCTCGGCTGCTACGCGCATGTCTTCGCGGCAGCCTTCGGCCTGTCGGCCGTCTTCCGTCACGTACCGGAACTCTACGCGGCCATGAAGATCGTGGGGGCGATCTACCTCGTCTGGCTCGGCATCGACATGATGCGCAGCCGCGCCTCGGCACCGGACTCCCCGGCTGTGACGCCGAAATCGGCGCGCCGTGCCTTCGTGGAGAGCATCGTCGTCGAACTTCTCAATCCGAAGGTCGCGATCTTCTTCATCGCCTTCCTGCCCCAGTTCGTCGATCCCGGCGCGAGCCTGCCGATCTGGGCGCAGTTCCTCATCCTCGGAACGTTCGTGAATCTGGTCTTCTCACTGGTGGACATCGTCACCATCGTGATCGCCTCGACGGTGGTGAGCCGCCTCAAAGGTGAGGGAGGGATCGGCCGCAAGATCGTACGGTTCGGCGGCGGCTCGATCCTCGTCGGCCTTGGCGCTCGCCTCGCGCTCGACCGCTCCTGACCCATGCGCCTCGATCTGCTGCAAACCCTCAACGCCGAGCGCGCCGCCCGCCGCGCCACGGTGCTCGTCACCGATGTGGCGGAGGGAACACAGCGCCTCGTGGAGGAGAGCGCCCTTGACAGCGATCCGCTTGCAGACCTCCTGCGCGATCGCCTGCGACAGGGCCGGAGCGGGCTCGTGGAGGCGGAGGGGCGCCAGATCTTCCTCACCGTTCAGGTGCCGCCGGTCCGCGTTCTCGCGATCGGGGCCGTTCACATCAGCCAGGCGCTCGCGCCGATGGCCCGCGGCCTCGACCTCGACGTCACGGTTGTCGACCCCCGCACCGCCTTCGCGACGCCGGAGCGATTCCCGGGTGTGCCCGTGTTGGCCGAATGGCCGGACGAAGCGCTCCCGCGCATCGGGCTCGACCGCTACACGGCCCTCGTCGCGCTCACGCACGACCCCAAAATCGACGATCCGGCGCTCCAGGCGGCGCTCCGGGCGGAGTGCTTCTATGTCGGGGCGCTCGGCTCGAAAAAGACCCATACCCGCCGGGTGGAGCGCTTAAAGGAAGCGGGCTTCGGTGAGGACGGCATCGCCCGGATCCACGCGCCGATCGGCCTCGACATCGGCGCCGTATCGCCTGCCGAGATTGCGCTCTCCGTCCTCGCCGAGATCGTCGCGACGCTCCGCCAGGACCGGAGGCGTCGGGCGTGAAGTTCGGTCCCATTCCCGTGGCCGAGGCGGTCGGCGCCATCGCGGCCCACACCGTCCGCGCCGGCGACGTGGTGCTGAAGAAGGGAAGCGTGATCTCAGCCGAGGTGGCCGGCCGGCTCGAGCGGGCCGGCATCGGCAGCCTTACGGCCGTGCAGCTCGAATCGGGCGATGTCGGCGAAGACGAAGCCGCGCGCCGTCTCGCCGAGGCGTTGGCTGGCGCCGGCGTACAGGTTGAGCGTCCCTTCACCGGACGCTGCAACCTGTTCGCCCTGAACGCCGGGATCCTCCTCGTCGACAAGGAGGC
Organism: Microvirga sp.; assembly: GCA_035944475.1. Taxonomy (GTDB): domain Bacteria; phylum Pseudomonadota; class Alphaproteobacteria; order Rhizobiales; family Beijerinckiaceae; genus Microvirga. The sequence continues at coordinate 114,493 of DASZBD010000038.1, forward strand.
GGTCGACGGCATCAACAGGGTCGACGAGGCGATCACCGCAGCGACGCTGCCCGCCTTCAAGCCCGTCGTCCTGGGCGAGATGATCGGCACCGTGAAGATCATCCCCTACGCCGTGCCGGATGCGACGCTCTCCCGGGCGCTCCAGGCGGCCGGCGGGGGCCTGCGCGTCGCCCCCTATCGGCGGCGGCGAGTGGGCGTCATCTCCACGCTCACGCCAGGTCTGAAGACGAGCGTCGTGGACAAGACGATCCAGGTGCTGGAGGCGCGCCTTGCGCCCGCCGGCGCCGTCGTCTCGCAAGAAGCGCGCGTGGAGCACGATGAGGACGCCCTGGCGGCGACGATCCGCCGGCAGGCCGCGGACGAGGCCGAACTGATCGTGGTGTTCGGCGCCTCGGCGATCGCCGACCGGCGCGACGTGATCCCGGCGGCCCTCGAGCAGGCGGGCGGGCGCGTCGAGCATTTCGGAATGCCGGTGGACCCGGGCAATCTGCTCCTCGTCGGTTCCCTCGATGGAAGGCCGGTCATCGGCGCGCCCGGCTGCGCGCGCTCCCCGAAGGAGAACGGTTTCGACTGGGTGCTTCAGCGCCTCCTTGCCGACGTGCCGGTGACGCGGGCCGACATCACCGGGCTCGGCGTCGGCGGCCTCCTCATGGAGATCGTCTCCCGGCCCCAGCCCCGGGCCGGCGGCGCGAGCGCCGAGGAATGACCGGCATCGCGGCCATCGTCCTCGCGGCCGGGCGGGGCACGCGCTTCGGTGAGGCGCCGAAACTCCTGGCCGATCTCGACGGCAAACCCGTCATCCAGCATGTCGCCGAAGCAGCCCTGGCGTCGTCCTTGGATCCCGTGATCCTGGTCTCAGGGCACCGCAGGCCCGAGATCGAAGCGGCTCTCGACGGCTTGCCGCTCCAGCTCGCCTTCAACCCCGCCTTCGCCGATGGCCTCTCGACGTCCCTGCGCACCGGTTTCGCCGCGCTCCCGCCGGAGCGTGCGGCCATGGTGCTCCTCGGCGACATGCCCCGGGTGAAGCCCACCCTCATCGACCGCCTCGCGGCAGCATGGCGCGGGGCGGGTGGCCCGGCCGCTCTCGTCCCGGTTCACGACGGCCGGCGCGGGAACCCCGTGGTGCTCTCGCATCTCCTTGCGCCCGAAGTGGCTCGCCTCGCAGGGGATGCCGGAGCCGGGCCGCTCCTGCGCGGGCGGGACGACGTGGTGCTGTGGCCGGCGGACGACCCGGCCGTGCTGCAGGACGTCGATACGGCGGCGGCGCTCGACGCCCTGCGGGGTTAGCTCTTGCGGGCTTCCGTCCGGCATCGGTCGGAGCAGTATTTCACCTCGTCCCAGACCCGCTCCCATTTCTTGCGCCAGGCGAAAGGCCGCCCGCAGACGGCGCAGGTTTTCTGGGGCAGGTCGCCCTTCCTGCGCATCTTGCCCATCAGCGGTCCGGCTCACGGGAGGGTCCGGGCGGCACGGCGCTCCAGCCCGTGATCTGCACGAAGCCGTCCTGCGCCGCGACGACGATGTGGCGGCGATGGCGGTGGACCACGTCTCCGGGCGCGTGGGCGTGGTCTTCCGTCCACCCGGACGCCTGCCAGACATAGAGCCGTTTTCCGCCGACCCGGGCGATGGTCTCGATGGATCCGAAGGCGCGCACCTGGCGCAGCACCTCGGCTACGCCGCGGGTGAAATCGAGGGTCCGGCGCGCCTCCGTGATGCGCGGCCAGTAGGATCCCTCGCCCTGGAACTCGGCCCCGGCCCAGAGGCGCGGAAGGTCGGCTGCGAGCATCGCCGCCAGCCGGCGGCCCGCCATCTGGCACTTGGCTAGAAGCGTGTCGTGGGTTTCGTCCGGCGCAAGCGTGAACCGGTTCTGCGCCACGATGGGCCCGGTGTCGAAGGAGGGGGCGAGGACGTGGGCGGTCATCCCCCATTCCGCGGCGCCGTCGAGGATGGCCTGGAAGAGAGGGTAGGGGCCGCGGCCGATGGGCAGGGGCGACGGGTGAAAGTTGAAGCCGAACGGAATGTGCGGCTCCCAACCCCGCACGAGCCAAGGGTAGCCCGCCACCACGAGGGCATCGCACCGCAGGCTCCTCAGCTGCGCCAGGTCGGCCGGGGTGATGCGGGCCATCTGCACCGGAATACGTAGCTGCCGGGCGCGGCCTACGGTCACGTCGTTGAAGTCGTAGACGTTGTCGCAAGGGCGTGTGAACAGCTTCACGGGCTCCCACCCCCGGTCGATGAAGGTGTGGAAGACGTCGCCGAGAAAATCGATGCCCGCGAAGGCGAAACGCATCTGGCCCCTTCCGTGAAGCGCCCCGCCGCCCGGCGGAACCTCGCCTTCTACCTAGGACAGCCAAGGTGATGCGTCATCCGGCTGCTCGCCCCGCACAGGATTCCGAAAGGACTCGACTCCTCGCAGACGATCAAGAACAATAGGGGAACATGAGGACCCTTCGCTTCATCTTGGGCGATCAGCTCACCCGGTCGATCGCCAGCCTGGCGGATCTCGATCCGGAACGGGACGTGGTGCTCCTGGCCGAGGTCCACGAGGAGGCGACCTACGTTCGGCACCACCAGCAGAAGATCGCCTTCATCCTCTCGGCCATGCGGCATTTCGCCGAGGAGCTGCGGGCGGAGGGCATCGAGGTCGATTACGTGCGGCTCGACGACCCGGCGAATAGCGGCAGCTTCGGCGGCGAACTGAAGCGAGCCGTCGCCCGCCATTGGCCCGACCGGGTGGTCGTCGCGGAGCCCGGCGAGTGGCGGGTGCTCGAGATGATGCGCGACTGGCGCGAAGAACTCGATGTGCCGCTCGAGATCCGGGACGACAACCGCTTCCTCTGTTCGAGAGCCGCCTTCGCCCGATGGGCGGAGGGGCGCCGGACTTTGCGGATGGAGTTCTTCTATCGCGAGATGCGAAGGTTCACCGGGCTCCTCATGATCGGGAGCGAGCCCGAGGGCGGCGCGTGGAACTACGACCGGGATAATCGAAAGCCCCTGCCGGCGACCCTCACACCCGTCGAGCGGCTGCGCTTCGAGCCCGATGCGGTCACCCGCGAGGTGCTGGCCCTCGTGGCACGCCGGTTCGGCAATCATTTCGGCGACCTCGAGCTCTTCGCGTGGCCGGTGACCCGCGCCGACGCGCTCCGCGCCCTCGATCACTTCACTCGCGAGGCCTTGCCGTCCTTCGGCGACTATCAGGACGCGATGCGGGCCGGAGCCCCGTTCCTTTATCACGCGCTGCTGGCGCCGGCGCTGAATGTCGGCCTTCTGGTGCCGGAGGAGGTCTGCCGGGCGGCGGAGCGGGCCTACAGGGAGGGGCGCGCCCCGCTCAACGCGGTGGAGGGTTTCATCCGCCAGATCATCGGCTGGCGCGAATATGTGCGCGGGATCTATTGGCTCGCCATGCCGGGCTATGCGCAGACCAACGCCTTGGACGCCCGGCGTCCGCTGCCCTGGTTCTACTGGTCGGGGGAGACGGACATGAACTGCCTGAGGCAGTGCATCGCCGATACGAGGCGGCACGCCTATGCGCATCACATCAAGCGGCTGATGGTGACGGGCAATTTCGCCCTTCTGGCCGGGGTCGACCCGGCCCAGATCGAGGAATGGTACCTCGTCGTCTACGCGGATGCCTTCGAGTGGGTCGAGCTGCCGAACGTCCACGGGATGGTGATGTGGGCGGATGGCGGAATGCTCGGCTCGAAGCCCTATGCGGCCTCGGGCGCCTACATCAACCGCATGTCGGACTACTGCCGGGAATGCGCCTACGACGTTGAGGCCAAGACCGGGCCGCGGGCCTGTCCCTTCAACTATCTCTACTGGAACTTCCTCATCGAGAACGAGGACCGGCTGAAGGCGAACCCGCGTCTTGCCATGCCGTATCGCACCCTGGCCCGATTGGACCCCGGACGCCGGACCGAGATCGCCGCCGACGCACGGCGGTTCTTCGCCGAACTCGACATGGACACTAGAGGTTGAAATGCATCGTCAGGCCGACATAGCCGCCCGGCCTGTCGTCGTCCGCCACGAGAACGCCGCCCGACAGGTTGAACGTGTAGGCGCCGAACGTCAGTCCCGTGACATGGAGGCCGAAGCGGGTTTCGCGGTAGGATTCCTCGGCGGAAAAGACGGCTTCGGGCCCCGCATAGACGCCGTCCAGGATGCGCCAGCCGAACTGCGCTCTCGTCCAGATCCGCTGGGGCGCCGTTCCGACGAGCAGCGTTCCGGTGGCCAGCGTGTTCTCGGTCGGATGCGCCCAGACCTCCGCCATGAGGCGGCCGCCGATGCTGGACCGCTCCGCCTCCAGGATCGCCCCGTCCACCACGGGCTGCTTGTGCTGGAGCTCCGGGCCGGCGAAGACGGCAACCACCGCGCGCTCTGTCTTCCATTGATAGCCGGCAAGGAGGCTCGCCTCAGCGGATAGGTGGTCGACGCGGCTGAGGCCCCAGGGCTGGGCGACCTTCTCCCGCCGGCGCCCGCCGCCGACATTGCCCATCACGAGGAAGCCCTCCTCGTAGAGGGAAACACCGAGGGCGCGCTTGAAGCCGGCATTGACGTAGGCCGACGGGCCGATCTCGACGCTGCTGAAGATGACGGTGAGGGGAGCGGCGGCCTCCTGAGCACCGGCCATGGTGGAGGCGAAGCAGGCGGCCAGAAGCAGGCCGAGACCTTCCCAACCCATCGTTCACGCCCCCGCTGCGCCCTGACGCAACGATAGCTTGACTGTTAAGGGAGTCCATGGCCCGGAGCCGCGAGGCTAAGAAAAAAGGTGCGGGTCCCTCGACCCGCACCTCAGCGGTCGGAAAGGACGGCGTGACGCCTTAGAAGTCCATGCCTCCCGCGCCGGCCGGCATGGCGGGTGTGGCCGCCTTCTTCGGCATCTCGGCCACCATCGCCTCAGTGGTGATGAGGAGGCCGGCCACCGACGCCGCGTCCTGCAGCGCCGCCCGCACGACCTTGACGGGGTCGATGATGCCGAGGCCGAACATGTCGCCGTACTCGGAGGTCTGGGCGTTGAAGCCGAAGGCGTAGTTGCCCTTCTCGAGGATCTTGCCGACGATCACCGAGCCGTCCTCGCCCGCGTTGAGGGCGATCTGCCGGGCCGGAGCCTGCAGAGCGCGGCGGACGATCTCGATGCCGGTGCGCTGGTCCTCGTTCGCGGGCTTCAGGTTCGCCAGAGCCTTCACGGAGCGCAGGAGCGCGACGCCGCCGCCGGGCAGGATGCCCTCCTCGACAGCCGCCTTGGTGGCGTGCATCGCATCGTCCACGCGGTCCTTCTTCTCCTTGACCTCGACTTCCGTCGCACCGCCGACGCGGATGACGGCCACGCCGCCGGCCAGCTTGGCGAGACGCTCCTGGAGCTTCTCGCGGTCGTAGTCCGAGGTGGTCTCCTCGATCTGC
>DASZBD010000039.1:0-424944 GCA_035944475.1 Microvirga sp.
CCGCTTACCCGCTCGTGACCCTCGCGGCGGGAGCCACCCTCGGGTTCGTGCTGGCCAAGCTGATGGCTGGCGGGCGGCAAAGCGAAAGTGTTCCCGATTACGCCCGCACCCGGCGCACGTACTCGCCCTACAAAGCCCACCGTGCCCCGGACGCTGGTCGCTGGTGAGCGCAACCCAGGGTGTGGAGAAGGTAGCCGGAGCCCTGCATTTCGGTGCAGGACCGGGCATCCGCCGCAAGGAGCCACCCGATGCCGGACGAGTTCTCCGAAACGGCACAAGTTCCCGAGGGCGGTCAGACGGTGCTGACCCTGGAAGCTGGCGAGATCGCCGTCATTCTGACGCCTGTTGGCGAGAACGGCTTTCGGACCGATCTGGTGTTGAGCCAGCCGCTTCAGGACCTCGTCGAGGCAGGCGATGAGGCAACGCCGACACCGGTTCTGCTGGAGTTCGCATCCGCTCTGATCGCGCGTATGGAGGAAGACCCAGCCTTCGTGGAAGAGTGCCTTGTCTGGTACGAGCAACAAGCTGCGAGCAGCACCGTCGAGGATGAGCCTGAGTGAGCGTGTCACCTTCCGGCCCAAGAACACCGGAACGGGTCTTGTACCGCTACGTTGCCCCTGTGCCCATGTGGGTGGAGGAAGGTCGCCATGCTTCGCGTGATCACGACAACGCTCGTCACCCAGGTCCTGCTGACCTCAGCGGCCCTGGCTCAGGCTACTACGGCCCCAGGCACCCCGGCTCCTGGTCCAACGGCTCCGGCGGCTGACGCAGGCTTCAACCCGCTCTGGCTGCTTCTGCTCCTGGCCCTTGCTGCCGCTGCGGCGTGGTACTTCATGCGAAGCCGCAAAGCGTCCTCCGCGACTTCGTCGATGACGGGCGGAACGCAAACCAAGGTCTACGACACCGACAAGCGTTAGGGACGTGAACCTCGGCTGGAGATCAGCCGGGCTTAGCTGCTTTCGAGCAGCCGTGTCGGCTTTGAAACGACCACGCTGATTGCTCAACGCGCTTCAAGGGCTGCCTTGGTCACCTTGTCGGGTCCAAGCTCGACCTCGCTATCGAGGTGCAGCAACTCGGCGAGCCGTGTTCTTGCACGGTTGACCCGGCTCTTGATGGTGCCTACGGGCACCCCGCAGATCGCGGCCGCCTCCGCGTAGGCCATACCTTCAGCACACACGAGCAAAAGTGCCTCGCGATGTTCGACATGCAGGCGTGCGAGGGCCGTTCTGAGGTCCTCGAAGTCGAGATGATGTTGCTGATGAGGCTCCACCGACAGCTTGGCGGCGTATGCCCCGTCGCCATCTTCCACCTCCCGGCGGCGCTTGCGGTACTCCGAGTGGAATAGGTTGCGCAGGATGGTGAAAAGCCACGCTTGCATGCTCGTGCCGGGCTCGAACCGCTCGATGTTGGCCCAACCGCGCATAATGGTGCTCTGAACGAGATCGTCGGCTCGATCCGGGCTGTTCGTGAGCGAGATGGCGAACGCTCGGAGGTTCGGGATGATCGCGAGCATCTCGTCCCGCAAGGGTGGATCAACGCTCATGGGTGACGCCCGAGCCACTGCCGAGTTCCTGCACGAGGCGCTCCAGGTGGTCGGGCAGAGGTTGGTCCAACACAGTCGCATACAAAGCTCTCAACCCAGCCGCGATTCGATCTTGCGCGCTGGCCTCGGTGTCGGTGACAAGGTCCTTTCCTGCTGGATGGCCGACCACCATCGCCTGAGCGTCTCTTCGAGTGTCGCGGCGCGGCCGCTTCATGGGTCTGTTCCGGGCCGCTCTCAAAAGGAGCGGGCTGTAGGTCGAACGGATGGGGGTGATGCTTGTTCCGGGAAGGCGGTGCGCCACATCCATCCGGGCGGACCGATGCGACGAGGCCGTCATGGCACGATCCGTAAATCGGGAGGCGACGCACCGAAGCCTCAGCGGTGGTGCCCTTCGCAAGAGCAGCAACTTCAACAGCAGGGCGTCGTCGAAGCGTTCTGCTCCTGAGGTCCACCGGGAAGGGCTGGCATGCTGGGGCTGAATAGTATCGACACGGCTACGCGGCTTCAGAAGGTGCGAGCATGCGCTTAGCGATTTTCGCCACCGTAGCGCGGCTGCACCCAGTAGCCGCTTGGACCTGCGACCACGAGGAGCCCGCCTTCAGCATCGTAGCTATGCCCTTGTTACGGGCGACGTTCTCCTTCCGGCCTTTGTAAAGTCCTGCGGCCTTGGCCTTCTCCTGCCCCTGAGCCTGCCTGCGGCGGCGATCCTCATAGTCCTTGCGGGCCACTGCCGCGAGCACGTCCAACATCATGCCATTGACAGCGTCGAACATGCGAGCGGTGAACTCGTCGGCCTTCGCATTCGCCATAACCCACGAGGTAGGGAGATCAAGCGCCACCACACGCACCTGCCTCGCGGCAAGCTCCCACTTCAGGCGTTCCCAATCAGCCGTGTCAAGGCGGGAGAGGCGGTCGACCTGCTCGACGAGCAGGATGTCGCCGGGATGGGCATCGGAGAGGAGGCGGAACAGCTCGGGGCGGGCGAGCTTTGCCCCGCTCTCGTTTTCCACATAGGTCGCGGCAATGGTCAGGCCACGCTCTGCCGCGAAAGCTTCGACTTGTTTCTGGGCTCGGGTGGCGTTCTGCTCATCGGTGGAGGCGCGAAGGTAAGCTCGGACGAACATGGAGATCGCTGGTTCACTTAGAATGGTTTCGATCTTAGCAGTCTGTTTTGACTGGTCAAGCCAGCATTGTTGAACCAGCTTGAGGATGGTGCAAATGAGGGGTACCCAAGTTGGATCACACGACAGCCGCTCCGTTGATTGCCGATGACAGTAGCCAGCCGAGCCGTTCGCTCAGGCGCGCTTTTCGGCCCGCCACTGGCCGGTGCAGTTCAGGCTGCCTGAGCCCGTCCAGGTGCCTGACCCCGAGCGCTCCATGAGGTTGCCCACAACACTGGCCTGCGCCGACCCGCGCCCGAGCGTGCCGCGCAGGCTGCCGCTTGGCGTGACCTTGCCGGAGGCGTTCACGCTCTCCGGGCCGCCGTAGCTCACCTGCCCGTTCCGGATCACTACGGGAAACCGGTAGGCCCGGTCACAACTGCCGGTCTCGGTGATCACCTCAACGCTCCAGTTGCCGTTGAACTGCTGCTGGGCTGATGCTGCGCCTGCCGAGAGAGCGAGCACTGCGCACGAAAGAGCGAGTGAGATGATCCGCATGTGATGCAATCCTGATGGTCTGTATCGGGCTCTGTAGCTGTGGTCACACGGCACACTCCACAAGTACGATGCTGCTCTATTTGCAGCCTTAAACATGCAAAAGCCGCGATCATCTGGACCGAAGCTTGACACTATTGAGCATCAATCAAATAAACCTGTGTCTCACTGCATCTATTGCTCATGTTGAGGTGTATCCCCGGTTCGGCCACCGCGTGCGAGGGCATGATGACCTACAATGACAAACCCCTCTCGACAGCGACGTGGTCGCGAAAGAAGAGCGCCTCGACGATGCTGACGGTGCACTACGACGACGGGAGTACGGCCTACTTCGAGGCTGACCGTGATCTGGTGCGGGACGACCAATCCCTCGTCAGTGCAGCGCAGTCGCGGCAGATCACAGGCGAGCTTCCAGCCGGAACGATCACGAGCGTCAAACGCGTCCGGTGATCACGACTTACGTAAGTAGAACCAAGGATTAGCATGTCATCCAGCACTGTCCAATGACGTTTTGTTGTTGGCGTAATTTGATAGCTAAGCTGAAACAAGTTGAAGGACGAAACAGTTTGCTGCGCCGGGTCAATTCCCTGACCTGAGGAGCGCAGCATGGCTCAGAACGATCACGCCGATCACGGCCACTCGTCAGGTACGAGCATGGCAGCAAGCACCAGCACGACGACGGTCGGCACCAGCAGCCTTCTTGGTCTTGGGCTTGCTGGCCACACCGAGGTGTTCGGCGAACTCGGCTTTGCCGACTTTCTCCGAGCCTATGCGGATGCGGACCGGGTCTTCTTCGCCGACCTCAAAGAGCTCAACAACTCGGATGCCCAGGGCGGCGCACTCCTCTTCCAGGACGGAGACACCCTTACGGTGATCACGGCGGCCTCAGGGGTCGAGGCCGGGCAGCCCCATGCTCAGCACATCCACGGTTTCGAGGACGGAAGAGAAGCCAACATCCCCACGCTGGCTCAGGACGACGACCGCGACGGGTTCATCGAGGTCGCCGAGGGTGCGGAAACCTATGGTCCCATTCTCCTCGACCTGACCTCGCCGGAGGGCGCCGGGGCAGCCGGCTTCCCGCGCCCCGAAGGGAGCTCCTACCTGTTCGCCCAATCCTACGATCTGTCCGATCCGGTCAACGGCCCGCTCGCCACGCTTCTCGATGAAGCGCCTTTGCAGAACCGCGAGATCGTCATCCACGGACTCACGACGCTCGAGGGTCAGGGCGAGGGCACCGGAAACGAAGTGGACGGGACGGCTGGCTTCAAAGGCTTCCTGCCGATTGCATCTGGAGAGATCGAGGTTGCCTCGTCGAATGAAGCAGCGGTGGCTGCGTTCGTCGACACTCTCGACAATTTCGAGAGCAACCACGTTCACGCGGTCGATGCCGATGATGACGACACTGGCGACGTCAACACCACGGTGACGGGCGATGCTGAGGACGGTACGGCGGATGCCGAGACGATGGAGGCCGCTGCGGTGACGGACGACTCCGGCCACGGCACCGGCGATAATGGCCACGGGGGCGCCGACGATGACGGCTCCGCCGGTGGGGGGACGACCGACGCCAGCGGAGATGGCGAAGCGGCCGACGGCCCTGTCGATACATTTGGCCAGCTCACGTTCTCGGGCTTCCTGAGGGCCTTCGTCAACGCCGACGACTACTACTTCGCGGAGCTGGAGGAGCTCAACAACTCGGACGCGGAAGGCGGCGCCCTCTTGTTGCGGGACGGCGACCAGCTCACCGTCATCACGGCCGCAACCGGGGTCGAGCCGGGCAAGACCCACGTTCAGCACATCCATGGCTTTGAGGACGGCCGCGATTCGAACGTTCCAACGTTAGCTCAGGACGACGACCGCGACGGCTTCATCGAGCTCGCGGAAGGTCTCGAAACCTACGGCCCCATTCTGCTGAACCTGAGCTCCCCCAACGACGACGGCGTGGCGACCTTCCCGACCCCCTCCGGCGACTCATTCGTCTTTGCCCAGACATACGATTTGTCCGATCCGGCCAATGGCGCGCTCGCGACACTGCTCGATGAGGCACCGTTGGAGAACCGGGAGATCGTGCTGCATGGGCTGACGACGCTCGATGGTCACGGAGAGGGGACTCCGGGCGAGGTGGACGGCACGGCAGGTTACAAGCTCGTTCTGCCCATCGCCGCCGGTGAGATCCAGAAAGCCTCCTCGCAGGAGGCTCTCACGGCTTTCGCCGACACCTTGGACGATTTCGGCACCAAGGTGCAGATCAACGACGTCATGCTGGGCTAAGCCCTCGGCGTGACCAACAACCGGACCGGGCGGCTCCTCGCCCGGTCCAAACCCGCACTTCGTTGATCGCTGAGAGGGCTTTAGTTCATGAACCCAAAAAGCCCTGCTGGTGGCGAACTCTCCCGTGCCTTGCGGCGGTGCAGCGGCTCTCTATTCGGGGTCGCCGTGTTCAGCGGGGCTGTGAACTTGCTCATGCTGACGGGTTCGATCTTCATGCTGCAGGTCTATGACCGCGTCATCCCCTCCCGCAGCATTCCGACCCTGATCGGTCTGGCTCTCCTGGTGGCCGGGCTCTTTGCCGTTCAGGGCCTTCTCGATCTCATCCGAAGCCGCATGCTCGTGCGCGTCGGAGCCTCGCTGCACGAGCGCCTGGCCGCCCGCGTGTTCGCCCTGACCCTCAAGATCCCGCTCCTGCGCAGCAGCGCCGATGCGGGCCAGCCTTTGCGCGATCTTGATCAGATCCGCGCTTTTCTCAGCTCCGGCGGACCGGCCGCCTTCTTCGACCTGCCCTGGCTGCCGCTGTACCTCGCCATCTGCTTTCTCTTTCACCCGCTGATCGGGTGGACGGCCCTGTGCGGGGCGCTGCTCCTCGTCATCCTCACGCTCCTGACCGAAGCACTCTCCCGCCGCTCGTCCAAGGAGGCGGTGGGCCTTGCCGCGCAGCGCCATGACCTTGCCGATGCGAGCCGGCGCAACGCTGAGGTGGTCAGCGCCATGGGCATGGGACCCATGGTGGCCGAGCGCTGGCAGGCGGCTGACCGCGCCTTCGTTCATGGCCAGCAGCGCCTCTCGGACGTCACGGGCGGGCTTGGCGCCATCACCAAGGTGCTGCGCATGGCCCTGCAATCGGCCGTGCTGGGGGTGGGCGCCTACCTCGTCATCCAGGGCGAGGCCACCGGCGGCATCATCATCGCAGCTTCCATCATCTCGGCGCGTGCGCTCGCGCCCGTCGAGCTTGCCATCGCCAACTGGCGGGGCTTTGGCGCGGCGCGCCAGAGCTGGCGACGTTTGGGCGATCTGCTCGCGAGCCTGCCCGAGCGCGGCGAGCCCCTGCCCCTGCGCACGCCCAGGAGCAGCCTGTCGGTGCAGGGCCTCAGCGTCGCTCCTCCCGGCGAGACGCGAGTCCTCCTCCGCGACGTCAGCTTTCACCTTCAGGCGGGCGCTGGGCTTGGCGTCATTGGCCCGAGCGGATCGGGCAAGTCGTGCCTGGCGCGTGCGCTCGTCGGGGTGTGGGCGCCGGCCCGCGGCCGGGTTCGGCTCGATGCGGCCTCCCTCGACCAGTGGCTGCCGGAGATGCTGGGCCGCCATATCGGCTATCTGCCCCAGGACGTCGAACTGTTCTCCGGCACCGTTGCCCAGAACATCGCGCGCTTTCGCACCGGGGACGATCCTGACCTTGTGATCCAGGCGGCGATGCTCGCTGGCGTGCACGATCTCATCCTCGCGCTTCCCGGCGGCTACGAGACCCCCATCGGCAGCCGCGGCCTTGCCCTCTCGGCTGGCCAGCGCCAGCGCGTTGGGCTGGCTCGCGCGCTCTATGGCGACCCGTTCCTGGTGGTTCTCGACGAGCCGAACTCCAACGTTGACGCTGAGGGCGAGGCTGCGCTCACGCAGGCGCTCCTCAGCGTGCGCGAGCGCGGCGGGATCGCGGTCGTCGTAGCCCACCGGCCGAGCGTTCTGGCCGGGCTCGACCATGTTCTGGTGATCCAGGGCGGCGAGCAGAAGGCGTTCGGCCTCAAAGAAGAGGTACTGCGCCCGACGATGCGTCCGGTTCAGCAGACCTCCAACCCGCCCATCCCGATGCAGCCCGCCGCCAAGGCCATCGCCGGAGGTGTGTCATGACTGGTCCCGCAAGCGCTCCCGACCGTTCCTTGCGCCGCCATCTTCTCGCAGGCCTCGTCACCCTTCTGGTGCTGGGCGGCGGCATGGGAGGCTGGGCGGCAACCACCGAGCTTGCGGGCGCCGTTGTGGCGCCGGGTCTCGTTGTGGTCGACAGCCACGTAAAGAAGGTCCAGCACCCGACCGGTGGGGTGGTGGGCGAGATCCGGGTTCGCGAGGGCACCCCCGTGAAGGCGGGCGACCTCGTGGTGCGGCTCGACGAGACGGTGACGCGCGCCAACCTTGCCGTGGTGACGAAGGGGCTCGATGAGCTCGCCGCCCGCCAGGGGCGGCTCGAGGCTGAGCGGGACGGGCTTGCCCGCATCAAGGTCTCGCCGGTGCTGGCGAACCGCCATGGAGACCGGGAGGTGGCGGACCTCGTTGCGGGCGAACAGCGCCTGTTCGAGCTTCGCCGCGAGTCGCGGGACGGCCTGCGGGCGCAGCTCAAGCAGCGGGTGGCGCAGCTTGGTCAGCAGATCGGCGGCTTGGAGCTGCAGGCGCGCGCCAAGGGCGACGAGGTCAAGCTGATTGAGAGCGAGCTCAAGGGCGTTCAGGAGCTCTTTGCCAAGAACCTCATCCCGATCACGCGGGTGACGGCTCTGAGGCGCGAGGAGACCCGCCTCAAGGGTGAGCAGGGCCAGCTGATTGCGAGCGTGGCGGAGGCCAGGGGCAAGATCTCGGAGACGGAGCTGCAGATCCTGCAGGTCGACCAGGACCTCAGAAGCGAGGTGGCGAAGGAACTGCGCGAGATCCAGGGCAAGGTCGCGGAATTGTCTGAGAAGCGCGTGGCCGCCGAAGATCAGCTCAAGCGTATCGATATTCGCGCGCCCCTCGACGGCGTCGTGCATCAGCTTGGCGTGCACACGGTGGGCGGCGTGATCGCGCCGGCCGACGTTCTGATGCTGGTTGTGCCGGAAGGTGACGATCTCGCCATCGAGGTCAGGGTCGAGCCGCGGGACATCGACCAGCTCAGCCCCGGGCAGGATGCGGTGCTCAGGCTGTCGGCGTTCAACCAGCGCACCACGCCCGAGATCCGCGGCCGGGTGAGCCGGATCGCGGCCGATCTGACGCAGGACAAGACCACGGGTGCGGCCTACTACACGGTACGGGTGGCGGCGGACGCGGCAGAACTCGCCAACCTCAAGGATCTGAAGCTCGTGCCGGGCATGCCCGTGGAGGCCTTCATCAAGACGGGAGAGCGCACCGCACTCTCCTACCTGACCAAGCCGCTTGCCGATCAGATGAACCGCGCCTTCCGGGGAGAGTGATGGTCACCAGCCTGCTCCGAGAACGGACCACACCCTGCGACCTGCCCATGACCCAGGCCGAGATCGGTGAGGCGATGGGCATTTCGACGGTTCACGTCAATCGCGTCCTCCAAGAACTCCGGGCGAGTTCCGCTCCACATACCTCCATCTGAAAGCGCCTTCATCAGGTAACCGGATAGCCGAGCGCACCGAAACACAGATACATTCGCAGGCGTATTGAAGCTCAAGCTTCGCGTGACACGCAGTGCAGCGTGAAAACAGGGTAAGATCCTCCGCCCGGCTCAGAACTCGGGTGATATGAGAGGCCGAACAGAACGTCTGTGATGTAAGTTGCGTTGAAGGTAGCGCCGTCGAGGAACTGCGCAACGGTGTGCTGGTCGAGGACGAACTCGTCCGTAACGATCACAAGGATGTATCGGGAGTATGGGCCCCCCTTTGTCTCGGCCTGGTCCTTTCGGTCAATCAGGCCCTGAAGGGCCTCGAGTACGTCTTCGCGCTCCCAGGTGAAGTAGGCCTCACGCGCATTCGGATCAGGTTCACGGCCCTCCTCCCTCGCGCGAACAGCCCGGATCGACCGCTCGAGGGCAGGTCGGTGCAGCAACTCGGTCACCTCGATCCCGCATCGCCTGCCGTCGATCATCGCTTCGCAGTCGGGTGGGTCGTCCGTCCGCGACCGTAGCTCGCTAACTTCGATACCCGCTCCCATCAGGACAGTGCGAACGGCGTTGCGCTCCATCACAGCCCGGTCGCGCCACCACCAGAAACCTTGCCAGGGCCGACTGTTCTTCCTGAACACCTCATGCAGCGGGTGGGAACTCTCGGCCTCGTCGTCGTAGTCTGGAGCCATGCTCACTTCTCGGGCATTGACTGTGGGCAACCGAGTCAAAATCTCGTTCGACAGAGGTCGGTCGAGTTAGCCGGTCCTGGAGGCTTCGATGGCATAACTACCATCATTGCTGAAGCCGAGGCGCGTGAGGTCATAGTGTTCTCACGACGAACCCGATCTCCGCTGCGAGACGTCAGGGCAATGTATTGCTCCTTGGCGCGGCGCCCTCATCCAGCTTCGCCATTCTCCTTGAAGTCCGGATTACCTCTTCTCTAAAATTGTCCTGATGTGGTTTGCCTCAGCCCGCGCCTCCGCCGTGTATCGGCCGTGGCGGTAGCGCCCGTTGCGCTCACCGGGCGGAGCGCCGCTGCCGGGTGCACCTCCGTGGAGGTGACACCGCGTCCGGCCCGCAGCCCTCGCCCGCTCGCACGGTGAGCCCGCCCGGGTTCTCGCCCCGCAGCGCGGTGCGGTTCTGAGGCTCTCGGGCTCGCTCGTGGTGCGCTTCATAGGGTTGACCTCCTGTTTCGGGCTGGGCCCCTGCCCCGGTGACCGCGCCTACGATGGCCTGGGCTCCCGCCTCGACGTTCACGCGCTCCACCCGCACGACCTGAACGGCGGGCTTGCGGGCCTTCGTGAGCACCTCGTAGTGACCCGCGACCGTTCGCATCAGCTTGGCCGCGACAGTGCCTGCGGCCTGCGCCTGATCGGGGCTGAGCCCTGGATCCATGCGGGACAGGCGCGCCAGCAACTCGACGGCTGTGACATGGGCGAGCGCCATCTGGCAGGCGAGCATGGCCTCAGCCTCGTTGCGCGGCTGCAAGCCCTCGATCACCGCCAGAGCCGCGTTGACCTCCGTCTCGAGCGGCAGCGTGCTGGTTCGGCTGCGCAGAGCGTTCAGCAGTCGTCCGATCTCAGCCTCAACGAAGGCGGCCGACACGGTGCCGAACGCCACCTTGGCGCGGGCAAGCCAGCCCTCCCCATCCGTGTGGGGCAGGCCGAGCACGGGCCTGCAGTATTCGTCCTCACCAACCCGCACCTCAGGAGGCGCTGCCCTGCTTGCGAGTTGGCGCTTGGCCGCCCGTATCCGGCGCTGCTCGGCCCGAGTGGGCGTGGTGGGAGCAGCAGGTGAGCAGGCTGCCACCGGCGCTTCCCAGCCGAGCCGCTCGTCCTCAGGCCCGGAGGACTCAAGCTCCGTGTCGTGCGTTGAGCGCTGACTTGTAATGGCCTTGTTCCTTTGAAATGCGGTCTCAACGGTCGCCGAGCATTTGAGAGCGAGGATCGCCAACGGTGCTCAAGCAGCAAGGATCGTATAGCACCTGCTAAGCTTAATGATCTTACCAAAGTGAAAAGCTGAATCAATCAATACGTTAGCGTATTGACTCGATCTATCAAATAAAAGATGCAATGCGACAAGTAGAGGCCTATGAACGACAGGTCGTAACCTTCGAGTTTCAGCGTTATAACGTCTGTCCACTATCACGCCAGTCGACAGCACATGTCTTCCCGACAGAATTTGCCGTTTTCGAACAGATCCACTCTGCGGAATGCTGCCCCGACTAAATCCAGGTTGTGTGGGCCAGTGCTGCCACAGCCCCCGTGCTGGTTTGTTCTTCTACCCAGCCTCCACGTTCACGCGTTCAACGATGGGTCCGAGGGCGTCATGCCAGCGTTGGAGCGCGCGACGCTTCTCAGGGAGGCGACCGTGTTGATCGTAGTGGCGCTTAGTGATGCTCGCGCTCCCATGTGCCAAGATTGCTGACACATCCTCGGCCGGAATACCCAGGGAAGCCAGCCGGGTAGCGACGGTCCTACGCACATCGTGCGTTCGAGGCTTATCGACAGTCCAGGTTGAGCCTTCCGAATCACGCTTAAGATGGCGGCTCGCAGCATCCCAGGCGCGCACCACATCAGCAGTCACAAGAGCCCTTCCGTTGTTCACGAAGACCGCTGGTTGCTCGTAAGTCGGACGGCTCAACAAGAACGCCTCTCGCACGACAGCAAGCGCCGCTTCCGGCAGAGGGAGAGTGTGTGAAGCCTTGCCTTTCATCCGCGCGGCAGGAATCGTCCAAACAGCGCGTTCCGGATCGCTTAGATGCTCCAACTCTTGCAGTTGCATGCCTGCAACCTCGCCCACCCGGCAACCCAGCAGGAGCTGGAGTCGGAGCGCTAACGCAACACTGCGAGGTGTGAGTTCCTGAGTGATCCGATTCCAGAGCAACCGCAACTCGTGGTCTGTCAGCACGCGTGCTCGCCGGGTCTCGACGGCGCGTCGTCTTAGCCTCGCGGCTGGGTTCTGCACGTCGAAGCCGGCATCGGCTGCCCACGAATACAAGGAACTCACCATGGCGACTGTCCGGTTCGCCGTGATCCCTTTGCCCTGGTCGATCAGACCCTCTGCAAGTTCCACCACGTCCGCCCGGGTTATGCTCTTAAGCGAGCGGGAGCCCCAACGCGGCAGAACGTAGAGCCGTAGAAGCCGCTCGTATTGGTCGAGCGTTGCCGGGCGCTTCTTTCGCTGCACATGCTCGCGCACGAACCTTTCCGCTACAGCCTTGACCGTCTTCGCGGATGCCTCCTGGCGCTCGCGTCGCTTCACTTCAACAGGGTTTACGCCAAGCGCAATTTGCCCGCGGAGCTGGACTGCTCGCTCCCTGGCGGCTGCCAAAGATACCGCCGGGTAAGCACCGAGGGTCACGCGGCTGGTACGGCCCGCACTATCGCGGAAGCGGTAGCACCAAGACTTTGCTCCGCTGCTCGTCACTCTGAACGCGAGACCCGACGTCCGCTCGTCGATCAGTTCGAGGCGACCCGTCGCTGGAGGCTGCGTGCTACGCAGCAGTACGTCAGTCAGGAGCCGCCTCATGTGCACCGCCAATTCCTGCGTCCCCAGAGTCGGGGACACGCTGGGGACGCACCGAAGCCGGGATGGACGCGGACGATGTACCACCGCTCAGGACGAATCATGAAGCAAAATGTGAGCGTTGCCGAACGTTGTGTTGTCCAGCAGCGTCCAGGTTAGCCCTGAAAGAAGTGACGGATGATCATGTCCTGCGCCACTTCATGAAGGAGGTGAGATCGAGCGGGTTCACGCGCTTTGTTGCGGGAGGCGCGTCGGGCCGAGGGGGCGGCAACGGCACCGCCGCGGGCGCGTTCTCGGCCGACGGGACGGCGTCGCGCAGCGTCGAGGCGCCGGTGCTGTTCGGGAAGAAGGCGAGGGCCGCCGTCTGCACGCCGGCCTCGCCGCGTCCGGTTCGCCAGAGCTTCGCCACCGCCTCGGAGACCGCGCCGCTCCGTCCCGCGGTCTGGAAAAGGCCGTGGAAGGCCGGTCCGTCGGTCTGCGCGAAGGCGAGCGGCCGGTCCGGCGCGAAAGCCGGTGCCGCGCTCGTGCCGGCATGGCTCTGGGCGAGCATGGCGTAGACCTCGCCCGCCCCTCGGGCGCGACCGTCGCGGTCGTAGAAGATCGTGCGGTTGGCTCCCGCGGCGTCCGGAAAGTCCGCCGCCGCGGCGCGGCCGGGGCTGCGCTCGGCGGTGCGGATGAGATCCGCCGCGCCGCGGGCGCCGAGGAAGTGAGCGATGTAGAGGTCCGCCCCGCTCGGCTCCCGGCCAAGCTCTGCGGTCAGCTGCTCCCGGTTCTTCTGCGTCAGCGCCCCCGCCATGACGGATGCCACCTCGGGGTCCTGCCGGAGTTCGAGGATGGCCTGCCGCATCCGCGGATCGGTCACCGCATGGGTTCCGTCCTGCCGGGTCGAGACCACCTGCGCCATGTCGGGCAGGCCGGCCTTCGCGCCCTCGCTCTTGATCAGGCCGAGCCACGTCTGCTCGATGAACTGGAAGAGGCCGGTAGCCGAGGAGGTCGGCGCCTTGGCGCCCGGATTGAGGGCGGATTCGCGCTGGGCGGTCTTCAGGAGGTAGTCGAAGCCGACGCCCGTCTTTTCCGCCCCCTGGCGGATGGCGTCGACGACCGGCGTTTGGGGAACGCTGCCGGATGCCGTCGAGCGGTTCTGGGGCGTCGTGAACAGGAACATGGGTGCCGATCGGGTGGGAGCTTCTTCCGCCCCTTGAGACTGCTCCCGTTATGGTAAATGAAACCTAAACACCCCTGTCCGCTCGAGCGGGTTTCCCAAAGTTTGCGAGGTTTTCCATGGACGAAGGCATGCGCCACCCGCGAGGCGGCCTCTATTTCGAGGACTTCACCGTCGGCGCCATGTTCCGGCACCGGTTGACGCGGACGGTGACCCAGATGGACAACATGCTGTTCTCCAACATGACGCTGAACCCGCAGCCACTCCACATCGATGCGCATTTCTGCGCCACCGAGACGGAATGGGGCCGGCCCCTCATGAACTCGCTGTTCACCCTCGGCCTCATGATCGGGATCTCGGTGAACGACACGACGGTGGGCACCACTATCGGAAATCTCGGCATGACGGACGTGAAGTTCCCGGCGCCCCTGTTCGAGGGCGATACAGTGAACGTGACGACGGAGGTCGCCTCCAAGCGCGAATCCCGCTCGCGCCCGGATGCAGGCATCGTCGACTTCATCCACCGGGCCTACAAGCAGGACGGCACCCTCGTGGCCGAGTGCCGCCGGCAGGCCTTCATGCGCAAGCGCACCGAAACGGTCGCCGTCTGATGCGCTCCCTCCTCTTCGTTCCGGGCGACAGCGCCCGCAAGCTCGAGAAGGGCATGGGTTCGGGCGCCGACGCCCTCATCATCGATCTCGAGGACTCGGTGGCCATCACCGCCAAGGACGAGGCGCGCCGGGTCACGGCCGGCTTCCTTAAGGAGGCGGGCCCGCAGGCCGGACGGCCGCGTCTGATCGTGCGGGTCAACGGACTCACCACCGGCCTCACGGATGCGGATCTCGACGGCGTCATGGAGGGCGCTCCGGACGCCATCATGCTGCCGAAGGCCGTAGGCGGCCCCGACGTCTCGCATCTTGGAGCCAAGCTCGCCGTACGCGAGGCGGAGTTCGACCTGGAGGACGGCCGCACGCGGGTGATCGCCATCGCGACCGAAACGGCTCAAGGGGTCTTCGCCCTGGGCACCTTCGCGGGAGCCAGCCATCGGTTGGCCGGCCTCACCTGGGGCGGCGAGGACCTCTCCGCCGATGTCGGGGCTGAGACGAACCGGGACGAGCGCGGGGCCTATACCGAGCCCTACCGGATCGCCCGGGCGCTCACGCTCCTCGGCGCGGCGGCAGCGGAGGTGGATGCCATCGACTCGGTCTACACCAATTTCCGCGACGTCGAGGGCCTTGCCGCCGAATGCCGGGAGGCCCGGCGCGACGGGTTCGTCGCCAAGATGGCCATCCATCCGGCGCAGGTGCCGGTGATCAACGAGGCCTTCACGCCGTCGCCAGAAGCGGTGGCCTGGGCTCGCTCCGTCATCGACGCCTTCGCAGCCAATCCCCATGCGGGTGTCGTCGGCATCGACGGCGAGATGATCGACCGCCCGCATCTGAAGCGGGCGGAGCGGCTGATGCGGCGGGTGGCGACATAACGCGGCGCCGTCCCCACCCTTCCCCTTAGGAGGGAGGGGAAAGCCCCTGCTCTCCTCCCGACGCGACCGCATCCGCTTCGTCGCCCAGCACCTCCCGCACCCAGCGGAACGCGGCGTTGGCGGCCGGGACGCCGGCGTAAACCGCTGCCTGGATCAGCATCGCACGCAATTCGTCGAGGGTGACGCCATTCTTCAGCGCCGGGCGGAGGTGCAGCTTGAACTCCTCTTCCCGGTGCAGCGCCACCATCATGGTGAGGGTCAGGAGCGAGCGCGTCTTCCAGGGCAGGGTCGGATCGCCCCAGACCTCGCCCCAGGCCATGCGGGTGATGAAGCTCTGAAACGGCTGCGAGAAGCCGTTGGCCTTCTCCATGGAACGCTGCACGTGGTCGACGCCGAGCACGCTCTTGCGGTTGGCGAGCCCGATCTCGAACAGGCCGCCGAGCGACTCCCGCTCGCCGGCGACCCGGGCGAGGAAGCTGAGGAGGATCTCGTTGAGGGCGTCCGCCTGTTCGACGCTGACGAGATGCGCGGCCTCCGGAACGACGACGAGTTCCGCGCCCGGAATCAGGCCCGCGATCTCCTCCAGCATCTCGAGGGGCGTTGCCGGATCGTCCTCGCCCGCCACCACGAGGGTCGGCGCCGCGATCGAGCCGATTTGCGGCCGCAGGTCCATGTCACGGATCGCAAGGCAGCAGGCCGCGTAGCCTTCCGGGTCGATGGACAGGAACCGCTCACGCACGGGGCGGATGAGATCGGGCCCGAGCGCCAGCGTGTCGGCCGTGAACCAGCGCCCCATGACGGCATCGACGAGGGCCGCCATCCCGCCTGCGCGCACGAGCGCGGCGCGTTCGTCCCAATTGCCCCGGAGATGCGCCGCCGTGGCGACGAGCGACAGGCTCTCGATTCGGCCGGCATGGCGCACCCCGAAGGCCTGGGCGGTCATGCCGCCGAGGGACAGCCCGACCACGTGCGCCTTGTCGATGCCGAGCGCATCGAGGAGCCCCGCGAGGTCGTCCGCGAGATCGTCGATGGAGTGAGGGCTTGCTGCGACGGGCGAGCGGCCGTGGCCGCGGGTGTCGTAGCGCAGGCAGCGGAAGCGGGTCGCCAGCGCGCGCACCTGCGCGTCCCACATCTCCAGGGTCGTTCCGAGGGAGTTCGAGAACGCGACGACGGGCGCACCGTCCGGTCCGGTGACGTCGTAGAAGAGCGGCGTGCCGTTGGCGGTGACGAGGGGCATGGTGGATCACCTGGCGTTGAGAGTGCTGCGGATGCGGGCCGCCTCGGCGAGGGCCCTGTCGATCCAGGGGCCGGCCGCGCGGATCGCGGGAGCAAGATCGAAGGCGTCGTCGACGGGGTGCGGGGTCAGCTCCGCAAGCGCGGTCTCCAGGCTCTCCGCCCCGTCGCGCACGCGCCCGGCCGCGCGTTCGACGAGGGCGTGGGCCTCCTTGGCGCCAAGATGAGGGCTGAGCCGAGCCGCCGCCGCATCCGCAAAGAGAAGCCCGCGGCTCAGGTCGAGATTCGCTCTCATGCGGTCGGAGTGGACCACAAGGCCTTCGGCAAGCGCCCTCGCCTCGCGCAAGGCGCCGGAGGCCAGGCCGAAGAGGGACGGAAGCGCATGCCACTCCGCATGCCACAGGCCGGCCGGGCGCTCATGGGCCGCCGCCATGGCGTCGAGGAGCACGGTCACGTGTCCTCGCGCGGCCGCGTGGGCCGCGAGGATTACCGTCGACGAGACGGGGTTGCGCTTGTGCGGCATGGCCGACGAGCCGCCGCGGCCCGGAACGTGCGGCTCGGAAACCTCGCCGACCTCCGTCGAGGCGAGATGGGCGACGTCGCCCCCCATCTTGGCCAGGGCGCCGATGAGGGTTGCGAGCCAGGCTCCGGTGTCGGCTATGCGGCCGCGCAGGGTATGCGGCGCGAGGGGGGCCGTGCCAAGGCCGAGATCCCGGGCGAACGCGTCGAGCACGGCGGGGCCCTTCTCGCCGAGGGTGGCCAGGGTTCCGACCGCACCGCCGAGGGTGGCCACGAGTACCCGCTCCCGGAGCCAGGGCAGCTGCGCCGCCGCCTCGGCGACGCCCGTGAGCCAGACCGCCGCCTTAAAGCCGAACGTCACCGGCGCCGCATGCTGGCCGTAGGTGCGCCCCGCGCAGGGCGTCCCGCGCTGCTCGTCCGCGAGCCGGGCGAGGCCCTGGAGGATGGCGTCGAGATCGGAGGCGATAAGGTCGAACGCGTCGCGCATCTGCAGCACGAGCGCCGTGTCGAGCACGTCCTGCGTGGTGGCGCCCCGGTGGAACGAGCGCGCGAGATCCGCCGGCAGGCGCTCCCGGACGGCTTGGATGAAGGGGATCGTCGGCACGCCGGCGACAGCCGTCTCGCGCCCGAGCGCGTCGAGGTCGAGGGCATCGGGCGAGAAACCCGCGAGCGCAACGGCGAGATCGGGCAAGCCTTGCGCCCGCGCCAGAGCCGCCTCCATACGGATCATGGCGCCGATCCGAGCCCGATCGGAGAACGCCGCCCGCATGGCATCGGTGGCGAAGAGCGGACCGGTAAGGGACGAGTCCAGGGCCGAGAAGGTCATAGGCTCTTCTTAGCGTGGCGGACCGCCGCTTGCACCTGGGTCGCCGCCTCCATCGCGGGCTTGCACTACCCAGCAGCCTCCATCGGCAGCCCGACATAGTTCTCGGCGAGGGTCGCGGCGGCGGCGCGGGAACTCGTCACGTATTCGAGTTCGGCGATCTGGCGGCGCCGGTCGAAGGCGTTGTCGTCCTCGAAGCGGTGCAGCATCGAGGTCATCCACCAGGAGAAGCGCTGCACCTTCC
Source organism: Microvirga sp. (assembly GCA_035944475.1). Classification (GTDB taxonomy): domain Bacteria; phylum Pseudomonadota; class Alphaproteobacteria; order Rhizobiales; family Beijerinckiaceae; genus Microvirga. The sequence goes on from DASZBD010000039.1 coordinate 17,763, forward strand.
AGATGCGACGCAGGCAGGTGGCCGAGTAGCCCTCGAGCGCGTCGGTCCGCCCCGTGCGGTAGTAGCTGTCCAGCGCCCGAGCGAGAACCCGCACGTCGGCGACCGCGAGGTTCATGCCCTTCGCGCCCGTCGGCGGGACGATGTGGGCGGCATCCCCTGCAAGGAACATCCGCCCGTACTGCATGGGCTCGACCACGAAGGAGCGCATGGCCGTGATGCTCTTTTGCGTGACCGGCCCCTCCGTGAGATGCCAGTTCTCGCCGCCCGCAAGACGCCGCTGGAGCTCGTCCCAGACTCGCGCGTCCGGCCAGGCCTCGACCGCCTCGTCCGGGGCAACCTGGAGGTAGAGCCGGCTGATCTCGGGCGAACGCATGGACAGCAAGGCAAAGCCGTTCTCGTGACTGGCGTAGATCAGCTCCTCGGAGGCGGGCGGCGCCTTGGCGAGGATGCCGAGCCAGGCGAAGGGGTATACGCGCTCGAAGGTGTTGAGGACACCGGCCGGAACGGCAGACCGGCAGATCCCATGAAACCCGTCGCAGCCCGCGATGAAGTCGCAGGAGAGCGTCCGCTCCTCTCCTCCATGACGGTAGCGGATCGTCGGCTCGTCCGTGTCGATCCCATGAACGGACGTGTCCTCGGCCTCGAACAGGACCTCGCCCCCGTCGGCGAGGCGCCGGGCGATCAGGTCTTTGACTACCTCGTGCTGGCCGTAGACGGTGACGCCCTGCCCGCCCGTAAGCTCGGCCAGGTCGATGCGGTGCCCGGCCCCGGCGAATTTAAGCTCGATGCCGCGGTGGACGAGCCCTTCCGCTCGCATCCGCTCGCCGACGCCGGCCTCCTCCAGGAGATCGACCGTACCCTGCTCCAGGACGCCCGCCCGGATCCGCTCCTCGACGTGGCGTCGGCTGCGGCTCTCCACAATCACGGACGAGACGCCCTCGAGGTGGAGAAGGTGGGAGAGAAGCAAACCGGCCGGGCCCGCGCCGACGATACCGACCTGGGTTCGCTTCATGATTCCTCTCACGCCTCGAAGAACACGGTTTCGGCGTCGCCCTGGAGGCGGATGTCGAAGGTGTAGTGCGTCGACCCGGCGCTCGAGGGCTCGGCCATGAGCGTGGGGCGCCGGCCCTCGGGAACGAGAGCCAGGATCGGATCGGCCTCGTTCGCCTCATCGGCAAAGTAGATGCGGGTGAACAGCCGTTTCAGGAGGCCGCGCGCGAACACGCCGACATTGATGTGAGGCGCCTGCGAAGCGCCCCCCGGTCCGGGAACTCGGCCGGGCTTCACGGTCGTGAAGGCAAATCGCCCCTCCCCGTCGCATTCCGCCCGCCCGAAGCCCCGGAAGGCGGCGTTGGCGCCCTGGTCGGCCCGGGCGTAAGCCCCCGCCGCATCGGCCTGCCAGATCTCGATGATGGCATCCGGCACGAGCTCGCCGTCCCCATCCAGCACGCGGCCCTCGATGTGGATGCGCCTGCCCTCCGCCCCGTGCGCGGTCAGGTCGCTCGAGAAGACCTGGCGGTATTTGTAAGCCGAGGGAGTGAGGCAATAGGCGAAGAACGGACCCACCGTCTGGGAGGGCGTGATCACCTCGCCGCCGTCGGGACCGTCAGTCATCGTGCGGTTCCTCGACGGGCGTGGCTTCGCGCCCGCGCAGGACGATGTCGAACCGGTAGCCGAGCGCCCATTCGGGCCGGGTGGTCTCGATGTCGAATTGCGAGATGAGCCGCGACCGCGCCCGCTCGTCCGGGATCGAGAGGAAGATGGGATCGAGGGCCAGCAGGGGATCGCCCGGAAAATAAAGCTGCGTGACGACGCGCGTCAGGAAGCTCGGCCCGAACAGGGACAGATGGATGTGGGCCGGGCGCCAGGCGTTGTGGTGGTTTCGCCAGGGATAGGCGCCGGGCTTGATGGTCGTGAAACGATAGCGGCCGTCCCCATCCGTCACCACCCGGCCTGCCCCCGTGAAGTTCGGGTCGAGGGGAGCATCGTGAACGTCTTTCACATGCACGTAGCGTCCCGCCGCATTCGCTTGCCAGATCTCGATGAGGGCGTTGGGCACGGGGCGCCCGCTCTCGTCGGTCACCCGGCCGGACACGATGATGCGCTCCCCCAGGGGCTCGCCGGTATGCTGGCGGGTGAGGTCGTCGTCGCCCTCGACCACGCTCTCGTGCCCGTAGACGGGACCCGTGAGCTCGGACAGGGTGTGCGGCAGGAGGACGAGAGGCTTCGACGGCGCGCGCTTGCGGGTCGAGACGTAGTCGGGCGCTAGGGATGGCGGGTCGGCTCTCAAGCTCGCGACGGGGTAGATAGTCGGCATCGAACGTTTTCCGGCACCGCGGCGGGCCCCAAGTTCTGGAGCCGGCTCGTCATGGCGTCAATGCGCCCAAGGCATCAGGCCTCCAGCTCCTCTCGGAGCATCTCCAGTTCGAGCCAGCGGTCCTCCGCGGCCGCAAGATCCGCCTGGAACCCGGCGAGCGCGGTGCTCGCCTTCTGGAACAGGGCCGGATCGCGGGTGTAGAGGCCGGGATCCGCCAGGGTCTCCTGGAGCTTCGCGATCTTCCTCTCGAGCTCCGCCATTCGGGCCGGAAGGGTTTTCAGGTCATGCTGCTCGTTGAAGCTGAGCTTGCGCTTGCCCGAGGCCGACGCCGGGGCGGGCGCCTTATCGGCCTTCAGGCGGCCGGCCTTCTCGACCGCCCTCGCCTGCACGCCCTGCCCGCGCTGGGCGACCATGTCGGTGTAGCCGCCGGCATACTCGACCCAGCGGCCCTGCCCTTCGGCGACCAGAACGGAGGTGACGGTCCGATCGAGGAAGTCGCGGTCGTGGCTGACCAGGACCACCGTCCCGGCATAGTCGTCGATCATCTCCTCCAGGAGGTCGAGCGTTTCGAGGTCGAGATCGTTCGTGGGTTCGTCCAGCACCAGGAGGTTGGAGGGCTGGGCCAGGGCGCGCGCCAGCATGAGCCGGTTGCGCTCGCCGCCCGACAGGACCCCCACCGGCGTGCGCGCCTGCTCGGGCGAGAACAGGAAGTCCTTCATGTAGCCGATGACGTGCTTCGCCTGCCCGCCCACCACGACGGTGTCGCCGCGCCCGCCCGTGAGCGTCTCCGCGACGGTCGCCGCCGGATCGAGGCTTTCGCGCTTCTGGTCGAGCGTCACCATCTGGAGATTCGAGCCGAGGCGCACCCGGCCCACGTCTGGCGCCAGAACGCCGGTCAGCATGTTGAGCAGGGTCGTCTTGCCGGCCCCGTTCGGGCCGACGATGCCGAGTCGGTCGCCGCGCAAGACGCGCAAGGACAGGTTCTCGACGACCGGGGCGGCCCCATAAGCCTTCGCGATCCCCTCGGCCTCGACTACGAGGGTCCCCGACGCCTCGCCCTCGGCCAAGGTCAGGCTTGCGGTCCCCACCGCCCGGGTATGGGTCCGTCGCTGCTCGCGCAGGGCGTGGAGGTTCGCGAGGCGCCGCACGTTGCGCTTGCGGCGGGCCGTGACCCCGTAGCGGAGCCAGTCGGCTTCCGCAGCGAGCTTGCGGTCGAGCTTATGCTGCTCGAGCTCCTCCTGGGCCAGCACCTCGTCGCGCCACGCCTCGAAATGAGCAAAGCCGCGTTCGGCGCGGCGGGTGACCCCCCGGTCGAGCCACACGGTCGCGCGGGAGAGGCTCTCCAGGAAGCGCCGGTCGTGGCTGATGAGGACGAGGGCGGAGCGAAGCGACTTCAGCTCGGATTCAAGCCACTCGATGGCCGGCAGGTCGAGATGGTTGGTGGGCTCGTCGAGGAGCAGGATGTCGGGTTCCGGCGCCAGAACCTGCGCCAGGGCCGCCCGGCGCGCCTCTCCGCCGGACAGGCGGGACGGGTTCTCCTCCCCTGTCAGCCCGAGTTGTTCGAGAAGGTACCGGGCCCGGTAGGGATCGTCGCCCGGGGCGAGGCCTGCCTCGACGAAGCCAAGGGTCGTCGCGTGACCGCCGAGGTCCGGTTCCTGGGCTAGGTACCGGATCGTCGCCCCCGGCTGGACGAATCGCGTGCCGCGATCCGCCTCCACGAGTCCGGCCGCGATCTTGAGGAGCGTCGATTTGCCCGATCCGTTGCGGCCGACGAGGCAAGCCCGTTCGCCGGGCGAAACGGAGAGGTCGGCCGCGGTGATCAGAGGCGTGCCGCCGAAGGTGAGCGTGGTATTCTGCAGGGTCAGGAGCGGTGGAGCCATGCGGCTCCCGTGGCAGGTCCGGTGAGGCAGCGCAAGGCCGCACGGTGGACGCATCGGCGGGTTTGTGGTCTGTCAGGACACGAAGCATGGCCCGCTGGTGAATGACGCTTACAAGACGCCTTCTGCTCCTGGCCTTCATCGCGATCCTGCCGGCCATCGCGATCTGGACTTATACGGAGGTCGCGCTCCGCCGCGCGCGGGAGGCGGAGGTGCACGACCTTGCGCTCCGGCAGGCGCAACTCGCCTCGTTCGAACTCGAGCGGATCCTGGACGGCGTCCGCAACCTGCTGGTGGCCGTCGGCGAAGTCGCCGATGTGCGAGCCCTGAATGCACCCGCCTGCGCGGCCTACCTCGCCGCCCTGCAGCCCAAGGTGCCTCACCTCCTCTCGATCACGGCCCTCGACCCTGCGGGCAGAGCACGCTGCCGGCACGATGATCCGGGAACGGACCTGCGCTTCGACGACCGCTCCTACTTCCAGGAGGCCGTCGCATCGGGCGGGTTCGTGATCGGCGAGTACACGGACGACCGGGTGCTGCAGCTGCCCGTTCTGCCCGTGGCCCTCCCGATCGTCGATGCAGGCGGACAGAAGCTCGGCGTTCTGGCGGCCGTGCTGGATCTCAAGTGGCTCGGCTCCCGCATCGCGGAGCGCGCTCTTCCGGCCGGCGGCTCCCTCACGGTGGCCGACCGCCTGGGTCGCATCATCGCCCGTGAGCCCTTTCCCGAGCGCTTCGTCGGGACGACGATCCCGGACGATTTCAAGCAGCAGATGCGAGGCTCCGAGCCCGGCACCCGCGAGATCGTGAGCCAGGACGGCACGAAGCGCGTGCTCGGCTACATACCGCTCTCCCTTCCGCCGAGAGACCTCTATGTGAGCGCCGGCCTCTCGTCGAAGGCGGCCTACGCCACCATCAACGATGCGGCGAAGCGCGGCTTCGTCCTCATTGCCTGTTCCTTCGGCCTCGCCCTCGCCCTGGCATGGCTTGCCGGACGGTCCTTCGTGACCCGTCCCTTCCGCGTGATGACCGAAGCCGTGGGGGCGTGGCGCCGGGGCGATTACGGCGTGCGGATCGACCTGCCGAGAGGCGGCGGGGAGATGAAGGACCTCGCGGATGCCTTCAACGATCTCATGGACGACGTGACCGAGCGTCAGGCCGCCCTCCGAGACAGCGAAGAGCGCGTGCGCCTCGCCCTGGATGCCGGCCGCATGGGAGCTTGGTGGCGCGACCCCCGCACCGGCGAGGGCGGATGGTCGCCTCAAGCCGCTGCCCTTCTCGGCCTCAATCCGCTTCAGACCACCGGGCACATCGCCGCTTGGCGCCAAGCAGTGCATCCAGACGACGTCGCCAAGATCGAAGCTCTGATGTCGAACGCGCTCGCCGGGGGCGAGGAGTACGATGCGGAGTACCGGGTCTACCCGGAGGGCAAGGAGCGATGGCTCGCGACGACGGCCCGTCTCCTGCGCGACGAAGCGGGCCAGCCCGTCCAATTTATCGGCATCCTCCGCGACGTGACCGCCCGCAAGCAGGCGGACGAGCACACGCAGATGCTGATCGACGAATTGAACCACCGGGTGAAGAACACCCTCGCCACGGTCCAGTCGATCGCTGTGCAGACCCTGCGCACCGATCCCGATCCGGTGCGCTTCCGCGAAGCGTTCGAGAGCCGCCTCCTTGCGCTGTCGAACACCCATAATCTTCTCACCCGCAACGCGTGGCGTGATGCGGAGTTGCGGGCGATCCTCGACAGCGAGCTTGCCCCTTACCGGCGTCTCGGCGACCAAGCGGTGGTTCTCCAAGGTCCGGACCTGCGGCTGCCGGCCCGGATCGCCATCAATCTCGGCCTCGTTCTCCACGAACTCACCACGAACGCGGCGAAGTACGGAGCGCTCTCCAACGCCCAAGGCCAGTTGGCCGTCACCTGGAGCCTTGAGAAGCATCCCCAGGGCGGCGAGACCTTGAGCCTGACCTGGCGTGAAACGGGCGGACCCGCCGTTCTGCCGCCCACCCGCCGTGGGTTCGGCACGCGCCTGATCGAGCGCAGCATCGAAGGCGAACTAGCGGGCATCGTCGCGCTTCGCTACCCTGCGAGCGGCGTGCATTGCGAGATCACCATTCCCCTCGCAGGCAATGCGACGGCCCGGCCGCCGCTTGCGCTCGCAGGATAGCTACCCGCCCCTGAGGTCGAAGTGCCGGATGCCCTTCGCGCCAGCCTCTTCCAGCGCTTCCGGATAGCCCGCATCCGCATAGCGCATGACGCCGGTCGCAGTGTCGTTCGTGAGAGAGAGGCGCAGGCGCTCGTCGGCCTCCGATGAGCCGTCGGCGATGAGGGTCACGCCGGCGCTCGTCATGTAGCCCGAATAGCCGCCGCCGCCGGAATGGATCGCGACGAGATCGGCCTGAGACGAGCAATGCACCATGGCGTTGATGAGCGGCCAGTCGGCGATCGCGTCCGAGCCGTCGCGCAGGTTCTCGGTCATGATGTTCGGATGCGCCATGGCGCCTGCATCGAGGTGGTCGCGCGTGAAGGCGACGGGTCCCGAGAGCGCGCCCTCGCGCACCATGCGGTTCACCGCAAGCCCTACCTCCGTACGCTCGCCGTGGCCGAGCCAGGCGATGCGCGCCGGGAGCCCTTCGAAGGGCACGTATTCGCGGGCAAGGCGGATCCAGTTCGTCACGATCCGGTTGTCGGGGAAACGCTCCATTAGGACATCGTCGATCTTGGCGATGTCGCCGGGATCGTTCGACAGGGCGATCCAGCGGAACGGGCCGATGGCGCGGGCGAAGAGCGGGCGCAGATAAGCTTCCGTGAAGATCGGAATGTCGAAGGCGTTCTCGACGCCGCCGTTGCGGGCATGGGTGCGGATGAGGTTGCCGTTATCGAAGACCTGAGAGCCCGCCTTCTGGAAGCCGAGCATCGCGGTCACGTGCCGCACGATGGAGGCCGTGCCCTCGCGGATGAGGCGCTGCGGATCGGCAGTGCGCAGGGCTCGCGCTTCCGCCGGACTGATCCCAGCGGGAATGTAGCCGTAGACGAGATCATGCGCGGAGGTCTGGTCCGTCACGATGTCCGGCACGATGCCGCGGGCGAGGATTTCGGGAAAGAGTTCGGCGGCATTGCCGAGAAGGCCGACGGAGATCGCCTTCCGCTCGGCCTGCGCCTGCCGGACCAAGCTCATCGCCTCGTCGAGGCTGTGAGTCTTGTGCTGGAGGAAGCCGACAGCGATGCGCTTGTCGATCCGCGCCTCGTCGATCTCGACGCACAGGATCGCCGCGCCCGCCATGCGGCCCGCGAGGGGCTGCGCACCGCCCATGCCGCCGAGGCCTGCGGTCAGGATCATGCGGCCTGCAAGCTCGCCGCCGAAATGGCGTTCGGCGATGCGCATGAAGATCTCGTAGGTGCCCTGAATGACGCCCTGCGTGCCGATATACTGCCAGTCCCCCGCCGTGAGGCCGCCCCAGCAGATGAGGCCCTTCTTCTCGAGATCGTAGAAGGTCTCGGCCTTCGCCCACTGCCCCACCATGTTGCAGTTCGCCATGATGACGACCGGCGCCTTGGTGTGCGTCTTGATCACGCCGATGGGCTTGCCGGACTGGACGAGAAGCGTCTCGTCCTCCGCCATCGTGCAAAGCGTCTCGACGATCTTGTCGTGGGACGGCCAGTCGCGAGCCGCTTTGCCGAGGGCCGCATAGACGACGAGGTTGTCGGGGTCCTCGCCAACTGACAGGACGTTCTCGAGAAGCCGCAGCAGGCCCTCCTGCCGCCAGCCGCGGCAGCGCAGGTTCGAGCCGCCGTGAACCTTGAAGTCTTCGCGTGCCATGGGGTCAGCCCAGTGCGTAGGAGGTGAGATCGATGCCGAGGGCGGCTTCGACGACGGGGTACACGGATGGGTCCAGCACGCTCGACGACAACGGGATCCGATCCTTCCCCACGCGCAGGATCGCGATCTCGCGCCCGACCGTGACCTCGTTGGTGGAGAGGGGTGTGCCGTCGGGTGCAAGGGTCGTGATCACGTCCGGGAAGGTGGACAAGCGCTCCCCGTCCGGACCGTCGACCGCCATGTGCTCGTTCATCACGTGCACGACGCGCTTGTCTCCTCCCTGCCCAATCGTGATGGTGCCGATGTCGAAGGCCTGCGCGCCCTTGTAGGACACGGTGTTCTCGACCACCGTCCCCCGCCCGATGATCGTGCCCTCGAGATGGCCAACGATCGCTTCGAGGACGGATGTGTGAGCGGCCTCCGCTTTCAGGATGGCCTCACCGAGGGCGAGCGCCCGCGAGATGCCGCCCAGCGCCGCGTGGCGGCGCACATAGGCCGCTTTCACGGGATTGCGGCACGAGGCGATGAAGCCGCCCGCCATGTCGCCCGCCGTCCGCAGGATCGGCGAAACGCGCGCCGTCGGTCCCCTCACGACGAGTTCGATATAGCGGTTCTGCGCGCGGTTGCCGCCCACCGCCGACTGGATCATTGGGTCCGGCGAGTTGGCAAGGCCGATGGAGCCCATGTCGCCCGTGGGGTGCGCGCGGATATCGCCCACCGCGTCGATCACCTTCGTGCCCAGAATGGCGGAGGGCAGCCAGGCATTCACGGTGCTCGACTTGCCGTTCTGGCCGATGATGAGCCCGTAAATCTTGGCGCCGAGCTCCTTCTCGACGAGCTGCACCGCCTTGACGTAATCGATGCCGCGCATCTCCCATTCGGTGAAGCCGCCGGGCGCGCCGATGGCTGCGGCCGTGGCGATGAAGGCCTCGTCGTCCACCTCGTCCATGGAAACGAGTTCGGGCCGGCCCGCATTCACGGCCGCCGTGCCGAGCATGCGCCCATGCTCCAGGAAACCCCCGCCCCCGCAGGCGAAGACGGAGCCGCCCTTGAGAGCGGCTTCGAGGTCTTGGGGGCCAAGATAGCGTCCCATGGTTCAGAACCCTCCTTCAGGTGTTGCGGCAGATCGGTCAAAAGCCACGATGGCTTCGAGGAGGACGGCGGCCCCGGCGGCGATCGCCTCGGGTTCGGCCCATTCCTCCGGAGTGTGGCTGCGGCCCTCGCGGCAGGGCACGAAGACCATGCAGGCGGGCGCGATGCGGGTGAGGAAGGCGGTGTCGTGCCCGGCGCCCGACGCCATGGCGCGGGACGACAAACCGAGCCGCCCGGCCGCATCTTGCAAGAGCGCTCGAAGAACCGGATCACATTGAGACGGGCTTGAGTCGCTCAGCGTCGAAAATGTCCGCTCGACCCGGGCGCCTTCAGCGGCTTCAGCTGTCGCGCGGTCCAGGGCGGCGGCGAACGATGAAGCGAGGCTCGCGTCCTCGTAGCGGACGTCGACGACGATCCGGGCCGAGCGCGGCACCACGTTGGCGGCGTTCGGCTCGATGGTCACGAGACCCGTGGTGGCGACGAAATGGCCGCGCCCGAGGGCGCTGCACCTTTCGGCTTCCCGCCTCACGGCAAGGATCGTCCCGGCGGCGGCGAGCGAGGCATCCCGGCGGTGGGTGAAGGGCGTGGTGCCGGCGTGATCCGCAGCCCCCAAAAACCCGATCTCGAGCCTCAGAATGCCGGCGATGGCGGTGACGAGTCCGACGTCGGTGCGCTCGGCTTCGAGCACAGGCCCCTGCTCGATGTGAAGCTCGAAGGCGGCCGCCACATCCTTCCTCCTCGCCTCTCCGAGCCGCGGCGCGGAGCCGCCGACGCGCTCCAGCCCCATGGCGAGCGCTTCGCTGGCCTCGTTCGTCATCGCGAGGTGATCGGCGCCGAGCGCGCCCGCCATCCCGCGGCTGCCGATGCAGGAGAGGCCGTAAGGGCTCGGCTCCTCGGCGAGGTAGTCGACCACCTCGAGGGCATGCGCCAGGCGGATGCCGCGCTCGTCGAGAACGCGGGCGATCTCCAATCCCGCGATCACGCCCGCCGGCCCGTCGAAGCGCCCGCCATCCGGCACCGTATCGGAATGGGAGCCGACGAGGATCGCGCCCCGGGCGGGATCGATGCCCTCCCGCCGGCCGATGAGGTTGCCGGCCGCATCGATCCGGCAGGCGAGCCCCGCCTCCTCGAAGCGGCGGCGCAGGTAGGCGCGGCCTTCGAGGAAGAGGGGCGAGAAGGCACGGCGAGTCCAGGGGCGGCCGGGCTCCGTGATGGCGGCGAGCGCCATCAGATCGTCCCACAGGCGCCGCCCGTCCACGGGCAGGTTCGGCACGCTCATGCAGGCACTTTCGGCGTCACGAAGCGGCCTGTGCCGGGCTCGGCCAGCACCGCCTTGCCGTCGAAGGCAAGCCGCCCGCGCAGGAACGTCGCCTCGATCCGGTGATGCAGCTCTAGCCCCTCATAGGGGCTCCAGCCTGCGATCGAATGGCCGCTCGCCAGCGGGTCATAAGCGTGGCGGTGAGGCACCGCGACCGCGATGTCCGCGTGGCGGCCCGGCTCCAGCGCACCCTTCAGGTGACCGATGCGGAAGAGCCGCGCGGGATTGGCGGCGAGAAGGCGGGCTGCGTGCGTCGGGCTCAGCCCGCGCTCGGTGAGGCCCTTCAGGAGGAGAAGCGTCAGCACCTCGAGCGAGGGCGCCCCGGAGGCGTTCTTCAGCATGTCGGGATCGCTCTTGCGGTCGAGCGTCCAACTCACATGGTCCGTCGACACGACGGTGACGTTGCCGGCCGCGAGATGCGCCCACAGGGCTTCGACCTCGCGGCGGGGCCGGATCGGCGGGTTGATCTTCGCGCGCCCGCCGAGGCGGCGCACATCGTTCTCCTCGTCCAGGATGAGATAATGGATGCAGGCCTCGATGGTGGTCTCGTAGCCCTGCTGCCGGTAGCCCGCGCACATCTCGTAGCCGCGCCCGATGGAGCAATGCACGATGTGGGCGGCGCAGCCCGTGGCCGCGCCGATCTCGTAGACTTCCGCCGTGGCGAGCGCCTCCGTGATCGCCGGGCGCGAGAGGCCGTGAGCGCGCCAATCGCGGATCCCGGACGCCTCGACGGCGGCGATGGAGGCGCGCACGAACTCGTCGTTCTCGTTGTGCACGCCCGCAATGAGCCCCGTCGGCGCGATGGCCTTGAAGCACTCGTAGAGCGTCTGCGGCGGAATGCGCGGGAAGCGGTCGGGATGGGTGCCGAAGGTGGAGAACTTGAAACCCGCCGCGCCGGCCTCCACCATGCCTGGAATGTGCTGCGCGCCGTCATCCGGGCGTACCGTGGCATAGAGCGCGAAATCCACTCGCGCCTGCTCGCCGGCTTCCTGCGCCTTCTGGCGCACCATGTCGCCGGTGGAGACGAGGAAGCCGTCGTCGTACGGCATGTCGACGATGGTGGTGACGCCGCCCGCCGCCGCCGCCCGCGTCGACCAGATGAAATCCTCCTGGTCCCTCTGCGAGCGGGAATGCACCTGCGCATCAATGGCGCCGGGCAGCACGAGGGCCTCGCCGAAATCGTGCCGCTCCTTGGCGGCGGGGGGCGATCCCGTCCCGAGGCGCTCGACGAGGCCGTCCCGCACGGCCACCCAGCTGCGTTCGGTCACCCGGGAGGGAGTGACGACGGTGCCTTGGACGACGAGATCGAAATCGGACATGGAACCTCTAAACTCGGCCGTGATGGCGGGCGACCCGGCGCTCGAGGGCCCCGAGAGCCTGATTGAACAGGATCGCGAGGAGCGCAACCAGGATGCCGCCCTGCAGAACGAAGGCGACGTTGTTGGTGGACAGCCCCGCGATGATGATCTCGCCGAGTCCCCTTGCCCCGACCGTGCTGCCGATGGCGGCGGTCGAGATGTTGATGATGGTCGAGATGCGAAGGCCGGCAAGGATGAGGGGCAGCGCGAGGGGCAATTCGACCGACAGGAGCACCCGCATCGGGCTCATGCCCATCCCGCGCGCTGCTTCCACCGCTTGCGGCGGCAGGGTGCGCAGGCCCGTCACGGTGTTCTCGAAGATCGGCAGGAGGCCGTAGGCCAGGAGCGCGATGAGGGTGGGCTGAAAGCCGAAGCCGACGAGGGGCACCGCCACGGCGAGCATCGCCACGGGAGGAAACGTCTGCCCGAGATTGGCGAGGGTTCGGGCGAGCGGCATGTACTCCTCGCCGGAGCGGCGCGTCACCAGGATCGCGAAGGCCACCGCGAGCGCAAAGGCGACGAGGCCTGCCGCCAGCACCGTGAGGACGTGGGAGAGGGTGAGTTCGAGGAAGGTCCCCCGATCGTAGATCGCAGGCGCGCCGGGCTGCACGAGGGGCGCGAAGATCGGGCGCAGGAGACCTGGGGCGAAGAGAAGCAAGCCGAAGGCCAGCCCTGCGGCGAGCAGCGCCCAGTGCCGCGGAGCGATCGTCATGCCTCGCCCCTGCCGGCCCGGCGCAGCGCATCGAAGCCGACCTCCCCGAGAAGTGCGCCTCCGGCATCGACCACCGGCAGAAGGTCGGCGCCCTGCCAGAGCAGCTTCGAGGCGGCTTCGCGCCCGCTCTCCTCGGCCAAAACGGGTTCGACTGCCCCGCGCTCGCGGTCGAGGACGAGGCCGTTCTCGATCTGCCAGCGCCCGCTCGCCGGCGACGCGAGATCGCGGGCGGCTTCGAGCGACAGCAGGCGAAGGCCGGAGTCCTGCGTGCCCACGAGTTCGCGCACGAAGGGGTGTGCCGGGCGGCGCACGAGAGCATCGGGGGTGTCGAATTGCAGGATGATGCCCTTGTCCATCACGGCGACGCGACCCGCCATCTTGAAGGCCTCGTCCATATCGTGCGTGACCATGACGACCGTGATGCCCTGCCGCTTCTGCAGGCTCAGGAACTCGTCCTGGAGGCGAAGGCGGGTAATGGGATCGAGGGCACCGAACGGCTCGTCCATGAGCAGCACCGCGGGCTCCGCCGCGATGGCGCGGGCGACACCCACCCGCTGCTGCTGGCCACCCGAGAGCTGGTGCGGGAGCTTGCGCGCGAAGATCGCCGGATCGAGGTGCAGGAGGCCGAGCAGTTCCTCGACGCGTCGGTCGATGCGGGCCTTGTCCCAGCCGAGCAGCCGCGGCACGGTCGCGATGTTGTCGGCGACGTTCCAGTGCGGGAAGAGGCCCGCCCCCTGGATGGCGTAGCCGATGCCGAGGCGGAGCTTCTCCGGGTTGACGCTCGCCGTGTCGACGCCGTTGACGAGAATGCGGCCGGCGCTCGGCTCGATGAGGCGGTTGATCATCTTCAGGGTCGTGGACTTGCCGCAGCCGGAGGTGCCGACGAGAGCCACCACCTCCCCTGCCCTCACCTCGAAGTCGAGGCGCCGCACGGCCGGGATGTCGCCATACGTCTTGGTCAGCCCCTCGGCGACGATCATCCGCGGCTCTCCAGCATTTCGGTGACGGCATCGAGCACGATGGCCGAGGCGAGGGCGAGACCGAGGATCGGCACGGCGCCGAGCAGCACGAGGTCCATCGCCGTCTGGTTCATGCCGCGAAAGATGAAGCTCCCGAGCCCGCCCGCGCCGATGAGCGCCGCAATCGCCACGAGGCCGATATTCTGCACCAGCACCACGCGGATCCCCGTGACGACGACCGGCAGCGCGAGGGGCCATTCGACGGAGAAGAGCCGGCGGCGCGGGCTCATGCCCATCCCGCGCGCCGCCTCGACCACGGCCGGGTCGACGGAGCGAAAGCCGGCCAGAGTGTTCGCGACGACGGGCAGGAGCGAATAGAGGATGAGGGCGATGAGCGCCGGCGTCGCGCCGATGCCGCGGATGCCGAGTTCGCCAAGGGCCGGGAAAGCCAGGGCGAGAGCCGCGAGCGGCGCCATGAGGAGGCCAAACATCGCGATACTGGGGATCGTCTGCACGACCTCGAGCACCGGCAAGGCCGCGGCTCGTGCGGCGGGGGAGCGGTGGCAGAGATAGCCGAGGGGGATGCCGATGAGAACCGCCGGAACGAGGCTGCCGAAGACAAGGACGAGATGCTGCGCCGCTTCCGCCCAGAAGGAATCGGCGTAGTTGCGGTACTCGCGCATGATCGAGAGATTGCGGCTCACTTCGGACGCGAGGATCGCGACGGCGGCGGCCACCGCCAGCATGGTCACGGCCACGCGCGTGAGCGGTTTCAACGAGAGCTTCACCAAGCCGTCGGCGGCGATCAGCCCGAAGCCGAGCAGCGCGATCCAGAAGCCGGAGCCGAGGGATACGCGGGCGAAAGGCGTCGCACCGGTCAGGAGGGCCGTCGCCATCGCCCCCGCCGCGGCGAGAAGGAGACCGGCTCCCGCGCCAGCCACCATCGTGCTCGCCGTCCGCTGCCTCACGAAACCGGCTGCGAGCGCGAGCGCAACGAACACGAGGGTGACGAGGGCGGCCGTCGCGGGCTGCGGCCACTGCCAGAGGCGATAGCCGACGCCGCTCAGGATGCGGTTCGGCTGCAGGTTGGCGAGAGGCAAAGCCAAGAGTGCGAGAACGGTCGCGAGGGCGACCGTTCCGCTGAGACCCAGACGAGGAAGCCGGCCAGCGAGGCGCCGGGCGGGGCTGTCCACCTTGGACGAGGCCGAACCCTGCATACCCGCCAGCCGGGTCGTCACTTCACGAAGCCTTTCTTCGTGAGCCAATCCTTGGCGACTGCCTGGGCGTTCTCGCCGCCCACCGCGATCCGGCCGTTGAGCTCCTGCAGAGTGGCAAGGTCGAGCGCAGCGAAGACGGGCTTCAGCAGGGTCTCGATCTGCGGATACTGCTTCAGCGTAGCCTCGCGGACGATGGGCGCGGGCGCGTAGACCGGCTGCACGCCCTTGTCGTCCGCCATGACGATGAGCCCGAGCGCCGCGATGGCGCCGTCAGTCCCGTAAACCATGGCGGCGTTGGTGCCGTCCGTGCCCTCGGCCGCCGCCTTGATGGTGGCGGCCGTATCGCAGCCCGCGAGCACGAGGAGATTCGATTGCGGCAGGGTGAAGCCGTAAGTCTTTTGGAAGGCCGGAAGCGCTGCCGCCGAGTTCACGAATTCAGGGCAGCCCGCGAGCTTGATCTGCCCGCCGCCCGCGATGTACTTGCCGAAATCCGACATGGAGGCGAGCTTGTTCTTGCCCGCCATGTCCTTCTTCAGCGCGATGGCCCAGGTGTTGTTGGCGGGAGCCGGCTGCAGCCAGACGATCTTGTTGGCGTCGTAATCGAGCTTCTTGGCCTCCTCGTAGCCCTTCTGCATGTCCTTCCAGACATCGCTGTCGGCCTTGTTGAAGAAGAAGGCGGCGTTGCCCGTATATTCAGGGTAGATGTCGATCTCGCCCGACGTGATGGCGCCGCGCACGACCGGCGTGCCGCCCAGAGCCACGCGGTCGGTGACCGGGATGTTGGCGCCCTGCAGCACGAGCTTGATCATGTTGCCGAGGAGGTTGCCCTCCGTGTCGATCTTCGAGCCCACCTTCACCTGGGCATGAGCCGGCAAGGCGAGCGCGGCGCCGGCGGCCAGAACCGCCGCAAGTATGAGCTTCTTCATCGGTATATCCCCCTGTCTCAGGTTCTTGAGACCGCCGAGCCTAGACGAACGCGGCGCCCGATCAAGACGCGCCCCGGCCCGAGAATCCGCCATCCTGTGTTCAATTGGCAGGCACCGGATAGGGATAGGACTCCCGCAGCGCGTCAGCCCAGGCCGGCTCGCAGACCGCCTGCTCGGCGGCCGAGAAGGCGTAGGAGAGCATGCGGTCGTCCTCCAGGGGCGGGAAGGCCGGATCGACCCGCTCGGCGATGCGGCCGGCGAGCCCGAGGAGCTGGTCGCGGTTGCCGCGCAGGCGCACGCCCTGAAGCCCGGCGACGCTCTCGAAGGCGATGAGCTTGCCGAGGGCATCGATCTGGCGGGCGAGCTTGCGGCCGATGATGGGCAGGTTGGTGGCCTCGTCCTCGAGGCCGTTGGCGACGGTCGTGGGGTGGAGCGACGACGGGCTCGCCTCATCCATCAGGGTGAGAAAAAGGTCGGCGGCAAGCTTCGTCGCGGCGCCGAAGCCGATGGCGGCCCCGTGAGGGGGCGCGAGGTTGCGAGGGAGGCCTGTGATGTCGTCGCGGCACAGCATGACGACCCGGTTGAACAGGGCGCGCCCGAGATGGGCGACCGCCAGCATTAGCTTCTCGATGGACAGCGTGAGCTGAAGAGGGAGCGATCCTCCCGAGGCATAGACCTCGTCCCCGATGACCACCGGATTGTCGTCGCTCGTGTTGCACATGGACTCGAGCTCGGCCTCCGCCGCCGCCAGGGCATGCAGCGCCGCCCCGGCGATCTGCGGCATGAAGCGGTAGCTCAGCGGATCATGGACCTCGTTGCGCTCGATCCAGCGATCGTCCGCGAAGGCATTCAACAGGAAGCGGCCCATGTTCCGGGCCTCGTCCGGCGCGATCTCGGCAGCGGCGCGCCAGGGCTGCCGCGAGGCGCCGAAGGCCGCCGCCGAAATCCCGAAGGCGGCGAACTGCGCCCAGAACTGGCGGCGGAGGGTCTGCAAGGCGACCGCGATAGCGCCCACCGACAGGGCGTTCGTGCTGATGAGCACGAGCGCGTCCTTCTGGGCCGGGTTCAGCCGCTCGAGGCCGGCCTCCACGAGAGCCTGGCCTGCAGGGATGACCCGGTCGCGATAGAGAACCTCGCCGTCCCCCAAGAGCGCCGCCGCGATGGCCGACATCTGGCCCACATCCGCGCAGCCGATGGACCCGAAATTGCGCACGACCGGCACGATGCCGGCATTGATGAGATCCGCAATGGCGCGGGCCGAACGCAGCGATGCACCGGAATGGCCGGTCAGGATTGTGTTGAGCCGGATGACCATGGCGGCCCGCACTACCGTCGGGTCGAGGGCATCCCCCATCGCGAGATAGTGCGAGTGGATCAGCCGGCGGTTGAACGCCATGATGTCGTCCGAGCCGACCCGCATGTCCTTGAAGGCGCCGACCGAGGTGGTGGCGCCGTAAACGGGACGGAGCCGCTGGAGAACGACTTCGAGGCGCTGCCTCGCTTCCGTGACCGTGGCGCCGGCGTTGTCGGCAATGGACACGCCCGCCCTTGCCTCGGCGATGGTCCAGAGTGCTTGAAGCGTCAGCGACTTGCCGTCGAGAGAGATCACAGGAAGATAGGGTCCGTCCATCGGATTCCAGGAGAATGGGCGCTGAGATTCGGCGCAGCAGCTTTGGGGTGCGCCATGCTATGGCGCCGGGGGTGGAAGTGCAAAGGGAGGACCGGTCGTCCTCCTGCGGGAGGCCTGCTTAAACCATCGACCGGGCTATAGGGTCCAAACCCGGTTCACCGCCGCTGCGAGCTCGTCGTCAGCATCGCCGGAGCTCCGTGCGTCCCGCTCCGAGGGCTGCCCTCAACCCTATTCTCCAGATTCGGTCTGTGTTGTCTTGACAGGGGGTGCGGCGCCCGCGTCAGATGCGCGCCAAGCAACAGCATAAAAAGAGGAAACACGATGCTCCGTCAGCGTTTATCGGCCTCCGTCGTTCTCGGCGGCCTGCTTCTCGCTCCAGCCGCCCTCGCCGCCGACCTCAAGATCGCGCTCATCGCCGGCAAGACGGGCCCGCTCGAAGCCTATGCCAAGCAGACCGAGGCCGGGTTCATGCTGGGTCTCGAATACCTGACCAAGGGGACGATGACCTGGAAGGACCGCAAGATCCAGGTGATCGTCAAGGACGACCAGCTCAAGGCGGACCTCGCCAAGACGCTTCTCGAGCAGGCCTACAACGACGACAAGGCGGACATCGCGGTCGGCACGACCTCCTCGGCAGCGGCGCTCGCCATGCTGCCGGTCGCGGAGGAGAACGGCAAGGTTCTCATCGTTGAGCCCGCCGTGGCGGATGCGATCACGGGCGACAAGTGGAACCGCTACATCTTCCGCACGGCCCGGAACTCGACGCAGGACGCCTATGGGGCCGCCGCCGCCGTGCCGGCTTCGGGGGACGTGCATATCGCGACGCTCGCGCAGGACTACGCCTTCGGCAAGGACGGCGTGGCAGCGCTTAAGGACGCGCTCGGCAAAATCCGCCCGAACGCGAAGATCGCGTTCGAGGAATATGCCCCGCAGAACACGACGGATTTCACCGCCTCGGCCCAGCGCCTCTTCGATGCGCTGAAGGACAAGCCGGGCCGGAAGATCATCGCGATCATCTGGGCGGGCCAGCACCCGTTGCCGAAGATCGCCGATCTGAAGCCGGAGCGTTACGGCATCGAGATCGCCCCGGGGGGCAACATCCTGCCGGCCATGCAGATCTACAAGAACTACCCGGGCATGGAAGGCGCGATCTACTACTACCACGCCTTCCCCAAGAACCCGATGAACGACTGGCTCGTCGCCGAGCACCGCAAGCGCTTCAACGCTCCGCCGGACTTCTTCACGGCCGGTGGCTTCGCGGCCGCCTCGGCGGTCCTGACCGCGGTCGACAAAGCGGGCGGGACGGATCCCGAGAAGCTCGTCGCGGCCATGGAGGGCATGAGCTTCGAGACGCCGAAGGGCGCGATGACGTTCCGCAAGGAGGATCATCAGGCTCAGCAGGTCATGTACCACTTCAAAGTGAAGGCTGCCGGCCAGGACGCCCACGATCTTCTCGATCTCGTTCAGGAAATCCCGGCCGACAAGCTGCCCATCCCGGTCCGCAACAAGCGCTGATCCACGTCCAGTGTCGCTCGACATCAAAGGTCCGCAGCCCGCGCTCGAAACGCGCGGGCTGACGATCCGCTTCGGCGGACACGTGGCTGTGGACGACGTGAGCTGCCGCTTCAGCCCGGGCACCCTCACCGCCATCGTCGGCCCCAACGGGGCCGGCAAGACCACCTATTTCAACCTGATCTCGGGCCAGCTCCCGGCGAGCGCAGGCCAGGTTCTCGTCGACGGCGAGGACGTCACCGGCCTTGCGGCATCGGCCCGGACCCGCAAGGGCCTCGGGCGCGCCTTCCAGCTCACGAACCTCTTCCCGCAGCTCACCGCCCTCGAAAACGTGCGCCTCGCGGTCCAGAGCCGGGCCGAGGCGGGCTGGTCGATGCTCCGCGTGTGGAACAGCCGGCGTGACCTGATCGACAAGGCGGAGGCGATCCTTGAGCGCGTGCGCCTCGCCGACAAACGCAATGTGGCGCCCAAAGCCCTGTCGCATGGCGATCAGCGGAAGCTCGAGGTTGCGCTTCTCATCGCCCTCGAGCCCAAGGTGTTCATGTTCGACGAGCCGACTGCCGGCATGAGCATCGACGAGGTGCCGACCGTGCTCGAGCTCATTCACGACCTGAAATCCCGCGGTGACCGCACCATCCTCCTCGTCGAGCACAAGATGGACGTGGTGCGCTCGCTCGCCGACCGCATCGTCGTGCTCCACAACGGCGCTCTCGTCGCCGACGGCGAGCCCGGCGAGGTGATCGCCTCGCCGGTGGTGCAGGAAGCCTATCTCGGGGTCGCAGCCGCATGAGCGCCGCCCCCTTGCCCTCACCGGCGCCGGCGATGCTGCAACTCGAAGGCGTCCAGACCCATATCGGCCCCTACCACATCCTGCACGGCGTCGACCTCGCCGTGCCGCGGGGCGGCGTGACGATGCTGCTCGGGCGCAACGGTGCCGGCAAGACGACGACGCTGCGCACCATCATGGGCCTGTGGAAGGCCTCGAAGGGCCGGATCCTGTTCGACGGTGAGGACATCACCCGCCGGGCGACGCCCGACATCGCTCAAGGCGGCATCGCCTACGTGCCCGAATCGATGGCGATCTTCAGCGATCTCACCGTGCGCGAGAACGTGGTGCTGGCGGCGCGCTCGGGGCCGATCGACCCGGCGCGCCTCGATTGGATCTTCTCCCTCTTCCCGGCCCTCAAGCGCTTCTGGAACCTGCCCGCGGGCCATCTCTCGGGCGGCCAGAAGCAGATGCTCGCCATCACGCGGGCCATCGCCGAGCCGCGTCGCCTGCTCCTCGTCGACGAGCCGACCAAAGGTCTCGCCCCCGTCATCGTCCGCAACATGATCGAGGCGTTCCAGGCGTTGAAAGTGGCCGGCGAGACGATCCTCCTCGTCGAGCAGAACTTCCACGCGGCCTCCATGCTCGGCGACGGCGTTCTCGTCATGGACGAGGGCCGCATCGTGCATGCGGGGGCTATGAGCGAACTCGTCGCCGACAAGGGCCTGCAGCAGCGCCTCCTCGGCCTCAGCCTGGACACCCATCAATGAGCGCCTCCACCGCCCCCGCGCCCGCCGCGGCCGCACTCCCGGCCGCCCGGGCCGACTGGCTGCCCCTCGCCCTTGTTCCGGCCATCATGGCGGCCGCCCTGCCGCTCTTTGGCGATATCTCGTCCTGGGTGACGCTCACCCTCGCGGGGCTCGCCATGGGGATGATGATCTTCCTTATGGCCTCCGGCATGACCCTGGTGTTCGGGCTCATGGACGTGATCAATTTCGGCCACGGGGTTTTCATTTCGCTCGGCGCCTACGCGACGCTCCTCGTCCTCGGCCCTCTCGCGGCCTGGGCCCATGCGGAGAGCCTCGCGCTCAACATCGCGCTGCTCCTCCTGTGCATCGGCGCCGGCATGGCCGTGACGGCGGGCGCGGGAGCCTTCTTCGAGCGCGTGATCGTACGCCCCGTCTACGGCAGCCACCTCAAGCAGATTCTCGTGACCATGGGCGGCCTCATCATCACCGAGCAGCTCATCCACGCGCTGTGGGGCGCATCGCCGATCCCGATCCCCCTGCCGCAGGCCTTGCGCGGCGCTTTCGTCATCGGCGACATGGCGGTGGAGCGCTATCGCGTGGCCGCTGTCGTCATCGGCCTCGTGGTCTACGGCCTTATGCACCTCGTCCTGAACCGAACCCGCCTCGGCCTGCTCATCCGCGCGGGCGTCGAGAACCCCGAGATGGTGGAGGCCCTCGGCTACCGCATCCGCCGGCTCTTCGTCTCGGTGTTCATCGCGGGCTCGGCGCTTGCAGGGCTTGGGGGGGTCATGTGGGCCTTCTACCGCCAGACCCTCACGGCTGGCATGGGCATGGAGGTGATGGTGCTCGTCTTCACGGTCATCATCATCGGCGGCCTCGGCTCCATCGGGGGCTGCTTCATCGGCTCGCTTCTCGTGGCGCTCGTGGCAAACTACGTCGGCTTCCTGGCCCCGAAGCTGGCGCTCGTCTCCAACATCCTCGTCATGGCCCTCGTCCTCGTCTGGCGCCCGCAAGGGCTCTTTCCGGTCGCCCGCCGATGAACGCCGCAATCGCAACGCTGCCTGCCCCTCGCAAGCCCCGCGCCGGGAGCCTGCTGCTCTCATCCGACCCGCCGCGTTCCGTCGCGCTCTCGGCGATCCTGCTGCTCATCCTCGTCGGGCTCGCCGTCACGCCCTTCGTTCTCGAGGGCAGCCAGCCGACCGCCACGGCGGTGAAGATCTGCGTCTTCATCCTGCTCGTGGCGAGCTACGATCTCCTCCTCGGCTATACGGGCATCGTGTCCTTCGCCCACACCCTGTTCTTCGGCCTCGGGGGCTATGGGATCGCCATCGCCCTCGACCGGCTCGGGCCCACCTGGAGTTCCATCGGCATCGGCTTGGTCGCGGCTCTGGCCGGCTCCGCCCTGGTGGCAGCGGTGATCGGGCTCGTGTCGCTGCGCGTCCGGGCGATCTTCTTTTCCATGATCACGCTCGCCGTCGCCTCGGCGGCCCTGGTCCTCGCCTCCCAGCTCTCCGAGATCACCGGCGGCGAGGACGGCCTATCCTTCCAGTTGCCTCCGTCCCTGCGCCCGGCCTTCCGGGCCTTCGCCGAACCGGTCCTCGGGCTCACGATCAACGGGCGGATTCTTGCCTATTACCTGATCTTCTTCACCGCCCTCGCCGCGTTCCTCGTGCTGCTGCGGATCGTCAACTCGCCGTTCGGCCGGGTGCTCCAGGCGATCCGCGAGAACGAGTTCCGGGCCGAGGCCCTGGGCTACCGGGTGGTCGCCTACCGAACGGCGGTGTCCGTCATCGCGGCCCTCTTCGCGACGCTCGCGGGGGCTCTCCTCGCGATCTGGCTGCGCTACAACGGTCCCGACACCACCCTCTCCTTCGCCATCATGATCGACGTGCTCCTCATGGTGGTGATCGGCGGCATGGGAACGATGTACGGCGCCGTGATCGGCGCCTTCCTGTTCGTGCTCGCCCAGAGCTACCTGCAGGTTCTGATGGGCGCCGTCAGCCGGGCCTTCGAGGGCGTGCCGGTGCTGCCCGACATCCTGCACCCGGACCGCTGGCTGCTGTGGCTCGGCCTGCTTTTCGTCATCAGCGTCTATGCTTTCCCGGGCGGCATCGTTGGGCGCCTGCGCCGGGATTGAGGCGTGCCGCTGCGGAAGGGTCTCCCATTCCGTTAGGGGTCTCTTCAGATCCGGGGTCTAGCGTGCTGCCTTCCGTTCAAGCGGCAGCCCCGGATCCGATGAAGATCATCCACGACGCCCGTCGAGTTCCCCGCGA
This sequence comes from Microvirga sp., assembly GCA_035944475.1. Classification (GTDB taxonomy): domain Bacteria; phylum Pseudomonadota; class Alphaproteobacteria; order Rhizobiales; family Beijerinckiaceae; genus Microvirga. The sequence goes on from DASZBD010000039.1 coordinate 40,290, forward strand.
GGACACGCTCCTCAAGGCGCGGATCACCTTCAACAGCGGCTTTACCGTCGTACCCTGCCTCGTGCGCAACTTCTCCCGGGCCGGCGCCAACTTGGTGCTGCCCGGCAACGAGGCGTTGCCCCAGGAATTCGAGCTCCACATCCCGACGAAGCAATCTCACTTCCAGGTCTCCCTCGTCTGGCGCAAGGACGAGACCTGCGGGGTGGAGTTCCTGCGCAGCGTGCAGTCCAGCCCGTCGAAGGCCGGGCTGCCCGAGCGCAATGCGCGCTGGCCTTAAGGATTTGTCAGCCGTGCCGGCCTTTCCCGGACACCGCTCCGGCAGCGTTAACTGCCCCCAAACCAAATCCGTGGTGTTGTTCGTGGATCGCGCCAGAACAGGCCCATGATGCTGCAACAGCTGATCCGCCTCGCTTCGGATCAATCTCTCGAAAGCCGTACCCGCCTGCTCCACGCAGTCACGGAGCTCTTCCTGGCTGAGGGGCGGCCGAGCGCCGGCGCGGGCGACCACTTCGCCGGCATCGCGAACGCGGTTCTCGAGCGCATGCCCGACGACGAGCGTGCGGCCTACGCGAAGCGGGTCGCGGCGGAGGCCGCCCTCCCCCTCGACGTGGCGCGCAATCTCGCAACCGATCCCAACATCGCCGTCGCCCGTGAATTGCTCCGCCTCTCGCCGGTGCTCACGGACGAGGAACTCATCACCCTCATCTCCAGCCTGCCGGTCACCCATGCGGCGGTGGTCGCCGAGCGCCCCGCCCTCTCGGAAGGCCTGACCGAAGCCCTCGTCGACAAGGGCGACAAGGCGGTTCTCCAGGCCGTGAGCGGCAATACCGGCGCCCGGTTCTCGGAAGCGGCCCTCACGGCTCTTCTGAAGCAGTCGGCGGCCGATGCGGCGCTGATGCAGAACCTCCTCAGGCGCATCGCCCAATTGCCGGCGCACCAGGCCAAGCAGGTCCAGGCGGCCGCCCAGCCGCAGCGGCCGAGCCCGCCCCCCGCCGCCGCCCGGCCGGTCCAGGGGACCGAGTTCCGCAAGCCGCCCCAGAAGAAGCGACAGGCGGACGCCAAGTCGATGCTGGCGGAGATCAAGGCCGGCACCCGCACGGTCGAGGAGGCCCTCGAGGTGCTGGCCGGCGAAGATCGTGCATTCGACCTCGCCCGGGTCATCAGCACCCTCGGCGGGCTGCCGGAGGGTCTCGTGCTGAAGGCTCTCCTCGACAGCGAGCCGCAGGGGATCGCCGAGGCCTGTCGCGCCGCCAAGCTGAGCGAGCGCGCCTTCCGGGGCGTCCTTATCCTGCGGCGCGCCCGCCTGCAGCAGACGCCTCGGCAGCTCGAGCGGGAAGTCGACGCCTATCTCGGCGCCGACGCGATGACCGGCTGAACGTCCGGTCAGGCTGCGACAGGAGCTTGACCGTCGGTTCCGCGTTGACCTCGCCCGGCGAAAATGTCAGGAAGCGCGCTGAACGGAGACGTGGCCGAGCGGCTGAAGGCACTCGTTTGCTAAATGAGCATACCCCAAAAGGGTATCGAGGGTTCGAATCCCTCCGTCTCCGCCACCACCCTGGCTCCAGCTTCTGAAATCCTCGCCGATCCGAGCGCGCCGAACCTGCGGCCTGCGCGGGAGGTCGAGCTGAGCCGTTCTCACCTCAAGCGCTGCGGTTGGGCGGAAGCCCGCGTCTGCGGAGGCGGCCGACCTCGAACCGCCTCCGAACCATTCGTCTCCGCCGGGCAGGTCCTCTCAGCTCGTCAGGTTCTCGGCCGGGTGGAAGTCGGTGAGGAGGTACTCGGCGGGGCGTTTCGGATCGCCCGGATACAGGAACGAGTCGAAGACGCCGTCGGGGTCGTGGGTCCACAGCACGATGTGCTTGGCGTCGATCTTGATGCGGGTGGAGTTCGGCAACAGGTACGTGCCGGGCTGATCGACGTTCAGAAGATCGGTCCAACGAAACTGCATGGTCCCCTCCGCTCCAGTGCCTGTCCCGGGCCACCCTGCCGCCGCCAACATCACCGTGCTTCGACGCACCTGTTGGAGCATCCGCCCTTGCGACTTCAACAGGATGCCACGTTCGGCCGCGAAGGCCAGCGAATGGTTACGAGATGGTTAAGCGGATCGCCTGCGGTTCGGGAACGACGAGCGATAGTCGGACGATAATGGGATTCCTCGCCGTCTCGGCGAGGCGCGAGCAGCGATCAGGATGCGGTCCCATCCTGCGCAGGACCTCGGTTCAGCCGCAGGTCGCCACCATCTCGCGCCGGATCCTCACCGCCAAGGCCTCGGCGTCGAGGGCCACGTCGTCCTCGCGGATCGCCATCCCCGCGCGCACGTCGCGCGCGAGGCGCACGTGATGCGCAAGGCCGATGGGCAGCCAGCCCTGCGCTCGGCTCGATGCTGCGGGTGCAACACGTCCGTAGACCGTGTAGCCCCCCTCCCCGTCCAGCATCTCGCCCGCTCGCAGGTCGCGCTTGGCGACCGCCACCGCGTCGCCGCGCCATTCGCGTGCGCAACCCGTCGGCTCGCCCCGCAGCGCCGCGCTCAGGACCGAAATGGAGAGCTCCAGGCCGATGAGGTGGAACGGCTTGTACATGGAGGCGTAACGGCCCGTGACGTCGGTGGGCAGCCCGTATTGCCGGAAGCACGCCGCCGCATAGTCGTTGGGCGCCTTCAGCACTACGTAGACGCCCCAGCGCAGGTCCCGGAACACGGGGCGGCCGTCGCGCTCGAGCGACGACACCACTTCGACCATCCCGTCCTGCCGCAGCACGCCGCCCACAGCCTGCGGCCGCAGGAGATGCGCGAGGTCGTCGACCCCGCAGGCGGGAAAGCCGAGGCCGTCCTCCGGCACGTCGAGGCCGCAGGCATTCGCCACCGCCGCCATCTCGATGGCGGACTTCGTTCCGTCGAGGAACGAGTTGAACATCTGCGGGTTCATGCCGGCCGCCCTCGCCACCTCGGGCTCGAGGCCGTAATGGCTCCAGACGTCGTCCGGGGTGACCTGATGAAAGTGGGGCAGGTACTTGGTGCCCTTGCCGGCTGCGGCGACGACAAAACCCGTGCTCCGCGACCAGTCCACCATCTCGGCGATGAGGGCTGGCTGGTCGCCATAGGCCATGGAGTAGACCACATCGTGCTCGCGGGCGCGGCGGGCGAGAAGCGGCCCGGCGAGCACGTCGGCTTCGACATTCACCATGACCACATGCCGGCGCGCCTCGATGGCCGCCAGGGCGTGCCGGATGCCGGCCTCCGGGTGACCCGTGGCCTCGATCACCACCTCGACGCCGTCGAAAGCGCAGGCTTCCCGCCCGTCCGAAGTGAACCGCGTGCGGGCGACGAGCGCTTCGTCCCACCCGACGGTCCTGCAGGCCTGCCGGGCCCGATCCGGGTCGAGATCGGCAATCATCGCGACCTCCAGCCCCGGGATCGTCGGCACCTGCGAGAGGAACATGGACCCGAACTTGCCGGCTCCGATCAGCGCCACCCGGACCGGACGTCCGGTCTCGGTACGGTGTCGCAACAACGACGTGAGATTCACGCGCGCCTCCCTGATGCAGCCGGCTCAGGGTCGGCGGTGGCGGGACCTGCGTCAATCGCCCGGCCGGCACGAGGGGAGCGCCGGCGAACGGCCGGAGGAGCGTCGGGCTTGAGAACGGCGGCTGGCTGCTGGCCTAGGCCGCCAGATCCTCAGGCTCATGGAACAGGGGCGCGGTCTCGGAAACGGCCGCTTCGGCCACGCTGACGCTGAGAACCGTCCGAGCGCTCTCGTCGACGACGGCGATGCGCCATGGCGCCCGGCTGCGCGCCATCCAGCTCTCCAAAAGGGCGCGGGCGTCCTGCAGGGCATGGCGCCGGGCCGTGGCAAGGTCCGCACATTCGACCCCCACCGGATCGCGGTAGAGGCGCCGGCCATCGGTGACATGGAAGTGGAAACGGGGCATCGCGAACCGGTGGTGAGAGCGGGTGAGGGATACGGGCAAGAGATGACAGGCAGACGAAGGGCGCCGCTCTTTTTCGGGCGCTCTCCCTGTGCCCCGGCCTCAGGCAAGCTGAGCCGGCGCGCTGCAAGAACGCGGTGGCGCGAACATCGTTCCCGTCCGGCGGGCGCCGACCGCGCGAGGGCCCTGCGCCCCTCGGACTATTGCTTGACCTGGACCGGCCATGGTCGGGAGCGCGGGCCCGCTCAGGTCCGGCCGACCGCGACAGCTCTCGCCATCTCGCGGGCGATTTCCTGCTCGCCCAGCACGATGTGCCCGGCGCCGTAATGCTTCAGGTGCTCGACCTCCGCATCGGAGTGGGCGCGGGCGACGACCACAAGGCCCGGATTGGCCGCGCGGCCCGCCTCGATGAGCGTGCTCGCCTCGAAGGGGTTCGGGATGGCGCTGATGAGCCACTGCGCCCCGGCCACGTTGGCGGCCTCGAGGAGGCCGCGCTCGCCCGCATTTCCGACGATGACCTCCCTGCCCTCGTCCTTGAGGCGCGAGACGAGCCCCTCGCGTTCCTCGATGACGAGGTAGGGAATGCCTCGCGCCTCGAGATCGGCCGCCACATGCCGGCCGACCCGGCCGTAGCCCACCAGCACCGCATGGCCTTGAAGCCTCGTCCGCGGGAGGTCTGCATCGGGCGCAGCCTCGTCGGTCAAGGGAGGCGTCGCCGCGTCCGCCGCAGCGGCCGGACGGCGCTCACGCTCGCGCAGGGCCGGCATGGCCCTGTCGAGGGCCGCAAAGAGGAGCGGATTGAGCATGATCGAGATAAGCGCACCGGCGAGGATGAGATCGTCGCCCCCTTCCGGCAGCAGGGCGAGGCTCACGCCGAGACCGGCCAGGATGAACGAGAACTCCCCGATCTGCGCCAGGCTTACCGACACCGTCAGGGCCGTGCTCAAGGGATGGCGGAAGGCCAGCACGAGGAGCAGGGCCGCCACGGATTTCCCGATGACGATGATCAGCACGGTGGCGAACACCGGCAGGGGCTCCCGAACGAGGATCGTCGGGTCGAACAGCATGCCGACCGAGACGAAGAAGAGCACCGCGAAGGCGTCCCTCAGGGGCAGCGTCTCGTTGGCGGCCTGATGGCTGAGTTCCGATTCCGCCAGGATCATGCCCGCAAAGAAGGCCCCGAGGGCGAACGATACCCCGAACAACTCGGCGGATCCGAACGCCACCCCGAGAGCGATGGCGAGCACCGAGAGGCGGAAGAGCTCGCGCGAGCCGGTATGGGCCACGTAGTGCAGAACCCAGGGGATGACGCGCCGGCCGACCACCAGCATCAGGCCGACGAAGGCCGCCACCTTCAGCAGCGTCCACCCGAGGACCGCCCAGATATTGCCGGGGTCGAACCAGCCGACGAGCCCCGGAATTTCCGGCACGCCGCCCCCGGCCGCTGCCCGCCCGCCCAGCACACCGGCGAGAGCCGGCAGGAGGACGAGGGTGAGGACCATGGCAAGATCCTCGACGATGAGCCATCCGACCGCGATGCGGCCCTTCTCGGTCTCGACGAGGCGCCGCTCCTGGAGGGCGCGCAGGAGCACCACGGTGCTGGCGACCGACAGGGCAAGGCCGAACACGACGCCGGCGCCGGTGGTCCAGCCGAGCGCCCAGGCGAGCGCCATGCCGAGAAGGGTCGCGAAGGCGATCTGGGCCACGGCTCCAGGGAGCGCGATGGCCCTCACGGCCATCAGGTCCGAGAGGGAGAAATGCAGCCCCACACCGAACATGAGGAGGATGACGCCGATCTCGGCGAGCTGCGGGGCAAGCTCCTGGTCGGCGACGTAGCCCGGGGTGAAGGGTCCGATCAGGACGCCCGCGATCAGGTAGCCGACGAGCGGCGAAAGGCGCACGCGATGCGCCAGGACACCGAACACGAAAGCAAGACCAAGGCCCGCCACGATGGTCGCGATGAGCGATGTATGGTGGGGCATGGCCTCCTCCTCAGGCGCGGCTCAATCTCCAGGATGTCGGGCGATCGCCTCCATATGGTCGAGGTTGAGGAGGACGCAAGGCCTGAGAGGAGGAGGAACCCGATGCTGGAACTTTCTCGCGGCGGCATCGGGGGCCGCGACCTGGCGGGCGCCGGCGGCTCACCCCCGCGCGTAGAACAGGATGAGGATGAGGGCGGCAGAAGCGGCGACGAACAGGAGCCGCACGAGAATGCCGCGGAGATCCTGCCCTTTCAAAGCCGCCCCGTGATCCAGGGCAGAAGGGACGATATCTTGAGCACCCGAGGGAGCGATCCCCCGGCGGACCCCAGCCCCTGCAGTTCGCGATGAACTTGGCGCTGGCGAGCCTCCATGCGGGCGATGGTATCGCGGCACACCTTCAGCCGACGCGCGAGGTCAGCCGGGAGTTCGTGCTCGACAGGGGTCTGATCTGCTCGGGCGGCGCGGGACAACTGTGAAACCTCTGGTTCTCCGACCAGATTACTTTCACAAGTAAGATAATTAGCTCAACACTTGTCTCGAATTGTCCTTAACGCAGCAGTACGTGCGAGCTTCAGTCCTTGTGGAGGACTGGGCCCGGCCGAGGTCGCGCCCGGCTTCCCGGGCCGGACCTCCTTTCGGCGCGGATGCTAGCTGCGCCCCGGGGACGGCTCCTGCGCTGGGCCGGACGGCTGATCGTGATCGCGCTGGATCGGCGAGGCGAGGCTCATCACGACGTGCACGAGGTCGGCCTGCCGGTTCGCGCCGGTCTTGCGGTAGATGGAGTCGAGGTGGCTCTTCGCCGTCGAGCGCGCCACGCCCAGAAGACCCGCGACCTTCGCCAGGGGATGGCCGTTGAGGATCTGGGCGAGCACCTGCGTTTCGCCGTTGGTGAGACGGTAAAGCTCGCGGGCGGCGGCGAGCGGCGTCTTCAGTTCGGCATCCGGCTCGCGCAGCAGGACAAGGGTCGGCCCGCCGAGTTCCTCGGCGGCCTGATCCAAGCTCGCCCACGTGGCGTGGAGGGTTCTTCCGCCCCCCTCGTGCAGAATGGCATCCCGGCCGCGCTGGTGCCGGGATGAGCCCGCGGCGGTGATCTCCCCGATGAGCTTCAGCGCCTCCGGCGTCCGGCCGATCAGCCGCCCCTTGCTCTCCCGCACAAGGCTGCCCTTCGACAATTCGGCCTGCGCGGCGGTATTGGCGAAGCGGATGCGCCCGTCGGGCTCCACGATGAGCGCCGCCGCCGAGAGCGCGTCGAGAGCGGACCGCAGGGTGCCCGATTGGATGCGCCGGTAGCCGAGCATGTCGGTGATCCCGATGGCGCGGCGGATGTGGGGAGAGAGGAGGCGCGCGAGTTCGAGGTCCTCGTCCCCGAACGCGCCGCGCTCCTCGCCGCCCATCACGCCCCAGACGGAAACCTGGGAGACGTCGCGCGTGAGACCCGTCACGAGGTAGTCGTAGTAGCCCCGTCCCGCAAAGCAGGTCTGCCAGTACCGGCTGTTGTGGAACGCTTCGATGTCGAGGTCCCGCGACGTGCAGAGGGGCTCCATCAAGGGCTCCGTCATGAGCGTCGAGACGGTCGGGCTGACGGCGAAGTTCGCGATCGCAAGCTCGCGCACATCGTCGGGCCAGTTGTAGAAGGCGGTGAGGTGTGCGGTGGCTTTCAGCGGATCGAAGACGCTGAGGTCGCCCATCCGCCCGTTCAGCGCCCGGGTGATCGCGCCCAGAACCTCTGGCCAGAGCGAGGTGTCGAGCGCGCAATCGTAGATGCGCCCCACCAGCGTCGAGAACGCCTCATCCCCCTTCATCTACCCCCCCGCGACGGCCTTGCCGGCTTCGGCGCAGCAGACTGTAGCCGGGTTCGAGCCGTGTCCTCCGCCAAATGGGGGATGACACGGCTCGGGCGGCCTGGAGCCTCCGCGGAGGGAAACGGACCTTACGCCGCCTTCACGCCGGCCAGGAAGGTGTCGACCTCCTGCCCTAGGTGCTCGGAGTGGCGGGCGAGTTCCTGGGCGGCGGCGAGCACCTGGGAGGCCGCAGCGCCGGTCTCGCCCGCGCCCTGCCGGACGCTGCCGATGCTGCCGGTCACCTGCTCGGTGCCGTGCGCCGCCTGCTGAACGCTGCGGGCGATTTCCCCCGTGGCGGCCCCCTGCTCCTCCATCGCCGCCGCGATGGACACCGAAATGCTGCTCATTTCCTGGATCGTCTGGGCGATCGCCTGGATGGCCGCAACGGCCTCGCGTGTCGCGCTCTGCACCTGAGCGATCTGGGTGCCGATCTCGTCCGTCGCGCGGGCGGTCTGGGAGGCGAGCTCCTTCACCTCCGTCGCGACGACTGCAAAGCCCTTCCCGGCCTCGCCGGCGCGAGCCGCCTCGATGGTCGCGTTGAGGGCGAGGAGGTTCGTCTGGCCCGCGATGGTGTTGATCAGTTGCACCACGTTGCCGATGCGCTCGGCCGTCTGGGCCAAGGCCTGGACCGTGCTGTTGGTTCGCTGGGCGTCCTGCACCGCCCGTTCGGCAATCTGCGAGGACTGGCTCACCTGCCCGGCAATCTCGCGGATCGAGATGGCCAATTCCTCGGTGGCGGCGGCGACCGTCTGCACGTTGGCGGAGGTCTGCTCGGCGGCGGACGCCACGTTCACCGATTGCTGCGTCGTCTGGCCGGCGATCTGGGTCATGCTCTGGGCCGTCGCCTCCATCTCGGTGGCGGCCGCCGACAGGCCTTGTGTGAGAGCTGACACGTTCGCCTCGAAGGCCTTCGTGACCTCGTCGAGACGCTGCGCGCGGCGCATCTTGGCCTGGTTCTCCACGTCCTGCGCCGCCGCAAGACGCCGCGCCTCGATGGCGTTCTCCTTGAACACCTCGAGAGACCGGGCGAGCTGGCCGACCTCGTCCTTACGGTCCGCTCCATCGACGTCGACGTCGAGGTCGCCCTTCGCGAGGCGGCCCATGGCCCCTGTCATCACGCTGAGCGGGCGAACGACGCCGAAGACGATGATGGCGCCGAGAAGACCCACCGCCGACACGAGGCCGACCGAGGCGGCACCGATGAGCGTCCGCGTGGTGGAGTTCGCGAGGTCCTCCGCCTCCCGCCTCGCTTCGTCGAGCGCCTTCGCGTTCGCCTCGATGCGCTGCTCCAAGGCGTCGCGGGTCTTGATGCGCGCTTGGCGCCCCTCCCCGTTCGAGATCCTGGAGGCAGCCTCGTCCTCGTTCTTGAGAGCGTGGGCGATGCTCCGGTCCATCACGGCGAAGAATTCCAGCACCGTGTTCTTCAGGCCCTCGTTGATCGTCCGGCGCTGGGGCGTATCGGACAGCGCGATCAGCGCGTCGAGGTCCTTGACCGCCTCCTGTTTGGCTTCCTTGAAGCGCTGTTCGAACACGCGCTTCTCCTCGGGGCGCGATTCGATGATGATGTTCTTTTCCTGGATCGTCGCCTCGTTGACGGCGGCTTTGGCCATCAGGGCCGTGGCCCGGCGGGTCGCGTGGACGGTCACGATCTCCTGCGTGTTGTCGGCCAGCGTGCCAAGTCCGCTTCGCGCCAGAGCGACCATCCCGACGGCGACGGCGATGACGAGCAGGACCGGGATGGCGAGCTTGGTGACGAGTTTGAGGTTGTTGAAGACACGCATCGTATTCGACCAGGGACCGCCCACCACGCCGTGGGAAGCTCGCGCCAAGACGGCGCGAAGGATTCGGTGCCTAAACCTTGCGCAATCGCCATTTCACGAATGTTAATTGCGGCCGAAAACACATCCTCCTTTCGCAGGATCGCGCCGCGTCATCCGTAATCCTACGCTGACGATGCGTCATGTTTATCTTCGTCAATGCACGATAGAGACGAACTCGACGGCGATACTGGAGCCGCGTGAGCGAAGTCCTCAAGGGAGCCGGCTGAAGTCCTTCCGCGCAGCGTTTCGACTTTTCGCGCAGGGCGTCGGCCCGAACGCACGCCCGAAGGAACAACGATCAGGCGACCGGAGCGCTGACGGTGCACACCACGCCGGTGGGCGCGAAGGCGATGTCCACCTCGCCGTTGAGATCGCTCGCCAGACTACGTTCGATCAGCCGCGAGCCGAAGCCGCGCCGACGGGGCGCGACCACGGGCGGCCCGCCGGCCTCGCTCCATCGCAGGACGAGCCGCGCGGGCTCGGCTCCGTTCTGGACCCGCCAGGTCACGTCGATGGTGCCGTTCTTGTTGGAAAGGGCGCCGTATTTCACGGCATTGGTCGCGAGTTCGTGCAGGGCCATCGCGAGGGCGAGCGACATGCGCGGGGTGAGCCTCACGGAAGGACCCGTGACGCGCAGCCGGCTCTCGCTGTGCACCTGGTAGGGTTCGAGGGCGCGCCCGACGACGTCCTTCAGGTCGGCGCCTTCCCAGCTCTCGCGCGTGAGAACGTCGTGGGCCCGCGAGAGGGCGAGGAGCCGTCGTTCCAGGGCATCCTTCGCCTCGTCGGCGGTCTCGGCCGTGCGCAAGGTCTGGGTCGCGATGGACTGCACCGTGGCGAGGGTGTTCTTCACCCGGTGGTTCAACTCGTCGATCAGGAGCCGCTGGTGCTCGGCAGCGCGCTTCTCCTGATCGAGCGCCCGCTTCAGACGCTCCTCGCCCAAGCGCAGCTCCTCCAGGAGAGCGCGGGCGTCGTATTGACGGCGGCGCCCTCTCAGGGCCGTGCGGGCGACGCTGACCAGCGTGGCGGCATGAAACGGACGCTCGAGGAAGATGACGTTGCCGAGAACGTCGGTCAGGCGGGCCAGGGCCGGATTCTGTTCCACGCCGCCGCCGCGCAAGGTCAGGAGCACGAACGGAAAATCCGACCAGGGCGGCTGCTGCGCGATCCAGACCGAGAGGCTCCGCAGATCGACGGTCCGCAGGGCTTCCTCGGTGACGAGGGCGAAGCCGGCGCCCTCCTCGATCGCGTGAACCAGCTCCGGAAGGTCGGCACACACCTTCACCACGACGCCGAGGTTCGCCAGGATGTCGGCTGCGACGGCCGCGTCCCGCCCTCGCGGGGCCAGGATCAGCGCGCGTCCGGACTGCACTCGTAGCAGGCCGTCCACCGTCAGCGGTCCTCGAGTAGGCGTTCGCGGTCGCTGTCGGCGAAGGCCGGTACGCCGCTCAGGATGCCCTGGAAGCCCTCCAGCGGAGCGCCCACCTCGATCCCGGCACCGGTGATCCGGAACTCGCGGATGCTGCTCTGATGGGAGCCGAACCGCTTCTTGATGATCGAGATGGCGCGCCTCACCCGCCCGAGGGCCTCGAAGTAGCGCAGCAGGATCACCGTATCGGCGAGGTACGTGATGTCGACCGGGGACTTCATGTCGCCGAGAAGGCCATGCTGGGCGACGGTGAGGAGCGTCGAGACCCCTTGCCGGTTCAGATATTGAAGCAGTTCATGGATGTGCAGGACGAGGAACTGCTCCTCCGGCATCGCGGATTGATAGCCGTTGAGGCTGTCGATCACGAGAGTCTTCACCCGATGCCGGTCGACGCTCGTGCGCACCTTGTGGGTGAACTCCCCGGGCGACAATTCGGCGGCATCGACCTGCTCGATCAGGAGATCGCCCGCTGCGCACATGGCCTCGAGGTCGAAGCCCAACAGCTTGGCGCGGTCGGTGAGCAGACCGAGCTCCTCGTCGAAGATGAACAGGGCAGCCCGTTCTCCACGCTTCACGGCGGAGACCGCGAACTGGACCGCAAGGAGCGATTTTCCGGCTCCGGCGGGGCCCATGAGCAGCGCACCGGATCCTTTCTCGATGCCCCCGCCCAACAGGTCGTCGAGCTCGGGAACGCCGCTCGAGAGGACGTCGCGGCTGAAAGCGGTCTTGTGCTCGCCGGAGACCAGGCGCGGGAAGACCTGGACGCCTCCCGTGTTGATGACGAAGTCATGAAAGCCGCCGCGAAACTGCTGGCCGCGGTACTTGATCACCCTGACCCGGCGCCGTTCGGCCCCGTAATTCGGGGAGAGCTCCTCGAGCCGGATCACGCCGTGAGCAAGGCTGTGAACGGTCTTGTCGTTCGCGTCGGTCGTGAGGTCGTCCAACATGAGGACGGTAGCGCCCCGCCGGGCGAAATAGTGCTTCATGGCCAGAAGCTGCCGGCGGTAGCGCAGGGAGCTTTGTGCCAGAAGGCGGATCTCGGACAGGCTGTCGAGAACGATGCGGGCCGGCTGGGTGCGGTCGATGGCGGCGAACACCGCCCGCGTGGTTTCGCCGAGCTCCAGGTCGGAGGAGTAGAGGAGGCTCTGCTGGTGCTCCTCGTCGAGAAGGTTCTCGGGAGGGACGAGTTCGTAGACCTCGATTTGCTCCCCGACGGACCAGCCGTGCGACGCCGCGCCCTCCAGCAGCTCGCGCTTCGTCTCCGACATGGTGATGTAGAGCCCGACCTCGCCGGCCTTGGCACCTTCCAGCAGGAACTGCAGCGCGATGGTCGTCTTGCCGGTGCCGGGGCTCCCCTCCAGGAGGTAGACATGCCCGGGAGCGAAGCCGCCGACCAGGATGTCGTCGAGCCCCCAAACCCCGGTCCGGGCTTTCGCGGTCGCTTGAGGCTTATCGTGCATGAAGGAGGCCGATCTCGGTCCTGAGGGTGGAGGGAAGCGATCGCGCGGGAATGAGCCTCAGCACGTCCGAGAGGGCCCGCTCGGCATGCCATAGGTCGTGCTGCTGCTGCATGTCGAGCCAGAAACGAGGGGTCGTACCCGACAGCCGCGCCAGTCGGGCCGCCATCTCGGGAGTCACGGCCGAGGTTCCGGCGAGAACCCGGTGAAGGGTCTGGCGGGCGACGCGAAGCTCCCGCGCGGCCTGGCTGACGCTCAGCCCCAATCCCGGCAGCACGCGGTCGCGCAGCAGGGCGCCCGGATGCGCTGGGCCGATCGGTGCGGTGTCGTCGGCCCAAGTCATCGTGTCACCTTCAGGGAGCGTGGGTGTAACATAGGGCGTTACAGGTGAAGGGCAAGCCGGTTGAAGACGCCCTCTGCCTCTCCCTGCCCCACCGGAACCCTCGGCGGACCGGTCGTCGCACGAAGGGGCCGCCCGCGGAGAACCCCGATCTGGCGGGAGGGCGGACGGCTTGCGGTCGATCCTCGCCCGGTCTACCAGCCCGGCACAGGCGCGCCGGTGGCACGCATCGGCGCGCGGTTCAGAGCGCGTGCCGCCGGCGGCATGAAGCAGAGCGCCGAACGTGTGAGGGTCGATGCAGCAGGTTGGAACCTTGGTGGTGACGGTGGTCGAAACTCTCGGCCGCTTGACCTGGGTCGAGTGGCTCGGGTGGCTCGTTGCGGCGCTCGCCATCGGCGGCAGTGCGATGAAGACCATCATCCCGCTGCGCTGCATCGGCATCGCGACGAACCTCCTCGGCATGGTCTTCGCCTTCTCGGCAGGCCTCTATTCCAACCTTGCCGTTCACCTCATCCTGCTGCCCATCAACACCACGCGGCTCGTGCAGATGCTGAGCCTGATCCGAAAGGTGAAGCGGGCCGCCGCGAGCGACCTTTCGATGGAATGGCTGAAGCCGTTCATGGCGCGCCGGGCGGTGAAGGCCGGCGAGGTGCTGTTCGCCCGAGGCGACGTGGCGGAGTGCATGTTCTACACCCTGTCGGGCCGCTTCCGCCTGGAGGAGCTGGGTCTCGACATTCCGGCCGGGCAAGTGGTGGGAGAGATGGGCCTGCTCGCGCCGGAGAACCGGCGAACCCAGACGCTCGCGTGCCTGGAGACCGGTGAGGTTCTCACGATCTCCTACGACCAGTTGCGTCAGCTCTATTTTCAGAACCCCGAATTCGGCTTCTATTTCTTGCGCCTCACGAGCGAGCGCCTGTTCCAGAACATGACGCGCCTGGAAGCGGAGCTCGCCGCGCTGAGAGCGGCGGCGGACCGAAAGGCGGCGTGAGCCAATCTGGAATCGCTTCAAGGAACGCGCAGTTTAGAACGACTATAATCTATTGAATTTGCTTGGTTTTCTGTTGACCGATGCCCTCCAGCATGGTTCTTCGCGCCGTTGCTTGAAAACCCCACAGGGGCCTTGAACCCTTGGACGAGAGGACATCATGACCAGCATCCGTTTCGCTCGCCGCGCCATCTTGGGCGCCCTCGCCGCCGGCGCTCTCTTCAACCCCGCCCTGTCCGCCTCCGCGCAGGAACTCAACCTCTACACCTACCGCGAGCCCGGGCTCATCAAGCCGCTGCTCGACGAGTTCACGAAGCAGACCGGCGTGAAGGTCAACACGGTGTTCGCGTCGAGCGGCCTTGAGGAGCGTCTGCGCAGCGAGGGTCAGAACAGCCCCGCCGACCTGCTGCTCACCGTCGATATCGGCCGCCTGCAGCAGGCGAAGGATTACGGCGTCACGCAGCCGGTGAAGTCCGCCGCCCTCGAGAGCGCCATTCCCGCCGCCTACCGAGACCCCGAGGGGCATTGGTTCGGCGTCAGCCTGCGCGGCCGGGTGGTCTATGCCTCGAAGGACCGGGTGAAGCAGGACACGATCACGTACGAGGAGTTGGCCGATCCGAAATGGAAGGGCAAGGTCTGCATCCGCTCGGGCCAGCACGTGTACAACGTCGCGCTCTTCGCCTCCGCGGTCGCCAAGCTGGGCGAGGCCAAGGCAGAGGAATGGGTGCGCGGCCTCAAGGCGAACCTCGCCAAGAAGCCGTCGGGCGGCGACCGGGAAGGCGCCAAGGACATCCTCGCGGGCGTCTGCGACATCGCCGTCGGCAACACCTACTATGTCGGACTGATGCGCACCGCCAACAACGAGCAGCGCCAGTGGGGCGAGGCCGTGAAGGTGCTCATGCCGACCTTCCAGGGCGGCGGCACCCACGTGAACATCTCGGGCCTCGTGCTGGCGAAGAACGCGCCGAACAAGGACAATGCCGTGAAGTTCATGGAATTCATGGTGTCGGACGCCGCGCAGAAGATCTACGCCGACGTGAACTTCGAGTATCCGGTCAAGGCAGGCATCCAGCCGGACGAGATCGTCGCCTCCTTCGGTCCGCTGAAGCCCGACAACCTGTCGATCGCCGACGTCGCCAAGAACCGCAAGGCCGCGAGCCAGCTCGTCGACAAGGTCGGCTTCGACAACTGATCCTCTTGACCCTTTTCCTGTCCGCGCGACGGATGGCCTTCCCGGGTGGCGACACCCGGGAAGGCTGTTTGCGTCTGCGCCGCACACGCACGGCCCCATGATGACCGCGGCGGTTTTGATCCGGCAGCCACAGCTTCGCGTCCCGGCCAGGACCACCCGTCGGCTGCCGCTCTGGTCCTGGGCGGTGCTGGCCGGCGTCTCGCTTCTCGTCCTCTCCCCCTTCGCGTCCCTCCTGCTGACCGCCGCCGAGGGCGATGCTGAGATCTGGCCGCATCTCGCCGCCAACGTGCTGCCGGCGGCCCTGCGCGAGACCGCGCTTCTGCTCGCGGGCGTCGCCCTCCTGACGGGGGTGATCGGGGTCGGCACGGCCTGGCTCGTGACGGCACACCGCTTCCCGGGCCGGAATTTCCTCGCGTGGCTTCTCCCGCTGCCCCTCGCGGTGCCCACCTACATCACCGCCTACGTTTACGTGGAGCTCTTCGATTCCGCCGGCCCCGTTCAGATGGCGCTTCGCGGCGCCATGGGATGGACGTCCCGGAACGACTACTGGTTTCCGGAGGTGCGCTCGCTCCCGGGTGCGGTCGTCGTCATGTCCTTCGTGCTGTACCCCTACGTCTACATGACGGCGCGGACGATGTTTCTCACCCAGAGCGCCTGCATGGTCGAGGTGGCGCGCACCCTCGGCGCTTCGCGCGGCATGCTCTTTCGCACCGTGGCGCTTCCCCTCGCCCGGCCGGCCCTGGCGGTCGGCCTGTCCCTCGCGCTCCTCGAAGCCCTGAACGACATCGGCGCCAGCGAGTATCTCGGGGTGCGGACCTTGACCGTCTCGGTCTTCACCACGTGGCTCAACCGCGGCAGCCTGCCGGGCGCCGCGCAGATCGCCTGCTTCATGCTCGCCGTCGTGATCGGGCTCGTGTGGCTCGAACGGCGCGGCCGGCGGGATCGACGCTACGCCCTCTCGACGCGCCGGTCGCGGGTCGCGCAGCCGGTCACCCTGCCGCGCTGGGGCGGACTTGCCGCCCTGGCGGCCTGCGCGCTGCCGGTCCTGCTCGGTTTCGGCATCCCGATGGGCTTCCTCATCGGTCAGGTGGCCGAGCGCGGTCTCCTTTCGCAGGTCGACGGCACTTTCGTCTGGCATCTCCTGACCACGGTCGCCCTCGCCGCCGCGGCGACCCTTGTGGCTCTGTGTCTCGGAATCGTCGTGGTGACGGCCTCACGCCTGGCGCGCGGCGGCTTTGCGGGCTCCACGCAGACCATCGCAGGCCTCGGCTACGCGGTTCCCGGCACCGTGCTGGCGCTCGGCCTCTTCGGCCCCCTCGTCGGCGTCGACAACGCGCTCAACACGCTCTGGCGCGCCGCGACGGGCGAGAGGCTCGGCCTCGTGCTGATGGGTTCGGGCGCCGCCATCGTGATCGCCTACACGATCCGCTTCCTGCCGATTTCCACCGGCTCCCTCGCCGCCGGCCTCGACCGGGTCTCGCCCGGCATCGAGGACGCCGCGCGAACCCTGGGCGCCAGGCCGCGCGAACTCGTTCTGCGGGTGCAGCTTCCGCTGCTCCGACCGGCGCTCGCGAGCGCGGCACTCCTCGTCTTCGTCGATTGCCTCAAAGAGCTGCCGGCGACGCTGCTCCTGCGCCCTCTCAACCTCGAGACGCTCGCCACCCTCGTCTACGGCCATGCGGCCCGGGGGCAGTTCGAGAACGGAGCGCTGGCCGCGCTCCTCATCGTGCTCGTCGGGATCGTTCCCGTGATTCAGCTGACCCGCGGGGCCGAGACCCGGCGCGACCGGGCCTCCCATGAATGACCGAGCGCCCCTTCGCTGCTGAAGGGTTAGCGCTCTACTCGGCGGCGGCCGGCATCTGGCCGAGGGCGATCTGGAAATCGGCCTCGGTCTTCGCCTTCACCTCGTCGAGGGTGACGCCATCGGCGAGCTCGATGAGGGTCATGCCGGCCCCGCCCTTCTTGTCTATGGCGAAGACGCCGAGATCCGTGATCACCATGTCGACCACGCCGGCACCCGTGAGCGGCAGGGTGCAGGCCTTGAGAAGCTTCGGCTCCTCGGTCCCGTCCTTCGCCTTGGCGGTGTGCTCCATCACCACCACGACCTTCTTGACGCCCGCGACGAGGTCCATGGCGCCGCCCATGCCCTTCACCATCTTGCCCGGGATCATCCAGTTGGCGAGGTCGCCGTTCTGGGCCACCTGCATGGCGCCGAGGATCGACAGGTCGATGTGGCCACCCCGCACCATGGCGAAGCTGTCCGCGGACGAGAAGTAGCTCGTCGTCGGCAGTTCGGTGACGGTCTGCTTGCCGGCGTTGATGAGGTCGGGATCCTCGTCGCCCTCGTACGGGAACGGGCCCATGCCGAGCATTCCGTTCTCCGACTGCAGCTGCACCTCGATGCCGGACGGGATGTAGTTCGACACGAGCGTCGGAATGCCGATGCCCAAATTCACGTAGAAGCCGTCGCGGAGCTCCTTGGCTGCGCGGGAGGCCATCTGTTCACGGGTCCAAGCCATCGCTGATGCTCCTTTGCGTTTCAGGCCGCGACGCGGGGGCGGGTCGTCCGGTTCTCGATGCGCTTCACCGGGTTCGGGACGTGCACCAGGCGCTTCACGTAGATGCCGGGGGTGTGGATGTGGTCGGGGTCGATCTCGCCCGCCGGCACGAGGTGCTCGACCTCGGCGACCGTCACCTTGGCGGCGCTCGCCATCATGGGGTTAAAGTTCCGGGCCGTCTTCCGGTAGACGAGGTTGCCTTCCGTGTCGCCCTTCCAGGCGTGCACGACCGAGATGTCGGCGAAGATCCCGCGCTCCATCACGTATTGCTCGCCGTCGAACTCCCGCACCTCCTTACCCTCGGCGATGATGGTTCCCACCCCGGTCTTGGTGAAGAAGGCCGGGATGCCGGCGCCGCCCGCGCGGATGCGCTCGGCGAGGGTTCCTTGCGGGTTGAACTCGAGCTCCAGCTCGCCCGAGAGGTATTGCTGCGCGAAGATCTTGTTCTCGCCGACATAGGACGAGATCATCTTCCTGATCTGCCGCGTCTCGAGGAGAAGGCCGAGGCCCGCGCCGTCCACGCCCGCGTTGTTCGACACGAAGGTGAGGTCCTTGGCGCCGGAATCGCGGATCGCCAGGATCAGCGTCTCCGGGATGCCGCACAGGCCGAAGCCCCCCGCCATGATCGTCATCCCGTCCTTGACGATCTCCGCCAGGGCGGCGCGGGCGTCTGGATAAACCTTCCTCATGGGGGGCGTTTCCTCGGTCAAAATCGGATCGTGGACGGTGTTTAGTGTGCGCCAGGGTGGGCCGCAAGACGCCTCAATTTGGACATCGCGTTCGGTTGAAGGTATCACACCTTGAGTCGTGGGCACGGTTCCTCCCGAGCCGGGCTGTCCTTCCGCTCGCGACGGGCGCAACCGAACAGATCCTGGCCCATGCCGCGTCGCGTCGTCCTTCTCCTCTCGCTCCTGGCGCTCGCGCTGCTCGGGACGGCGGTCGCGCCCTGGACGCTCACCGGCGGCGGTCTCGCGGGCGTCGTGGGACAGCAGCTGAAAGATGATTACGGGCTCGACTTCGCCGTGGAGCGGCGCACCACCTTCGCGCTCCTGCCCGTGCCGCGGGTGAAGTTCGAGGGCGTGCGCATGGCCACCGCCGACCGGAGCATCGCGGTGGACGGCGGTACCTTGAGGGGCGAGCTTCGCTTCCTGCCCCTGCTCCTCGGCCAGATCGACCTGCGCGAACTCTCCTTGAGCGAAGCGCGCGTCACGGTCCGGGGCCGGGAGGGCCGGCTTGGGGCCGAGTTCTGGCAGCAGGCGCTGGACTGGGCCAAGGCCGATGAGGGCACCCTGCGGCGGCTCACTTTCGCCAACACGGTGATCGCCACGCCCGCGGGCCGGCTCGACGACGTCGACGTCATGCTGAACTGGCCCGACCGGAAGGCCGGCATCAACGTCGCGGGCGCCGTCAGATGGCGCGACGAGCGCGTGACGGTGCAGGTCGACCGGCTGAGCCCGGCGCTCCTGGCGAGCGGCAAGCCCGCGCCGTTCGAGGTGTCCCTGCAGGCACCCGCTGGAACCGCCCTGGTGATCGGCGAGACGCAGCTCGGGACCGAGCCGCGGGTAACGGGCCACAGCACCCTCGCGATCCGCTCCGTGCGCGACCTCGCTCGCTGGACCGGTGTCGGGTTTCCCCTCGGCTCCCTCCTTCAGGCCGTCTCGATCGAGGGCGACTTCTCGGCGGATCGGCGCCGCCTGTCCTGGCCGTCGGTGAACGCGACGGTCGGGTCCGACAAGCTCGAGGGCACCCTGTCCCTGCGCTTCGACGACGGACGCTCGGCGATCACCGGGACGCTGGCCGCGGATCGCTTCGACCTCTCGCCCCTGCTCGCGCCCTTCACGCAGGCGCGCACGCCGGCGGGGCAGTGGAGCAACGAGGAGCCGTCGGTCCTCGGCACGACGGGCGGCGACCTCGACCTGAGGCTGTCGGCCAACGAGGCCCGCATGGGCCGCCTGCGGCTCGGCGAGATGGCGGCGAGCGTCATCGTCCGGCCGGGCCGGGTCGAAGCCTCCCTCTCCCGGGCTCAGCTCAACAAGGGCACGTTCAAGGGCCGGCTGTCCCTCGCGGCGATGAGCGACGGCACCGAACTGAAGGCCCAGGGCACCTTCGACCACATCGACGCGGCGGGCTTTCTTAACGACCTCGGCCAGGGCCGCTGGCTGACCGGCCAGGCGCAGGGCCAGTTCGCCCTTGAGAGCACGGGCCGCACGGTGGCCGACCTCGTGCGGCAGAGCCATGGCCGCACGGCCCTCACCGTGAAGCAGGGCGAGGTCGTCGGGATCAATCTCGGGGAAGCCCTCAAGCGCGTCGAGAAGCGGCCGCTTGCGGCATCCCTCGACTGGAAGGGCGGCCGCACGGCCTTCGACCAGATCCACCTCGCGCTCAACGTGGCCTCCGGCGTCGGCGAGATCGCGGAGGGAACTCTGGCGGCACCGAGCCTGCGCACCGCGCTTCAGGGGCAGGTGTCGCTCTTCGACCGCTGGCTGTCCATGCGGGCCCTCGTCGATCCCGCGACGGCGGGCGCCCTCCCCTCCCCGGTGATCGTGTTCGACGTAAACGGCGGCTGGGACGATGTGGCGGTGGTGCCGGATGCCCGCTCGCTCATCGAGCGCTCGGGAGCGGCCAAGCCGCTCTTCGGCAGCGATCGCATCGTGCCGGCGAACCAGGCCTCCCCGCCCCTCGCCACGGCTCAGTGAGCGTTGCGCCGGGAACGCAGCACCGAACGCTTGCTCAGGATCGTCGCCGTCACGACGCCGAAGGCCACGATCCCGACGAGGATCGTCGAGGCGGCGTTCACCTCGGGCGACAGCCCGAGCCGCACCTGGCTGTAGATCCTGATCGGCAGCGTCGTTGCGCCCGGGCCGGTGTTGAAGCTCGCGAGAACGAGGTCGTCGAGGGACAGCGTGAAGGCGAGGAGAAAGCCCGCGATCACCGACGGCGCGATCAGCGGCAGTGTCACGAACAGGAAGGTGCGAAGGGGCGGCGCGCCGAGATCCATGGCGGCCTCCTCGAGAGAGCGGTCGAAGGACACGAGCCGCGCCTGAACCACCACCGTCACGAAGCAGAGCGTCAGCGTCGTATGGGCCAGGGACACCGTCCAGAAGCCGCGGTCGAGGTTCACGGCGACGAAGAAGAGAAGGAGCGCCAGACCCGTGATGACCTCCGGCATGACCATGGGCGCATAGACCATGCCGGTGAAGAGGCGGCGGCCCGGAAAACGCCCGTAGCGGGTGAGCGCGAGGGCCGCCAGGGTGCCGAGCACGGTGGCGAGGGCCGCAGACACGAAGGCGATCCTCACCGTGATCCAGGCCGCCTCCATGAGCGGCTCGTTTTGAATCAGCGCGCCGTACCAACGGGTCGAGAAGCCGCCCCACACGGTGACGAGGCGGGAATCGTTGAACGAGTAGACCACCAGCAGCAGGATCGGCAAGTACAGGAACGCGAAGCCGAGCGCGAGCGAGGTGGCGTTGAACAGGCTGAACCGGCGCGCCGTCACGGCCTTGCCTCCAGGCGGCGGGCCTCGATGTCGCGATAGATCACGATCGGCACCACGAGGATCAACAAGAGGAGGATCGCGACCGCCGAGGCGAGCGGCCAGTCGCGGTTCGAGAAGAACTCGCTCCAGAGCTGGCGACCGATCATCAGGGTTTCGGAGCCGCCGAGGAGATCCGGGATCACGAACTCGCCCACGGCCGGGATGAAGCACAGGAGCGAGCCCGCCACGATGCCGGGCCAGCTCAGCGGAACGGTGATCTGCCAGAACGCGCGGAGGGGCGTCGATCCAAGGTCGAGGGCCGCCTCCGTGAGGGACGGGTCGAGCTTCTCCAGCGCCGCGTAGAGCGGCAGCACCATGAAGGGCAGATAGGCGTAGACGATGCCGATGAAGACGGCGGCTTCCGTGTTGAGAATGTCGAGGGGTTCGCTCAAGAGCCCGAGGCCCATGAGGGCCTGGTTGAGAAACCCTTCGGGCTTCAGGATCGCCACCCAGGCATAGATGCGGATGAGGAAGCTCGTCCAGAACGGCAGGATCACGAGGGCGATGAGAACGGGCCGCCAGCTCACGGGCGCGCGCGCCATCGCGTAGGCGATGGGATAGCCCACGAGGAGGAGGAGCCCGGTCGAGACCGCCGCGATGCGCAGCGAGGACAGGGTGGCGTCGAAATACAGGCTGTCGCTGAGGAGGAGTTCGAAGTTTTCGAGATCGAGCCCTTCGATGAAGCCGCGCCAGTCGGCCCAGTCGAAGACGGGCGCATAGGGGGGCTGGGCGACGGCAGCGTCGGAGAGGCTGATCTTGAGGACGATCAGGAACGGAACGAGGAAGAAGAGCCCGAGCCAGAGATACGGCACGACCGGCACGAGGGCCGAAGCGAGCCGGGCGCCGAGGGGCTGCGCGGGGCCTCTCATCGGGAGAGGATGACGGCGGCGTCGGGCGCGAACGCGATGGAGACGCGCTCGTCCCAGTCGATCGGCGCTTCCACGAAGCGGCTCGCATTGGCGCGCGACACGCGCATGATCGCGCCCGTGTCGAGCTTCACGCGGTAGACGGTCCAGTCGCCGAGATACCCGATGTCCCACACGGTGCCGGTGAGCACGTTGGGCCGGCCGGCCGGGAACGGCTCGCGCTGGATCACCATCTTCTCGGGGCGCACCGCGATGGCGACGGCCTGGCCGGAATGCAGCACCTCGTCGGGGTCGTCGATGGTGAGCGGCGCTCCGGCCGGCGATGCCGCCACGCGCCACAGCCCGGCCTCCTGGCCGGCCACCTGCCCCTCGATGATGTTCACGTCGCCCACGAACTCGGCGATGAAGCGGGTCTTCGGCTGCTCGTAGATCTCGCCCGGGGTCGCCACCTGCACGATGCGCCCGCGATCCATCACGGCGATGCGGTCGGCCATGGTCATGGCCTCCTCCTGATCGTGGGTGACCACGATGAAGGTCATGCCGAGTTCGTGCTGGATGTCCATGAGTTCGAACTGGGTCTCCTCCCGCAGCTTCTTGTCGAGGGCGGCGAGCGGCTCGTCGAGGAGAAGAACTTTGGGGCGCTTCGCGAGGGCGCGGGCGAGGGCCACGCGCTGGCGCTGCCCCCCGGAAAGCTGGTCGGGGCGGCGTCCGGCGAGCCCTTCGAGCTGCACGAGGCGCAGCATTTCGGCGACGCGCGCGGCGATCTCGTCCTTCGGCAGCCGGTCCTGCCTCAACCCGAAGGCGATGTTGCGCTCTACGCTCATGTGGGGAAACAGCGCGTAGGACTGGAACATCATGTTCACGGGCCGGCGATAGGGCGGCACGCCCGCGAGATTCTGGCCGGCGAGGGTGAGAGTGCCGGTATCGGGCTGCTCGAAGCCGGCGATCATCCGCATGAGGGTGGTCTTGCCGCAACCGGAGGGACCGAGGAGGCAGAAGAACTCGCCCCCATAGATGTCCAGGGAGAGATCGTCGACCGCGACCGCATCGCCGAAGCGCTTCGTGACGGACGCGACGCGGATCAGCGGCACCGCGCCCGGGTCCGCCCAGGGGGCGAAGGAGGCACGGACCGCACCGACGGAGCGGCGCTTGGCGGAGGCGGACGGCTTCGGCACGGGATGGGCTGATACGCTCGGGGACCGGCGGACCCTAGTGGGAACCGCCGCGGCAAACAACGGGTGGCGACGGCGCTGGCGGCGCCTCAGGCATCCTCCCGCATGGCCTCCGCCACGCGGGTCTCGAGCACGTCCGGACGCTTCAGCACGAGGGCGCCGCGGGTGCGCTCGATGAGGCCCTCTTGCGTCATCATCGTGAACTCGCGGGTCACCTGCTCGCGGCGGCACCCGATCCGGGAGGCCAGGATATGGTGGAAGGGCGGCGGCGTGACGACCCGCTCGCCATGGTGCGCGGCGCGCGGATGGGACATGCGCAGCAGCTCCGAGTAGAGCCGGTGGCGGAGATCCAGAACCGTCTGTTCCATCAGGCGGCCGTTGAGCTCCCGAACCCGGCCGGTCAGCACCCGGAACAGGCGGTCGGCCACCGGCTGGTGGGAGAAGACGAGCTCCCGGAAGACTGGGCCAGGCATCACGCAGACCTCGCCGCGGGTGAGCGCCGACACGTTGGCGGAACGCTTGATGCCGTCGAGCGCGGCGAGTTCGCCGAAGAGCTCGCCCGTGCGCATCTCGTCGAGGATCACCTCCTTGCCGGAGGCCGTACGCATCAGGATGCGCACGTCGCCGGACAGGAGGAAGTACACGTCGGTCGAGAGGTCGTCGAAGTCGACGAGGATCTCCTCAGGGTCGAACCGGCGCCAGTTCGACCGCGCCTCGTAGGGGGTGAGGTCGAGCGCCAGATCCTTGAAGAGCGTGATGCCCGCGAGGCGTCCCATGCTAGTTCCCCGGCGCTCCCGTGCTCGATGGAGCCGGCGGGCTGGTTCCCGCCACGCTCCTGTCTTGCCGAGAAACAGCCCCGTTGTCCACGCGGCTTTTCGTCGAAAACCCCGGAAAACCCGTGTCCGCGACAGGGTTTGCTTAACGAAGCGGAACCCGTTCGGTCGCAAGGACGGCCCCGTCCGCCCCGACGACGTAGAGGTGGAGCAGCCGGACGCCTTCCGCGATGTCGAGGAAGCCCTCGTGGCGCACGAGGGTCGGAGCCGGCGAGCAGGCGCCGGGCTTGCGCGAGAGCTGGACCGTCACCGGCGCTCCACCGGGCGGCGAGGCGACGCGGGGCGGCGTGACGTTCCGGATGGTTGCCACCGCGGCGCAGGTTTCGGGTGCCGTTGCGGCGACGTCGAGGCGCACGCGCCCATCCTTCTCCCGGACGGCATGGCTGCCGGGGTGGTGGGCGAGCGCCGCTCCGGTGGCGGCGGTGAGCGCGAGAGCGGCGAAAAACGGGCGCAGCCTCATGGTCTCCGATCCCTCAAGACGAAGCCTTGCCTTTAGCCCGGGTCGGCCCGGCCCGCCATGCGGCGCTTCGGACGAGGCCGGTCCTTGCCTTGCCCCCTCCCCCGCGCCACAAGGCGGTATGCTTCACGTCAGCGACATCACCTATCGCATCGGAGCGCGGATCATCCTCGATCAGGCCTCCTTCGCCCTGCCGGCGGGGGCGCGGGTGGGGCTGGTCGGGCGCAACGGCGCCGGCAAGACCACGCTTTTTCGCATCATCCAGGGGGAGGTCGGAACCGAGAGCGGCGCAGTCGGGCTGCCCCGCAACGCGCGGATCGGCGCCGTGGCGCAGGAGGCTCCGGGCGGGCCCGAGACGCTGATCGAGGTGGTGCTCGCGGCCGACACCGAGCGCACCAGCCTCATGCGCGAGGCCGACACGGCAGACGGTTTCCGCCGCGCCGAGATCGAGACCCGCCTCACCGATATCGGCGCCCATTCGGCGCCGGCCCGCGCCGCCGCGATCCTGCACGGCCTCGGCTTCGACGCCGAGGCGCAGAACCGGCCCTGCTCGGCGTTCTCGGGGGGCTGGCGCATGCGCGTGGCGCTCGCCGCCGTCCTGTTCACCGAACCCGACCTGCTGCTCCTCGACGAGCCCACGAACTATCTCGACCTCGAAGGAACGCTCTGGCTCTACGATTATCTCGCGCGCTACCCGCATACGGTTCTCGTCATCAGCCACGACCGGGACCTTCTCGACACCTGCGTCGACCACATCCTGCACCTCGACCGGGGCAAGCTCACCCTCTATCGGGGCGGCTACACCTCATTCGCGCGCCAGCTTGCTGAAAAGCGCGAGCTCACGGCGAAGATGCGCGTCAAGCAGGAGGCGGAGCGCAAGCACCTCCAGGCTTTCGTGGACCGGTTCCGCGCCAAGGCCTCGAAGGCCCGCCAGGCCCAGTCCCGCGTGAAGCGCCTCGCGAAGCTCGAGCCCATCGCGGCCATCGCCGAGGACGAGACGCTCGCCTTCGACATGCCGAGCCCCGGGAGGGCCCTGGCCCCGCCGCTCATCGCACTCGAAGGGGCTGCCGCGGGTTATGGCGAGCGCACGGTGCTCGACCGGCTCAACCTGACGATTCTGCCGGACGACCGCATTGCGCTCCTCGGCGCCAACGGGAACGGCAAGTCCACCTTCTGCAAGCTCATCGGCGGACGCATGAAGCCGCTTAAGGGCGAGATCCGCGCCTCCGCGAAGATGGACGTGGCCTATTTCGCCCAGCACCAGCTGGACGAACTGCGCCTCGGCGCCACGGCCTACGACCACGTCGCCGAGCGCATGCCGGGCGAGCCCGTCGCGAAGATCCGCGCCCGCGCCGCCAGGTTCGGCTTTCCGGGAGCCAAGGCCGACACGCCGGTTTCGTCCCTGTCGGGCGGCGAGAAGGCGCGCCTCCTCATGGGGCTTGCGGCCTTCAACGGGCCGCACCTCCTCATCCTCGACGAGCCCACGAACCACCTCGACATCGACAGCCGCACGGCCCTGATGGAGGCGATCAACGACTACGACGGCGCCGTGATCCTCGTGAGCCACGACCGGTTCCTGATCGAGGCCTGCGCCGACCGACTCTGGCTCGTGGGCGGCGGCTCCGTGAAGCCCTTCGACGGCGACATGGACGATTACCGCAAGCTCGTGCTCTCGGGCGAACTCGACGGTCCGGCGGAGCGCGCCGACAGGGCCGGCGCCGGCCCCTCCCGCACGGACGAGCGCCGCGCCGCCGCCGAGCGGCGGGTCGCCCTCGCGCCGCTCCGCAAGAAGCTCGACGCTCTCGAAGCCCGGATGGCGAAGCTCAGCGAGGTGATCGGCAAGGTCGACGCGGCCCTCGCCGACGGCACGGCCTTCCAGAAGGATCCCGCCAAAGCCACGGATCTCTCCCGTAAGCGCGCCGAAGCCGCCGAGGCTCTCGCCGCCGTCGAGGAGGAATGGCTCGCCCTCAGCGGCGAGATCGAGGCGGCCGGAGCCTGACGGCTCCTGCGCAAGGGCGACGGGCGGCTACAGACCCGCGAGGGGCATGAGAGCGGCGGCGGCCAGGAGCACGAGGGCGGCGACGAGGGTCGTCCAGATCGCCTTCTCGCGCAGGGCGGGCGTTGCCGGCGCGCCGGGCTCGGTGCCGGCTACCACCTCGCCGGTCTCGGTCTGGCTGCGCACGCCGAAAGGCAGGATGGCGAAGAGCACCGTCCACCAGATCACGAAGTAGAGCGCCGTGCCGCCGCCGCCCGTGAGCCCGAAAAGGTTCACGGCGGCCACGATGGCGGCGATGCCGACGAGGATGCTGAAGCCGAGGGTCGTCCAGAAGGACGCGGCGAGAGCGCGAACGAAGGTCACGGCCCTGCCCTCACGCCTGCTCGAGTTCGACGAGGGTGCCGTTGAAATCCTTCGGGTGCAGGAACAGGACCGGCTTCCCGTGGGCGCCGATCCTCGGCTCGCCCGTGCCGAGCACGCGGGCGCCGGTCTTCACGAGCTGGTCGCGGGCGGCGAGGATGTCGTCCACCTCGTAGCAGACATGGTGCATGCCGCCGTCCGGGTTCTTCTCCAGGAACTTCGCGATGGGCGAATCCGCCCCGAGCGGCTCGAGGAGCTCGATCTTCGTGTTGGGCAGGGTGATGAACACCACCGTAACCCCGTGCTCCTCCATCGCCTCCGGCACCGAGACGTCGGCGCCGAGGGTCTCGCGATAGGTGCGCGAGGCAGCCGCGATGTCCTTCACCACAATGGCCACATGATTGAGACGGCCGATCATGACTGCTCCCCTTAGACCTCCACCACGAGAATATGGCAGGCCGGCTTCTTGCCCCAGACCTGATTGACGGTGTTTCTGACGGCGCGCTCCACGGCGGTCTCGACCGCCTCGGGATCCCGGCGCTTGGCGCGTGGCAGTCCGTCCAGGGTGTCGCCCACCGCATCGGCGATAAGGTCGGTGAGCGCCTCGCCCTTGCGCGACTTCGCCGGCAGCCCCATGGCGTCCACGATCGGGTCGCCTGCGATCTCGCCCTTGTCGTCGATGGCGATCGCCACCGTGACGACGCCCGCGAAGGCGAGCTTGCGCCGCTCCGCGATGGCGCGGTCCGAGGAATCAATGACGATGTCGCCGTCCCGGTAGAGACGGCCCGCCGGGACCTCGTCGATGATCTCGGCCTTGCCGGGCGCCAGCCTCACCATGCTGCCGTTCTTGGCCTGCACCACCTCCCCGACACCCTGCTCGCGGGCGAACTTGGCGTGCTCGCTCAGATGCAGCGGCTCGCCATGGGCCGGGATCGCGATGCGCGGCTTCGTCCAGGCGTACATCTGCTTGAGCTCATCCCGGCGCGGGTGGCCGGACACGTGGACGAGGTGGTTGCGGTCGGTGATGACCTCGATGCCCTGCTCGATCAAGTTGTTGATGATGGTGCCGACGGCCTTCTCGTTGCCCGGAATGGCACGGGAGGAGAAGATCACCCGGTCGCCTCGCGACAGCGCGATGTCGGGGTGCTCGTTCATGGCGATGCGGGCGAGCGCAGCGCGGGGCTCCCCTTGCGAGCCCGTGAGGAGCGCCACAACCTTGTCGCGGGGCAGATAGCCGAAGGTGTCGGTGGGGCGGAACTCGGCGACCTCGTCGAGGAAGCCGCATTCGCGCGCGACCTCCACGACCCGGTCCATGGCCCGGCCCACCACGACGACCTCGCGCCCGCATTCCTTGGCGGCGTCCGCCACCGAGCGCATCCGGGCGACGTTCGACGCGAAGGTCGTGATGGCGACCCGGTGCGGCGCGTCCTTGATGAGCTTCGCCAGTTCGCGCGCGACGTCGCTCTCGCTCGGGCTCACCCCGTCGCGCACCACGTTCGTGGAGTCGCAGATGAGGGCGAGAACGCCCTCCTCCCCCAGCGCCTTGAAGTCGGCCTCGGAGGTGAGGCTGCCGAGATACGGCGTCTGATCGAGCTTCCAGTCGCCCGTATGCACCACGAGCCCGTGGGAGGTGCGGATCGCAAGCGCGTTCGATTCCGGGATGGAATGCGCCACTGGAACGTATTCGACATTGAACGGACCAAGCTGCAGGCGCTGGCCGGGCACGATCTCGTTGAGCTTGATCTTCGGCGCGCCCGGTTCCGAGAGGCGCCGGGTTTCGAGAAGGCCGATGGCGAAGCGCGAGGCGTAGACGGGCGCCTTGAGGCGCGGCCACATCTCGACGAGCGCCCCGATGTGATCCTCGTGCGCATGGGTGATGAAGATGCCGAGAAGGTTCTCGGCCTCATCCTCGATGTAGCGCAGATCCGGATAGACGAGATCGACGCCCGGCAGGTTTTCCTCGCCGCCGAAGCCCATGCCGCAATCGACGAGGATCCACTTGCGGTCCTGCGCCGGCCCGAAGCCGTAGAGCGCCGCGTTCATGCCGATCTCCCCCAAACCGCCGAGGGGAACGAATACGAGCTCGTCCTGAGCTGCCATGTGTTTCAAGACCTTGTGCCGGCCGAGAGCTCAGCCGTTGTGGGATTCAAATTAGGAAAGAAAAGGTCGCCTGCGTCGATGAGTTCCACGCCGGACGCTGTTTTCAGCTGGAGCCGGCCGGTCCGGTCGAGCCCCTCGAAGACGCCGCGCCGTTCGCCCGAGGGCAGGCGCAGCGCCACCTCGGACCCGACCCCTTTGGCCCGCTCGAGCCAGAGCCGACGGATCGCCGCAAAGGAATCGGCGGCGCCGAGGTGCTGCGCCTGCCGCCAGGCCTCGAAGGTCGCCGCGAAGGTCCGGGCAAGGGCAGCGAACAGGGCCTCGCGCGTCGTGCCCGGCTTGATCGACTGAAGCGTCGTTGCCGGATAGGGCGTGCCCTCCGGCGCCGCGGCGACATTGACGCCGAAACCCACCACGATGGCGAGGCGCGGTCCGACCCGATGACCTTCCAGCAGCAGGCCCGAAATCTTCGCGCCGTCGAGGAGAAGATCGTTCGGCCATTTCAGGGCGAGGCGCGGCGCCCCTACTCCCGTGACCTGCTCGACGGCTTCGTGCAGGGCGAGGCCCGCGACGAAGC
Source organism: Microvirga sp. (assembly GCA_035944475.1). Classification (GTDB taxonomy): domain Bacteria; phylum Pseudomonadota; class Alphaproteobacteria; order Rhizobiales; family Beijerinckiaceae; genus Microvirga. The sequence goes on from DASZBD010000039.1 coordinate 69,708, forward strand.
CGAGTTGCGGCGCGAGCGCCGGCTCGCAGGGATCGACGAGAAGAACACTGGCGTAGAGATTGCCCGGCGGCGACGTCCAGACGCGGCCGTGCCGTCCCCTCCCCGAACGCTGCTGCGCAGCCACGACCCAGAGCGGTCCGGCCTCGCCTTCGCGGGCCGCACGAAGGGCATCGTCGTTGGTCGACTCCGTCGAGTCGAGGGAGAGCAGCCGGGTGCCGTTGGCTTCGATCTCGGGCGGAAGCTGCACGTTAGAACAGCGACCGGGCGGCAGCCGCGGCAGCGCTCTCGAGCGGCGCCGGGACGAGCCAGAACAGAAGCACGACGGCGCTGGTCAGCCCGAGGACGAGCTTGAGGCTCGGGGTCAGGGGCGCGTAGGCCTCCCGCGGCTCGTCGAAGTAGATCACCTTGACGATGCGGATGTAGTAGAAGGCGCTGATCACGCTCGTGACGACGCCGATCACCGCAAGGCCGACGAGGCCCGCCTTGATGGCGGCGGCGAAGACGTAGAACTTCGCGAAGAACCCGGCGAGCGGCGGGATGCCGGCGAGCGAGAACATCATCATCGCCAGGCAGAACGCGATGACGGGATGGGTCCGCGAGAGACCCGACAGGTCGTCCACGTTCTCGAACATCTGGTTGCCGCGGCGCAGCCCCAGGATGCAGGCGAAGGCGCCGAGCGTCATGGCGAGATAGATCGCCATGTAGATCGCGACGCCCTGCACTCCCTCGACCGTGCCGGCAGCCAGGCCGATCAGCGCGTTGCCGATATTGGCGATGGACGAATAGGCCATCAGGCGCTTGAGGTTGCGCTGGCCGATGGCGGCGAAGGAGCCGAGCGCCATCGAGGCGATGGCGATAAAGACGATGATCTGCTGCCACTGGCCGAGGATGTTCGGGAAAGCATCCACGAACACGCGCACCGCCATGGCCATGCCGGCCATCTTGGGCGCCGCGGCGAAGAAGGCGGTCACGGGGGTGGGCGAGCCCTCATAGACGTCGGGCGTCCACATGTGGAACGGCACGGCCGAGATCTTGAAAGCGATGCCGGCGGCGACGAAGACGAGACCGAAGATCACGCCGTTCGACGCCTGGCCCTGGAGCGCGTTGGCGATGACCGGGAACGACACGGAACCCGTGAACCCGTAGACGAGGGACGCGCCGTAAAGGAGCATGCCGGAGGAGAGCGCGCCGAGCACGAAGTACTTCAGGCCCGCTTCCGTCGAGCGCACGTCGTCCCGGTGGAAGGCGGCGATGACGTAGGACGCGAGGGAGAGCAACTCGAGGCCGAGATAGAGCGCGATGAGATCGTTGGCCGAGATCACCATCAGCATGCCGATGGTGGAGAGCACCACGAGGATCGGGAACTCGAAGCGGTTGATGCCCTCGCGCTTCAGGTAATCCGTCGCCATCAGGATGCCGGCGGCGGCGCCGAGCAGCGTCAGCACCTTCATGAACTTGGCGAACCCGTCCATGACGAAGGAGCCCGCCATGGCCTCCGTACGCTCGGACGGCAGCATCACCACGGCAACGAGCGCCACAGCCAGAAGCGCCAAAGCCGCGATGTGCATCACGGAGGCGGAGCGCTCGCCCCGGAAGGCGCCGAAGAGCACGAGGGCCAGCACGCCGATCGCGAGCAGGATCTCCGGCAGGGCTGGGCCGAGGACGGGAAGGGTGTGCGCCGGGTTCATGAAGGGAGCCTTACTGCGCCACCGCCGCCGTCTTCACGGCTGACAGCGCGGATTGAACTTGGGTGACGAGGGAGCCCGTGGACGCATCGAACGCGTTGAGGATCGGGCCCGGCTGCACGCCGTAATAGATGACGAGGACGACGAGCGGCGCCAGGATGATCATCTCGCGACGATCGAGGTCCTTGATGCCCTGGAGCGCGGGTTTGGTGAGCTCGCCGTAGACCACCCGGCGGTAAAGCCAGAGAGCATAGGCCGCGGAGAGGATCACGCCCGTGGTGGCAAAGAAGGCCACCCAAGGGTTGGCCCGGAAAGCCCCGAGCAGGGACAGGAACTCGCCCACGAAGGCCGAGGTGCCCGGCAGGCCCACATTGGCCATGGTGAAGATGAGGAAGGCGACCGCGTAGAGCGGCATCCGGTTCACGAGGCCCCCATAGGCCGCGATCTCGCGGGTGTGCATCCGGTCGTAGATCACGCCGACGCACAGGAAGAGCGCGCCCGAGATGAGCCCGTGCGAGATCATGGTGAACATCGCTCCCTGAATCCCCTGCGGGTTCATGGAGAAGATGCCCATGGTAACAAAGCCCATATGCGCCACCGACGAATAGGCGATGAGCTTCTTCATGTCCTCCTGCATCAGCGCCACCAGCGACGTGTAGACGATGGCGATGACGGAGAGCGAGAACACGAGGGGCGCGAAGTATTGCGACGCCTCCGGGAACATGGGCAGCGAGATCCGGATGAAGCCGTAGCCGCCCATCTTGAGAAGGATGCCGGCCAGGATCACGGAGCCGGCGGTCGGCGCCTCCACGTGGGCGTCGGGCAGCCAGGTATGCACCGGCCACATCGGCATCTTCACGGCGAAGGACGCGAAGAAGGCGAGCCACAGCCAGAACTGGGCGTCGAAGCCGAAGCGGTTCTTGGACTCCGCCAGCAGGGTCGGGATGTCGGTGGTGCCGACCGTCCAGAGCATGGCCATGATGGCGAGCAGCATCAGCACAGAGCCGAGCAGCGTATAGAGGAAGAACTTGAAGCTCGCGTAGATGCGCCGCTTGCCGCCCCAGATGCCGATGATGAGGAACATCGGGATGAGGCCGGCCTCGAAGAAGAGGTAGAACAGGACGAGGTCGAGCGCCGCGAAGACGCCGATCATGGTCGCCTCGAGGACGAGGAACGCGACCATGTACTCCTTCACCCGGTGCTCGATCGCCTCCCATGACGCCAGGATGCAGAACGGCATCAGGAACGTCGTCAGGAGGATGAAAGGCATCGAGAAGCCATCGACGCCGAGCTTGAAACGGATCGTCTCCGTGAGCCAGGCATGGCTCTCGACGAGTTGGAAGGCCGGGGTCGCGGTGTCGAAGCGGCCCCAGGCGACGAGGGAGACGATGAAGGTGACGATCGTCGCCCCCAGCGCCGCCCAGCGAGCGTTGGAGCGGACCGCCTCGTTGTCGCCGCGCAGGAGGAGGATGAACGCCGCGCCGACGAGCGGCAGGACGATCAGCCCCGAAAGGATGCCGAAGCCGAACATCAGCGGACGCTCCCGGAGACGAGGTAGTAGGTGACGAGGAGCGCCACGCCGATCAGCATGGCGAAGGCGTAGTGGTAGAGGTAGCCGCTCTGCACCCGTACCACGCCGCGGGTGACGTCGAGGACGCGGGCCGAGATCCCGTCTGGCCCGAGCCCGTCGATGATCCGGGCATCGCCCGTGCGCCAGAAGAAGTGGCCTAGCCGCTTTGCGGGCCGCACGAAGATGAGGTCGTAGAGCTCGTCGAAGTACCACTTGTTGAGCAGGAACTTGTACAGAAGCGGGTGCTCCGCCGCGAGGCGCGCCGGCGCCGTGCGGCTGCGGATGTACATCCCAAAGGCAAGGGCGAAGCCGAGCGCCATCATGATGGTGGGGATCCACGGGATGATCGCCGGGAGATTGTGCATCTCTTCCAGGATCTTGTTGTCCGGCCCCGTGAACAGCGAGCCCTTCCAGAAATCGTTGTAGCCGTCGCCGATGAAGGCGTCGTGGAACACGATGCCGGCGAAGAGCGCGCCCACCGCCAAGAGGCCGAGCGGGATCAGCATGACGAGCGGGCTCTCGTGGGGCTGGTGGTCGCCGTGGTGGCCGTGCTCGTGATCCGCCGCATGGGCGGGCTCGGCATCCTGCGAGCGGACATTGTGCTCGACGCCCTCGTGGTCGCCGTGCGACCCGTGGGCGTGCCCGTGGGCGCCGTGGCCGTGGCTCGCCCAGCGGGGCTCCTGCTCGAAGGTCATGAAGAACAGGCGCCAGGAATAGAACGAGGTCATGAAGGCGGCGATCACGGTGGCGAGGAACGCGAAGGTCGCCCCGGGCCGGTCGGACGCGAAGGCCGCCTCGATGACGGCATCCTTGGAGTAATAGCCCGCCGTGAACGGGAACCCAATGAGCGCCAGGGTGCCGATGCCCATCATGGCGGCCGTGAACGGGATGAAGCGGCGCAAAGCCCCCATGTTCCGCATGTCCTGCTCGTGGTGCATCGCGTGAATGACCGAGCCGGCACCGAGGAACAGAAGGGCCTTGAAGAAGGCGTGGGTGAATAGGTGGAAGATGCCGACCGAATAGGCGCCGACGCCGAGAGCCACGAACATGTAGCCGAGCTGCGAGCAGGTCGAGTAGGCGATGACCCGCTTGATGTCGTTCTGCACGAGGCCGACCGTGGCGGCGAAGAACGCCGTGATGGCGCCGACGACCACCACCACCGAGAGCGCCGCAGGCGCATACTCGAAGAGCGGCGACAGGCGCGCCACCATGAACACGCCCGCCGTCACCATGGTGGCGGCGTGGATGAGGGCGGAGACCGGGGTCGGGCCCTCCATCGCATCGGGAAGCCAGGTGTGCAGGAGGAACTGCGCCGACTTGCCCATGGCGCCCATGAAGAGCAGCAGGCACGCCAGCGTCATGGCGTTCCATTCGATGCCGACGAAGAGGAAGCGGTTGTTCGCCAGTTCCGCCACCCGCGGGAAGATCTGGTCGAACGAGACCGAGTTGAACAGCACGAAGACGAGGAAGATGCCGAGCGCGAAGCCGAAATCGCCGACCCGGTTGACGATGAAAGCCTTCATGGCCGCGGAGTTGGCACTGTCCTTCTTGTACCAGAAGCCGATGAGCAGGTAGCTCGCGAGGCCCACGCCCTCCCAGCCGAAGAACATCTGGACGAGGTTGTCCGACGTCACCAGCATCAGCATGGCGAAGGTGAAGAGCGAGAGGTACGCGAAGAACCGCGGCCGGTGCGGATCCTCGTGCATGTAGCCGATGGAATAGAGGTGAACGAGGGCGGAGACCGAGTTCACCACCACCAGCATCACCGCCGTGAGCGTGTCGATCCGGAACGCCCAATCGACCACGAGATCGCCGGACTGCATCCACTGGGCGACCTGCACCCGCGTCGCGCCCGTGCCGTAGCCCACCTGGTAGAAGGCGACCCAGGAGAGCGCGGCGGAGACGAACAGCAGGGCCGTCGTGATGATCTCGCTCGGACGGGGCCCGAGCACGCGCCCGAACAGGCCCGCGATGAGGAAGCCGACGAGCGGCAGGAAGACGATCGCGTGATACATCGGGACTTTAGCCCCTCATCATGTTGACGTCCTCAACCGCGATGGAGCCGCGGTTGCGGAAGAAGACCACCAGGATGGCAAGGCCGATGGCGGCCTCGGCCGCGGCGACCGTGAGGATCAGCAGGGCGAAGACCTGGCCGACGATGTCGCCGAGATGGGTGGAGAAGGCCACCATGTTGATGTTCACGGCGAGCAGGATGAGCTCCACCGACATCAGGATGATGATGACGTTCTTGCGGTTCATGAAGATGCCGAACACGCCGAGCGTGAACAGGATCGCCGCGACCGTCAGGTAATGGCCAAGACCGATTTCCATCGCGCTGATTCCTTAGATGCCGCATGACCGGACGGCGAACCGGGGTCCACTTCGCCTGGCCATGCTCTAGACGCCCTGGCGGAAGGGAACCTTCCGCACCTCTACGGCGGTTTCCTGGGTGCGGGCGTTCTGCTTCGAGATGTCCTGGCGCTTCACGCCGAGCCTCTCCCGGTGCGTGAGCACGATGGCACCGATCATGGCGACGAGCAGGATGAGGCCGGAGGCCTGGAAGAAGTAGAAGTAGCGGGTGTACAGAACCTGGCCGATGGCCTCGGTGTTCGTCATGCCGGCGGCTACGGGCGCCTGCGGGGTACGCACGAGGCCGGGATCGGCGAAGTAGGCGCCGACGACCCCTACGAGCTCGATGAGGAACACGATACCGATCACGGCGCCGAGCCGCAGGTTCTGGAGAAAGCCTTGCCGCAGCGCCGCGAAATCCACGTCGAGCATCATGACGACGAAGAGGAACAGCACCGCGACCGCGCCCACGTAGACGATGACGAGGATCATCGCCAGGAACTCGGCTCCCATCAGCAGGAACAGCCCCGCCGCGTTCACGAACGCGAAGATGAGGAAGAGCACCGACTGGACGGGGTTGCGCGACGCGATCACCATGAAGCCGGAGGCGATGGTGACGGTCGCGAAGAGGTAAAAGAAGGCGGCGTTGACCGACATGGTGCCCTACGCGTAGCAGCCGCCGGGCTGGCCGGCGGCCTGTCTATAGTTTCATAGCCCTGGCGGGACAAGCGTTGCCGCCCCTCCCCCACAGCCCTCATCCTGAGGAGCGCTCGTCAGAGCGCGTCTCGAAGGACGGGGCGTCGTCTCCAGCGCACGTTCGACCCGCAACCCTCGCCCTTCGAGACGGCCTCACGGCCTCCTCAGGATGAGGATTGCTGACCGTTACCGATACGGCGCGTCTTTCGCGATGTTGCGGGCGATCTCCCGCTCCCAGCGATCGCCGTTCTCGAGGAGCTTGTTCTTGTCGTAGAGCAGTTCCTCGCGGGTCTCGACGGAGAACTCGAAGTTGGGGCCCTCCACGATGGCGTCCACAGGGCAGGCCTCCTGGCACAGGCCGCAATAGATGCACTTCACCATGTCGATGTCGTAGCGCGTCGTGCGACGGCTGCCGTCGTTGCGGCGCGGGCCGGCCTCGATGGTGATGGCCTGGGCGGGGCAGATGGCCTCGCACAGCTTGCAGGCAATGCAGCGCTCCTCCCCGTTGGGGTAGCGCCGCAGGGCGTGCTCGCCCCGGAAGCGCGGGCCCCGGTGGCCCATCTCGAAGGGGTAGTTGATGGTGGCCTTCGGCTTGAAGAAGTATTTCATGGCGAGGAAGAACCCCGACACGAACTCCTTCAGGAGAAGGGCCTTGGCAGCCTGATCCAACCGCATGGGGCTCCCTACTGGGTTGCGCCCGGCGCAAGGCCGGTGAGTTGCAGGACGAACGCCACGATCACCACCATGGCGAGCGAGATCGGCAGGAACACCTTCCAGCCGAGCCGCATGAGCTGGTCGTAGCGGTAGCGGGGCACCATCGCCTTCACGATGGCGATCAGGAAGAAGAGGAAGCTCGCCTTGAGGACGAACCAGACCACGCCCGGGATCCACGTGAAGGGCGCGAAGGGGATGGGCGAGAGCCAGCCGCCGAGGAACAGGATGGTCCCGAAGGCGCACATGCTCATGATCGCGACGTACTCGCCGAGCATGAACAGGAGGTAGGGCGTCGAGGAATACTCCACCGCGAAGCCCGCCACGAGTTCCGATTCCGCCTCCGGCAGGTCGAAGGGCGGCCGGTTCGTCTCGGCCATGGCCGAGATGAAGAAGATCACGAACATGGGCAGAAGCGGCAGCCAGTACCAGCCGAAGATGCCCAGCGCCGTGTCCTGCGCCCGGACGATGCCGGAGAGGTTGAGGGTGCCGGCGCACATCAGCACCGTGATGATCACGAAGCCGAGCGAGACCTCGTAGGACACCATCTGGGCCGCCGAGCGCAGGGCGCCGAGGAACGGGTACTTCGAGTTCGACGCCCAGCCCCCCATGATGATGCCGTAGACGCCGAGGGACGAGATCGCGAAGAGGTAGAGGATGCCGACATTGATGTCTGCGATCGCCCAGCCCTCGTTGAGCGGGATCACGGCCCAGGAGGCGAGCGCCAGGGTCGCGGTGACGAGGGGGGCCAGAAGGAACATGCCCTTGTTGGCGGAGGCCGGGATCACCGGCTCCTTGACGACGAACTTCAGAAGGTCCGCGAAGCTCTGGAACAGGCCCCAGGGGCCGACCACGTTCGGGCCACGGCGCAGCTGGACCGCCGCCCAGACCTTGCGGTCGGCGTAAAGCGCGTAGGCGATGAACACCAGGAGGGCGACGAGCATGAACAGGCTCTTGCCCACCATGATCGCCACAGAGAGGATGATGTCTCCGAGTTCCAAAGGTCCCTCCCCTTATTCCGCCGCTTCGAGCCGGTCGCCGCGGGCGAGCGCGGAGCACTCGGCCATGACGCCGGACGCGCGGGCGATGGGGTTCGTGAGGTAGAAATCGCCGATCGGGCTGACGAAGGGCTCGCGCCCGGGCTGGCCGCCGAGGCCCGCCAGCCGCTCGAGAGTCTGTGCCCCCTCGCCCGCCGCGATCTGATCGAGGCGTGCCATGTGCGGGTGCTCGGCGAAGAGCTTCCGGCGCAGGGCATCGAGGGAGTCGAAGGGCAGCCGCTGTCCGAGCACGTCCGAGAGGGCGCGCAGGATCGCCCAGTCCTCGCGGGCGTCGCCCGGCGCGAAGGCCGCGCGGTTGGCGAGTTGCACCCGTCCCTCGAGGTTCACGTAGGTGCCGGACTTCTCCGTATAGGCCGCCGCCGGCAGGATCACGTCCGCCCGGTGGGCGCCCTTGTCGCCGTGGGTGCCCTGGTAGATCACGAAGGCGCCCGGTGCGATCTCGATCTCGTCCGCGCCGAGGTTGAACAGGACGTCGACGCCGCCCTGCGCCATCTCGCGGGCGGTGAGCCCGCCCTCCCCCGGCACGAAGCCGAGGTCGAGGGCTCCGACCCGCGACGCCGCCGTGTGCAGGACCGAGAAGCCGTTCCAGCCCTCCGCCACCGCACCGACCTCGCGGGCGAGGGCCGCCGCGGAGGCGAGGACGGCGAGGCCGTCCGGGCGGTTGAGAGCGCCGGGACCGACGATAATCAGCGGGCGCTTGGCCTCGCGCAGCCGCTCGATGAAGCCGATGCGGCCGGCGGCGAGCTCGCTGAGCGTCTCCGGGCCGGCACCGAGGTACTCGTAAGGATAGGTCAGGTTCACGTTCTCGCCGATGAGGGCCATCGGCGGCGGGGCGACGCGCCAGCGCTTGCGGATGCGAACGTTGACGAGGGAGGCCTCGATGCGCGGATTGGCGCCGATCATCAGGATCGCGTCCGCTTCCTCGATGCCGGCGATCGTCGTGTTGAAGATGTAGGAGCCGCGGCCATGGGCCGGGTTCAGGACCGAACCGTCCTGGCGGCAGTCGAGGTTCGTCACGCCGAGGCTCTGCATCAGAAGCTTCAGCGCGTAGGTCTCCTCCACGGCCACGAGATCGCCCACGATGGCGCCGATCCGCCCCGGCGAGGCGGCCTTTACGCGGGCGGCGATGGCGCTGAACGCCTCGCCCCAGGAGGCCTGACGCAGGCGGCCGTCCACCCGCACGAACGGCCGGTCGAGGCGCTGGAGGCGCAGGCCGTCGACGATGTAGCGGGTCTTGTCGGAGATCCACTCCTCGTTGATGCCCTCATGCACCCGAGGCAGGATGCGCATGACCTCGCGGCCGCGGGAATCGACACGGATATTCGAGCCCACCGCGTCCATGACGTCCACGGACTCGGCCTTCGTGAGCTCCCAGGGGCGGTAGTTGAAGGCGTCGGGCTTATGGGTGAGCGCTCCGACCGGGCACAGGTCCGCGGCATTGCCCTGGAGCTCCGAGCCGAGCGCCTTCTCGAGGTAGGAGATGATCTCCATGTCCTCTCCGCGCCAGATCGCCCCAAGATCGTCCACGCCCGCCACTTCGGTGGTGAAGCGAACGCAGCGGGTGCAATGGATGCACCGGTTCATGGCGGTCTTGACGAGGGGGCCGAGATACTTGTCGACCACCGCCCGCTTGTTCTCGGAAAACCGGGTGGAATCCACCCCGTAGGCCATGGCCTGGTCCTGCAGGTCGCACTGGCCGCCCTGGTCGCAGATCGGGCAGTCGAGCGGATGGTTGATGAGGAGGAACTCCATCACCCCTTCCCGCGCCTTCTTCACGAGCGGCGTCTTGGTGTTGATCACCGGCGGCTCGCCGTTAGGGCCCGGGCGGCAGTCGCGCACGGCCCAGGAGCAGGAGGCCACCGGCTTCGGGGCGCCCTTCACCTCGACGAGGCACATCCGGCAGTTGCCGGCGATGGACAGGCGCTCGTGGAAGCAGAACCGCGGGATCTCTGCGCCGGCCTCTTCGGCGGCCTGGAGCAGCGTGTAATCCGGCGGGACGTCAACTTCGATGCCGTCGACGATGAGTTTGGTCATAGGGTTCGTACCTGTCGGGCTCGCCGGCTCACTCCGCCGCCATGGGAACGGGTTCCATGTGCGGGTTCGCGGCGTAGTCGTCGATGCGTTTTTCGATCTCGTGGCGGAAATGGCGGATGAGGCCCTGGACCGGCCAGGCGGCGGCGTCGCCGAGGGCGCAGATCGTGTGGCCCTCGATCTGGGTCGAGACCTCCAGCAGCATGTCGATCTCGCGCTTCTGCGCCCGGCCCTCCGCCATGCGGTTCATCACGCGCCACATCCACCCCGTGCCCTCGCGGCACGGGGTGCACTGGCCGCAGCTCTCGTGCTTGTAGAAGTACGAGAGGCGGGCGATGGCGCGGATGAGGTCCGTCGACTTGTCCATGACGATCACCGCCGCCGTGCCGAGGCCCGACTTGAGGTTCCGCAGGGTGTCGAAGTCCATGTGGGCGTCGCAGATCTGCTCCGCCGGCACGAGGGGCACCGAGGAGCCGCCCGGGATCACGGCGAGGAGGTTGTCCCAGCCGCCGCGAATGCCGCCGCAATGCTTGTCGATGAGCTCGCGGAAGGTGAGGCCGAGCTCCTCCTCCACGTTGCAGGGCTTGTTCACGTGGCCGGAGACCGAGAACAGCTTGGTGCCGGTGTTGTTCGGGCGCCCGAGGCCCGCGAACCAGGCGCCGCCCTTGCGCAGGATGGTGCCGGCGACCGCGATCGACTCCACGTTGTTCACGGTCGTGGGGCAGCCGTAGAGCCCCATATTGGCCGGGAACGGGGGCTTGAGGCGCGGCATGCCCTTCTTGCCCTCCAGGCTCTCGATGAGCGCCGTTTCCTCGCCGCAGATATAGGCGCCGGCCCCGTGATGGACGTAGAGGTCGAAGGGATAGCCGTGGACGTTGTCCTTTCCGATGAGCCGGGCCTCGTAGGCCTCGTCCACCGCGCGCTGGAGCGCGAAGCGCTCGGTCACGTACTCGCCGCGGATGTAGATGTAGGCCGCGTGCGCGCCCATCGCGAAAGAAGCGAGGAGGCAGCCCTCAATCAGGAGATGCGGGTCGTGCCGCATGATCTCCCGGTCCTTGGCGGTGCCGGGCTCCGACTCGTCGGCGTTGACCACGAGGTAGTGCGGGCGCTCGCTCGCCTGCTTGGGCATGAAAGACCACTTGAGGCCCGTCGGGAAGCCCGCGCCGCCCCGGCCGCGCAGGCCCGACTTCTTCATCTCGTCGATGATCCAGTCGCGGCCCTGCTCGAGCAGGAACTTCGTGCCGTCCCAGGCGCCGCGCATCTTGGCGGCCTGGAGGTCCGGCGAATGGAACCCGTAGAGGTTCGTGAAAATGCGGTCTCTGTCCTGAAGCATCTCAAGTCACCTTAGTCAGGACGCTTGACGTCTTTGTTGTCGACGATGACGTCCTGCTTGGATTCGGAGCCGTAGCGGCGGGTGGTCGCCTCCGAGGCGGGCGTGCCGGCCTGGGGCGTGGTCGGCTGGCTCGCCACGGGGCGCCCGGCCTCCGGGTTCGACGGCGTCGCCACATAGGATTTGGAGCTTTGAGGGGCCGGTTTTGAGGCGTCCTCCTGACGCGCCTCGACCGCCGTCGCGCGGGTCGGGTCGGAGGCGGCCTTCACCTCGGCGGGGTCGAGAGGCGGCTCGCCCTCCTTGGCGCGCTCCGCCGGGGTGTCGACCGCCGCGCTCTCGATGGGGCGGCCGACGAGGGGACGCCCCGCCTTGGCCTTCTCGGGCATGCTCGCCTCGGCGGCCTCGGTCTCCCCGGTCTGCACCGCCGCCTCTTCGAAGCGCTTGCGCCAGGCGCCGATCGCGGAGCCGTCGAACAGGGCCGGATCCGTCAGGGTGTTCACCGCCTGGTGGGGCTCGGAAGCGTTGCGGCCGATCTGCGAGCCCTTGCGCACGGGGCGCCCGGCCTGAAGGTCGTCGAGCAGCTGCTCGAAATTGGCGGGGGTCAGGTCCTCGAAGTAGTCGTCGTTGATCTGCACCATGGGGGCGTTGCTGCACGCCCCCAGGCACTCGACCTCCAGCCACGAGAAGGTGCCGTCAGCGGACACCCGGTTCTGCTCCCCCACCCGGCGCTCCAGGATCGCGCGGATCTCGCCGGCGCCGCGCAGGGCGCAGGGGGTGGTGCCGCACAGCTGGATGAAGTGCTTGCCCACGGGCTCGAGGTTGAACATCGTGTAGAAGGTCGCCACCTCCATGACGCGCATCGCCGGCATGCCGAGCTTCTCGGCGACGGCCTCGATGGCCCGGCGGGGCAGCCAGCCGCCGTTCTGCTCCTGCGCCTTGCCCAGGACCGCGATCACCGCCGAGGCCTGGCGGCCGGGCGGGTACTTGGCGATTTCCTTGTCCGCGAACGCCAGGTTCTCGGGCGTGAAGGCGAAGCTCTTGGGCTGGAGCTCTTCGGGAGCGAGCTTCCGAACGGCCATTGCGATCCCCTTTAACAACCGTCATGCCCGGCGCGCGGCACCGGGCATCGACGACCTGATCCTCAGCCGCCCTTCCGGGCGGCAATCCTCAACGATCCACCTCGCCGAACACGATGTCGAGGGAGCCGAGCACCCCCGACACGTCGGCCAGCATGTGGCCGCGGCACATGAAGTCCATGCCCTGGAGGTGCGCGAAGCCCGGCGGGCGGATGCGCACCCGGTGCGGCTTGTTGGTGCCGTCCGCCACGAGGTAGACGCCGAACTCGCCCTTCGGGGTCTCCGTCGCCGCGTAGACCTCGCCGGCCGGCACGTGGAAGCCCTCCGTGAAGAGCTTGAAGTGCTGGATCAGCCCTTCCATCGACTGCTTCATGTCGCGGCGCGAGGGCGGCACGATCTTGCCGTCCTGCGCCGAGATCGGCCCCTGGCCGGCCGGCTCGCGCAGCTTGGCGATGCACTGGAGCATGATGCGGACCGACTGCCGCATCTCGTGCATGCGGATGATCTGGCGGTCGTAATTGTCGCCGTTCTTGCCCACCGGGATGTCGAAGTCGAGCTCCTCGTAGCACTCGTAGGGCTGCTGCTTGCGCAGGTCCCAGGCGGCGCCCGAGCCGCGCACCATCACCCCCGAGAAGCCCCACTTGTAGCAGTCCTCGAGGCTCACGTAGCCCACGTCAACGTTGCGCTGCTTGAAGATGCGGTTGTTCATGACGAGCTCGTCGAGATCGTCGAGGGTCTTGGGGAAGGTGTGGCACCACTCCTCGATGTCGTCGAGCAGGTCGCGCGGCACGTCCTGGCGCACGCCGCCGAAGCGGAAGTAGTTGGCGTGCATGCGGGCACCCGAGACGCGCTCGTAGAAGATCATCAGCTTCTCGCGCTCTTCGAAGCCCCATAGGGGCGGCGTGAGCGCGCCAACGTCCATCGCCTGCGTGGTCACGTTGAGGAGGTGCGACTTGATCCGGGAGAGCTCCAGGAACAGGACGCGGATGAGCTGGCCGCGGCGCGGAACCTGGAGGCCGAGCAGCTTCTCCACCGCGAGGCAGAAGCCGTGCTCCTGGCTCATGGGAGCGCAATAGTCGAGCCGGTCGAAGTACGGGATCGACTGGACGTAGGTCTTGTACTCGCAGAACTTCTCGGTGCCCCGGTGCAGGAGGCCGATATGCGGGTCGACCCGCTCCACCACCTCGCCGTCGAGCTCCAGCACGAGGCGCAGCACGCCGTGCGCCGCGGGGTGCTGCGGCCCGAAATTGATCGAGAAGTTCCGGATATTGTGCTCGCCCATCGGGGGGACTCCGGTTGAATCAGGCGTTGGACTTCTCGTCGCCCGGGAGCACGTAGTCGGTGCCCTCCCAGGGGGACAGGAAGTCGAAGTTGCGAAGCTCCTGCGTGAGCTTCACGGGTTCGTAGATCACCCGGCCCTGCGCGGCGTCGTAGCGGACCTCCACGTAGCCCGAGAGGGGGAAATCCTTGCGGAACGGGTGCCCCTCGAAGCCGTAGTCGGTGAGGATCCGGCGCAGGTCCGGGTGGCCCGAGAAGAGCACGCCGTAAAGGTCGTAGACCTCGCGCTCGAACCAGTTCGCGCCCGGGAAGATGCCGATCACGGACGGCACGGGGTTGAACTCGTCCGCCTCCACTTTCACGCGGATGCGCCGGTTATGGCGCGGCGACTGGAGGTGATAGACCACGTCGAAGCGGCGCTCGCGGCCCGGGTAATCGGCTCCCGCGATGTCGATGAACCACACGAACCCGCATTCCGGATCGTCGCGCAGGAAGGTGATCACCCGCACGATGTCCTCGGCCCGGGCCACGAGGGTGAGCTCGTTGTAGGCCACCACGTGGTGCGTGACGGCCTCCCCGAGCGCCTGGGCGACATGCCGGCCGAGAGCTTCCAGTTCCGGGTTCATGCGGTCCTCTTCCCTCAGCGCTCGATGGTGCCGGTGCGGCGGATCTTCTTTTGCAGCATCAGCACCCCGTAGAGCAGCGCCTCGGCCGTGGGCGGGCAGCCCGGCACGTAGATGTCCACCGGCACGATGCGGTCGCAGCCGCGCACCACCGAGTACGAGAAGTGATAGTAGCCGCCGCCATTGGCGCACGAGCCCATCGAGATCACGTAGCGCGGCTCCGGCATCTGATCGTAGACCTTGCGCAGGGCCGGCGCCATCTTGTTGGTGAGCGTGCCCGCGACGATCATCACGTCCGACTGGCGTGGGCTTGCCCGCGGCGCGAAGCCGAAGCGCTCGGCGTCGTAGCGCGGCATCGACATGTGCATCATCTCGACCGCGCAGCAGGCGAGGCCGAAGGTCATCCACATGAGCGAGCCGGTGCGCGCCCAGTTGATCAGGTCCTCCGTCGAGGTGACGAGAAAGCCCTTGTCGGCGAGCTCGTCCTTGATCGACAGGAAGTACGGGTCCGTGTCGCCGATCCGCTTGCCGGTCGCCGGATCGACGACGTCCTCAGGCTGCGGGGCGATGACCCGAGATTGGGAATTGGTGATCAGTCCCATTCCAGGGCGCCTTTCTTCCACTCGTAGATGAAGCCGACCGTGAGCACGCCGAGGAAGATCATCATCGACCAGAAGCCGAACCAGCCGAGATCCCCGAAGGTGATGGCCCAGGGGAACAGGAACGCGACTTCGAGGTCGAAGATGATGAACAGGATCGCCACGAGGTAGAACCGCACGTCGAACTTCATGCGGGCATCGTCGAAGGCGTTGAACCCGCACTCGTAGGCGGAGAGCTTCTCGTTGTCGGGCTTGCTGTAGGCGACCAGGAACGGCGCCACGAGCAAGGCCAGCCCGATGAAGAGCGAAACCCCGATGAAGATCACGAGCGGCAGGTAGTCGGCGAGAAGATTCGGCATGCGACACCTAACAGGAACGGTCACGACGTGTTCCGTCGGCCGGCAAACTGGATTTAAGCCGTTTTAGGCCTCGAAACAGGCCCCGCGACAAATCGTGGGATGCAGCCGGAGCCTTATCCGAGGATGCCAGACGTGACAAGAGTTCGCGGCGCTGCACAAACAAGCAAAGCGCCGTTGCACCCCCCTTCCCTGCCCCCTGCGGTTGGCCCGAAGGCCGGCGTCGCGCCCGGTGCCCGGCAGGCGTCGAGGCGCCTCGTGCGGCGGGGCCTTAAAGCCGCTGACCGGATCTTCGGTTTGGGAGGAAAGTGGCGCGGGCGACGGGGCTCGAACCCGCGACCTCCGGCGTGACAGGCCGGCACTCTAACCGACTGAGCTACGCCCGCGCAAACATCGCTCACGAGCGACGGTGGGGGTGCAATAAGGGTCGGATTCCGCGGTGTCAAGCGATGGTTGGCGGGCTCCGGATTTAAGTTCTCGGCGTGCCCGTCGCGAGGCGAAACCGCCTGATCTCGGCGGCCGTGAGAACCCGCCGCGAGGCATGCGGGACGGTCATGCTGAGGCGGATCAGGGCGGGGTCGACTCCCATGTGGCGGGCGTAGTCGACGAGGCTCGCCAGAACCTTGTCCCGGAATGCCGGGGCGAGTTCGGTCGAGCCCACGGTCTCGGGGTCGAGGGAGGCGGTGACCCGGCGCGGGGAGTGCACGGCGACGACGCTGCCGCTCGGCACGACGCGCCGGCTGCCGCCCATGAGGACGAAGACGCAGGCCGACCCGCAGAAGCCGCCTCTCAACCGCCCCTCGCGAAGGCCGCCGACGCTCACCGTCATCCCGAGGGTCCGCAGGGCGAGCCCGAGCTTCAGGGCGCCCCCCACATTGCCGCCGTTCGAGTGGATGATGAACTGCCGGGGAGCCGGGCCGTCCTGGCGCTGCGCGGCGATGAAGGCGCGGAAGCGCTCGAACTCGTCCTGGCCGATCTCCCCGGCGGCCGTGATCGCCACCGGGCAGGACGAGGTCCGGCCGCAGCGCCCGTCGTCGAGCGAGACCAGCCGATAGCTCATGGCCTCGGCTCCCGCCGAGACGGCGCAGATCAAACACAAGGAGAGAACTACGCGAAGCAGGAGCATGACGTATGGTCACGCATCCTGTGTCGCGGATCAAGGGAAATGGTGGGCGGTGACGGGCTCGAACCGCCGACCCTCTCGGTGTAAACGAGATGCTCTACCAACTGAGCTAACCGCCCGAGGGCACCGGCGAGCGGCGCCTGTCTTCAGATAAAAAGAAGAGGCCGACAACGCAAGCGCCGCCGGCCCCTCGATGGTCACCCGGTGCGAGGCGCCTACTTGCCGTTCACGGCCTCCTTCAGGCCAGCGCCGGCGCGGAACTTCGGCGTCATCGAGGCCGGAACGCTCACCTTCTCGCCCGTGCGCGGGTTGCGGGCCTCGCCGGCCGCGCGCTGGGTCACCACGAAGGTCCCGAAACCGACGATCTTCACCTCGTCGCCCTGCTTGAGAGCACCCGTGATGGCGTCGAGCGCGGCGTCGATCGCCTCACCCGCCTGGCCTCGGGACAGCCCCACCTTCTCGGCGACGGCCGCAACGAGCTCGCCTTTATTCATTCTTGATCCTCCAATGATCACGCCGGCCCGGAAAAGCAGTCGTGGGGCGGCGTTTCAGGGCCCCCCGTGTGGCCCAAGAGCCCCCCTGGCGCAACCCCCGAAACGGCCCGCATGAGCCGTTCCGCAACGGAAAAACCTCCGGGTTTTCGGCCCGGGGGTTCGGTGTCGAGGCCTATGTCGGCGACTAGTGTGCGACGAAGCCGGGCGACTCTTCCTCGCCGGCCGGAGCGGGCTTGGAGGGCACCACCGTCTCCTCCCACTCGATCGCCTCCGGCAGCCGCACGAGGGCGTGCTGCAGGACCTGATCCATGCGGGCGACCGGGACGATCTCCAGGCCGTTCTTCACGCTGGCCGGCAGGTCGACGAGATCCTTCGCGTTCTCCTCGGGAATCAGCACCTTCTTGATGCCGCCGCGAAGCGCCGCGAGGAGCTTCTCCTTGAGGCCGCCGATCGGGAGCACGCGGCCCCGGAGCGTCACCTCGCCGGTCATCGCCACGTCCCGGCGAACCGGGATGCCGGTGATGATCGACACGATGGCGGTCGCCATCGCGATGCCGGCCGAGGGACCGTCCTTCGGCGTCGCGCCTTCCGGCACGTGCACGTGGATGTCCTTGCGGTCGAACATCGGAGGCTCGACGCCGAAATCGATGGCCCGGGAGCGGACATAGGAAGCCGCCGCGGAGATCGATTCCTTCATGACGTCGCGCAGGTTGCCCGTGACCGTCATTTTGCCCTTGCCGGGCATCATGATGCCTTCGATCGTGAGCAGTTCGCCGCCGACCTCGGTCCAGGCGAGGCCCGTGACCACGCCCACCATGTCCTCGGTCTCGACTTCGCCGTAGCGGAAGCGCGGGGGGCCGAGGAAGTCGGGCAGGTTCTCGGGCGTCACCTCCACCCGCTTGACCTTGGACAGGAGGATCTCCTTCACGGCCTTGCGGACGAGGTTGGCGATCTCGCGCTCGAGGTTACGCACGCCCGCCTCGCGGGTATAGCGCCGCACGAGCATGAGCAGGCCCTCGTCGGAGATGCTCCACTCCTTCTCGTCCAGGCCATGCTTCTTCATGGCGGACGGGATGAGGTGCACCCGGGCGATCTCGGCCTTCTCCTCCTCGGTGTAGCCGGCGATGCGGATCACCTCCATGCGGTCGAGAAGCGGGGCCGGGATGTTGAGCGTGTTCGCCGTCGTCACGAACATCACGTTCGACAGGTCGTAATCGACCTCGAGGTAATGGTCGTTGAAGGTCGAGTTCTGCTCAGGGTCCAGAACCTCGAGGAGCGCCGCCGACGGGTCGCCGCGGAAATCCATGCCCATCTTGTCGATCTCGTCGAGCAGGATGAGCGGGTTCGAGGTCTTGGCCTTGCGCATGGACTGCACGATCTTGCCGGGCATCGAGCCGATATAGGTCCGGCGGTGACCGCGGATCTCGGCCTCGTCCCGCACGCCGCCGAGGGACATGCGCACGAACTCGCGGCCCGTCGCCTTGGCGATGGACTTGCCGAGGGAGGTCTTGCCGACGCCCGGAGGGCCGACGAGGCACAGAATCGGGCCCGTGAGCTTGTTCGCGCGCTGCTGCACGGCGAGGTACTCGACGATCCGCTCCTTCACCTTCTCGAGGCCGTAGTGATCGGCATCGAGAACGTCCTGGGCGCCCTGGAGGTCCTTCTTGATCTTCGAGCGCTTGCCCCACGGGATGCCGAGCATCCAGTCGAGGTAGTTGCGCACGACCGTGGCCTCCGCCGACATCGGTGACATCTGGCGCAGCTTCTTCAGCTCGCCCAGAGCCTTGTCGCGGGCCTCCTTCGAGAACTTGGTCTTCTCGATCTTGTCCTCGAGCTCGGCGAGCTCGTCGCGGCCGTCCTCGTCCCCGAGCTCCTTCTGGATCGCCTTCATCTGCTCGTTGAGGTAGTACTCGCGCTGCGTCTTCTCCATCTGACGCTTCACGCGGGTGCGGATCCGCTTCTCGACCTGCAGGACGGAGATCTCGCTCTCCATCAGGCCTAGCACTTTCTCGAGCCGCTGGGCGACCGTCGGGATCTCCAGGATCGCCTGCTTGTCGGCGATCTTGATGGCGAGATGCGACGCGATCGTGTCGGCGAGCTTGGCGGGCTCGTCGATCTGGGTCACCGCCGAGACGACCTCGGGCGAGACTTTCTTGTTGAGCTTCACGTAATTCTCGAACTCGGACACGACCGAGCGGGCGAGAGCCTCCGCCTCGATCTGGTCGCCGAGCGAGTCCGGCAGGGCCTCGGCCTCGGCCTCGTAGAAGTCCTCGGTCCGGGTATAGGCCTTGATCTTGGCGCGGCTCGCCCCTTCGACGAGCACCTTCACGGTGCCGTCCGGCAGCTTCAGGAGCTGGAGCACGCTCGCCAGGGTGCCGGTCTTGTAGATGGCGTCCGCGGCCGGGTCATCGTCCGTGGCGTCGATCTGGGTGGCGAGCAGGATGTGGCGGTCCGCCTTGACCACCTCTTCCAGCGCGCGGATCGACTTCTCGCGGCCGACGAACAGCGGCACGATCATGTGCGGGAAGACGACGATGTCCCTGAGCGGCAGGACCGCGTAGGTTCCGGTCGACCCCGGCACGACAGGCTGGCGTGGCTTGGATTGCGTCATGGACTGACATCCTTTCGAGACGTCCGTCGCACCCCTCTTGGATGAGCTGGCCGACGAACGGGGACACCGGAACGCTCAGGCTTTTGTTCTTGGCTGCGTCCGGTACGGGGTGCCGCCCCTCGGGTGAGCGGGCGCCATCCCCATGAGGAGGAAAGTGGCGAGGCGGAAACCCGGTTTCAACCGAGCGCTCCGCCGCGCGCGTTTTCGTGATGGTCTCAGGCGCTCGCCTGGTCGGCCCGGTCGCCGTGGATGAAGAGCGGCTTCGCCTTGCCCTCGATCACCTCCGGCCCGATCACCACCTGCTCCACCGAGTCGAGGCCCGGCAGGTCGTACATGGTCTCGAGCAGCACGCCCTCCAGGATGGAGCGCAGGCCGCGGGCGCCGGTCTTCCGCTCGATGGCCTTGCGGGCCACCATGGCGAGGGCCTCGTCCTGGAACGTGAGGTTCACGTTCTCCATCTCGAACAGGCGCTGGTACTGCTTGACGAGGGCGTTCTTGGGCTCCTGCAGGATGGTCTTGAGCGCCGCCTCGTCGAGATCCTCGAGGGTCGCCAGGACCGGCAGGCGGCCGACGAATTCGGGGATGAGGCCGAACTTCAGGAGATCCTCCGGCTCCACTTCCCGGAACACCTCGCCGGTGCGCCGGTCGTCCGGGGACGAAACGTTCGCCCCGAAGCCGATGGACGTGCCCTTGCCGCGGGCCGAGATGATCCGCTCCAGCCCCGCGAAGGCGCCGCCGCAGATGAACAGGATGTTGGTCGTGTCCACCTGCAGGAATTCCTGCTGCGGGTGCTTGCGGCCGCCCTGGGGCGGCACGGAGGCCACGGTGCCTTCCATGATCTTCAGGAGGGCCTGCTGCACGCCCTCGCCCGACACGTCGCGGGTGATGGACGGGTTGTCGGACTTGCGGGAGATCTTGTCGATCTCGTCGATGTAGACGATGCCGCGCTGCGCCCGCTCCACGTTGTAATCCGAGGCCTGGAGCAGCTTCAGAATGATGTTCTCGACGTCCTCGCCGACATAGCCGGCCTCGGTCAGGGTCGTCGCATCCGCCATCGTGAAGGGCACGTCGAGGATGCGGGCGAGGGTCTGGGCGAGCAGCGTCTTGCCGGAGCCCGTGGGGCCGATCAGCAGGATGTTGGACTTCGCCAGTTCGACGTCGTTGTGCTTCGTCGCGTGCGCCAGGCGCTTGTAATGGTTGTGCACCGCCACCGAGAGGACCTTCTTGGCGTGGTCCTGGCCGATGACGTAGTCGTCGAGGACGCGGCGGATCTCCTTGGGGGTCGGCACGCCGTCCCGGGACTTCACCAGGGAGGATTTCGACTCCTCGCGGATGATGTCCATGCACAGCTCGACGCATTCATCGCAGATGAACACCGTCGGGCCGGCGATCAGCTTGCGCACCTCGTGCTGGCTCTTGCCGCAGAACGAGCAGTAGAGCGTGCTCTTGGATTCGTTGCCGCCAGCCTTGCTCATCATCGCATCTCCAATCCGGTGCCGGACAGCCGAAGCAATCCCCGCACCACTTCTTTAACATAGGACCCCCGGCCTCAAGGAAAGGTTCCGGGGTCCCCGATTCTCAAAACGCCGCCGCTATCGTCCCGAATCCCAATGCAAACACGGGGGAGGCGTGCGATCAACAGAAACGGTATCGCACGCCAAAAGGACGCACCGGGTTTCGGTTTATCCCCAGGAATTCAGGGGTTTAGGCCGGGTTCGCCGACGGCTCGGGGCGCTTCACCAGCACCTCGTCGACGAGGCCGAAATCCTTGGCCACCTCGGCCGTCATGAAATTGTCGCGCTCGAGCGCCCGCTCGACCGTGTCGTAGTCTTTGCCGGTATGCTTAACGTAGATTTCGATCAATCGCCGCTTGAGGGCTTCGCTCTCGCGGGCGTGGATCATGATGTCGGTGACCTGGCCCTGGTAGCCGCCGGAGGGCTGGTGGACCATGATCCGGGCATTCGCCAGGGCAAAGCGGCTGCCCGCCTCGCCGGCGCAGAGCAGGAGCGAACCCATCGAGGCCGCCTGGCCGACGCAGAGGGTCGAGACGGGGCAGCGGATGAACTGCATGGTGTCGTAGATCGAGAGCCCCGAGGTCACCACGCCGCCCGGCGAGTTGATGTAGAAGGCGATTTCCTTCTTCGGGTTCTCGGCCTCGAGGTGAAGCATCTGCGCCACCACGAGCGAGGCCGAATAGTCTTCGACGGGACCCGTGAGGAAGACGATGCGTTCCCGCAGGAGGCGGGAATAGATGTCGAAGGCGCGTTCGCCGCGGTTCGACTGCTCGACCACCATCGGAACGAGCGTATTGGTGTAAAGGTCTACCGGATCTCTCATCGTCTCACTGCTCCTGAACTCGGCCGCGCGGGTTGCGCGGCCGAAACCATTGACGGGGCGGCGAGACGGCGGAGGATTTACTCTCCGGCGGTCTCGCTCTTGGCGGCTGCCTTCTTGGAGGCCTTCCGCGGTGCCCGTTTCTTCGGCGACTCAGCGGTGTCCGAATCGTCGTCGCTGAAGAGGGTTTCCTTGGAAACCTTCTGTTCGTCCACCTTTACCTGCGACAGGATATGGTCGACCACCTTCTCCTCGAACAGGGGAGCGCGGATCTCGGCCAGAGCCTGCGGGTTTTTCTGGTAGAATTCCCAGACCTGGCGCTCCTGGCCGGGGTACTGGCGGACGCGCTCGACGAGAGCCTGCGTCACCTCGTCGTCCGAGACCTTGATATCGGTCTTCTCACCCACCTGCGCAAGGACGAGCCCGAGTCGAACGCGCCGCTCGGCGATACGGCGGTACTCCGTCTTCGCCTCCTCCTCGGTGGTGCCCTCGTCCGCGAAGGTCTTGCCGGAGGACTTCATCTCGCCTTCGACCTGCGCCCAGACCGCCGAGAACTCCTGCTCCACGAGGCTCGGGGGCAGCTCGAACGAGTACTTGGCGTCGAGGGCGTCGAGGAGCTCCTTCTTTACCTTGCGGCGGGACTGGCCGTCGAAGTCGCGCTGGATGGCGCCCCGGACCGCGTCCTTCAGCTTGTCGAGGGATTCCATGCCGAAGCCCTTGGCGAGCTCGTCGTCGATCTTGAGCTCGCCCGGCGCCGCGATCTCCTTGACGGTCACGTCGAACTCCGCCGCCTTCCCGGCGAGGTGCTGGGCCATGTAGTTCTCGGGGAACGTCACGGTCACGAGCTTCTGATCGCCCGCCTTCACGCCCACGAGTTGGTCCTCGAAGCCCGGGATGAAGGTGTTGGACCCGATCTCGACCTTGATGTCCTCGGCCTTGCCGCCCTCGAACTCCGTGCCGTCGATCCGGCCCACGAAGTCCACCGTCACCCGGTCGCCCTGAGCGGCGGCGCCGTCCTTGGTCTCGAACGCGACGTTCTGCTTGGCCATGCGCTCGAGAGATTCGGTGATCTCCGCATCCGTGACCTCGGCCACGGGCTTCTTCACGGCGACGTCCGAGAGGTCGGCGAGCTCGAAGGTCGGCAGGATCTCGAGGGCCACCGTGAAGGCGAGGTCCGCCTTCGCGTTCATGGCGTTCTCGACTTCCTCGCGGTTCTCGGGGAACTGGACCTGGGGCTCGTAGGCGAGCTTGAGGCTGTTGTCCTCGACGATCTTGCGGTTCGCCTCGTTGACGGCGTTCTGCACCACGTCGGCCATGACCGAGCGGCCATAGACCCGGCGCAGATGCGCCACCGGCACCTTGCCGGGGCGGAAGCCGTTGATCTTCACGCGATCCTTGAGGGTGGACAGCTCGCTCGTGAGGCGCTGCTCCAGCTCCGTCGCCGGGAGCACCACTTTGAATTCACGCTTCAAGCCCTGGGACAGAGTTTCCGTCACCTGCATGGTTCAGTTCGCCTTCATCGCTCGAGAATGTCGTTCGTCCGCTGTCCCAAACTCACATCAGTGCGACTGACGCCACCAACCTGATCGAGAGGAGCCGTCCGGATACCAATCCTGGCGGGATTGGTGCGGGCGGAGGGACTCGAACCCCCACGACTTTCGCCGCTGGAACCTAAATCCAGTGCGTCTACCAATTCCGCCACGCCCGCTGAGGGAGGTGGCGCGAGGCGACCTCCTCCGGGACGGCGCTCTATAGCATGGGTTTTTCGGGGCGCACCAAAAAAGTTCGCGAGGTGCGAGAGCTGGAAAACCGCAACAATCTTGACCGTTCGGCGTTCACCCCCGACCTTTCTCCCTCCAGCTCCGCGAGCCGATGACCGACCTCTCCAGCCTGCCGACGCGTCGCACCGTGGTTGCGGGCCTCGCCCTCACGCTCGCCGCCTCCGCGCGGGGCGCGCCGGCCTTCGCCCAGACCGCCCCCGCCGAGCGGGTCTGGCGGGCAAGGCCCGTGAAGGCGCGCCTGAAGCCGGAGCCCGCGCCGGAGGCGGATCTCTGGACCTTCGAGGGCCTCGATCAGGGCTCCGTCCTGCGCGTGAAGCGGGGCGAGGAGGTGCGGGTGAAGCTCGTCAACGAGACGCCCGCGCCGCTCTCGCTCCATTGGCACGGCATGCGCGGCGCCAATGCCATGGACGGGGCCGGCGGCCTCACCCAGGACCCGGTCCCCCCCAGCGGCGAGTTCACCTACCGCTTCACCCCGCCCGAGCCCGGCACCATGCTGGTGCGGCCCTGCGTCCCGGGCCGCTCAGCGGAAGCCCTCGAGCGGGGGCTCAGCGCCGCGCTCGTGGTGGAGGAAGACAGGCCGCCCCAGGTCGACCTTGACCTCGTTCTCCTGGTGGACGACTGGCTCCTGGCGCCCGACGGCACCCTCGCGCCCTTCGGGGCGGCGGATCAGGCCGCGGGCCGGCTCGGCAACGCCCTAACGGTGAACCGCAGCCCGGCGCCCCTGGAGCAGAGCCTGCCCCCGGGCGCGCGGGTGCGGATCCGCATGCTCAACGCGTCCAACGCCCGGGCCTTCCGCCTGCGCTTCGACAACCTGAAACCCTACGTGGCGGCGATCGACGGGCAGCCGACCGACACCTTCGAGCCCCTGCGGGCGAGCGTCCCCTTCGCGCCCGGCACCCGCTACGACATCCTGCTCGACATGCCGGCCGAGGCCGGGGCGAGCGGCTTCGTCACGGCGCTCCTCGGCGCGGGCGCTCCCCTCCTCACCCTCAAGACTGAGGGCCAACCCCGGCCCGCCCTGCCGGCCATCGCCCCCCTGCCCCCGAACAAGAGCCTGCCGGCCGCCATCCGCCTGCAGAACGCCGCCCGCCGGGACCTCGTGATCCGCGGCAACCCGGAGGCGAAGCCCGCCTGGACCCTCAACGGTGCCGCCGGCAACCCGAAATCCGCCCTCCTCAGCGTGAAGCGCGGAGCACCGGTCGTTATGACGCTGAAGAACGAGACGCCCGTGGTGCAGCCCTTCCACCTCCACGGCCACGTCTTCCGCCTGCTCCACCCCTTCGACGACGGCTGGGAGCCCTACTTCCTCGACACCGTCCAGGTGCCCGAATCCCGCACCGTCCGGATCGCCTTCAACGCGGACAACCCGGGCAAGTGGATGCTCGCCTCGACCGTGATGGAGCGGTTCGACGCGGGGCTCTGGACCTGGATCGAGGTGACGTAAGCGTTTCGTCCTCCCTCCCCTCAGGGGAGGTAGGCAGCCGGTTGGATCGCGGTTGTGCGATGCGCCGACGTTGTCATTCCGGGACGGCGGAGCCGGGCCCGGAACCCATAACCACCAACGTGATAGAACCCGCTCGGCGCTGGTGCGCTCTGTTCTGACACCGAGGTGTTTATGGGTTCCGGGCTCGCCTGCGGCGCCCCGGAATGACAGTGGGAAGCGTCCCGGAAGGACAAGCGCTGAAGCCAATCCTACTCCGGATTCCTCACAGCACCCCCCGCAAAACCCCCGGCAGCAGATCCGGCAGATCCTCCGCGATCAGCCCCGGCCCGAACGAGGCGCCCGCTTCCGCGTGGATCCAGACGCCCGCGCAGGCGGCCTCGAAGGCCGGCACTCCTTGAGCGAGCAGACCCGCGACGATCCCCGAGAGCACGTCGCCGGAGCCGGCCGTGGCGAGATAGGCCGTTCCGTTCTCGTTGATTGCCGCCCGGCCGTCCGGGGCGGCGATCACCGTGTCGGGGCCCTTGAGCACCATGACGGCGCCCATATGGGCCGCCGCCCGCCGCGCCCGCTCGAGCTTGCCGGGGGCGTCGAGGATCGCGTCCTGGCCGGCGAGCAGGCGGCGGAACTCGCCGTCGTGGGGCGTCATGACGGTCGGCACCTCCGCGAAGGCGCCCTGCAACTCCCCGGCGAGCCCCTCGAAGGAGGTGAGCGCGTCGGCATCGAGCACCATGGCGCGGCGGCGCTCGAGAGCCACGACCACCATGGTGCGGGTCATGGCGTGGATCCCGAGGGCGGGGCCGAGCACGAGGGCGTTGAACCGGGGGTCCTCCAGGAGGCGGTCGAGCCCGTCCGCCCCGTCGCAGCCCCGCAGCATGATGGCGGTGAGGTGGGCCGCGTTGATGCCGAGCGCCTCCGGGGGCGAGGCGACCGTGACGAGCCCCGAGCCGATCCGCAAGGCGGCCTGGGCCGCAAGGCGCGCCGCGCCGGTCCGGGTCGAGCCCCCTGAGGCCACGAGGGTGTGGCCGCGGTCGTATTTGTGGGCGGAGATGCGAAGACGCGGCAGGGCCGCGGTCCAGAGCGCCGGGCCGTTGGCGAAGGTCCGGTCCCCGACCGCATCGACGGTGGCGGCCGGGATGCCGATGTCGGCCACCGTCACCGGCCCGCAATGGGCCCGCCCCGGCAGGAGAAGGTGCCCCGGCTTTCGGGTCACGAAGGTCACGGTCCGGCGCGCCTCGATGGCGGCGCCCCGTACCGCGCCCGTATCCCCGTCGATGCCGGAGGGCAGGTCGACGGCGAGCACCGGGCGCCCGGCCCGGTTCACGCGCTCGATCAGGGCGCGCGCGTTGCCGTCGAGATCCCGCGCCAGTCCGGCGCCGAACAGGGCATCGATCACGAGCCCGGCCCGCTCCGGCTCCGCCCGCGCGGCGTCCCCGACGGGTCCGGACCACCGGGCCGCAGCGTCGGCAGCATCGCCCGACAGGGATGAGCGCGACCCGAGAAGCGCGACGGCGACGGAAAGGCCCCGCTCGGCGAGGTGGCGGGCCGCCACGAACCCGTCGCCGCCGTTGTTCCCCGGCCCGCAGAGCACGAGAACGGGCGCGCCGCCCGCCATCTCCGCCGCGGCCGCCGCCACCGCCGCCCCGGCCCGCTCCATGAGGGCGACGCCTGGGGTGCCGCCCGCAATGGTGCGGGCGTCGGCCTCCTTCATGGCACGGGTGGTGAGGAGCGGTTCCATCATGGCGGGTGCATTCTGCCCAAGAACTGGCGCCCGACGCGAGTCCGGCGATGTCGGCCTGATCAACTGCCGTCATTTTGTGCAAACGCTGCACGGTTTGACGGCAAAACTGGCGCGCTTGGCGGCGCCGGTCGATGGATGCCCCTCGGTCATGGTGCTAAAAGCGGCAATGTCATCGACCAAGATTACCGCACGGCCATGAAGAAGATCGAAGCGATCATCAAACCCTTCAAGCTCGACGAGGTGAAGGAGGCCCTCCAGGAGGTCGGCCTTCAGGGCATCACCGTGATCGAAGCGAAAGGCTTCGGGCGTCAGAAGGGCCACACGGAGCTCTATCGCGGCGCCGAGTACGTCGTCGACTTCCTGCCCAAGGTGAAGCTCGAGATCGTCCTCGGCGACGACCTCGTGGAGGGCGCGGTGGAAGCAATCCGCAAAGCGGCTCAGACCGGCCGGATCGGAGATGGCAAGATTTTTGTATCGACGGTGGAGGAAGCGATCCGCATCCGCACCGGAGAGACCGGATCAGACGCGATCTGATCGCCGAAACCCCGCTGCCATCCCGGCTGCGGAGACCTCAAGGGCAGAACAAGAGGACCACAGGGACCATGCAGACCGCCAAGGATGTGCTGAAGGCGATCAAGGACAACGACATCAAGTATGTCGACTTCCGGTTCACCGATCCCCGGGGCAAGTGGCAGCACGTCACTTTCGACGTCTCGATCGTGGACGAGGATGTGTTCGCCGACGGCATCATGTTCGACGGCTCGTCGATCGCCGGCTGGAAGGCGATCAACGAATCCGACATGACCCTCATGCCGGACCCGACCACCGCGGTCATGGACCCCTTCTTCTCCGCAGCGACGCTTTCGATCACCTGCGACATTCTCGAGCCCGCCACCGGCGAGCCCTACGAGCGCGACCCGCGCGGCATCGCCAAGAAGGCCGAGGCCTACCTGAAGTCCACCGGCATCGGCGACACCGTCTATGTCGGCCCCGAGGCCGAGTTCTTCATCTTCGACGACGTCCGCTTCATGGCGGATCCCTACAACACGGGCTTCCGGCTCGACTCGTCGGAACTGCCGGTGAACGGCGACACGCCCTACGAGGGCGGCAACCTCGGCCACCGCATCGCGACGAAGGGCGGCTACTTCCCGGTTCCCCCGCTCGACAGCGCGCAGGACATGCGCGGCGAGATGCTGGCCGCCATGGCGTCCATGGGCGTGAAGGTCGAGAAGCACCACCACGAGGTGGCCTCCGCCCAGCACGAGCTCGGCATGAAGTTCGACACCCTGGTCCACATGGCGGACCAGATGCAGATCTATAAGTACGCCATCCACAACGTGGCGCAGTCCTACGGCAAGACCGCGACCTTCATGCCCAAGCCCGTCTACGGCGACAACGGCTCGGGCATGCACGTCCACCAGTCGATCTGGCGGGACGGCAAGCCGCTCTTCGCGGGCAACAAGTACGCCGACCTCAGCCAGGAATGCCTCTGGTACATCGGCGGCATCATCAAGCACGCCAAGGCGCTGAACGCCTTCACGAACCCCTCGACGAACTCCTACAAGCGTCTCGTCCCGGGCTACGAGGCCCCGGTCCTGCTCGCCTACTCGGCCCGCAACCGCTCCGCCTCCTGCCGCATCCCGTGGACGACCTCGCCGAAGGCCAAGCGCGTCGAGGTGCGCTTCCCCGACCCGACCGCGAACCCGTATCTTGCCTTCGCGGCCATGCTGATGGCCGGCCTCGACGGCATCCAGAACAAGATCGATCCGGGCGAGGCGATGGACAAGGATCTCTACGATCTGCCCCCGCGCGAGCTCCAGAAGATCCCGACCGTCTGCGGCTCGCTCCGCGAAGCCCTCGCCAACCTCGACAAGGACCGCGCGTTCCTCAAGGCGGGCGGCGTGTTCAACGACGACTTCATCGACAGCTACATCGAGCTCAAGATGACCGAGGTGGCGCGCTTCGAGATGACGCCGCACCCGGTCGAGTTCGTGATGTACTACTCGGTCTGACCAAGCTTCCTCCCGGCCGCGAAGCCTCGCGGTCGACTTCGGCCGGGGCCCCTGGGTTCCGGCCTTTTCTTTGGGCAGCGCGGCCCTCCAAAAAACCTGAAGATTTTTTCACGGGCGGCGGAACCAAGCCGCGAGCCCCCGCGTTGATGGGCATCACCGGCTCATTCTGCCCCCACGGGCCGGTCCCCTTCAGGCTCCCCTCGCGGGAGCCTTTTTCTTTTCGCCTCAACGGCTTCATGGATCCGGAGCGGCCCTTCGGGCGTCATCATGGGGTGCGGCGGGCGCTCCCTCAGCCTAGCCGTTCGGGTCCGGGCATGCGACAAGCCTGCTCTCCTAAAGCTCAACAGGTTTCCTCTTGGCCAAGCGCGCGAAAGCCACCTCCCCCGCCCTGCCCTCCCGCGAAGACCTCGTCGCCTTCATCGCCAATGCGACCGGCAAGGTGGGCAAGCGCGAGATCGCCCAGGCCTTCAACATCAAGGGCGGCGACCGGATCTGGCTGAAGCAGATGCTGAAGGACCTCGAGGTCGACGGCGTGGTGGACCGGCGCGGCAAACGCGTCCACCGCTCAGGGCAGCTGCCCCCGGTGGTGCTCGCCGACATCAAGTCCCGCGACCGGGACGGGGAGCTCGTCGCCGAGCCCGCGGAGTGGGAGGCCGACGAGGCCGGCGCCCTGCCGAAGATTCTCATCGTCCCCCCGCGCAAGGCCCGCCCCGGCGAGCCGGTGCCGGGCGTCGGCGACCGGGCGCTCGTGCGCGTGTGGCCTGTGCGGGAGGCCGGCGAGGCGCACGGCTATACGGGCCGCGTCGTCAAGATCATCGCCAAGAAGCAGGCCCAGACCCTCGGCATCTTCCACGGCCTGCCGGAGGGCGGCGGCCGCATCGTGCCGGTGGAAAAGAAGTCCCGCGACAAGGAATGGCTCGTGCGCCCCGGCGACGAGGGCGAGGCCCGGGAGGGCGACCTCGTCGCCGCCTCGGTTACGAAGGCCGGGCGCTTCGGCCTGCCCCAGGCCAAGGTGCGGGAGCGCCTGGGCTCGCTCAACTCCGAGAAGGCCGTCAGCCTCATCGCGATCCACGCCCACCCGATCCCGAACGTGTTCTCCCCCGAGACCGTGAAGGAAGCGGACGCCGCCAGGCCCGCGAGCCTCGATGGCCGCGAGGACTGGCGCGCCCTCCCCCTCGTCACCATCGACCCGCCCGACGCCAAGGATCACGACGACGCCGTCCATGCGGTGCCGGACGACGACCCGAACAACCCGGGCGGCTTCGTGGTCACGGTCGCCATCGCGGACGTCGCCGCCTATGTCCGCCCCGGCTCCGCCCTCGACCGCGAGGCCCTGGAGCGCGGCAACTCGGTCTACTTCCCCGACCGGGTCGTGCCCATGTTGCCCGAGCGCATCTCGAACGACCTGTGCTCCCTGCGACCTCAGGAGGACCGGCCGGCCCTCGCGGTGCGGATGATCGTGGACGCGGAGGGCCGCAAGCGGCGCCACAGCTTCCACCGGGTGATGATGCGCTCGGCCGCCAAGCTCTCCTACCAACAGGCGCAGGCGGCCATCGACGGCCGCCCCGACGACACCGCGCGGCCGATCCTCGACACCATCCTGAGGCCCCTCTGGGCGGCCTACCGGGCCTTGAGCCGGGCGCGGGACCAGCGCGAGCCGCTGATCCTGGATCTTCCCGAGCGCAAGATCCTCCTGAAGCCCGACGGCACCGTCGACCGCATCTTCGTGCCCGAGCGCCTCGACGCCCACCGGCTCATCGAGGAGTTCATGATCCAGGCGAACGTCGCCGCCGCCGAGGTGCTCGAGAAGGCGGACGCCGACCTCATCTACCGGGTCCACGACGAGCCGTCGCTGGAGAAGATGCGCTCGCTCGGCGAGGTGCTGGCCTCCATCGGCCACAAGCTGCCCAAGCAAGGCGCCCTGCAGCCGGCGCTCTTCAACCGCATCCTGTCGACCGTGGAGGGCACGGAGCATCAGCTCTTCATCAACGAGGTGGTGCTGCGCTCCCAGAGCCAGGCTGAGTATTCCGCCGAGAACTACGGGCATTTCGGCCTCAACCTTCGCCGCTACGCCCACTTCACGTCGCCGATCCGGCGCTATGCGGACCTCATCGTCCACCGCGCCCTCATCCGCGGCCTCAGGCTCGGCGACGACGGCCTGCCGGCGAACACCACCGTGAAGGATCTCGCCGAGATCAGCGCCCGGATCTCGACCGCCGAGCGCCGCGCCATGGCGGCGGAGCGCGAGACCATCGACCGGCTCATCGCCCACCACCTCGCGGACCAGATCGGCGCCGCCTTCGACGGGCAGATCTCGGGGGTGACGAAGGCGGGCCTGTTCATCAAGCTCGCCGAGACGGGGGCGGACGGCTTCGTGCCGGCCTCGACCATCGGGGCGGATTACTACCGCTACGACGAGGCGAACCACGCCCTCACGGGCGAGCGCACCGGCGAGACCTACCGGCTCGGGGACAAGGTGCGGGTGAAGCTCGTGGAGGCCGCCCCCGTCGCGGGTGCGCTGCGCTTCGAGCTTATCTCCGAAGGCCGCTTCACGGGCCAAACCCGCGGCCCGCGGAAGGGCCGTTCCGGCCCGCCCCCAGGGCGCAAGACCGGCGGCAACAAGGGCCGCACCACGCCCCGCGTGAAGGAGAAGCGCGGGCGCGCGGGCCTCTAGCCCTTCTCCCCTCAAGAGGGAGGGAGAATGAGCGTGAGCGCTGCCCTGAAGAACACGCGAAGAGAGCAGATCATGGACGACACACCCCGCCTGATCGTCGCCGACGAGCCGAGCCGCCTTCGCGCGATGGGCCGCGGCCTCTTCGGGCGCTGTCCCGCCTGCGGCCGGGGCCGCCTGTTCGGCCGCTTCCTCAAGGTGGCGGAGGCCTGCGATGCGTGCGGCACCGCGTTCCACCACCACCGGGCCGACGACTTTCCGCCCTACATCGTCATGTTCATCGTCGGCCACGTCGTGGTGTACGGGGTGCTCGAGGCCGAGTTGAGCTTCGAGGTGCCGCTCTGGGTTCACCTCGCGCTGTGGCCGGCGCTCACCGTCGTCCTCACCCTCGGCCTGCTGCAGCCGATCAAAGGCGCTGTCGTCGGGCTGCAATACGCGTTAGGCATGCACGGCTTTGCCGCAGCGCGGGCGGGCGGGCGAGAACGGGAGACCGAGGGTGACGGACACGAGGGCGCAGAGCATCACGGATCGTCTCACGTCCACCGAACGTGAGCGGGGCACGGCGAATCTGCGGCCCAAGGATGCCGCCACCCTCATCATCATCGACCGCGGGTCCTCCACCCCGAAGGTCCTGATGGGCCGCCGCCACCCGGGCCACAAGTTCATGCCGGGCAAGTTCGTGTTCCCGGGCGGGCGCATCGAGGCGGGCGACCGCTCCATGCCGGTGGCGGGCGCACTTCACGCCAGAGCCGAGCAGGCCCTCATGGCCCGGGTCACCCGCCCTTCCGCCGGCCGGGCCCGGGCCCTCGCCCTCGCGGCCATCCGCGAGACCTTCGAGGAGACGGGCCTCATGCTCGGCACGCGGGAGCACGGCGCCCCGGAGGCGGTGCCTGAGGGCCCCTGGGCGGCCTTCCGCGAGCACGGGATCTTTCCCGACCTCGAGAGCCTGCAGGTGGTCGCCCGCGCCATCACCCCGCCCCGCCGCCCGAAGCGCTTCGACACCCGCTTCTTCGCCGTCGACCGCACCGCCATCGCCCACGAGATCGGCGGCGTGACGGGCCCCGATTCGGAGCTGGTGGAGCTCGCCTGGGTGACCCTGCCGGAAGCCAAGGCCCTCGACCTGCCGGTGATCACCCTGTCGATTCTGGAGGAGCTGGAAGACCGCATCGCCAAGGGCTTCGCCCCGGAACTGCCGGTCCCGTTCTACTACGAGCGGAACCGCAAGTTTCAGCGGGAGCTCATCTAGCCCGCAGGCTCGGCCCTCTCCCTCCCCTCAGGGGAGGGTTTGGTGTGGGGTATGCCGCGTCAGCGGCAGGCTTTCGTCGAGGCTGGAAATCGCGCTTGCGCGCGATACCCCACCCTGCCCTCCCCTGAGGCGAGGGAGGCAGCCGGCTAATTCGATGCTGTGCGATAGCGGCCGCACTCTGCCTGTTGTTCCGGGGCGCCACGCACTGTCATTCCGGGGCCGCGCAGCGGAGCCCGGAACCCATAAACACCAAGGTTGCCGGAGAGACACTGCGCGATCAGCGTGGTGTGCGAACCGATCAGCGTTGGCGGTTATGGGTTCCGGGCTCGCCTGCGGCGCCCCGGAATGACAAAGGGCAGCACCACGAGTGCCGCTTCGCGACAACACCCTACCCGTCACGGGCGCTCCGCGCCCGCGCCACCCTCCCCTGAAGGGAGGGAGAACCGCTGGTGGAGCGCATCTAACACACCCGAAAACCTTGACGCGCCAGATCCGATCGGGCATGAGGGCCCGACGATTTTCGGCCGGGCACGCCCGGCCCTTTGCGTTTCGGCGATGCCGGGCGCTGAAACGAAGAGGATCCAGCCATGGCCAAAGCCGCCACCATTAAGGTGAAGCTCGTCTCGACCGCTGACACGGGCTACTTCTACGTGACGAAAAAGAACTCGCGCACCATGACCGACAAGCTCGCGATGAAGAAGTACGACCCCGTCGCGAAGAAGCACGTCGAGTTCAAGGAAGCCAAGATCAAGTAATGCCTGCAGGCGTCACTGCCTGCGCTCGCGACCGGAACCGCCTCAGCGATGGGGCGGTTTTTTCGTTTTGGAGATGAGCCTATCGAGGCGAAGTACGACGCCGTTGCCGCCGATCACCCCTCGTTCTGATACCCTCCCACCCTCATCCTGAGGAGGGCCGTCAGGCCCGTCTTGAAGGAGCGTGCAGAGGGCGCGGGATGCGCCACCCGCGGTGCCCTGGAGCGCCCTCGTCCTTCGAGACGTTCGCTTCGCTAGCCCTCAGGATGAGGGCTCTGCCCGCAGCGCCCGCGACACCGCTTCCGTCTGCGAACATCATCCTCAACCCTTATCCTGAGGAGCTCTCGCGCAAGCGGGCCCCGGCGCTGGGTCCGGACAGCGCGCGAAATGCCCCGCGCAGAGGCGATCGAAAAAGGATTCAGCCCTTAACACCGAAGATCGGCGCGTTCCGCAACCTCTTTCAGGACCAGTGCCAGACGCTGATTGCTCAGGGCGGCATGAAGAGCCGGCTGTGACGGAGGATGAGCTGACCGGTAGAGGCCCGCTCAAGTGATGTATCCTTCTGCCACTTCGCGAGTCGGGTGGAGATTAGGCGTCGCTCGTTGGTCGGACTGCCGCGCGGGACGATCTGTTTTCCGAGCAGGCCTCGGCTTCAAAAGACGTCGCCCCTAATCGTGCCAGGGCAATTCCGGAGGCTTCCAGGCGAATACGAGGAAGATCACGGTGGAAATCGTGCATGTGGCGACCGCTACGACAAGCGGCAAAGCGGCGTCGAGCCAGAGAAAGGCCCCGGTCAAGCACAAGCCAGCGGTCGAAAGTCCTATCAGCCAGTTCCGAGCCATATTGCCTCTCGGCCTAACCTATGCCGCAAGGGAAAGAGCTAGCATGGGTCCAATTAGTCGGCTCAGCAAAGCTGTTCGGTGGGTTAATAGAAGTGCTCTCGCGCACATAGTCGAATTAAGGCAGGCTGGCGAATGAAGAGGTTGGCCGGCCAAGCGCTGTCGAGTTCGCGGACACAAAATCGAACTCGGGGAAGCTGCTGCGGGAAACGTCGCGAAGGTGGGGCGGCTTCTGTTTTGTAGGCGAGACCGCCGAGCCGAAGCAGAACGCAGTCGCCGCCAATCACCCCCGACCTCATCCTGAGGAGCCGCGGAGCGGCGTCTCGAAGGAGGGTCCAGAACACGCTGGCAACGCCAACCCGAGAACACTGAAGGCGCACTCGTCCATCGCGACGTTCGCTGCCCGAACCTTCAAAATCGGCGCTTTGGCGACCGTCGAACCGACAAGAAGCGAAAAAGGCGCCCCGAAGGGCGCCTTTGGCGTAAGGTGGCCGGCTGGAGGTGGTGATGAGGAGGCCACGAGCCACCCCCAGACCGGCCTAGCCCACGAAAACCCAGGAGATGCGGCGGACCTGAGCATTCCGTAGGGCGTCTGACATCTGCAATGCGCAGAAAACTCTTGTGGAGAACCTACCGCGGGGCCCGCCGATTGCAAGCGGACGATCTGCCGTAGCGTTGTCAAATCTTTATCAAGGTTAAGGAGTCCGGCGGCGGGAGTCCAGCGCGACGCTTTGGCAGGGCGCCAGCGGAGGCCTGCAAGGCATCTAACCTACTGTTACAACAGACTATTCGGGTTTCCACAAACGTCCCCGTCTGGTCCGGCGGCAACCGTCAGCGGGCCTCGACGTCGAGATAGGTCTTCACCGTCGCGATGAACTTCGCGACCGAGATCGGCTTCGACAGATAGGCCTCGCAGCCCCCCTGCCGGATCCGCTCCTCGTCGCCCTTCATGGCGAAGGCCGTGACGGCGATGACGGGGATGGATTTGAGCTCGTCGTCCTGCTTGAGCCAGCGGGTCACCTCGAGGCCCGAGACCTCCGGCAGCTGGATGTCCATGAGGATGAGGTCGGGCTTGTGGGCGCGGGCGAGCTCCATCGCCTCGATCCCGTGGCCCGTCTTCAGGGTCGCGTAGCCGTGCGCCTCCAGGAGGTCGTTGAAGAGCTTCATGTTGAGTTCGTTGTCCTCAACGATGAGAACGGTCTTCTTCATCGCGTGTCCCACGGAGCGCCTCCAGGCGGCTCGACGCGCCCGTTCGACCAAAAGATGCTAAGCTTACGAGCAGACCTCTTGAAGAAAAGCAAACCCGAAAGCTCATGCCCCCATACAAGAAAATCACCGCCGAGGAAGCCGAATCCGTGGCCCTCGCGGCATTCATGGAGCTGGCGCGGGACGACGAGCGCCTGACCCGCTTTCTCGACATGACGGGTCTGCGGCCGGAGACCATCCGGGCCGCCGCCGCGACCCCCGGCTTCCACGCCGCCGTCCTCGACCACGTGGCCTCGGACGAGCCCCTGCTCCTCGAGATCGCCAAGGCCCTGGAGACCAAGCCCGAGCGCATCATGGAGGCGCGGCACACCCTCTCGCCCTCCGAGTTCGAGTAGGGCCATGACGGGCGGCGCCCCCTTCTGCCGGGACTGCCTCGCCGAGAACCGGGCGGCGGCGAAGCGCTGCGCCGCCTGCGGCTCCCCTCGCCTCCTCGCCCATCCGGAGCGCGATGCGCTCTCCATCGCCCATATCGACTGCGACGCCTTCTTCGCCGCCGTGGAGAAGCGGGACGATCCCAGCCTCGCGGACCGGCCGGTAATCATCGGGGGCGGCAAGCGCGGGGTCGTGGCCACCGCCTGCTACGTCGCCCGCACCTACGGCGTGCGCTCGGCCATGCCGATGTTCAAGGCCCTCAAGGCCTGCCCCGACGCGGTGGTCATCCGGCCCGACATGGAGAAGTACAAGGTGGCGGGCCGCGCGGTGCGCGAGATGATGCTAGAACTGACGCCCCTCGTCGAGCCGGTCTCCATCGACGAGGCGTTCCTCGACCTCTCCGGCACCGAGCGCCTGCACCACGGCAGCCCCGCCCTGACCCTCGCGCGCTTCGCCCGCCGGGTCGAGGCGGAGGTCGGCATCACGGTGTCGGTGGGCCTCGCGCCGAACAAGTTCCTGGCGAAGATCGCCTCCGACCTCGCCAAGCCCCGGGGCTTTTCCGTCATCGGCCGGGCGGAGGCGCCGGGCTTCCTCGCCGACAAGCCGGTCTCGATCATTCCGGGCATCGGCGCCGCCGCGCAGGGCCGCCTCGCGAAGGCCGGCGTGACCCTGATCCGCCACCTGCGGGAGGTTCCGCCGCGGGCCCTGTTCGAGGCGCTCGGCCGCGACGCTCAGCGCCTCGTGAGGCTCGCAGAGGGCGAGGATAGCCGGCGGGTGACCCCGGACCGGGAGACGAAGAGCATCTCCGCCGAGACCACCTTCGAGCGCGACCTTCGCGCCTTCGAGGACCTGGAGCCGGTGCTCTGGCGCCTTGCCGAGAAGGTGTCCCGGCGCCTCAAGGCGGCGAACCTCGCGGGCCAGAGCATCACGCTCAAGCTGAAGGATGCGGAGTTCAAGACGATCACCCGCACCCGCGGCGGCCTGCCCCCGACCCAGCTCGCCGCCCGGGTGTTCGAGCCCGCGCGCCAGCTCCTGCGCGCGGCCTGCGACGGCACCGCCTACCGGCTCATCGGGGTCGGGGCCGCGGATCTGTGCGACGGTGCGGGGGCCGACCGGGGCGACCTCGCCGATCAGGAGGTGGTGCGCCAGGCCCGGCGGGAGGCGGCCATCGACCGGATCCGCGAGCGCTTCGGCCCGGAGGCCCTCGTGAAGGGCCTCGCCCTGCGCGGTCAGCGCTGACAGCCGGAGGCGGCCTGGACGTCGAGGCTCTGGAGGTCGCCCTTGAGGACGAAGTCGCCGTAGTCGAGCTGGAGGGCCCGGCTGATGCCGTTCTCGTAGAGCTCGAACGAGATCGTGTAGGCGGGGGTCTGGTCGGCGGAGCCCACCACGAAGTAGCTGATCTTCACCGGCCAGCGGGGCAGCTTCGCCAGGGCGTCCTGCCGGGCCGCCGCCTCGAGATCCGCGCCCGCTCCGGGCTCGATCCGGCGGCCGATGAGGGCAAGAGTGTCGTACATCTTCTTGCCCGTGTCCGAGCCGTCGTACATCTTCACGGCGTAGGTGGCCTTACTCGCGCGGGCGGCCTCGAGGATGCGCTTCATGTGCTCGGTCGGGAAGACCGCCCGGGCCGGCAGGCTGAGGGTCTCGGGCCGCGGTTCGCGCAGGCGCACGGCGATGCCGTCGCCCTTCACCTCGGCCTCCCCGTCGACCTTGTCGTCCGGCACGCCCTCCATCTCCGAATCGGTCCGGAACCGCATCGTCAGGCCGTCCCCGGCCTCGAAGGTGGCGGTGCGCACGTCGAGCGTCCGACGTCCGGATTCCGTGCTGTCGAGAACCGTCACCTGGCGGTAGCGCAGGGTGTAGCCCTCGCAGGCGTCGCCCGCGAAGTCGAAGGCGATGCGCCCTTGCGCGGATTCGATGCCGCCCGAGCCCTCGCCGCCCGTGAGGAGCGACAGGTTGTAGACCGCCCGATGGGGCGCGAGCACCACCGGCGCCGGGCCCTCGGCCGCCGCTGGCGCGGAGCCAAGGAGAGCGAGCAGGAGACCGGCGAGCGCGAGGCGGCGACGCGTGTTGGATGGGTTGAGCATGCGCCATCCCTACGCGCAGCGTTCCGCCGGGGCAACGCCGGGGCCTTGCGTCCCCTTGGCTCATCCGTCACAAGGCCGCGAACCAGCTTGGCCGAGGGAGGGCCGGACCCATGAGCGGAACCGACGCGAAACTGAAGGAACTCGGGATCACCCTGCCAAACCCGGCGGCGCCCGTCGCCAACTACGTGCCCTTCGTGCGCACCGGCAACCTCGTGGTGATCTCGGGCCAGATCTGCCTCGGGCTCGACGGCAAGCTCGCCGAGGCCCACAAGGGCAAGCTCGGCGCGGAGATCACCCACGAGGTGGGCGTCGAGGCGGCGCGGCTCTGCGCCATCAACCTCCTCGCGCAGCTGAAGGCGGCGGTCGGCGATCTCGATCAGGTGGAGCGCTGCGTGCGCCTTGGCGGCTTCATCAACGCGGTCCCGACCTTCGCGGCCCTCGCGCCGGTGATGAACGGCGCCTCGGACCTCATGGTGGCGGTGCTCGGCGACCGAGGCCGCCACGCGCGCTCCACGATTGGCGTCGCGGAGCTGCCCCTCGACGCCTGCGTCGAGGTGGAAGGGATGTTCGAGGTCCGATGAGCGCGCCCGCCTGGCTCACCGCGGCGCCCATCGCCCATCGCGGCCTCCACGACCGGGCGAACGGCATCGTGGAGAACACCCTCACGGCCCTCGACGCGGCGGCCGACCGCGGCTTCGCGATCGAGTGCGACGTTCAGCTCACGGTGGACGGCGACGCGGTGGTGTTCCACGACTTCGTCCTCGATCGCCTGACGGGCGAGACCGGGCCCGTGGCGGAGCGCACGGGCGCGGACCTCGCCCGCATCGCCATCGCCGGGACGGCCTCCGACCGCATCCCGACCCTCCCCGCCTTCCTCGACCGCCTCGCCGGCCGCGTGCCGCTTGTGCTCGAGATCAAGAGCCGCTTCAACGGCGACATGCGCCTCACGGACCGCACCTGCGAGGTGCTGCGGTCCTATCGCGGGCCGGTCTGCGTCAAGTCCTTCGATCCGCGGGTCGTCGCCCATCTGCGCCGCATCGCGCCGGGCCTCACCCGCGGCATCGTCGCCGAGAGCCGGCACGACGACCCGAGCTACGGCCGCCTCGACCCGGACGAGAAGCGCTCCCTCGGCGAGCTCCTGCATTTCGCCGAGACCCAGCCCCACTTCCTGTCCTGGAAGGTCTCCGATCTTCCCGCCGGCGCGCCCCTCCTCGCGCGCCTCCTCGGCCGTCTTCCCGTCATGGCCTGGACGGTGCGCACCGCGCAGGACCGGGAGCGGGCCGCGCAGCACGCCGACCAGATGGTGTTCGAAGGGTTCGTGCCCTAGCCCTGTCGTCGAGCCACCGCGGCGAAGGTGTCGCGCCGCTCTTGCGCGCCTCCGGCTTTCCCTTAAGTCGGAGGGGTGCCCCTTCAGGTCAAAGTCACCCAATCCCTCGCCGCCGTGCCGGCCGAAGACTGGAACGCCTGCGCGTTCCCGGCCGCCCGGGGCGACGACGACCCGCACAATCCCTTCGTCTCCCATGCCTTTCTGTCGGCGCTGGAGGAGGCCGGCTGCGTCGGCGGGCGCAGCGGCTGGTCCCCTGTTCACGTCCTGGTGGAGGACGAGGCCGAGCGGCTCCTCGCGGCGGCGCCGTGCTACCTCAAGGCCCATTCCCAGGGCGAGTACGTGTTCGATCACGGATGGGCCGACGCCTACATGCAGGCGGGCGGGCGCTACTACCCCAAGCTCCAGGTCTCGGTCCCGTTCACGCCCGTCACCGGGCCCCGCCTCCTCGTCGCGGATGGCGCTGGGGCCGACGAGGCACGGCAGCACCTCGTCGCCGGCCTAAGGGCCCTGCGCGCCCAGACGAAGTCCTCGTCCCTGCACGCCACCTTCCTCCAGGAGCGGGACGCCGGCGCCCTCGCCGAGGAGGGTTTCCTGAGGCGGGACGACCAGCAGTTCCACTGGTTCAACGAGGGCTACGGCTCCTTCGAGGACTTCCTCGCCGCCCTCTCCTCCCGCAAGCGCAAGACGATCCGCCGGGAGCGGCGGGACGCGCTGGCGGACGGCGTCACCGTCGAATGCGTCACCGGCGCTGACCTCACCGAGGCCCATTGGGACGCCTTCTACGCCTTCTACATGGATACGGGCTCGCGCAAATGGGGCCGGCCCTATCTCAACCGGCTGTTCTTCTCGCTTCTCGGCGAGCGCCTGGCGGACAGGGTTCTCCTCGTGATCGCGAGGCGGAACGGACGCGCTATCGCGGGGGCCCTCAACCTCGTCGGCGACACGCGCCTTTACGGGCGCAACTGGGGCTGCATCGAGAACCGCCCCTTCCTGCACTTCGAGGTCTGCTACTACCAGGCCATCGACTTCGCCATCGCGCGCGGGCTCGACCGCGTGGAGGCCGGGGCGCAGGGCGAGCACAAGCTCGCCCGCGGCTACCGCCCGGTGATCACCACCTCCGCCCACGACATCCCGGACCCCGCCTTTCGCCGCGCCGTGGCGGCTTATCTCGAGCGCGAGCGCGCCTACGTCCACGAGGCCGCCGACGAACTCCAGCAGGCGACGCCGTTCCGGCAGGTGGAGGAGGATTAGGAATAGCCTGCCGGCGGCAAGCTGTCCCTCTCCCGCGGAGGGGGGAGGGTTCACGCGCGCTCTGCTAAATCTGCGCCAGGATCGCGTTGATGCCGTCCATGATGGCGGCGGGGGAGGTTCCGAGGGCGGCGAGGGTGGCGACGGCGACGTAGTAGAGCCCGACCACGATCAGCGGCACCAGGATCCAGCCGAGGAGTTCTTCGAACCAGATGCGCCGGCGGCGGCGCTCCCAGCGCTCCTCGCGCCAGGTCTTCTTGACCCGGGGCGCGGCCGCGGCGGGGGCTTCCACAAGCGGCTCGGCCGCCGCAGGCTGAGCTGCGGCGGCCGGGGCCGCGAAGGCCATCTCGGGAAGGGCGACGAGGGGCGCCGGCTCGGCCGGCGCCGTTTGAGCTTCGGCCCTCATGCGCGGACCAGCGGCACCTTCGGCACGGTGCGCACGCCGCCACCGCCCTTGTCGCCGCCGCCCTTCGCCTTAGTGGCCTTCTTGGCCTTGGCGTAGGTCTTGGTCCGAGGCTTCTTCTTGGCCGCCTCCGTCACCGCCTTCTCGGGCCGCGGGGTGACCGGGCCCTCAGGGTACTCGAAGCCGAGCGACTTGAGGCCGATCTCGTCGGTCTTCACGATCACCCGGACCGCGCCGCCATCCTTGAGCCGGCCGAACAGCACGTCGTCGGCGAGCGGCGTCTTGATGGTCGACTGGATCAGCCGGGCCATCGGGCGGGCGCCCATCGCCTCGTCGTAGCCGTGCTCCACGAGCCAGTCGCGGGCCTCGTCCGTGAGCTCGATGGTCACGTTGCGGTCGGCGAGCTGCGCCTCGAGCTGCATGACGAACTTGTCGACAACCTTCTGGATCACCTCGGCCGGGAGATGGCCGAAGGAGATCACCGAGTCGAGGCGGTTGCGGAACTCGGGCGCGAACAGCTTGTTGATCGCCTCCGTGTCGTCCCCTTCGCGCTTCTGCCGGGTGAAGCCCATGGCCGGGCGGGCCATGTCGGAGGCGCCCGCATTCGTGGTCATGATGATGATCACGTTGCGGAAATCCACCTGCTTGCCGTTGTGGTCCGTCAGCTTCCCGTGATCCATCACCTGGAGCAGGATGTTGAACAGGTCCGGGTGCGCCTTCTCGATCTCGTCGAGCAACAGCACGCAATGCGGATGCTGGTCGATGCCGTCGGTCAGGAGGCCGCCCTGGTCGAAGCCCACATAGCCGGGAGGCGCGCCGATGAGGCGGCTCACGGTGTGGCGCTCCATGTACTCCGACATGTCGAAGCGCAGCATCTCGACGCCGAGCGCGGTGGCGAGCTGCTTGGCGACCTCGGTCTTGCCGACGCCCGTGGGGCCGGCGAAGAGGTAGGAGCCGATGGGCTTGTCCGGATCGCGCAGGCCCGCGCGGGCGAGCTTGATCGAGGAGGTGAGCGCCTCGATGGCCTTGTCCTGGCCGTACACCACCCGCTGCAGCGTGGTCTTGAGATGCGCCAGAACCTCGGCGTCGTCCTTCGAGACGGTCTTGGGCGGGATGCGGGCCATCGTGGCGATGGTCGCCTCGATCTCCTTCACGCCGATCGACTTCTTGCGCTTGTTCTCCGGCACGAGCATCTGCGAGGCCCCCGTCTCGTCGATCACGTCGATCGCCTTGTCGGGCAGCTTGCGGTCGTTGATGTAGCGGGCCGAGAGCTCCACCGCCGCCTTGATGGCGTCGTTGGTGTATTTCAGCTTGTGGAACTCCTCGAAGTAGGGCTTGAGGCCCTTCACGATCTCGATCGTGTCCGGCACCGACGGCTCGTTCACGTCGATCTTCTGGAAGCGGCGCACGAGGGCCCGGTCCTTCTCGAAGTACTGGCGGTACTCCTTGTAGGTGGTCGAGCCGATGCAGCGCAGGGAGCCGTTGGCGAGAGCCGGCTTGAGGAGGTTCGACGCATCCATGGCGCCGCCCGAGGTGGCGCCCGCACCGATGACGGTGTGGATCTCGTCGATGAACATGATGGCGTTCGGGTGCGCCTCGATCTCCTTCACGACCTGCTTCAGGCGCTCCTCGAAGTCGCCCCGGTAGCGGGTGCCGGCGAGCAGGGTGCCCATGTCGAGGGAGAAGACGGTGGCGCCCTCCAGAACCTCCGGCACCTCGCCCTGGATGATCTTGCGGGCGAGGCCTTCGGCGATGGCGGTCTTGCCGACGCCCGGGTCGCCCACGAGGAGCGGGTTGTTCTTCTGGCGGCGGCAGAGAACCTGGATCGTGCGCTGCACCTCGGACTCGCGGCCGATCAGCGGGTCGATCTTGCCCTCCTTCGCCTTCTTGTTGAGGTTGACGCAGTAGGCTTCCAGGGCGTCGCCCTTCTTCTTCGGGCGCTCGCCCGAATCCTCGCCCGTCGGACGCTCGTTGGAGGATTCCTCCTCCGAGCCCCGGGCCGGGCGGCTCTCGGACAAGCCCGGACGTTTGGCGATGCCGTGGCTGATGTAGTTGACCGCGTCGTAGCGGGTCATGTCCTGCTCCTGCAGGAAGTAGGCGGCGTGGCTCTCGCGCTCGGCGAAGATCGCCACGAGCACGTTCGCCCCCGTCACCTCCTCGCGGCCGGACGACTGGACGTGGATCACCGCGCGCTGGATGACGCGCTGGAAGCCGGCGGTGGGCTTGGAGTCCTGGCGCCCGTCCGCCACGAGGTTGGCGAGTTCCGTATCGACGTATTCAACAAGGTTGCGGCGCAGGCTGTCGAGATCGACGTTGCAGGCGCGCATGACGGCCGCAGCGTCCTGATCGTCGACCAGCGCCAAAAGGAGATGTTCGAGCGTGGCGTATTCGTGCCGGCGCTCGCCCGCGAGGGCGAGGGCTCGATGAAGGGCTTGTTCAAGGCTGCGAGAAAAGCTCGGCAAGGGCGGGGTGTCCTATCAGGGCTGTGTCTGTCGCTACTTCTTTTCCATAACGCACTGGAGCGGATGCTGGTGCTTGCGGGCGAAATCCATCACTTGGGTGACCTTGGTCTCGGCCACCTCGTAGGTGAACACGCCGCATTCGCCGACGCCGTTCTGGTGGACGTGGAGCATGATGCGGGTCGCGTCTTCGCGGTCCTTGTTGAAGAACCGCTCGAGCACGTGCACCACGAACTCCATAGGGGTGTAGTCGTCGTTCAGGAGGAGAACGCGGTAGAGGTTGGGTCGTTTCGTGCGGGGCTTGGTCTTCGTGACGATCGCGGTGCCGGTCCGACCGTCGTCGCCCCCCGGCATCCGGGAGCCGGATCCGACCACGACCGGTCGTTCGGATGAGGCGCCTGCGCCCTGTGCCGTCCGCAGCATGATGTCCCGAATAACCCTTGATCTAGGCATTCTGTTGTCCGCCGGGCGTGGGGCCCCGCGGCAAATCATAATCTATAGTCGCCCCGAACGGGCTGCCAGATCAAGCAGATGGGAGCGCACGTCCCCTCACGAAAGAGCGCTTTGAGCGCAAAAGCTTGCACGAATGGTCGCGGCAGGTCCGCGGCGGGACCTTCTCAAACGCAAAACGCCCGGCCGGGGCCGGGCGCTTCGGGAGGCTTTCGAGCCGTTGGGCTTACTTGCCGGCGGCCTTCGCGACGAAGCCCTCGAAGGGCTTGAAGGCTTCCTTGGCGACCGCCTGGTAGAGCTCGCCGATCTTCGCCGACTGGGCGACGAAGCCCTCGTAGGAGGTCTTCAGGTAGTCGCCGTGGATCTGCATGGCCTTGTCGAGCGACTTGGCGCCGGCGAGCTTCTCGAACGCGGCGGCCGACTGCTCGACGGACTTCTTGGCGTAGTCGGCGGTCTCCATGGCGATCGCCTGGGCGCCCTTGGTGACCGAGCCGAAGGTCTTCATCACGGTGTCGAGATTGTCCTGGCCGAACTTCTGGAACTGGTCGAACTGCTGAATCATGGCATCAATCAGCGCCGCGGCGCTGCCCCTCACAAGAAACCTGTCCGTCATGACGGATGTCCTATTATGTGCGCTGCACCATAGCTGTCAAGCGGATTTGTGCAGCGCACAATAACGGTTCCCACCCGCGATCCCATTAACCCACCCGTAACCGCAACGGCCTAGCGTCTGATGGTGTGGTGCACCGGCCACGCGACGAACGAACAAGAGCCGGTGCCCGACCTGTGGGGACCAGGGACAACAGGGACGGTTCAGGGATGTCTGTGGGCAAGATGCGTAACCGCAAAGCTTTGGCGCTCGCGGGTGCCGCCGGTGTGGCGGCGATCCTCGTCGCCCTCTCCTCTCCGGCGGAAGCCGCGCGCAAGCGCAAGGGCTCCGGCGGCGGATACAATCCCCCCTACGCCGCCATGGTGGTGGA
This sequence comes from Microvirga sp., assembly GCA_035944475.1. Classification (GTDB taxonomy): domain Bacteria; phylum Pseudomonadota; class Alphaproteobacteria; order Rhizobiales; family Beijerinckiaceae; genus Microvirga. Next base: position 114,704 of record DASZBD010000039.1, read on the forward strand.
CGTGAAGACCGGGCGCGTTCTCCACGCCGAGAACGAGGACGCCCTGCGCTTTCCGGCCTCCATCACCAAGGTGATGACCCTCTACCTCCTCTTCGAGCAGCTCGAGCGGGGCAAGCTCAGCCTCGATACCCCCCTGCGGGTCTCCGCCAACGCGGCCCGGCAGGCTCCCTCAAAGATCGGCTTCGACCCCGGCGAGACGATCGCCGTCGAGGACGCCATCAAGGCCCTCGTCACCAAATCCGCCAACGACGTCGCCGTCACGGTGGCGGAGAACCTCGCCGGCAGCGAGGACGAGTTCGCCGAGGAGATGACCCGCAGGGCGCGCTCGCTCGGCATGAGCCGGACCGTGTTCCGCAACGCCTCGGGCCTGCCCGACAGCGAGCAGGTCACCACCGCCCGCGATCTCACCATTCTGGCGCGCGCCATCCAGGAGCGCTTCCCGCGCTACTACCGCTTCTTTCAGACGCGGGTGTTCAACTACGCCGGCGCCTCCCATCGGAACCACAACAAGCTCCTCGGCCGCGTCGAGGGCGTCGACGGGATCAAGACCGGCTTCACCAACGCGTCGGGCTTCAACCTGATGACGAATGCGCGGACGGAGGACCGGCACATCGTGGCGGTGGTGCTCGGCGGGCGCTCGGGTGCGAGCCGCGACCAGACCATGGCCGCCCTCGTGCGCCAGACCCTGCCGCGGGCCTTCGCGGGCGCCCGTCAGACGCCGTCGGCGGTCGCCGAAGCGCCGGCCGCGCCCCTCCCGATCGCCCGCCCGGCCCCGGTCGCGGTGGCGGATGCGAGCCCCCAGGCTCCGCTCCAGCTCCAGCCCCAGGTCCAGGTTCAGCAATCCCAGTCCCAGGCTCAGCAGCTCCAGTCCCAGGTCGCCGCGGCCCCAGTCCCAGCCCCCGTCACGACAGCCGCTCTTCAGGCTGGGAATGCCTCGCAGGGCGCAACGCCGACAGCCGTCGCCGCCCCCGAAACCGCGACGACGCCCTCGGCCGCCGCGCGCAAGCCCCTCGATCTCAACTCGCTTCGCCCCGTCGTCGCCTCCGCGGCCGGAGCCAGCACCACCACGACCCCGTCCTCCCTGCCCCCCATGCGCTGGCAGGCCGGCCCGCAGCCGGCGGCGCAACCCGCCCAAGCCTACGCCGCCCTCCAGCACGCCGAGCCCGCTCGCCAAGCCCCCCTCCCCTCGGCGGCGCCCGTCCCCGCGGCGCGCCCCGACGAGCGCGCCACCGGAGGGCAGACGGCGGTTGCGAAGAGCGAACCGGCGGCCGAAAAACGCGAGGCGCCCCGCGCTGCCGCGTCCGGCTGGGTCATCCAGCTCGGAGCCACGGACGACGAGAGCAAGGCGAAAACCATGCTCGACAACGCCCGTTCCCGCTCCGGCCGGGCGCTCGCCCAGGCCTCTCCCTTCACCGAGAAGGTGACCAAGGGCGAGGCCACCCTCTACCGCGCCCGCTTCTCCGGATTCTCGGAGGCCGACGAGGCGGAGGCGGCCTGCAAGGTTCTGAAGCGAAACGGGTTTGCCTGTTTCGCTCTCCGGAGCTGACTTCAAGATTTCTGACGGCGGCGCCCGTTCGGTGCCGCCCGACCGTGCCCGTCCAGTTGCCTTTGTCGCGCGTGGAGCATCAGCGATGTCGGCCCAGCAGAGTTTCCTTGGCCAGGTTGACCCGGGCCGCGAGGTAAGTCGATCCGCCCTGGTCGGGGTGGAGGCGCTTCATCAGCGTGCGGTGCGCGAGCCTGATCTCGTCGACCCCCGCACCCGGCTGAAGCCCCAGGATCTCGTAAGCCTCCTGTTCCGTCATCGCACCCGCCTTCGCCTCGGCGCCCGCCCGCGGGTCGCCGTGCGCCTGAGCGTGTTCACGCCAGGCGGGAAACCGGCGGTCCAGATACGTCTCTAAGAGGCGCAGCCCGTCCGCATCCCCGGCCCGGCACTCCTCGTAGAGCCGTCCGAGCCCAGCCTCGTCGAGGGCATCGAGGCGCCGCCCCGCCAGCGTCCCGGCCAGGACCGACCCGTTCATGGCGCCGGTGTCGTGATCGAGCTCCATCTCGATCATGGCCGAACGCACCCGCGACACGCTGCCCGGCGTCCGCCGCCCGCGACCTTGAATCCAGGGCAGCTGAATGGCGCCCCAGCCCAGGAGCCAGGCCCCGAAGGTTCCCAGCATCAGGGCCATGTCGATCCGCCCCCGCAACCCCATCACCCCCGCCCCGCCCAGCGCCAGGACGCCCCCTGCCACTTTCATGGCTTTGGCCAGCGCTGCGGTGTTGGTGTGCGCGAACTTCTTCGAAAGCCACCACACCAGGGCGACGGCGGCGATTCCATAAAGGAGGGTCATGGCCTGTCACCTCCCATCGCGGCGAGGAGGTGCCGCGCGCCCCGACTCTCCGGCGCGAGGCGCTTCAGGCCGTCAACACCGCGGGCCGCATAGGCCGCTGCTGCCCGCAGCAGATCGGCGAGCGCTCCCGGAGCTGCCGCATCGAAGCGCGCATAGGCGCCGCCTGTAAGCCGTGCGATTTCCTGGAAGGCTCGGCCGGCCTCCGCGTCAGAACCCTCGTGAAACATGAATGCCTTAACGCCGAGCAGGCCGAGTTCGCCTGCAAGCGCGCACACATCATCAATGGGCTCCTCCATGGCATCGCCCACGTAGACGAGCACCCGGACCGGCGTACGGCCCGCTTCGCCACGGACATGTCGCAGGACGCGTGCGATCTGAGTATGACCGCCTCGGCAATCGATCCTGCTCATCAGCCCCGTGAGCGCACGGGGATCCGCTACCCAGCGGGAGGAGCGACACTCGTCGAAGCCGCGGAAGTAGACGAGTTGAACCTGCAATCCGCCGAGGGCCGAGGCGGTAGCGAACATCTCGCCTTGAACCCTGCAGGCGAGGTCCCATGTCGGCTGGCGGCTCATGGTCGCGTCGAGGGCAAAGACGAGGCGCGGGGCCGTCTCCGCCACCGCGGGCTGCAGCCGCTTTGCATCGTTCAGGAAAGAATCGATCATGGCACCCGGGCTTGGGGCTTCCGATCGCGAGAGATCCCGCTTGTCGCTCATGCTCCATCATGTGGGCAGATGGGCAGGGCTTGTAAATGCAGGAGGTCGAACCCTCAACGAAAACGGCCCGCCAGTGGCGGGCCGTGAACTCCTAGTGCAGCACCCTAGGCGCGGGCTGTTGCTGATGCTTATGCTGTTCCCAGGCCCTCATCGAGATCCCATTCACGCCTGCGTCGCTGAGCCTGTCGCTCAGGTCGATGAAGTGGCGCTCGGTCACTTCAAGGTCGATCTCGATCTGCTCGTCGTCCACCGATTCCAGCTCCGCGGCAGCATAGCGCTCGAACGCTGCCGACATCTCCGCGTAGGCGAAGGCTACCGGCATGGTGCGGAAGACTGTGGAGAATTCCTCATCGAGGTCGCCCGTCTCGAGATCGCGCATCTGAACGAGATACCCGTCTGAATGCTCGCAGACTTCGTAGCGCCAGTGCCGGCCTTCAGATGCGGTCAGGAGCATCGCAACCTCCACTCAACTGAACTTATGGAGCCAATGCGAATCAGCGGCACGCGGTTCCAAGTAGCTCAAGAACGTCAAGAGGGTACATTGGGCCCGCCGGACGAAAGTCAAACCAGCGACCCGAACGCCCGGCCGGCAACAGGTTAACGCTTGCTATAACAGGCACTTCCGCCATTCGCGGCGGGCCCGATCCGTCGCGAAGCATCCTAGAGGAGCCCGAGGTCCGCCAGTTCGCGGCGCATGGCCTCAGGCATCTGTGCGAGATCTCCGCCGCGGCCTCCCGTCAGATCCCGCGGGGCGTCGTTGCTCTCCAGATAGCGCCACCCCTGAAAGGGTCGGTAGGGGCGCGGCTCCACCGCGACGACGCTGGGCTCCAGGACGAGGTGGCAGCGGCCCACCCCACCCGCGTCCGTGAACGGCTGCACGGCGAGGAGCCGCTGCCGGCAGGCGACCTGGCCCTTGATCACCCAGAACAGGGAGCCGCCGTCCAGGAGCTCATTCGCGCGCTTCGGGACCATGCGCGTGGTGTGCGCCTGTTCGTAATCGCGTCCGAGGCGCCGGTGCTGGGTCCGGTTCTCCTCGATCCATTCCTCGAGGTCCGCGATGGAGTCGCAACCGACACAGAGCTTGATGAGGTGAAGCGGCATGCCTCGTCTCAACCATGCTCCTCGTGCTGGCGGAACAGGACGTTGCGACGCATGATCAATCAGCCGTTTTCAGGACGATGAGCCGGGCGCCTTCGGCGACCTGCGCGCCGGGCTCCGCGGCAATTTCCGCCACCTCCCCGTCCGCCGGCGCCACGAGCGCGTGCTCCATCTTCATCGCTTCGACAACGGCCAGCCGCTGGCCCTTTTCGACGCGGTCGCCGGGTTGAACGAAGAGCGCAACGAGCTTGCCGTGCATGGGCGCCTTCACGGAGCCGCCCTCGTCCATGTGCTCCAGATCGACCGCGAACGGGTCGTGAAGCGCGACGCGCGTTTGCCGCCCGTCGCGCAGGACGATCACGCTGTCGCCCCCTTCGACGATCGTGAAGTCTTCGTCGTTCTCCTCGTGGGACGGGATGTAGCCGCCGTCCTCGTCCCAGGCGAGTTGCAGCGTCGAGGCCTCGCCGTCCACCGTGACGGGCAATCCTGTCTGCCGACGACCGAGCAGCTGAAAACCGTCGTCCACTGCCCAGGGCCCGGCAAGATCATCGGTCCGGGACACTGTGCCGAACGTCAGCCGATCGGTCTCACGCTGGACGAGGTACAGGGCGCCTGCCGCCACGACTGCGTCGTCGGTCGGCCGCGCGACGGCACCGAGCGGCTCAAGGTTGCGATCGATAAAGCCGGTGTCGAACCGGCCGGCCCGGAATTCGGCTGCCTCGCACAACTTCTTCAGGAAAGCGACGTTCGTCTTCGGTCCGGCCACTACGGTACCGCCCAGCGCGTCGGCAAGGCGCTCCAGCGCTTCCTCGCGCGATGCCCCATGTGCGATTACTTTCGCGATCATGGGATCGTAGAATGGCGTCACCTCGTCGCCGGCCTCCACGCCCGTGTCGATGCGGATCTGGTCGCCCTCCGGAAACTGCAGGGCCCAGAGCTTGCCGGTGGAGGGCAGGAACTCCTTCTCGGGATCCTCCGCGTAAAGGCGAGCCTCGACCGCGTGACCGTGGATGGTGAGATCGTCCTGCTTGAAGGGCAGCGCTTCACCTGCGGCCACGCGAAACTGAAGCTCCACGAGGTCGAGCCCTGTGATCGCCTCCGTCACGGGGTGCTCCACCTGAAGGCGCGTGTTCATCTCCATGAAGTAGAAGCGGTCGGGACGCAGGCCCTCTCGTCCGTCGGCGATGAACTCCACCGTGCCGGCGCCCACATAGCCGACGGCCCGCGCTGCCTCGACAGCCGCCTTGCCCATCACGCCACGCATCTCCGGCGTTATGCCGGGCGCTGGCGCCTCCTCGATGACCTTTTGGTGCCGCCGCTGGAGCGAGCAGTCGCGCTCGAAGAGATGGACCACGTTCCCGTGCGCGTCAGCGAAAACCTGGATCTCAATGTGGCGCGGCGACAGGATGTACTTCTCGACCAGCACCCGCGGATCGCCGAAGGCGTTTTGTGCCTCTCTTTGAGCGCTCTCGAGAGCCGCCTCGAAATCCGCCATCTTGTCGACGCGCTTCATGCCCTTGCCGCCGCCGCCGGCGACGGCCTTGATGAGCACCGGGTAGCCGACCTCGTAGGCCTTCTCGCGCAGGAATTCCGGCTGCTGCTTGGCGCCGTGATAGCCCGGCACGACAGGCACACCAGCCTGTCCCACCAGGGCTTTCGCGGCGTCCTTGAGCCCCATGGCTTTGATGGCGGAGGCTGGCGGGCCGACGAACACAATGCCGTTCTCCGCGCAGGCCTCGGCGAACTCCGCCCGCTCTGAGAGAAAGCCGTAGCCCGGATGGATGCACGCAGCGCCGGAGCGCTTGGCCACCTCGATCATCCTGTCGATCACAAGGTAGCTCTCCCGTGCCGGCGCCGGGCCGATGAGGTGCGCCTCGTCCGCCATCTGCACGAACAAGGCGTCCGCATCGGCCTCCGAATAGACGGCGATCGTACGCATCCCGAGCCGCTCGGCGGTCCGGATGATCCGGCAGGCGATCTCGCCTCGATTGGCGATGAGGACGCTCTCGAGCATCGTTTCTCCGTGGGTTGGTCCGCAGACAGCTAGAGCATAGGGCGGGTTGTTGTCACGGGGGAGTGATGGATTGGGCACCGGGACCGCTGCGCGGCACTCTCCCGAGTGGGAGAGCGATTAAGGTTGATCAAAAGGATCAGCGAGTGAGCCCGTGCCGCTGCCCCGCCCCCTGCAACAGCAACCCTCGTTCGAGGAGCCGCGCAGCGGCGTCTCGAGAGAACTCCAGGAAACGCTACCGTGCCCATCTCCCCGAGCACCCTTGTAGGGGCACCTAGGGAGGATGGGAGAGCGAACGCCTCGTCCCAAACCGACGTAACCCTCACCCGGTCACCATCAGCGTCCAGCTCCCTCCCAAAGCGGGAGAGTTGTTAATCCTGCAGCCGCTTCAGGGCTTCTTCCATCTTCGCCTTGCGCTCGGATGCCTCTTCGCGGCGCTCCCGCTGTTCCTCGACAACCTCTTCCGGCGCCCTCTTGAGGAAGTCCGCATTACCGAGCTTCGCGTCGATTTTCGCCATGTCGGCTTCGAGCTTTTGGATCTCCTTGGCAAGACGCGCCCGTTCGGCCGCAAGATCGATGACCCCCTCGAGGGGGAGCGCCGACACCTCGCCGCGGATGAGAAGCTGGATCGAACTTCTCGGCGGCGTCTCAGCAATCCCGATTTCGCTGATGCGTGCGAGGCGCTTCACGGTGCCCCCCCAGCGCTCGGCCCGTGCCTTCACGTCCGCGGACGGCGCAACCAGAACGAGGGGGATTTGCGCGCCGGCGGGCACGTTCGTCTCGGATCGAGCCGAGCGGATTTCGGTGATGAGGTCGACCACCCAGCCGATCTCGGCCTCGGCCGCCGGGTCCACCAGCTCGGCGAGTTGCGGCCAGGGGGTGAGGGCGAGAACCTGCGTACGCGCTTCGCCCTCCTCGCCTTTGATCGCCCACAACTCCTCGGTGAGGAACGGCATGAAGGGGTGGAGCAGCTTGCAGATTTCATCGAAGATGAACGCGACCGTCGCGCGGGTTTCGTCCTTCGCAGGACCGTCCGCCCCTTGGAGAACGGGCTTTGCGAGTTCCAGCGTCCAATCGCAGAACCCGTTCCAGACAAAGCGGTAGGCGCCGAGGGCCGCATCGTTGAAGCGGTAGGCCTGGAGGGCAGACGCCACCTCCTCCAAAGCCTTCGCGCACTCCCCGATGGCCCAGCGGTTCAAGGTCTCCTTGACGGCATGCGGGTCGAAGGCCGCAACACGCCGGCACCCATTCATCTCTGCGAACCGCGCGGCATTCCAGATCTTGGTCGCGAAATTGCGGTAGCCCTCGACGCGCTGCACAGAGAGCTTGATGTCCCGCCCCTGCGCCGCCATGGCGGCGAGGGTCATGCGCAGGGCATCGGCGCCGTACTGGTCGATGACACTCAAAGGATCGATGACGTTGCCCTTCGACTTCGACATCTTGGCGCCCTTCTCGTCCCGGACGAGGGCGTGGATGTAGACGGTGTCGAACGGCACCTCGTCCATGAAATGCAGGCCCATCATCATCATGCGGGCGACCCAGAAGAAGATGATGTCGAAGCCCGTCACGAGGGTGTTGGTGGGATAGTAGCGCCCGAGCTCCGGCGTCTTTTCGGGCCAGCCGAGGGTCGAGAAGGGCCACAGCGCCGAGGAGAACCAAGTGTCGAGCACGTCCTCGTCCCGCCGCAGCGCGACCTCCTTGCCGTGCTTAGAGCGCGCCTCGGCCTTGGCCTCCTCCTCGGACCCGGCCACGAACACATTGCCCTGATCGTCGTACCAGGCCGGGATCTGGTGGCCCCACCAAAGCTGGCGGGAGACGCACCAGGGCTCGATGTTCTCGAGCCACTGGAAGTAGGTCTTCTCCCAGTTTTCGGGCACGAACTTGGTCTTGCCCTCGCGCACGGCGCCGAGCGCTCGCTCGGCAAGGGGCTTCACGTTTACGTACCACTGATCGGTCAGATAGGGCTCGATCACCACACCCGAGCGGTCGCCGTGTGGAACCATGTGGGTGTGCGGCTCGATCTCGACGAGCGCGCCGCTCTCCTCCAGCAACGCGACGACGCGTTTCCGGGCCTCTGCGCGGTCGAGATTGTGGAGCGCCATAACCGGGGCGAGCGCCGTGGCATCAAGGTCCGCGAGGAAGGCCTCGTTCCCCTCGATCTGGATCTGTCCTTCGGTGCCGAGCACGTTGACGAGCGGCAGCTTGTGGCGGCGGCCCACCTCGAAATCGTTGAAGTCGTGCGCAGGCGTGATCTTCACGGCGCCCGTGCCCTTCTCGGGGTCGGAATATTCGTCTGCCACGATGGGAATGCGGCGCCCGACAAGGGGCAGGATGGCGTGCTTGCCGACGAGATCCCGATAGCGCTCGTCCTCCGGATGCACCGCGACGGCCACATCGCCCAGCATCGTCTCGGGGCGCGTGGTGGCGACCGTAATGGAGCGGTCGGGCTCGCCCTCAATGGCGTAGCGGATGTGCCAGAGATGGCCCTTGACCTCGACCTGCTGTACCTCAAGATCGGAAATCGCCGTCTGGAACCGGGGGTCCCAGTTCACGAGGCGTTTGTCCTTGTAGAGAAGCCCTTGCTTGTAGAGGTCGACGAAGACCTTGAGCACCGCCTGAACCATCTGGTCGTCGGCTGATCCGTCGACGCCCATGGTGAAGCGCTCACGGGACCAATCGCAGGACGCCCCAAGGCGCTTCAACTGGTTGACGATGGCCCCGCCAGACTCATCCTTCCATTCCCAAACACGCTTCACGAACTCGTCGCGGCCGAGCTGCCGGCGGTGCTGCTGCCGCTCCATCAACCGGCGCTCCACCACCATCTGCGTCGCGATGCCGGCGTGATCCGTTCCGGGCTGCCAGAGCACGTCCTTGCCGCGCATGCGTTCGAAGCGGCAGAGAATGTCCTGAAGCGTGTTGTTGAGCGCGTGCCCCATATGAAGGGAGCCCGTCACGTTCGGCGGCGGGATGACGATCGTGTAGGGCTCCGCCCCCTGACGGTCCGCCCTCCCCGCCCTGAAAGCTTGCGTCTCCTCCCAACGGGCGGCAATGCGCGCCTCGACGGCGGCAGGGTCAAACGTCTTGTCCATCATGGCCTAAACCGGATCGTTGGCGCGCAGGGAGCACGGGGCGCACGCAGGCATGCCGGCTACAAACCGGACGGTGCCGCCCAAGTCAACCGGATCGGGACTTCCGGAGCGGGTTCAGCGCCCTCCGCGGGAGACGCGCTCGATCTCGGCGCGTACGAGGCGCTCCACCATCCCGGGCAGGTTCTCGTCGAGCCAGCCCTTGAGCATCGGGCGCAGCATGTCCTGGACGAGATCCTCAAGCGTCCGTGCCTGGTTGCTCAGCACGGTCGCTGAGAGCATCTGGAAGGCCCCGGCAACGGATGCGCCCGTCGTGCTTGAGACCAGCACCTCGACCGGCGGTGTTGCCGGAGGCGCGGGTGCGCGCGGCGGCACGTAGGCGGGTGCGGGCGCAGGGGGCGGCGGAGGAAGCGGGAGCGGCTCGTCCTCAACTTCGAGCGCATCGAAGTCGATCTGCCCGTCCGAGTCGCGGAACGAGATGTCCTCGTGCTCAAGCTCAAGCTTCGGCGGTTGCTGTGTCGGCTGAAGGTCGGCGAGATCCAGGATGTCGTTGTCGGCCGACGGAGGCGCTGCGGGCGCGGCCGAAGCGCGAGGGCCGTCCTGGTCGTCGGCGATGATGCGGCGAATGGAGGCGAGAATCTCCTCCATCGACGGTTCTTGGATCTTTGCGCTCGCCGTCATGTGCCCCACGCTCAATGATCTGAGCTTATCGGCTGCCGTTTAGAATCGGCGGCCTTCGTTGAGACCAGTATTTCACGCCGGAGCATCGAAGCAAGCGAAGCCGCCCGACGTGGCGAGCGGCCCCACCTTTTTCTTCACCGTCCGTCAGGCGTCGTCAGACCGGCCCAGAGGTCCTTGACCTGGTCGAAATGGACCTTGGGGCTGTAATGGGCGACGCCGAGGCCCAGAGCCCGCGAATTCAGGCGCCCGGAGGCCTGGACCACCGCGTAGGAAGCCACGACCCGATCGCGCTGAGCGGTGATCAGGTTGACGCGTGCATTCAGGAGTTCCTGTTGCGCGTTCAGCACGTCGAGGGTCGTGCGCTGGCCGACGCGAGCCTCTTCGCGTACGCCGTTGAGCGCGGTCTCGGATGCCTCGACCTGGGCTTGGGCCGCGGTAATTTGCGCCCGCGAGGTCTCGAGCTGTCCCCATGAGGAGATCACGGCTGCACGGACCTGATCGCGGATCGAGTCAGCCTCGAGCCGCCGCTGGCCTGCCGTTTCCTTCGACTGGCGGGTACGAGCGTAGACCTCGCCGCCTTCGTAGATCGGAATGGTCAAGCGGGCGACGATGGTTCCGTTGACGGAGTCGCCGGAGCCGCCGATGCCGCCCCCACCCAGCCCCGCGGCCCCACCGGAACTCGAGTTCGTATTCGTATAAGTTGCCGATGCACCGAGATCCAAACTCGGGGCCAGTTCGCCCTGCACGATCCGCACCTGAAGTTCCGCCACGTCCACCCCGTGCAGAGCGGCGATGATGGCCGGGTGCTCGTTCATCGCTACCTGGAGCGCAGCCTCGACGGTGCGCGGAACCAGTCGGTCGAGCGGACGGCCGGGCTGGAGCTGGCGTGGCTCCGTGCCGACCACCTGACGGTAACGAGCGATGCTGGTGCGCAGGTTGGCTTCGGCGAGGCTCGCCTGGGAGCGGGAGCTCGCGAGACGAGCTTCGGCCTGGGCCACGTCGGTGCGGGTCACCTCGCCGACGTTGAAGCGGTCCTGCGTCTGGCGAAGCTGCTCCTCGATGACCTCGACGTTGTTGCGCTGAAGGTTGAGGATTGCCGTGTCGCGCAGCACGTTCATATAGGCCGATGCTGCGTCAAACAGGGTGTTTTGCTCGTTGTTGCGAAGGGTTTCGCGCGCAGAGAGGACCGAGGATTCGGCCTGCCGGACGGAGTTGTCAGTGCGAAAGCCGTTGAAGAGGTTCTGGTTAAGCTGGATCCCGATGCTCTGCTGGCCTGTGCGCGTCGTGCTGGACGGACCGACATCAGGATTTCTCTGCGTGATCGAGCCCTGCACGTCAGCGGTCGCGTTGATCTGCGGACGATAGCCCGCCTTCGCCCGAGGGACGTTTTCGTCCGTGGCCCGCACGTTCGCGCGTTGGGCGTTCAGGGCCGGGTTGCTACCATAGGCCTTGGAAAGAGCGCTTTCGAGCGTCTCGGCCCAGGCGGTCGACGAGAGAAGAAAGGCGACGAGGGCAGCAAGGCCACCCGAGACCCTCTTCCGACGCTGCCGCTTCATACAAATCTGCCCGTCCACCATGATTTTCCCATTGATCCCGGGCTGACCAACCTGCCCAAGCCCCTTGCGTTGGAAGCCAGACAATAGCTGTCCGGGGCGAGTCGGCAATTCGCTGGCCGCTCAGGCCGGGTGAAAATTGGCGAGTGGCGCAAAAAAGCGACACCCACTTTCTAGAAGGTAAAGCCCTTTTCGGCCTGGAACTGTGGCAGGATCGGGGCCGCCGCGTCGAAGACGCTCCGCCGGCCGAACGAACCGCCGGCCCGGACGAACAGCGTGGCCCGTGCCGAGCGGCCCGAGCCGAGGACGCAGACGAGGCGCCCACCATCCTCGAGTTGCCCCAGGAGGCCATCGGGCGTGACCTCGACGGACCCATTCACCAAAATGGTGTCGTAGGGCGCGCGGGCTTGGTGGCCGCGGTCGAGGGCGCCCGAGACGACTTCGACACCGGTGTAGCCCGCCGCAGCGAGGCGGCCCCGGGCCGCGGCGGCGGCAGGCTCGGACGACTCCTGTGCGGTGACGTCGGCGCCGAGCTCGGCCAGCACGGCCGATGAGTAACCGAGGCCGCAGGCGACGTCGAGAACGCGCATGCCGGGCTCGACCTCAAGGGCCTGGATCAGGCGGCCGAGGATCATGGGCGAGAGCATGTAGCGCCGCTCACCCTCGGAACTCACAAGGAGATCCTGGTCAATATAGGCCACAGCCTCGCGACCCGGCAGGACGAAACGCTCCCGCGGGACGGACTGCATGGCGTCGAGGAGCGGAATATCGTTCACGTCGAAGGTGCGCAACTGGCTGTCGACCATCATGCGGCGCGCTTGCGCGAAGTCGATCATGAACGTCCTCGGTGGAAAGAAGGTGGAGGCCTCGCCCGGAATCGAACCGGGGTGCAAGGATTTGCAGTCCTCTGCGTAACCACTCCGCCACGAGGCCATCCGGGGCGCGTCACATGCGTGACCGGCGCTCCATAGCAGAGCGCCGCCGAAAAGTGCAACCGGCCCGAGCGGTGCGCCCGCACATCAAATAGCCGCGTCGGGAGCTCTTGCAACCATCCTGCCACCCGGATATACCGCACCCACTTCCGAACCGCCGGCCCTGGCGCGCGGTTCGACGAGGCAATGTTCCGGCGTGGCGCAGCGGTAGCGCAGCGGACTGTTAATCCGTTGGTCGTAGGTTCGAATCCTACCGCCGGAGCCATTGGCCTCTCTCAAGGACAACAGCTCTGCAAATGTGTGTCGGCCGGGCCGCGAGGCGTCAGGACGGCTTGAACAGCCGCTGCACGGTGCGTCCGGCGGGGCTGGTAAACCGCAACGGTGCATCCGTCACCGTGTAACAGATGCAGTCCTCTCCCCCGTCGGCCGTCAGCCGGTCCTCCGGGCTCCGTCCCGCAGTCGCGATATCGCCGCGCCGGTAATGCCTGCGGGCATCGCTGAACCCGCCCTTGAGAACCAGCGTATATTCCGATCCCTCACGGGTCTGGCACGGCATCGTCTGCCCGGGTTTCAACCAGTAGAGCACCGCTTCGCCCTGCTCCGACGCCTGCACCTTGCACTCTTTTACGCCCGGCAGCAGCGACCTCCACCTCAGGGCTTCGATCCCACAGCCCAGGAACGCAGCAATGGGTGCGGGCAGGATCCCAGGCCAGGGCGCAAAGCGGGTCGGCCCGGCGGATGTAGAACAGGGCTCGAATATCTCGTCCAGCTTGGCCTCGCGATTGGCGACCGGCACCGGCGCGATCGTCTCGAGCGCCACTCCGTTCATGGCATCGAGGTCGTGCACGAAGGTCCGGCTCTCCGGAACCAGCGAGAGATGGCCGGCCACGAGGATGTGGAGCGGCGTGCTGAGCCGCCCGGCGGCATACCGCGCCAGGAGATCGTCCAGGCCTCGTCCGGCCCCGATCCCGGGAGCGCTCGTCGTCACGTCAGCCAGACCTCCGAAAGCGTGGTCCTGCAATGGACCTCTCTGCCCTATACGGCTTTTTTCAACGGCGGATCAATACCGCAACATCAGGAAAATTACCGGGTATGTCGCTTAAGATTGCCTTCCGCTAGGGCATCATGCCTTGCCAGGTTGCACCTCTTCCACCTAGGGTGCCCTCTCATCTTCCCGAGACCTTGAAGCCGCTATGACAGCCACGATCCCGCTTTTCCGTGACGACGCCTATGCGGCGGCTTGCGAAGCTCGGGTGATCGGCACGACCGAGGACGGCATCATCGCCGATCGCACGGTGTTCTACGCTCAAGGGGGCGGACAGCCCGGCGACGTCGGAACCCTCAGCTTTGCCGATGGACGCGTGCTCAACGTCAAGAACACGGTCTACGGGGCCGACCGGAGCCAGATCGTGCACGTTGTGGATGGCGGGGCTCTGCCGGCGCTGGGTGATGCGGTGAGCCTTCAGCTTGACTGGGAGCGGCGCCTGAAGCGCATGCGCGTGCATACTGCTCTTCATCTCCTCAGCGTCGTTCTCCCCTACCCCGTGACCGGCGGTGCCATCGGCGATGGGGATGGGCGGCTCGATTTCGACATCCCGGATGCCGGCCTCGACAAGGTCGAGCTTGCTGACAAGCTCAATAGCCTCGTCGCGCGGGATGCGCGCGTTACGGACCGATGGATCACCGACGAGGAGCTCGACGCCAATCCCGGCCTTGTCAAGACGATGAGCGTGAAGCCGCCCCGCGGATCCGGCCGGGTGCGACTCGTCGAGATCGAGGGTATCGACCTCCAGCCCTGCGGCGGTACCCATGTGCGCCGCACCGGCGAGATCGGCACCCTGCTGGTCACCGACATCGAGAAGAAGGGCAAACAGAACCGGCGCGTCCGGATCGCCCTGGCTTGAGGAGTTCCCGTGTCCGACGCCCCGTTCGTGACGGCCGAATGGCTGAGCCAGCGCCTTAACGCTCCCGATCTCGTGGTGGTCGACGGGTCGTGGTACCTGCCCACCATGAACCGGGATCCCGAGGGCGAGTACCTCGCCGCTCACATCCCGGGCGCCGTCCGGTTCGACATCGATACGGTCCGCGACGCCGCCTCCCCGTTGCCGCACATGCTGCCGTCGGCCGAAACCTTCGCGGATGCAGTGGGCGCAATGGGTATCGGCGATGGCATGACGATCGTCGTCTATGACGGCGCCGGCCTCTTTGCGGCACCGCGCGTATGGTGGACGTTCAGGACCTTCGGAGTGCGGGACGTGCGCATCCTGGAGGGCGGCTTCCCACAGTGGGTGAACGAAGGCCGCCCGGTGGAGACCGGCCCGGTTCGGCCGCGTATGCGCCGAACCTTCACGCCTCGGCTGAACCGCGCGGCGGTTGCGAACCTCTCGGACGTGCAGCGAGCCCTCGAGTCCGGCTCGGCCCAAGTGGTGGATGCCCGCCCCACCGACCGCTTCCGCGGTGAAGCGCCGGAGCCGCGGCGGGGCGTTCGGTCCGGCCACATCCCTGGCAGTCTCAACCTGCCCTTCGCTGCCATCGTCGAGAACGGCCGCCTGAAGGAGCCGGAAGCCGTGGCGCAGGCGCTCAGCGAGGCCGGCGTGGACACCGCGCGCCCCGTGATCACGAGTTGCGGCTCCGGCGTCTCGGCCGCGATCCTGTCGCTGGCTCTCGAGAGCGTCGGCCGCCCGGCCAAAGCGATCTACGACGGCTCCTGGGCTGAATGGGGCTCGCGCGAGGACTTGCCGGTGGCGACGGGCCCGGCCGTCAAGGACGGAGGGTAGCGCCGGCCTGGGCGGTCGGACGGTTCTCGTCGGCCGCCGCGTCCACGTCGGCAAAGCCGAGATGTCCGGCAACGACCTTCGGGTCCGGCGCCGCGCCGCGCAGCCGTCGCCATGCCTTCACGAGGGGCAAACAGTAAAGCCGGCCGAGAGAGTTGAACTCCTTCTCCTCTCCACCGATGCCGAGCTTGAACGTCTCCGGCTCGCGAGCCGGAACGTAGAGCGTGCCGAACATCCAATCCCACAGGGCGAAGATAAATCCCATGTTGCGGTCCCAATGCCGCTCCTCGGACGAGTGGTGAACCTGATGGTGGGCAGGGCTGATCAGCACATGTCCGAGCCAGCCCGTATAAGGCAGCCACACATGCGAGTGCCGCAAGTGGAAGCCCAACACGTAGAAGGCGAATAGGACGATGTGGAGCTGGAAGGCGGCAAAGAAGGCTGCGTCGGCTCCGAAAGCGGCGTGGCATAGGCCGGACGCCATGCCGCCCATGATGCCGCCGAGGGAATAGGAGAGGAGGTCGTCGAGGGGATGCACGCGGCCGGCCGAAGCGGGCGTGAGCACCTCGACCGAATGGTGTACCTTGTGAAACTCCCATAGAAGTGGCACGCGGTGGCACAGGTAATGACCGAGCCAGAGGCCGAAATCCATAGCGAGAGCGTAGAAGACGGTCGTCACGACGAGAGCAAGGACGGGATGGCCCGTGAGGGGTGGCTCGGCCACCAGGACCTGCGCTGCTCCGAGAGTCAGCCATGATGAGGCCTGCGCAATCACGACCGTGCCGGCGAAGATCCCCGCGAAGGCCAGCTTGTTGAAAACGTAGAACCAGTAATCGAGCTTCGCGGAAGCATGCCCGTAGATTTCACCCGGGAACACGAAGCCGATAAAACCCAGGGCGCGCACCTCGGGGTCGCGTCGAGCCTGACGTCGGTAGACTCCCCAGGCGATCGCAAGCGAGGTGATGAGGTAGAGTGTGAACCAACGGCTTCGCGGATCGTGGAACATCTCCACGAAAGCGGCGACCGGCTGTTGGAGTACTTCGGCAATCATCCGCGCCCCCTTCCGAGGGCGCAGGTTAGGGATATGGCCTAAAGAGATCCCTAATCGATCTTGTCGAAGGCGGCCGCCTCCGGTCAGCCTAGTGCAGGATCTGGCTGAGGAACAGGCGGGTGCGCTCGTGCTGCGGGTTCTTGAAGAACTCGTTCGGCGTATTCATCTCGACGATCTGCCCGTAATCCATGAAGATCACCCGGTCGGCCACCTGGCGGGCGAAGCCCATTTCGTGGGTGACGCACAGCATGGTCATGCCCTCGTCGGCGAGGCTGACCATGGTGTCGAGCACCTCCTTCACCATCTCGGGGTCGAGGGCAGAGGTCGGCTCGTCGAACAGCATGATCTTGGGCGACATGCACAGCGAGCGGGCGATCGCGACGCGCTGCTGCTGACCGCCCGAGAGCTGGCCCGGATACTTGTTCGCCTGCTCGGGGATCTTCACCCGGGTCAGGTACTTCATGGCGACCTCTTCGGCGTCCTTCTTAGGCATCTTCTTCACCCAGATCGGCGCCAGCGTGCAGTTCTCGAGGATCGTGAGGTGCGGAAAGAGGTTGAAATGCTGGAACACCATGCCGACGTCGCGCCGGATCTCGTCGATGCGCTTGAGGTCGTTGGTAAGCTCCGTGCCGTCAACGATGATACGGCCCTTCTGATGCTCCTCCAGGCGGTTGATGCAGCGGATCATCGTCGACTTGCCGGAGCCCGAGGGCCCGCAGATCACGATGCGCTCGCCGCGTCCGACGTGGAGGTTGATGTCGCGCAGCACGTGGAACTCGCCGTACCATTTATGCACGCCGAGCATCTGCACGGCGGCGGACGCCTTCGGATCGACAGCTGCGGTCGAGGTGGTTTGAGCGGTCATGGCGGTTGGCATCGTGGTCACCGTTTCTGTCCTTGCGCGAGACGGCGCTCGACACCGAGCGAGTACCGCGACATGCCCCAGCAGAAGATGAAGTAGAAGAACGCCGCGAAGGCGTAGCCCGTATAGCTGATCGTCGGCGCCGCCCAGTTCGGGTCGATGCGCGAGGCCTCGATGGTGCGGATGAGGTCGAAGATGCCGACCACCGCCACGAGCGACGTGTCCTTGAAGAGCCCGATGAAGGTGTTCACGATGCCGGGGATGACGATGCGCAGGGCCTGCGGCAGGATGATGAACACCATCATCTGCGGGTAGTTGAGGCCGAGCGACATCGCCCCCTCGTACTGGCCCTTCGGCATGGCCTGGAGGCCGCCGCGCACCACCTCGGCCATATAGGCGGAGGCAAAGAGCGCCACGCCGACAAGAGGCCGCAGCAGGCGGTCCACCGTCATATCCCCCGGCAGGAACAGAGGCAGCATGGTATTCGCCATGATGAGCACGGTGATGAGCGGCACGCCGCGCACGAACTCGATGAAGATCACGGAGGCAAGCTGCACGATGGGCAGCTTCGACCGCCGGCCGAGAGCCAGCAGGATACCGAAGGGCAGCGAGAACACTATGCCGACCGTCGCGACGAGGAGGGTCACGAGGACGCCGCCCCAGAGAGCCGTCGATACGGGCGCCAAGCCGAGCCACGGAGCGCCCGTCAGTACGTAGTACGAGACAAGGGGAAAGATGATGAAGAAGTAGATCGCCCCGAGGTCCCGCCGCGGGGCCTTGAGCCACAACAGCCAGCCGACCCCCACCGCAAGCAGCAGGAAGAAGACGTTGACGCGCCAGCGCTCGGTAACCGGGTACGAGCCGTAGATGAAGTAATTGATCTTGTCCCACACGAAGGCCCAGCAAGCCCCGACCGCACGGCCTGCCGTCTCGGCCCGGCAGGCGTCGCGGTCGGCCCCGGTCCAGACCGCATCCGTGAACAGGAAGCGCACCGAGGGCGGGATCACGAGGTAAAGGAGATACAGGACCGCGAGCGTCAGGATCGTGTTGAACGGCCCCGAGAACAGGTTTTCCCGGACCCAGGCGATCGGCCCGCGCGCGAGGTTCGGCGGCGGCAGGGCCTCCATGTTTTCCGATCGCACGAAACGGAAAGTGTCGACGGCGGTGTTCATGGATGGCTCCTACCGTTCGACGATCGCCACGCGGCGGTTATAGACGTTCATGATGGCCGACGTGATCAGACTGATCGTGAGATAGACGCCCATGGTGATCACCACCACTTCGATGGCCTGCCCGGTCTGGTTCAGCACCGTGCCCATGAAGACCTGAACGAGATCCGGGTAACCGATCACCACCGCGAGCGACGAGTTCTTGGTGAGGTTGAGGTATTGGCTCGTCAGCGGCGGCACGATGACCCGCATGGCCTGCGGGATCACGACGAGGCGAAGCGTCTGCCCCGGCTTGAGACCGAGCGAGCCTGCGGCTTCGGACTGGCCCTTCGAGACCGCGAGGATCCCGGCGCGCACCACCTCGGCGATGAAGCCCGCCGTATAGGTCACGAGGCCGACGAGAAGCGCCACGAACTCGGGCAGGATCTGCATGCCGCCGCGCAGGTTGAACGTTCCCTTCTCCGGCATCTCGAAGGTGATCGGGTTCGCCCCGGCCACGGCGAGCACGGTCCAAACGAGGGCGGGCAGGACCACGACGAGGCCGAGCGTCACCAGGCCCACCGGGTACTGGCGGCCCGTCTGCGCCTGAACGCGTTTCGCCCAGCGGCGGAAGATCAGCGAGCCGACGATACCGGCGACGAGAACGGTGAGGAGAATCCAGATGTCCGAGGCGTATATCGGACGCGGCATGAAAAGGCCGCGGGAGTTGAGGAAGAAGCCCGCGCCCATTTCGAGGGAGTTTCGCGGCTGCGGGAGCGGCGTCAGCACCGCATTGTACCAGAAGAGCAGTTGCAACAGCAGCGGGATGTTGCGGACGAGTTCCACATAGGCCTTCGAGACTTTGGCCACCATCCAGTTCGTCGACAGGCGCGCGATGCCGACGATGAAGCCCAGAATGGTCGCAAAGAATATGCCGATGGCCGAGACGACCAGGGTGTTGAGAAGGCCGACGATGAAGGCTTCGCCGTAGGTTGAGCCCGCAGCGCTGAAGCTGATCAGCGTCTGGCTGATGTCGAAGCCGGCCGTGTTGTTGAGGAAGCCGAACCCCGAGGCGATGTTCTGCCGCCGCAGGTTGTCGACGGCATTCGTCGCCGCGGCGTAGAACAGGAACGTGATGATCGCGACGAGAACGACCTGGTAGAAGACGCCGCGGACCCTCGGATCGTTGATCAAGGATCCCTTCGGCGGCGCCTGAGTCGCAGTTGTCTGCACGGAGCCTATCCCCTTTGGCTCCCGTGAGGAGCCGTCCCGTCTGCTGGAAGCCGCAGTCCGTTCGTCGGCCATCGTCTTGAGAGGCAATGGGCGCCCGGATCGACCCGGGCGCCCGTCGTCAGAGTCTTAGCGGACCGGGATGCCGTATTGCAGGCCGCCCTTCGTCCACAGGGCGTTCTGGCCGCGCTTGATCTTGAGGCGCGAGCCCTCGCCCACGTTCTTCTCGAAGACCTCGCCGTAATTGCCGACGTGCTTGATCACGCGCACGGCCCAGTCATTCGTCAGGCCGATGGTCTCGCCGAACTTGCCCTCGGTACCGAGGAGACGCTTGATTTCCGGGTTCGGTGAGGTCTTCATCTGCTCGACATTCGCCTTCGTCACGCCGAGCTCTTCGGCGTTCAGCATGGCGTGGTGCACCCAGCGGACGATGTCGCCCCAGTTGCTGTCGCCGTGGCGGACGGCCGGGCCGAGCGGCTCCTTGGAGATGATCTCCGGCAGCACGATGTGGTCATCCGGAGCCGAAGCGCGCAGGCGCTCGGCGTAGAGGCCCGAGGCGTCCGTCGTGAACGCATCGCAGCGGCCCGCATCGTAGGCCTTGAAGGTCTCGTCCGAGGTCGCAAAGGCCACGACTTCGTACTTCATGTTGTTGGCGCGGAAGTAGTCGGCCAGGTTGAGCTCGGTGGTGGTGCCCTGCTGGGTGCAGATCGAGGCGCCGTTGAGCTCCTTCGCGGAGGACACGCCGAGCTTCTTGCGGACCATGAAACCCTGGCCGTCGAAGTAGTTGATGGCCGGGAAGTCGAGGCCGAGCTGCGTGTCGCGCGACATCGTCATCGTGGAGTTGCGGGACAGCACGTCCACTTCGCCAGACTGCAGAGCCGTGAAACGGTCCTTGGCGGCGAGGGGAATGTAGCGGACCTTGTTCGGATCGTCGAAGATCGCCGCAGCCATCGCGCGGCACAGATCGACGTCGAGACCCGTCCAGTTGCCCTGGGCGTCCGGCTGGCCGAAGCCGGCAAGGCCGGTGTTCGAGCCGCAGGTGAGGATGCCCTTCTGCTTGACGCTCTGGAGCGTCGCCTGGGCCGAGGCCCCCGTCGCGGCAACGCTCGCCGCGACGAGGCCGAAGGCGATCGATGCGATTGCCTTTTTCATGATGTCGAGTTCTCCCACTCTGTTGACGATCCCGGCGGCCAGCTTGGTGCCAGCCTTCCGGATCTCGCCGGCCGTCTCGGGCCGGTATGCCGACTTAGCATAAATTCCATCACATTCGATGATGGACGGCGGGTCAAGTCGCCGAACGGCTAGGTTTCCAACAGGGTTGACGGGGCGAGCGGCCCCGTTTCACATCGCGCGACCCTTCCTCAGCCTTCCGAGCTCATGCCTAAGCCATCTTCGAACCTATCCGCCTATGGCGAGCGTACGCGCCTCGTCCATGCGGGACGCGATCCGTGGGAACAGCACGGGTTTGTGAACACGCCGATCTATCGCGGCTCCACGGTGCTCTACCCGACCACCGACGACCTTCTGAACCGGCGGGGGCGATATACCTACGGAACGAAGGGCACGCCCACCACGGAGGCGCTCGAACAAGCCTGGACGGCCCTTGCGGGCGCCGCCGGCACGGTGCTGGCGCCATCGGGGCTCGCTGCCGTCTCCCTCGCCCTCATGACGTGCCTGAAGGCCGGCGACCACCTCCTGATGACCGACTCGGTCTATCTGCCGACCCGCCAGTTCTGCCAGGGCGTGCTCAAGCGCTTTGGCGTCGAGACAACCTACTACGATCCGCTGATCGGGGCCGGCATCGAGGGTCTGTTCCGACCGAACACGGCGGGGGTGTTCACGGAGGCGCCGGGGTCCCAGAGCTTCGAGATGCAGGATATTCCGGCCATCGCCGAGGTGGCGCATCGGCGCGGCGCCGCGGTTCTGATGGACAATACCTGGGCGACCCCCCTCCTCTTTCCGCCCCACGAGCGCGGCGTCGACATCGCGATCGAGGCGGGCACCAAGTACCTGTCGGGCGGCTCAGACCTGCTGCTTGGGATGGTGTCGGCGAACGAGCGCTGGTTCAAGTCCCTGCGCGCCGCCTACGACGCCTTCGCCATGTGCCCCGGCCCGGAGGACGTCTTCCTCGG
This sequence comes from Microvirga sp., assembly GCA_035944475.1. Classification (GTDB taxonomy): domain Bacteria; phylum Pseudomonadota; class Alphaproteobacteria; order Rhizobiales; family Beijerinckiaceae; genus Microvirga. Next base: position 136,314 of record DASZBD010000039.1, read on the forward strand.
CCTTCGCGGCCTTCGAACGATGGCGCTGCGTCTGAGGGAGCACGAGCGGCAGGCCCTCGACATGGCGAGATGGCTCGCCGCCCGGCCGGAGGTGGCCCGGGTGCTGCACCCGGCCCTCGAGACGGATCCCGGCCATGCGATCTGGCGGCGAGACTTCAAGGGATCGTCGGGCCTGTTCTCCGTCGTGCTCAAGCCCTGCTCCGACGAGGCCATCGCCGCCATGCTCGACGGCCTGGCCCTGTTCGGGATGGGCTATTCCTGGGGCGGCTTCGAGAGCTTGGTGATCCCGTTCGACTGCGCGGCCTACCGCACGGCCACCCAGTGGCAGCCCGGCGGACACGCGCTTCGCTTCCAGATCGGCCTCGAGGACCTTGAGGACCTCAAAGCCGATCTCGATGCGGGTTTCGCGCGGCTCAGGGAGACGGACGCCAAGGCGGCGTGACGCTGACTATTCCCCTCCCCATTGTAAGGAGGAGAGCACCGCGGGGCCGCCCGCGCCTTAACCCTAACTCACAACTGGTTCGACCCTCTTCGCCTTCTGCACGGGCGCCGGCTCCACCTCTGGCGCCGCCTTGACGATAGCCACCCGGTTGTCGTGGAAGGCGGCGCCGCCATAGGGCGCCACCTGGTCGGCTCCTGTGAGCGTGTTGATGCCTCGCCCATAGGGATGGGCGGCATTCGGCCAGATTCCCTCGGCAATGAGCACGCCGCGGCGCACGCCCTCGAAGAGGCGGGCGCGCAGGAACACTTCGCCGCGCGGGTTGGCGAGCCTGACCCAGTCGCCATCGACGATGCCCTGAGGAGCCGCATCGAGCGGGTGGATCATCACCTCGGGCCGCCGCTCCTTGACCTGTGCGGTCGGGGTTTCCGTAAAAGTGGAGTTGAGGAACTGGCGCGCAGGGCTCGTGGCGAGACGGAACGGATGCTCCTCCGTCGCGTCCTCGATGACGCCCCAGTGATCCGGCAGGGCCGGCATGCTGGCCCAGGGCCCCATCGGCCCGTCGTTGGGAGCCGGCACGGTCGACCAGTCGGGCCTGAAGCGGAATCGCCCGTCCGGATAGCCGAACCCGTCGAGGAAATGCGCCTCGCGGAAGGGCGGCTGAGCGTCGATGTGGGTCTCGGCCTCAAGGCCCTCCACCGTTCCCCAGCCCGACCGCTGGAGCGTCCAATCGATGATCTCGCGGGGCTGCATCTCGAAGCCCCGGTGCCGGGCGCCGACCCGCGCCGCGATGGCGCAGATCACCTCGTGGTTGGTGCGGCACTCGCCCGGCGGGTCGATGAGCTTGGGGCCCATCTGGATGTATTGGTGCCCGCCGCCGCGGTAGAGGTCGTCGTGCTCCATGAACATCGTCGCGGGCAGCACGATGTCGGCCATCATGGCCGTCTCGGTCATGAACTGCTCATGCACGCACACGAACAGGTCCTCGCGGGCAAATCCCCGCTTGACGAGCTCCTGTTCGGGCGCCACCGAAACCGGATTCGTGTTCTGGATGATCATGGCCGTGACCGGCGGCCCCTGCCGGAGCGCGGCGGGATCCCCCGTCAGCACCCGCCCGATCTGGGACTGGTCGAGCTGGCGCACGGAGGGGTCCCGCAGGTCGAGCCCCTCGATCAGCGTCTTGTCGAAGTGGAAAATGGCGTTGCTGTTGTGGAAGGCGCCGCCGCCCTCGTACTGCCAGGCTCCCGTGACGGCGGCGATGCAGGAGGCCGCGTGCATGTTGACGGTGCCGTTGCGCTGACGCCCGAAGCCGTAGCCGAGGCGAAAGAAGGTGCGCTTGGTCGTCCCGACGAGCCGCGCGAACGCTTCGATCTCCTCGACCGACAGGCCGGTGATCGGCGAGGCCCAAGCGGGACCGCGCATCGTGAGGTGCGCCTGGAGGTCACGCGGGCAATCGGTGTAGCGGTCAAGGTAGTTCCAATCCGCGAACCCGTCGCGGAACAGCACGTGCATGACCGCGCAGGCGAGCGCCCCGTCGGTGCCGGGCCGGACCAGCAGGGCCATGTCGGCCTGCTTCATGGTGGCGTTGTCGTAGATGTCGATAGCGACGATCTTCGCCCCGCGTTCCTTCCGGGCGCGCATGGCGTGGGTCATCACGTTCACCTGCGTATGCACCGGGTTGGTGCCCCAGATCACCACGCAGTCGGAGAGGGTCATCTCCCGCGGGTCCGGTCCCATGAGCTTGCCCGTGCCCGCGATGAAGCCCGTCCAGGCCATGTTGGTGCAGATGGTCGAGTACTGGCCGGAATAGCCCTTCACGTGCCGCAGACGGTTGATCCCGTCGCGCATGGCAAGGCCCATGGTTCCGGCATAGTAGTAGGGCCACACCGCTTCGGGCCCGTGCCGCCGTTCGGCCTCCAGGAACTTTCCGGCGATGGTATCCAGCGCCTCGTCCCAGGAGATGCGCTCGAAGAGCACGGAGCCCTTCGGCCCCGTGCGCCTCATGGGATGGGTCAGGCGATCCGGGTTGTGAATCCGCTCGGCATAGCGCGCCACCTTCGCGCAGATCACGCCCGCCGTGTAGGTATTGGTCTCCGCCCCACGCACGCGGCCGATGCTGCGCCCATCGACCACCTCGACGTCGAGGGAGCAGGCGGAGGGGCAGTCGTGCGGGCAGACCGACGGGCGGCGTTCGATGCGGGGCGCTTGGTTCATGGCGGCGCATCATAGAGAACGGCGTGGAAACAAAAAGGCCGCCCGGAGGCGGCCTTGGCGAGCTTTTCCGGGCGGGGGGCTCAGCCCACGATCTCGTTGCCCGAGAAGAACTGGGCGATCTCGATCTTGGCATTGTCGACGCTGTCGGAGCCGTGCACCGAGTTCTCGCCGACAGACTTGGCGAACTGCTTGCGGATCGTGCCCTCGGCGGCGTTCTCCGGGTTCGTGGCGCCCATGATCTCGCGGTACTTCGCCACCGCGTTCTCGCCCTCGAGCACCTGCACGACCACCGGGGCCGAGATCATGAAGCTCACGAGCTCGCCGAAGAAGGGACGCTCCCTGTGCACGGCATAGAAGGTCTCGGCCTCCTGGCGGGTCATGCGGATCCGCTTCTGCGCCACGATGCGCAGGCCCGCGCCCTCGATCACCGCGTTGACGGCGCCGGTCAGGTTCCGTTCCGTCGCGTCCGGCTTGATGATGGAGAAAGTGCGCTCGAGGGCCATGCGGGGTCCTTGGAAGGTTAAGGGCTGGTTGAAGTGCGGCGCTTATAGCGACGCTGCGTCAGCCCCTCAAGGTGTTTTCGCAATTGCGAAACCACCCTGTGAAGGAACGGTGGCGCCCGCCTTGGAAACACCAGAGCACTCGCCTAGGCTCAAGGCTCGCGGGCCCTTGGGCCAGCCACCCACGAGTGAACCATGAAGCCAATCATTTGCGCCGTTCTCGGTGTCCTCACCCTCGCCGCCCCCGCCAGCGCCCAAGGCCAAGATCCGAGCGGAACCTATGTCAGCGAAACCGGCGAGACCCGGGTCCGCATCGCCAAGTGCGGCAGCGCTTTCTGCGGCACGATCACGGCCGTGCAGGGCGAAGCGAAGGACGTGCACAACCCCGATCCCTCCAAGCGCAGCCGCAGCCTCGTCGGCGTGCAGATGATCACGAACATCATGCCGGTGGGCGAGGGCTACGCGGGCGAGCTCTACAACTACAAGGACGGCAAGATCTATTCGGGAAAGATGAGCTTTAAGGGCGGCAACGCCATGCAGCTTTCAGGCTGCGTAATGGGCGGTCTCGTCTGCCGCTCCCAGACCTGGACGAAGGTGAACTGACGGGGCCAAGGTCCCGCCCGGGATCGAACGGCCAACCGCTTCTGCTGCCACCAGAAAGGGGGCCGGTTTGCCCGGCCCCCTCGCCTATTCAGCAGTCGCGCTGCGTGAGTTACCGCCCCGTCTGCTGCTTCAACTGGTCGATGCGCTTCGACGCCTCCGCCTTGTCGAGTTCGGGATCGTAAGCCTTTGGCTCGTGGGCCTGCTCGGAGAGCGTCTTGAGGTAGGAGGCCTGGGCGCCCGTCATGGGCTCGTGGCCGGTGACCCAGTCCTCGGGATCCTTGATCTGGTTGTCGCTCGGATCGGGGTTCACCTTCGGGTTCTCGACCTCCGGCGGATCCTCGTGCGCGCCGCGGGCCTTCTTCTCGTGCTGAGCCATGGGAGACTCCTTCCGTTCTTGAAATGTTCTCTCATGAGAACGCGCGGCTCAACTACCTGTTCCGCAAGGGAAGCCGAATCATGGGGGCAACCAACCATCCCCGTTATCCACAGGCCACGCTTACGCGCAGGCTTTCGGCCGCTTTCGCGCTTTGTTCCAGTCTTGGATTGCGGGGCTCAAGCCCATGGGCAGGAGGCGCCGGGCGCCGGTCAGGGGACGGCGCCAGAGGTCTAGCTGAGGGACTGCTTCTCCCGCACTGAGACCGCGTGCTCATGCTCCCGTCGGCTGCAAGGTCTGCTCAGGACCGCGAAGAGTGTGGGCCGCTCTCGGCGGCCCACACGGACAGCGATTAGGCTGCGGCAGCCTTCGGCTGCACTTCGGCCGCATAATCTTCCATAAGCACCTTCGTCATGTTCCCGGGCTGGAAACGGTAGGGGCCGATCTCGGAGACGGGTGTCACCTCGGCGGCCGTGCCCGTGATGAAGCATTCGTTGAAGCTCTCGAGTTCGTCCGGCATGATCCGGCGCTCCTGCACGTCGAAACCGCGGCGCTTGGCAAGATCGATCACCGTCCGGCGGGTGATGCCGTCGAGGAAGCAGTCGGCCGACGGCGTGTGGATCGTGCCATCCTTGATGAAGAACACGTTCGCACCGGTGCATTCGGCGACGCGGCCCTGCCAGTCGAGCATGAGGGCATCCGCATAGCCCTTCCGCTCGGCCCTGTGCTTGGAGATCGTGCAGATCATGTAAAGGCCGGCAGCCTTGGCGGCCGACGGCGCGGTCGCCGGATCGGGGCGCCGGTATTCCGCCATGTCGAGGCGGATGCCCTTCATCTTCTGGGCAGGATCGAAATAGCTCGGCCACTCCCAGGTCGCGATGGCGAGATGGATTGTGTTGTGCTGGGCGGAAACGCCCATCATCTCGGAGCCACGCCAGGCGACGGGCCGGATGTAGGCGTCCCGCTGCCCGTTCTTCTCGAGCACCAGAGCCTTGGCCGCATCGATCTCGGCCACCGTATAGGGGATCTCGAAATCGAGGATCTCGGCGGATTTCTTCAGCCGCTCGGAATGCTCCGTCGATTTGAAGATCACGCCCCCATAGGCTCGCTCGCCCTCGAACACGCTCGACGCGTAGTGCAGCGCATGCGACAGGACGTGGAGCTTGGCGTCCGCCCAGGGAACGAGCTGGCCGTCATACCAGATCCAACCGTCGCGCTGGTCGAAGGGGGCTGCCGACATGCTCGTCTCCTTGTGGTTTCCTGCCCGTGAGGCTTTTCGATTTCAAATGCGGTGCGATCCGCGTCGTTTGCTTCCGTTTCGCCGGCTGTAAAGGTTCGTTCGTTTCGCGAAAGCGGGTTGACGAGTAACAATCGTCCTGAGATATGTCAACAAGGCTGACGTATACGGATGGAACGGTGTCGGACGTGACCCCAGTGGCCCTGAAAAGCCGCGCTGCCGACGAGGATGTCCTCGCGGAGGTGCCGGCCTACGACCTCATCGAGCTCTTCTTCTTCGCCTACCGGGATTTCGTGAGCGACCCCGACAGGATCCTCGCTGACTATGGCTTCGGGCGGGCACACCATCGGGTGCTTCATTTCGTGGACCGGCAGGCCGGCCTCACCATCGCGGAGCTCCTCGACATTTTGCGGATCACGAAGCAGAGCCTCAACCGAGTTCTTAAAGAACTCATCGAAAAGGGGTTCATCGAGAGCCGGACGGGCACGTCCGACCGGCGCCAACGTCTCCTCCACACGACGCCGCAGGGGCACGAGCTCGCGCTCAAGCTCGCCAAGCTTCAGACCCGGCGCATCATGCGGGCCCTCTCGGGGGTGGAGCCCGAGGCGAAGGCCTTGGCGAGCCGCTACCTCCTTGCCATGATCGACGCCGACGACCGCGCCCACGTGGAGCGCATCGTATTCGGCGAGGTGGACAAGTGAGCGAGGCCGCCCGGGTGGAACTGCCCGACCACGCGCCGCACGTGCTCGTCGTGGACGACGACCGCCGGCTGCGTGATCTCCTCGCCCGCTTCCTCGTGGAGCACGGCTACCGGGTCACTACGGCCGCGAGCGCCGCCGAGGCCCGGGCCAAATCCGAGAATTTCGTGTTCGACGCGCTGGTGCTCGACGTGATGATGCCGGGGGAGACGGGCTTCGAATACGCCCGCACCATCCGGGCCCAGTCGCAGGTGCCGATCCTGATGCTCACCGCTCGCGCCAATGCGGAAGACCGGGTGGCCGGTCTCGAAATCGGAGCGGACGACTACCTGCCCAAACCCTTCGAGCCCCGCGAACTGATCCTGCGGCTCGGCAACGTCTTGCGCCGCCAAGCGCCGTCCACGGTCAAGCCTGCCGACGCCCCCGAGGCCGTGCATTTCGGCGCCTTCAGCTTCCGCTTCGACCGAGGCGAACTGCGCCGGGGCGAGGAGGTGGTGCGCATCACGGAGCGCGAGCGCGAGATCCTCGCGATCCTCGGCGGCCGCTCCGGCGGCAATGTCGCCCGGGAGGAGCTGGCCGGGGGCGGCGGGGCGGCCAACGAGCGCACCGTGGACGTGCAGATCAACCGGCTGCGCCGCAAGATCGAGGTCGATCCCGCCAACCCGCTGTTCCTGCAGACAGTGCGCGGCATCGGCTACCGCCTCGTCATCGACCGATGAGCACGCTCCGGGCCGTCATCCGCCATTCTCCTCTGGCGCCCCTGGACCGCGCCCTGCGCCGCCTCTCGGGCATCCTGCCGAAGGGGCTCTACGCCCGGTCGCTGATCATCATCATCGCCCCGATGGTGATCCTGCAATCGGTGATCGCCTACGTGTTCATGGAGCGGCACTGGCAGCTCGTGACTCGCCGGCTGTCGTCCGCCGTCACCTCGGAGATCGCGGCGATTATCGACATCTACGAAACCTACCCGCAGGACCGCGAACTCGCGAACCTCGCCCGAATCGCCTCCGAGCGCCTGCAGCTCGACGTCGACATCCTGCCGGAAACCGAGCTGCCGCCCCCCGGCCCCAAGCCCTTTTTCTCAATCCTCGACGAGGCGCTGACGGACGAACTGCGACGCCAGATCGACCGGCCGACCTGGACCGACACCGTCGGCCGTTCGAACTTCATCGAGATCCGGGTGAAGCTCGACAACGGCATCATGCGGGTGCTGGCCCGCCGCAGCCAGGCCTACGCGTCCAACTCGCACATCTTCCTCGTGTGGATGGGCGCCTCGTCCGTTGTGCTGCTTGGCGTCGCGATCCTGTTCCTGCGGAACCAGATCCGCCCGATCCTGCGCCTCGCGGACGCCGCCGAGAGCTTCGGCAAGGGACGGGACGTGGAGTTCCGTCCCCGCGGCGCCCGGGAGGTGCGAAAGGCGGGTCACGCCTTCCTCGAAATGCGCCGCCGCATCGAGAGGGCGCGCGATCAGCGCACGACCATGCTCAACGGGGTGAGCCATGACCTGCGCACCATCCTCACCCGCTTCAAGCTCTCGCTCGCCCTCCTCGACCAGACCCCCGAGGTGGAGGACCTGAAGCGCGACGTGGACGAGATGAGTCGCATGCTCGAAGGCTACCTCGCCTTCGCCCGCGGTGATGCTGGGGAAGCTGCCGTCACCACGGACCTGCGCACGCTGCTGGAGGACCTGCAGGTCGATGCGGAGCGCCAGGGCCACGTGACCGATCTCGACATCGTAGGCGACCCGATGATCACCGTCCGCCCGGACGCCTTCCGCCGCCTTCTGTTCAACCTCGTGAACAACGCGGCGCGCCACGGCGATCGCATCGCCATCACGGCGAACCACGAGACCCGCTGGCTCGTGGTTCATGTGGACGACGACGGTCCGGGCATCCCCGCCGACAAGCGCGACGAGGTCTTCAAGCCCTTCGTACGTCTCGATGAGGCGCGCAACCAGGACGAGGGCGGGTCGGGCCTCGGACTCGCGATCGCCCGCGACATCGCCCGCTCCCATGGCGGCGACATCAACCTCGGCGAGAGCCCTATGGGGGGCCTGCGCGCCACGGTGCGGCTGCCTGCCTGAGCCGCCCGGCGGACCTAAACCCTCAATACAGCCGCCCGCCGAGCGGCACGTCGCGGTCGGGCCGGATCAGCATCACCTGCCCGTTCTCGTCCGGCACGCCGAGCGTCAGGACTTCGCTCATGAAGGGCCCGATCTGACGGGGCGGGAAGTTCACCACGGCGAGAACCTGGCTTCCCACCAATTCGTCGAGGCTGTGGTTCGCGGTGATCTGCGCCGACGAGCGCTTAATGCCGATCTCCGGCCCGAAGTCGATGGTGAGCTTGAAGGCGGGCTTGCGAGCCTGCGGGAACGCTTCCGCCGCAATGACTCGTCCGACGCGAATGTCGACCTTCAGGAAGTCGTCGAAGACGATGGCGGGCGCTGGCGCCCCACTTTCCTGCCCCATGATGCCTCCCCTCAGAACGCAGCCGCCTGATCATCCAGGCCGTCCTCGGCCGGCGGGCGGCGGCGGCGGCGAGCCCGGTTGCGCCCGTCGAGGAGCGCCTGCCCGAGCGCCCTCAAGGGTGCCGTGAGCCGGCGGAAATCCTCCGCTCGCTCGAGCACCCGCTCGCCCCGGCGCAGTTCCTGATCGAGACGCGCCATGGTGCGGGCGAGCGCCGGATCATCGTCGTCGAGCCAGGTCTGCAGGGTGTTCGCCATCACGATGACGGCGCCCTGCAGCTTCAGATTGCCGAGAGGCCCCTCGGTCGAGATGCCCGCGGCCGCCAGCATGAAGCGCTGCGAGTTGAGGCCCTCGCGGTTCAACGCGGCGAGGGAGAGCGGATCGCCCCTGAGGGCGAAGACGATGCGGCGCAGGGCGGGCTTGTAGGGGGCGAGAGCGTCGAGCCGGCGCATCATGACGTCGAACACGCGCTCGCGGGCGGGCTCGTCCTTCAGATCGTCCGTGGTGCCGTTGAGGACCTCCCGGTCGATCCGCCTCGAAAAGCCGCCGAGCACCGCCCCCTTGGACGGAAAGAGGTCGCGGAACTCTGCGAGGGTCACGCCGGCTTCCTCGGCGATGTCGATGAGCTCGATGTCGTTCCAGGGCCGGGTAGCAGCCAGACGCATAAGCGTGTCGATCACCGCATCGCGCTTCGAGGGTTGAGGATTGGGTCCTTGGCTCATGCTGGCTCCTGACGGCGATTGCAGTCTCATGTAGGGGCTCGGCGGCGCACCCGCATCCGGGCGCTATCCCGCAAGCTCCTCCGCGCGCCGCTTGGCCGCAGCCACGGCATCGCGCATGAGGTCTTTGAGCCCGCCGGACTCCGCCATGAGCACCTGCAGGGCCGCGGCCGTGGTGCCGCCCGGGGATGTGACGTTCTGGCGAAGCGTGCCGGCGTCGAGGTCGCTCTGCTGGAGCAGTTCCCCCGCCCCGCTCACGGTGGCCCGTGCGAGCCGGCCGGCGAGATCGGCTGGAAGGCCTGCCGCGACGCCGGCCTCCGCCATGCACTCAACGAGGTGGAACACGTAGGCCGGCCCGGAGCCGGACAGGGCCGTGACCGCGTCGATCAGGTCCTCCGAGGGCAGCCATTCCACGATGCCGTTCGCGCGCAGGAGCGCATCGGCAACGAGACGCTGGCCCTCCTGGACCTCGGCGCTTGCCGCCGCCCCGGTGGCGCCCCGCCCGATGCTCGCCGGCAGGTTCGGCATGGCGCGCACCACCGCCCGCGCTCCGGGAAGGCGCGTCTTCAGATCCGACAGCGTCTTGCCGGCGAGAATCGAAATCACGAGGGTCCGCGGGCCGACGAGGGCGTTGACGGCAGCCGACGCCTCATCGAGCACCTGCGGTTTCGTGGCGAGAACCAGAGTCTCGGGCGGAGCCGGGGATTGGCTCGGGTTGAGCATCACCCCTGTGTCGCGGCACAGAGCCGTCATCGCGTCCGACGGGCGCGGATCGAGCACCGCCACCCCGGCGGGGTTGAGCCCCACCCTCAGCCACCCCTCCAGCATGGCGCCGCCCATCTTGCCGGCGCCGACGAGGACGAGGCTTTCGGGGAGGGGGTTGCTGGCCTTAGGCATGAGGGTCTCTGGGGAGGACGGTGGAGGTCCGTCCTATCCCATCTCCGCGCCGAGGAGTCGAGGCGAGCGACGGTCGCTCGCCGCAGGCAGGCAGAGGCCCGCTTAAGCCTCGCCTTCAGTCTCGAACAGCACGCTGTCGAGCGCCTCGCGGGCGGTCTTGCCGGCCCACATGACGAACTGGAAGGCCTGGAAGTACCGCTCGCAGGCTTCGACGGAGACGCGCAGCATGGTCTCGCATTGCGCGTTCGTGGGCTCGGCGCCCCCCGCGAGGATGAGGGAGTGGCGGAACATCACCACGTTTTCCGAGCTCCAGAGGTCGAAATGGCCGACCCAGAGCTGCTCGTTGATGCGGGAGATGAGCTGCAGGATCTCCTGGCGGCGGCGCTCCGGGACCTTCAGGTCGAAGGCGGAGGCGACGTGCAGCGCCTCGACGTCCTCGATCCACGTGAAGGCCACGTGGTAGTCGGTCCAGCCGCCGGACACGGAGACGGACATCTCGTCCGTTTCCGCCCGGTCGAAGATCCAGTCCCGGAGGGCGGCGAGGCGCTCGACCACGTCGAGGGGATGCTCGGAGCGGTCGGGGATGTCGAAGGTCAGCAACTGGTTCATGTCGATCCGTGGCGCTCTTGCGAGCCGCGGTTAAGTGACAAACGCAACAGGCGCACCGTTACGTCAGCGCCGCCGGCGCGAACGTATTCGTGATCACACTTGGAAGATGAGAGGAAGTTGGCGCCGCCGCCCACCCACGAATCAGTCCCTGTCCGACTTAAAACCCGGGCTCTCCCGCGTTTGAAGTCGAAAGAAGAATCCAGGATTCGTCTGCCGGTCACAATGCACCGCGAGGGCCTGTCCACAGCGGTACGAACCGTTAAAGAATCGCGTCGCGTGGCCAAATTGTGGTGAGGACAGCGCGGCGCCGCCGCACTCGGCTAGGCGCCCCCGGCCCCGAGCTTCGCCTCGAGGGCGGCGATCCGGGTCTCCAGGCGTTCGTTCTCCTCGCGCGCCGCCACCACCATGTCGCGCAACACGTCGACTTCCTCGCGGGTGGCGACGTCCATGTCGCGGAGCAGGCGCTCGAGCTGGCCGCGCATCACCGTCTCGGCCTCGCGCCGAACGCCCTGCGCCGCGCCCACCGCATCGGTGGCCAGGCGGGCGATCTCGTCGAGAAGGCGGTTGGAACTCTGGGCCATGGTGGAGTCCTTGCGGCTAAAGGGCCGGACGAAGCGCGCCCGACCCCCGTCATGTGGCCCTTTTGAGGGTAAACCGCAACAGGGTTGACGCCTCCGCGCCGCCGGTCCAAGGGCTGACCGCAGGCCCCCGCAGATCCCGGACACCATGCCCGTTCTCGTCCTGCCCTTTCCGGCCATCGACCCGGTCGCCATCGCGGTCGGTCCCATCGCGATCCGGTGGTACGCCCTCGCCTACGTGGTGGGGCTCCTCGGCGGCTGGTACTACGCCCGCAGGCTCGCCGCTCAGGAACGGCTCTGGAAGCCCATCGCCCGGCCGAGCGCGACGGATCTCGACGACCTCATCGTCTGGGTGGCCCTCGGCGTCGTCCTCGGCGGCCGCCTCGGCTACGTGCTGTTCTACAATTTCGCGAGCTACATCCAGAACCCGGCCGAGATCTTCGCGGTGTGGCGCGGCGGCATGTCGTTCCATGGCGGGTTCCTGGGAGCCGTCCTGGCAATCGTTTTCTTCGCCCGATCGAGGGGGCTCGTGCCCCTCGCCATGCTCGACCTTGCCGCCGTCGTCACGCCCATCGGCATCTTCTTCGGCCGTATCGCGAACTTCATCAACGGGGAGCTCTGGGGCCGGCCGGCGCCGGACTTCCCCCTCGCCTTCGTGTTCCCCCATGCAGGGCCCCTGCCGCGCCATCCGAGCCAGCTCTACGAGGCTTTCGGAGAGGGGCTCCTGCTCTTCATCGTGCTCGCGCTGGCGGTGCGCCGCGTCGGGTTCCAGCGTCCGGGCCTCCTCGGCGGGATCTTCGTTCTGGGCTATGCGGTGGCCCGGATCGTGTGCGAGTTCTTCCGCGAACCCGATCCGCAGCTCGGCTTCCTCTTCGGCCGCGAACTCGACGCGCTCGGCGGCGGCATCACCATGGGCATGCTGCTCTCGATCCCCATGGCCCTCGTAGCCCTCGCCGTGATCGCCCTCGCCCTGCGGGGCGCGACCCGTCCCCGGGCGCTGGCGGAGGCTCGGCAGGCGTGACGCCGTTCGAGAGGCACCTTCGCGCGCTCATCGCCTCCGAGGGGCCGATCACAATCGAGCGCTATATGAGCCTGTGCGTCGGCCATTACTACGCGACCCGCGACCCCTTCGGCGCGAGGGGCGATTTCACCACGGCTCCCGAGATCAGCCAGATGTTCGGCGAGCTCCTGGGCCTGTGGTCGGTGGCGGTCTGGCAGGCCATGGGCAGCCCGGCGACCCTGAACCTCATTGAACTCGGCCCGGGCCGCGGCACCCTCATGGCGGATGCGCTGAGGGCTGGGCGGCTCGCTCCCCCCTTCCGCGAGGCGGTCCGCGTGCACCTCGTCGAGGCAAGCCCGACCTTGCGGGCGGCGCAGGAGCGCACCCTTGCGGAGGCCGGGGTGCCGCTCGCCTGGCACCCGGATCTCGCCTCTGTGCCGGAGGGGCCCACCCTCGTGATCGCCAACGAGTTCTTCGACGCTCTTCCGGTCCGCCAGTACGTTGCGACGGACCGGGGCTGGTGCGAACGGCTCGTCGCCCTCGACGGTGACGCCCTCGCCTTCGGGCTCTTCGCGGAGCCGAACCCCACCCTCGGCCGCCCACGCCGGACGGGCGATGTCGCCGAGGTGCCGGAGGCCGGCGGGGCGCTGGCCGCGGCCCTGGCCCGGCGGCTCGTGCGCGATGGCGGCGCGGCGCTTGTCATCGACTACGGCACCTGGGCGCCGGAGCCGAAGAGCACCCTGCAAGCCGTCAAGAACCACGCCTTCGCCGATCCCTTGAGCGATCCCGGCGAGGCGGACCTGACCGCGCATGTCACCTTCTCGCTGCTGGCGGAGGCGGCATCCCGGGAGGGCGCCGCCGTGCACGGCCCCTCGGGCCAGGGCGACTTTCTCCGGACGCTCGGCATCGAGGCCCGGGCCGAGGCGCTGAAAGGGCGCGCGGACCAGGCCCGCGGCGAGGCCGTGGACGCGGCCTTGCGGCGTCTGACGGATCCGGGTCCCGCTGGCATGGGCGAGTTGTTCAAGGTGATGGCCTTTGCCGACCCAGCCCTCGGCCACCTCCCCGGCCTCGAATTCGCCCCCGGTCCGAGCCTGCCACAAGAACGGTGCGACCCCCCATGATAATTGAAGCCCCTGCCCTGTCGGCTCACGGCGCCATTCGCCATGCCTTCTTCACCCGCGAAGGGGGCGTCTCGGAGGGCATCTACGCGACCCTCAACGGCGGCCTCGGTTCGTCGGACGACCCCGCCCGTGTGCAGGAGAACCGGCGCCGCATGGCCGAGGCCCTTTCGGTTGCCCCGGACCACCTCGTCAGCATCTATCAGGTGCATTCTCCCGACGCGGTGGTGGTTGACGGCCCCTGGACCGGTGAGCGGCCGAAGGCCGATGGGATGGCGACGCGGATCCCGGGCGTGGCGCTTGCCATCACCACGGCGGATTGCGGGCCGCTCCTCTTCGCTGATCCCGAGGCGCGGGTGATCGGCGCGGCCCATGCCGGATGGCGCGGAGCGCTCACGGGCGTCATGGAAGCGACCCTCGAGCAGATGGAAGAGCTCGGCGCCCGCCGGGAGCGCATCGTCGCGGTGCTCGGACCCATGATCGGCGGCAAGGCCTACGAGGTCGGTGCCGACCTCATGACCCGCTTCACGGAGGTGGACGCCGCGAACGGTCGCTTCTTCACGCCGAACGGCCGGCCCGGCCACGCTCTTTTCGATTTGCCGGCCTATATCGGTGCGCGGCTCGAACGGGCGGGCATCGCCTCCTTCACGGACCTTGGGCTGTGCACCTATTCGGACGAAGGCCGCTTCTTCAGCTATCGACGCACGACTCATCGGGGCGAGCCCGATTACGGGCGGCTGATCTCCGCCATCGCCCTCACTCCTTGAGGCCCACCACATCGGGGGTCTCCCAGGCGAGGTGCTGGCCGCCGTCCACGGCGATCATCTGCCCAGTGACGCTCTCCGCCCGGGCCAGGAACAGGACCGTGTCGGCGATCTCCCGGGGCGTCGGACCCCGGCGGAGGAGCACCGCCCCGCTCTGCTTGGCGAAGTCCTCCTCGCCCTGGCGGGTGTTGGTGAGGGTCGGCCCCGGCCCGATAGCGTTCACCCGGATGCGGGGCGCGAGCGCCTGCGCCATGGTCTGGGTCGCCGTGAAAAGTGCTGCCTTCGTGAGGGTGTAAGAGAAAAACTGCGGCGTGAGCTTCCACACCCGCTGGTCCACGATATTCACCACCGCTCCACGCCGGTCCTCAGGCAGAAGGCGGGCCATGTCGCGGGCCAGGAAGACCGGCGAGCGAAGGTTGACGGCAAAGTGCCGATCCCAACGCTCCTCCGAGAGGGATTCGACCTCGTCGGGCTGGAACTCGGAGGCGTTGTTCACGAGAAGGGTGACGGGTCCGAGCCTCCGGGCAGCCTCTTCCATCATGGCGCCGGTCGCGGCCGGATCGGCGAGGTCGGCCTGGACCGCTGCGGCCCTCACACCCTCCGACTCGGCGCTCGCCACCACGCTTCGGGCCGCGTCGGCGGACCGGTTGTAGTGAACCGCAACGGCGAATCCCTCGCCCGCCAGCCGTTCCACGATGGTGCGCCCGATCCGCTGGGCGCCGCCGGTGACCAAGGCGACCTGTGTCATGTCCTAACGCGCTCTTCAGTGGTGGGGCAGATGTGAGGCAGTGTTCATACGGCGCAGGTTCGTGAACGGATCGTTCTTCCAAGGCCTGTCGAGAAGAGGCACGGCTGAAGCTTGAGAGAAACGCGCCTAAGTGGGTGCCGTTACAGCACATTCTCGCCCCGTTTCTGCCACGGTGGGCTTTCACCGCGTGCCCGAGGTGCAACAGACCTCATCCAACCTGCGCCCTATAACGGCGCTCTCGCAGGCCTGCCCGGTTCGGATCGAAGAACCACAGGCCAGGGTTCATCACCAGGAGTACCCTCATGAAGAAACTTTTGCTCGCCGGCGTCGCGTTCGGCAGCCTCCTCTCGGCGGCCCATGCAGCCGACCTCCCCCGCCGCACGGCCCCCGTCGCGCCGATGCCGGTGCAGGCCATCCCGATCTTCACCTGGACCGGCCTCTACGCCGGTGTGCAGGCGGGCTATGCCTACGGGAACAACGACCGCGATTATGGCAGCGTGACTTCGGTCGATCTCGACGGCAACGGGACAGCGGACGTCGTTGCGGTCGATAACGGCTTCGACGACGACGAGAGCGACGGCTTCGTGGGCGGCGCCCATATCGGCTACAACTTCCAGTTCGGCTCGATCGTGCTGGGTGCCGAGGCCGACATCGAGGCGACGAGCCTCGGCGGCGGTCGGACTTACACTTACGTCGACAATGGCGGCAACGAGTACTCGGTCGAGAACGGCAACGACATCGACTTCCAGGGCTCGGTCCGCGGCCGTCTCGGCTTCGCCTTCGATCGTGCCCTGATCTACGCCACCGGCGGTTTCGCCTTCGCGAACTTCTCGGGCAATGACCGCACCTTCGTCGGACCGTTCGGCACCTACTTCAACGGCAAGGACGACGGCGTCGAGTGGGGCTACACGGTGGGTGCGGGTGTCGAGTACGCCTTCACCAACAACCTGACGGCGCGCGTCGAGTACCGCTACACGAACTTCGACCGGGGCGGGAACAGCTTCAACGACGTGGCCTTCCGCAGCGGCGGCGACGACGTGGACTTCCACACCGTTCGCGCCGGCGTTTCGTTCAAGTTCTGATCCGCCTCACGGCGGATCGAGCGGAAAGGCCCGGCTCGGCCGGGCCTTTCTTCATGACGTCAGGGCTTCACCTTCGTCTTCTCGAAGGCGGGCACCCGCCCGGCGAAATCTTCGAGCCAGGCGACGAGGCGCGGGTGGGTTGCCCGCCAGCGTCCCTCGAAGCGCAGATCGAGATAGCCGAGGGCGCACGCCAGGGCGACGTGGCCGATGTGGAGCTCGGGAGCGGGCGTCGAGAGATGCGTCTCAGCATACGCGAGACCTCGGGTAATCTTCCCTGCTTGGTAATCGAGCCAGCGGGGCTCCCGCTTATCCTCCTCCCGCCAGCGTCCCTCATAGACTTGCAGGAGCGCCGCCTCGGCGATGCCGTCAGCCAGCACCATCTGGGTGATGGCCGGAAAGCGCGCTTCGCCTGCCGGAAACAGCCGCCCGCCGGCGAGATGGTCGAGGTACTCGGCGATGACACGGGAATCGTAGAGCGTTTCGCCGCTCTCCAGGATCAGGGCCGGAATCTTCCCGAGAGGATTCTGCTGCCGGAGGCTGTCGTTCGGGTCGAGGGTGTCGGCCTCGACGGTCTCGATGCGGTCCTCAAGGCCGAGCAGGGCGGCGCTGATCTTGACCTTGCGGCCGAAGGGCGAGGCGGGCGACGAGCGAAGGGTGAGCATGGGCGCTCCTTGGTGGATCGGTCACCCCTCTTGGAGCAAGCCTGACCGTCTGTCATCCCCGGCCGCCGCACGGACGCTGAGGCCGAAAAGGCGAAGTTTTCCCCGCATCTCCGCGGCCCGATCGCCGCCGATTCCGCACCGGGTCAAGCCGCCGGTCCCAGAGCCTCGCAGCGGAAAGCGCCGTAGCCCTGGCGCGAGAGGCGTTCGGCCAGCGCCGGCAAAAGCGCCTCCGCCTCCTCTTTCAGGCTGAAGGGCGGGTTGATTACGACGAGGCCGCTCCCGTTGAGCCGCGTCCGGTCGCGGGGATCGTCGATGAGCAATTCGAGGCGCAGGACCGGGCGAGGGCTGCCCTGATGAAGGGCCTGCGCCATCCGGTCAACTGGCGCCTGATCCTTGATCGGGTACCAGCCGACATAAACGCCGGTCGGCCACTTGCGCAGAGCCGCCAGCAGTTCGCCGCCGAGACGCTGGAGCTCGTTCGGCTCCTCGTACGGGGGATCGACGAGCACGAGCCCACGCTTCTCCTTCGGAGGGATCAGGGCGTGCAGCGCCGTCCAGCCGTCGAGATGCATCACCTTGAGGTTCTGAACCGCGTTGAAGCGCCCGGCGAGCGCCGCGTGGTCGGCCGGGTGAAGCTCCACGAACACGCCTCGGTCGCCCCGCCGCAGCATCTCGCGGACGATCCCGGGCGAGCCCGGATAGACCTCCTGCCCATGCCGGGCCCGCACTTCGGCGAGGATCAGCCGATAAGGTTCGAAGATGGCCTCCGCCTCGGGGGACAAGGGCTCGCCGAGCCGGCCGATGCCCTCCGCCCACTCGCCCGTGCGGGCCGCCTCGTCGGCGGCAAGATCGTAAAGGCCGATACCCGCATGGGTGTCGATCACGCGGATCGGCGTGTCCTTGCGCTGGAGATAGGCGATGATGCGCACGAGCAGAGCATGCTTCATCACGTCGGCGAAGTTGCCCGCGTGAAAGGCGTGGCGGTAGTTCATCTGATCGCGTTGACGGTGATCTCGCCGGCCCTGCAGCCGGCCCGGTCTACCTCGGGGCAGGCCCGGAAGCCCCGCAGGTCCTTCGTCATGCAGATTCGGATCTCCTGGAACACCCGCCGCCCGCACTCCACCGCCATCATCTCGGGCCGCAGCCCGGGATTGGTCTCGGTGAAGGCCCGCTCGATCTCATAGGCGAGCACCTTGGCGTCCTGGACGGGCCTTTCGAGCCGGTCCGGCACCCGCACCCGCTCGCGGGCCTGCCTGACGGCTCGGAAGAAATCGGTGGGGCCCAGGCCCGAGCACGTGCCGTGTTTGCGCCATTGATAGCGCGCGAGGCCCTCGTCGGGGAACAGGCCCCTGGCCTCGTCGAGGGAGGCGCTCGGGGCCGAACGCCCGCCCGGCTCGCAATAGCTCGGATAGCCCTGCTCGGATTGGGGCCACAGGCCATGGACGACGAAACCAAGCTCGCGGCCGGCCTCGCACTGCTCCCGCCCCTTGGCGCTTCCTCCGGCCTCGCAAAAACCGGGGGACCACGACAGAGCCAGCACGTAGAAGTCGAAAGCGCCCACGGGTGCGCCGCGGGTCTCGCGGGGCTGGCCGGCGGCCGGCAGGGCGAGCAGCATCAGCGCCCCGGCCAGGCCGAGGCGCCGGAGGGCCGTCACGGGCGCGCCTGGCGGCAGTGCGGGGCGTAGGCGTAGTGGCGGTCGAGACCCTGCACGCACCATTCGGTGCCCCAGGACGCCCCGATGAAGCTCAGGTCCTCGCGGACCGAGAAGTCGATGCGGCGGCGGTGGCCGTCGGAGGTGAGCACCGTGCCGGAGCAGAACCGGCGGGGGATGAAGTCGAGGCCCCACGGACGCCAGGCGATCTGCTTCACCCGCTCGAAGGCGACGATCTGCAGGCTCGAATTCCAGAACCGGCTCTCGGTGGTCTTGAACCGGTCGGCGATCTCGCCGAGCACCAGCATGTTGTCGCAGACCGGGATGGCAGCGTCGTAGGGAACCTCGCGCCGCTCCGCGGGGTCGATCTCGCGGGCGAGCACGGGGAGGCTCAGCATCGCGCAGGACAGGGCCAAGGCCAGGACGCGCATCAAAGGGGCTCCGGTTCGAGACATCTCGGTTTGTGCGACCATGTGGGCACCCCGACACCACGTCAAGGCTCCGGTCACGCTTCTAGTAGATCCCGTGTCCGTTGAGCAGCTGAGGTGGCTGTCCGGCAACAGGGGGGCGGTTGTAAAGGGGCGAACGGTAGGGCTCAGGGAAGCGGGGGCCGGGTGCCTGGCCCGCTGGCGCGCCCGGTCCGAGGGGGCGGCCCGGCGGCATCGGCGCCGGGGGCGCGAAGGGCGGGTCGACGGCATCCGCTGCCGAGTAGGCGGCACCGGGCTGCCTGACGCCGGGACCCGGCCGACGGACTGCGGCGGGCACCTCTTCGACGGGCTCCTCCTCGACCTCAAGGGGGAGATCGGCCGAACCCTGCCAAGGAGTCTCCTGGCGCCCGGTCCGCGCCGCATCGAGGCGGGAAGCGAATTTTAGGGCGGGCTTGCAGATGGCCCGCTCCCCCCGCGGATCGTGGCGGGCAAGGTCGATGTGGAAGTGATCGTAGTGGAACATGTCGGCGCCCGGGCCGAGCACGGTGTTGAAGTAGCGGCAAGCACCGACGAACACCTCGCGCAGAAACTCCTGCTCCTGCTGATTGCCCTTCCAGCCCTTGAGCACCGTGACCTCGCGCCCGTCCGCGAGATGGAAGGACATGATGTCGAGGGCATTGCCGAAGGAGTGTTCCGACAGCTTCGCGCCGCGACGATTGTTCTGCGGACGGCACGAATAAGAGCCGGCCCTCAGATCCACCACCGGAACGCCGAAATAGAGCTCGGCCGCCGGCTTCACGACCTCGTCGAGCCAGGTATCGATCCGGGGAATGATCGGGCAGGCGAGCGTCACCTGCGAGCTCAGGCCCACGGTGCCGCCGGAGAAGGCCGCTATCTTGAAGGGATAGTCCACCCCGCACGCCCCCGGCCCGCTGATCTTGGACGAGCGCGACATGTAGGCGGAGGGCTGGACCTGCTTTTGCGCGAGGCAGGCTTCTTCGGCCTGGACACGCCAGGGCTCGCGCTGCTCGAACCTGAACAGCCCGCACCCGGTGATCCCCAACGCAACGAGCGTCAGGGCGATGAACGCAACAAACCCACGGCGCATGCCTCACTATGTGCCGGATCCGGTAAACGCTCCGTCAACTATCCGCTTCAACGAATGCGCGGCTCCCGCACAGATGCTAGGAGAGCGGCCCATGCCTGTCCCGGAACGTCACGCCATGCTGTCCATCCTCGACCTCCTGCGCCGCATGGACGACGGCTCCCTGACGCCCGAGGGCGCCGTGCGGCTCGCCCGGGAGGCGATCGCGGCAGGGGACGGCGAGATCGGCGCGTTCGCGACGGTAGATCACGCCGCCGAGATCCGCCGCGACGGACCGCTGCGGGGCATCGCAGCCGGCGTGAAGGACATCATCGACACGGCGGACCTCCCAACCGAGCTCGGCTCGCCCCTCTACGCCGGCTGGCGTCCCAAGGCCGACGCTTCGATCGTCGCGGCGCTGAAGCGGGCGGGCGGCACGGTGATCGGCAAGACCGTCACGACCCCTTTCGCCTATCTCGATCCGGCCGGAACTCGGAACCCGGCGAACCGCGACCACACGCCCGGCGGATCGTCCTCCGGGTCGGCGGCGGCGGTGGCGGCAGGCTTCGTTCCGCTCGGCATCGGGACGCAGACCGGCGGCTCCGTCATCCGTCCGGCCGCGTTCTGCGGCGTGGTGGGCCTCAAGCCCTCCTACCGCATCCTCCCCACGGTCGGCATCAAGGCGTTCTCCTGGTCCCTCGATACCCCGGGCGTCTTCGCGGCGACCGTCGCGGATGCAGCCTACGCCCTTGCGGCCCTGACCGGACGGGACGAAGTTCGCGTCGACGGGCGTGAGCCCCCTGCCCCGCGTTTCGCCGTCGTCACCCAGGATTTCGCGGAGGCGCCGGACCCGTCCGCTGTCGTGGCGCTCGACCGGGCTTGCAAAGCCGCCGAGCGGGCCGGAGCCCAGGTGAAGAACATCCATCTGCCGCCGCTTCTCGCCGACGCCTTCCGCATCCATCCGACGATCCAGGATTTCGAGGCGAGGCAGGCTCTCGCCCACGAGTTCGACCGGCACCGGGCGGCTCTGCCGCCGCTTCTCCGAGGCGCGCTCGAAGCCGCTCAGGACATCACAGTGGAAGCCTATGACGACGCCCGCCGCATCGCCCACCGGGCGCGCGGCGCCCTCGCCCGGGTGTTCGAGGATTACGACGCGCTGCTCACCTTCGCGGCACCGGGCGCAGCGCCTCGCGGGCTCGGCTCAACCGGCAATGCCCGCTTCAACCGGCTCTGGACGCTGATGGGCAACCCCTGCCTTCACGTGCCGGGCTTCAGCGATGCGGACGGATTGCCTGTGGGCGTTCAGGTGGTGGCCGGCTTCGGCGACGACGACAAGGCGACCGCGGCTGCGGCCTTTCTGGAACGGGCCATCCGCGCGTCCCAGTAGCCGACTTTCTGCACAGGCAAGTTTTTCATTCGCCCGGACAGGCGCTTGGACCTGAGAGCCGCGTGCCGGGCGCCGACGGCCGCGTCCCTGCCTCTTCGTCGGGCTTGCGGCCTTTCAGCCTTCGGATACCGTGTGGTTCCAGGTTCTGCCCGGCTGCAGACCGGACCGACCTGACCGCGAGGCAAACCATGGCTTCAAGCCTGAACATCGCAGCGTTCTGCGCATCGCTCGCCCTGATCGGCGCCATCGTGGCCGGCGTGCTCTAGGGCCGCCCGCTCTTCAAGAGGGCAGGCCGGAAGCCGACGGTCAGCAGGTTCGCCGCCTCTACGTTTCGGGGCACGAACGGTCGGTGAAGCTCCACGACATGACATTTACTTCCATGCGGCATTCGGCCATGCGCCCGCCCTCGGCCGTGCGAAGACATACGCTCTCCCCCGGCGCGAAACGCTGTCCCTTTGCAAGACACCAGCAGTCGAGCGGGTTGTGGGCCGGAGCCTGCGCAGGCTGAAACGCCGGGCCGTGCGCCCAGGCCGGCAGCGGCAGGAGGAGACTGAGGCACAGGAGGACGCGGCGCATGGGATCCTCTCCTTGGTTCAGACGGGATGCTCCGCCCGGGCGGTCCGTCCGTCAAGGGTTGCTGCGCCCGGCGCGCTTCGCTGGTAAGGCGGGCAGATGGCCCTCATCCGATCCTGGTCGGCAACCGACATCCCGGAGATCGCCCGCATTCTTGCCGCGGGGTGGCGCCAGGCCTATGGCGGCTTCATGCCGGAGGCCGTGCTCGCGCCCCGCACCGATTCCGGCCACCGTGCGCGAGAGATCGAATCCTGGCTGACGTCGGGCCTCGATCCCGAAACGGAGGCGCTGCTGATCGCCGAGGCCGAGAGCCGCGTGCGGGGCTTCATCGCCCTGCGGCTCGGCGACAAGGACGGTCTCGGCACGGCGGGTTTCGTGCCGCTCCTCTACATCGATCTTGAGGCGCAACGGCAGGGCCTCGGGACGGCGCTGCTCTTGGCCGGCGTCGACTGGCTCGAGGCCCGCTCGCCCGGCGCCCTCGCCATCTCGGCTTTCGCCCAGAACCCGTATCGCGGCTTCTACGATGCGATCGGGGGCACCGTCGCGAAGGCCGTCACCGTCAGGATCGACGGTCACCCGTTCGAGGTCGTGCAGTATTACTGGCCGAACTGCGAGGCGATCCGGGCCGGATTGGCCGCGCGCATTTAAGCCCAGCGCCCGGCCGCCGCGTCGTCCTCGCTCTTAGCCTCGACCCAAGGCCCCGCGGTGCCGTCGACAAGATGCTCGCGCTTCCAGAACGGGGCGCGCGTCTTGAGGTAGTCCATCAGGAACGCGGCCGCGTCGAAGGCCGCCGCGCGATGACCTGAGGCCGTGACCACGAGGACGATGGGCTGGCCCGGCGTGATCGTCCCGAAACGGTGGACGGCCACGAGACCCGTGAGAGGCCAGCGCGCGGCCGCCTCCCCGGCCACCCGCATCATCTCGGCTTCCGCCATGCCGGGGTAATGTTCGAGTTCGAGGGCGGCGAGTCGTCCGCCCTCGTCTCGGCAAAACCCCGTGAAGGTCACGACGGCGCCGATATCGGCGCGGCCTTCGGTGAGGGCGGCGATCTCGGTCGCAGCGTCAAAGGGTTCGGCCTGAACGCGGACCTGCGGCGTCATCAGCCGCCCGTCATGGGTGGGAAGAAGGCGATCTCCCGAGCGCCGTCCAACGGCGCGTCGGGCTTCACGTGAGTGTGGTCGATCGCGGCGCGCACGACGCCCTCGTTCTCGAATGCATAGGCGTATTCCTCGCCCCGCCCCTTCAGCCACCGTACGAGGTCGGTGACCGTGACGATCCCGGCGGGGAGTTCGACCTCCTCGTCCGCTTTGCCGATGCGCTCGCGCACCCAGGCGAAATAAACCAGCTTCACGCGCCTACCCTTCGTCCATCAGGTGCTGGAGGCCGGCCTTGAGGTAATCCCAACCGGTATAAAGCGTCAGGATCGCCGCCGCGACCAGGAGCCCGATGCCGATGGTGATCGTGCCCGGCAGAACCGTCTCGCCCGCGGGCCCCGCGATCAGGAAACCCACCGCCACGAGCTGGACGGTCGTCTTCCACTTGGCAACTCGGCTCACCGGCACGCTCACCTTGAGCTCGGCCAGGAACTCGCGCAGGCCCGAGACCAGAATCTCGCGGCACAGGATCACGATGGCCGCCCAGATCGCCCAGGACTGGATCGTGCGATCCGCCACCAGCATGAGGAGGCAGGCGGCCACGAGTAGCTTGTCGGCGATGGGGTCGAGCATGCGGCCGAGCGCGGATTGCTGCGCGTAGGCGCGCGCGAAGTAGCCGTCGAAATAGTCGGTGATGGCGGCCAGGATGAAGATGCCGAGCGCGAACCAGCGGGACCACAGATCCTCGGGCCAGAACAGCAGTCCCACCACGGCCGGCACCGCTGCGAGCCGGCCATAGGTCAGGATATTGGGCAGGCTCAGGGCTTTCGACCGGCGCATGGGGGAGGCAACGCTCATCGCGGGGCAGGAAACATGGCGAGGTGCCGGGCGTCAACCGCCCATCGCCCTTGCAGGACCGGCGAGGTGGGCCCCCGACACTGGGGCGCGATCCCGGGCCGGGGTGGCAGACGCCCGGCTGAGGCCGGCTCAGGCCTCAGGCATGGAAGAAGTCGTAGACCGCCCTTGCGGTCGCGGCGTTGACCCCCGGCGCCTTCATGAGGTCCTCCAGGGCCGCCCGCTGGATCGCCTTCACGGTTCCGAAATGGTGCAGCAGCGCACGCTTGCGCGTCGGGCCGATCCCCGGGATCTCGTCGAGGGGGTTCTTCACCATCTCGCGCTTGCGCTTGGCCCGGTGGGCACCGATGGCGAAGCGGTGGGCCTCGTCGCGCAGGCGCTGGACGAAGTAGAGGGCAGGATCCCGCGGCGGCAGCTTGAAGGGCGGCTGCCCGATCCGGAAGAAGGTCTCGCGGCCCGCATCGCGATCGCGGCCCTTCGCGATCCCGACGAGGGTCACCTCGTTTTCGGGAACGCCCACCTCCGTGAGCGCCTGCCGCGCCGCCTCGAGCTGCCCCTTACCGCCGTCGATGAGGACGAGATCGGGCCAGGCCGGAAATCCGTCGTCGCCCTCCCCTCTCCCCTCCGCGGGGCAGGGTTCCGCATGAGAGGAACCGTTCCCGTCAGCCCTGCCCTCCCCCGGCTCGCTCCCCTCGACACTCTCTCCCCCGGAGGGGAGAGGGACTTTCGGCGCTTCCTTGACGAGTCGCGCGAACCGCCGCTGCAGCATCTCTTTCATCATCCCGTAATCGTCGCCCGGCTTCAGGTCCTCCGACTTCATGTTGAAGGTCCGGTAGTGCTGCTTCATGAACCCGCCGGCACCGGCGACGACCATGGCGCCCACGGCGTTGGTGCCCATGATGTGCGAGTTGTCGTAGACCTCCACCCGGCGCGGTACCCGGCTCATGCCGAAGGCCTGGCTCAGCGACACCAAAAGCTTTTGCTGCGACGCCGTGTCGGCAAGACGCCTGCCCAGGGCCTCCCGCGCGTTGCGCAGCACGTATTCGATCAGTTGCCGCCGCTCGCCGCGCTGGGGCGCATGGATCTCGACGCGGTGATCGGCGCGGCTCGACAGGGCCGCCGCCATCAGCTCCGCATCCTCGATCTCGTGCGAGAGTAGCACGATCCGCGGCGCGGGCTTGTCGTCGTAGAACTGGGCGACGAAGGAGGCCAGCACCTCGTCGGGGGTCATCGACTTGTCGGCCTTGGGGAAATAGGCCCGGTTGCCCCAGTTCTGCCAGTTCCGGAAGAAGAACACCTCGATGCAGAACTGCCCGGCCTGCTCGTCGAGAGCGAACACGTCCGCCTCCTCGACGGATTGCGTGTTCACCCCCTGGACGCCCTGGATCGCCGAGAGCGCCGCGAGGCGGTCGCGGTAGCGGGCCGCCCGCTCGAATTCGAGCGACTCGGACGCATCCTGCATCTCGGCCGTGATGCGCTCCTTCACGGCGTTCGACTTGCCGGCCAGGAACGCCCGCGCCTCCGAGGCGAGGTTCTGGTATTCGGGGATCGGGATTTCCTGCGTGCACGGGCCCGAGCAGCGCTTGATCTGAAACAGCAGGCAGGGCCGCGTGCGGTTCTCGTAGAAGGAATCGTTGCACGAGCGCAGCAGGAACGCCCGCTGGAGCGCGTTCACGGTGCGGTTCACCGCCCAGACGCTCGCGAAGGGCCCGTAATAGTCGCCCTTGCGCTTTCGCGCCCCGCGGTGCTTCACGATCTGCGGCGCCTCGTGATCGGCCGTGAGGAGGATGTAAGGGAGCGATTTGTCGTCGCGCATCAGCACGTTGAAGCGGGGCTTCAGCTGCTTGATGAGGTTGGCCTCGAGCAGCAGCGCCTCCGTCTCCGTCGCCGTGGTGACGAACTCCATGGAGGCCGTCTCGCCGATCATGCGGGCGATGCGGTTCGAATGTGCCTGGCCCCGGGCATAGGAGCCGACACGGTTCTTGAGGCTCTTCGCCTTGCCGACGTAGAGAACGTCGCCCTTGCCGTCGAGCATGCGGTAAACGCCGGGCGCGTTCGGCAGCGTCGTCCAGAACCGCTTGATCACCTCCGTGCCGCGCTCGACGAGCCCGGGATTGACCTCAAGATCGAGCTCGACGTCCGACCCCGCCCCTGTGGCGGTCAGATCCTCGTCTTCGTCGTTGTCCAGAATGTCCGGGGGAACGTCGTTGTAGGTATTGCGGCTCATGGGGGAGATGTAAGAGTCGCGGAGTCCCGAGGAAAGGCCAAAAGCTCTCCTGTCCTAGACCGGTGGGCGCAGGCGGCCTAAACGGCCAAGCCTCGCCAGCCTTCGAGATCCTGCCCCGATGCGCCTTTCCGTCGTCACCTCCGCCGTCGTCGCGGCCCTCGTGGGTTTCGGCAGCACCGTCGCGCTCATCATCTCGGCCGCCCAGGCGGTGGGCGCGACGCCGGGCCAGACCTCCTCCTGGGTGGCGGCGCTCTGCCTGTGCATGGCCGGAACGAGCGGGTTCCTGAGCCTGCGCCACCGGCTGCCGATCATCACCGCGTGGTCGACACCGGGCGCCGCCCTCGTGGCGGCGACGAGCGGCGTCACTATCGAGGCCGCGGTCGGCGCCTTTCTCCTCGCCGGCGCGCTGATCCTCGCTACGGCCGCGTTCAGGCCCGTCGGAGCCCTGATCGAGCGCATCCCGGCGCCCGTCGCAGCCGCGATGCTGGCGGGCGTCATCGTCCGTTTCGTCGTGGCGGTGTTCGAGAGCGCGCAGGGCGCGCCGCTCCTCGTCCTGCCGCTCGTCGCTCTCTTCCTGGTCGTGCGGGTCGTGAGCCCTGCCCTCGCCGTGCTCGCGGTTCTCGGCGCCGGGCTCGCGGCCGCCTTCGGCACGGGAACGGCCAAGCCGATTGCCATGGAGAGCGTCTTTGCGAATCTCGAATGGGTGGCGCCGAGTTTCGACCCCGCGGTTCTGGTGGGGCTCGGCCTGCCCTTGTACCTCGTCACCATGGCCTCCCAGAACCTGCCGGGCTTCGCCGTGCTGCGGGCCTCCGGCTACGCCGCAGTGCCGACCCGCTCCATCCTCGCCGTCACGGGTTTCGCGTCGGTCCTGTCGGCGCCCTTCGGCGCCCATACGAGCAATCTGGCGGCCATCTCGGCTGCGATCTGCACCGGGCCCGACACCCATCCCGATCCGGGAAAACGCTGGATGACCGGCCCGTTCTACGCCGGGTGCTACCTCCTCTTCGCCATTTTCGGCGGAGCGCTCATCGCCCTCATCACGGCCCTTCCCGCGGAGCTGATCAAGACGGTGGCGGGCCTTGGCCTCATGGGAGCGCTCGCGGCCGCTCTCGGCACCGCGATGTCCGACGAGGGCAAGCGCTTCCCGGCCATCCTGACGCTCACCGTAACCGCATCCGGCTTCCAGCTCCTCGGGATCGGCTCGGCCTTCTGGGGGCTGCTCGCCGGCCTGCTGGCGGTCGGCCTCGACCGGGTCGCCGGGAGAGCGCGCTGAATGTTGCGGATCGCGCCGGGCTCGCCTAACGGGGAGCCATGGCTCTTCATTTCACGCCCGCCGAATTCGCCCGCCGCAAGGCCGCCCTTCTCGCCGCCATGGAGCGGGAGCGCCTCGACGCCATACTCCTGTTCCAGCAGGAATCCATGTACTGGCTGACGGGCTACGACACCTTCGGCTTCTGCTTCTTCCAGAGCCTCGTCGTCACGTCGGACGGAAGGATGGCGCTCCTCACCCGGTCGGCCGATCTGCGCCAGGCGCGGCATACGTCGGTCATCGAGGACATCCGGATCTGGAAGGACGCCGCGGACGCAAATCCGGCCCAGGATCTGAAGGCCCTGGCCGCCGATCTCGCCCTGCAGGGCCGGCGGATCGGCGTCGAATACGAATCGTACGGCCTCGTCGCCTCGAACGGGCGAAAGCTCGACGCGGCCTTCGACGGCTTTGCGGCCCTGGAGGACGCCTCGACCCTCGTCACACGCCTGCGCGCCTTGAAGTCGGAGGAGGAACTCGCCCATGTCCGCGAAGCCGGACGCCTCGCGGATGCAGCGGACCGGGCGGCGCTCGACCTCATCCGCGCCGAAGCCGACGAGGGCGAGATCCTGGCGGCGCAGCACGCGGCCATCTTCGTCGCCGGCGGCGATTACCCCGGCAACGAGTTCATCATCGGGTCTGGGGCCGACGCGCTCCTGTGCCGCTACAAATCGGGGCGCCGCAGGCTCGAAGCGCAGGACCAGATCACCCTAGAATTCGCCGGCGCCTTCCGTCGCTACCATGCCGCGATCATGCGCACCGTGCCGGTGGGCAAGCCGAAGCGCCTGCACCGCCCTTATCACGAGGCTGCCCGGGAAGCGCTGCTCGCCTGCGAGGCCGAGATGCGCCCCGGCCGCACGGCGGGAGACGTTTTCGCGGCCCACACCCGTGTCCTTGATGCGCACGGGCTTTCCCAACACCGGCTCAACGCCTGCGGCTACTCGCTGGGCGCGAAGTTCACACCCTCCTGGATGGACTGGCCCATGTTCTACGAGGCCAATCCGTGGGTGATCGAGCCCGGCATGGTGTTCTTCGCCCACATGATCCTGATGGACTCCGAGACCGAAACCGCCATGTGTCTCGGCCGCACGTCCATCGTGACGCAGGACGGCGCAAAACCCGTGACGCTGCCCGATCTGGACCTCGTCCTGCGCTAGAGTTAAGACTTCCCTAAACCGTCGCAACGAACGGTCCGGGGCACCACCATGACATCAATGACGCTCGCTCTGCGCCTCCTCGGCGCGGCCGCTTTCGCGGGCCTTGCCGCCTGCCAGACCACCGCCACGGCGACGAAGGGATCGCCGGACGGCGTGCCCATCACCGTCGACATCGTCGACGGTGCTCCTCAGCGGGTGAAGACCGCTTTTGCGAGCGAAATCTATTCTGCCGCCGCCGCCAAGAAGGTCGACCTCGTGCAGGGGGACGGCGAGGCCCGCTACCAGGTGCGGGGGCACCTCTCGGCCAACGTCGATGCCGCCGGAGGGAGCACCGTGGCGGTCGTCTGGGACGTCTTCGACACCGAGAAGCGCCGGGCGCGGCGGCTGACCGGTTCGAGCCCGATCCGGGCTGGGGCCCAGCCGGATCCCTGGCAGGGCCTGGACAAGGAGACCCTGGCGAAGCTGGCGGCGGCCAGCATGGACGAGATCGCGTCCTTCCTCGCCGAAGCGAAGCAGGGCGGCGGAACCCTGGTGGCGGATGCCGGGGCCGCCGACCCGGCTTTCGGGCTTCAATCGGCTGGCGAATAGCGTTTGGGCCGAAAAGGCCGGGAATCGACTCTCCTTGCGGCCCGAGACGTATTGTGACGGTTTCTCAACGCTGCTAAGACCCCCTCGCCTCAGGCCCACCCGGGCTCGTTCGGGCATGCCCAACAGGTTTGGTCAGTTAGGGTCGGCATGAAGCTCGTCGCGGGAAACTCCAACCGTCCGCTGGCAGAGGCCATCTCCGCTTATCTCGATGTGCCGCTCGCCCGCTGCCAGGTGAAACGCTTCGCGGACATGGAAGTGTTCGTCGAGATCCAGGAGAATGTCCGCGGCGAGGACGTGTTCATCATCCAGTCGACGTCCTTTCCGACGAACGACCACCTGATGGAACTCCTCATCATCACGGATGCCCTCCGCCGCGCCTCGGCCCGGCGCATCACCGCGGTGATCCCCTATTTCGGCTATGCCCGCCAGGACCGGAAGCCCGGGCCCCGCACCCCGATTTCCGCCAAGCTCGTCGCCAACCTGATCACCCATGCGGGTGCCGACCGGGTGCTCACGGTTGACCTGCACGCCGGCCAAATTCAGGGCTTCTTCGACATCCCGACGGACAATCTCTACAGCGCCCCGATCCTCGCCCGCGATATCAAGGAGCGCCTCGAGGGCGGCGCTCGCATGGTCGTCTCGCCGGACGTGGGCGGCGTCGTGCGCGCAAGAGCGCTCGCCAAGCGCATCGACGCCCAACTCGCCATCGTCGACAAGCGCCGCGAGCGCCCGGGCGAGTCGGAGGTGATGAACATCATCGGCGACGTGTCAGGCCGGTCCTGCATTCTCGTCGACGACATCGTGGATTCCGGCGGCACCCT
The DNA here is from genome assembly GCA_035944475.1 of Microvirga sp. Taxonomy (GTDB): domain Bacteria; phylum Pseudomonadota; class Alphaproteobacteria; order Rhizobiales; family Beijerinckiaceae; genus Microvirga. The sequence goes on from DASZBD010000039.1 coordinate 166,191, forward strand.
CGTGAACGCGGCCGAAGCCCTGCTGGCGAACGGCGCGAAGGAGGTCTACGCCTACATCACCCACGGGGTTCTCTCGGGAGGCGCCGTCTCGCGCATCGCGAATTCCAAGCTGAAGGAGCTCGTGATCACCGACTCGATCCAGCCCTCCGAAGCCGTGAAGGTCGCCCGCAACATCCGCGTGATCTCCATCGCCAACCTCATGGGCGAGGCGATCGGCCGAACGGCCACCGAAAGCTCGGTGTCGAGCCTGTTCGACTAGGCTGAGCGCCTTTCTTGCGCCGCGAGGCATTTGCCCCTATAAGCCCGCTCGCGTCCGCCAGACACCCTTGGAGGCACGGGCGCTGAGCCGTCCGGCCGCCGGCGGGTTCCCCGAACCCCTGAGCGGCCTTCGGTTTTCTGACCAACCATTGTGAGGACCACGACCATGAGCGCTGTGAAGCAGATTCAGGCCGTGGCGCGCGACCGGGCCGGCAAGGGGGCCGCCCGGGCCGTTCGTCGCCAAGGCCAAGTACCCGCCGTCATCTATGGAGGCGGCCAGGCGGCCGAGGCGATCGCCCTCGACTTCAACCAGACCAAGCAGCTGATCTTCGGCGGCCACTTCCTCACCACGATCTTCGAGATCGACGTGGACGGCCGCAAGACCCGCGCCCTGCCGCGCGACTACCAGCTCGACCCGGTGAAGGATTTCCCCATCCACGTGGACTTCCTGCGGCTCGCCGAAGGCCAGTCCATCAAGGTGACGGTGCCCGTGCACGTGGTCGGCCAGGACAAGTCGCCCGGCGTGAAGCGCGGCGGCACGCTCCAGGTCGTGGAGCACTCGGTGGAGCTTCTCGTTCCGGCCGATGCGATCCCGGACTTCGTCGAGGCCTCCGTCGCTGAGCTCGACATCGGCTCGTCGATCCACCTGGCGGACATCGCCCTGCCGAACGGCGCCAAGCCAACCTCGCAGGAAGACGTGACGCTCGTCACCTGCGTGGCTCCCTCGGGGATGAACGAGGTGACGGCAGCGGCCCCGGCCGCCGAGGCGGCGCCCGCCGCTCCGGCCAAGGCGCCCGCCAAGGCTCCGGCGAAGGGCTGATCCCCTTACCTCCCGCAGGCCTCGACGCTCCGACCGCAAGGCCGGAGCGTTTGCGTATGAGCACACGCGATGCGCCTCTTCGTCGGCCTCGGCAACCCAGGCCTCCAATATGCGAAGAACCGCCACAATGTCGGCTTCATGGCCGTCGATGCGGTCGCGCGCGCCCATAATGCCGGCCCCTGGCGCAGGCGGTTCCAGGGGCAAACCGCTGACGCCACCCTCGATGGCGAGAAGGTCCTGATCCTGAAGCCCGAGACCTACATGAACGAGTCCGGCCGCGCGGTCCGCGAGGCCATGACGTTCTTCAAGCTGGTGCTCTCGGACGTGACGGTCTTCTTCGACGAGCTCGACCTGCCGCCCGCGAAGCTGCGCGTGAAGGTCGGGGGCGGCAATGCGGGCCATAACGGCCTCAGGTCGATCACCGCCCATTGCGGCAACGATTACCGCCGCGTGCGAATCGGCATCGGCCATCCGGGCCACAAGGCGCTGGTGCAGCGCCATGTGCTCGGCGATTTCGCGAAGTCCGACGAGCCCTGGGTGGACGACCTCACCCGGGCCGTCGCCGACCACGCCGCCCTGCTCGCCCGGGGCGAAGACACGAGTTTCCAGAACAAGGTCCACCTCGCCATGGAAGCGCGAGGATGGACGGACAAGGAGTGAGGCCATGGGCTTCAAGATGGGCATCGTCGGACTTCCCAACGTGGGCAAGTCCACCCTTTTCAACGCGCTGACGCAGACCGCTGCCGCGCAGGCCGCAAATTATCCGTTCTGCACCATCGAGCCGAATGTGGGCGACGTGGCGGTGCCGGACGAGCGGCTGGACACGCTCGCCGATATCGCGAAGTCGGCCCAGATCATCCCGACGCGCCTCACCTTCGTGGACATCGCGGGCCTCGTGCGCGGCGCCTCAAAGGGCGAGGGTCTCGGCAACCAGTTCCTGGCGAACATCCGCGAGGTTGATGCGGTCGCCCACGTCGTGCGCTGTTTCGAGGACAGCGACATCACCCACGTGGAAGGCAAGATCGATCCCGTCGCCGACATCGAGACCATCGAGACGGAACTCATGCTCGCCGACCTCGACAGTCTCGAGAAGCGCGCGACCGCGCTCGAGAAGAAGGCCAAGGGCAACGACAAGGAGGCGAAGGAGACCCTCGACCTCGTCAACCGGGCCCTGCCGCTTTTGCGCGAGGGCAAGCCTGCGCGTCTCGTGGAGCGCAAGCCCGAGGAGGAGCGGGTGTTCCAGATGCTCGGCCTCCTCTCCTCGAAGCCCGTCCTTTACGTCTGCAACGTCGAGGAGGCCTCGGCCGACAAGGGCAACGCGTTCTCGGAGCGCGTCTTCGCCCGCGCCAAGGAGGAGGGCGCCAAAGCCGTGGTGGTCTCGGCCAAGATCGAGAGCGAGGTGGCGGTGCTGCCCCCCGCCGAGCAGGCCGAGTACCTGGAGGCCATCGGCCTCACCGAGCCCGGCCTCAATCGGGTCATTCGGGCCGGCTACGAACTTCTCGGCCTCATCACCTACTTCACCGTTGGCCCGAAAGAGGCCCGCGCCTGGACGATTACCCGTGGCACCCGCGCCCCGCGGGCGGCGGGCGTGATCCACACCGATTTCGAGAAGGGCTTCATCCGCGCCGAGACCATCGCCTATCCCGACTACGTTTCGCTCAAAGGGGAAGCGGGAGCGCGGGACGCCGGCAAGCTGCGTCTCGAAGGCAAGGAGTACCTCGTGCAGGACGGCGACGTGATGCACTTCCGGTTCAATCTCTGACGCTCACGAAATGCTGACCGGTTCGTGAACGGCACCTTGGCTGTTCGTTCAGCCGAGGCCGCTTACATCGACGGGCATGGAGACCAACGCCATGCCGGATTCTGTCGAAACCCTCCTCTACGGGGTTGGCGGGGCCATCGTGTCCCCCGGCCCCGGCACCGCTGAACTCGTCCTCGCGGCCCTCGTGGCGCTCGCCTTCATCGCGAGCGCCGTAAAGACGTTCTTCGCGGCAGGGTGCGATCCCTGGCGCCACCGCCGGGGCTGAGCGGATCGTTTCGCTGGGCCGGGCGTTGTTGGGGTCTTAAGCCCCGCACCCATGAACCTGCATCCCCGCCACGACTGGACCGTCACGCCCGAGGAGGCCGTCGTACTGCAGCACCGCCTGCGAGGCGAGGTGATCTCCGACCGGCCCATCGACCTTGAGGCCGTGCGCCTCGTCGCCGGCGTCGACGTGAGCGTGAAGGAGAACCAGTCCCACGCCGCCGTGGTGGTGGTCGCCTATCCGGACTTCCAGCCCGTCGAGACGGTGGTCGCCCGGCGCGCGACGCCCTTCCCGTACGTTCCCGGCCTCTTGAGCTTTCGGGAGGGTCCGGTGCTGGAGGAGGCGTTCGACAAGCTGAAGGAGCGACCCGACGTGTTCCTGTTCGACGGGATGGGCATCGCCCACCCGCGCCGCTGCGGGATCGCGAGCCATATGGGGCTTTGGCTGGAACGCCCCACGATCGGCTGCGGCAAGACCCTGCTGACGGGGCGCTACCGTGATCTCGGCGAAGAGAAGGGCTCCGCCGCGCCCCTCGTCCACAAGGGCGAGACCATCGGCGTCGCTCTGCGGACCCGGACGGGCAAGAACCCGATGTTCGTCTCGCCGGGCCACCTCGCGGATATCCCCACCGCCGCGGAGCTCGTCCTGCGGTGCTCGCCGAAATACCGCCTTCCGGAGCCAATCCGCCTTGCGCATAACGCGGCCGGCCGGTTCACGCCCTGACAGGGCGCCCCCGGACGTGCTACCGATGGACCGTCAAGGTTCACCCATGCTCCGCGTTTTCGAACATTTTCCCGTCGGCTGGTCCGCGACGTTCGGCCCGGTCGCAGTCACCCAGGATGCCATCGTCGCTTTCGCGCGCGAGTTCGACCCGCAGCCCTTCCACATGGACGAGGAGGCCGCGAAGGGAACCTTCGTTGGGGGGCTGATCGGCTCTGGATGGCACACCTGCGCCCTCAACATGCGGCTTATCGCGGACGGTTTCCTCAACGGTGCCACATCGATGGGGGCGCCCGGCGTCGAGGAGGTGAAGTGGGTGGCGCCGGTCCGTCCCGGCGACGAACTGCGGACACGGGTAAGCGTGGTGGAAGCCCGGCCCTCGAAGAGCCGCCCCGAAATCGGCCTCCTCCACTTCACGTTCGAGGTGGTGAACCAGCGCGGCGAGACGGTGCTCCATCAGACCAACTGGATCATGTTCGGCCGGGGCGGCCATCCATGGCCGCCCTCCCCGGGCAGCGGACCGAAGCCGGGCGCCCGAGCGGTGGAATTGGAACTCGCTCCGCCCCGGCCCGCCGCCTACCTCGACGAGATGGTGGTGGGCGAGGCGAGCACGCTCGGCACCCACACCTTCACGGCCGAGGACATCGTCCGCTTTGCCCGGCAGTTCGACCCTCAGCCCTTCCACCTCGACGAGGAGGCGGCCCGCCGCAGCCTCTTCGGGGGCCTCTGCGCTTCGGGCTGGCACACGGCGGCCGTCTGGATGCGGCTGATGATCGGCTATCGCGAGCGGGCGCGGGAGGAGGCGCGGCGCCGGGGCGAGCGCCCGCCGGAGCTCGGTCCCTCCCCGGGGTTCAAGAACCTGAAATGGTCGAAGCCCGTCTATGCGGGCGACACCATCACCTATTGCTCGGCAATCACCGGCACCCGCGCCTCCGCCTCACGGCCCGGCTGGGGCCTCGCCTTCCATCGCAACAGCGGCGTGAACCAGCACGGCGAGGAGGTGTTCTCGTTCGACGGGGCGGTGTTCTGGGAGCGGCGGCCTGCTGAAGCGCAGGCTAGTGCCCCTCGAAGCTCATGAGCGTGCGCACCTCGACGCCCATGTCCCGCAGCTTCTGGGCGCCGCCGAGGTCCGGCAAATCGACGATGAAACAGGCCGCCACGATGTTCGCGCCGATCTGCCGGAGCAGGTTCGTCGCCGCAATAGCCGTGCCGCCCGTCGCGATGAGATCGTCCACGAGGACCACGCGCTCTCCCTGGCCGATAGCGTCCGTGTGGATCTCCATCTCGTCGACCCCGTATTCGAGCGAGTAGGCGATGCGCACGGTCTCGTGCGGGAGCTTGCCCTTCTTGCGGATAGGCACGAAGCCCGCCGAGAGCTGATGCGCCACGGCCCCGCCGAGGATGAACCCCCTCGCTTCGATGCCCGCCACCTTGTCGACCCGTCCGCCGGCATAAGGGTAGACGAGTTCGTCCACGGACCGGCGGAACGCTCGCGCGTCTCCGAGCAGCGTGGTGATGTCGCGGAAGATGATGCCGGGCTTCGGGTAGTCCGGGATCGAGCGGATGGCGGATTTCAGATCGGAGACGAGACGCTGGTCCATGAACGTGCCTTCGCGGGGACGCGGGACCTTAGAGCCTTTCGGTCAAGAAGTGGACTCGCCTCGTGCACACGTGCACCCCGCTAGTCGTCATCCTCGACGATCCGGCGCTGGCGCAGGCTCCGGTAAGGCGGCGCCTCGCGCCGGTAGACCCGCCGTTCTTCGATGCGCCTGCCGCGGCCGTCGTCCGTCACGATGGTATCGACGCGCGTGTGGACGCCGTTCGAAGAATTGGAGCTTGAGTTCGACGAGGTATTGCCGGCGAAAGCTCCCGTGGTGAGCGCCCATACGGCAAAAGTCGAAAGGGTCAGCACCCTGATCATCGCCATCCTCCGGATTGAACCGAGACGCACCAAGACAACGAAACGTTCCCTGAACGGAGCATGACGCAACTGGCTCAGGCCTTCGGCAGCACCCGCCTGGCCACCGCGTCGAGTTTTCTCAGGAGGTCCGGGTCGAGAGCCGAGGGCGCCGTCATGATCGCACCGTCAAGGGCCCGGTCGGAGCCCACGGGGCACGGCTCGTGCTCGGCCGGCAAATCGCGGGCGACGCGGGCGACGAGCCGGGCGGCCTTGGCGGCGTTGGCTTGGGCGACCGCCACCACGGCGGCCACGTCCACGGCATCGTGATCCGGGTGCCAGCAGTCGAAATCCGTCACCATGGCGACCGTCGCGTAGGTGATCTCGGCCTCCCGGGCGAGCTTGGCCTCCGGCATGTTGGTCATGCCGATCACGTCGTAGCCGAGGCCGCGATAGGTGACGGACTCGGCGTAGGACGAGAATTGCGGTCCCTCGATGCACACGTACGTCCCGCCTCTGGCGAAGGCGATCCCCTCCGCTTCGGCAGCCGCAGCGATGCGGTCCTGCAGCCTCGGCCCGACAGGATGGGCCATGGATACGTGAGCGACGCAGCCGCGCGAGAAGAACGAACTCTCGCGCCGGTCGGTGCGGTCGACGAACTGGTCTACGAGGAGAAAGAAGCCCGGCTCATACTCTTCGCGGAACGAGCCGCAGGCGCTGATCGAAACGATGTCGGTGACGCCGAGGCGCTTCATAGCGTCGATGTTGGCGCGGTAGTTGATGTCGGAGGGCGAGTACCAATGGCCGCGTCCGTGGCGGGGCAGGAACACCACATCGGTGGCGCCGATGCGGCCGATCCTCAGGGCGTCGGAAGGCTCGCCCCAGGGCGAGGCGACACGCTCCTCCCGCACCCCTTCGAGCCCGGGCAGGTCGTACACGCCCGACCCGCCGATCACCCCCAGCACCGCTTTCGTCATCGCCATCCCCGGCCGTCAGACATCTCGCTTGTGTACCGGCCTGGGTTGCCGGGGCCAAGCCCGAGCGGCTTTAGGGCTCGCCGCCCGCGAGCGGGTAGGAGCCGATCTCCTCGGTCACGAGGCAGGGGAAGAGGGTCTCCCGGGTGAGCTTCAGGCGCGAGACCGACGCGGCAATCGACACGGGGATCGCCTCCACCTGCCGGACGGCCTGCCGCGGCACCGGATCGCCCGATGCGAAGCGGGCGAGCGTCGCGTGAATGAGGTCGTAGCGAAGGGGCTCAAGACCCGGCGGCGGCGGCAGCGTCTCGACGATCTCGGCCCGGATCGCCTCGACGAGGCTGCTTGCATCTTCCGCCACCGCGATGATCCCCGCGCTCATGACGCGGACTGCCGAGAACGCCAGAGTGATCGGCCCGTTTCGCCCGGCGTGAGCCGCCACCAGCGCCCGGCTCGCTGGTTCGATCTCGCTCCAATAGGCCATCCGGTCGAATGTGCCCGGCACTCTCACCAGCGGATAGATCGTGACGTGGATCGCAGGTTCCGGAGCGAGATGAAGCGCGCCGGGCCACAGGGCCGCGGCCTGGCGCTGCACCTGCGCCAACGCCCGCTGCACCTCGGAGGTGAGGTGCGGCTGGACGTGGATCGCGTGAGCGGGACGGCCCCAGAGCTCGTCCGCGGCGGGATGGAAGAGATCGCTCAAGGGCCAAGAAAAAGGCCCCGCCGAGGGGCCTTCATCTCGTTCAAGGGTTGTGGGTCATCGGGGGCGTTGCATGGCCCTCGACCTCGCCGCCGATGCGGGCCCAGATCTTCTTCTTCGTAAAGTAGAGCAGGCCCGTGAGGAGCAGCAGGAACACGATGACCTTGAAGCCCAGCTCCTTGCGGGCTTCGAGGTGCGGCTCAGCCGTCCACATCAGGAAGGCCGTCACGTCGCGGGCATACTGATCGACGGTCTCCGGAGCCTGCGGCTGGCCGTTCTCCAGCTTGGGATACTCGACCTGTCCGTCGCTCATCGGATTCGGCATCGCGATGATGTTGCCCGGGTAGTACTCGTTATAGTGGCCACCGGGAGGCACCTCGAAGCCCGCTGGGGGCTCCTTGTAGCCCTTGAGGAGAGCCGCGAGGTAATCCGAGCCGTTCTCCGAATATTGACGGAAAACGTCGAGCACGAAGAAGGGAAAGCCGCGCTCGAAGGTGCGGGCCTTCGGCATCAGCGACAGATCCGGCGGGGCCTTGCCGCCGTTCGCCGCCGCAGCCGCGTTCTCGTTCGGGAACGGCGCCGGGAAGCGGTCGGCCGGACGGCCGGGCCGCTCGAACATGTCGCCGGCCTCGTTCGGGCCGTCCTGGATCTTGTACTCGGCCGCAAGCGCCCGGACCTGGGCTTCGGAGAACTCCGGTCCGCCGGGCTGGGCGAGGTTGCGGAACGACACGTAAGTGAGGCCGTGGCAGGAGGCGCAGACCTCCCGGTAGACCTTGAAGCCGCGCTGGAGCTGTGCCCGGTCGAACTTGCCGAACGGACCCTGCCAGCTCCAGGAAAGCTGGGGCGGCGTCGGCGTCTCGCCGGCGGCCAGAGCCGGGCCGGAGAGCCCGACCAGGGCCGCCGCGAGGAGGATGGTACGCTTCATCATGGTGGATCTCATCCCGCTCGCGATCAGCCTTGGGTCGGTGGTGAGGCCGCGGCCCCGGCCGGCATGCCCGCACCGCCCTTCTGCACGCCCATGACCGATTCGAGGATCGAGCTCGGCAGGGGCAGCGGACGCTCGATGAAGCCGAGCACCGGCAGAACGATGAGGAAGTGGGCGAAGTAGTAGGCCGTCGCGATCTGCGAGGCGACCACGTACCAGCCCTCCGCCGGCTTGGCGCCGAGCCAGCCGAGGAAGATGCAGACCGCCACGAACACCCAGAAGAAGATCTTGTAGGTGGGACGATACGCCGTGGAGCGCACCTTCGAGGTGTCGAGCCAGGGCATGAAGCACCAGATCAGGATGGCCGCGATCATCGCGATGACGCCGCCGAGCTTGTCCGGAATGGCGCGCAGGATCGCGTAGAACGGCAGGAAGTACCATTCGGGCACGATGTGGGCCGGGGTCACGGACGGGTTCGCCGGGATGTAGTTGTCGGCGTGGCCGAGATAGTTCGGGATGTAGAACACCCACCAGGCGAAGAAGATCAGGAACACGGAGACCGCGAAGAGATCCTTGATCGTCGCATAGGGGGTGAACGGAACCGCGTCCTTGCCCGACTTGATCGGAACGCCCGTCGGGTTGTTCTGGCCCGGCACGTGGAGCGCCCAGATGTGCAGCACCACCACGCCCGCGATCATGAAGGGCAGGAGGAAGTGGAGCGAGAAGAAGCGGTTGAGCGTCGGGTTGCCGACCGAGTAGCCGCCCCACAGGAAGCTCACCACCGTGTCGCCGATGACCGGGACTGCGGAGAAGAGGTTCGTGATGACGGTGGCGCCCCAGTAGCTCATCTGGCCCCACGGCAGCACGTAGCCGAGGAAGGCCGTGGCCATCATGAGGAGGAAGATGATAACGCCGAGGATGTACAGAACCTCGCGTGGCGCCTTGTAGGAGCCGTAGTAGAAGTTCCGGAAGATGTGGATGTAGACGGCGATGAAGAACATCGACGCGCCGTTGGCGTGCAGATACCGGATGAGCCAGCCGTAATTCACGTCGCGCATGATGTGCTCGACGGACTGGAAGGCCATGTCCGCATGCGGCGTGTAGTACATCGCCAGGAACACGCCGGTTACGATCTGGGACGCCAGCATGAACACCAGAATGGCGCCGAAGGTCCAGAAATAGGTCAGGTTCCTCGGAACCGGGAACGCGATGAAGGACGAGTGGATGAGGCCCGCGATGGGAAGGCGGCTCTCGAACCACTTGCCGAAAGCGCTCTTCGGAACATAGGCGGTGGGGTGATGATCGCTCATGAAATTCGCCTGGTCTGTTGACGCGCCGTAAGCCTTAGGCCGTGGCCGAAGCTTCGCCGATCCGGATCTTGGTGTCGGAGACGAAGGTATATTCGGGCAAGGGCAGGTTGACGGGGGCGGGGCCGCCGCGCACCCGGCCGGAGGTGTCGAACACCGAGCCGTGGCACGGGCAGAACCAGCCCTTGTACTCGCCCTGCTGGCCGAGCGGCACACACCCTAAATGGGTACAGCTGCCGTAAACGACGAGCCATTCGGCCTTGCCCTCTTTGACGCGGGCCGTGTCGGGCTGCGGGTCGCGGAGCGAGGCGATCTCGACGTCCTGGGCGGCCTTGATCTCCTCCGGCGTCCGGTGCCGAACGAAGATCAGCTTGCCGCGCCAGAACACCTTCACGATCTGGCCGGCCGCGATGGGGGCGAGGTCCACCTCGATCGGGGCGCCGGCCGCGACCGTCTGGGCGTCGGGCGCCATGGAGGACACGAAGGGCCACACGACGGCGGCGGCGCCGATGGCACCTGCCGCACCGGTGGCGATGAAGAGGAAGTCGCGCCGGGTCGGTTCGGCGGCGGTGGAGGTATTCGCCAAGATCGGCTCTCCAGCATCACAAATCGGGAGGAAACCCGCGCGTCGTCGGATCGGGAGGGGTCCCGACGCCTGGAGCGCAGCCTGCTGGGAACAAGCACACGCGCCCGCGCGCGCGCAATGCGACTGGGCGTCGCCGCGCGGGCGCTCTTTGGCACGGTCAAGCTGCTCTGTCCAGAGAACGGCTGGGGATATCCCCCTTTTCCGCCACGACTTTCCGTCAAGCCGCCGAGGCCTCCTCCGACCCGAGGAAGCCCCCGGACTGGCGCTGCCACAGGCGGGCGTAAAGGCCGCCCCGCTGAAGCAGCTCGGCATGGGTGCCCTCCTCCACGATCCGCCCGCCCTCCAGCACGATGAGCCGGTCAAGAGCCGCGATGGTCGAGAGGCGATGGGCGATGGCGATGACGGTCTTGCCCTCCATCAGGGAGGCGAGCGAGGCCTGGATCGCCGCCTCCACCTCGGAATCGAGGGCGGAGGTGGCCTCGTCGAGGACGAGGATCGGGGCGTCCTTGAGGATCACGCGGGCGATCGCGATGCGCTGGCGCTGGCCGCCCGACAGCTTCACCCCGCGCTCGCCTACCCGCGCGTCGTAGCCCCGGCGGCCCTTGTGGTCTTCGAGCTGCGGGATGAAGTGCTGCGCATGGGCGAGCTCGGCCGCGTCCTCGATCGCCCGGTCCCCGGCCTCCGGATTGCCGTAGGCGATGTTGTCGCGGATGGACCGGTGGAGGAGCGACGTGTCCTGGGTGACGACGGCGACGGCCTCCCGGAGCGTATCCTGGGTGACCCGGGCGATGTCCTGCCCGTCGATCAGGATGCGCCCGCCCTCGAGGTCGTGGAGGCGGAGCAGAAGGCTCACCAGGGTCGACTTGCCGGCGCCTGAGGGCCCGACGAGCCCCACCTTCTCGCCGGGGCGCACTGTGAGGGAGAGCCCGTCGAACACCCCCTCCCCTCGGCCGTAATGGAAGGTCACGTCGTCGAAGCGCACCTCGCCGGCGCCGACCGTGAGGGGCTTCGCTCCCGGGGCGTCGACCACCGCGTGAGGGCGGGAGACCGTTTCCATGCTCTCCTGCACGACGCCGACATTGTCGAAGATGCCGCGCAGCACCTGCATGAACCAGCCCGACATGTCGCCGATCCGCAGCACCAGGGCGAGACCCGCGGCAATCTCGCCGGGGCTCATCTCGCCCCGCGACCAGAGCCAGAGCGAGAGGATCGCAGTCGAGAGGGCCAACAGGGTGTTGAGTACCACCAGGGCCGCCTTCGTGACCGTGAAGACCCGCATGCTCGACAGGTAGGAGACGAGGTGGCGCGCCATGGCGCTCCTCACCGCTGAGCGCTCCATGTCGGCGCGGGCGAAGAGCTTGACCGTCAGGATGTTGGTGTAGCTGTCCACGATCCGGCCGACGAGGGCGGAGCGGTCCTCCGACACCTTGAGGGACCGCTTCTGGGCCTCCGGCACGAAGAAGCGCATGAGGACGACGTAGCCGATCATCCACAGGAGCATCGGCAAGGCGAGCCAGAGGCTCACAGTCGAGAAGGCAGTGAGGATGACGAGGGCATAGGTCGTGACGAACACCACGATGTCGAGGGTCTCGACCGCTACGTCCCGCAGCGCCGGGCCGACCTGCGTGATGCGGTTCGCGAGTCGGCCCGCGAAATCGCCCTGAAAGTACGAGAGGGAGTGCCCGAGGGTATAAAGGTGCGTGCGCCAGCGGATCCGGTTCGTGAGCTGGGGCACCACGACCTGGTTGATGACACCCTCGTTCACGATGTTGGCGAGAGGGCGCAGGATCAGGAGCACGAGGCCGATCGCGATGAGGAGCGAGCCGTGCTGGTCCCAGACCTCGGCGGGGGTTTTGCTGGAGAGAAGGTCGACGAACCGGCCGACCCCCAAAAGCAGCATGGATTCGACGCCGGCCAGCACCAGGGCCGAGAGGAGCACGATCCCGAGATAGCCGCGAACGTCGCGCAGGTAGAACAGGATGAAGGGCCCGAGCTTGTCCGGCGGGGTGCGCCGGTCGTTGAAGGGCGCGAACACGTCGATCCGGCTTTCCAGCCAGTCGGAGAAACGCTTCAGCATGGGTCCGTCCGGGTTGAGCCTCCCACATAAGGCGGACGGCGCCCGTGGCGAGGGCTGCCGGTGGACCCGAGATCCGCCCAGGGGGTAGAGTGGCCCCACCTGTGCGGTCCTCTTCAGGACGGCCCTGCCCTGCTCCCGGACCCTTCTCGAAACGCCCGTCGTGATCCGCCTCGGCCTGTTCCAGCCCGACATCCCGCAGAACACCGGCACCATGCTGCGCATGGCGGCCTGCCTCGGCGTGCCGGTCGAGATCGTCGAGCCGGCGGGGTTCGACGTGTCCGACCGCAATTTCCGCCGAGCGGGCCTCGACTACCTCGACCGGGTGGCGATCACGCGGCACGCGTCCTGGCGGCGGTTCGAGGAGTGGCGCGCCGCCTCGGGCGCCCGGCTCGTGCTCGCGACGGCCCGGGGCGCCCTGCCCTACACGGACCTCTCCTTCCAATCGGGTGACATCGTCCTTATGGGGCGCGAGTCGGCGGGGGCGCCCGAGGAGGTGCACGAGGCCGCGGATGCCCGAGTTCTCATCCCGATGCAGCCCGGGATGCGGTCCCTCAACATCGCGGTTTCGGCTGCGATGATCCTCGGGGAGGCTCTGCGGCAGACAAATGCCTTTCCAAAACCGGCGGTTTCGGAGATGACGCCCCTCTAAACCCTCCATCTGAGGCGCCGAGGTGCTGCTGGCCGGCCAAGCCATTCAGCCCCTACCCGAACTGCGACTGAAGAAGCGGAATGCTGCCGAGGAAACCATGACAGACCCCGTCGTCAGCCGCCTGCAATCCGAGACGCCCGTCTGGTTCGCTTCGCTCCGAGACCGGATCTGCGCCGCCCTGGAGGCGCTGGAACAGGAAGCCTCGGGCCCGTTCTACCCGGAGGCGATCACCCCCGGCCGCTTCGAGCGCAAGCCCTGGGAGCGCACGGACCATACCGGCGTGAAAGGGGGCGGCGGCGAGATGTCGATGATGCGCGGGCGCGTGTTCGAGAAGGTCGGCGTCCATATCTCGACCGTGCACGGCGAGTTCGCGCCCGAGTTCCGAGGCCAGATCCCGGGATCCGCCGAGGACCCGCGGTTCTGGGCCTCCGGCCTGTCCCTCATCGCCCATCCCTGGAACCCGAACGTGCCGACGGTACACATGAACACCCGGTTCGTGGTGACCACGAAGGCTTGGTTCGGGGGCGGTGCGGACCTCACCCCCGTCCTCGACCGGCGTCGCACCCAGGAGGATCCGGATACCGTTCTGTTCCACGGCGCCATGCGGGAGGCCTGCGACCGACATTTCCCGAGCGCCCCTTACGACAAATACAAAGCCTGGTGCGACGAATACTTCCACCTCAAGCACCGCAACGAGCCCCGGGGGATCGGCGGCATCTTCTACGACCACCACTGGACCGGGGATCCGGACGAGGACTTCGCCTTCACGCGAGACGTGGGCGAGGCGTTTCTTCTCGTCTATCCCGAGATCGTCCGCCGGAACGTCGCCAAGGGCTGGACCGAGGCGGACCGCTACGAGCAGCAAGTGCGCCGCGGCCGCTACGTGGAATTCAATCTGCTTCACGACCGAGGGACGATCTTCGGGCTGAAGACCGGCGGCAACATCGAGTCGATCCTTTCCTCCATGCCGCCGAGCGTGCGCTGGCCTTGATCAAGCCTGCCGCCGCGGTTGGATGAGGTCCCAAGGATTGCCGTAAAGATCCTCGAAGACGGCAACCGTGCCGTAGGGCTCGACCCGCGGGCCCTCGCGGAACGTCACGCCTTTCGCGCGCATGTTTGCGTGATCCCGCTCGAAATCATCGGTCTCGAGGAAAAGGAACACGCGGCCGGCCGCTTGCCGGCCCACAAGGGCTTCCTGCGCGCGATCGGCAGCCTTGGCCAGCAGAAGACGGGTTGTCCCCACGCCCGCAGGAGCGACGAGAACCCAGCGTTTTCCATCTCCCTGAGGCGCGTCGCTGATCAGTCGGAAGTTCAAAGCCCCCGTGAACCAGCAGATCGCCTCGTCGTAGTCGCGGACGAGGAAGGTAACGGTGGCGATGCTCTGGTTCATGCCGATCCGATCAAGCGAGATCGAGGGTTCGGCGCAGCAAGGCGTCCCGCGCCGCTTCGTCGACGGGACAGCCTTCCGCAAGCCAGGCCCGCCGGGTCAGCGCCATCAGTTCTCCCACCCGCGGCCCCTTGGGCACGCCGCCCGCGATGAGGTCGGCACCCCGCAAGGGGAAGACCGGAACCGGCTCTTCGCCGGAGCGGTAACGGTCGAGCGCGGCGAGCGCTGAGTCGGCCAGGACGGGCTGGGGCTCGCCTGCGACCGCGAGGAGCGCGTCGTGCAGGGGCTCAGTCCCGTACTCCGCCACGAGCACCCGGATTGCGCGCGGGTCAAGAGGAAGCGGCCTGGTCTTGAGGAGCGGGATCATGTCTGCGTAAGCCCGCAGCCTCTCATGCTCGTCGTTCGACAGCCGCAGCCGCTCGCGCAGGCGGCTTGCATCCTCCCGGGTCAGAACCGCGAGCGCCGCGAGGCGGCGGACGGGGTCCGGAGCCTCCTCCCCGGTCAGCACCCGGTCGAAGCGGCCGAGTTCGGCGACGCCGCCGAGAATGAGACCGAGGAGGCCATGCTCCGACAGGACCCGAACCGCGTCACCGGCCCGGCGCGCCGCGAGCAGTTTCAGGAGCTCACTGCGGATCCGCTCGTGGGACAGATGCGCGAGCCCGGCCCGCTCGCGCACGGCCGCAAAAAGCCCGGAGGCATCGGGCTCCCCATCGGCATATTCGCCGAAGAAGCGGAAGAACCGCAGGATCCGCAGGTAGTCCTCGCGGATGCGCTTGCCCGCGTCGCCGATGAACCTCACCCGCCGGTCGGCGAGGTCCGCAAGCCCCTCCGTGTAGTCGTGGAGTTCGCCGGACGCGTCCAGCGACAGGGCGTTGATGGTGAAATCCCGCCGCCTCGCATCCGCCACGAAGTCGCGTCCGAACCGCACCACGGCATGGCGGCCGTCCGTCTCCACGTCCTCGCGCAGCGTCGTGACCTCGAAGGGCTCGCCCTCGACGACGACCGTCATGGTGCCGTGCTCGACCCCCGTGGGCACGGGCTTGAACCCCGCTGCCGCCGCCCTCCGGGCCGTCTCCTCCGGAAGCGCCGTCGTGGTGCAGTCGACTTCCGTGACGGGGCGGCCGAGGAGCGCGTTGCGCACGGCTCCGCCCACCACGCGGGTCTCCTCACCGCCCCCGTTGAGCGCACCAAGCAGGAGGCGGAGGCGCGGCTGGCCGAGCAGCGCCGCGAGGGCGCCCCGGTCGAGGGGCTCCGTCACTGAAACTGCCCCGGCACGATGCGGCCGTTCTCCGAACGGGTGGGCTGGAAGGGGCCGGTCTGACGGTCGGCCGTGATGCCGGTGATGATGAAGGCGAGGATCGCACAGGCGAGGCCCGCGATGACGAGGTTCGTCGTCTGGTCGTTCCAATGCGCCAGGGCGAAAGGATTGCGACGGCGAGCCACGAGATAGATCGCGAAGACCGCGAAGGGCAGGAAGAAGAGCAGCGCCTCTCCGAACAGGGCTCGCGTCATCAGGTATACAGCTTCTCGTAAAGGTTGCGGATGATCCCGGCCGTTACGCCCCAGATATAATGGTCGCCGAACGGCATGGCATAGAAGCGCCGCTCCCGCCCCTTCCACTCCCGCGACTGGATCTGATGGTTCGCGGCGTCCATGAGAAAACTCAAAGGAACCTCGAAGGTGCCCGCCACCTCGTCCGGATTGAGGACGAGGCGGTAGCCCGGCTGCACCGCGGCGACGACCGGCATGACGAGATAATTCGTAGTGGACAGATAGGCGTCGAGGTAGCCGAGCGGCCGGATGAAGCTTCGCTCAAGGCCGATTTCCTCCAGGGCCTCCCGGCAGGCGGCGGCCAGCGGCGACGCGTCCTCCCGATCGACGCGCCCTCCAGGAAAAGCGATCTGACCCGAATGCTGGCGAAGGCTGGTCGCTCTTTCGGTGAGCAGGAGCGCAGGCTCGTCGCGCATGACCACCGGCACCAGGACGGCCGCGGGCTTCGGGTCCAGGGGAACGGGCAGCGGTACGGCATCGAGAGTATGGTCGCCCCGCGGGTTGGCGAGAGCGTCGTGCAGGTGGGGAGGCTCGGGCCTCAGCCGTGCGTGGGCCAGAGCCTCGAAGTCCGGCGCGTCGAGAACGGAGGCCGTCATCCGAGATCGGTCGCTGGCGCAATGGGGAAGAAGGAGCCGCTCGAGGCCACGCCGAAGATGGCCCGCCCGTCCACCGTCCGCTCCTCGCCGAAATCGACGAGATCGAGAGCGAGCGCCCGAGTCACCCGTGCCCACAGATCCCCGCGAACGCGGATATAGGGCTTCACGCCGCCGGTCTCGTCGGTGTCGAAACGCAGCGGATGATCCGGTCCTGCGGTCACAAGGTCGTCAACGTTCGTGCGGAATGCGATGCGCCGGTCCTCGCCGATCCCGTCCACCGCCATCTCGACCGCGAGGAACGGTACGTCCTCCACGGTGATCCCCACCCGCTCCACGGGGGTGACCAGAACGTAGCGTTCGGGATCCTTGCGCAGGATCGTGGAGAAGAGCCGCACGAGGGCCGGACGTCCGATGGGCGAACCGTTGTAGTGCCAGCTTCCATCGGCGGCGATGCGCATGTCGATCTCGCCGCAATAGGCCGGATTCCACTTCTCCACAGGCGGCGGACCCTTGCGCGCAGCCGCAGGCCCGAGAGCCTCTGCGAGGCGGGCGAGCGCGCCCTGGGGCGGCGTATCGGTTGTGTCGGGTTTGGTGCCGGCCATGGGATGACGAGGTGGTGAGAGCACAAAAAGGTGAGCAGGCAGGATCGACCCTCGCGGAACGGCCCCTACTTGCCTACGCTTAAGAGACGCCGGGATCGGCGTCCAGGTTCACGGCCTGGGTGCTGCGGCCCATCGCCCCGCTTGCATCGCGGCCTCGTAAGCGAAAAACTACTTCGGGGCGATGAAACGGGTAACAACCGGGGAGACCCTCATGACGGCCAGCATCGCTCAAGCGCCCACCACGCTCGATGACGCCATCGTCCGCAACGCGGAAACGACGCTCGAGACGATCGGACGGGCGCGCGAAGCGATCCACAAGGTGATCTTCGGCCAGGAAGAGGTTGTCGACCTCACGCTGGTGACGCTTCTGGCCGGCGGCCACGGCCTCCTGGTCGGCGTTCCGGGCCTGGCGAAAACGAAGCTCGTGGAGACCCTCGGCTCCGTGCTCGGCCTCGATGCCCGGCGCGTGCAGTTCACCCCGGACCTCATGCCGTCCGACATCCTGGGCTCGGAAATCCTCGACGAGGCGGCGAACGGCCGCCGGTCCTTCCGCTTCGTGCGCGGGCCGATCTTCGCGCAGCTTCTGATGGCGGATGAGATCAACCGCGCGAGCCCGCGAACCCAGTCGGCCCTGCTCCAGGCCATGCAGGAGCATCACGTCTCGGTCGGCGGCGAGCGGCACGACCTGCCGAAGCCCTTCCACGTTCTGGCGACCCAGAACCCGATCGAGCAGGAAGGCACCTATCCTCTTCCCGAAGCGCAGCTCGACCGCTTCCTGCTACAGATCGACGTCTCCTATCCCGACCGGGAGGCGGAGCGCCGGATCCTCATCGAGACGACCGGCGCGGACGATCAGAAGCCCGGTGCCGTGATGGATTCCGAAGCGCTCATGAGCGCCCAGCGCCTCGTGCGGCGCCTGCCCGTGGGCGAGAGCGTGGTGGAGGCGATCCTGGATCTCGTGCGCTCCGCCCGGCCCGGCGGCGAGGGCGATGCCGGGATCACCGACAAGCTGCTCTGGGGTCCCGGCCCCCGCGCCTCCCAGTCGCTCATGCTGGCGGTCCGCGCCCGGGCGCTCATCGAGGGGCGGGTGGCGCCCTCGGTCGCCGACGTGGTGGCGCTCGCCGAACCCATCCTGAAGCACCGCATGGCCCTCACCTTCTCGGCTCGTGCCGACGGGGAGAGCCTCTCCAGCGTCATCCGCCGCCTGACCGCGAAATTCGGCGGTTAAGGATCGCGCCATGACCCGGACCCGGGTCCTCCCCGCCGACGCCCGCAGCCCCGGGCGTCAGGAAGCCACCGATGCGTTGACGCTGTCGAAGCGCATGCCGCGCCTCGTTCTGGAGGCGCGCCGCGTGGCGGCGACCCTGTCGCACGGAATCCATGGGCGCCGCAGGGCCGGCCCCGGCGAGAGCTTCTGGCAGTTTCGGCCCTTCGTCACCGGCGAATCCGCGCAGCGCGTCGACTGGCGCCGCTCAGCCCGGGACGACCGCCTGTATGTGCGAGAGCGCGAGTGGGAGACGGCACACACCATCTGGTTCTGGGTGGACCGCTCGGCCTCCATGGGCTTCTCCTCCGATCTCGCCCAGGCGCCGAAGATCGAGCGCGCACTGGTGCTCGGCCTCGCCCTGGCCGACGCCTTCGTCGAGGCGGGCGAGCGGGTCGGGCTCCTGGGCCTCATGCCGCCCCGGGCCTCCCGGCAGATCGCCGAAAAGATCGCCGAGACGCTCGTGGCGGACCGCGCCGCTTTGGACGACGACCTGCCGCCCCGCGCGCCCGTCGCCACCCTCGACGAGGCCGTGCTCATCAGCGATTTCCTGTCCCCGGTGGACGACATCGCCCGCGTGGTGGAGGGCATCTCGGCCCGGGGGGCCCGCGGCCATCTCGTCATGATCGTCGACCCGGTCGAGGAGACGTTCCCGTTCCAGGGTCAGGCGGTTCTGCACGATCTTGAAGCCGGCCTGCAGCTGCGGATCGGCGACGCGGCGTCCTGGGGCCGGGCCTATCGCGAGCGCATAACCCGGCACCGGAACGCCTTGCAGGATCTCGTCCGCTCCCGCGGCTGGACCATGACGATCCATCGGACGGATCGTCCCGCCAGCGAGGCGGCGTTGCGCCTCCTGACCCTCGTCACCACGTCACGCGGCACCACCCTAGGGGCAGGTTGAAGCATGCTCGGCCTTCCTCTCACCTTCGCGGCCCCTCTCGTCCTCACGGCCCTCGCGGCCCTTCCGGCGATCTGGCTGCTCCTGAAGATCACTCCACCGCAGCCGACCCGGGTCGACTTCCCGCCCCTGCGGATCCTCGCCGACCTCCTGCCCGAGCGCGAGACGCCGGCGCGTACGCCCTGGTGGCTGCTCGTCCTGCGCCTGCTTCTCGCAGCCTTCCTCATCCTCGCAGCCGCAGGCCCAGTCTGGAACCCGTCCGCCACCGACGAGCGCGGTGGGCCGATGCTGCTCCTCGTCGACAACGGCTTCACGGCCGCCCATGACTGGCGCGAGCGGCTCAACATCGCTCTCGAGCGCGTCGAGGCGGCAGGCCGGGACGGCCGCAGCGTCGCGGTGGTCGGCCTTGCGGATCGGGCCGGCGACATCCAGCCCGGAACGCCGGGCGCCGCCCTGGAGCGGGTGCGCACCTACAATCCCCAGCCGCACCTCCCCGACCGCCGGGCGCATCTCGACGCGATCGGGCGCTTTCTCGACCAGACGCCCGATGCCGACATCGTGTGGATCAGTGACGGGGTCAGCGGCGTTGATGCGCAATCCTTCAT
This sequence comes from Microvirga sp., assembly GCA_035944475.1. Taxonomy (GTDB): domain Bacteria; phylum Pseudomonadota; class Alphaproteobacteria; order Rhizobiales; family Beijerinckiaceae; genus Microvirga. The sequence goes on from DASZBD010000039.1 coordinate 186,031, forward strand.
TGATGGACTGGCACGCATGACGGGCGAGCGGCGGATCACGGTAGTGAAGTCGGACCGGGCTCCCGCTCTGGCGCTCGCCGGGACCGAGAATGCGGGCGGGCAGCTCAACGTCCGCGTGATCAGGGCCGAGCCCAACGGCCGGGACGCCGGCCTCGTGCGGGCGCTCGACCTCAAGAACCTGCCGCTCGCGGACGCCCGCTACACCTTCGAGGCGAATGCGGTGGAGACGACCGCGCAGTTCGACCTACCCATCGAGGTGCGCAATTCCATCGCCCGGATCGAGATCATCGGCGAGGGATCGGCGGGCGCCGTGACCCTCGTGGACGAGCGCGGCAAGCGCCGCCGGGTCGGCCTCGTGTTCGGCGGCACGACCGATCAGGCGCAGCCGCTTCTCGCTCCGACCTACTATCTCGCCCGGGCGCTCCAGCCTTATGCCGAGGTGCGGGAGGGCCGCGGCGCGGTGGCGGACGCGGTGCGCCAGCTCATCGACGAGCAGGTCTCCGTGCTGGTGCTCGCGGATGTCGGCGGGCTCGACCAGGACACCATGGGCAGGGTGACGGCCTTTGTCGAAGAGGGCGGCCTCCTCCTGCGCTTCGCCGGTTCGCGTTTGGCGGCCGGCAACGACGAACTCGTGCCCGTGCGCCTGCGCCGGGGCGGCCGTAGTCTGGGCGGCACCCTATCCTGGGACACGCCCCGCACCTTCGCGCCCTTTACCCGAGAGAGCCCCTTCTTCGGGCTGCCCGTGCCGCAGGAGATCGGCATCCGCCGGCAGATCCTGGCCGAGCCGGACAGCGATCTAGCCGCCAAGACCTGGGCCTCCCTCGTCGACGGCACGCCCATCGTCACGGCGGACAAGCGCGGCGAGGGCCTCATCGTCCTTTATCACGTGACCGCGGACACGACCTGGTCGAACCTGCCCCTGTCCGGCCTCTTCGTTGACATGCTGCGGCGGATCACGGCTCTTGCCGGTACGCCCGACAATGCCGGCTCTGAGGCGCGCAACGCGGAGATCCAGACCGTCGCGCCCCGCCTGACGCTCGACGGCTTCGGCATCCTCTCGACCCCGCCCGCCACCGCCCGCGCGATCACCCGCGACTTCGCCAAGCGGGCCACGGAGGAGCACCCGCCCGGGTTCTACGGTCCGGTGGATTCGAGCGTTGCCGTCAACGCAATGGTGCCGGGGGACCGGCTGCTGCCCCTCGACTACGCGCCGCTCAACGCCCGCTTTGCCGCGCTCGAGGGCGCAAGGACGCTCGATCTGCGCGCCCCGCTCTTTACACTGGCCCTGCTGCTGTTCATCGCGGACACGCTGGCCTCCCTGTGGCTCAGCGGGCATCTCGCCAATCTCACCGGGCGCCTGCGCCGGGCGGGCGCCGCCACGGCGGGCCTGCTGCTCGCGGCTCTGGTGGCGCTCGGCTCCGGCACGGAGGCCGGGGCGCAGACGCCGCCCGCCCCTCCTGGCCCAGGGCCCTCCCTGCCGCCGATCACCCGCGAAGGCGCGGACGCGGCCCTCGTCACGAGACTCGCCTACATCGTCACCGGCGACGCCCAGGTGGACGCCACGAGCAAGGCGGGTCTGACCGGGCTCACCCAGACGCTGTCGAGCCGCACGGCGCTGGAGCCCGGCGAGCCGGTCGGCGTCGATCCGAACCGGGACGAGCTTGCCTTCTATCCCCTCCTCTACTGGCCCATCGTCGCCTCGCGGCCTCAGCCGAACGAAGCCGCGATCCGGCGTCTCGACGCCTTCATGAAGGGCGGCGGCACGGTGATCTTCGACACCCGCGATGCCCTGAGCGTCCGGCCCGGCGGCGCGCCGAGCCCCGAATCCCAGTTCCTGCGGCGCATGCTGGCGAGCCTCGACATTCCGGAACTCGAGCCCGTGCCCCGCGATCATGTTCTCACCAAGACCTTCTACATCGTCGAAGGCTTCCCGGGCCGCTACGCGACCGGCCAGACCTGGGTAGAGGCCCTCCCTCCCGAGACGGAGGGCGAAGGCAACCGCCCGGCGCGCTCCGGCGACGGGGTCTCGCCCATCATCATCACGTCGAACGACATGGCTGCGGCCTGGGCCGTCGGCCGCCGCGGCGAGGCCCTCTACCCCACCGTGGGCAACGACCCGCGTCAGCGGGAGATGTCGCTCCGGGGTGGCGTCAACATCGTCATGTATTCGCTGACCGGCAACTACAAGGCCGATCAGGTCCATGTCCCGGCCCTTCTCGAGCGCCTGGGGCAGTAGGAGAACGCTTTGCTCTCAGTCAGCTTCTCGCCGCTTATCCCCGACTACGTGCTCTGGGCGCTGGGCGTCGTGGTGGCGCTGCTCGCCGTGCTCGCCCTCGTGTCCCGCGGCGGGATCGCGATCATCCGCGCCTTCGCGCTCGCCCTCGTTCTGCTCGCCCTCGCCAATCCCTCGCTCGTTCAGGAGGAGCGCGAGAGGGTGAAGGACATCGTCGCCGTGGTGGTGGACCGCTCGACCTCGCAGACGCTTGGCGAACGGCCTGCGATGACGGAGGCCGTGCGCGCCGAGCTGCAGCGCCGTTTCGGCTCCCTGACCGATGTGGAGCCGCGCTTCATCGAGGCCGATGACGGTGAGGGCGACGAGGGAACGCGCCTCTTCGCGGCGCTTTCCAATGGCCTTGCCGACGTCCCGCCAGACAGGCTCGCGGGCGTCATCATGGTGACGGACGGCGTCGTCCATGACATCCCCGCCTCCGCCCAGGGGCTCGGCTTCCGGGCGCCGCTCCATGCCCTTGTGACCGGCCGCACCACGGAGCGGGACCGGCAGATCAAGCTGCTTGAAGCCCCCCGCTTCGGCATCGTCGGACGGGATCAGACCATCCGGGCGCAGGTGCTGGAGCGCGGCGGCACGGGATCGGCAATTCTCACGGTGCGCCGCGACGGCCAGGAATTCATGCGCCAGCAGGTGCGCACGGGCCAGGCCTTCTCGATCCAGGTCAGGATCGAGCACGGCGGCCCGAACGTGGTCGAGCTGGACGTGGAGGGCCTTCAGGGCGAACTGACTCAGGCCAACAACCGGGCTGTCGTCACGATCGAGGGCATCCGCGAGAAGCTCCGCGTGCTCCTCGTGTCCGGCGAGCCGCATGCGGGCGAGCGCACCTGGCGCAACCTGCTGAAATCCGACGCCAACGTGGATCTCGTCCACTTCACCATCCTGCGTCCCCCGGAGAAGCAGGACGGAACGCCCATCAACGAACTGTCGCTCATTGCTTTTCCGACCCGCGAACTCTTCCAGCAGAAGATCAAGGAATTCGACCTCATCATCTTCGACCGCTACGCGAACCAGAGCGTGCTGCCCTCCACCTATTTCGAGAACATCGTCCGCTACGTGCGGGAGGGCGGCGCCGTGATGGTGGCGGCGGGGCCGGAATTTGCCGGCCCGACGAGCCTCGCGCGCACGCGCCTCTCTCCTATCATCCCCGGCAATCCTGACGGACGCATCGTCGAGGAGCCCTACAAGGCGCGGATCACCGGCAATGGCGAGCGCCATCCGGTCACCCGCGAGCTGCCGGGCTCCGAGCAGGACCCGCCGGCCTGGGGCGAGTGGCTGCGGATCGTCGGCGCGCAGGTGGCGGCCGATCAGGCGCTCATGTCTGGCGCCAACGACCTGCCGCTCCTGGTGCTCCGCCGGGAAGACAAGGGCCGCGTCGCCCTCCTATTGTCCGACCACGCCTGGCTCTGGGCCCGGGGTTACCGGGAGGGCGGCCCGCATCTCGACCTCCTGCGCCGCCTCGCCCATTGGCTCATGAAGGAGCCGGCGCTCGAGGAGGAGGCCCTGCGGGCGAGCGTCGCCGGCCGCGACATCCGGATCGAGCGCCAGACGCTCAAGGACAGCGCGGAGCCCGTGACGCTGACGAGCCCCGGCGGGGCCCAGCGCACGGTCGCCCTGGCGGAGGAGAAGCCCGGCCTCTTTACGGCGCAGGCTGCTACCCGGGAACTCGGGCTTCATACGCTCCGGTCCGGCGACCTAGTGGCTTTCGTGAGCGTCGGGCCCGCGAACCCGCGCGAGTTGAACGACGTCTTCAGCGACACCGAGCAGCTGCGAGCCATCGCCGAAGCCACGGGCGGCTCCGTCCGGCGCGTGGCGGCCGAAGCCGGCTCCGCCGTCACCGTGCCTCGGATCCTGCCGGTCCGGTCGGGATCGCGCTTTGCGGGAGGGGACTGGATCGGCATTCGGCCGAGCGAGAGCGCCATCGTCCGCGGGGTCTCAGTCTTCCCGCTGGCCCTCGGTCTCCTCGGCCTCGTTCTCCTGATCGGTGCAACGGTCGCGACGTGGGTCGCCGAGGGACGGCGCGGAAACGCCTGAAGCGCAGGCGCCGGAGCGGGCCCGCGCGCGCTATCGGGCGGCCAGCGCCGGGAGCGTGGTGACCGCTCCCTTCGCCTCGCCCAGGGATCCGGGCACGAGCTCCATGGCGAGGAACCGCTCGGGGTTCACGGGCCCGGGCAGCTCGAGCTGACGCGGCGGGATGCGCTTGAACCCGAAGCGGCTGTAATAGGGCTCGTCGCCCACGAGCAGGACCAGCCGATGTCCCTTCGCCTTTGCGGCGGCGATCGAGCGCTCCATGAGGGCCGCCCCGATCCCCCGCCCCTCGAAGGCCGGCTCCACAGTGAGTGGGCCGAGAACCAAGGCCGGCACAGCGCCAGCCTGGACCGGCGTCATGCGAACGGAGCCGACGAGCAGGGTACCGACGAGGGCCGTGAACGAAAGATCAGGAAGCGGTGGGCTTCCCTCTCTGAGGCGGAACGCCGTGCGGGCGAAGCGCCCGGGACCGAAGGCCCGCTCATGCAGGCGCTCGATGGCGTCGTGGTCGATGGGGAGTTCGGCACGGATGGCAAGGTGGAGTTCGGTCAAGGAACGGCTCCCGAAGACGGGCGAAAGGGCAGCTTGAAAAGTGGTCTCAGCCGTTTCGTCGTCGCAGAATCCGAAAACCCGTCATGTCGTCCTCGCCGCGAAGCCCTTATCAGCGAAGCCAAAGGGGTGCAAACCTCACCACCTCTCAGGAGGCAGCCCGCCCTTGCCGATCTCGGCGAGGCGCCGCCGGGTCGGGGCAGCGGTATCCTCCGGGAGGGCATCGAGGGGAAAGAACCCGGCTTCGGCAATCTCGCGGTCGGGTCGCTTCGCCCCGATGGCCGTGAAGGACCGTACCACGTAGACGACCACGTGATCGCGCCGGGAGACGGCCGCGTTGTAGAACACGCCGTGGAGAACCGGCGGACCGGCGAGGGCAAGGCCGGCCTCTTCGGTGAGTTCCCGGCCAAGGGCCTCCAGGGCCGTCTCCCCAACCTCGACACCGCCCCCCGGCAGGTGCCAACCGTCCACATAGGTGTGGCGCACGAGGAAAACCCGGCTTTCATCGTCCAGAACCACCGCCCGGACGCCGACGGTGAGACCGCGGGCGAAACGCCAATAGGCGTGCAGCGCACGCCCGAGCAGGCGCTTGTGCAGGCTGCGGGGTCGGTCGGATTTGCGGCTCATGGGCGAGTCATCACAAGACAGCGGATCCGTTACGAAAGCATGAACAAACCCATGCTGCCAGAGCATGGCTGATGCGGAACATTAGCACAGGCAAGGCGCCTGAAGCAGGGCTATATCACGAGCATCACAAAGGTGCTCCGATGTTCCTCTCGTTCCTTCTCGCTCGCCTCAGCCGCTCGGCCCGCTTCGTGTGGACGCCCGCGCTCGACCTGCGGGACCACGAGATCCGCTCGACGCTACTCCCGGGCGCTCAGTACTGAGGCCCCGGCAGGACCACCCTGGCGGGGGTGGCACGCGCCGGCCAGTGTGCCGCCGTCCGATCCCCTTGATCCCTAAGCCGACCTCCTTAGACTCGTTCTAAACAGGAGTTCGGCATGAAGGCTTTATCCGAGTTGACGGAGCGCGAGGTCGTTGCGCTCGCCATCGCCAACGAGGAGGAGGACTCCCGGATCTACCAGAGCTTCGCCGACCGCCTGCGCGCCGACTTTCCTGCCTCCGCAAAGCTCTTCGATGCCATGGCCGAGGAGGAACGCGGGCACCGCGACTCCCTCTACCAGGTCTACCGCGAGCGCCACGGCGAGCACCTGCCGCCGATCCGCCGCGAGGACGTGCGCGGCTTCCTCAAGCGCCGGACCGTCTGGTGGAATCCGAGCCTCGATCCGGAGAAGATGCGCCGCGAAGCGGAACTCATGGAGCTTCAGGCCGCAACCTTCTACGACCGCGCCGCCGCCCAGACGACCGATGTGGCGGTCCGCTCTCTCCTCACGCATCTCGCCGAGGTCGAACGCGGGCACGGCAAGAAGGCCGGCGAACTCGAAGAGGCGCATCTCGGTGGTGACGCAGAGGCCCAGGAGAAGGATGCGCGCCACCGCCTCTTCGTCCTGCAATACGTGCAGCCGGGGCTGGCGGGCCTCATCGACGGCTCCGTCTCGACGCTCGCACCACTCTTCGCAGCCGCTTTCGCGACGCAGAACAACTGGGAGACCTTCCTCGTCGGCATGGCGGCTTCGATCGGCGCCGGCATCTCGATGGGCCTGACCGAGGCGCTCTCGGACGACGGCATCATCACCGGACGCGGCTCGCCCTGGCTTCGCGGCCTCATCTGCGGCGTCATGACGGCCGTCGGCGGCATCGGCCACACCCTGCCCTACCTCGTCCCGGACACCTGGCCCAACGCGTTCCTGATCGCGACGGTCATCGCCGCGCTCGTGGTGGCGGTGGAACTCGTGGCGATCTCCTGGATCCGGACGCGCTACATGGACACGCCGTTCCTCCGGGCCGCCTTCCAGGTCATCGTCGGCGGCGTTCTGGTGCTGCTCGCCGGCATCTTCATCGGAAGCGCTTGACGGCGGGCGAGCCATTCAGAACTGTGGCTCCCGCCCCGCGTTGTTCCCGGCGCCCCGGAGCCAAGCGCCCGCTCATGCAGACGGTCTTTCGACTTGCCCACCTCACGGACCCGCATGTGGGACCCCTGCCCCGGCCGCAGCTTCGCCAATTGCTGAACAAGCGTCTGACGGGCTGGTTCAACTGGCATCGCAGCCGCCAGGGCAACCACGACATGGAGCTCCTGGCCGAACTCGTGGCGGACCTGCACGCGCAGCAGCCCGATCACATCGCCTGCACGGGGGATGTGGCCAATATCGGCCTGCCCGAGGAATGGCCCACCGCCCGCGTCTTCATGGACGGGCTCGGTTCGCCGGACGACGTGAGCTTCGTGCCGGGCAATCACGACGCTTACGTGCCGGGCTCCCTGGAGGGCCTTCTGGGCGAGATCGGGCCGTTCACCCGCGGCGACGACGGCGCCGAGCAGAGCTTTCCCTTCGTCCGCCGAAGGGGGCCCGTCACCCTCGTCGGTCTGTCCTCCGCCATCCCGACGCTTCCTTTCGTAGCGACGGGCCGTCTCGGCCGGCGGCAATGCGAGGAGGCCGAGCAGATCCTGCGCGACCTCGCCCGCGACTGCGACTGCTTTCGCATCGTGCTGATTCATCATCCGCCCCATGTGGGCGGCGCCAAGGAGGGGCGGAACCTCACGGATGCGCCGCGGTTCGAAGCGCTGATCCGGCGCGTCGGCGCTGAACTCGTGCTGCACGGGCACAACCACGTAGGATCGCTCGCAAGCCTGAAGGGACCGCGGGGCCCGGTTCCGGTGGTCGGCGCACCCTCCGCCTCCGCCCGGGGCGGCACGCTCAGCCACAAGGCGGGCTATCACCTCTTCACCGTCGGTCGCGACGAGACCGGCTTCGTGCTCAAGGCGGAACTCCGCGGGCTGACGCCCGAGGGTCGTGTCGGCGGCCTTGGGATGCTGTCCCTGAGCCGCATCTCGTCGCCGGACCAGACGACGCTCGGCGTTTGAGGCAGCCCCGGGCCGCTCACCTCTCAGGCAGCCCGGAAGCGCCACGTTGGGCCGCCGGAACGGGAATGGGGCGCCCACAGTTGAGCTGAGGCCATGGCTACCGAACACCGCAGCGCCCGTTTCGCGAACCTCGACGCCTGGGACAGCCAGGACATCCTAGCTGCCCTCTTCGAGGGGCAACTCGCCGCCGCAGCGGCCGTGAGGCCCGCATTGCCGGCGATCGCCGGAGCCGCGGACGCCGCCGTGGCGCGTCTGCGCCGGGGCGGGCGCCTCATCTACGCGGGCGCGGGAACGTCGGGTCGCATCGGCGTTCAGGACGGCGCGGAGCTGCCGCCCACGTTCAACTGGCCGGAGCACCGAGTCGCCTTCGCGCTGGCGGGCGGCGAGGCGGCTCTTCTGACCGCGGTCGAGGATGCGGAAGACTCGGAGGCAGCGGGCGCCGCGCGGATGGTGGAACTGGCCGTCGGAGCCGACGACGTGGTGATCGGGCTCGCGGCCAGCGGCACCACACCCTACACGGTGGCGGCCCTCCGGGAGGCGCGCGCCCGCGGGGCGCAGACGGTCGGCGTGGCGAACAACGCGGACGTTCCCGTGCTCGCCGTGTGCACGCACCCTATCCTCGCCGAGACCGGCGAGGAGGTGATCGCCGGCTCGACCCGCATGAAGGCCGGCACCGCGCAGAAGATCGTGCTCAACCTGTTCTCGAGCCTTGTCATGATCCGGCTCGGTCGGGTCTATGGCGGGCTCATGGTCCATATGCGCACCACGAACGCCAAACTCAGGCGCCGCGGCGCCCACATGGTCAGCGAGATCGCCGGTTGCGCCCTGGCCGAAGCCGAAGCGGCCCTCGCGCGCACCAACGGCGACGTGAAGCTCGCGGCTCTCGTGGCGAGCGGCGTCGAACCGGCTGAGGCGACAGCGTTCCTCGCCAGCAATGGTGACGACCTGCGGCGGGCGCTTGCCGCCCTGCCGCGCGCGCCTGCCACCCCGCAGACCTGAACAGTCCAGCTTTCCCGAAGGCTTGCAGTCCTAAGCGCAAGCTTTGCTTCAGGAACTGCGGCAAGTCCCCGCCGTTGTCGCGGTACCACAGCAGCCGCCTATGTGTTCCGGCCGACGGCCGGTCTTGCACGTGTGCTGCGTTCCAAAGAATGGAGTTCCACACATGAAGAAGACCGTTGCCCTGGCAGCCCTGCTCGCGTCCCTCGCCGTCCCGGCGGCCGCTCAGACCGTCGTTACGGCGGCGGCTCCGATCAGCACCCAGCAGTTCCGCATGATGGCCATGATGTCGGACACGTTCGAGATCCAGTCGAGCCGTCTTGCTCTCGAGCGCTCGCGCAACCCGCGCGTGCTGGCCTATGCCCGCAAGATGATCAACGACCACACGACCACGACGGCAGCCCTCAACGGCAACCGCTCCGTGGCGGTCGCGGCGAACGGCGCTCCGGCGGCGGGCGCTCTCACGGGCGGCCTCATCGGTGCCGCGGTGGGCGGTCCGGTCGGCGCTGCGGTCGGCGCGGGCGTCGGCGCCACGGCGGGTGCCCCCGGCGGCAACCGGGTGGCCGGTACCGTAACGGGCGCGACCGTGGGTGCGGTCGTGGGCGGTCCGGTCGGGGCGGTGGTCGGTGCCGGCATCGGCGCTACGGCCGGCGGCCCGCTCACCACGGGTTCCGTGGCGGTCGGCGGCGCGCCCCTCGATGCCCGCAAGAGCGCCATGCTGGCCCAACTCGCCTCGACGAGCGGTCCGTCCTTCGATCGCCTCTACGGCCAGTTCCAGCGCATGTCCCACGAGGAGACGCTCGCCGTCTTCACGTCCTACGCCCAGACCGGCAGCGATCCGGCGCACGTCACCTTCGCGCGCTCCGTGATTCCGCACCTGCAGATCCACGTGTCGCAGGCCCGCCGTCTCCCGGGCGGTCGCGGCTGATCGGCCGACTTAGCACGCAACGATGCGGCGGGCTTCGGCCCGCCGTTTTCGTTTCAAGTTTTGAGGAACGTTTCCACCTGATCGCGGGTGGGCATCGGCCCCACGGCGCCATGGCCGAGGGTGGCGAGCGCCGCCGCCGCATTGGCGTAGGCCGCAGCCGCGAAGGGATTGCGGGTGCGCAGCCATTCGGCCAGGAATGCGCCGCTGAAGGTATCGCCGGCGCCGGTCGCGTCGACGGCCTTGACGAAACGGGCCGGGATGACGGTAGCGCGCTCGCCGGTTGCGACCATGGTGCCGTCCCGCCCCATCGTGAGCACCACGATCCCGCAGCCGAGGCGGAGATAGAAGCCGCAGATGTCCTCGGGTCGGTTAAGGCCGGTGAGTTGCTGTGCGTCGTCGAGGCTCGGGCGGGCGATGTCGGCGAGGGCCGCCGCGCCGTTGATGACCGCCCGTGCCCGGTCGAGCGGCCAGAGCCGAAGCCGCAGATTCGTGTCGTAGCTCACGAATGTGCCGCTCGCCTTCGCGTGCCGGATGGCGGCAAAGCCCGCATCCGCGCAGTCGGTCGAGATCGCCTGGCTGATGCCGGAGAGGTGCAGCACCTTCGCGGCCGCGATCCGGTCGAGGGGCAGTTCGGCCGCTGTGACAAGACTCGCCGCAGAACCGGCGCGGGCGTAGGAGAAGACGTGGCCGGTCTCGTCGTAGGAGATGAAGTAGACGCCCGTCCGGCCGGAGGATCGCACTGTGACGCTCGATCTGTCCACGCGCTCCCGGTCCCAAAGCGTCATGAAATCACGCCCGAAGGCGTCGTCTCCGAGCGCCGTGAGAATGGCCGTCACCGAGCCCTGCCGGGCGGCTGCGATCACGGCGTTCGAGACGTCGCCGCCAAATCCTGGAAGGTAGAGGCGCTCCCCATTCCGGGTCGTCTCGGCGAACTCCATGAGCGGTTCGCCGAACCCGATGATGTCGATCGGCTTCATGCGCCTCCTCCTACCGGAACGTCCGCTGGCAGGACGACCTTGCCCGGGTTGAGGATGTTGTGGGGATCGAGGGCGCGCTTGAGGGTTCGCATGAGATCGACCGCGACAGGATCCTTGTAGAGCAGGATCTCGTCCCGCTTCAGGAGGCCGACGCCGTGCTCGGCGGAAATCGAGCCTTTCATCCGGTGCACGATGTCATGAACGATGCGGTTGAACCGCTCCCACTCACCGAGGAACGCGGCTTTGTCCATCCCGACCGGCTGGGAGAGGTTGAAGTGGATGTTGCCGTCGCCAAAATGGCCGAAGGCGCAGACCCGGATCCCCGGCATCGCCGCTTCGCACGCCGCCGACGCCTCGTCGATGAAGGCAGCAACGCGCGAGACCGGCACCGCCACATCGTGCTTGATGGACCCGCCCTCGAGGCGCTGCACCTCGGACAGGCTCTCGCGCAGGTGCCAGAGAGCCTGGTTCTGCGCCTCGCTCGCGCCCAGGGTCGCGTCCTCCACCAGACCGTCCTCGATGGCGCCGCCGAGCACCGCCTCAAGCGTGCCCTGAAGATCCGCATCGGCCTCGGCGGAGGACAACTCGACAAGCGCGTAGGCGGCGTGATCCTCATCGAGCGGCCGCACGGCACCATGGGCGTGCTTGAGCACGATCTCCAGGCCGAACCGCGGGATGTACTCGAACGCCGTGAGCCGATCGCCAGCAACGGCGCGCAGGCGCTGGAAGAGGCTGAGCGCGTCGCCTGCGGATCCAAGGCCTACGAAAGCGGTGACCCGCGCCTTGGGTCTTGGAAACAGCTTCAGGACGGCGGCCGTGATGATGCCCAACGTACCCTCGGACCCGACGAACAGGTTCTTGAGGTCGTAGCCCATATTGTCCTTTCGAAGCGCATTCAGGCCGTTCCAGACCCGGCCGTCGGCCAACACCACCTCGAGCCCTAGCACGAGGTCGCGGGTGTTGCCGTACCGCAGGACCGCGGTTCCGCCGGCATTCGTGGCAAGGTTGCCGCCGATCCGGCAGGAGCCCTCGGAGGCCAGTGAAAGGGGGAACAGGCAGTCCACGGCGGCGGCCGCGTCCTGAACCGTCTTGAGGACGCAGCCAGCCTCGACCGTCATGGTGGCATTGACCGGATCGACCTCCCGGATCCGGTCGAGACGCGAAAGGGAGAGCACCACGCCCCCCTGCGGCACGCCCCCGCCGACCAGCCCCGTGTTGCCCCCCTGCGGCACGACCGCGATCCCGGCGCCCGCGCAGGCGCGCAGGACGAAGGCGACTTCGTCGGTGCTCCCGGGGCGCACCACCGCGAGAGCCTCACCGCGAAAAAGTCCCCTTGTCTCAATGAGATGACCTTCCATATCGGCCGACGCCGTGAGCACGTGCGCGGGACCGATCCGGGCCGCGATGGTGTCGAGAAGGGAGGTGGGCGGGCTGTGGATTGTCATGGCCAAGGTCTTGCGAATGGCGGCCGTCGCCCCATCTCGGGCGCTGCGCAAGGCTAGGATATAACCCGTATGGAGATCGGCACCACCGGCGAATTGATTGGGCTCTTCCTGTCGGCCCTCCTTGCCGCGACCATCCTGCCCGGCACCTCGGAGGCCGCGCTCGCCCTGGTCCTGGCCAAGGGCACGGCCAGCACGGCGACCGCCATCGGCGTGGCAACCCTCGGCAACACGGTCGGCAGCGTCGGCAACTGGATTATCGGCCGTTTCTTCGCATCCTACCGAGATCATCCCCGGTTTCCGGTGAAGCCGGACAAGTTCGAGCGGTACTCGGAAATCTACCGTCGGTGGGGTGTCTGGACCCTGCTGATGTCCTGGGTGCCCCTGATCGGCGATCCGCTGACGATCATCGCCGGGGTCATGCGGGCCCCCCTCCTCCTCGTGATCGTGCTCGTCGCCGCGGCGAAGCTCGCCCGCTACCTCGTCGTGGCAGGGGTCGTCGGGCTATTTTGAGGGTGTTCGGCAACGGCAGCCCTCACCCAGAGAACCGCTCAAGCGACTGCCGGTCTTCACCAAAACCCTAACTTTCGGGCCAAGGCCTTGCCTTGGACCCCCTTCATGCGATTACTTTGGGCTTCGGATCGGGCCCGGAACGGGCTTTCGTCCTTCAGACAAGGGGCGGCGGAGCCGCCCCAACAACAGGGGAACCAGATGAAGTTTGTGAAGGCCATCAGCCTTGCCGTTCTCGGCTCGGCCCTCGCGGTCACGGGCGCCGCGGCCCAGGGCAAGAAGTGGGAGACCGTCAAGATCGCGACGGAAGGCGCCTATGCGCCCTGGAACATGCAGACCGCCGGCGGCAAGCTCGAAGGCTTCGAGATCGATCTCGCCAACGAGCTTTGCAGCCGCATGAAGGTGAAGTGCGAGATCGTCGCGCAGGACTGGGACGGCATCATCCCGTCGCTCCAGGCGAAGAAGTACGACGCCATCATGGCCGGCATGTCGATTACGGACGAGCGCAAGAAGACCATCGACTTCTCGCGCTCCTACGCCAACGACCCGAACGGCTGGCTCGTGCCGAAGAACTCGGACCTCGCCAAGATGCCCGGAACCGGCATGAAGATGAACCTGGACGCCCAGGCCGCCGATGCCCAGAAGGCGATCGACGCCCTCAAGCCTCTCCTGAAGGGCAAGGCCGTCGGTGTGCAGGGGTCAACGACCCACGCGAACTTCGTCGAGAAGTACCTCAAGGACACGGTGACGATCCGCGAGTACAAGAGCACCGAGGCGCATGACCTCGATCTCGCGGCGGGCCGCATCGATGCGATCTCGGCCGACTCGGCGACCATTCGCGGGACCCTCGAGAAGGCCGAGTTCAAGGATTACGTCCTCGTCGGTCCGGGCTTCGTCGGCGGCGTGCTCGGCAACGGCGTCGGCGTCGGCCTTCGCAAGGAGGACACCGAACTGAACAAGATGTTCAGCGATGCCATCGAGGCCGTGAAGAACGACGGCACGCTCAAGAAGATCTCGGAAAAGTGGTTCAAGGCCGACCTGACCCCGCTCTCCTGAGCGTAGACCTTGGAGGACAGTCTTGGGGGGCGCAGCGCGAGCTGCGCCCTTTTCCGTGGCGAGCCTCCCTGAACGGCGCTGAATGGCCCAGGATCGGCCATTTGTGGGGTTGCGCCCGGCGGCCCTTTGCGGATTAGCTTGCCCGATCAGGCGCCGCGGGACGGCTGCCGGACCAACAGGGGAAAGACCATGACCACCATGCGGGCCTTCGGCCTTGGCGTCCTTGCCTCCGTTCTCGCCGTCGGCTGCGCCGCCGCACAGGGCAAGAAGTGGGAAACCGTGCGGATCGCCACGGAGGGCGCCTACGCCCCCTGGAATTTCACGACGCCGAGCGGAAAGCTCGATGGCTTCGAGGTGGAACTCGCCAACGACCTGTGCGGACGCATGAAGGTGAAGTGCGAGGTGGTGGCGCAGGATTGGGACGGCATCATCCCATCCCTCAATGCCGGCAAGTACGACGCCATCATGGCGGGCATGAACATCACGGAGAAGCGCCTCGAAGTGCTCAATTTTTCTCAACCCTACGCGGCGACCCCGCACGGCTTCGCGGTCATGAAAGACAGCCCGCTCGCGAACCTGCCGGGCACCGGCACCGCAATCAGCATCGACAAGGATCCCGAGGCTGCCAAGAAGGCCATTGAGGCCTGGAAGCCGCTTCTCAAGGGCAAGACCGTCGGCGTTCAGGTGTCCACGGTGAATGCCACCTTCGTGGAGAAGTATCTCAAGGACACGGTGGAAATCCGCGAGTACAAGACGACCGAACAGCACGACCTCGATCTCGTGGCGGGCCGCCTCGACGCGATCTTCGCCGGCCAGGGCGCGCTGACGGCGACGATCGACAAGCCCGAGTTCAAGAACGTGACTCTCGCCGGCACGGGCGTGCGGGGCGACGTGCTCGGCCGCGGCGTGGCCGTGGGCCTGCGCAAGGCCGATACCGAGCTCAAGACCCTCTTCGATCAGGCCATCTCGGCGGCCGTGGCCGACGGAACTGTGAAGAAGCTCTCCGAGAAGTGGTTCAAGATCGACGCCGCTCCTCAATCGTGATGTTGTGAGAGCTGGCGGTGTGGCCCGCCGCCGGCTTCACGCCTAAGGATCGATCATTGTGCAGCAGCTGAGCTACTTCGAGCTCATGGGCTTCGGCCCCAACGGATGGGGACCGGCGCTCCTGCGGGCAACCGCGATGACGCTCGCGGTCGCGCTCTGCGGCTTCATCGCAGGTGCCCTCATCGGGACGCTGGTGGCCTGGGCCAAGCTCTCGCGCAGCCTCGTCGCCAGGGGCATCGCGGACGGCTACACGACGATCTTGCGGGGCGTGCCCGACCTTCTCGTCATCTATCTCTTCTATTTCGGCGGCAGCGCGGCGCTCGGCGCGGTCGCGGGCCTCTTCGGGTACGACGGCTTCATCGGCGTGCCGGCCTTCGTGGTGGGCTCGCTCGCCATTGGCGTCGTCTCGGGCGCCTATCAGGCGGAGGTCTTCCGCGGCGCTTACCAGACGCTGTCCCGGGGCGAGCTCGAAGCTGCCAAATCCGTGGGCATGCACCGCTGGCTCATGTTCCGCCGCATCATCGCCCCGCAGGTCCTGCGCTACGCGATTCCGGGCCTCGGCAACGTGTGGCAGCTCGTGCTGAAGGAATCGGCCCTCATCTCGGTCACGGGCCTCGTCGAGTTGCTGCGCCAGTCCCAGGTGGGCGCAGGCTCGACCCGACGCCCGTTCGATTTCTTCATCACGGCGGCCGTGCTCTACCTCGTCATCACCTGGATTTCGACCGTGCTGTTTCAAAAGGCTGAGGACCGCTCCATGCGCGGTGTCCGGAGGGCGGCCTGATGGACTTTGCCTTCATGCAGGAGACCTTCTGGCGGCTTCTCGAAGGCGTGCCGCTGACCCTCAATCTCACGGCCGCATCCGTTGCCCTTGGAGCCGCCGTGGCCTTGCTGGTCGCGCTGATGCGCATGTCGCGCATCGCCCCGCTCGATTGGATTGCGCGCGCCTACGTCTTCGTATTCCGCGGCACGCCGCTGCTCGTTCAGCTCTTCCTGATCTACTATGGCTTTGGGCAGTTCCGGCCGACGCTCCAGGAATGGGGCCTGTGGACCTTCTTTCGCGAGCCCTACTGGTGCGCGATCCTGGCGCTCACGCTCAACACCGGAGCCTATGCGAGCGAGATCATCCGCGGCGGCCTGCAGGCCGTTCCGGCCCAGCAGGTCGAGGCGGCCCGGGCCTGCGGCATGTCCCGGCTCCTGCTGTTCCGCCGCATCGTCTTCCCGATCGCCGTGCGTCAGGCGCTTCCGGCCTACGGCAACGAGATCATCCTGATGGTGAAGGCGACATCCCTTGCTTCGATCATCACGATGATGGAGCTCACCGGCATCGCCCACAAGCTGATCTCCCAGTCCTTCCGAGCCGTGGAGGTCTTCGTCGTGGCGGGCGCCATCTACCTTCTCCTGAATTTCGTCGTCACGCGCGTGATCATGGCGGTCGAGTGGTGGCTCTCGCCGCATCTGCGCCGTCCGCCTGCGATCGAGTCACCGCTTTAGGCCGCCCATGTCTAACGGATTCCCGTCCTTGTCGTCCGACACCGTATCCGCCGTCTCGGTTCGCGACCTGCGCAAGAGCTTCGGCTCCCTCGAAGTGCTGAAGAGCGTCTCGCTGGAGGCCCGCGAAGGCGACGTGATCTCGATCCTCGGCGCCTCCGGCTCGGGCAAGAGCACGATGCTTCGCTGCATCAACATGCTGGAGGTGCCGGATTCCGGCATTGTCCGCATCAGCGGCGAAGAGATCCGCCTGAAGAAGGGCCGGCGCGGCATGGAGCCTGCGGATAGCGGCCAGGTTGACCGTATCCGCTCCCGGGTCGCCATGGTGTTCCAGAGTTTCAACCTCTGGTCCCACATGACCATCCTGCAGAACGTCATCGAGGCGCCCGTCCACGTGCAGAAGC
This sequence comes from Microvirga sp., assembly GCA_035944475.1. GTDB lineage: Bacteria > Pseudomonadota > Alphaproteobacteria > Rhizobiales > Beijerinckiaceae > Microvirga. The sequence continues at coordinate 202,720 of DASZBD010000039.1, forward strand.
GCCCGAAGGCGGAGTGCATCGCCGAGGCCGAGGAATTGCTGGCCAAAGTGGGCATCGCCGACAAGCGCAACCACTATCCCTCGCACCTCTCCGGCGGCCAGCAGCAGCGCGCCGCCATCGCGCGGGCGCTCGCCATGCACCCCAAGGTGATGCTCTTCGACGAGCCCACGTCAGCCCTCGATCCCGAACTCGTGGGCGAGGTGCTTCGCGTCATGCGCTCGCTGGCCGAGGAAGGCCGCACCATGCTGGTGGTCACCCACGAAATGGGCTTCGCCCGCGACGTGTCGAACCGTGTGGTGTTCCTTCACCGCGGCGTGGTCGAAGAGGAAGGCGCGCCCGGGGATGTGTTCGGCGCACCGAAATCGGAGCGCTTCAAGCAATTCATCTCAAGCCACAGGTAAGCGGCGTGCCTAGCGTCGGTCGATCCGACGCATGAGCTCCTGCACGGCGAACGGCAGCCCGCCCGTGCGTGGGCGATGGGGCGGATAGGCGGGCTCGTAACCGCGCCCATATGGGGGACCGCCAGCGTTTCCCCGCAGAGCGCCCAGCACCCTGGCGAGCACCGCCGTGGCAGCCAGGATCACGAGCGAGACGAGAGCCCAAACAACCACGATGGCGGTGAGCCCCAATCCCTGGAGCGCGCCGAGGGCCCAGGAGATCAGCTCGACGCCCTCGGGATTGCCCGTGACGAGATCCGCATTGCGCGCCGCGACATCGCCGAAGACGTTGAGGAGCCCGTAGGAGCCCCACGCCACGAGCGACCAGACCGCGACCGCGAGCCAGCCGAGAACCCAGACGAGGCGGCGCATCAGCGCTCCTCCAGCCGCGTGGCGGTGCCCTCTATTTCCTTCGGACCGCGCTTCAGGTGCTCATGGATGATGCGCAGGTTGCGCTCGTTCGCCTTGAAGAACAGGTCGAAGGCATCGCCCGCCACCGGAATGGCGCCGATCGCCGTATCGACCGCCACATTGCCGATCATCCGGGCGATCTTCCACTTGGGCAGGCCGAGTTGGCGCGCCTCCCAGATGATGTAGCTCGCCAGCAGCGTCGACACCGCATCGCCGATGCCCGGGATGAGGCCGATGACGGCATCGAAGCCCACACGCCGGTTCAGGCCGGGGATCACGAAGGCGCTGTCAAGGAGTCGCGTCAGCAACGTGATCCGCTGAAGCGAGTCAGCCTTGGACGGGCCAGCCGTCTTAAGCGCTTCGAACACGGCCGAGTGTGACGCCTTCATGAGACCCTCCGGGCGCTGCGGCGCAGCGCAACGGGTAGGATGTGTGATCGCCACGGTCTCGTCTCAAGATCCGATTGGTTAAAATTGCAAGATCCACAGGTCGCCGGCCGATTCGGCACAAAGCGAAGGATCTGTACCGAAATGGAACAGTTCTCATGGCCCATCGCAGAGATAAGGCCGAAGCACTTGCCGAATTCAAGCTCGGCTATATTTGCCTCAATCCGGAGCTTGGCCTGAACAAGAGCCGGATCGACGCTTGTCGCGGCCAAGAATGGGCGAAAAGCCTTGCCGGATGAAGCGCCGGTACTGTCGGGGGCTGGGCACCGGAGTACCCATGAGCGTGTTGCGTCCCCTCCTCCTTGGCCTTGCCGCCCTGTCTCTTTTCGCCGTCCCCGCCGCTGCCGAAGGTTCCGGCGGCACGACTTACGCCAGCCTGCCTGTTGAAGAACCCGCGATCACGGGAAGCCTGCCGGATGCAGGAGACCTCCGCGGCACCTCCAGCACCTTTGCGGGCCTCATTGAGACGGGCGGCATCGCGCTCCGCGAATCGGCGCCGACGGAGTGCTTGCCGGACGGCCTTGCCCGGGTGGTGGCGGACGTGGCGGAGCGCTTCGGCCCCGTGAGCATCGAGTCCACCCACCGCAGCCGCGGTCACAACGCCCGGGCGGGCGGCGCGCGGCGCTCGCTCCATCTCGATTGCCGGGCGGTGGACTTCCGCGTGAAAGCGCGGGCCAGGGATGTCGTCGCCTATTTGCGCTCGCGTCCCGAGGTGGGCGGGCTTAAAGTTTACCGCACCGGCATCATCCACATCGACGATGGAGACCGCCGCAGCTGGTAATCGGCGCGAGGGGGAATGAAGAACAGGACCGACGCCGCAACCATCGCGGCCCGCATCGCGCAGGGACGCGGCATCGCGGAGGCAGATCTCGTCCTGCGCAACGTGCGGCTGTTCGACCTCGTCACAGGCACGCTCACGACGACCGATATCGCGATCATGGGCGACACGATCGTCGGCACCTACGGTGCCTATCGCGGCGCGCGCGCTATCGATGGCCGCGGGCGCATCGCCGTGCCGGGCTTCATCGACACGCACCTGCACGTCGAATCGTCTCTCGTATCACCCCTCGAGTTCGACCGCTGCGTTCTTCCCCGAGGCGTCACGACGGCGATCTGCGATCCGCACGAGATGGCCAACGTCATCGGCACGGCGGCTTTCGACTACTTCCTCGCATCCGCCGCGTACACGGCCATGGACCTGCGCGTCCAGCTGTCGAGCTGCGTTCCCGCCACGCATCTTGAAACCGCGGGCGCCCGCATCGAGGCCGCCGATCTTGCACCCTACCGCGGCCGACCAGGCGTGATCGGCCTTGCAGAGTTCATGAATTTCCCGGGTGTGCTCTCCGGCGATCCAGCCTGCCTTGCCAAGATCGAAGCCTTCGCGGACGGACACATCGACGGTCATGCCCCCCTCGTGCGCGGGCTCGACCTCAACGGCTATCTTGCTGCCGGCATCCGCACCGACCATGAGACCACGACGGCTGACGAAGCTCTGGAGAAGATCCGAAAGGGCATGACGGTGCTCATCCGCGAGGGCTCCGTATCGAAGGACCTGCATGCCCTCGCGCAGATCCTTTCGGTCGGCACCTCCCCCTTTCTCGCTCTGTGCACCGACGACCGCAATCCGCTTGACATCGCGGAAGAGGGGCACCTCGACCATATGATCCGCGAGTTGATCCACCTCGGCTGCGAACCGCTGGCGGCCTATCGCTCGGCTTCGCTCACCGCAGCGCACGCCTTCGGCCTGCGCGACCGCGGCATGATCGCGCCGGGCAAGCGGGCCGATATCGTGCTCCTCGACGACCTTGAGGCCTGCGCGGTGTCGGACGTCATCGCGGGCGGGCGCCTCGTGAACGACGCGCTCTTCGCAGCCCGCCCGACGGTCGCGCCCGTGGGCCTCAACAGCGTGAAGGTGCTGGAGGTCGCAGCGGGTGATTTCAGGGTGCCTGGAACCCCGGGCGAGACCTCCGTGATCGGCGTCGTGCCCGGTCGGATCATCACCGATCACCTGCGCCTCGCGCTTCCCATGAGCGGCGGCGAGCGGTTGCCCGACGCGGGGCAGAACGTCGCCAAGGTGGCTGTGGTCGCGCGGCACGGCGTGAACCGCAATGTCGGCCTCGGCTTCGTGCACGGCTTCGGCATGCGGCGCGGGGCCATCGCGTCGTCGGTCGGCCACGATAGCCACAACATCTGCGTCGTCGGCATGAGCGATGCCGACATGGCCGCCGCCGTGAACCGGCTGCGGGAGATCCAGGGCGGTTTTGCGGTGGTGTCGGACGGGGTCGTGCGGGCGGAGCTCGCTCTGCCCATCGCCGGGCTCATGAGCGACTTGCCGCATGAGGCCGTGCGGGACGCGCTCTACCCTCTGCGGGAGGCGGCTCGCGGGCTTGGCGTTGCTCTGCCCGAACCTTTCCTGCAGGTGGCGTTCCTGCCACTGCCGGTGATCCCGCACCTCAAGATCACGGATCTCGGCCTCGTCGACGTGAACCGGATGGAGCTCGTGCGGGACTAGACACGCCCCGCCCGCACGGAGAGCGGAAAGCGCACGCTCCGACGCTCATCGGGGTCTGGCCAGACCCGTGCCAACTCCGCCTGGAAAACCTCGACGGGCGCACGACCGAGCGCCCTCTCGGCGCCGCGCACCGCCGACCAGGTGTCGACATAGCCCAGAAGGTCGCCTCGCCGCCATGCAACCTCGATGGCGAGCGGCGGCAATCCGACTTCCGCGAACGGGAAATCGAGGGAGCGGTAACCCGCTTCCACGTGGCGGCGCTCAGGCGGCCAGTAGGGGCCGATCACGTCACGGTAGAAGCGTCCTATCACCGGGTCCGCGGCGCGGTCGACCGTCATAATGCCATAGGTCACGAGGGCGAGAACGCCTCCGGGCTTGAGCACGCGCCGGGCCTCCTGGTAGAAGGCTGGCAGGTCGAACCAGTGGGCCGCCTGAGCAGCCGTCAGGAGATCGACGCTCGCAGGATCGAGCCCGCTCGCCTCGGCCGGAGCGGTGCGGTACCCGACCTGCGGATGGGGCACGGCGTTCGCGATCTGCTCAGCGCTTGCATCTGTCGCAATCACGCGTGCAAAGCGCTCGGCAAGCAGCACCGAGAGCTGGCCGTTGCCGCAGCCGACATCCAGCGCGGCGTTCCTGGCGGGCGCCACATCGGCCAAGGCGGCGATTAGAGCCGCCGGATAGGTCGGCCGATAGGCTGCGTAATCAGCGGAGCGAGTGGAGAAGTGATCCTTGAACCCGTTCGCTGTGCTCACACCAGCACCGGCTGTGCGGTCTGCACGCCAACCTCGAAGACGCGTTGATAGCGCTCGATCTCGGCGCGCGGGCCCATGGCCTTCGTCGGGTTGTCCGAAAGTTTGACGGCGGGGCGGCCGTTAGCGGAGATCACTTTGCAGACGATGGAGATGGGATCGAGGGCACCCTCGGGCCCAAGGCCCCGGAAGTCGTTGGTGAGCAGCGTGCCCCAGCCATAGCCGATGCGCATGCGACCCTGGAAGTGACGGTGGACGTCGTGGATTACATCCACGTCGAGTCCGTCGGAGAAGATCGCGAGCTTGTCTTTTGGGTTCTGACCTCGCGACAACCACCAGTCGATGGCCTCTTCGCCCCCCTCGATCGGATCCTTGGAATCGATGCGGATCCCGGTCCAGTTCGCCACCCAGTCGGGCGCGCCCCGCAGGAAGTTCGACGTGCCGTAGGTGTCCGGCAGGATCACGCGCAGGTTGCCCTCGTAATCCTCCTGCCAGTCGCTGAGCACCCGGTAGGGTGCGGCAGCAAGCTCCTCGTCGGTGTCGGCGAGCGCCGCGTAGACCATCGGCAGTTCGTGAGCGTTGGTGCCTACCGCCTCCACCTCGCGACGCAGGGCAATGAGACAATTCGAGGTGCCGAGGAACGAGCGCCCGAGCCCTTCCTGCATCGCCTGGACGCACCAGTCCTGCCACAAGTAGCTGTGGCGGCGTCGTGTACCGAAATCCGCAATGGAGAGGTCGGGCAGGGTCTTGAGGCGCTGGATCTTCTCCCAAACCCGCGTCATGGCGCGGGCGTAGAGAACCTGCAGCTCGAACTTGCCCATGCTGCGCAGGACGCCGCGGGAGCGAAGCTCGTTGAGGATTGCAAGCGCCGGGATCTCCCACATGGTGGTCTCGATCCAGGGCCCATGGAAGGTAAGAACGTACTGCCCGTCCTGCTTCTCGAGCAGGTATTCGGGGAATCGGAAGGCCTCGAGCCAGGCGATGAACTCGGGCGAGAACATCTGGCGCTTGCCGTAGAAGGTATTACCCCGAAGCCAAGTGGACTCGCCGCGGCTCAAGGACAGCGTGCGCACGTGGTCGAGTTGCTCGCGCAACTGGCCGGCGTCCACAATGTCGGCAAGGCGCACGCGGGTGGTACGGTTCTTGATGCCGAACGTGACCGCAACCTCCCGGTGCCGCCGGAAGATCGTCTGCGCCATTAAAAGTTTATAGAAATCCGTATCGAGCACGGACCGGACGATCGGGTCGATCTTCCAGGTGTGATTGTAGACCCGTGTCGCGATGTCGACCAACGCTGCTCTCCAGCCTCAGAGGGCGGCGACTTTAGCCGACGGGAACGGGGGCGTCATCCTCGGGCGCGTGCCGACGCAGCGTCAGGTCTCCCAGACCAAGGTGTCCATCATCCCGTTGGGCCTCACGGCCTGCCGGGCGAGCCAGTCCTGAACCCGCGGATCGGCAAGGCTGCCGTCGTGGAGACCGAGTTCATGGGTATGGATGCCCCGGGCTACAAAGAGCGCATCGATTCCGAACGCGACTGCGCCCGCGATGTCGGTTCGGAAGGCGTCGCCCACCCCGAGGATGCGGTCGAGCGGGATCGTGTCGCGCCCGGCGATCCGGGCCGCCACGGCGCGTGCCTCGTCATAGACGGGCCGGTGCGGCTTGCCGGCGTAGAGGACTGTGCCGCCCATCTCCTCGTAGACGGCTGCAAGGGCGCCCGCGCAGGGAATAAGGCGGTCACCGCGCTCCACCACGAGATCGGGGTTGGCGCAGACCATGAAGAGATCGCGGGCCCGCATGGCTTCGAGCCTCGGGCGCGAGACCTCCACCGATTCCTCCCGCTCGTCCTCATGATCGAAGCCCGAGCAGACCACGTAATCGGCTTCGTCGATCCCGCCGAAGCGCACTGGCAGCCCCTCGAACAGGGGCTTGTCTCGGGTCGGGCCCATGTGGTGCACCACCGTCTCGATGCGCTCCACAATGGCTTTCCGCGTAATGTCACCCGAGGTGACGATGGCATCGAAGGTGCTGCGAGGAACGCCCAGTCGGTCGAGCTGTGTGACCACCGCCGAGCCGGGCCGGGGCGCATTCGACACGAGGACAACCCGGCCGCCCCCGTCGCGGAACCGCATGAGGGCGTCGGCCGCGGCCGGATAGGCGGCGATGCCATTGTGGATCACGCCCCAGACGTCGCAGAGGATGAGATCGTAATCGCCGGCAAGGGTTTTCAGGCCATCCACGAGGGGAACGGGACGAACGGAAACGTCGTTCATGGTGCTCTGGTCGTTTGAATAAGCCCGGCGGGTAGGCTGTAGGGCCGCTGAAGTCAACCAGCGCGGCGCAGGAAGGCTCTGAAGGGAAGTCTCTCTGGTTGCGGAGCGCCCTGGCTCTGAGGCGCGCTCCCGGCGGCCGGGGGGGCTGGCTCGGTTGCGGGCGGTGCCGAGGGTTCCGCTTCGGCCTGAGGCGGGGCGGCGAGGACCTCGGAGCGGACGGCGCGGGGGGCCGCGAAGACGAAGCCCTGGGCGAGGGGCACGTCGAGGTCGAGAAGGTCGGGCACCGATTCCTCCCGCTCCACGCGCTCCGCCACGAGCTTGATGCCGGCCCGGCGCAGCACCGAGGCGAGGTCCGCCGCCTCGATGTCGAGGCCGCGGCCGTGATCGGCCGCGATGAGCAGGTCCGCCGGCAGCTTCACGAAGCGAACGCCCCGGTCCGCGAGGGAAAGCGGGTCGAGGCGCAGGTCCGAGGCCCGATCGAGGGCGAGAGGAATCCCCTTGTCGCGCAGGACCGCGAGCGCCCCGGCCCGCTCCGCGTCGAGGGTGCGCCAGCAGCGCTGGGACAGTTCGAGGACGATCCGGCCGATCGTGTCCGGATAGGCATCGAAGACCCGGGCGAGGGAGCGCAGGAAGCCTGGCTCATCCATGGATTTCGGCGCGATGTTGATGCTGACCACCGCCTCGCTCCCCCGGGCCATGAGGTGGCGCGTGATGGCGAGCGCCCGCCCGAGCACCCGCCGGTCGAACTCGGCCGCGTGGCCGAGACGCTCCAGCAGGGGCAGGAATTCGGCCGGCACCAGGATGCTCTCGTCGGCGAGGCGCAACCGGGCTAAAGCCTCGTAGAATCGGACTTTTCGCTGCGGCAGGGAGACGACGGGCTGGAGGTGGAGCTCGATCCGGTCGGCCTCGAAGGCCTGGAGGATCGCCGCCATGCGCCGCGCCTCGGCGTCCGGGATCGCCGGCTCCTTGCGGGACGCGGGGAGGAGCGAGGGTTCGGGCTGGGCGGGCTCGACGCGCCGGGGCGCGGGCGCCGGCAGGTCGGCGCGGGCGACGAGGCCCGGCCGCAGGCCGACCGCGGCGGGCTGGGGCTGCGGAAAAACGGGCTGGGACTGGGACTGGACGGCCTGGGGCTGGGGCGCCGGAGGCTGGGCCTTGACCTGCGGCGGCCTTGCCGCCGGCACCGGCGGGGTTCTCAGGTGCTCCTTCAGGTCGGCCACGTCGTGATCGTGGGCGGCGACCGTCTCGGCGAGCTCCCGCAGGATGCCGCCGAGAACGCCGATCTCGCCCGTCACCTCGTCGACGGTGGAGCGCAGCTTCGGGTCGACCGCCTGCCCCTGCTGGAGGAGGCGGTGGTCGAGGAGGATGAGGCGGTTTGCCACGAAGTCGAGGTCGGACGACACCTTCTCGGCCGCCCGCCGGGCCGCGTCCGCGCGCAGCCACGCCGCCACGGCGCCGCCGATCGCCACCGCATGAAGTCCGAGAACCGCCGCGCCGGCTCCGGCCCACCACGAGGCCCCCGCCACGGCAACCGTCGCCGCGAGCGCCGAGCCCACGACAGCAGCCTGCCTCGCGCCGCTGCGCCCTGCGCGGCGTTCTTTCTTTTCGGCCATAGGATGCCCCCGCCCCTTTGGCTTTGACAATCCGCACCACCGGCGCGAATCGAACCACGGCTCAGTTTGTCGCCCGCCGGGGGCACCCCCCGCAAGCACCGCCAAGTCTTTGGTTCAGCATAGAGGTTTTCATGCCACGCTTCTTCAACCCTCCCACCGTGATCGCGCCCGCCTCGAACTACAGCCAGGGCGCCGAGCATGCCCTTGCGGGACGCCGCCTCCTCGTCTCGGGCCAGATCGGCATGCGGCCGGACGGGTCCCTGCCCGAGGGCCTCGAGGCGCAGATGGAGGCGGCGTGGGACAACCTGATCGCCGTGCTGGCGCATGCCGGGATGGCGGTGAACGATCTTGTGAAGGTGACCGTTTACGTGACGATGCCGGGCTCCGTCGGGCCCTACCGGACGGTGCGGGACCGCAAGCTCGCTGGCCACGCCCCCGCCTGCACCTATCTCGAGGTTTCGGGCCTTGCCCGGCCTGACTTCCTCGTGGAGGTCGAGGGCGAGGCCTTGAAGGAGTAGAGGATGGAAGAGCCCCGCAAGGAACTCCTGATGCAGGTCGACGGCATGACCTGCGAGGGCTGCGTCAACGCCGTGACCCGGACCGTGAAGCGGCTCGACCCGCAAGCCGAGGTCGAGGTGGACCTCGCCCATGGCCGCGCCCGCGTGAGGACCACGGCGCAAAGCCTCGACGTCGCGCAGGCCCTCACCAAAGCGGGTTACGAGGCGCGGGCGATGACGGGGTGAGATGGCAGGCGATCGCCGCGCCGGCCCTCCCTCCCCTAGGGGGGAGGCGGCTGGCTGGATCGAGGCTGTGCGAAATGCCGACGCCGTCATCCGGGGCGCCGCCGCTCGTCTTTCCGAGGCCGCGCAGCGGCGCCCGGAACCCATAAGCATGACGGTGCCAGGTTGTGCTCGGCGCTAGTGCGCCCTCCTCTGAACCGATGACGTTTATGGGTTTCCGCTTCGCGGCCCTTCGGGTCGGGCTCGCCTGACGGCACCCCGGAATGACGAAGCGCGGCACAATGTACGACCAACCTTGCCCTCCTTGACAGCAGCACCGCCGCAAGGCTCGTGACCCGCACCCTCCTCCGCCGCGAAAGGCCGCCATGTCCACCGATCTCGAGATCGCCCGCGCGGCGACGCTGCAGCCGATCCAGGCGATCGCGGCAAGGGCCGGCATCCCGGAGGACGCGCTTCATCCTTATGGCCGGCACATCGCCAAGGTGGACGGCGGCTTCGTCGAGAGCCTCAGGGACCGGCCCCGGGGCAAGCTCGTCCTCGTCACGGCGATCTCGCCGACGCCCGCGGGCGAGGGCAAGACCACGACGACGGTGGGGCTCGGCGACGGGCTCAACCGCATCGGCCGGCGGGCGATGATCGCCCTGCGCGAGCCCTCCCTCGGTCCGTGCTTCGGCCAGAAGGGCGGCGCCACCGGCGGCGGGCGGGCGCAGGTAGTGCCCATGGAGCCCATCAACCTCCATTTCACGGGCGACTTCCACGCGATCACGGCGGCGCACAACCTGCTCGCCGCGATGATCGACAACCACGTCTACTGGGGCAACGCCCTCGGCATCGACACGCGGCGCATCACGTGGCGGCGCGTGATGGACATGAACGACCGGGCCCTGCGCTCGGTCATATCGAGCCTCGGGGGCGCCGCGAACGGTTATCCGCGGGAGGACGGCTTCGACATCACAGTGGCGTCCGAGGTGATGGCGGTGTTCTGCCTCGCTGCCGACGCCCGCGACCTTGAGGAGCGCCTCGGGCGCATCGTCGTGGCGCAGACCCGGGACCGGCAGCCCGTGACGGCCCGCGACCTCAAGGCGACCGGCGCCATGAGCGTTCTCCTGAAGGACGCGATCCAGCCGAACCTCGTCCAGACCCTCGACGGCTCGCCGGCCCTCATCCATGGCGGCCCCTTCGCCAACATCGCCCATGGGTGCAATTCCGTCATCGCCACGGAGGCCGCCCTCCGGCTCGCCGACATCGTCGTCACGGAAGCGGGCTTCGGCGCCGACCTTGGGGCGGAGAAGTTCATCGACATCAAGTGCCGCCAGGCCGGCCTCCAGCCCGCCGCCTGCGTCGTGGTGGCGACCGTGCGGGCGCTCAAGATGCATGGGGGCGTCGCCCGGGCGGACCTCGCCCGCGAGGATGTGCCAGCGCTGGAGCGGGGCTTCGCCAATCTCGAACGCCACGTCGCCAACATGCGCGGCTACGGCCTTCCCGTCGTGGTGGCGGTGAACCACTTCGTGTCCGACACCCCGGCCGAGATCGCGGCGCTCCAGCGCCTCGCGGGGGCCCTCGGCGTCGAGGCCGTGCTCTGCCGCCATTGGGCCGAGGGCGGCGCAGGCGCCGAGGACCTCGCCCGCCGGGTGGCGGCCCTGTGCGACGGGCCGGCGCCCGCCGTGACGCCCCTCTACCCGGACGAGCGGCCGCTCGCCGACAAGATGCGCACCATCGCGACGCGGATCTACGGCGCCGCCGACATCGCCCTCGACCCGAAGGCCGCCGCCCGCCTCGCCGAGTTCGAGGCCGCGGGCCACGGACGCCTGCCGGTCTGCATGGCGAAGACCCAGTACTCATTCTCGACCGACCCGACGCGCCTCGGGGCCCCCTCCGGCCACACGGTCCCGGTCCGCGAGGTGCGACTCGCGGCGGGCGCTGGCTTCGTGGTCGCCGTGTGCGGGGACATCATGACCATGCCGGGCCTGCCGCGGGTGCCGGCGGCGGAGGGGATCCACCTCGACGCGGAGAGGCGGATCGAGGGGTTGTTTTAGGGGGGTGCCACCCTTCAGGCGCGCTCTCCTTCCCCTCAGGGGAGGGTGGCGCGGGCGCGCAGCGCCCGTGACGGGTGGGGTGTTGCCGCGGAGCGGCACCCTCCAGGAGACGCGACGCCGCTTGTCCCCCTCCCCCTTAAGGGGAGGGTCAGGGGTGGGGGTGGCGGCCGCGTGCTGTCCGGTGAGGGTCCTGCCGCCACCCCCACCTCCATCTCCTCCCCTCAAGGGGGAGGAGAGACCCACAGCGCGTCCCGCGTTCCCTGAACCGTCCTTCGAGACGCATTCTGACGAGCGCTCCTCACGAAGAGGATTAGAGGCACGAACTCGCGCTTGCGCGATACCCCACCCCTACCTCTCCCCTGGGGGGAGGGAGGCTGACCACGACAACCTGCGCGCTTCCGCTTGTCATTCCGGGGCGCCGTCAGGCGAGCCCGACGCGAAGGGCCGCGAAGCGGAAACCCGTAACCATCAGCGTTTTCGAGGAGAACGCTCCCGCGCCGAGCACAGCTTGTGGCGTAGTGTTTATGGGTTCCGGGCTCCGCTGCGCGGCCCCGGAATGACAGACGTTGAGGCCAGAACTCGCGCTGTCGCGCGAACACCCCACCCGCCCCGGGCTGCGCCCGCGGCACCCTCCCCTGAGGGGAGGTAGGCTCACCATGGGGACCTGGGCGCCACCCCCGCCCCTTGCCCCTCCCCGCCCTGCGCGGTACGACGCCTCGACCTCTTTCCCGCACGGCTGCCATTCCATGTCCAAGGCCGACAAGCTCAAGGCCCGCGTTCCCCGTGGCTTCATCGACCGCGGCCCCGCCGATCTCGCCGCCACCGAGCGCATGCTCGCGGCCATCCGCGAGTCGTACGAACTCTACGGCTTCGAGGCCGTGGAGACGCCGTTCGTCGAGTACACGGACGCCCTCGGCAAGTTCCTGCCGGACCAGGACCGGCCGAACGAGGGCGTGTTCTCGTTCCAGGACGACGACGAGCAGTGGCTGTCCCTGCGCTACGATCTCACCGCGCCCCTCGCCCGCTACGTGGCGGAGAACTTCGACGCGCTGCCCAAACCCTATCGCAGCTACCGCGCAGGCTGGGTGTTCCGGAACGAGAAGCCGGGCCCGGGGCGCTTTCGCCAGTTCATGCAGTTCGACGCCGACACGGTGGGCGCCGCCTCCGTCGCCGCCGATGCGGAGATCTGCATGATGGCCGCCGACACCCTGGAGCGGCTGGGGCTGAGCCGCGGCGACTACGTCGTGCGGGTGAACAACCGCAAGGTTCTGGACGGCGTTCTCGAAACCATCGGGCTCTCGGGCGACGACCGGGCCGGGCAGCGCCTCACGGTCCTGCGCGCCATCGACAAGCTCGACAAGGTGGGCCCGGAGGGCGTGCGCGACCTCCTCGGCGCCGGACGCCTCGATCCGAGCGGCGATTTCACCAAGGGCGCGGGATTGGCGTCCGACGCCATCGACCGGGTGCTGGCCTTCACGGCGGCCCGAGGCGACACGAGCGCCGCGACCATCGCGAACCTGCGCGCGGTCGTGGCGGGCTCCGCGCGGGGCGAGGACGGCGCGAACGAGCTCGCCGAGATCGCCGCCCTCGTCGCCGCCTCCGGCTACGAGGACCGGGTGACGATCGACCCGTCCGTAGTGCGGGGCCTCGAATACTACACCGGCCCCGTCTACGAGGCGGAGCTCACCTTCACGGGCACGACGGAAGAGGGCCAGCCCGGCCGCTTCGGCTCGGTCGGCGGCGGCGGGCGCTATGACGGCCTCGTGGGCCGCTTCCGCTCCGAGCCCGTGCCGGCGACGGGCTTTTCCATCGGCGTGTCCCGGCTGCTCGCGGCCCTGAAGGCGGTCGGGAGCCCCATCGTGTCCGGCGCGGAAGCGCCCGGCCCCGTGGTGGTGCTCGTCATGGACAAGGGGGAGATCGCCGCCTACCAGCGCATGGTCTCGGCCCTGCGCCGGGCCGGCATCCGGGCGGAGCTTTATCTCGGCTCGTCCGGCATGAAGGCGCAGATGAAATACGCCGACCGCCGCGGCAGCCCCTGCGCGATCATCCAGGGCTCCGACGAGCGCGCCCGCGGCGAGGTCCAGGTCAAGGATCTCATCGAAGGCGCGAAGGCCGCCGGGAGCATCGGCTCGAACGAGGAATGGAAGGCGGCCCGCCCGGCGCAGTTCTCGGTGGCCGAGGACCGGCTCGTCGAGGCCGTGCGGGAGGTGCTGGGACGCCATTTCGGCTAGGAAAGGAACCCCCCTGCCCCATCTTCGGTTGTCTTGCAAAGCTTGAGGCTACCGGAGACGTTCCATGACGAAATCCAAGGCGAAAACATCGAAGAAGGGCTCCGCCGTGCCGAAGACGGTGGCGGGCGTGAAGGTTCCGAAGGCGGTTCGCAAATCCGGCTCCTTGAGCACGCTGCTGAACTCGGGCCTCGGCCGCGAGATCCTGGCCGACGCCCTCATCGCCGCCGCGGGCGCCGCGGCCGCGGCCCTCACCCGGACCCGGGCCGCCCAGACCGCCGGCAACGCCGTCGCGGCGACCGGCGCGGAGGCCGCGAGCGGCGCCAACGACGTGGTCCAGACCGCCGCCGGCGCCGTCGCGGGCGTGGTGAGCGAAGCCGCCAAGTCGATCCTCCCCGCCTCCCTCGTGGGCGGCGACGAGCCCGCCGCGAAACCCCGCTACGTCCACCGCGTGGCCGACCATTCCGAGCGCAAGCGCTCGAAGAAGGACGAGAAGGGCGAGCGCAAGCCGAAGGCGAAGGGCGCGAAGAAGGGCTGAGGGGGCCCCCATCCCCTCCCCCTTGAGGGGAGGGTTAGGGTGGGGGTGGTGCCGCGTGTGGCTGAGCGGTGCCTCCTGCACTACCCCCACCTCCAACTCCTCCCCTCATGGGGGTGGAGGGCAGGTCGCGCATCCCGCGTTTCCTGAACCCTCCTTCGAGACACCGCTAAGCGGCTCCTCAGGATAAGCGTCGAGTGCCTCGCGGACGCTGCAGGTGGAGCCCAATTCTGAGGGCTTCGCATCAGCGAAGCGTCTCGCAGGACGAGGGAGTCTCCAGGGCGCCTGCGAGCGCCCTCCCCTTACCCCGCCGTTCACCCTGCCCCCGGAAAACCGTCGCGTTTTCAAGCCTCCCGCGCTAGAGAGCGCCGCGGGACTCCCTTGGGAAAGACGGCTCACGTGACGGGCACGGCAGGCATGGAAGCGTTAATCGCGCTGTTCGAGCGCGAGGGCTATGGGCGCGTCGAGCCGGCGATCCTGCAACCCGCGGACGTGTTCGTCGACCTGTCGGGGGAGGATATCCGCCGGCGCATGTTCGTGACGCAGGACGCCGCGGGAGCCGAGCTGTGCCTGCGGCCCGAATACACGATCCCGGTCTGCCTGCACCACCTCGCCGAGGAGGGCACCGAGCCCACCGCCATGGCCTATGCCTATGGCGGACCCGTGTTCCGGCTGCGCACGGGCGAGCGGGGCGAGTTCCTGCAGGCGGGCATCGAATCCATCGGCCGGACCGACGCCACGGCGGCGGATGCCGAGATTCTCGCCCTCGCCCTCGAGGGCCTCGACCTCCTTAACGTGACGGACGGGCGCGTGCGCCTCGGCGACATGGGGCTCCTCAACGCGGTGGTGGATGGTCTTGGCGTCTCGCCGGCGGCGAAGCGCCGGGTGATCCGCGCCATCGTGGGCGGCGGAGGCCTCGGCGGTCTCGGCGAGACGGACGGCGCCGCCCCCGAACATGCGGGGCTTCTCGCCGCCATCGAGGGCCAGGCGCCCCAGGCCGCGAAGGCCTTCGTTGAGGACATCCTGTCGATCGCCGGCATCGCTCGGGTCGGCGGCCGCTCGGCGGGGGAGATCGCGGAGCGCTTTCTCGCCCGCGCGGCGAACCGCACGGGGCTGCCCGAGGAGGCGCGGGAGGTTCTGGAGCGTTACCTTGCCATCGAGGGCGATCCCGACGAGGCGGCGGACGCCGCCCGCCGGCTCGCCGCGGATGCGGGCCTCGCCATCGGCCCGGCCCTCGACGCCTTCGAGGAGCGCACGGGCTTCATGGCCGCGCGGGGGCTCGACATCAGCGCCTTCGCGTTCTCGGCCGCCTTCGCGCGCAATCTCGACTACTACACGGGTTTCATCTTCGAGGTGCAGGATCCCGCGCGGGACGACGGCAAGCCGGTGGTCGGCGGCGGGCGCTACGACCGGCTCCTCCAGCATCTCGGCGCGCCGGACCCGATCCCGGCGGTGGGCTGCTCGTTCTGGCTCGACCGCATCGGAGGCCTGTGATGGGCGGCTCACCTCTCATCCTCGCGGTCCCCTCCAAGGGCCGCCTGCAGGAGAACGCGGCCGCGTTCTTCGCCCGTGCGGGTCTCGTCTTCGCGCAGGGCCGCGGGGCGCGGGACTACCGCGGGACGCTGAAGGGCGTGCCGGACGTGGAGGTGCTGTTCCTCTCCGCCTCCGAGATCGTGAACCAGCTCGCGGGCGGCGCGGCGCATCTCGGCATCACGGGCGAGGATCTCGTGCGCGAGCAGATCGCCGACGCGGATGCCGCCGTCGAGATGCTCACCCCCCTCGGCTTCGGCCACGCCAACGTGGTGGTGGCGGTGCCGCAGGCCTGGATCGACGTGCGCACCATGAGCGACCTCGACGAGGTGGCGGCGGACCTGCGTGCCCGGCACGGGCGCAAGATGCGGGTCGCGACGAAATACGTGAACCTCACCCGCCGCTTCTTCGCCGAGAAGGGCGTCGCCGATTACCGGATCGTGGAGAGCCTCGGCGCCACGGAGGGTGCGCCGGGCTCGGGGTCGGCGGAGCTCATCGTCGACATCACCACCACGGGCGCGACCCTCGCCGCCAACGCCCTCAAGATCCTGGACGACGGCGTGATGCTGCGCTCGGAGGCGAACCTCGTCGCCTCCGTGAACGCGCCCTGGAGCGAGGAAGCGCGGGCCGCCGCCCACACGGTGCTCACCCGCATCGCCGCCGAAGAGGAGGCCCGCACGACCCGCGAGGTCCGCGCGGCGGTGGAGGACACCCGCGGGCCGGAACTCGCCGCGATCATCCAGGATTTCGATGCCGCCCTGCCCTATGGCCTGCCTGCCGGCGAGGAGCTCGTCCTGCACTGCCGCACCGCGCAGGTCTTCGACCTCGTGGCGGCGCTCCAGGCGGCGGGCGCGCATGACGTGACTGTGCGCACCTTCGACTACCTCTTTCGCGCCACCAACCCCCTGACCGACCGTCTCTTCGACCGGCTCGACTAGACGAAGCGCACGAAAAAACGCCCCGGCGGACAGGCGCTCGGGGCGTTGAAGTGTTCAACAGGGAGGAAGCCCCAGCCGCTGGCCGGAACGGGATTCAACGTAGGCGAGTCGCTGAATCCTGGCTGTCACCCCTCGGCCACATCCGGCCGAATGAGGCCGGATACGGGTTGTTCCGGAGGCGCGGCCCGCAGGGCGCGGTCGGCGTCGAGAAAGCGCCGGGCGGGCTCGTCGCTCGCCCCATCCCGCCCGGCGGCGGCGACGAGCGGCGCGATCCTCGGATGGGCGTCGAGAGCCTCGAGGGCCGGTCCGGCCGCGCCGGCGGCGAGCCGCGTCGCGTGCTCGCGCAGGCGGTCCGGGAGGGCGAGCAGCAGGGCGTAGTTCACCCGCGCGGCCTCGTAGCCGATGTGATGGGCGACCTTGCGGTCGAAGTAGCGCACGAAGGGGCCCGCCGCGTAATCGCGGGTGCCGTAGCGCCGCCGCCACAGATACATGAAGAGTGGATCGGCCTCGTAGGGCCTGCGCTTCTCCTCCCGGTCCGCTTCCGCCTGCGCAGCCTTCTCGTGCGCCGCCCGGGCGGTCGCATCGGGGGACGCGCCCGCGCCCGCGAGCGCGGCATCGATCGCCGCCACGGCCTCGTCCCGCTCCGGCGGCGCGAGCCGGGCGCGGGCGAGATCCCGCAGCGCTTCGGCGCGCCGCACCCGCAGAGCCTCGCGGTCCGGCATCATGGGCCGCCCTGCCATTGGGTAATGGTGCCGCCCTGCACCGGCATGGCGTAGGCGACGTCCGGCTCGCCGCGGCGCTTCTCGCCGAGGCGGTCGCGCTGCAGGACCCCGTCGTCGCGCCGGTCCCGCTCGACCGCGATGTAGGTGTCCTCCGGCACGCGGATGCCCCAGCGGGCCGTGATCCGCGTGGTGCCGTCCTCCTCGCTCGTGACCGGCACGCTGAGGCGCCCGCCATCCGGCGCCACCGCCTCGACGATGAGGTAGTGGTTGCGCCGGTGGAGCGCGGTGGGCACCTGCTTCGTCACCTCGCCGACGATGCGCAGCACGTATTCGCGCGGCAGCTCGGCCTGCAGGTTCTGGAGAGCCGTCAGCGCCCCCGTCGCCCGAGCTTCGTCGCCGGACCGAAGGGCCTCGCGGCCCTCCGTCAAGAGCCGGTCCGCCCGCTCGCGCACGGAGGGTGCGCCGGATGCTGCGAGCGCGCCCGCATGGGCCTCCGCCATCGCCTGCTCGGCCGCCGCGCGCGGGCGCGTCACCAGGGCATGATGGGCGCCCCAGGCCAGGATCAGCAGCGCCGCGAACGCCGCCAGCGCCTTGCCGATCCGGTCGCGCCGGACCCAGAGCCGCGCGAGGGTGGTGGCGAAGCCGGGAGGCGGCGGGGTGTAGACGAAGCGGCTTTCCTTCAGGGCCCTGACGCCCTCCTGCAGCACCCGGTCCGGCACCTCGATGCCCTGCCCGCGATAGATCCGGCGCAGGCGCTCCAGCAATTCCTCTTCGCGCTTCGCCTCGTCGAGTTCGCGCTCGACCCATTGCTCGCGGTGGCGGAGGGTGTCCACCACGTCCATGGCGAGCATCACCTCGTCGAGGGGCGCGCCCGCGGGCCGCGCCGGGGCGGTCGCGTCAGCCATCGACCGGCAGCGCCTGCCCTTCCGCGACGAGGCGCGCGATGCGGCGCTTGCCGTCCTCCACCGCGTCCCGGATCTCCGCCGAGTTGCGGGTCGCGAGCTGGCGCATCTCGCCCACGATCTCGAAGGAGCGCTCCTGGAAGGTGATGACGGAATCGACGAGCTTCTTCACTGCATCCGCCCGGATGGTCGGCCCGTAGCCCGAGCGCACCGCCGCCTCGCCCACCTGGTTGCCGATCTCGGCCAGCACTTCGAGGCTCTTGGAGACGCCCTCCTTCATGGTCTCGAGGGTCTGGGTCGATTCGTGGAGCCCGAAGAGGCCCGTGAACGAGGCCTTGAGGGCGGTGAGCACCGAATCGTTGGTGGAGAAGAACGTGACGGCCTGCTGGTAGACCCGCTCCTTGGCGTTCGTGGTCTGCATGAGGCGCGCCATGATCACCTCGGAGGTGTTGTAGCTCACCGTCAGGTTGTCGGAGAGGTCCTTGGCGATCTGGTAGCGCTTCTCCTCGTCCTGCACCCGGCGCAGATGTTCGTCGCGGGTGAGCTCGAGGCGGGCCCGCTCCGCGACCGCCGAACCTTGAAAGCCCGTCACCGCATCCGAGGCGCGCTGCAGCTCTGCTTTCGCGGCATCGAGCTTGCCCTGCGCCTTCTCGAGCACTTCGAGGGCGAGCACCTCGGCCTGCTTCAGCGCCCCGCGGAAATCCCGGTAGGCATCGAGCACTACGGTCTCGCGCTCGATCTGGTCCTTCGTGTCCCGGGTCACGTCGATATAGGTGGCGCGGATCCGGTCGAAACGGTCGGCGATGTCGCCGCGGGAGATCTTCATCCAGGCGTTCGTCACCCGCTCTATGAAATCGATGGCGCCGTCGTCGAGCTGGTCCACCATGCCCTTGGCGTCGTCGCGGATGGAATCGAAGCTCTGCGCGATCTCCTGGTAACGCTGGCCGATCTCCACCGCCTCCGTCTGCCGGCGCACCACGTCGTTGAAGACGGAGGATTGCGCGAGTGTGCGGCCGATCACGGTGATCCGATCCTGGTCGAGATCGGAGATGCGCTCCAGCAGGGCGTTGACGGGCGCGTCCTCGGCGCGCTCGGGCAGGATGCCGAGGTCGCGCAGGGCGTTCGTCGCACGGTCGAGGTACTGCATGGGCGTTCGCACGACGACATCGGACATGGCAGGGCTCCTTCGCAGGACGGGGCGGATGCGCGGCACGGGCCGGGCTCAGCCCGGCGCCACGTCAACGGCGAGGGGAGGCCTGCGTTCCTAGGCGGCCCAGCGGCGCGGCTCGCCGGTGCGGCCGATGAGGGCAAGACCATAGGCGATGGATTCGAACTGGTCGGCGGAGGTCAGCCGCTCCTCCCCGAAGCGCTCGACGAAGAGGCGCCGGATCGCGGGCACGAAGGAGGTGCCGCCCGTGAGGAACACCCGCTCCACCTCGCCCGCCCCAACCCCCGCCTTCGCGAGCGCCTCGTCCATGGCCGCACCGATGCGGGCGACGTCGCCGGCGATCCAGCCCTCGAAGGCCGCCCGGGTCACCGGCGCTCTAATGCCGAGCCCTTCCGCCTCGAAGCGGAACTCCGTCTCCTCCACCTCCGACAGGGCGACCTTGGTGGCGGTCACGGCGCGGTAGAGGGCAAAGCCGAGATCGTACTCGATGATGTCGATGAAGCGCCGCAGCGGCTCCGGCTCCACGGCGCTGCGTTCGAGTTCGAGGAGCTCCTTCAGGTCCCCGCTCGTCTTCATGAGGGCGAGCTGATTCCAGCGGGCGAAGTTCGCGTAATAGTGGTTCGGGATCGTGAGCAGCTTGTCCATGGACCGGTAGCTGCCGCCCTTGCCGAGCCGGGGCGACACCACCTTGTCCACGATGCGGTGGTCGAAGGCGTCTCCGGCGATCCCGACGCCCGCATGGCCCAGGGGCTCGGCCCGCAGGCGGCCGCCCGCGGTGGAGAAGCGCATGACCGAAAAGTCGCTGGTGCCGCCTCCGAAATCCGCCACCAGCACGGTGGCGTCGCGCTTGAGCTCCCGCGCGAAGAAGAAGGCCGCGCCGACCGGCTCGTAGACGTAATCGGCATGTCCGGCGCCGACCTTGCCGAAAGCCTCCCGATAGCGGCGCATGGCGAGGGCTTCGTCGGGATTGTGGCCCGCGAACTGCACCGGCCTGCCGATGACGACGTTCGGGGTCGCAAAGTCGAGCGCCTCTCCGGCGTGGCGCTTCAAGGTGCGGAGGAAGGCCGCCAGGAGATCCTCGAACCGATAACGCTCGCGGAAGATCCGCGTCTCCTGGAAGGTCGGGCTTGCCGCGAAGGTCTTGAACGACTGGATGAAGCGGTGCGCGTGGCGCCCCTCGAGGAACTGCTCGATGGCCCAGGGCCCGCCCTCCACGTTCGTGCGCCGCGCGCTGCCCTGGCGCTCGTCCCAGAAGCACAGGGCCGTCACGAACACTTTGTGGGAGGCGCCGCCATGCTCGAAGCGCAGCGCCTCGACGCGCCCCTCCCCGTCGGCGAGGGCCACCACGGTGTTGCTGGTGCCGAAATCGATGCCGATCGAGAGATCGGCGCGGGCGTCGCTCGGCATGGGGGCTCGTCGGGCTGCGTGAGGGGCGGCGCTTGTAGCGGCGGGCGCGTCTCTTGCCAAGCGGGCCGATCCGGCCCGAGCCCGTCAGCCGCGCAGGTCCGCTCCGTGCATCACGGCCCGGACGAGACGGTCCGGCCCGAGGTCCTCCGCGTGCTTCACGTGCATGAGTTCGGCAAGCCGGGTGCGCGCCCGGTTCACCCGGCTCTTGATGGTGCCGAGCTGGGTTCCGGTGATCTGCGCCGCCTCCTCATAGGAGAAGCCCTGGGCGCTGACGAGAAGCAGGGCCTCGCGCTGGTCGTGCGGGAGCTTGCCGAGGGCCCGGCGCAGCTCCTCGAACTCCACGCAGCCCGGCTGGTTCGGCAGAACAGCCATCTGGCCCGCCATGATGCCGTCCGGATCCTCGACTTCGCGCCGCCGGCGGCGGAACTCGGTGTGGAACAGGTTGCGCAGGATCGTGAACAGCCAGGCCTGGAGGCAGGTGCCCGGCTGGAACCGGTCGATATTGGCGAGAGCCCGGGTGAGGGTTTCCTGGACGAGGTCGTCCGCCCGGTCGATGCTGCCCGACAGGGAGATCGCGAAGGCCCGCAGGTGCGGGAGGGTGCGGAGGAGTTCCGTCTGGGTGGACTCGAGCATCGCCATCATTGTCGCCCTTCCGTAGGGGTAAGCTGGTCCACCAGGGCTCTCAGGCGCTCCGGCATGGGCTCTTCGACCAGGCCGGCATAGTAGCGACGAAGCTGATGACCGATGACGTCTTGAAGACGCTCCGGCTCGGGAGACCCTTTTTTCTTGCGCTGGGGCCGTCCGGCCGAGGCGCGATCGACATCGATGCTGGTTCTTGGTTCAGTCGTGACCCGCACAGGCAACTCCCTCTTGCCTGCATCTTTGGACGAGCCGGTCCAAGCCTACATTCACCTAGGTAAAGCGTAAGCGCGACGGGGGTCGGCGGTTACCGCCTCCACGGCCCGCAGCAAAGCTTGGCGGGCGGTCGGCTTCTCGAGCCAGACGGCGTCCCTGACCTCCGGCGGCAGGCTCTCGGCGCTCGGCCGGTGGCCCGAATAGATGATGAAGGGCACCCCGCGGGCCTTGAGCTCCATGAGGAGCGGGGTGCAGATGCCGTCCCGCAACTCGAAATCCACGATGGCGAGATCCGGCCTGCGGTCCTTCAGCCAGAGCAGCGCATCGGCCCGGGTCGAGAGCGGCCCAGCGACCGCCCAGCCCGATTCGTCGAGGAATGCCTCCAGCGATAGGGCCACGAGCACCTGATCCTCCACGAGGAGGCAGCAGGGCCGGGCCCCCGGACCGGGGGATGGGATTTCGGGCAGCATGGGGCCGCGCTCCTGGGCGGTTCTTCGATCCGAATCACAACTCGCGAGGCCGCGATTCGGGTCGGCCCGGGCAAGCGGAGCGGCGAATGGTCTCCCCGTCGCCGGAACGGCACGGCGCGGGCCGGGCGGGGATGCCCGGCGGTTAACCCTAATCCGGGTTCTCGATTGGAAACCGTTAACGAACGGCTAACCTTAAGGAACCCCTAACTGGGTCGCCGCAAGGCGGCGGCTCCGGCCTCAAGATCCGAGAACGGCCTTGTCAGACAAACGCACCCTGCACTTCAACGGGCAGCCCGTCGTTGCCCGCTGCGGCACCACGCTGGCGGAAGCCGCCCTGTCCCGCGGCGTCGTGATCCCGGTGGATTGCAGTTCCGGCCAATGCGAAACCTGCCGCGTGCGGGTGGCCGCGGGCTTGGTGGACGATGCGGGCACGGCCTCGGGCGACACGGTTCTGGCGTGCCAGGCGACGGTGCGGGACGATGCCGAGATCACGTTCGACGTGCTGCCGGTCGCCCGCCGGACCCGGGCGAGCATCACGGCGATCCGTCCCCTCGCCCACGACATCCTCGAGGTGGTGGCGCGCACGGACGAGCCCCTCCCCTACCGGCCCGGCCAGTACGTTAAAGTGCGGTTCCCCGGCTGCCCGGTGCGGGATTACAGCCCGGCGGCGGCGCCCGAAGGATCCGATCCCGAGAGCACGCTCGCGTTCCACATCAGGCTCTACGACCGGGGCGCCGTCTCGGCGGCTCTCCGCTCGCGGGTCGCGGTCGGCCAGCGGATCGCCGTCGAAGGCTCCTACGGAAACGCCTATCACCGGCCGGGCGCGGGGCGCCTCGTGCTCGTCGGCACCAATACCGGCTGGGCGCCGCTCTCGGCCATCGCC
This sequence comes from Microvirga sp., assembly GCA_035944475.1. Lineage (GTDB taxonomy): Bacteria > Pseudomonadota > Alphaproteobacteria > Rhizobiales > Beijerinckiaceae > Microvirga. Next base: position 225,569 of record DASZBD010000039.1, read on the forward strand.
CGGGCCGCCGCCGCGGCGGAGCCGGCGCGCCCGATGCGGGTGGTGGTGGGCGCCCGCGATCCCCGGCACCTCTACATGAGGGCGGAGCTCGCACGGCTCGAGGCGCTCGGGGCGGATGTGACGCTCGTCTGCAGCGGCGGGGCGGGCGACGGTTCGGGGGTGCGCCAGGGACGTCCTACGGCCTTCATCGGCTCCCTCGCGCCGGACGACGTGGTCTATGCGGCCGGCGCGCCCGAGATGGTGGAGAGCGTGCGGATCCTGGCGTCGGCCGCGGGCGCGCCCTGCTACGTTGACCCGTTCACGGTGGGCACCGGCGGCCCCTCGCTCTTCGGACGGATCCGCATGGCGCTCGAGACCGGCGACGAGGCCCGCCTGCGGCCCGGCCGCGCCGCCCCTGCAGCGCTGCCGGAGCCGGGCTATGCGGGCGGTCCGGCACGGGCGGGCGGCGAGGCGCCGCGCCGCGGCGGCGTCCTGACGCGCTGGTTCGCGCGGTCCTAGCTGCCGCTAGCGACCGTGGTGTCCTTCAGCGCCTGAAGCGGTACCGCGCCGGAGCGCACGATGGCCTCGTGCGCCTCCTTCGAACCGATGAAATCCAGGAACTGGCGGGCCTCCGCCGTGAGGGTGGCCTCGCGGTGGATCAGCAGGAGGTCGATGCCGCTCGGATAGGCGCGGCTGGTGGGATGAAGGCCGTTGAGGCTCAGCACCGCAACGCGCTTCTCGAGCTCGCGGCTGAACGGGCCGAAGCCGATCGCGCCCTCGACCTCCGCCACCGTGTCGACCGCGTCCTGGGTGGTCGTCGCGGTCTTGGAGCGCTCCAGGATCACGAGGTCCTTCCAGCCCGGGAGCGAGTTGCGGAACACGTTGAGGGTGCTGTCCACGTTCTCTCGGCGCACCACGCGGATGCGCAGGTCCCGGCCGCCCACCTCCTTCCAATTCGTGATCTCGCCGCTGTAGATCCGCGTCACCTGCTCGGTGGTGAGATCGGCGACGCCGGCGGAAGGATGGGCGAAGAACACCGCCGGCAGGCGGAAGGCCGGGGTCGCCAGGATCCCGAGCTCGCGCTCCGCCTCGGAGAGCGGGCGGGCGATGCGCCCGAGAACATGGGTGCCGTAATGGACGGCCCGGATGCCGCCGCTCGAATGAATGCTGGGCGGCACGAGCACCTGCACGTCCGGGTTCCTGACCGCGAAGGCCTGACCCACCGCCGTAAGGGCGTCGATTCCGTCCCCCGTCCCGACGACGGGCAGCTCGCCCGCCCCCGCCGGCGCCCCCGCGATCAGAGCCAAGGAACAGAGGGCCGCACGCACGAACTTCATGATGATCTCCCGAAGATGGGAGCGTGGTCTCACGGGACCTCCTAAGAATCCTTTGCAGGGTTCCGGCGATTTCTCAACGATCGCAACGACGGCCCGAAGCCGAACGAGCTCGTTAACGCTACGGAACGAAACCTGCGCCCGGCGATCCGGAGCGGGCCCTGGTTTACCGACCCTTCAGCCGATGGCTCTAAGGCTCGCTGCGTTACGTTCCGCATGGGCAGGGGACAGAGGTGCTGGAGAGACGGGGCGCGCAGCTGCGCGCTCGCCACGGGATGGAAGGAGCGGCGGCGCCGGGCGGGGGCGAGAGCCTCGGCCGGGCGAAGCATCGCCCCCGTGCGCCTGCGGTGTCGCGCCTCCAGGGTCTCTCCATCGGCACGCGGCTCGCCACCGTCGTGCTCCTCACCGGCACCCTCACCTTCGGCGTCGTCGGCGTCCTCGCCTCGATGCGCCTCGACCGCGGCCTCCACGAGCAGGCGGCGGCCCTCGGCGTCCTCTCGGAGCGCCAGCTCGGCCACCGGCTCGAAAGCGAGGCGCGCCTCGCCAGCGCCCGCCTCGACATGCTCTTCGCCCTCGCCGACCGGCAGGTTCAGGCCCTCGCCCAGCGCCCCGACATCGTGCGGGCGGTGGCCTCCCAAAACGAGATCACCATCGCGGAGGCCTTCGCGGCCGCCGCGAGGCCGGCGGATATCGACGTGCTCATGGCGGTGGAGGCCGACGGCCGGGTGGTGGGCTCGAACGCACCCCAGGATCTCATGACGCTCAGCCACGCGCTCCAGGCCGCGGGGCTCGCGCGCGACATCAGCGCCATGCTGGAAAAGGCGACCCGCCGGCAGCGCGGCACGATCGCCTCGACGCGCCACATCGGCCCCGCCCTCGCCGAAGCGCTCAACCTGCAGCCCGACCGGATCGCGCGCCTCGTCGTCGAGCCGACCTTCGACGAGTTCGGGGACGTGACGGGCGGCATCCTCGGGGTGCGGCTCCTCGCGCCCATGGAGCCGACCCTCGAGCAATTTGCCGACCTCGCGCGGGTCGGCGTCGTGGTGCGCACTCCGGGGGGCTTCGTGTCCCACGCGGGCGGATCTCCCGTCGAGCTCCTGGATCCCGGGCCCGCGCAAGCCTCGCTCCTCGCCGCCAGCGGCAGCAACGTCGCCCGCTGCACGGATCACCATTCCCTCGCGGTCATCTGCGCCTTCACGTCCGGAGCGGAGGCGAAGGAATCGCAGGAGCAAATGTTCAAGATCGGCGCGCAGCAATCGCAGTCGCTGATGACCTGGTTCCTCGTGCTCGCGGCGGGATCGCTCCTCGCCCTCGTGACGGCGCTGCTCCTTTCGGTGCGCCACGCGACGCGCGGCCTGCCGCAGCTCTCGCGGGCCGCGGCTTCCGTGGCGGAGGGCGAACTCAACGTGCCCTTCGCGGCGACCGGCGTCGGCGAGGTCCGCAGCCTCGGCATCGCCTTCGAGGCCATGCTGTCGAACCTGCGCACAAGCCTCGGCAAGATCCGCGAGCTCGCCTATTTCGATCAGGTCACGGGCCTCTCCAACCGGGAGAAGATCAGGATCGACGCGACGGCCTGCCTCAAGGCCCTGCCGGCGAGCGGATCGGCGGCCTTCCTGTTCATCGACATCAACCGGTTCAAGGCGATCAACGACACCTTCGGGCATCGTCTCGGCGACCGGCTGCTCGCCAGCTTCGCCGACCGGCTGACCCGGTTCTTCGACCGGCAGATCCACATCAGGCGGATCAAGGACGTGCTGCTCGCCCGCCTCGGCGGCGACGAGTTCCTCGCGGTGGTCACGGCGGATCACGGCCGCATCGCCATCGACGAGATCCTGGACGAGTTCCTCGACAGCCTGCGCGAGCCCCATGAGGCGGGGGCCGCGCGCATGATGGTGGGCGCCAGCATCGGCGTCGCGCTCTACCGCGCGCATGGCGACGACTACGAGAGCCTGCTCATGAATTCCGACATCGCCATGTACGTGGCGAAGCGCCGGGGCGGGAGCGGCTGCGTGATGTTCACGGCCGATGCGGCCGAGGTCATGCAGGAGCGGCTGACGATCGAGAACGATCTCAAGATCGCCGTCCGCGAGCGCCGGCTCGAGGTGCACTACCAGCCCAAGGTGAGCTGCGCCGACGGCGCCATCGTCGGCGTGGAGGCGCTCGCGCGCTGGCACCACCCGAAGCGCGACTACATCCCGCCCTCGAAGTTCATCATGATCGCCGAGGAAGCGGGCCTCGTTCCCGATATCGGCCTCTTCGTCCTGGAGCGCGCCATCGAGGATTTCACCGGCACCCTCGCCGGAAGCCCGGACATCTCGCTTGCCGTCAACGTCTCGGTCATCCAGCTCGAGGACCTGAACTTCGCGAGCGCGGTGGCGTCCATCCTCAAGCGGACGGGCTTTCCCTCCGAACGGCTTGAGCTCGAGATCACCGAGTCCATGGCAATGCGGGACTCGCAGGCCGTGCAGGAGCAGATCGCGGGTCTGCGCTCCCTCGGCGTGCGCATCGCCATCGACGATTTCGGCACGGGCTACTCGAACCTCGCCACCCTGGCGCGGCTTCCCATCGACACGATCAAGCTCGACCGCTCCCTCGTGCAGGACCTGCCCAGCAGCGCGGAAAAGCAGATGATCGTCCGCACCATCTTCGGCCTTGCCCGCTCCTTCGGGTTCAAGACCGTGGCGGAGGGCGTGGAGACGGCGGAGGAGCTCGCCTTCGTGGTGCAGGAGGGCGCCGACATCGCCCAGGGCTACCTGTTCAGCCCCGCCGTTCCGGTCGCCACCCTGGCGATGCTCCTGCAGCCGAGCGACCTTCGCACCCTGCTGCCCTCCCCGGCGCTCCTGCCGGGCGCGCTGCCGCTGAAGGCATCGGGAACGAACTGACCGGCGGAGCGGATCGCGCCGCCGGCCCTGTTGCCCATCACTCGGCGAGTTGCAGGCGGATCGGACGGACGTGGCGCGTATGGCGCGTCTGCGTATGGTCGAAGACAGCCACCCACACGAAGAGCTCGCGGCCCGGCAGGAAATCCTGATCCGTCGCCGAGCCCGTCACGAGATCGCGGCTGACCTCGAGCGTCCAGTAGCCGTCCTTCCAGCGCGCGCCGGCGCGCACGTTCGCCCGGTCGCCGGCATACTCGCCCGCGATGAGGACGCCCGGCATGACTGTGCCGACGGGAATGCGGTCGTCCGCCTCCTTGGAATAGGGCACGGTCTCGGTGTCGAGCATCCACCACTGCGAGCCTTCCGTGAAGGGCGCGTCGGCGTTGGCGAGGTCGAAGGTGCCGAGCTTCGCGGCGGTGGCCGCCGGGTCCTTCGGCAGCACCCTGGGCTGCACGGGGCCCTGGTACCCGCCCGGCCCCTGGAAGGCGAAGTTGTAGGTGTAGAAGGCCCGGCCCGAGTCGTTCCAGTAGCCGCCCTGGTAGCGGGCGCCCTTGGCGACCTCGTCCGCCGACGCGTTGCGGATCGGGCCGATATACTGGTCGTCCATGTAGCCGAGGAGCCCGCCGCGGGACGCCTTCCACTGCCACATGTCGATGAGGTGGCCCTCCGTGAAGTGCAGCCCGCGCTCGTTGAGCGACGAGGGATGCTCGGCGGAGGGCTTCGGCCCGAAATGCGTGGACCCGCCGCTGCCGAAGGCATCCGAGGTCGAGAAGATGATCGAGAACTTGTCCTCGTAGAAGTCCGACACGTCCGCATTGCCGGCGCGCGTGCCGACGATGCGCCAACCGTCCGCCCCCTTGCGCATGGGAAGGCGGGCGAGGGACCGGGTGGGATCCTCCCAGCGCATCGCGAAGTAGATCTTCTGCGCGTCCCGCACGGCCCGGACCTCGACCCTGGACTCGCCCGTTCCGCCGAGATTGTCGCCCTGCATGGTGCGGACGTGAACCGGCCGGGCGGAAGCCCAGGCCGCCTCGTCGAAGGCGCCGTCGAGGGTGACCGGCGAGGAGGCGGCGCGAACGGTGAGCTCGTCCCGGCTCGCATAGTCGAACCACGCGAGGGCGAAGGAGACCGGCAGTCCGGCGAGGAGGGCCACCGCCACCGGCGCCTGCTTCACCCGGGCCGAGGGTACGAGGCGCGCAGGCTTGAACACGCGCAGCAATTGCTGCCAGCCGCCGAAGCCGAAATGGGCCACGATGTGGATCAGCGTATAGGCGAGCACCGCGATGGCGGATGCCGCATGCACCGCGACGACCCAGCCGCCGAACCCGCAATAGAGCGCGATGCCGGTCGCCGTCAGGACGACGACGAGCCCGTAGAGCACCCAGTGGAGCGCCACGTTGACGGCGTTCCAGCGCATCCGCGACGGCACGCCCTTCATGGTGAGGAGGCGCATCTTGGTGAGGGCGATGCGGCCGCCGAGGCCCGCCCGCGCGATGTAGAGAAGATAGACCGTGGCGCTGAAGAACAGCACGAGGCTCGCCACGAAATGGACGGTCCAGATCTCGCCCTGCGGCAGCCAGGGCGACAGCGCCTTCGAGAGGATCGCCGTCGGCGCGTCGGCGGAGATGCGCAGGCCCGTCGCGAGGCTCACCGTCATCGTGATGGCGACAAGCCAGTGGAGGACGAGTGTGCCCACATCCGTGCGGGGCGGTTTGCCCCCTGCCCTGCCCGCCTTCGTCGGTCCGGCCGCGCGCGGCTGCATGCTGGGGGCGAATGCCTTGTCGTCCATTCATCGGCTCCTACGTATTTAGCCATAGTTGCCGGATGTTCGTTAACGCTTCGTCAACCAAGTTCTCGAAAATCCGCTCTATCTCTGCTCTGCGGCCGCTCCTTTCGTCGGGGTTCGGCGACGGATGCGCGGGTGCCGAAGTCGGTCGCTTGCCGTCATGGACAGGGCTTCAGAAGCGGCCGGGGACGGATTAGATTGGGCCGCGCTCCGGCGTTCGCTCACCCGGACGATCGAACCGGAGGCGGTTCACGCCGCCCGCGAGGCTCGGCGTCGGAGCTTTCGGCGGGGCGACGCGGGCTTGAGGCAGGCCGGAGGGCGAAGGTCGCATGAACCATCAACCGGACACGGTGGCCGAGCGGGCGGCCGAACAGGAAGAGCAGATCTGGAGAGACCTCCCGCGGTATCGCCTCGGGACGAAGGGCGTGGTGCCGCTCATCATCGGCCTGATCTTCATCCCCGTCGTCGGCATGCACATCGCCCTGCGGTTCTGGGGCCCCTGAGCGGCGCACGCGAACGCCCGTCTTGGGACCGCGCCGCGGCTGCGACGGAGCCGCCTCGCCCAAGAGCGTCGCATGCGTGCAACAGGCGGCGCGAATGTCGGCCGAGAGGCCCGCGAACGGCCTATCCTAACCACCTCTTAAGGAGTGCAGCCGACCCTGCTCGTAACGGAGCAAACCATGAGCCAGTCGACCCTCGTTCTTCTCCTGCCGGATGATCCGCTCACCGGTCTTCTCACCCTCTCGAGCTTGCAGAGCTACGGCTACGACGTGCTCCTGGCGACGACGACGCCGGAGGCCGAAGGGCTCCTCGAGGCGAACCGCCGGATCGGGGCCCTCGTGGTCACGGCCGATCTGCCGGAGGGCCGCAGCCTCGCCCTCGCCAAGGCCTCCCGCGCCAAGCATCCCAAGCTCGCGGTGATCTACACGTCGCGGATGCCCCACCGGATCGCCGACAAGGACAAGGTCGCCAACGCCCCCTGCCTGCGCGTGCCCTACCATCCCCACCAACTCGTCGGCGTGCTCGGCCAGCTCACCGGCCGGGTCGCCTCGGAGGACAGCAGCCGGGTGGCGTGAGGCCGGTTTACTCGGCCGGCTGCCGCGCGCCCATGGCCTCGTCCGGGTGCTCGCGCTCGAGACGCTCGAGCGCCGCCTGCGCCTCGCCTGGCGCCCCGGTATAGCGGGCGAGGAGAACGTAGAAGGCCGGCACGACGAGAAGCGTGAGCAGGGTTCCGAGGGTGACGCCCCCGGCCGTGACGGCGCCGACCGCGGTTCTGGCCTCGGCCCCGGCGCCGCTTTCGAGAACGAGGGGAATGGCGCCGAGGATCGTCGCCACGGAGGTCATGAGAATCGGGCGCAGGCGCTGGGCCGCGGCCTCCCGCATGGCCTCGCCCGGGTCGCGCCCCTCCTCCCGCAGCTGGTTGGCGAATTCGACGAGGAGGATCGCGTTCTTGGCCACGAGGCCGATGAGCAGCACCATCCCGATCTGGCTGTAGACGTTGAGCGAGAAGCCGAAGGCCCAGAGCGTGACGAGCCCGCCCGCGAGCGCCATGGGCGCCGACGTCATGACGACAAGCGGGCTCAGGAAGCTCTCGAACTGCCCGGCGAGCAGCAGGAAGACGAGCACCACCACGAGGCCGAGGGTGATGTAGATCGCGTTTCCGGTTTCCTTGTAGTCGAGGCTTTCGCCCAGATACGAGATCTGCGCCTGCGCGGGCAGCTTCTCGGCCGCGATCGCCTCCAGGCGCTCGATGGCGTCGCCGAGGGTAATGGCGGGGGAGAGGTTCGCCTCGATGGTGATGGCGGCGAGGCGGTCGACGCGCTTCAATTCGCGCACGGACCCGGTCTCCTTCGGCACCACCACGCTCGACAGGGGCACGAGGGATCCCGAGCGGGCGCGGGCGAACACGTTGTCGAGATCGTTGAGCGAACGCCGGTCCTCGGGCCTTGCCTGGACGATCACCTCGTATTCCTCGCCGCGGTCGATGTAGCGGGTGACCTCGAGGGAGCCGAACATGATCTGGAGCGCGTTGCCGACCGCCTGGGCGTCGAGCCCGAGGGCGGCGGCCCTCGGCCGGTCTATGTCGAGGCTCACCTGGGGCTTGGTGTCCTTGTAGTCGGTGTCGACGTTGACGAGACCCTGGATGCCGCGGGCCTCCGCCAGCACCGCCTCGGCCCAGACTTTCACGTCGTCGCGCTCGACGCCCTTGATGACGAAGCGCAGTTGCCGGCCGCGCCCGCGCTGGCCGAGCTTCGGGGGCTGCACCGCGAAGGCGCGCACGCCCGTGATGCCGGAGAGGCGCCGCTGCAGATCGGCCTGAACCTCCTCCTGGCCCTGCTCGCGCTCGTCCCAGGCGGCGAGCTTCACGATCACCCGGGCGGTGTTCGAGGGCGCCGAGCCCTCGCGGCTCGGAACGAGGATCGAGAGCGCCGTCTCGACCGGCTTGCCGGGACCCGTGAGGTCGGCGAGGGCCCGCTCGATGCCCGCCACCTGCTCGCTCATGTATTCGGCGGAGGCGCCCTCCGGGCCCTCGACGACGATCGACACCGAGCCCCGGTCCTCGTTTGGCGCAAGCTCCTTGGCGACGCCGAGATAGGCCGCCGTGCCCGCGGCCAGGAACGCGATACCCGCCAGCACGGGCAGCCAGGGATGCCGGAGCGCGAAGCTCAAGGCCCGGCCGTAGCCGGCGCTCAGCCGCTCGACGCCGCGATTGACCCAGCGCCCGACGAGCCAGGGCTTGTCGTCCTCCGTGAAGAGCCGCGCCGACAGCATGGGGCCGAGAGTGAGGGCCGCGACGGTGGAGAACGCGATGATGGCGGCGAGCACCACGGCGAATTCCCGGAACAGCCGGCCCACATTGCCCTGCAGGAAGGCGAGAGGCAGCACCACGGCGATGAGCACGAGGGCGCTCGTGAAGACCGCGAACCCGATCTGCCGCGTCGCCCGCGCCGAGGCGACGAGCAGCGGCTCGCCCCGCTGCTGACGCCGGCGGATGTTCTCCATGATCACCACCGCGTCGTCCGTGCACAGGCTGATCGCCAGGATGACGGCGAGGATCGTGAGCACGTTGCCCGAAAAGCCCAAGGCCGCCGCCACCGCCGCCGCCGGGATGATGGAGGCCGGGATGGTCAGGGCGGGAATCAGCGTCGCGCGGAACGAGCCGAGGAACAGGAAGATCACGATCACGATGATGGCGACGGTCTGCGCCAGAGTCGTCGCCACGTTCTTCAAGGTCTCGCTGATGAACACCGACTCGTCGTAGCCGACCGACACGTCGATGTTGCCGGGCAGCTGCGGCCGCACCCGGTCGAGTTCCTGGCGGATGCCGGCGGCGACCTCGAGGGTGTTGGCGTTGGCCTGCCGGATCACCCCGAGGGAGATCGCCTCGCGCCCGTCCGTGCGGAAGCCCTGCTTGTAGTCCTCGACGCCGACCTCGACCTTGGCGACGTCGCCGAGCCGGATGCGGTCGCCCTGGTTGTCGCGGATGACGAGTTCGGCGAACTGCTCCGGCGTCGAGAAGCGCGTCTCCGCGCGCAGGCTGATCTCCTGCCGGCCGGTTTCGAGCTGGCCGGCGGGCAGCTCCACGTTCTCGGCCCGCAGGCGCTCCGCCACGTCGTTCGGCGTCACGCCCCGCGCCGCCATGGCGCGCCGGTCGAGCCACACCCGCATGGCGTAGCGCTTCTCGCCGCCGATCTGGATGCGCGCCACCCCCGACACCGCGCCGAGCGCGTCGATGAGCAGCCGGTTCGCGATGTCGGTGAGTTCCGGCGGCCGGACCGTGTCGGAGCGGAGCGTCACGTACATCATCGGGAAGTCGTCCGCCGAGGCCTTCTCGATGATGGGCTCCTCGACCCCGTCCGGCAGTTCGCTGCGGATACCCGAGACCTTGTCGCGGGTGTCGGCCGCCACGGCGTCGATCGCGGTGCCGGCCACGAACTCGACGTTGATCGTGGAGGTCTCGTTGCGGCTGTTCGACTGGATCGACCGGATGCCCTCGATGCCGGACAGGTTGTCCTCGATGACCTTGGTGACCTCGCGCTCCACCACCTCGGCGGGCGCGCCGCGGTAGAGGGTCGTCACCGACACCGTCGGCGGGTCGATGTCGGGATATTCGCGGATCGGCAGCAGGAACGCGGCGCCGATCCCGACCGCGATGAGGAGGAGGTTGACGGAGGCCGCCAGAACCGGGCGGACCGTGGCGAAATCGAAGAGGCGCATCGCCGTCAGTTCCCGGCCGGGCGGGGCGCGTCGGCGGCCCGCGCCCCCGCGCCCGGGAGAGCGCCCGTCGCCTCGGGCTCGGGCGGGCCGGCCCGGGCCTGGGCCGGGGCGCCCTCAGGCCCGGCGGGTGCCGGTGCGCCGCCCTCCCCTTCGCCCCGGCGCGCCGCCCGGACGGGCCGGCCGTCGACGATGTTGGCGAGCCCCTCGACGGCGATCTCGTCGCCCGCCTTGAGGCCCTTGACCACCTGCAGCCGGTCCGGCTCGCGCTGGCCGATCTCGACGGGGGCCCGTTCGGCCCGGCCCTCCCGGACCCGGTAGACGAAATGCTCCTCGCCCCTCACGAGCACGGCCGCGGGCGGCACCACCACGGCCCCGGGCACGACTTCCAGGGCGACGGACACGTTCATGAGCATGCCCGGAACGAGCGCGCCCTCCGGGTTCGGCAGCCGCGCCTCGACGGTGACGGTGCGCAGGGCCGGGTCGACCCGGCTCGCCACCGCCCGCACGTCGCCCTCGAAGCCCCGGTCGGGATAGGCGGAGCTCTGCGCGGTGATGCGGGTGCCGGGCTTCACCTGGGCGAGATAGCGTTCGGGAACGGAGAAGCGCAGGTCGATGGGATCCACCGTGTCGACCGTGGCGAGCTCCGTCGTCGCTTCGACCCGGGCTCCGACGCTGAGATTGCGCAGGCCGACGCGTCCCGACAGGGGCGCCCGCACGACCGTATCCTCGAGACGCTTTTGCGCGGCGTTGGCCTGCGCGGTCGCGGCCTGCAGGCGGCGGCGCGCATCTTCGACCGGCGCCCGCGGACCGGCGCCGCGGGCCAGGAGCTCCTCGGCGCGGGCGAGCTGCTGCTCCACCTCCGCCTGCTCGGCGCGCTGCGCGTCGAGCTCGGCGCGGGCTTCGTCCTGCTCCAGGCGGATGAGCACCTGGTCCTTCGCGACGCGGTCGCCGTCCTTGAACTCGATGCGGATGATCCGTCCGGGGGCCTTGGCCGTAACCACCACCGATTCCGCAGCGACGGTGCTGCCGACGGCTTCGATGGTGCGGGTGATGTCTGAGGATTGCGCCGGCGCCAGGACGACCGCCGGCGGCGGCCGCTCGGCCCTCCTCTGCTCGCCCCCGGCCGGCTGGCGGTACCAGGCATATCCACCGCCGGCCGCCCCAGCCAGAAGGGCGAGGGCCGCCAGTCCCTTCCGGACGGAGTTCATCGTGGGTCCTACCTTTGCTGATGGGAAGAACGGGGGTGCGGAATCGGGGTTCCTGCGCCCGCTGGTCGCTGGTTCTTGCGCTCAGACGGCCCCGATCCGCAGCCATCGCCGGAACACGGCAAGGCCGGCCCTCGCCTCGCGATCGCTCCTCGTCCTTCTCCTCGCGTCCTTGTTACCGCCCGCGCCCGCGACGGCGTCGGAGGAGGCCTGGAGCGCTCTTGCCCGGGGCGGCACGGTGGCGCTGATGCGGCATGCCCGGGCGCCCGGAACGGGCGACCCCGCCGGTTTCCGCCTGGAGGACTGCACCACCCAGCGCAACCTTTCCGACGACGGCCGGGCGCAGGCGCGGCGCATCGGCGAGGCGTTCCGCCAACGCCGGATTGCCGTCGCGAGCGTCCTCTCGAGCCGTTGGTGCCGCGCGCTCGACACGGCCCGCCTCGCATTCGGGGATGCGGTCCGCCCCTTCCCGCCGCTCGATTCCTTCTTCGCCGGCCGGGGTTCGTCGGAGGAGCAGACGCAGGGCGCCCGGCGGGAGATTGCCGCTTGGCAGGGCCGCGAGGGCGTGCTCGTGATGGTCACCCATCAGGTCAACATTACGGCGCTCACCGGCATCTTTCCCCAGGAGGGCGAGGCGGTGGTGCTCGCGCCGGCGAGCGACGGAAGCCCGCGCGTCCTCGGCACCGTCCGTCCCTGATCCGCCCCGGCGCTCCGGCCGGGCTCCCGGCCGCTTGTTGGAGGGCCGCCTTTGGCCCTATGTGTCCTGTCGCCCGCGCGAGGTAACCGATTGCTCCGACGTCTCTGCGTTCCCCTCCTCGTCCTTCTGGCTCCGGCCGCCGAAGCCGCCACCGTCTACGTCGATGCGACCGGCGTTCAGGTTTCGGGCGGGCTCGTCTTCGCAGGCTTGTGCACCGGTGGGCTCGAGGACCAGTCCTGCACCTTCGGGCAGAGCGCCCCGTCGCGGACGCCGTCGCTCCGCTTCGTCTTCCCGCAGGTGCCGCCGGGCACCTACGCGGTGGCGGTGTTCCAGGACGTGAACGGCAACGGGCGGCTCGACCGGACGCCGCTCGGCCTGCCCCTCGAGCCTTACGGGTTCTCGAACGATGCCGGGCGGCTGCGCCGGCCGAACTTTCCGGCCGCGGCCGTGGAGGTCGGCGAGAGCGACGTCCAGGTGGGCGTGAGGCTGGCTCCGATCCCGCAGGCACGCTGATGTGGGCCTCCGCCCCTCGCCATGACGATGCCGAGGGCGGCAGCGCGCGGCGGGCCGAGCCCGCTCCCATCGCCAGTCTTGAGAAGGCCTCCCTCGCCCTCGGCCGCCGGCCGGTTCTGGTCGAGGCGGAGCTCGCCCTGAGGCGCGGCGAGATCTACGTGCTCCTCGGGCCGAACGGCGCGGGCAAGACCTCGCTCCTGCGGGCCCTGTGCGGCCGCTTGCCCCTGACCGGCGGAACCGCCCTCGTCGGGGACCCGCTGCAGGATCCGCGCCGGCACGCGAGAGCCCGGCGCCTCATCGGGTTCGTTCCCCAGGAGATCGCCCTTTATCCCCGCCTGACCGTGCGCGAGAACGTGGAGGTCTTCGCGGAGCTCTCCGGCGTGCCGAGGAGCCGAGCGGCGGAGGACCGGGTGTTGCGGATCACGAGCCTCGAACCCGTCGCCGGGACACTCGTCGCCAACCTGTCGGGCGGCCAGCAGCGGCGCGTGAACATCGCCGTGGCGCTCGTCGCCGCGCCGCAGATCCTGCTCCTCGACGAGCCGACCGTCGGCATCGATCTCGATGCGCGGGGCACCATTCACGACGTGCTGCTCGAATTGCGGGCGCAGGGCGTCGCCATCATGATGATCACCCACGATTTCGATCAGGCGGAGCGCCTCGCCGACCGCGCCGGCATCCTGGTCGGCGGGCGCATCGTCACCGAGGGGCGTCCCGCCGACATCCTGAAGCGGGCGTTCGGATCGAAGAAGCAGGTGGAGGCCGTTCTCGTCGACCTGCCGGAGCCCGGGGTCGAGGCGGAACTGCGGGACCTCGGCTTCCGGCCCGTCGACGGGCGCCTCCTGTGGACGGGACTCAGCCAAGAAGGCGCCAGCGCCTCTCACCTCCTCGACCGGCTGCAGGCGAGCCGGATTCCGGTGCGGGAAGTCCGGATCCGCGAGCCGGGCCTCGACGCCCTGTTCCGTCAGGTCGCCGGAGAGGCCGCGCCATGATGGCGGCCGCCCGCGTGATGCTGCTGTCTCTGATCCGCGACAGGGCGGCCCTCCTCATGGCCTTCGTCCTGCCGCCGCTCGTCTTCGTCGTCTTCGCGGCGATCTTCGCCAGCGCCGCCGGCGCGGAGTTGCGGCTGCATGTCGGGCTCGTGGATGCGGCCGATACCGCCACGAGCCGGCGCCTCGTGGACGCGCTCAAGCGCGAGCCCGGCATTCGCCTGACCCATCTGCCGAACGGTGCGCTGGCGGAGCTGCGCACCTATGTGCGCGGCGGCGTGGTAGATGTGGGCCTTGCCATCCAGGCCGATCTCGAAGCCCGCCCCGGCGAGGGGCCGGCGCCGGTTCTCGTCATCGAGGATGCGGCCCGCGCCCTCGCGGTGCCGATCATCGTCGGGCACGTGCAGAAAGCCCTCAACGAGAGCATGCCTGACGTGGCGCTGGCGCGCATCCTCGCGGACGTGGAGGCGGCCGGCGCCATTACCCGCGAAGAGCGGGCCTTCCTCGACCAGGCCTTCCGGACGCAGGCCGAGAACAGCCGGCAGACGGGCTTCTCCTTCGCGGCCCTGTTCGGCCGCGAAGCGGCGACGGGGGTCGGCGTCGCGGGCGGACCGGTGGCCTATTATGCCGGCGCCATCGCGGCGGTCTTCCTGCTCTTTGCCGCCATGCAGGGTGGGGCGACCCTGGTGGAGGAGCGTCAATCCGGCATCTTCGAGCGGCTGCTCGTCTCGCCGAACGGCCTCTCCTCCCTCGTCCTCGGCAAGTTCGGGTTCCTCATCGCCCAGGGCATGGTGCAATCCATGCTGATCTTCGCGGTGGCGGCCGTCCTCTACGGCGTCGACGTGCTCGGCAACCTCACCGCGTGGCTGGCCTCCTGTGCCCTCGTCGCCGCCATGGCGGCGGGCCTGAGCCTCGCCCTGTGCGCGGCCTGCACCTCGCGACACCAGGTTCAGCTGCTCTCGAGCTTCGGGGTGCTCCTGCTCTCGGCCGTGGGCGGCAGCATGGTTCCGCGCTTCCTCATGCCCGAATGGCTGCGGGAGATCGGCTGGTTCACGCCCAATGCCTGGGCGATCGACGCCTTCCAGGAGGCGCTGCGCCCTGGAGCCCTGAGCCCGTCCCTGTGGCTCGCCTGGGCGGTGCTGGCGGGGGTGAGCCTCCTCTCCCTGGCCCTCGCCCTCGCCTTCGTCCGGCGCGCCAGCCGCGCCTGACCGGCCCGGCGCCAGCTACGGCGAGGGTTTGAGTAATTGTCTCACCGAATTTTAATCACGCTCCCACAAACGCCCGCCGTAACGTCAACCTTCACCCCGAAACTCCAGCATCCGTCTGCTAGGACATCTCCATGACAGCCGCCCGGAGCGGCCCTTGGGGATGACGATGCACCTCTCCTTCGTGTTCTTGATGTTTACCCTCCTCGCTACCCCGGCCTTCGCCGCCGATTGGGTGGTCACCCGCGTGAGCGGGCAGGCGACGGTCCAGGCTCCAGGATCGAAGCCGGCCCCGGTGACGCGGGGAACCGTCGTTCCGGACGGCCATACCCTCTCCACCCAGGGCGGCGGCCGCGTGAGGCTGGAGCGCAACGCCGAGTTCATCATCGTCGCGCCCGGCACCGTAATGACGCCGAAGGCGTCCTGGTTTGGGACAACGACCATCGAGCAACCGGCTGGGCGCATCGAGGTCGAGGTCGAGAAGCGCAACGTGCAGCATTTCAGCGTCGAGACGCCCTTCCTCGCCGCGGTCGTGAAGGGCACCCGGTTCGTGGTCGACGTCTCGCGCCAGCGGGCGAGCGTCCGGGTGAGCCGCGGCCTCGTCGAGGTGTCCAATCCGCGTTCGGGCGAGAAGGCCGATATCGGTCCGGGCCAGCGCGCGAGCGTCGTCGGGGCGAGCGCGTCGGGCATGTCCGTTTCCGGACGCCGGTCTGAGACCCCGGCCGCCGGGCTCGCGTCAGCGCCGACGGGCAGGACGGACAACGTCGCGGGCCAGCCCGGCTCGCGCGCTGCGGCGGGCGCGAAGGCGGGCGAGGCCGCTTCGGGTAAGGGCCCCGACGGCAAGGGACAGGGCGGCCGCTCGGGATCCGAGGGCCGCGGCGACAAGGGTTCGCGCGGCGACTCGGGCTCGAAATCGTCCGGCGGAGGCTCCGGACCCGGCAGTTCCGGCAAGTCGAAGGGCGATGGCGGCAAGTCCGGCGGCCATGGCGGCGGGCGAAGCTCGCGGGACGGCTGACCGGTCTCCGCCCCTCCCGTCATAGAGCCAGGGTTGATCCACCACATGATGCGGCACGGCACGGCTGCGCTCCTTCTTCTCGCGACGGTGGTCGGAGCGCTGCATGCGCTCGGCTCATTCGTGCCGGCGCGAAACCTGCTGTGGCAGGCCCGGGCGGAGCTCGCGCCGCGGGCGCCCACAGGCCAGATCGTCGTCGTCGAGATCGACGCCAAGAGCCTGTCAGCCCTCGGCCAATGGCCCTGGCCGCGCCGCATCCATGCCGACCTCGTCCGCAAGCTCGCCGGCCTCGGCGCCGCCGAGATCGCCTTCGACGTCGATTTCAGCAGCCGGTCCTCCGACGCGGACGACCTCGCCTTCGAAGAGGCCCTGAAGGAGGCGAACGGGGGCGTCGTTCTCGCGGCCTTCACGCAGCGCCTCACGGGCGCGCCGCACGAGACGCGCAGCGTCAGCACCCGCCCCCTGGAGCGGCTCCGCGAGCACGCCTGGGAGGCGAGCGTCAACGTGCTGCCGGATCCCGACGGCACGGTCCGAACCTATCCCTCGAGCGTGGTGCTCGGCGGCGAGGAGGTTCCCTCCCTCGGCGCGACGCTGGCCGGCGTCCGGCAGACCCGGGGCCCCTTCCTCGTCGACTATTCCATCGCCGCCGGAGCCCTCACGCATGTGTCGGCGGTCGACCTTCTGGAAGGCCGGGTGCCCTCCTCCGCCATCGCCGGCCGCAAGGCCATCGTCGGCGCGACCGCGGTCGAGCTGAGGGACTATTTCCACGTCCCCGTGCACGGCCTCGTCCCGGGCGTCGTCCTCCAGGCCCTGGCCGCTGAAACCCTCATCCAGGGGCGCGCGCTCGCGCCGACGAACCTCTTCGTCACCGCGCTCGGCCTCCTCGTCCTGACCCTCGCGGCCCTCCAGGCCTCGCGGCGGCTCCGGTGGCGGGGTCTCGTGGTCCTGGCCGCGGGCCTCGGCCTATCCATCGAGGCCGCCGCGCACATGATCCAGGCGACGACGCCGCTCGCCCTCGACACGCCGGCCTGGCACGCGCTGCTGCTCGGCGTCGCGGGCTGGTCGGTCCTGCGCGAGATCGACATGAGCCGCGTTCTCCTGGCGATCTCGACCGCGCAGGGGCAGAACACGCAGGCCCTCCTCGGCCAGATCATCACCGACAATTTCGACGGGATCGTCGTCGTCGACGAGGAGGGCACGATCCAGTCCGCGAGCCGCGCCGCCCTCGAGGTCCTGGCAGCTCCGGGCGACGACTGGATCGGGCGTCAGGCCTCCGATCTCCTGCCGCCGGCGCTCCTCACCGAGCTCAGGCAGAGCATGAAGGGTGACGCCGCCGAGGACCGGCAGCCGCGGGCCCTGACCGTGTCGGTCGGCGGCGCGACCCGCACCTTCGAATACGTGATCACGCTCTCGCGCCTCTCGGGCGTCGATGCGGACGGCCGCTCGCGGGCCGGCCAGCGGGTCGCCTGCCTCACCTTCCGGGACATCACGGAGCGGCGCCTCGCCGAAAAGCGCCTCGCCTATCTTGCCCGCTACGACACCCTCACGGGACTGCCGAACCGGCATCACCTCGTGGAGCACGTGAGCGGGGCCCTCAAGCGCGGCGATCCGTGCGCGGCCCTCATGCTGATCGACCTCGACCGGTTCAAGACCGTGAACGACACCCTCGGCCACCATGTCGGCGATCTTCTTCTCCACGAGGTGGCCCGCCGCGGCTTCGAGCTCGTCCCGCCCCCGAACCTCGTGGCGCGCCTCGGCGGCGACGAGTTCGCCGTCGTCTACGAGGGCGCGTCCTCCAAGGAGGACCTGGCGGACCTCGCGGCCCGGCTCATCGCGCAGCTCAGCGAACCCTACGAGATCGGCGGCAGTCGCCTCGCGGTCGGCGCCAGCATCGGGATCGTTCACCTCGACGGCGCCGCCCACGACGTGTCGACCGCGATGCGGAACGCCGATATGGCGCTCTACCAGGCCAAGCGCGCGGGAGGCGCGGGCTATCGCTTCTTCGACGCCTCCATGAACGTCGCCGTCCAGGCCCGCCAGCGGCTCGAAGTGGCGCTCCGGGATGCCCTCGCCCGCGACGAGTTCGCGGTCGCCTACCAGCCGCAGGTGGACCTTTCCACCGGCACCCTCGTCGGCGTCGAGGCGCTGCTGCGCTGGGAGCATCCCGAGCGCGGCGCCGTCTCGCCGGCGGAGTTCGTGCCCGTGGCCGAGGAGATCGGCCTCATGGAGGGGCTCGGCGAATGGGTCCTGCAGCGGGCCTGCGCGGACGCGGCGAGCTGGCCGATGCCGATCCGGCTCGCGGTCAACGTCTCGCCCTCCCAGTTCACGCGGGGCGACCTCGTCGCCTCCGCGACCCGCGCGCTCGAATTGTCGTCGCTGCCGCCCGAACACCTGGAGCTCGAGATCACCGAATCCCTGTTCCTCCAGGGCGACACCACCGTGAAGGCCCGCATGGAGGCGCTGAGCCGCCTCGGCGTGTCGTTCGCCTTGGATGATTTCGGAACGGGTTATTCGAGCCTCGGCTACATCCGCACCTTCCCGATCGACAAGATCAAGATCGACCGCTCCTTCGTGTCGGGGCTGCCCCACGACACGGAGGCGGTGGCCATCGTGCAGGCGGTCGTCGCCCTCGCGACGGGCCTTGGGCTTCGCGTCAACGCGGAGGGCGTCGAGAGCGAGGAGCAGCGCAAGCTGCTGCAGCTTCTCGGCTGCAACGAGGGCCAGGGCTACGGCCTCGGCCGCCCGCAATCCGCCGCCGAGATCGCCGCGATCCTTGCCGGCCAATCCGCCGAGCGCCTGAGCGCTTGAGCGCGACCGCCGCCTATTCGGCGGCGATGGAGGCCTGTGCGGGTTCGGCCCTGAGCTCCGCGCGGGTCTTCGGCTTCGCCTTGATCTTCAGGTCGTCGAGATCCTGGCGGTCGCGCACGGCGCCCCGCATGATCTGGTCCTTGCCGGCGAGGTATTGCGGCGGGCAGTGGATGTCCCGGGCGCCGTACCAGGCCGCCGCCTTCAGGGTGAAGAACGGGTCGACGAGATGCGGTCGCCCGAGCGCCACGAGGTCCGCCCGCCCCGCCGCCAGGATCGTGTTCACCTGATCGGCCGTCGTGATGTTGCCGACGCACATCGTCGCCACATGCGCTTCGTTGCGGATCTGGTCCGAGAACGGGGTCTGGAACATGCGCCCGTAGACCGGCCGCGCGTCGCGCACCGTCTGGCCCGTCGACACGTCGACGAGGTCGACCCCGGCCTGCGCAAACGCCCGGGCGATCTCCACCGCGTCCGGGCCGGTGAGTCCGCCCTCCGCCCAGTCGGTGGCGGAGATGCGCACTGACATGGGCTTGTCGGCCGGCCACACCTCACGCAGGGCCGTGAACACCTCGAGCGGGTAGCGCAGGCGGTTCTCGAGGGAGCCGCCATAGGCGTCGGTGCGGAGGTTGGTGAGGGGCGAGAGAAAGCTTGCGAGAAGATAGCCGTGGGCGCAGTGCAGTTCGAGCATGTCGAACCCGGCCCGGTTTCCCCGGATCGCGGCTTCGACGAACTGCTCCGTCACTCGGATCATCTCCTCGCGGGTGATCTCCCGTGGCACGGGGCTGTCGGGGAAGTAGGGGATCGGCGAGGCCGAGCAGACGTCCCAGCCGCCGCTCTCGAGGGGCCGGTCGATGCCCTCCCACATGAGCTTCGTGGCTCCCTTGCGGCCCGAATGCCCGAGTTGCAGGGCGAACTTCGACGCCGAATGGGCGTGAACGAAATCGACGATGCGCGTCCACGCCGCTTCCTGCTCGTCCGTCCACAGGCCCGTGCAGCCCGGCGTGATGCGGGATTCCGGCGAGATGCAGGTCATTTCCGTGAAGACGAGCCCCGCGCCGCCGGTGGCCCTCGACCCGTAATGGACGAGGTGCCAGTCCCCCGGCACGCCGTCTGCCGCCGAGTACATGTCCATGGGGGAGACGACGACCCGGTTCGCGAGCGTCATGCCCCTGAGCCGCAGGGGCTGGAACATGGGCACCGCGGGCTTCTCGACGTCGACCTCGAAGCCTTGCGCCCTCACCTGCCGGGCGAAGGCCCGGTCGGCCTCCGCGACGAAGTCCGGCGCGCGCAGGCGCAGGTTGTCGTACGTGATGGCCTTCGCTCGCGTCATCACCCCGAACGCGAACTGCACCGGGTCGAAGTCCCAGAACCGCGCCACGTGCTCGAACCAGACGAGCGACACGCTCGCCGCGTGCTGGGTCTTCTCCACCTCCTCGCGGCGGCCCGTCTCATACCGCGCGAGCGCACCGTCGACGGAGGGCTCGCGCCGGAAGGCCTCGTAGAGCGCGATGGCATCCTCCATGGCGAGCTTTGTGCCCGACCCGATGGAGAAATGCGCCGTCGCCTTGGCGTCGCCGAGCAGCACCGCCTTGCCGTTCACCCACCGCTTGTTGCGGATCATGGGGAAGTTGCGCCAGAGCGACCGGTTGGTGAGCACCGGGTGCCCATCGAGGAACCAGCCGAAGATCCGCTCCATGAGCCGGGCCGACTCGTCCTCCGACATCTCGGCAAGGCCCGCCCGCGCGAAGGTGTCGGGATCGGTTTCGAACACCCAGGTCGAGCGGCCCGCCTCGTACTGGTAGGCATGGGCGATGAAGGGGCCCCACTCGGTCTCCTGGAAGATGAACGTGAAGGCGTCGAGGGGCCTCGTCGATCCCATCCAGGTGAACTTGTTCGGGCGCAGGTCGACTTCCGGCTCGAAATGGGCCGCATGCCGCTCGCGAAAGCGGCTGTTGATGCCGTCCGCCACCACGACGAGGTCGGCATCCGCATAGATCGCTTCGTCGTCCACCTCAACTTGATAGCGCAGGTCGACCCCGAGCTCGGCGGCGCGCTCCTGCAGGATGAGGAGCAGGGTGCGGCGCGAGCAGCCGCAAAAGCCGTTGCCGCCGACCCGGTGGACCGTCCCCTTGAAGTGGATCGCAATGTCGTCCCAGTAGGCGAATTCCTGGGTGATGCGCC
The DNA here is from genome assembly GCA_035944475.1 of Microvirga sp. Lineage (GTDB taxonomy): Bacteria > Pseudomonadota > Alphaproteobacteria > Rhizobiales > Beijerinckiaceae > Microvirga. The sequence goes on from DASZBD010000039.1 coordinate 246,372, forward strand.
GGTAGCTCGGCGGGTCGTAGCGTTCGAAATTGTCGAGGGTCGCATCCGAGAACACGACGCCGAACCCGAAGGTGTCGTCCGACCGGTTGCGCTCGTAGACGGTGATCTCGGCGCTGGGGCGCTCTTTCTTCAGCAGGATCGCGAAATAGAGGCCTGCGGGTCCGCCGCCGATGATCGCAACCTTCATGCGCTCGCTCCGTCCCTGGCCCTTTGCCCTCGCCGCCCCATCGTGACAGCAGGATAGCCGATCTTTGAAGCCTAAAATACCTTGCCGGCTGCGACAAGTTGTTTTAGGCTTCAAACAATGAGCGCCCCACACGGCATCCAAGGCAAGCACGCTCTCGTGACCGGCGGAAGCCGCGGCATCGGCCGCAGCATCGCGGCGGCTCTGGCCGGTGCAGGCGCCACGGTGACGATCCTCGGCCGCGACCAGGGCGCCCTCGACCGGGCCGTGCGCGAAGGCGCCGCCCACGCGGCCCTCGTCGCCGACGTGACGGACGGCGTCGCCCTGCAGGCGGTGATCGCCCGGGCCGCGGGGCGCACCGGATCCTTCGATCTTCTCGTCGCCAATGCCGGCCAGGCCGTGTCCGCGCCGGTGGCGAAGTCCGACGAGGCGCTGTTCGCCCGCATGATCGACGTGAACCTCATGGGCGTCGTCCATGCGGCCCGCGCTGTGCTCGGGCCGATGCAGGACAGGGGCTTCGGGCGCATCGTGGCCGTAGCCTCGACGGCCGGCCTCAAGGGCTACCCTTATGTGACCGCCTATTGCGCGGCCAAGCACGCGGTGATCGGCTTCGTGCGCGCCCTCGCCGCCGAGACCGCGGCGACCGGCGTCACCGTCAACGCGGTCTGCCCCGGCTACACCGACACGGACCTCGTCGCCGACAGCCTCGACCGCATCGTCGCGAAGACCGGCCGCAGCCGGGACGAGGCCCTCGCCGAACTCGTGAAGCACAACCCGCAGGGACGCCTCATCAAGCCCCAGGAGGTCGCCGACGCGGTTCTGTGGCTGTGCGGCTCCGGCGCGCGCTCGGTTACCGGCCAGGCGATCGCGGTCGCGGGGGGAGAGGTGTGAGATGAGCGGGCATGCCATTCCCCTCGACGCCGAGACGAACGCGGTCGCGATGCCGGAGGATCACCGGGAGGAGCTGCGGCTGTGGCTGCGGCTCCTCACCTGCACGACGCTCATCGAGGGCGAGGTGCGCCGGCGGCTGCGCCAGCGCTTCGACGTGACGCTCCCGCGCTTCGACCTCATGGCGCAGCTCGAAAAGGCGCCGGACGGCCTCACCCTATCCGATCTGTCGAAGCGCATGATGGTGTCGAACGGCAACCTCACGGGCCTCGTGGAGCGCCTCGTCGCCTCGGGCCATCTCGACCGGCGCACCTCGCAGACCGACCGCCGCTCGCAGGTGATCAGCCTCACGGAGGCGGGGCGCGAGGAGTTCGGCCTGATGATGGCGGAGCACGAGGATTGGATCGCGAGCCTTTTTGCCGGCCTCTCCTCCCGGGACCGGCAGGACCTCATGCGCCTCCTCGCCAAGACCAAATCGTCGGCCCGCAAGGCCATCGCGGAAGAGAGCGCCCCATGAGGCCAGCCAATCCCGTCACCCTCCCGCTCTCGGCCTACGCGCCGCAGCACTTCCTGCTGGAGGTCGAGGGGCCCGTCGCCGTCGTAACGCTCAACCGGCCCGAGAAGAAGAACCCCCTCACCTTCGAGAGCTACCGCGAGCTGACCGACTTCTTCCACGCCTGCGCCCACGACGAGGAGGTGAAGGCGGTAGTGATCGCCGGCGCCGGAGGCAACTTCTCGTCGGGCGGCGACGTGTTCGAGATCATCGGCCCGCTCGTCGCCATGGACACCAAGGGCCTCACGGCCTTCACCCGCATGACGGGCGAACTCGTCAAGGCCATGCGCGCCTGCCCGCAGCCCGTGATCGCGGCGGTCGAGGGCGTGTGCGCGGGCGCCGGCGCCATCATGGCGATGGCCTCCGACATCCGTCTCGCCTCCCAGCGCGCCAAGGTGGCGTTCCTCTTCAACAAGGTGGGGCTTGCGGGCTGCGACATGGGGGCCTGCGCAATCCTGCCCCGCATCGTCGGCCAGGGCCGCGCCTCCGAGCTCCTCTACACGGGCCGCTTCATGAGCGCCGCCGAGGGCGAGCGCTGGGGCTTCTTCAGCCGCGTCGTGGAGGAGAACGTCCTCGCCGATGCCCGGCGCCTCGCTCACGAGATCGGCACCGGCCCCACCTACGCCAACACCATGACGAAGCGCATGCTCAGCCTGGAATGGGCGATGTCGGTGGAGGAGGCGATCGAGGCCGAGGCCGTCGCCCAGGCCCTGTGCATGACGACGGAGGACTTCGCCCGCGCGTACCGAGCCTTCGCCGCCAAACAGACACCCGTCTTCGAGGGGAACTAGCGTGCCCGACGCCACCTTCCTCGCCTGGCCCTTCTTCGACGAGCATCACCGGCGCTTCGCGGCGGATCTTGCCGCCTGGGCGGACGATGCGGTGCCGGGTCTCGTCGACCACGGCGACGTGGACGGCTCCTGCCGCCGGCTCGTCGGAGCGCTCGGCCAAGCGGGCTGGCTTAGGGCGGTGGTGCCGGCGGCCTATGGCGGCCTTCACCCGACCTTCGACGTGCGCACCCTGTGCCTTGCCCGCGAGACCCTCGCCTACCGCGACGGGCTGGCGGATTTCGCCTTCGCCATGCAGGGCCTCGGCACGGGGTCGATCACCCTCGCGGGCCCGGACGAGCTCAAGGCACGCATCCTCCCCCGCGTCGCCCGCGGCGAGGCGATCGCGGCCTTCGCGCTTTCCGAACCCGAGGCGGGCTCCGACGTCGCCGCTCTTTCCACGACGGCGACGCCGGACGGCCCCGGCCATGTGAGGATCGACGGCACCAAGACCTGGATCTCCAATGGCGGCATCGCCGACCATTACGTGGTGTTCGCGCGCACCGGCGAGGCGCCGGGGGCGCGGGGCCTGTCGGCCTTCCTGGTCGATGCCGATGCCCCCGGCCTCACCGTCACCGACCGCATCGACGTCATCGCGCCCCACCCCCTCGGCACGATGCGCTTCGAGGGCTGCCGCGTGCCCGTCTCCCAGCGGATCGGCGGGCCGGGCGAGGGCTTCAAGATCGCCATGGCGACCCTCGACGTGTTCCGCTCGACGGTCGGCGCCGCGGCACTCGGCTTCGCGCGGCGCGCGCTCGACGAAGCCCTGGCGCGGGCCTCCTCGCGCCAGCTCTTCGGCTCGGCCTTGAGCGAGCTCCAGCTCGTTCAGGCGTCCCTCGCCGAGATGGCGACGGACGTCGACGCCTCCGCCCTCCTCGTCTACCGCGCCGCCTGGGCGAAGGATCAGGGCGCGCCCCGCGTCACCCGGGAGGCCGCCATGGCCAAGATGGTGGCGACGGAGGCCGCGCAGAGCGCCATCGACAAGGCGGTGCAGATCCACGGGGGCCTCGGCGTGACGAAGGGCGTCAAGGTTGAGGAGCTCTACCGGGAGATCCGGGCCCTGCGGATCTACGAGGGAGCGACCGAGGTGCAGAAGATCGTGATCGCGCGGGAGCTCCTGAAGGGCGCCTCCCGCCCGCTCTCCTTGAAGGCTGCGGAGTGACGTTCGGCGCGTGACCACAGGAAAGGGACTGGCGATGGCTGCAACGGCCCATCTCGACACCTTCGCGAGGGACAACCTTCCCCCGCCGGCCCTCCGGCCGACCTTCCTGTTCGACCGCCCCGAGCTGCGCTACCCCGAGCGCCTCAACTGCGTCACCGCCTTCCTGGACCGCTGGGTGGACGAGGGCCGCGGGGACGAGCCCTGCCTCATCGCCCCCGGCGAGACGCTCACCTACCGCGTCCTGCAGGAGCGGGTGAACCGCATCTGCAACGTGCTGACGGGGCGCTTCGCGCTGAGGCCCGGCCAAAGGGTGCTGCTGCGCTCGGCCAACAACCCCATGATGGTCGCGGCCTATCTCGCCGTGCTGAAAGCAGGTGGGATCGTCATCGCCACGATGCCGCTCCTGCGCGCCCGCGAGATCGCCTACCCGTTGATGAAGGCCGAGGTGGCCCTTGCGCTGTGCGACCACCGCCTCGCCGACGAGATGGAGCGGGCGCGGGGCATGGCCCCGGGCCTCCGGCACGTGGTCTACTGGGGCAGCGGGGCGCCGGATGCACTCGAGAGCCTCATGGCGGAGGCAAGCCCCGCCTTTAACGCCGTCGACACGGCGGCGGACGATGTGTGCCTCATCGCCTTCACGTCCGGCACCACGGGCGAGCCCAAGGGCACGATGCACTTCCATCGCGACATGCTGGCGATCTGCGATAGTTACGCGCGCAACGTGCTGCGCGCGCAGGCCTCCGACCGGTTCATCGGCTCGCCGCCCCTCGCCTTCACGTTCGGCCTCGGCGGCATCGTGCTCTTCCCCCTGCGCATCGGCGCCTCAACGGTGGTGCTGGAGCGGGCCTCGCCCGACGACCTCCTCGCCGCCATCGCGCGCCATCGGGCCACCGTGTGCTTTACGGCGCCCACCGCCTACCGCGCCATGCTGGCGAAGCTCGGCGAGCACGACGTGTCCTCCTTGCGCAAGTGCGTCTCGGCGGGCGAGCCGCTGCCGCGGGGCACCTTCGATGCGTGGCTCGCCGCGACGGGCCTCAAACTCATGGACGGCATCGGCGCCACCGAGATGCTGCACATCTTCATCGCCTCGCCGGAGGAGGAGATCAGGCCGGGAGCGACGGGGCGCCCCGTGCCGGGCTACGAGGCAAAGATCGTGGACGAGGATGGCCGCGACCTCCCGCCCGGCAGCGTCGGGCGGCTCGCCGTGCGGGGGCCCACGGGCTGCCGCTACCTCGCCGACGAGCGCCAGCGCCGCTACGTGCAGGACGGCTGGAACGTCACCGGCGACACCTACCTCATGGATGAGGACGGCTACTTCTGGTACCAGGCGCGCTCGGACGACATGATCGTCTCGTCGGGCTACAACATCGCAGGACCCGAGGTCGAGGCGGCGCTCCTCACCCATCCGGCGGTGGCCGAATGCGGCGTCGTCGGCGCGCCGGACGACGAGCGCGGCACGATCGTAAAGGCCTATGTGGTGCTCCATCCCGGGCACCGCGCCGGGCCCGATCTCACCAAGGCCCTGCAGGACCACGTCAAGGCCGAGATCGCCCCCTACAAATACCCGCGGGCCATCGCCTACGTGGACGCGCTTCCGCGCACCCAGACCGGCAAGCTCCAGCGCTTCGAACTGCGCCGGATCGCCAGCACCGACGAGAGCCCTCAGACCATGATGGCGGCCAGCGCATGAGCCTTCCCCTGCACAAGCCCCCCAGCCACCTCGAGCCGGACGACGGTCGCCCGGAGGTTCTCCAGCCCGCGGGCTGGCCGGCGCCGAAGGGCTATGCCAACGGCATGGCGGCCGAGGGCCGGATCGTGGTCACGGGCGGCGTCGTCGGCTGGGACGAGAGAGGCGTGTTTCCGGACGGATTCGTCGCGCAGGCCCGCCAGACGCTCCTCAACATCAAGGCCATCCTGGCGGAGGGCGGGGCCGGGCCGCAGCACCTCGTGCGGCTCACCTGGTACGTGGTCGACATCGAGGAATACCTCGCCTGCCTGAAAGATCTCGGGCGCGCATACCGGGAGGTTCTCGGCCCGCATTATCCCGCGATGGCGCTGCTCCAGGTGGTGCGCCTCGTGGAGCCCGCGGCGCGGGTCGAGATCGAGGCCACGGCCGTGGTGCCGAAGCAGGGAGGCGCCGGACCTGCATAACCAGCTAAAAAGGCAAGTAAGCCAATGCTCTAGCCGGGCGCTGCTTGACCTTGAGGGAGCAAGCCCGTTCAATGAGACGAGGTGGGGACATAACCCACAAGAGGGAGAACAGGTATGAGGAAGTTGGCGTCCATTCTCGGCCTCGCCGCTGCGATCGGCGGCGGTGCGTCGGCCGAGGCTCAAGAGAAGCTCAAGGTCGGTCTGCTGCTGACCCTGTCGGGCCCGTCGGCCGTGCTCGGCCAACAGGCGCGCGACGGCTTTCAGCTCGCCGTCAAGGATCTCGGCGGCAAGCTCGGCGGCCGCGACGTCGAGGTGATCGTCGTCGACGACGAGCTGAAGCCCGACGTTGCGATCACGAAGGTGAAGGGCCTCCTGGAGCGCGACCGGGTGGACTTCGTGGTCGGCCCGATCTTCTCCAACGTGGCGGTGGCCGTTCACAAGCCGATCGTCGATTCGAAGACCTTCTTCATCAGTCCCAATGCGGGCCCCTCGAACCTCGCCGGCAAGGCCTGCAACCCGTACTTCTACGCGGTCTCGTACCAGAACGACCAGAACCACGAGGTGATGGGCAAGGTCGCGCAGAACCGCGGCTACAAGAACGTCTATCTCCTCGCGCCGAACTATCAGGCCGGCAAGGATTCGCTCGCGGGGTTCAAGCGCCACTTCACCGGCAACGTGGTGGAAGAATCCTACGTGCCCCTCAACACCCTCGACTTCCAGTCGGAGCTCGCGAAGATCGCCTCCATGAACCCCGACGCGATCTTCACCTTCATGCCGGGCGGCATGGGCGTGAATCTCGTCAAGCAGTACCGCGCCGCGGGGCTCGCCGACCGAATCCCCTTCCTGTCCGCCTTCACGGTGGACGAGTCGACCCTGCCCGCGCAGCAGGACGCGGCCATCGGCATGTTCGGCGGCTCGAACTGGGCGCCTAACCTCGACACGCCGGAGAACAAGCGGTTCGTCGCCGCCTACGAGCAGGCCTACAACGCGGTGCCGGGCTCCTACTCGATGCACGGCTACGACGCCGCGCTCCTCATCGACTCCGCCGTGAAGGCGACGGGCGGCAAGACGGACAACAAGGACGCTCTCGGGGCTGCCCTGCGCAAGGCCGACTTCAAGTCCCTGCGCGGCGACTTCAAGTTCGGCACCAACGGCTTCCCGATCCAGGACTTCTACGCCGTGAAGGCCGCCAAGCGCCCGGACGGCAAGTTCCAGACGGAGATCGTCGAAAAGGTGTTCGACAACTCGACGGACGCCTACGCCAAGGAATGCGCGGCCACGAACTAGGCCGCGCCCGCGTCAGGCCGGACGACCCGGCCTGACGCTTCCATCCTCCACGCCTTCCACCGGTCCGCGGAGCGGCTGGCCAAGATCGGGACGCCATGACCACGACGCTCCTCTTCGTCCAGACGCTGAACGGGCTTCAGTTCGGGCTCATCCTCTTCCTCATCGCGGCGGGCCTGACCCTCGTCTTCGGGGTCATGGATTTCGTGAACCTCGCTCACGGCGTCCAGTACATGGTGGGCGCCTACTTCGCGGCGGCGTTCACGGCCTATACGGGCTCGTTCCTCTACGGCCTCCTCCTTGCCCTGCCGGCCACCCTGGCGTTCGGGCTCCTCCTCGAAGTGCTGGTGTTCCGCCATCTTTACGACCGCGATCACCTCGACCAGGTGCTCGCCACCTTCGGCATCATCCTGTTCCTGAACCAGGGCGTGAAGTTCGTGTGGGGCGCCGCGCCCCTCTTCGTGCCGGTGCCGGACGCCCTCTCGGGATCGATCCAGATCATGCCGGGGCTCCTCTACCCTGTTTACCGCCTCGCGATCATCGGCGCGGGCCTTGGCGTCGCGGCGCTTCTCTACGTCCTCGTCAACCACACCCGCGTCGGGATGCTGGTGCGGGCCGGCGCCACCAACGCTCCGATGGTGTCGGCCCTCGGCGTCGATATCCGCCGCCTCTTCATGGTGGTGTTCGGGTTCGGGGCCATGCTGGCGGGCTTTGCCGGAGGCATGGTGGCGCCCATCCTCTCGGTCGAGCCCGGCATGGGCGACAACCTCCTCATCCTCGCCTTCGTGGTCATCGTGATCGGCGGCATCGGCTCGATCCGCGGCGCCTTCATCGCGGCGCTGCTCATCGGCCTCGTCGATACCCTCGGCCGCGGCTTCGCGCCCGCGCTGCTTCGTGTGGTGCTGGATCCTGGCGACGCGAGCCAGACGGGCCGGGCGGTCGCGCCCATGCTGATCTACATTCTGATGGCCGCGGTCCTGTTCTTCCGGCCTTCGGGCCTCTTCCCGGTGAAGCGGTAGGCGCCCCTCATGGCCGACACCCTGGACGCCCCTATCTCCGCCGCGGTTCGGCCGAAGCCCGTGCTGCGGGCGCACCTCCTGCCCCTCGGGCTGTTCCTCGCTTTCGCCCTCGTGCCGCTCGTCGCCCATTACGGCGGCGAGGGCTACGTGCTGTCGATCATCACCCGGGTGATGATCCTCGGCCTTGCGGCGCTGTCCCTCGATCTCATCCTCGGCTTCGGCGCTCTCGTCAGCTTCGGGCACGCGGCCTTTCTCGGGCTCGGCGCCTATGCGGTCGGCATCCTCATGGCGCACGGCGTGGAAGAGGCCGGGCCGCAGCTCGCGGTGGCGGTGGGCGGCTCGGCGCTGTTCGCGCTCGTGACCGGCGCGATCTCCCTGCGCACGAAGGGCGTCTACTTCATTATGATCACCCTGGCCTTCGGCCAGATGCTGTATTTCCTCGCGACCTCGCTCTCGGCTTACGGCGGCGACGACGGCCTGACCCTGCCGACGAAGAGCCTCGTTTTCGGCTCGGACCTCCTGGAGCGAGGGCTCGTGTTCTACTACCTGGTTCTCGGCTGCCTCGTCGCCTCTTACGCGCTGTGCCGCTCCATCGTGGCCTCGCGCTTCGGGCGGGTGCTCAGGGGGACGCGGGAGAACCCCGTCCGCATGCAGGCGATGGGCTTCGACCCCCTGCACTATCAGCTCGGCGCCTACGTGATCGCGGGCGCCTTATGCGGGCTTGCGGGCTTTCTCCTCGCCAACCAGACGGAGTTCGTGAGCCCCGCCTACATGACGTGGCAGCGCTCCGGCGAACTCATCGTCATGGTGGTGCTCGGGGGGCTTGGAACCCTGCACGGCGCCATCATCGGGGCCGCCGCCTTCCTGATCCTGGAGGAGCTCCTGTCGGGCGTCACCGAGCACTGGAAGATGATCTTCGGGCCCATGCTGGTGCTCGTGGTGCTGTTCGCCCGGGGCGGGATCCTTGGCCTCGCACGGGGGCGCAGCCGTGACTGACGCCATTCTGCGCCTCGAGCGGCTCCACAAGGCCTACGGCGCCCTGAAGGTCACGGACGATGTCTCCCTCGCGGTCGAGCCGGGGGAGTTCCACGCCATCATCGGCCCGAACGGGGCCGGCAAGACGACGCTCATCCACCAGATCTCCGGCCTTGCGCCGTGCGATACCGGCCGCATCCTCTTCGACGGGGGCGACGTGACGCGCCTTCCCGTGCACGCCCGGGTGCGGCGGGGCCTTGCCCGCTCGTTCCAGATCACGTCGATCCTGCCGGGCTTCTCGGTTCTGGAGAATGTGGCCCTCGCCGTGCAGGCGCGCTCGGGGTCGAGCTTCCGCTTTTTCGGCGATGCCGCCGGCGAGACTGCCCTCAACGAGGCCGCGGCCGCCACCCTCGCCTCCGTCGGCCTTCGCGGCCGCGCCCACGTGCCGGCGGGCCAGCTCTCCCACGGCGAGAAGCGCCAGCTCGAGATCGCGCTTGCCCTCGCGACGGAGCCGAAGCTTCTTCTGCTCGACGAGCCCCTCGCCGGCACCGGGCACGAGGAGGGCGCCCGGCTCATCGCCATGCTGCGTGGGCTGAAGGGGCGCTACGCCATCGTGCTCATCGAGCACGACATGGATGCGGTGTTCAGCCTGGCCGACCGGGTGAGCGTGCTGGTCTACGGCCGGATCATCGCCACCGGCACGCCGGAAGCCATCCGCGCCAATCCGGAGGTGCGCACGGCCTATCTCGGCGAGGAGGCCGCCTGATGCTGAGCGTCTCCGGTCTCCAGACGGCCTACGGCGATAGCCAAGTCCTGTTCGACATCTCGTTCGAGGTCGGCGCCGGCGAGGTCGTGACCCTCCTCGGCCGCAACGGCATGGGCAAGACCACCACAATCGGCTCCATCATGGGCCTCGTGCGCTCGAAGGCGGGCGCGATCTCGTTCGAGGGGCGGCCCCTCAGGGGGCTCGCGCCCTACCGCGTCGCCCAGTGCGGCATCGGCCTCGTGCCCGAGGGGCGGCAGGTCTTCCCGACCCTCACGGTGGCCGAGAACCTCGTCGCCACGGCTGCGAGCCGCAACGGCCCGGCGCGCTGGACCCTCGAGCGGGTCTACGCGCTCTTTCCGCGGCTCAAGGAACGCAGCGGAAACCTCGGCTCCCAGCTCTCGGGCGGCGAGCAGCAGATGCTGGCCATCGGCAGGGCGCTGATGACGAACCCGAAGCTCCTCATCCTGGATGAGGCGACCGAGGGCCTGGCGCCCCTCATCCGCGCCGAGATCTGGACCTGCCTTAAGGCCCTCAAGGGCGAGCGCCAGTCGATCCTCGTGATCGACAAGAACGTCGACGCCCTCCTGCCCCTGGCGGACCGCCACGTGGTGATCGAAAAAGGCCGCGTGGCCTGGCAGGGCACCAGCGCAGAACTCGCCGCCGACCCGAGCGTGAAGGACCGCTTCCTTCACGTGTGATGGGGTTCAGGGCCGCGTCTTGGGCGGAGACCACCGTGCTCAAGGCTGTCCCGGCTGTGCCAAGATCCGGCAGATGACTCTTTTCTTCGAGCGCCACCGCGCTTAAACGCCCGTCGTGACCTCGACGATCAGACAGATTCGCCTGCCGCTCGCCGAACCGCGAGCCCGGGCGGCGGCCCGGCTCTGGGCTGCGGCCGCGGTCGTGCTCGCGCTCATGCCTCTCGGCATGGCCATCGCCCACCGGTCAAGCCCCACCTTCCTCGTTCTCGCGACGGTTCTGGCCTTCGCCGCCGAGGGCGTTGACGGGCGGCTCGGTGCTTTCGTCCACAGGGCCAGAGCCGCGTTCTCGACAGTGCTCGGGCGAACCACCATCGCATTCCTCGTCTACGCCTTCGTATCGATCGGCTGGAGTGCCTACCCGGCGGTCTCGTTGAGAGCGTTCGGGGAACTCGTGCTCTGCACCGGCTCGGCCTTTGGCCTGGCGCTTCTTCTGCCGGGCCGACCGCCCCGCTGGGTCCATTGGATCCTCGTGGGAAGTCTGATCGGCGCTTGCCTCGTCATCATCTTCGAATTGCGAACAGGCCTTGTCCTCCGGCGGGCGGCCGGGGTCGAAGCGGGAGGTTACATCTTCAATCGCCCGGTCTTGACCGTGCTCGTTTGCCTCGTGCCGCTGCTCGCATTTCTCACCAAGCAAGGAGGGTGGAGGGTTGCGCTAGCTGCGGGCCTGGCCCTCCTCGTCCTCGTAACCGAACGCACGTCCGAGAGCGGCGCGGCGGGTCTTGGGATCCTGGCTGGCGTCGTCGCGTGGGCATCTGCGATCCTCGCACCGTCATCGGCGCGACTGGCCGCGGCTGCCGGCGTGGTATTCGCGTTCGGGATGGCACCTTTTCTCGGAAGCGTCGGCAATCAGTTGATACCGCCCGAACTGCACCGAGGCCTCTCCGGAAGCCATTCCCGTGAGCGGATCGACATCTGGATCAGTTTCGGCGACGCGATCCGCAAGCAACCGCTCCTCGGCGGGGGCTTCGGCGTGAGCTCCCGCATCGCCGACACAGCGGTCGCCGCGGATTTCACGCCCGAGCGGCGGGCGGCTCTGAACATGGGCCACGCTCATAATGCTCCGATGCAGATCTGGGCGGAACTCGGCCTCGTAGGAGTGCTCTTGTCGGCTGCCGTCCTGGTTTTGATCCTGCGCAGCCTCGCGTTCCTCCCGCCCCAGGTCTTTGCCCCGGCGCTCGGCCTCTTTGCCGGAGCCTTCGCCGTGTCCCTCGTCGGGCATGGCGCCTGGCAGGGCTGGTGGGCAGCGGCTCTCGGCGCGGCGATCGTCTGGTTCCGGATTCTGACACCCACCCACGAGGCGTCGTCCCGGCGCACGCCGGTTCCGACCTCTTCGTGAGACTTGCTACGGACATCATGCTCAAAGCTCTCATCTTCGACGTCGACGGCACCTTGTCCGATACGGATCCGGTGCACCTGAAGGCCTTCCAGGACTACCTCGCGCCCTACGGCATCGCGGTGGACCGGCAGATCTACCGGACCGCGATCCAGGGGCGGACCAACCGGGCGATCTTCGGGGACATGTTTCCGGGCTTGGCGCCGGAGGAGCTCGACCGGCTCGGGGACGAGAAGGAGGCCCTGTACCGCAGGCTCGCCCCGGACCTGCCGCCCCTCGCTGGGCTCGACGCCCTGATCGACTGGGCGCAGGCCCAGCGGCTGAAGCTCGCTGTCGTGACCAATGGGCCGCGGCTCAACCTCGACCACGCCCTCGAGGCGCTGGGACTGCGCGATCGCATCGAGATCCACCTCGCGCGGGAGGACGTCGCCAAGGGCAAGCCCGATCCCCTGCCCTACCTCACGGCGCTCGAGCGCCTCGGCGTCACGGCGGGCGAGGCGGTGGTGTTCGAGGATTCGCCTTCGGGCGTGCGCTCCGCCGCCGCCGCCGGCATCACGACCTTCGGCATCCTCACCGGCCAGACGGACGCGGCGCTCCGCGAGGCTGGCGCCAGTGCGACGATCCGCGACTATGCGGACCCGGCCCTCTGGGCGTGGCTCGAAGCGGCGGCGCAGGCCGCCGCCTGACCCCTCAGAGGCGTCCCGCGAGGGCGTTCTCGTAGAGCGCCCGCGCGCTCTCCCGCGTCACCGGCACCGGGTTGCCGCCGGCGGTCGGGTCGTCGGGCGCCATCGCGGACATCTCCTCGAAGCGCTCCGGCCCGATCTTCAGGCCCTCCAGCGTGTGCGGCACCCCGAGCCCCGCGCGCAGGGCCAGCACCCAGTCGAGGAAGGCGTCGAAGCGCGCCGGCAGGCCGAGATAGGCGGCGAGCCGCTCGATCTTCGGCTCGATGGCGGCCCGGTTGTAGACGAGCACGTAGGGCATGAAGACCGCGTTCGTGAGCCCGTGATGGGTGTCGTAGAGCGCGCCGGCTGGATGCGACAGGGCGTGGATGGCGCCGAGCCCCTTCTGGAAGGCCGTGGCGCCCATGGCAGCGGCCGACATCATGTGGGCCCGGGCCTCGATATCGGCGCCGTTCCGGTAGGCCCGCGGCAGGTATTCCTTCACGAGCCGCATGCCCTCGACGGCGATGCCCTCCGCCATCGGGTGGTAGGAGGGCGCGCAATAGGCCTCGAGGCAATGGGCGAGCGCGTCGAGCCCCGTGCCCGCCGTGATGTGGGGCGGCATGCCGACCGTGAGTTCGGGATCGCAGATCGTGACCTTCGGCATCATGAGGGGATGGAAGATCACCTTCTTGGTGTGCGTCGCTTCCTGCGTGATCACGCCCGCGCGCCCGACCTCCGAGCCCGTGCCGGCGGTCGTCGGAACGGCCACGATGGGCGCGATGCCCGCAGGGTCCGCCCGCGTGTACCAGTCGCCGATATCCTCGAAATCCCACATGGGCCGGGTCTGCCCGGCCATGAAGGCGATGACCTTGCCGGCATCGAGCGCGGAGCCGCCCCCGAAGGCCACGACCCCGTCATGCCGGCCCGACCGCATGGCCTCAAGCCCGCGGGCAACGTTCGTCTCCACGGGATTGGGCTTTACGTCGGAGAACATGGCGGCGGCGAGCCCCGCCTCCTTCAGGCTCGCGAGCGCGTTCGCGGTCATGGGCTGGGTGGCGAGGAAGGGATCGGTGACGAGGAGCGGGCGGCTCATGCCGGCGCTGCGGCAGGCGTCGGCCAGCTCCGCGATGCGGCCCGCGCCGAAGCGGATGGCAGTGGGGTAATTCCAGTTGGAGCGGGGTGAGGTCATGGCTGGGGTTACATTCATGAGTATGGGACTTCTCTGGCGGTAAAGGAGCGCTCTCCCTCCCCTCAGGGGAGGGTGCCGCGGGCGCAGCCCGGGGCGGGTGGGGTGTTGCCGCGAGAGCGGCAGGCTTTGTTCAGGCATGAACTCGCGCTTGCGCGCGATACCCCACCCCTGCCCCTCCCCTGAGGGGAGGGAGAAGAACCGGCTTCGTTGAGCGCAGACGTCATGACCTAACCCAGCTGGCGCAGGTGGTAGCTCTTCGGCCGCGTGACCGCGAGGTAGCCGAGGGGCGAGAGGGAGGCGCCGCGGCCCGTATCCTTCACGCCCGTCCAGGCAAGGCCAGGATCGAGGTAGTCGGCCCGGTTCATGAAAACGGTACCGGTCTCCAGCCGCTCGCCGATGCGCTCGGCGGCCTGCGCGTCCTTCGTCCAGATCGCCGCGGAGAGGCCATAGGGCGAGTCGTTCATGAGGCGGATCGCCTCCTCGTCGCCCTGCACACGCATGATGCCCACCACGGGCCCGAAGCTCTCGTCGCGCATGAGGCTCATCTCGTGGGTAACGTTCGTGAGCACCTGCGGGGCGAGATAGGCGGTGTCGCCTGTATCGGCCGCAAAGCGCGCGCCGTCGATATGAGCCGTCGCGCCCGCCGCGGCCGCCTCCGCGGTCTGGCGGCGCACGAGATCGGCGAAGCGCTTGTGCGCCATGGGCCCGAGGGTCGTCGCCTCGTCGAGCGGGTTGCCCAGAATGTAGCCGTTCACCGCCGCGACGGCGCCCTCGACGAACGCGTCGTAGCGGCTCTCGTGCACGTAGATCCGCTCGATGCCGCAGCAACACTGGCCCGAGTTGAAGAAGGCGCCGTCGACGATGTTCTCGATGGCGTGGGCCATGTCGGCGTCCTCACGCACATAGGCCGGGTCCTTGCCGCCGAGTTCAAGGCCCAGCGACGTGAAGGTGCCGGCCGCCGCGCGCTCGATGGCCTTGCCGCCCGACACCGAGCCCGTGAAGTTGCAATGGTCGACGAGGCCGGCGCCGAGGAGACGGGCGGTCTGCTCGTGGCTCAGCACGAGGTTCTGGAACACGCCCTTCGGCAGGCCGGCCCGGTCCATGGCGGCCTGGAAGCGCTCGCCGACGAGGATCGTTTGCGAGGCGTGCTTCAAGAGCACCGCGTTGCCGGCGACGAGGGCCGGAACGATGGTGTTCACCGCCGTGAGGAAGGGGTAGTTCCAGGGTGCGATCACGAGAACGAGGCCGAGGGGCTCGCGCTTGATCACGCGGCGAAAGCCGGCGCGCTCGTCGTCCGGCACCATGTCCTTGAGGCTCGCTTCCGCGATGCGCACCATGTGGCGGGTACGCTCCTCGACGCCGCGGAACTCGCCGCCGTAGCGCACCGGCCGACCCATCTGCTGGGCGAGTTCCGGAACCACCTCCTGGTTCATGGCGAGGAGCGCGTCGAGGAAGCGCAGGATCGCGGCTTGGCGCTCCTCCAGCGGCACCTGCCGCCAGGACGCTTGAGCCTCGCGCGCTGCGGCGATCGCGGCGTCCACCGCCGCATCGCTCATGAGGGGACGACGCACGAACTCGCGCCCGTCGACGGGGGACACGCAGATGATGTCGGACATGGCTTCCTAGATGATCTCGAAGTAGCGGGAGAGCTGCCAATCGGTGATGGCCTTGTTGGCCTCACGCTGCTCCCATTCGCGGGTGGCGGCGTAGTGGTCGACGAAGGTGTCGCCGAACAGGCTGCGGGCGGCCTGCGACGCCCTCAGCCTCTCGGCGGCCTCCCCGAGGGAACGGGGCAGCGCCCTCTCCTTCGGATGCTCCACCGCATAGGCGTTGCCCTGGATGGGTTCGCCCGGATCGACCCGGTTCTCGATGCCCCAGAGTCCTGATCCGATGGCGGCCGCAAGCGCGATGTAGGGGTTGATGTCGGCGGCGGCCACCCGGTACTCGACGCGCTGCGACTTCTCCGAACCCGGGATGACTCGCAAAGCCGTGGTCCGGTTCTCGACCCCCCAGGCGGCGTCCGTCGGCGCCCAGAAGCCCGGGATGAGCCGGGTGTAGGAGTTCACCGTGCAGGCGACCATGGCGAGGAGTTCGGGCATGAGCTGCTGCTGCCCGCCCACGAACCAGCGCATGGTCTGCGACATGCTGTGTGGATCCGCCTCGTCGTAGAAGGCCCCCTTCCCCGTCTCGAGGCTCTTGAGCGAGGTGTGGAGATGGCCCGACTGGCCCGGCCAGTCGCGGGACCATTTCGCCATGAAGGTGGCGAGCCAGCCGCGGCGCTGGGCCATGATCTTGGTGAAGGTCTTGAACAGGGCCGCCTTGTCGGCCGCCTTCAGCGCATCGTCGACGCGGATCGCCGCTTCGAGCACGCCGGGGCCGGTCTCGGTGTGCAGGCCCTCGATCTCGAAATCCATCCGGCGGCCGAGGTCGAGGAGCTCGTGGTAGAAATCAGCATGCACGCCGGCCCGCAGCAGCGAATAGCCGAAGAAGCCCGGGGTGATGGGCTTCAGGTCGCGGTAGCCCTTGTCGCGCACCGTATGGGGCGTCTCCTCGAAGAGGAAGAACTCGAACTCCGCCGCGGCCGAGACCGCAAAGCCCATGTCCTTCGCGCGGTCGAGCACCCGGCGCAGGGTCCCGCGCGGGCAGGCCGGCTCCGCGTAGCCGGCGAACTCGCCAAGGAAGAACGGCAGATCGTCCTCGAACGGGATCAGCCGCATGCTCTCGGGCAGGAGGCGCACGGGCGCATCCGGATAGGCGGTGTGCCAGCCCGTGAGCTTCGTGTTGTCGTAGAGCTGATCGTTCGAATCCCAGCCGAGCACGACGTCACAGAAGCCGAACCCCTTCTCCAGCGCGGATTCGAACTTGTCGCGGGCCATGTACTTGCCGCGCATGATGCCGTCCACGTCCACGACACCGACCTTCACGAAGGGCAGTTCGCGGCTCCGCACGTAGGCGATCGCCTCTGCGGCATCCCGCACGAGGGGTGCCGGGGAGCCCTGGTTCGTCTTGATGGGTGCGTTCATGGCAGGCCCTGGTGACAAAAAAGGCGGGAGCGCGGGCCTCACGGGCCCGCGCTCCCGGGTGCGGTCAGATCGATTTGTAGGCGGATTGGCCGCGCGACAGGGCGAACTCCTCCTCCGGGGAGAGGATGAGCTTGTTGCGGCCGACAAGGAGGAAGTACGCCATCATCACGGCGTAATAGATCGCGACCCCGATGACGCCGTTGCGGAACACCGGATCCGTGAGCTGGAACACGAGGGTCACGGCGGCGATGCCCATGGTCGCCATGGCGCCCGCCGATCCGAAGGGGCTGATGTAGGGTCGGTTAATGTGCGGGAATTTGCGCTTGAGCTGGATGTAGCTCATGCCCTGCATGAAATAGGCGAGCATCGCGCCGGCCACCGCCATGTTGAGCAGCGTGCCGCCGATGAAGGCACCGCCGGCCTCCGCGCCCGCCGAGAACCAAACGATGAACATCACGAGAAGCCCGATCACCGCGCCCGCCACGAGGGCGAGGTGGGGCGTCCGGCGGGTGCCGTGCGTCACCGAGAGGAACCGCGGGAAGTAGCCGGCCCGCGACAGCGAGTAGATCTGCCGCCCATAGGCGAAGATGATGGTGTGGAAAGACGCGATGAGACCGACGAGCGCCACCGCCGCCAGCACCTTCGCGGCCCCCGAGCCGAACAGGGTGCGGAAGCCGTCGAGCAGCGGCTCGCCCGACTTGCCGACGCCCGCCGCTCCGGGCGCGATGCCGGAATTGAGGAAGAGCACCAGGAAGGCGGAGAGGATGAGGGTGCAGATGCCCGCGATGATGCCCTTCGGCATGTCGCGCTGCGGATCGTGCGACTCCTCCGCCGCGAGCGGCAACTGCTCGATGGCGAGAAAGAGCCAGACCGCGAAGGGCAGAGAGGCCAAGATGCCGTAAAAGCCCATGGGCAGCCAGGAGCCGCCGCCGTTCGGCAGCTCGGCTCCGTCGGGGCCGATGTTGAGCGCCCAGCGCGAGATGTCGAGCTGGCCCGAAAGCAGCACCGAGGCGTAGAAAAAGCCGAGCACCGCGAGCGCCATGAGGGTCACCGCGACGGTGACGCGGAACGAGAGCTCGACGCCGACGACGTTGAGCGTCACGAAGAGCGCGTAGCCGAGCACCCAGTAGACCGGCTGGAAGGCCGGCGGCGTCTCGAAGATCGCCGTGAGATACGTGCCGATGAAGTACACGATGACGGCCGGGGTCAGAACGAACTCGATGTTCTCGGCCACCCCGGTCACGTAGCCCGCCCAGGGCCCCATGGCGGTGCGGGCGAACGAATAGGCGCCGCCCGTATGCGGCAGCGCCGGCGACATCTCGGCGAGCGAGAAGGTGAGGCCGAGATACATGACCGCGATGATCACGGTGGCGAAGAACATGGAGCCGAAGCCGTTGGCGAGGCCGAAATTCCAGCCCGAGTAGTGCCCGGAGATCACGGCGCCGACGCCGAGAGCCCAGAGCGACCAGACCCGGGCGTGCCGCTTGAGCCGGCGCGCCTCGAAATACGCATCGTCCACCTTAGTGTAGGTGACGCCTGGGGAAGCCGCCGCTCCCATGGGCGTCGGAAGATCCGCTCCGCTCTGTCCAACCGACATCGCTGTCCCTCCGGTTCGCTCGAAGCCCGTCCCTCTTGCTCGCGGCGCTTGGGCGGGGCGCCGCGGCTCTTGTCACAATCGACCCAAGGCCCCTCGCAAAAGCGGCGCCAAGCGCTCGGCCCATCCGTCCGCCTCCCCGGGCGTGCGGATGAGATCGTTGCGGATCTCGATCATCAGGGGCGCGAGGCCGCGCCGGACCGCGTGGCGATCAAGGGTATGGAAGACCCGGTCCGCCGGGCTGTAGGGCTCGTTGAGGCCGACCGCGATAGAAGGGTCGCGGGCGAGCGCCTCGCCCACCGCGTCCGCCATGCGGCGGTCCCGGTCGAAGATGAGACCGACATGCCACGGGCGGGCGACGTCCCGGTAGACGGGCGTGAAGGAATGGATCGAGACCACGGCCCGCGTCGGGGCCGAGCGCTCGTGCATGAAGCGCTCCACCTCGCGGTGAAAGGCGTCGTAGACCTCGCGCACCCGCCGCTGGCGCTCGGCCTCGGGCAGGCCGGCATTGCCCGGCACGGCGGTGCGCTCGCTCAAGGTGGTGATGGAATCGGGCGCCGAGGGCTCGCGGTTGAGGTCGAGCACGAGGCGGGACACGGTCGCCCGGGCGAGGGGCGCATCGAGGCGCCGCGCCAGACCCAGCGCAACGTCGAGCGCCCCCGGGTCCCAGGCGATGTGGCTCTCGCGCTCAGCCCCGGACAGGCCGAGATCCCCATGGCGCGCCGGCAGGTGGTTCGACGCGTGCTCGCAGATCAAGAAGATGGGCGAGAGGCCGGCGGGGTTGTCGAAGCGGGCGACCGGCTCCGAAGCCTCCGTCGGGAGATCGTCGGCGGGTTCGGTCGCGTTCGCTCGGCCTGCCGCCATGCGTCGTGTCCCCTGTGCCGGGCCGGCGAGGCCCGCGGCGAGTTTTGAACGGGCCGTACGTTCGGCCCTGTTTTCGCTCGCCTGAAATTTTTGGTACAGCTTTTCAGGCCCGTCAAGCGCACCGCCGAAGAACGCTGGGCACAAGACCTCGGGGAGGAGCCATCATGCAGGACGTCAGCGGCCTCACAGCGCCGGAGCCGCAGAGCTTGGCGGAGCGGATCCGCTTCGAGATCGAGCAGTTCACGCCGAGCGAGCGCCGCGCCGCCCACGTCCTGTTGAGCCACTATCCGTTCGCGGGCCTCGACACGGTGGCCGAATTCGCGAGCCGCGCCGGCATCTCGGCGCCCTCTGTCCTGCGCTTCGTGACGCGGCTCGGCTTTTCGGGCTTTCCCGAATTCCAGAAGCATCTGCGCGAGGAGCTGGAAGCGCAGATGCAATCCCCGATCGCGAAGGCGCGCCCCGATGCGCGGGAGGGTTCGGGCCGGTCGGCCCTCGCGGGCTTCGCGGAAGCCGTCATCGGCAACCTGCGGGCGACGGTGGAGAACCTGCCGCCGGCGGAGTTCGAGGCGGTGGCGAGCCTCCTCGCCGATCCGCGCCGGCGCGTTCACTTCGCGGGCGGCCGCTTCACCGGCGCCATCGCGCGCTATGCGGAGAGCCATTTCCGGATCGTGCGCGGCGACGTCGATTTCATCGAGAGCCAGCCGGCCCTCTGGCGGGACCGGGTGATCGAGATCGGGCGCCGGGACGTCCTTGTCGCCTTCGACATCCGCCGCTACCAGGACGACGTGATCGCGCTGTGCGAGACCGCCGCCCGGCAGGGCGCGACGGTGGTGCTCGTCACCGATCAGTGGCTGTCCCCCATCGCCCGGGTCGCCCGCCACGTGCTGCCCGCGCACATCGTGGCGCCCTCGAACTGGGATTCCTCGGCGGGTCTCCTCCTCATCGTCGAGGCGCTCGTGGCCGCGGTGACGAGCCGGACCTGGGAGACCGCGAGGCCCCGCATGGAGGCCATCGAGCGGCTGCGGAAGGGCTCCTAGTCCCGCTGCAGCCAGGCCACCACGAAGGGCACCGCGAAGCCGATGGCGAGGAAGCGGGCGAGGTGGTGGATGCCCACATAGAGCGGGTCGAGGCCGAGCACGAGGGCGAGCACCATCATGGCCTCGAGCCCGCCGGGCGCGAAGGCGACGAGCGCATCGGCGAAACCGACGCCCGCGAGCCACGAGGCGGCGCCCGCGAAAGCCGCCGCGACCCCGAGCCCCACCGTGAAGGAGCCGAGTGCAGCCGGTATGAGGCGGCGCAGGGCCGCCCAGTCGAGGGTGCGGAAGCGCTCCGCGATGAAGAGGCCGAGGAGCACGAGCCCTGCCGTCGCGATGGCCGGGGGAACGACGCCGGGGGCGGCCTCCGTCGCGTGGAGCACGGTGCTCGCCACGGCGGCGCCGAGGAGGATCGGCGCCGCGACCCCGAGCCGGACGAACCCGGCGCCGAGGATGAGCCCGCCGCCGAGGACGAGGGCGAGGGCCGCGGGGGTCGCGGCGGGCTGCCCCTCCCCGAGCAGCAGGCCCGTCTGCCCGCCGTTGACCAGCACGACCGCGCTCGGCAGCAGGGTCAGCAGGACGAAGAGCCGGAAGCTCTGCACGATGGCGATGGAGGCCACATCCGCCCGGCGGTCGACCGCCACCGCCATCACGGTCGAGAGCGCGCCCGGCACGGAGGCCAGTACGGCGTCGTCGCGGCGCCAGTGCGACACCCGGACGAGCCAAGCCATGGAGGCGAGGGAGATCGCGACGACGCCGACGGCGAGCAGGAGGAGGCTTACCGGGTAGCGCGCCATGGCGGCGATAGCCTCAGGCGTCACGGCGGCTCCCATGGTGGCGCCGGAGATCAGCATGGCGGCGTCGGCCAGAGCGCGCGGCAGGGGCTCTCCCTGCCCGAGGGCACCCCAGACGACCACCGCTACGACGGAGCCGGAGAGCCAGGCCGCCGGCACGCCGAGAGCGTGGAACAGGGCGCCGCCCGCGGCCGCGACGGCGATCTGGAGAAGGAGGGCGAGGACCGGGGGCGGCCTGGACGCGATCATGGGAGCAGCATCGGCCCGCCTTCGCCAGGGGGTCAATCTTGAATCAAGATATCAACCTGCGGGCGCGGCTAGCGCGAGCCCTGGTCGGAGAGCACGATCCGCATGAGGTCGGCGGTGTTGCGGGCGCCGAGCTTCTCCATCACCCGCGCCCGGTGCACCTCCACGGTGCGGGGCGAGATGCCGAGGATGCGCCCGGCCTCCTTGTTCGACAGGCCGCGCGCGATCTCGTTGAGGACGTCGAGCTCCCGGGCGGTGAGCGTTTCGGCCTTCGGGAAGTGGCGGTGCTTAGGCGGGTTCGCGTGGGACGCCGCCCGGGCGCGCACCGCATCGCGCACCCGCTCGATCACCGCTCCGCCGTCGAAGGGCTTCTCGATGAAGTCGTGGGCGCCCGCCTTGATGGCCGCCACCGCCATCGGGATGTCGCCCTGCCCCGAGATCATGATGATGGGCGCCGGATGGGAGGCGCCGCCGATCGCCTCGAGGGCGTCGAGCCCGGAGCCTGTCGGCATGTGCACGTCGAGGAGAACGGCGTCGGGCTTGAAGCCCGGCAGCGCCCTGACGAACTCTCCCGCCGTGCCGAAGGTGTGAACCTCGAAGCCCTGGAGCCTGAAGAGGGTCGCAAGGGAATCGCACACGGCCGGGTCGTCGTCGACCACCGCAACGGCAAGCTTCGTGCCTCCCATCTGCTCCATGGCAGACCCCCTTTCACGCGCGGCCGCGCTCCTCCACCAAGGAAGTGTCGCCTCCCGGCAGACGCACCAGGAATCGGGCGCCCCGCCCGGCACCGCCGGGATCGACCTGCAGCTCACCGCCATGGCTCTGGACGATGGTCCGCGAGATCGCGAGGCCGAGCCCCATGCCGTTGGGCTTGCCCGTCCTGAACGCCTGGAACAGGTCGCCGACCCGGTCAGGCGGAATGCCAGGCCCGTTATCCGCGACGCACAACAGAACGCCCCGCCCGTCCGGGCGGGTGGAGACGACGACCTCGCCGTCCGGCCGGTCCCGCAAGGCTTCGAGGGCGTTGCGGACAAGGTTGATCACGACCTGCTGGATCTGCACTTGATCTACCTCAACGAGCGGAAGCTCATCCGTATAATCACGAAGGACCCGGATGGCGCTGTCATCCCCCATTTGGGTGAGTTCGAGCGCCTCCTCCACGAGCGCGTTGAGGTCGCTCGGCCGCCGCTCGGGCGCCCGGTTCTCCCCGAGCTGCCGCATGCGCCCGATGATGGCGCCGGCCCGCTGCGCCTCCCGCCTGGCCTTGTCGAGAATCGCCGACGCCCGGCTGCCGGGCTTTTCTCGCTCGGCCTCGAGGCTCGCCGCCTGAAGGTAGAGCAGGATTGCCGTGAGGGGCTGATTGAGCTCGTGCGCCAGGGCGAGGCCCATCTCGTCCAGGGCCGACACCCGCGCGAGGCGGACGAGATCGGCCTGAAGCTCGTTCATGCGCCGCTCGCTCTCCTGGCGGGCCGACATGTCCCGGATGAAGCCCGTGAACTGACGGCTCCCGCAGGCTTCGACCTCGCCGACGACGAGTTCGAGCGGGATGAGGGTGCCGTCCTTGCGCCGGCCGAACACCTGGCGCTCGCGGCCGATCACCTTGCGCTCGCCGGTCCGCCGGTAGGCCGAAAGGTAGGCGTGATGCCGGGCCGCGTCCTCCGCCGGCATGAGCATCCCGACTTCGCGGCCGACGACTTCGCCGGCTTCGTAGCCGAACAGGCTCTCGCAGGCCTTGTTGAAGATCAGGATACGGGCATTCTCGTCGATCACGACGATGCCATCCACCGCCGTATCGAGAACACTGGCCAAGCGGGCGTCGGAAACGGAGGGCTGCCCTCCGCTCAGGACCCGCTCGGCCGTCATTTTTCAGCACCGTGCCACATGCTTGAAATCATAAGCTCAACGCCAAGCGGGGCAAGTGAATAAGTTCTCTATCCCGCGAGAGCTCGAGCCATGCGGTCCACCGCGGCGCGTAGATCGTCGGTCTTGCGCAGGTAGCAGAGCCGCACGTGCCCTTCCCCGCCTTCCCCGAAGGCGGAGCCGGGCGCGACCCCGACCGCCGCTTCCTCGATGAGCCGGATGGCGATGTCCCGGGAGGCCGAGCCCGGCACCCGGAAGAAGGCGTAGAACGCCCCCTGCGGAGGCGGCAGGTCGATGGCGCCGGTGCTCGCGAGCCCGCCCAGCAGCGCCCGGCCCTCGGCGGCCCGGACGATCTGCTCCCGAACGAAGGCCTCGCCTTGATCCAAGGCCTCGACGCCGGCGCGCTGGGCAAAGACCGGCACGCCGGAGGTGGAGTACTGGACGAGGTTCTCGATCACCTGCCCGAGGGCCGGCGGCGCCTCGAGCCAGCCGAGGCGCCAGCCGGTCATGGCCCAGTTCTTCGAGAAGGTCTGGACGAACAGGACCCTGTCCTCCGCCGTCATCGAGTCGCGGAACGAGGGCGCCCGGCCCGTGCCCACGGTCACTGCGGGGTCGTAGACGAAGCGGCCGTAGATCTCGTCGGCGACGATCCACAGGCCGTGCCGCCGGGCGAGGTCGAGGATCGCCCGCTGGTCGTCCTCGGTCGCCGTCCAGCCGGTGGGATTGGCGGGCGTGTTGACCATGATCGCGCGGGTGCGGGGCGTGACGGCCGCCTGGAGGCGCCCGATGTCGAGACGCCAGCCCTGCTCGCCCCTGGCGAGCGGGACGCCCACGGGCCGGGCCCCCGCCACCGTGAGCGCGCCGATGAAGTTCGGCCAGGCCGGCGTCGGCACCAGCACCTCGTCCCCGGGGCCGGCCGTCATCCGCGCCGCGAGCTGGAGCGCGTGCATGCCGCCGCAGGTCACGAAGAAGCGCTCCGGATCGGCGGTGCCGCCGTAGACGCGGTCGTGATAGCGGGCGATGGCCTGGCGCAGCTCGGGGATCCCGCGCTGGTAGGTGTAGAACGTCTCGCCTTGCGCGAGGGACCGGGTCGCAGCCTCGCAGATGAAGGCCGGGGTCGGCAGGTCGCCCTCCCCCACCCAAAGCGGAATCAGACCCTCGCGGTTGCGCCCGTAGTTGAACACCTCGACGATGCCGCTCGAGGGCGCCTGCCGGGCTTCCGGGCGCAGGCCGAGAGCGGAGGGGATCGGCGCGGGAGCATTCATGACCGGGTCCTTGAGGCGGCCGACGCACCGCCGGGGCGCTCTTTACCCCATGAGGCCCGCGGGAGCGATGAAAAGACGAGACCGGATCCATCGATCCCCGTGATGGATCAACGGGCCTGCTGCTTGGCCAGGATGTCCCGGATCTCGGCGAGGAGCTTCACGTCGGCGGGGAGTTCGGGAGCTTTCGAGGCATCCACCTTGTCGTCCTCCCGGCGGCGGAGCCGGTTCATGCCCTTGACCACGAAGAACAGGATCCAGGCGATGATGACGAAGTTGATCGTGATCGTGATGAAATTGCCCCAGGCGAGCACCGCACCTTGCTTCTTCGCTTCGGCGAGGGAGGTGGCGGTGACCTCTCGGGAGAGGCCGAGAAAGTAGTTCGAGAAGTCGAGCCCGCCCGTGACCGCGCCCACCACCGGCATGAAGAGATCCGTGACGATGGAATCGACGATCCTCCCGAAGGCGGCACCGATGATGACGCCGATGGCGAGATCCACCACGTTGCCGCGCAGCGCGAACTTCTTGAACTCCTCCAGCATGGCAAGCCTCACGGGTCGGTACGCTCCCGCCCAAGCTTAGCATCGGGCGGCGCCCTCGCCCACGCCGAAAGCCACATGGTCTTGGTGCGCCGAAGCCGTTACCGTGCAGCCGTCCCGCTCGTGAGGTTCAAGCGTCCATGGTCGCCAGCTGGGCCGTCGTCCTATCGGCCCTCGTCTATCTCTGCCTGCTCTTCGCCGTCGCCCATTGGGGCGATTACGCGGGCGGCCGGATCATGCGGGGCCGGGCGCGCTCCACCGTCTATGCCCTGGCGCTCGCCGTATACTGCACCTCCTGGACCTTCTTCGGCTCGGTGGGCCTCGCGACCCGGTCCGGCCTCGACTTCCTGACGATCTATATCGGACCGATCCTCGTCATCGGCCTCGGCTACGCGCTGATCGAGCGCGTGGTGCGCCTCGCCAAGGGCCAGAACATCACCTCGATCGCCGATTTCGTGGCCGCGCGCTACGGCAAGAGCGAGCGGGTGGCGGCCCTTGTGACCCTCATCGCAGTCGTGGGCTGCATTCCCTACATCGCCCTCCAGCTCAAGGCGGTGTCGGCGTCCCTCGGCGTGTTCCTGGAGGCCACGGAGGCGCCCGCCATCGGCCAGAGAGCCCCGATCTTCGGCGACCTCGCCCTCGTGGTGGCGGCGGTCCTGGCGGGCTTCGCGGTGGCCTTCGGCACCCGCCACACGGACGCGACCGAGCACCAGGACGGGCTGATGGTGGCGGTCTCCCTCGAATCCGTCGTGAAGCTCGTGGCCTTCCTGTGGGTCGGCACCTACGTGACTTTCTGGATGTTCGACGGCTTCGGCGGTCTCTCGGAAGCCCTCGCCGGGAGAAACCTCGACTTCTCCATGGCCTTCCGCACCTCGCCGGTGGGAAGCCTTCTCACCCTCACCCTGCTCTCGGCCTGCGCGGCGCTCCTCCTGCCGCGCCAGTTCCACATGATGGTGGTCGAGAACCGGGGCATCGAGGACGTGCGGCGCGCCGCCTGGCTGTTCCCGCTCTACCTCGTCCTCATCAACCTCTTCGTGGTGCCGATCGCCCTTGCGGGGCTCGCCTCCTTCCGCGAGGGGCATATCGACCGGGACATGACGGTGCTCGCCCTGCCGCTCCTCGACGGGGCGGGCTGGACCGCCATGGCGGCCTTCCTCGGCGGCCTCTCGGCGGCCACCGCCATGGTGATCGTCGAGACGGTCGCGGTCGCCATCATGATCTCGAACCACCTCGTGCTGCCGCTCGTGCTGCGCCGGCGCGCCTATCTCGGCTCTGGCCTGCCGCCGCAGCCCTCCGATCTCAGCGGCTTCGTGCTCGGCGTCCGGCGCATCGCCATCGTCCTCGTGCTGCTCCTCGGCTACGCCTATTATCGCGCGGCGGGGGACGCGGCGCTCGCCGCCATCGGCCTTCTCTCCTTTGCCGCCATCGCGCAGATCGCGCCGGCCTTCATCGGAGGCCTCATCTGGTCCCGTGGCACCTCGCTCGGGGCGAGCGCGGGGCTTATCGCAGGCTTCGCCGGATGGCTCTACACCCTCCTGCTGCCGAGCCTCGTCTGGGAGGGCGTGGTCTGGTCGGACATCATGGTTGCGGGACCCTTCGGCATCGCGGCGTTGAAGCCCACCGCCCTGTTCCACACCAGCATGCCGGAACTCACCCACGGCGTGGTGTGGAGCCTCACCCTCAACATCCTCGCCTATGTGGGCTTCTCGCTTCTCAAGCCCGTCACGGCCCTCGAGCGCGTGCAGGCCACGATCTTCGTGGGCGAGCCCGATCTTTCCATCGCCCCGACCTTCCGCTTCTTTCGCGCGACCGTGACGGTGGACGAACTGCGGGCGACGGTCGCCCGGTATCTCGGCGAGGAACGCACCCTGCGCTCCTTCGAGGGCTTCGCGTCGAGCCGCAACCAGAAGCTCGACGGCCGGGCGGAAGCCGACATCCACCTCCTGCGCTATGCGGAGCACCTCCTGGCCTCCGCCATCGGCGCCTCGTCCTCGCGCCTCGCCCTCTCGCTCCTGCTGCGGCGGCGGACCGTGTCGACGGAGGCGGCCCTGCGGCTGCTCGACGACGCCTCCGCGGCGATCCAGTACAGCCGCGATCTCCTGCAGCACGCGGTGGACCATGCGGGCCAGGGGATCACCGTGTTCAACCGCGACCTGCATCTCCTCGCCTGGAACCGGGCCTTCATCGACCTTTACGAACTGCCGCCGGAACTCGTGCGGGTGGGCGCCGGGCTCGACGAGATCGTCCGCTTCAACGCCGCCCGCGGATCCTACGGCCCGGGCCTGGTTGACGACGTGGTGGCGGCGCGCCTCGACGCGTTCATCGACAGCGCCGAATCGATGCGCATCAAGCTCCACCCGAACGGCAAGACCATCGAGGTGCGCACCAACGTGCTGCCGGACGGCGGTTTCGTGACGACCTACACGGACGTGACGGAGGCGGTGGCGAACGAGGAGGCGCGCCAGCGGGCCAACGAGACCCTGGAGCGCCGCGTCCGGGAGCGAACCGAGGAGCTGACCCGCCTCAACGAGGCGCTCTCCCGCGCCAAGGCCGAGGCGGACGAAGCGAACATCTCGAAGACCCGCTTCCTGGCGGCCGCGAGCCACGACATCCTCCAGCCCCTCAACGCCGCCCGGCTCTACGCCACCTCGCTCGTGGAGCGCGACCGGGACGCGGGCGATTCCACCCTGGCGGAGAACATCGACGCCTCCCTCGACGCCGTGGAGGAGATCCTGACGGCGCTCCTCGACATCTCGCGCCTGGATACGGGCGCCATGAAGCCCCAGTGGTCGTCCTTCCGCATCGAGGAGCTGATGCGCCAGCTCCAGCGAGAGTTCGAGCCCGTGGCGCGGGAGCGCGGTCTCAACCTCACCTTCGTTCCCTCCTCCCTCACCATTCGCTCGGACCGGCGCCTGCTGCGGCGGCTTCTCCAGAACCTCGTTTCGAACGCCATCAAGTACACCCCGTCGGGGCGTGTTCTGGTGGGCGTGAGGCGGCGCGGCGGGAAGCTCGCGGTGGAGGTCTGGGATACGGGGCTAGGCATCCCCGATTCCAAGCGGAAGGTGGTGTTCCGCGAGTTCCAGCGGCTCGACCAGGGCGCCAAGGTGGCCCGGGGCCTCGGGCTCGGCCTCTCCATCGTGGAGCGCATCGGCCGCGTTCTCGACCATCCGGTGACGCTGGATTCAATCCCCGGCCGCGGGTCGGTGTTCCGGGTGGTGATCCCGGTCGTGGCGCGGCTGCCGGCGGGCGTCACGCCGCTGGAGCAGCCCCGCGCCCCCGCGACGCCGCTCGCGGGCCTGCGGGTGCTGGCCATCGACAACGAGCCCGCGATCCTCGAGGGCATGCGGCTTCTCCTCGCCGGATGGGGCTGCCAGGTGCTCGTGGCGCCGGATCTGAAAAAGGCGCTCGAGGCCGTTCGCACGTCCCGCATCACCCCGGAGGCCATCGTCGCCGATTACCACCTCGACGAGGGCGACGGCCTCGACGTGATCAAGTCGCTGCGCTGGACCTTGAAGACCGACATGCCGGCCGTTCTCGTCACGGCCGACCGGACCCCGGCGGTGCGCGAGGCCGCGGACGCCCTCAACGTCCACGTGCTCAACAAGCCCCTGAAGCCCGCCGCCCTGCGCGCCCTCCTGGCGCAATGGCGCGCGAGCCGGGTGGCTGCGGAGTAGCGGGCGGGCGCTGCGCGCCTTAGAGCTCTGGGGTGTAGGCTCGGCGCCCGCTCGTCAGGGCGTCGTCCAGGAGATCGAGGCGGTCCTGGCCCCAGAAGACCTCGCCCCCGAGCACGTAAGCCGGGGACCCGAAGACGTCGCCCTCGATCGCGTTCTCGAGGTTGAGCGCATAGATGACCTCGGTGGTGGAGCCCGTGGCGCGCTCCATGAGCGCCGCGGCATCGTGGCCGACCGCATCCGCGATCTCGCCGATCACGGCCTGATCGGCGAGATCGCGGTCCTCCTGCCACACCGCCGCATAGGCCCGGCGCAGGAAGGGATCGGGGTCCTGGTGCGCGGCCTGGATGGCGATGACGAAGCGGTCCGCCAGCGTGACGTCGAAGGGCCAGTGGCGCGGGTGCACGTTGAAGGACAAGCCCCGCCGATCCCGCCAGCGCTGCAGCTCAACCAAGCGGTAGCGCTGGCGCGCCGGGTGGCGCTGCGCGAGGGGCAGCCCGCCCGTCTCGGCGAAGACGCGGCCGAGGAACACGGGCTTGTAGTTGATCTCGAGCTCGTGCCGGCGCGCAATGTCCATGAAGGGCGCGTGCCCGATGAAGGCCCAGGGGCTCACGAGCGAGAAGTAGTAGTCGATGGAGCGAGGCATAGGCGCGACCCTGGCGCAGGCGGGGCGGTCGGGTCAAGCCTCGCCGAGCCGGCGGTGGCCCGGGCCGGGCCCTCAGGCCGCGCGCTTCATGGCGGCTTCCGCTTCGAGGAACGCCGCCACTTCGGGCGACGGCTCGGGCGACGGGAGGCTTACGCCGATCTCCCGCAACAGGCGTTCCGCCGCGACGAAGCTGCGGGTTTTCCGATCGTAGAGCCCGACCCGCAGGAGAGCCACCGCATTGACGATCTCGTCCCCCGTCCGCGAGCGGCTGACGAGGCGCTGCTCCATCACGAGGGAGGTGCCCGCCCAAGTCGCCATGCGGGTTTCCAGCACGAAGGGCCTGAAGGGGCGCAGCTCGCGGCGGAACCGGATCTTGGCGGCGCTCACCACCGGAGTCCAGCGCTCCCGCAACACCGCACGCCACAGCCCCGTCCGTACGATCATGTCGGCGCGCCCGAGATCCATGATCGTCAGGTAGCGCCCGTTGTTCATGTGAAGGGAGGTGTCGAGGTCGTGCGGCCACACACGAAACGACAGCCGCAAGGTGTCGGCAGGCCCGATCCGCGGACGGAAGATGGAGCCGATGATCGTGACGAGAAGGCGAAGCCAGAGATTCATGGACCAGATCGGAAAGCGGGCGGAACCGAGTCCGCCCGTTTATGCCTGAGGGATCTGTCGATGGCTATCCCTGCCCGAGCACCTCGTCCCGCAGGGCGCGCCTCAGAACCTTGCCGACATTGGTCTTGGGCAGGGCTTCGCGGAACTCGATCCGGCGCGGAACCTTGTAGGCGGTGAGCTGCTCGCGGCAGAAGGCTCGCAGATCGTCGACGGTGAGCGACTGGTCCCGCTTCACCACGTAGGCTGCCACGAGTTCGCCCGACTGACTGTCCGGCAGGCCGATGACGGCGGCTTCCAGAACGCCCGGGTGCTTCGCCAGCACATCCTCGACCTCGTTCGGGTAGACGTTGAAGCCCGAGACCAGGACCATGTCCTTGAGCCGATCGACGATCTTGACCTGCCCGTCCGCGTTCAGCAGGGCGATGTCGCCGGTGCGGAAGAAGCCGTCCGGCGTCATGACCTTGGCGGTCTCGTCGGGGCGTCGCCAATACCCCACCATCACCTGCGGACCCTTGACGCACAACTCGCCCCGTTCGCCCGAAGCCACTGGCTGACCCGTATCCACCGAGCGGATCGAGACGTCGGTCGAGGGCAGCGGGAAGCCGATCGTGCCGGTGAAATCCGGGATGTCGAGCCGGTTCGCGCAAACGATGGGGGAGGTTTCGGACAAGCCGTAACCTTCCACGATGGGGCAGCCCGTGAGCTCCTTCCAGCGCATCGCCACCGCTTCCTGGGTGGCCATGCCCCCGGCGATGGAGAGCTTCATCTGCGAGAAGTTCACGCGCTCGATGCCCGGCGCGTTGGCGAGGGCGTTGTAGAGGGTGTTGATCCCCGTCATGAGCGTGAAGGGCCGCGACTGGAGCGTTTTGACGAAGCCCGGGATGTCGCGGGGATTGGCGATGAGCAGTTGGCAGCCGCCGATGCGGGGCATCAGGAGCGAGCAGCAGGTCAGCGCGAAGATGTGGTAGAGCGGCAGGGCCGTCACCATGACGTGGTCGGGCCGCTCGCCGAGGAACGGCCGCATCCAGGCCTCGGCCTGGAGCACGTTCGCCGCGACGTTGCGGTGGAGAAGCGTCGCGCCTTTCGCAACGCCGGTCGTGCCGCCCGTGTATTGCAGGAAGGCGATGTCGTCGGGGGTGATGCTCACGGACTTCGGAGGCGTCTTGGCACCTTGCGCCACAACGCTCGCGAACGGAACGGTGCCAGGAAGACGGAAGGGCTTGACGGCCTTTTTTATGTGCCGCGACACGAGGTTGATCACCTTGCCCTTGAGGCCGAGGAGGTCGCCCGGCGTCACCATGACGATCTTGTCGAGGGACAAGGAGGGCAGCGCCTCTTCCACCGTGTGGCCGAAATTCTCGAGCACAAAGAGGATTTTGGCGCCGGAGTCCTGGATCTGCCCCGTCAGCTCCCGCGGCGTGTAGAGCGGATTCACGTTCACGACCGTGAAGCCGGCCGTGAGTATGCCGAACAGGATCGTGGGAAAAGCCATGACGTTCGGCAGCATGATGGCGACGCGGTCGCCCTTCTGCAGCCCCTGTGCCTGCAACCACGATGCGACGGCGGCCGCGCTGCGCCCGAGATCCGTATAGGTCATGCGCTTGCCGAAGCTCTCGACGGCAGGGCGGCTCGCGTGATCTCTGACCGCAGTGTGGAAGATGTCGGCGAGGGTGCCGTGCTGCGCCACGTCGATCGTCGCCGGCACGGTGGGCGGATAGTGTTTCAGCCAGGGCTGCGGGCCATCATGAGTTGCGCCACGTGCGGGTGCGGCGGCCGTCGACAAAGCGGTCATCGTTCCTCCCCTCGCTTTGCGCGAAGTTGTTCCAAGCGGAAAGTTGCTTTCCACGCCTAAGCTTAAGTTTGCCGCGGCACCGCGCTTTTGTCGATGGCCTAGAAGAAGTCAATGCCCGACATGATGAAGGGCGACCAGCCCCGCTCCGGGAGGCCTGCGGGGCGCGGGCATCCGGCCGGCGAGGCGCCGTCCGGATGCCGATGTGAAACCGCCCTCAGGTGAACGGGGGCGCTAATGCGCCCCCTTCCCGGCCCCCTGCAGCACCATGTCCGCCGGGCGGCCGTTCAGTTCCGCCATGTGGTCGAACCGCGTCGAGAAGGTGCCGACGCCGGCCGTAGCGGAGCGCAACTCCACAATGAGGTCCCCGATCTCCGATTCCGGGATCTGGGCCGAGAGCACGTCCCAGCCCGACCAGCCGGGCCTCGCGTCGTAGCCGAGGATCTGACCGCGCCGCCCGGTGACGAGACCCGTGGCCTTGGAGAGCGCTTCCGTCGGGATCGCGATCTCGACCGAGAGTACGGGTTCGAGCAGCACGGGCTTTGCCTTCGGCAGCGCCTCCGCGAGGGCGATCCGCGCCGCGGCCTGGAAGGCCGCATCCGAGGAATCGACATTGTGATAGGAGCCGTCCGTGAGGGTCACCGCCACGTCGACCACCGGAAAGCCCAGAGGCCCGCGCTTGATCGCGTCCCGCACGCCGGTTTCCACGGAGGGGATGTACTGGCGCGGCACCACCCCGCCGGTGATGTGGTCCTGGAACGCGAAGCCCTCGCCCCGCGGCAGCGGCCTCACCTCGATCGCCACGTCGCCGAACTGCCCGTGGCCGCCGGTCTGCTTCTTGTGCCGGCCGCGGGCCGCCGCCGGCATCTTGATGGTCTCGCAATAGTTCACCCGCGGGCGGCCGGTATCCACCGTGACCTGGAACCGCGAGGCGAGCCGCTCGATAGCGACCCGAAGGTGCATCTCGCCCTGGCCGAGAAGCCTCATCTCCCCGAGTTCCGGCCGGTTCTCGACCGTGAGAGCGGGGTCCTCCTCGGCGATCTTGGCGAGGGCGGCGGAGAGGCGCACATCGTCCTTGCGGTCCTTCGTGCGGATCGCGAAGGCATAGACGGGCTCGGGCGGCGCGACGGACGCGATGGCCTCGGGCCGGCCCTTGCCGACCGCGAAGCAATCCCCCGTCGCGATGCCCTCCATGCGGCCGAAGCCCAGGGTATCGCCGGCCCGCGCTTCGGGCATGCGGGTGGTGGTCTGGCCGACGAGCGAGAGCAGGTTGCCGATCCGTGCCTCCGTGCCCCGGGAGCCCGTGACGGTGTCGCCCTCGCGGAAGCCGCCGCGCAGCACCCGCGCGACCGACAGCTTGCCGCCATGGCCCGTGTGCAGGGTTTTGATCACCTGGGCGAGCGGCGGGCCTTCCGCCGGCAGGCCGAGGCGGCCGCGGGTTTCGGCGAGGGACGGCGTCTCGTGCCGCAGCGCCTTGAGGAGGCGCGTGACGCCGTTGCCACGGTCGGCGGAGCCGATGAGCACCGGCACCACGTGCCGCTCCTTCAGCTCGCGGGCGAGGTCGTCGAACACCCGGTCCTGGGGCGGCTCGATCTCGGAGATGAGGTCTTCCATGAGAGCGTCGTCGTAATCGGCGAGCCGCTCCAGCATGGCGTAGCGCGCCTCGCGCTCGCGGGGCAGTTCGCCGTCGGGGAGGGCAACGATCTCGCTCGGCGCATGCTCGCGGTAGATGAACGCGCGCTCGAGGGCGAGGTCGATGAAGCCGACCGCGATGCCGTCCTTCCAGATCGGGATCTGGCGCAGGAGCAGCGGCGTCCGGGACGCGCGCTGGAGGAGGCTCAGCGTCTCGCGCACCCGGCGCGTCTGCTGGTCGATCTTGTTGATGAACAGGAAGCGCGGGATGTCCGCCTCTTCGAGCTCGCGCAGGACGAGTTCGAGGGCCGGGATCTTCCGCTCGTCGGCCTCGCAGACCACGATGGCGGCGTCGCAGGCGGGCAAGGCGGTGCGCATGTCGTGCAGGAACTCGACCGAGCCCGGGCAATCCACGAAGGTGTAGGACTCGCCGAGGAACGAGACCGTCGCGAGGTTCGGCTCGACGCTCATGCTGTGGGCGCGGGCCTCCGCGCTGGCATCCCCCACCGAATCACCATTCGTCACGCGGCCTGAGCGCTGGACCGTGCCGGTGCGCTCCAGGATCGACTCGAGAAGCGTGGTCTTTCCGCTCTGGAAGGGGCCGACGATGGCGATGCATCGCGGGCCCGACGCTGGTCTGCCGGTGTGTGCCATGGGATCGTCCTTTCTGCCCCCGTGGCGCGTTCTTAAAGCCGACGCATGAGGCCGATGCTCTGCCCCTCCGGCGCGGTTGGCAAGACCCTTTCGGGGCGCCCGCTCAGGCGCGGGCCGCCTCCGCCGCGCGGGCGCGGCGCGCCTTGACGAGGGCATGGGGGAGCACCGCCAGGACCACGAGCACCGCGACGAGGGGCGCCTGCCCAAGGGTGAGCGGGCGCTGGGGAAAAGCGCCGACGAGATCGATGCCGAGCCGCTGCGGGCCGAGGAGGATCACGGCCCCGACCCACAGCGCCAGGAAGGACAGGACCGCCTCCCCGAGGGCCGCCCAGCTCCGCCGCATGCTCAAGGTCGCGAGGACCGTGCAGGCGCCGAGGACGAGGCCGAACGTGAAGGCCGCGGCGGCCGCGCCCAGCACGGCGGCGGCGTGAGCGTCGAGCCCTTGAAGGAAACCGACGCCGCCGGTGAAGAAGCCGGGCCGGAGGATGAAGCCGCCGAAGCTCGGATAAAAGCTCGCCGCCAGGAACAGCGCGAGCGCGATGGGTGCCGTGAAGGCCCGCAGGGGCCGGCGGGGGCCGGGCTCCGCGAAGGCCGCGGTCACGATGCGCGCCGCGCCGTAGGCAACCGCGAAGAGGAAGAGCGGGTAGCCACGAAGGAAGAAGCCGTAGAACTGATCCTCGAGAGCCGTGCCGAAGAAGCTCCGCTCGGAGAAGCCGAGGAAAGCGGCGAGCGGAACCGACAGAGCGGTGATGAGGAGAGGAACGAAGGGGATCATGGACCCGCTATAGCGCGAATGCGCGGGCACGCTAAGCGCGCCGCCTCAGGGCCGCTCCGGCGGCACGATCACCGCAGGGACGTCGCCTTCACCCACCATGCGGGCTGCGCGGCGGCAAGAGCCTTCGCGGCCGCCGCGGCCTCATCGCAATCGGCGTAGAGGCCGAAGACCGTGGCGCCCGAGCCCGACATGCGCGCAAGCCGGCAGGCCGGGTTCGCCGCAAGCTGCGCGAGGGCTTCGCCGATGACAGGCTCGAGGGCGCGGGCCGGCGGCTCGAGGTCGTTCCGAGCCGCCCGCAGAACCTCGATCAAGTCCGCTGCGCCGCTGCCCGCCTCCGGAACCGCCGGGTGCGCGCTGCCCTCCTTCGCCTCGCCCGGCGCGAGGCCGAACTGTCGGAACACGGCGGGCGTTTCCACCGGCACCTGCGGATTGACCAGCACCGCGTGCAGCCGCGGCAGGGCCAGGGTCGGCCCGAGTTCCTCCCCGGCGCCGCGCATCATGCGGGCCCGGGGATCGAGGCAGACCGGCACGTCGGCGCCCGTGAGCCGAGCCGCCTCCCGGAGCCCCGGATGGTCGAGGGGCAGTCCGTTGAGCCGCGCGAGGAGCCGCAGGGCGGCGGCGGCGTCCGACGAGCCGCCGCCGATCCCGGCCGCGACGGGAAGCCTCTTCACCAGGTGAAATGTCCCGAGGGTCAGGCCCTCGACCCGCTCCCCGAGAAGGCGCGCCGCCTTGAGCACGAGATTGTCGGCCTCTGACCCGGCGAGCGCCGCGGTGGGGCCGCTCACCTTGAGGCGGAGCGCGGGGCCGGGTTCGAGGCTCAGCGTGTCGCCCGTTCCCGCGAAGGCGACGAGGCTTTCGAGCGCGTGATAGCCGTCCGCGCGCCGGCCGAGCACGTGCAGGGTCAGGTTGATCTTGGCGGGGGCGCGGGTGGCGAGGGGACGGGACACGGCCGCCCTTTACACCGCCGGGCCGCCGCTGTCGCGGGCCCCCAAAGCGAAAGCCGCCGCGGTTGCCCGCGACGGCTCCGGTTTGCCTTGAAGGAGGCGAAAAGGGTTATGCGACGCCCTCGTCGAGGTCCTCGGGGGTCGGGGTCGCCTCTTCCAGAATGCGGTCGGCGAGCATGCCGGCATTCTGGCGGATGGCGGACTCGATCTTGTTGGCGACCTCCGGATTGTCGCGCAGGAACTGCTTGGAGTTCTCGCGGCCCTGTCCGAGGCGCTGGCTGTCGTAGGAGAACCAGGCGCCGGACTTCTCGACGATGCCGCCCTTCACGCCAAGGTCGATGAGCTCGCCCACCTTGGAGATGCCCTCGCCGAACATGATGTCGAACTCGACCTGCTTGAAGGGCGGAGCGACCTTGTTCTTCACCACCTTGACGCGCACGTTGTTGCCGATGGCGTCGTCGCGCTCTTTGAGGGTGGAGACGCGGCGGATGTCGAGGCGCACGGAGGCGTAGAACTTCAGGGCGTTGCCGCCCGTCGTGGTTTCCGGCGAGCCGTACATGACGCCGATCTTCATGCGGATCTGGTTGATGAAGATCACCATCGTGTTCGAGCGCGAGATCGAACCCGTGAGCTTGCGGAGCGCCTGGCTCATGAGGCGGGCCTGGAGGCCCGGCTGGACCTCGCCCATCTCGCCGTCGAGCTCGGCCTTGGGGGTGAGCGCGGCCACCGAGTCGATCACCAGAACCTCGACGGCGCCGGAGCGCACGAGGGTGTCGGCGATCTCGAGCGCCTGCTCGCCCGTGTCGGGCTGCGAGATCAGGAGCTCGTCGAGATTGACCCCGAGCTTGCGGGCATAGACCGGATCGAGGGCGTGCTCGGCGTCCACGAAGGCGCAGACGCCGCCCTTCTTCTGGGCCTCCGCGATGGTGTGGAGCGCGAGGGTCGTCTTGCCCGAGGATTCCGGCCCGTAGATCTCGATGATGCGGCCGCGGGGGAGCCCACCGACGCCGAGGGCGATGTCGAGACCCAAGGATCCCGTCGAAACCGTCTCGATTTCGAGGGGCTTCTGGCTCTTGCCCATCCGCATGATGGAGCCCTTGCCGAAGGCGCGCTCGATCTGGGAGAGCGCGGCGTCGAGAGCTTTCGACTTGTCTTTATCCATTGAAGCGTTTTCCACCAGTCGCAGAGAGGACTGTGACATGACCTTGGTCCTTATGGCACGGGGGGCAGTTGAGTCTCAACGCGCGTCGAGAGGAAATATGTACTCTCTTTGTTCTCGTTTGCAAGTTCGTTCTTCGTTCTCCACAGGGTTCCGTCGGGGGAAAGGGATGGCGCGGGTGTCGCAGGGTTAAGTAGCTGTTACTACCTCTGAAATTTCTGACCGACCCCACGTTTTTGCCGAAAGTGACAGTTTGCGCGGCGAGCAGGATCCGGGGCGATAACGTCGAGGCCGATCGCAAGCTCCCCCTCCCCTCAGGGGAGGGGGAGGGTGGGGTATTCGCGCGCAGCGCGAATCTCGCGGCCTCGACGCTGATTCCAAAACGGTGCAGCAGTGGCGTCGAAGATTGGCCGAGTTCGATGGGGCGCCGCCCAAGGTACTCTGGAGGGTGCCGCTGTCGCGGCATACCCCACCGGCCCGCTTCGCGGGCTGCCCCTCCCCTGAGGGGAGGGAGAGGTGCCGTCGCGTCACTCGCCCTTTGCCGGCTCGCTTCGCCTGACACCCTCCCGCGCGGAGGGTGAGAGTCCTCGCGAGCCCTACGACGCGATCACCTGCTTCACGGTCTCCACCAGCTGGCGCAGGCTGAAGGGCTTGGGAAGGAAGTTGAATTCTTCCCCGTCCGGCAGGTTCTTCTTGAAGGCGTCCTCGGCATAGCCCGAGACGAAGATCACCTTCAGGTCCGGGTAGAGCTTGCGCAATTCGCCGAGGAGCGTCGGCCCGTCCATCTCGGGCATCACCACGTCGGAGACCACGAGATCCACCGGCGTGCCGCGCTCCTCGATGATCTGCAGCGCCTCGACGCCGGAGGCCGCCTCCAGCACCGTGTAGCCGCGGGCGGAGAGCGCCCGGGCGTTCACGGCCCGCACCGGATCCTCGTCCTCGACGAGGAGGATGGTGCCCTGGCCGGTGAGGTCCGCCGCCGGCTTCTTGACGGCTTCGGGCTTGGCCTCCTCCACGTCCTCGGCGGTCGGCACGTGGCGCGGCAGGTAGATGCGGAAGGTGGTGCCCTGGCCCGGCGCCGTCTCGACGTCGATGAAGCCGCCGGATTGGCGCACGATGCCGAACACGGTGGAGAGGCCGAGGCCCGTGCCCTTGCCCACCTCCTTGGTGGTGAAGAAGGGCTCGAAGATCTTCTCCTTCACCTCGGGCGACATGCCGGTGCCGGTATCCGCCACCTCGATGGCGACGTAATCCGCCGGGCCCATGCCGGGCACGGCGAGGCGCGCGGCTTCGCTCGCCGTGACGTTGCGGGTGCGGATGCCGACGCGGCCCCCGCCCGGCATGGCGTCGCGGGCGTTCACCACGAGGTTCACGATCACCTGCTCGAACTGGTTCACGTCCGCCTTCACGACCCACAGGTCCCGGGCGTGGTTGACGTCGAGCTCGACGCGCTCGCCCAAAAGCCGGCGCAGCAGCATGGAGAGGTCCGAGAGCCGGTCGACGAGGTTCAGCACCTCCGGCCGCAGGGTTTGGCGGCGCGAGAACGCCAGCAGCTGCCGCACGAGGCTCGCGGCCCGGTTGGCGTTCTGCTTGATCTGCATGATGTCCTGGAAGGACGGGTCGGTCGGCCGGTGGTTGGCGAGGAGAAGGTCGCTGTAGCCGATGATCGCCTGCAGCACGTTGTTGAAGTCGTGCGCGACGCCGCCTGCGAGCTGGCCCACCGCGTTCATCTTCTGCGACTGGGCGAGCTGCTCCTGGATGAGGCGCAGATCCGTGGTGTCGAGCGCGTAGAGGATCGCGCTCTCGGCGCCTTCTTCAGCATCCGCCACGGGCGTGATCCACACCCGCACCGAGCGGTCAGCATCGCCCGCCACGTGCAGCTCGAGGGGCTGGATGTCGCTCGGGCTCTCGGCGGCGGCGCGGAGCGCGGCTTCGAGCTGCTCGCCCTCGCGGTCGCGGAAGGCGGCGAAGATCGGCGCCGCCTCGCCGCCCTCCCCCGCCCGCGGCGGGGCGCCGAAGAGCTTGGTGAAGGAGGCGTTCGCCTGCACCACGCGGCCCGCCCGGTCGAGGGTCGCGATCGCCACCGGCGTGTTGTTGAAGAAGCGCGCGAAGCGCACCTCGGCGGCGCGCTGGCCCTCGTCGACGTCGAGGCCCGGCGAGCGGTTGAGCACCAGCGTGCGCGAGGGCCCGGGCTTGCCGTCGATCCCGAAGGCGACCCGGTGATAGAGCCGCACCGGCAGGAACTGGCCGTTGCGGCGCCGCAGATCGAGGTCGAAGGTCTCGGTGCGAACGTCCCCGGGATCGCCGGAGAACGACGTCATCATGGCGACCACGTTGCGCGGCACCACGTCGGAGAGCGTCAACCCGCCCGATCCCACCTGCGCGAGGTCGTAGTCGAGCCAGGTGGCCAGCGTCGCGTTGAGGTAGACGATGGAGCCGTCGGGGTCGACGGAGAGGAAGCCCGCCGGCGCGTGGTCGAGGTAGTCGATCGCGTGCTGGAGCTCCTGGAACACGTTCTCCTGGCGCTCGCGCTCGTGGGTCACGTCGGCCACGATCCAGAGGGCCGCATGGCGTCCCCCCGGCCGGGGCACCGGCCGCACGCGCACCCGGTACCAGCCGAATTCCTGAAGGCCGTTCAGGGAGGGCGAGAGGCGGATCTCCTCCGTCCCGGTGCGCTGCTCGCGCGCCGCCTGCGCCAGGCGGTAGATCGCCTCCGAGACCTCAGGCGCGCCCGTGAAGAGGCGCTCCACTGTGCGCACGTCGCCGGTGGGCGAGCCCGCGAGGGACACGTAGGCCTCGTTCGCGTAGATGATCCGGCCCTCGTCGTCGACGACCGTGACCCCCTCGCCCGCCGTGTCGGTGACGAGCTTGGTGATGTCGTTCCGCGCGCCCTGCCCCGCGAATTGTAGGACGCCGAGGGCCGCCGCGAAGAGGAAGAACACGCCCGCCATGGCGAAGAAGGCGAGAAGGCCCAGCACCATGGGCTGCGCCCGGGCGCTGCCCACGTGCCACAGCCCGATGGCCGCCCCGACGAGCACGGCGGCGAGCAGCAGCACCAGGCCCATATGGCCGGGCCGGTCCGACCGATCGATCGGCGCGCCGGGCGGCATGTCGCCCTCAACAGCCATCAAGGTCCCGCATCTCCCCAATCGCGCCTAGCGGCGCCGCAGCCGCATGATCATGCCGATGACTTCCGCCACGGCCTTGTAATGTTCCACCGGAATCTCTTGGTCGATCTTCACCGTCGCATGCAAGGCCCTGGCGAGGGGCGGATTCTCGACGATCGTCACCCGATGCTCCGTTGCCACAGCGCGGATCCTCAGGGCGACCGCGTCGAGGCCCTTCGCGACGCAGACCGGCGCCGCCATGCCGCGCTCGTATTTCAGGGCCACCGCGAAGTGGGTCGGGTTCGTGATCACCACGGTGGCGGTGGGCACGGCGGCCATCATGCGGTTCTTGGCCCGCGCGGCCCGCATCTGCTTGAGCTTGCCCTTGATCTCCGGGTTGCCCTCGGTGTTCTTGTACTCTTCCTTGAGCTCCTGCTTCGACATGCGCTGGCGCTTCATCCAGGCCATGCGCTGATAGACCGCGTCTCCCATGGCGAGGAACGCGTAGATCGCCAGCACGCCGCCCATGAGCTTCATGGAGAGCAGGAGGATGACCGGCAGCATGGCCTCGACCCCCATGCGGGCCATACCTTCGAGCCGGTCGTGCTCGCTCCACAGCACCGTGCCGGCCACGGCCCCGACGATGGCGATCTTGATCAGGCCCTTGACGAACTGAACCCAGGCCTCCTTGCCGAACAAGCGCTTGAAGCCCGCCAGGGGCGAGATGCGGTTGAATTTCGGCGTCAGGGGCTCGGTGGTCCAGAGCGGCCGGTGCTGGATCCCGCCTCCCAGGGCGCCCCCCACCGCCGCGATGAGCACCGGGATCGCCACCGCGGCGAGCAGCACCCAGACCGCGTGGCGGCCGACCGCCAGGAACCCCGCCCCGTCCTGGGGGACCTGATGGGCGTTCATGAGGTAGCCGCGCAGATGGAGCGTCAGATACTCGGTGATGCTGCCGGAGGCCATCATCAGCGCCAGGGTGAACCCGCCCAGCACGAAGAGCGTGTTGATCTCCTGGCTCTTCGCCACGTCGCCGCGCTTGATCGCCTCGTCCAGCTTTCGCTGCGTCGGCTCTTCTGTGCGGTCGTCGTCCTCTGCCTGGTCAGCCATGGCTCATGCGCGAACGAAGAGTTTGAGATACTCGCCGAGGTCCTCGATGAACACGCTCATGATCACGCTCATGGTGGCGAGCATCAGGAGCATGCCGATGAGGATCGTGGCCGGCATGGCGAGAAAGAACACCTGCAGCTGCGGCATCAGGCGCGCGAGCACGCCGAGGCCGAGGTTGAACAGGATGCCGAAGGCGATGAAGGGCGCGGAGATCTGAACCGCGAGGGCGAAGCCCTGAGCGGTCGCCCGGATCGCGAGGGTCGCGGCGTCGCCCGTCGAGGGTACGCCGACCGGCGGCAGGAGCGAGTAGGAATCGCGGATGCCCGCGATGGCGAGGTGATGCAGGTCCGCCGCGAAGATGAGCGTGATGCCGAGAAGGGTGAGGAGATTGCCGATGGAGGCCTGCTGGCCGCCCATGGACGGGTCCACCGACATGGCGAAGGACAGGCCGAGCTGGCCCGCGATGACGTTGCCGGCGGTCTGCAGCGCCCCGACCACCATGCGGATCGCAAGCCCGATGAGGAGCCCGACCGCGATCTCGCCGATGAGGAGGCCGATCGCCGCCGTCGGCTGCGAGATGGTGGGCAGGATGGTGCGGGTGAGCGGGAAGAGAACGAGGCAGAGCAGGAACGCAAAGGCGAGCCGGGCCCGCGGGGTGATGAGCTGTTCGCCGATGCCCGGCATGAGCATCACCATGGTGCCCACCCGCGCGAAGGTGAGCATGAAGGCGATGGCGGTGTCGGGCAGGAGGAACTGCATGTCAGCGCGGCGCCCCGCGCACACGCCGACCGTGGTCGCGGCAGCTTTCGAGGGTCGAATCTGCCGCTACGGAACGGCCGGGCTCTGCGGACGGGGCTCCTGAAACGCCCGCCCTGCCCTTCCCTCCCGGGAGGAGCCCGCGGCGGGTGCCTGCCGTGCCCCTTGCGTGCAGCATGCCCCGTCCTTCCGGCCCGTGCCGAACCCTGCGGAGGCGTTATCCCCCGCTCGCGATTCGGGCCGCGATCCTCGTCATATAGCCTGCCATGGCATCGCCCATGAAGGGAAAGAGCAGGAACATGACGACGAAGACCGCGAGGATCTTCGGCACGTAGATGAGAGTCTGCTCCTGGATCTGCGTGAGCGCCTGGATCAGCGAGATCACGAGACCGACGGCGAGGGCCACCACCATCACGGGGCCCGCCACCTTGAGGAAGGTGACGATGCCGTCGCGGGCGAGGTCGATGATAACGGGACCGGTCATCAGATCGGCATCCGCATGATGTCCTCGTAGGCCGCGATCACCCGGTCCCGGACGGCGACGAGGGTTTCAAGGGCAGCTTCGCTCTCGGCCACCGCCGTCACCACGTTCACGATGTCGGCCTTGCCGGTGGCCGCCGACATGGCCTGGGCCTCCGCAGCCTTGCCGGTCTGGGATACGTGGTCGAGGGCGCCCTGAAGCATGGACGAGAAGGCCGGCCCCGAGGAACCCGTGACGGCCGGGGGCTTGCGAACCCCGCCGAGCCCGGCGAGCCCCTGGGTTGCCGCATAGGCACCGGCGGCGAAAGCGTTGGTGGTCATGGTCGACTAGCCTCTTAGCGGAGGATTTCGAGGGTGCGGCTGATCATCCGGCGGGTAGCGGTGATCAGGTTCAGGTTCGCCTCGTAGGAGCGCTGGGCTTCCCGCATGTCGGTGGACTCCACGAGGGAGTTCACGTTGGGCATCTTCACCTCACCCTTGGCGTCGGCGGAGGGGTGGCTCGGGTCGTACCTGGTGCGGAAGGCGCTCTGGTCGGGCTGGATGCGGCCCATCTTGACGACGTTCGCCTCGAGATCCCGGTCGAATTGGCGCGCGAAGGTGGTGACCTTGCGGCGATAGGGGTCGCCGCCCGGCGTGTTCGCGGTGGAATCGGCGTTGGCGATGTTCTCGGCGATCACCCGCATGCGACCGGACTGGGCCTTGAGGCCCGAAGCGGCGACGGAGATGGTCCTCAGGAAATCCATGACGGCTAGCGCTTTCCGGTGGCGATGCGGAGCATCTGGAGACTCTTCTGGTAGAGGGATGCGGCGAGCTGGAAGTCCGCCTGGTTCTGCGAGACCTTCAGCATCTCGTCCTCGAGGCTCACCGCGTTGCCGCTGGGGGTTGTCTCAAAACGACGCGCCCCGGTGGGATCCTCTCCCCCTCGCGCGGCGGCGGTGCCCATATGTCCCGGATCCGTCCGCTCCACGGCGACGGGCATGGCCTGGACGGTTCCGTCGGGCCGGAACATGGGGGCTTTGAGATCTTTGGGCTTGAAACCCGGGGTGTCGGCGTTCGAAACGTTCTCGGCGAGCAGCTTCTGGCGGGTCTGGTGCCAGTGCATCCGCGTCTTGAGCATCGAGACGAGCGGGAGATCGTTGACGGCCACGGCGGAATCCTGCTGCGAACAGGCAAAATTTGCCGGGTCCATGGTTAATGAGGGGTTAAGTCGAAGCGGTTCAGCGGGGATAATCCGTTAACGAACCGTAAAGCAGATTGCGCGCTCCAAGGGGGGGCATGTTACAAAACACCCTGGCCGCGGCCCGTTGCGGCCCCGCACAGCGTGAGAGTTCATCGTGTTGTCCCGATTTGGCATCGAAGCTTCGCAGGCCGCTCAATACGTCATCGCCTTCGTCATCATCCTCGTGCTGGTGGCCCTGTTCGGGCTCGTGCTGCGGCGGCTGACCGGCGGGCGGCTGCTGCTGCCCGGCCAGGACCGGGGCCGCGCCCGGCAGCCGCGGCTCGGCATCGTCGACATCTACGACCTCGACCGCCAGCGCCAGCTTATCCTGCTTCGCCGGGACAACGTGGAGCATCTCCTCCTGATCGGCGGGCCGAACGACGTTGTGATCGAAACCAACATCGTGCGGGTCGCCGCCTCCCGGAGCCCAGCCGCCGCCCAGGATGCCGTCCTCCCCGGTCCCGACGGGCGGGGCGCGCTCCCGGATGCGACCCTCGACGGGCCGGCCCGGCCGCAGATCGAGA
Source organism: Microvirga sp. (assembly GCA_035944475.1). Classification (GTDB taxonomy): domain Bacteria; phylum Pseudomonadota; class Alphaproteobacteria; order Rhizobiales; family Beijerinckiaceae; genus Microvirga. The sequence goes on from DASZBD010000039.1 coordinate 290,423, forward strand.
CGAACGGCCGCCCCTCGATCGAGGCGCAGCTCGCCGCCCGGCTCGGCTCCTTCGTCAACCGGCCGGGCGAGGACCGCGCTGAGGGGCCCGCCCCTGCAGCCGCCATTGAGCCCGTCCTGAAACCGAGCGCCGTGACCCTCGCGACGCCGCCGGCACCGCCCGCAGCCGCCGCGCCCGAGCCGGCGCCCGCTCCCGCGCCGGTTCCGCCGCCCGCGCCGGCCCCAGCGCCTTTGCGCGCCGCTCCGCCGCCCCGGCCTGAGCCTGTTGCCGCGCCCGCTCGGCCGGCTCCGCCTCCCCCGCCTCCTCCGCCCCGCCCGGCTTCCGAGGCGTTCATGGCGCGGCCGATCCCGCCCCGGCCCGCGCCGGTACCGCCGCCGGCCGCACCCGCGGCCCCGCCGGCTCCCCCGGCGCGTCAGGCTCCTCAGCCTGCGTCCGAGCGCAACCAGGACGCCGCCGTGCTCTCAGACATGGCCAAGCAGCTCGAAGAAGCCCTGAGGCGCCCCTCGGCGGCGCCCGCCCCAGCGCCCAACCGGGTTCTGCCAGCCCTCGACGCTCCCGTTCCCCCCGCGCCGCGCCCGGCCCCGTCCCCGCGGCCGGAGCCCCTCCGCGCCGAGCCGCCGGCCCCCGAGGCGCCGCGGCGCGAGCCGCCGAGGCCGGAGCCCATGCGCCCGGACCCGGTGCGCCCAGAGCCCGTTCGTCCGGAGCCGCCGCGCCCGGCCCCCGCTCCTGTCCCACCGCCGGCTCCCGTGAGAGCGGCTCCTCCGCCGCCTCCCCCTCCGCCACCCCGCGCCGCGCCGCCTGCGCCTCCTCCGCCGCCCGCGCCGCCGGCAGCAGCGCAGCCCGCCCAGCAGGCGCGGCCGAGCGACGATCCCTTCTCGGTCGATGAGATCGAGGCCGAGTTCGCCCGTCTGCTCGGGCGTCCCGTGGGCGGCAGCGGCAAGAATTGAACTCCTCGACCCGAGGGCGGCCCCGCGCCGCCCTCCCGCCTCTCCCACACCCTCGGCGGGCGGTCCTCGCCCTGTGCACGGGGTCGCAGACCGCCCGCGGGCGCTTGCACCGGCGATGAAGCCGCCGCACGGTGCCGCCAAACAAGCCTGTGGGGGCGAATCAGAACCATGTCTGCGTCTCGACCGTTCGGGAGAGGCCGGCTCCTGCGCCGGTTGCTTCCGCTCGCCCTGGGCCTCGTGGCGACGACCGGAGCGGCGGCCCAGACCCTCACTCTCGATTTCGGGGCGGGCGGCGGGGTGACGGAGCGGGCGCTGCAGCTCGTCGCCCTCGTCACGGTCCTGGCGCTCGCGCCCTCCATCCTCGTGATGGTCACGTCCTTCACCCGGATCGTCGTGGTCCTGTCGCTCCTGCGCTCCGCGATCGGCACGCAGACGGCGCCTCCGAACGGCGTGATCGTGAGCCTCGCGCTCTTCCTCACGGCCTTCGTCATGGCGCCGACCTTGCGCGAGTCCTACCGGGTCGGGATCGAGCCCCTCATCGCCGGGCAGATCCAGCCGACGGAGGCGTTCCAGCGCGCCTCCGGCCCGTTCAAGACCTTCATGCTCCGCCATGTGCGCGAGAAGGACCTCGCGCTCTTCATCGACATGTCGCGGGAGGCCCCGCCGCAGCGCCCCGAGGATGTGGGCCTCCACATCCTCACGCCGGCCTTCATGATCTCCGAGCTCCGCCGGGCCTTCGAGATCGGCTTCCTGCTCTTCGTGCCGTTCCTGATCATCGACCTCGTGGTGGCGTCGATCCTGATGTCGGTCGGCATGATGATGCTGCCGCCCGTCACGGTGGCGCTGCCCTTCAAGCTCATCTTCTTCGTGCTGGTGGACGGCTGGACCCTCGTCGCCGGGTCACTCGTCCAGAGTTACGGCGGGTAGGACCCCGCCTCAGCTCCGCGAGCTGTCGGCCGCCGGCGGGCTTTGAGCCGGCGCCCGGCTGTTCGCCTCCGGCGGCAGGCCCGGACGGCGGGGACGCTCGGCCGCCGCGGCCTCGGGGTAGCGCTTGCGGTACTCGGCGAGGAAGTCCGCCAGGGTATCGGCGCCCGTCACCCGGCGCGCGAGATCCCGGAAGGCGGCGGTGGAGCCCACATCCGGCTGGGTGAGGAACGCGAAGGTGCGGGCATCCGCGCTGTCCGCCATCTTGGCCGTGAACTTGGCCCGCACGCGGTCGAGACCCAGGCGGTCCTCCGCCAGTGAATACGCGATGGCGGTGCGCATCACGTCGATGCGGTCCTGATCGCCAAGGGGCTCGGGGCCCTGCCAGCGGCCCCCGACGAGGATCTCGTGCGCCTCTCCCGCCTCGCGCCAGCGCCGCCCGCTCCAGAGGATGTCGGCCTTCAGGCGGTCGATCTCGGCGCCGGTCTCGCCCTGCAGCACCTCGAGGGCGAGATCGGTTCGGGAGAGATCGGAGAGCGCCCGGGCTTCCAGCAGGAGGCGCGCCCGGTTCACCGACCGCGGAAGCTCCGGCAGGCGCGTGGAGCGCAGGACCTGAAGGGCGAGGTTCGGCTTTCCGTCCATCAGGCGGATGGTGGCGAGCCGCGCGGCGACCGTGGCCCGCGCGGCGCCGAAGAGCCGGTTGTCGACTTGATGCTGGAGGAGGCCCGCGGCCTGCTCCAGCAGGTCGAGTTCCACGAGGCGGTCCGCGAGGCGCCTGACGATCTCGTCACCGCGACGGCCGATGGGCGTGAACTCCCGAAAGTCGAAATAGAGCGCCAGCGCCTCGACGCGCTCCAGGGACTCGCCCTTGCCGGAGAGGAACAGGTTCTCGAAATGCCGCGCGGCCTCGTCGTGAAGCGCCCGGGTGACCTCGTGGTCGGCATAGAGCCTGTTCAACTGCCGCGCGATGAGGAACGCCTCCCGCCAGCGCCCGGCCTCGGCGTAAAGGCGCCCCAGGCGGCCGAGGGTCGCGACCTCGACGTCGTCGCCGCGCCAGGTGACGGACAGGGTTTCAAGGTGCGGGATGGCCTCGTCCGGCGTCATCATGCGCTGACTGAGGGCCGCCTCGACCCAGCGCAGGGTCGCCTCGGCGGCGACGGGCCGCTCGTCCGCCTCCGTCAGGCGCTTGAAGGCTTCGGCCGCGACGTCGGGATGACCGGACGCCTGGTCGAGGCGAGCCCTGAGCAGAAGGAGCTCGCTCCGCCGGTGGGGCTCGACCACCGATGCCGCAGCCGTGAGCTCGCGGTCCGCGTAGACGTGGTCGCGCAGTTCGAGGGCCGTCCGCGCAGCCTGGGTCCTCAACAGGGCCTGAAGGCTTTCCGGATAGGTATCGAGAAGGCCTGCGGACCGGCGGAAGCCCACCATCGCCTGCGGCCAGCGCTTCTGGGCCGCGTCGAGGGCCGCGCGCCACAGGATGCCCTCGGGATGCTCGGTGAGCGCGCCGGCCTCGAGGGCCGCCTTCGCCTCCCGGAATCGGCTCATGCGGAGCGCCGCGACGCCCTGGAGCAGGAGAAAACCCGGCTGGCTCTGGAGCGCGGGATCCTCCTGCAGCGCGAAGGCGAGCGCGCTCGAAGCCTCGTGGCTGAAATCGTTCGCCAGGAGCGCGTGCGCGAGCTCCATCCGGGCGGCTCCGCGCATGGAGCGGGGCGCCGCGGCGGCGGCGTGCAGGAGTGCGCGGGTCCGCTCGCGGATGCCGCCCATCTGAGCTGTGTTCCAGCGCTCCCGCTGGATGATCGGCGGAACCTTAGGCGAAGTCGGCTCGTCCGGCCGCTTGTCGCCGTCCTGGAGCGACAGGGTGAGCCCGTTGCCGCTGCGGGAGATCCGCACCCCGTCGACCCCGGAGCGGACCGCCAGATCGTCCGCGTAGGCCGAGACGGCGGCGCCCTGGATCGTGGGCAGCACGGCGAACTCGACGAAGCGCTGGAGCTTCGTCGTGCCGTGCGGCGAACCGGCGGCGGTGATCACCGCGATGCGCTCGCCCTGGGGCTCCTCGAGCCAGTGCACGCCGCTCGCCGCAGCGAGGGGCAAGGTTACGGCAACGCGGCCCGCCTCGTCGACGGACCGGGCGACCGGGAGGGGCTGCTTCGCCGTCCCGTGCCCCTCGCCGATGGTGAGCAGCCAGCCGCGCTCCTGCGGCGCGAGGCGCGGGATGAGGGGCCGCGGCAGGGTGAGCCGGACGACCGCGAAGGCCCCTTCCCGCACGACCTCGCCGAAGCGCGCATAGGGTTCGGCGTCCCGCGGGAGGCCGGCGAAGGACAGGGGCTCCGGCGTGTGGAAGACGAGCGTGAGCACGCCCGCCCGTTCGAAGGCCGCCGCGGGCGTGCGCCCGGCGAACGGAAACGCGATCCGCAGGCCCTCCGAGGTGGCGAGCACGGTCGGCACGACGGGACCCGCCGGCTGAACCACCGGCGCCGGGTCCAGCAGCTCCGGTGGCTTCGGTTCGGCAGCCGCTTCCCTCGCGGGTTCGGGCGGCGCCGGCCGCGCGGGCGCCGGCTCCTTGGGGACGGCGACGCCGGGCAGCACCGGGGGGGCCGGCGGCACGATCGCCTGTGCCGCCTGCGCCTTCGCGAGATCGAGCACGAAGGCTTCGTCTTCGCGAAACCCGCGGGCCTCGTAGCCGCTCTCCAGGACGAACCGGACCTGCAGCTTGTCGCCGCTCTCGTCCACCGCGAAGGTGCGCACCGCCGGCGCGAGCTGACCGGCGATCTGCGCCTGATCGAGGGTGAGGGCCCGGTCGAATACCAGGGTGGCTTCGTTGCCCTTGGCGTTGAGGCGGACCGGCACGATGCCCGGCGGCTCGAAGACGATCCGCGTCAGGGTCGGCAGGTTGGCGACGCGGGCCCGGACGAGCCGCTCCTCGTCGGATTTCTTGCGCAGGGCCTCGGCCCTGACCTTGGCCTCCGCCTCCTGCGCGCGGCGCGCCAGCTCCGCCACCACCTCGTTCGGCAGAGCCGGCAGGAGACCGGTCCAGTTCGCCGGGAGAAGATCGACGAAGACCTTCTCGGCCGCCTCCATGACGTTCACCCGGTAGGGCGCCGTGAGGGCGAGGCGCAGCCCCGTCCCGTCCGGATCGTGGCGGACGACGGAGACGTAAGCCGGAATTTCGGAGTCGAGCCGCTCGACGCGGTTCTTCACGGCTTCTCCGAAGCTGAGAACGAGGATCCCGTTGCTCTGCCGAGCCGTGACCTTGGTGGCCTTGTCGAATTCGAGAACGATCCGCCCGAAGCGGTTCATGTCGATGCCGCGGACCTTGAGATCGCGCGCGAGGGCGTCCGCCATGCCCGCCAGCAGGATCAGCATGGCGCCGGCCGCAGCCAGGATCGGGCGCGCTCCCCTCGTCGGGAGCCGCGTCGTCTTCCAGCGCCATGAGGATCGGATCGGCAAGGCCTTCACACCACATCGTCGGAGCCGCAGGGCTGCAGGCCCGCGGCACCGGGGACGTTAAGACGTCAAGGCTAATGGGGCCTTAATCGCGGCGGAGCGGCTGGTCGATCGCCGGGAGCTCGTTCGTCGGCAGTTCCTGGCGAGCGGCGGCGGGCTCGGACTTCGGCCGGTTGCGGGTGGCGAGGGCCACCGTCAGGCGCTCGGCGGTCTCCGGCGACATCATGGCGAGCACCTCGGCCATCTTGCGCGGGTTCATCTGCAGCACCACCGGCACCAGCACGTCGTGCGGGAGCCGGTCGAAGACGCGGGCCGCTTCCTTGGGCTTCATCGCCTCGTACATGATGACGAGGTTCTTCAGGTGAGCCGCCTCGGTCTCGCCGCGCTTGGCGGCGTTCGTCTCAGCCTGCTCCTCAAGCGTCTTCAGATCGTTGATGCGGGTCTCGAGCTTGCGCTGCACGTCCTCCAGCATGCGCTCGCGCAGTTCGAGATCCTTGCCCTTCTGCTGCCATTCCTCGCGGCGCTCGCCGAGGCGCTCCATGATGGTCCGCTCGGAGGTCGAGGCCGGCACCGCGGGGGCCGGCTGAGCGGAGGCCACCGCCGGAGCGTCGTCCTTCTTCGGGCCCGGAGCGGCCTCGGGCTTCGTCACCGCGTTCGTCATGGTGACCTCGGGAACGACGTAGTTCGTCCGGGCCTGCGCCAGGGCGCGGGCGAAGGCTTGGCTCTGTTCGGCGGCGACCGTCGCCTTGTCGCTCGCGGGCGCCTCCGCCGTCCCCGGGCCGTTCGCGAGCGCGATGACCTTGAGGCACAAAAGGGCTCCCGCCGCGACCGCGACCGAGTCGATCAGCCGGAGGCCGCCGATCATGCGGCGGCCCCTTCGAGGCGCCGGGCCGCGCGCTCGCTCAGGGCCTGCGCGGCGGCGGCGGCGGCGGAGAGGCGGCTGCTATGCTGGCTCTTCGGCGGCTCGGGCGCCGGCGGCGGGGCCGGCTCGGCGCGAACCGGCGCGACCTGCCGCGAGGATTCCACGATCTGGGCGATGCGGCTCATCACCTGGTTGCCCGCCTCGACCTGCTCGGAGAGGTCCGCGGCGTAGCGCTCGGCGGTGCGCAGGCGCTCGGCCAGGGTGCGGTCGCAATCGCCGAGCGTGGTGCGCAGGCCCGCGATCGCGCGCTCGGCATTTTCCGTCGCCATGACGAGTTCGCCGATGGTCTGGCGCATGGACGCCTCGTCGGCCTTGAGCTTCGTGATGCGCTGGCTCAGCCGGACCGAGGTGACGATCGTGGCGGTGAGCAGGACGGCGACGAGGAGATCGGCGACGATGGTGATGAACTGACTCATGAACTTCAACCGTCCCGTTTCGCCGTACCGGCCTCGAACGCGGCAAGGCTCGTGCGGGGCCGCCGCAACGGCCGCACCACCTGGACCGCGATTTTCTCGTCGATGCGCCCGAGCCGCCCTTGGCTCAGCACCCACTCGCCGCAGCGCAGGGTGATGAGTTCGTTCGGCTTGGCGTCGAACATCACCGTGTCGCCGACCTGCAGCGACAGCACCTGCTTCAGGGGCATGCGCGTCTCGTTGAGCACGGCCTCGACCGCCACGTCCGCCTGCCAGATCTCGGTCGCGAGGGGCTCCTCCCACACCGGATCGCGCCCGAGCTTCTCGCCCATGAAGCTCTGGAGCAGAAGCTCGCGGATGGGCTCGATGGTGGCGTAGGGCAGCAGGATCTGGAGCGTGCCGCCGCGGCCTTCCATGTCGAGCCGCAGCTCGATGAGGATGGCGGCGTTGGCCGGACGCGTGATCGTCGCGAAGCGCGGGTTCGTCTCCATGCGGTCGACGGCGAAGCGCACCGGCGAGAGCGGCTGGAAGGAGAGCTCCGCATCGTTGAGCACCACTTCCACCATGCGCTTGATGAGCTGCGTCTCGATGGTGGTGAAGGGACGCCCGTCGAGCCGCGCTGCGGTACCGCCGCGCTTGCCGCCGAGAAGGAGGTCGAGGGCCGAATAGGCGAGGTTCGACTCGATCGTCATGAGAGCCGAGTTGTCCCAGCCCTCACAGCGGAACACCGCGAGCTGGACCGGCAGCGGGATCGAGTTGAGGTAGTCGCCGAAGCGGACGGAGGTGATGTTGTCGAGAGTCACCTCGACGTTGTCCTGGAAGAAGTTGCGCAGGCTCGTCGACAGGAGGCGGATCATCCTGTCGAAGATGACCTCCAGCATCGGCAGGCGTTCATACGAGATGACGCCCGAATCGACGATGGCCCGGATGCCGCCGGCGCCTGAGGCCGACAGCTCGTGAAGCGAGAAGCCGACGAGCTGATCGATCTCGTCCTGGCTCAGGATGCGGTCGGCGCCCGCAAGATCGGGAGAATCCTCGTCGAGCCCGTCGTCGATCATGGTGGCCCATTCGGCCGCCATGTTGTCGGTCGAGGTCGCCCCCTGCTCGGCGAGGGCCGCGCCCCAATCGTCCGCAAGCTCGCCGTCGCCGCCGTCGGCGGCGCCCTGCTCGGCGAGAGCGGCCGACCAATCGTCCTCGATGGCCTGATCGTCTGGGGTGGACACGGCCGCTCCTTACTGAACCACGATGTCCTTGAAGAGAACCGCGTCAACCTTGGCGGGGTAGACGGCGACGTTCACCCGGCGCAGCAATTCCTCGCGCAGCCGGTAGACGCCGGACGAGCCCGCAAGGTCGCTCGCCCTGAGCTCGCGTACGAAGACCTGGAACGCATCCTCCACGCGCGGCAGGAGCGGCGTGATCTCGCGGGTGATCTCCGCATCCTTGACCTCGAGGGCCACCTTGAAGCGCAGGAGCCGTGGACGCTCCTCGTTGGGCTCCGGCGCGAGGTTGACCGTCATCTCGCGGATGTCCACGAAGGCGACGGGCTTGCGGACCTCGGCTTCCTTTGCGGGGTCCTTCGACCGGCCGAACATGACGTAGCCGCCGCCGCCCGCCGCCAGCACGAGAACCGCCGCCGCGGCCATGATGATCTTCTTGCGGCCGCCGGCCTTCGGCGCGTCGGCGGCGGCGCCTTCAGCGCCCTCCTCCGCCCCGCCTTCCGTTTTCGGCTTCTTCGCCATCGACTCTCTCCACGCAGAGCGCAGCTCGCTTGGAAGACACTCGCGATTTACGGTTAATGGCCCGTTAAGCAGGGCATTTTTTGCCGGGCTTTCCCTGCCGATGGGCGGGGGCTTTCAGCCGGCCCGCCGGGGCGCTCAAGGCGGCAACCCCCTGGAAAGAAACGAATGTTCCGATCCGTCCCAGGTTGGCACGCCTCCTGCTGATGGTTGTGGGCCAAGCCCGCGCTGGGGAGCGTCGGGGGATTGGCGGGGAACAACAACGGGAGCGGTCTCATGGAGAACGCGCTTCTCATCGGTCTGTCGCGCCAGACGGCGCTCGCCCGAGAGATGGACGTCATCGCCAACAACATGGCGAACGTCACCACGAACGGCTTCAAGGCGCGCGAGGCTCGGTTCAGCGAGTACCTGATGCCGGTGGCTCGCGCGGACAGCTTTCAGCGGCCGGACCAGCGGCTGTCCTACGTCATCGATTCCGGCACGCCCCTCGACCTGTCGACGGGCGCGATCGAGATGACGGGCAACCCGCTGAACGCCGCCATCAAGGGCGACGGCTTCTTCGCCGTGCAGACGCCCCAGGGCGAGCGCTACACCCGCAACGGCGCCTTCGAGCTCAACGCCCAGGGCCAGCTCGTCACGAGCGACGGCCATGCGGTTCTCGGTCAATCCGGCCCGATCACCCTCGGCCCCGAGGAGACGAACGTAAGCATCTCGCCGAACGGCACGGTGCTCACGAGCCAGGGCGAGCGCGGCCGCATCCGCATGGTGAGGTTCGCCGACCCGCGGGCGCTGAACAATGTGGGCGCCAACCTCTTCGCCTCCCAGCAGCCCGGCGAGGTCGACACCGTGAGCCGCGTCCAGGGCGGCGCCATCGAGCGCTCCAACGTCCAGGCCATCGTGGAGATGAGCCGGATGATCGACGTCAACCGCAACTACACCAGCGTCGCCGGCATGATCAGCCGGATGGACGAGCTGCGCCGCACCGCCATCAGCCGCCTCGCCGACGCGAACGCCTAACCGGACAGTCTCATGCGCGCTCTTTACACCGCCTCCACCGGCATGATGGCCCAGGAACTGAACGTTCAGGTCATCTCCAACAACATCGCCAACATGCGGACCACTGGCTACAAGCGCCAGCAGGCCCACTTCCAGGACCTCCTCTACCAGAACATGCGCCGGGCCGGTTCGATCACGTCGGACCAGAACACGCAGGTGCCCGCCGGCATCGAGATCGGCTCCGGCGTGAAGACCGCGAGCACCGCCCGCGTCATGACGGGCGGGAACGTGAGCGCCACCGAGAAGACCTACGATATCGCCGTCCAGGGCGAGGGCTTCTTCCGCATCCAGCTCCCCGACGGCCGCACCTCCTATTCCCGCGACGGCTCCTTCGACCTCGACTCGCAGGGCCAGCTCGTCACCCGGGACGGTTACCTCGTCGATCCGGGCATCACGGTTCCGCAGGATGCCCGCTCGGTGCAGATCGCCCCGAACGGCACCGTGCAGGCCCTCCTGCCCGGCCAGACGCAGCCCCAGGTCCTGGGCCAGCTCCAGCTCGCCCGCTTCATCAACCCGACGGGCCTCGAGTCGATGGGCGACAACATGTTCCTCGAGACCGCCTCCTCCGGGCCCGCCATCGACGGCACGCCGGGCGATCAGGGCTTCGGCAAGCTGCAGCAGGGCTACCTCGAAGAGGCCAACGTCAACGCGGTGACGGAAATCTCCTCGCTCATCTCGGCGCAGCGCGCCTACGAGATGAACGCTCGGATCGTCACCGCCGCCGACCAGATGCTCTCCTCCACCACCCAGATGTTCCGGGGCTAAGCCGCCATGACGATCCACCTTCATGCCCATGCCCCCCGCCGCAAGGCGCACCTTGTCAGCCCCTCCATGGTGCTTCGGGCCGCGCTCACCGTGGCGGCCTTCACCATGGCCATCGTGCCGGTGCTCGCCGCGAACCTGCGCGGCGACGTGACGGCGACCGCCGACATCCTCACGGCCGGCGATCTCATCGAGGGCCTGCAAGGGTCGGCGGCCTCGCACCCGCTGTTCCGCGCCCCGGCTCCCGGCGAGACCGGCACGATCCAGGTGCGCCGCATCGTGGACGCCGCCGCCGCCCTCGGCATCAAGGGCGTCGACACGGCGGGCCGGGCTCAGATCAGCGTCAGCCGCGCGGCGCGGCGGGTGGGCCAGGCCGAGATCGAGGCCGCCCTCAAGGGGCAGCTCGAAGCGCAGCACGGCGTCGACGCCCGCGCGCTCTCCATCGTGTTCGAGGGCGCGCCGGCCCTCGTCGTACAGCCGGACGTAAAGGCACCCGTCACGGTGGAAGAGGTGGTCTACGACCGCCGCAGCCGCCGGGTGTCGGCCCTCGTCTCGATCAGCCCTACGCCCGGCGAGCGCCGCGCATCGGCCCGCGTCAACGGCTCCCTCGTCGAGCTCGTTCAGGTCGCCGTCGTGAACCGCGCCTTCGTCCGCGGCGAGACCGTGCAGGCCTCCGACATCAACCTCGAACGGCGCGCCCGCGAGGCCGTCCCGCAGGATGCGGAAGGCGAGGAGGCGGTGCTGCCGGGCCGCATCGCCCGGCGCGCCCTGTCGGCCGGCGCCGTCATCCGGACGAGCGACCTTGCGAAGCCCGAGCTCGTGGCCCGGGGCGATCTCGTCACCGTGGTCTACGAGATCCCCGGCCTCGTGCTGACCCTCCGCGGCCGCGCCGAGCAGGCCGGCGCCCAAGGGGACGTGATCACCGTCACCAATCCGCAATCGAAGCGCACGCTTCAAGGCCAGGTGGTCGCGGCAGGCCGGGTGCAGGTCAGCGCCCCGGTCCCCGGCCCCGTCGCCTCCGCCCGCCCCTGATCGAACGCGAAAGTCACAAAACCATGACCCTCCTTCTTCGCGCGTCCGCCATCGCGCTCCTCGCCGGTTCGCTCGCCGCCTGCGGCGCCGCCGACCGCCTCGCCAATGTGGGCGGCGCCCCGACCCTCTCGGCCATCGAGGACCCGACCGCCCAGCCCGGCTACAAGCCCGTGCGGATGCCCATGCCCGACGTGCAGCCCACGTCCTATGCGTCGAACTCCCTCTGGCGCCAGGGCTCCCGCGCGTTCTTCAAGGATCAGCGGGCCGCGCAGGTGGGCGACATCATGACGGTCCGTGTCCGCGTGACCGACCGGGCGCAGCTCGACAATCAGACCCAACGCTCGCGCAAGAACGGCGAGAGCCTCGGCGCCGAGAACATGCTCGGCTTCGAGACGCAGTACGGGAAGATTCTGCCGGAGGACGTTCAGGCCGACGCGCTTGTGAAAGCGCAGTCGAACTCGTCGAGTTCGGGCGCAGGCTCGGTGCGCCGGTCCGAACAGCTCGTCACCAACGTGGCGGCGGTGGTCACCCAGGTCCTGCCCAACGGCAACATGGTGATCGAGGGCAAGCAGGAGATCCGCGTGAACTTCGAGGTGCGCGAGCTCATCGTGGCGGGCGTGGTGCGGCCCGAGGACATCGAGGCCGACAACACCATCGATTCGACCAAGATCGCCCAGGCCCGCATCGCCTATGGCGGCCGCGGCCAGATCACGGACGTGCAGCAGCCCCGGTACGGCCAGCAGGTGCTCGACATCGTCCTGCCGTTCTGAACCCCGCTCCCCCAGGGTCGGCCGACACGCTCCCCCTCGTCAATCGGCTGATCCGAAAACGGCCCCGGCGCTCCCGCCGGGGCCGCTCCAGACAACAAAAAACCCGCTTCCGCGGGTTTGGTCAGGTCAATCGTCCCGATAGACGCGCTCGTTGCGCTCGTGCCGCTCCTGGGCTTCGAGCGACAGGGTGGCGATGGGCCGGGCCTCGAGGCGCCGCAGGGAGATCGGCTCGCCGGTCTCCTCGCAATAGCCGTAGGTCCCGTCCTCGAGGCGCGCGAGCGCCGCGTCGATCTTGGCGATCAGCTTGCGCTGACGGTCACGGGCCCGGAGTTCGATGGCCCGGTCGGTCTCCGAAGAGGCCCGATCGGCTAAATCCGGGTGGTTTTCGTTCTCGTTCTGGAGGGTGGCGAGTGTTTCCGCCGCCTCCCTCAAGATATCTCCCTTCCACTTCACGAGCTTGCGGCGGAAATATTCCCGCTGACGCTCGTTCATGAACGGCTCATCGTCCCTCGGTCGGTAAGCCTCATCGATCAGTATTTTAGACATCTGGCCGCTGGGTCCCCGCTGATTTGGCGCCCCTATATCCCGGGGCGCGGGCGCCGACAACGGCGTTCCACGTTACGCTTCCGTCATAGACGGCCACGCTTGACCGCCGAGCTTGGCGAAACTGCCGTTTTTGGGATCGGGGGCGGCATTTATGCCGCACCGCCTAGGTGTTCGCCCTTAGAAACCTCGACAGGCGGGGTCCCGGGGCGGCCCAGCCGCTCCGCCTCACGGCCGGTTGCGCCCCAGCTTCGCGAGTTCCACCTGGGCCCTCAACTCGATATGGGCCACCACTTCGTCGAGGCCGGCATCGCCGCTCGCCTGCCGCTGCGCCGCGAGTTGCGAAACGAGGTTCTGGAGTTCGCCTGCCGCGACCTGGCCCGACAGGAGAGCGGCCTTCAGGCGGTCGAGACCCTCCAGGAGTTCGTGCCCGCGCCGCAAGGACCGGCGCCGGCGCTCGGGCCGGTCGTCCTCCTGGCCCTGGACGGCGAGGAGCGCGTCCATGGTGACGAGGGGCGCCGCGGAAGCCGCCTTTTTGGCCTCGCCCGCCCCGGCCTTGGCGTCGAGGCTGAAGCGCTGCCCCGACACGTTGCGCTGGTTTGAAGTCGTAGGAAGCGGAAGGCCGGCGAACTTCGGGTCGATGCGCATGCGAGGGATCACCTGAGACGCGAGCACCATCGGACCGTCATGGTTAATGGGGCGTAAAGGCCCCGGCAGAACTTGCCGGGCCTGCCCGGCAAGACGGGCTGCGCGGACGCGGGCGCGTCTCCTCCGCCTCTTCGGAAAAACGAGGCTCGAACAGGGTCTTGGACGATGCAGGCGGCTTGGCACGGGTCTCGCACAGGGAGCCGTGAGATGAAGGACCCTTGCCGAATGCGCGCCGCCTCGTTCTTGTTCAAGCTCCTGCTCCTGACCGCCCTCGCCGGCGCGACGGTCGCCGGATCGGCGGCCCCGGGCCAGGCCCTGTCCCGCATCAAGGACCTGGCGACCGTGGAGGGCGTTCGGCAGAATCAGCTCGTCGGCTACGGGCTCGTGGTCGGCCTCAACGGCACGGGTGACAGCCTCAACAACGCGCCCTTCACCAAGCAGTCGCTTCAGGCCATGCTGGAGCGCCTCGGGGTCAACACCCGCGGCGCCAATCTGCGCACGGCGAACGTCGCGGCCGTGATGGTGACGGCGAACCTGCCCGCCTTCTCGACGCAGGGCACCCGCCTCGACGTGACCGTGTCGGCGCTGGGCGATGCGAAATCCCTTCAGGGCGGGACGCTCCTCGTCACGCCGCTCCTCGCCGCGGACGGCGAGGTCTACGCGGTCGCCCAAGGGTCCCTCGCCATCGCGGGTTTCCAGGCCGAGGGCGATGCCGCGAAGGTCACCCGCGGCGTCCCGACCGTGGGCCGAATCTCCAACGGAGCGCTCATCGAGCGCGAGATGGAATTCAAGCTCAACGTGCAGAAGGCCCTGCGCCTGTCCCTGCGCAACCCGGACCTGACCACGGCGCGCCGGATCGCCGCCGCCATCAACGATTTTCTCGGCGCCAACACCGCGGAGCCGACGGATCCCTCGACGATCGCCATCCAGATCCCGCCTAAATACACCGGCAACATCATCCAGCTGCTCACCGAAGTGGAGCAGCTCAGGGTCGACCCCGACCAGACCGCCCGCATCGTGATCGACGAGCGCTCCGGCATCATCGTCATGGGCAAGGACGTGCGCGTGTCGACGGTGGCGGTGGCGCAGGGCAACCTCACGGTCACGATCTCCGAGCAGCCGCAGGTGAGCCAGCCCAACGCCCTCGGCAACGGAGAGACGACGGTGGTGCCCCGCACCGGCGTGCGGGTCGACACGGGCGACGGCAACAAGCTCGCCCTGGTCCGGGAGGGAGTGACCCTGCGCGAGTTGGTCGACGGGCTCAACGCCCTTGGGATCGGGCCGCGGGACCTCATCGCGATCCTGCAGGCCATCAAGGCCGCGGGCGCCCTCCAAGCCGACATCGAGGTGATGTGATGGTCGCTCCCTTCGCTCCCGTTCTCGCCTCCGCCGGCCTGGGGCTCGCCCGCGAGACCCTCGGCACCGTGGCGAAAGCCCTCGACGGGAAAGCTGCGGGCGAGGCCAAGGCCCGCAAGACCGCCACGGAGTTCGAGACCATGTTCCTCGAGCAGACGCTCGAGCGCATGTTCACCTCTCTCGGCGAGGAAGGCCCGCTCGGCGCCAACGGAACGGGCGGGGACGTGTACCGCTCGATGCTCGTCAAGGAATATGCAGGCACGATCGTCAAAAGCGGCGGCGTCGGCCTTGGCGACCAAGTCTATCGTGAGATCATGCGCCTTCAGGAGAGTGCGAACCATGATGCCGTCCAGCGCTAGGAACCCCGCCTTCCAGCCCATGCGGGTCGGTAACCGCACGGAGGCCGAACACCTCGTCGCCGGGGTCATGCGGACCATGGCGGACCTGGAATCCGTCCTCGAGGCCGAGACCGGTCACATCCGGGTCGGGCGCTTCCGGGAGGGCCTGTCGCAGGAGGCGCGCAAATCCGAGCTGTCGGCCGCCTATATCAAGGGTCTCGAGGCCGTGAAGGCGAATGCGGTCGCCCTCGCGCGCTTCGCCCCGGGCGCCCTCGACGAGCTCAAGAAGGCGCATCTGACCTTCGGCAAGACCGTGGAGGCGAACCAGATCGTTCTGGCGACCGCCCGCGCGGTTTCGGAAACCCTCGTGAAAGGAATTGCGGAGGAGATGGGCCGTCAGGCGAAGCCCCAGGTCTATGCGCCTGCGGGCCAGGCCGCCCCGCGCCACGCTCCGAGTGCGCCGCTCCTCGTCTCGAAGCGGTTCTGAAGGGGCGGCGATGGATTAAATCGGTTCAATCCGGCCAGGATCCCATTAACCGTTTCTTTAAACCTGCCGTTCACTTCCCCGGCGTAAACCTGTGAGTTGCAGCCAGAAGGCTGTGAACACAGGACGCCTGCCATGGATGTCGGCAGCATTTCACGAACCCCGAACGTTTCGGCGCTGAACGCCCCTCAGCGCGCCGACAGCCTCGTTGCGGCCGGAGCGGTCAGGACGGAGCTCCGGCCCGAGGCCGCCGTGCAGCAGGTTCGGCCCGCCGAGCCGGCGCGCTTCGACCCGACCCGCGAGACCGCCTCCCGCGCCGCCCTCGACCAGGCGGTCCGCGAGACGATCTCCCGGCGGATCGTCCTCGAGCCGAAGACCCGGCAGGTCATCTACCAGTCGGTGGACGAGGAGACCGGCGCGGTGGTGCGGCAGATTCCGGACGAAGCCCTTCTGCGTCTGCGGGCCTATGCCCGCGAGATGCGCGAGAAAGAGGCCTCTTCCGAAGGGCGCAGGGTCGAGGCGATCGCCTGAGCGGTGACCGCAGCCCACCCCGTTCTGCCGATCCCCGCTGTGCAGCGGGTCCGCGCTGCCGCTCCCAGCGGTTCACCGGGAACCTAAATAACCGGCTATTAAGCGGTTGCCTGTAGAACGAGGGCGGAGGGAGCGCGTGGACGCTCATCGCCTACGAACAGGAACTGAACGGCCATGCATTACGCGGCGAACGCGTACTCGAAAGTCGCACAGACCACCCAGTCGCCGCGGGAGCTGGAAGCCTCCCTCCTCATGAAGGCGGCGCTCCGCCTCCAGATGATCAAGGACGATTGGGACGGGCGCCAGAAGGACCTCGACGAGGCGCTGACCTATAACCGCAAGCTCTGGACCGTTCTCGTAAGCTCGATCACCCGGCCCGAGAACCCGATGCCGGCGCCGATCAAGCAGAACGTCGCGAACCTTGGCGTGTTCATCTTCAATCACACGCTCAGCCTAATGGGTAAGCCCGAAGCGGCGCGCCTGACGATCCTCGTCACCATCAACCGCGAGATCGCGGCCGGCCTGCGGGGCCTCGGGACCGAGCAGAACGCCGCGTAGGCACCTTCGACGAAGGGACGGAGGAGAAAAAGGCCGGCGCGATGCGCCGGCCTTTCGCGTTGCGACCGCAGCGGACCCGGCGCGGCTAGAGGTAGTTCACCAGGCTCATGCGCGACAGCATCGAGGTGGTCTGGTAGCTCGCCTGCAGCTGGTTCTGGAGCGCCATGATCGCCATGGCGGCCTCTTCCTTGCTCACACCCTCGACGCCGTCGAGCGCGTCGAAGATCATGCTCTCGGACGCGGCGTGCCGGTCCTTGGTGGCCTTCATGGTGGCCGCCGCGGTCGCGAGCTCACTCGCGATGTCGCTCACCTTCGGGTTGCCGGGCTTATCGGAGAGCTTTCCGAACACCTGCTCCGTCGTGACGCGGTAACGCTCGGCGTCCACCTTCGTGTCGGCGAAGGTCGACGCGGCGAGCACCCCGAGCTGGGCGAGGACGTTCTGGATTGCAGGCTCGTTGGCGCGGGCGCCCGTCGCGAGAACCTGCCCTTGATCGACCCGAACGGGCGCCGTGTTGCGGGCCGTGATGGTCGGGTCCGTATCGCCCGTGTACCAGATCACGGTGTCGGTTGCGGTCGCGGCGGTCATCCCGGCGGACGATGCGTAAGGAGGGAGAACCCTGAGGTTCGCGAGGTTGGACGGCGTTGCTGCGAAGAACGCTTCCGCAGTTTGCATGGCGGCTCGCGGCTGGAGTTCCGTGACAGCCTTCTCCCGCACGGCTTGCGTCAGCGCCGCATGGAGGTTTGCGGCTGTATCGGTCGTCGACGCTCCGATCTGAAAGGTTGTCGCAAGGGCGCCCGACTGCGGCGGCGAAGCGCTCGCCGTCAGCGTGACCGTGAAGGGATTGTTGGATGCATCCGTCAGGCGAATCGTGATGGTGTCGCCCACGGCCGGCTGCCCGGTCACGTCGAACGAAGCCGTCTGCGGGATCCCGCCGCCGGGCGGCGTCGCTAAGATGGTGCTGCCGGTTGCAGCGGCTCCTGCGATGCGAAAGCCGAAGGGCGGAAGCGGGCTTTCCGTAGACAACGTCACCGCGCTTCCGGCGAGCGCCGACGACAGCCGGCCCATTCCGGTGCCCGGGGCGCCCCCGAGTTCGGCCTGCGTCCGCTCGCTGATCATCTGCTTCAAGCCGTCGCGGGTGCCGTCGCCGTTCATGATGAGCTCGAAGCTCTCCATCGGCAGCCTGTCGACGGCGCGGCCTGCGAAGAGCGAGCGGCCCGCCAGGTCCGCATTGAGCAGGTCGACGACCTCCTTGAAGCGCTGCTCGGCGTTTTTCTGCGCGAAGGTCGTTCCGTCGCTCAACAGGTTGAACTTCGCCAGCATTATGTCGGACTTCGTGTCCTGACCGAGCTTGCTCAGACGCTCGAGATTCTGGGTCATCATCTTGATGCGCAAGGTCGTCTGGTCGATGGTGTCCTTGTAGCCGTCGATGGCCGAGAGCCGGGCGCGCATGTCGAGGCTCGTGCGGCGCTCGAAGCCAAGGCCCCCGTAGGTGTCGGCCCGCTGGCCCGTCGTGAGCTGGCGCTGCAGATCCGCAAGGTCGTTGCGCATCGACACGAAGTTCGTGCCGCTGGTGCGGGTGAGCGAACCCGGTTTGAAGGGCGAGATGGCCATGGCTGCTCCTTACATCCGCATCAACAGATCCATCATGTCGCGAACGGCGGTCATGACGCGGGCATTCGCCCCGTAGGCGGTTTGCAGTTGCACGAGTTGTGCCATTTCCTGATCGATGTTGACGCCCGTCTCCTCCGAGTAGCGGCTCTCGATGGCGGCGAGCGCCACGTTCTGTCCCTCGTCGAGGCGCTTGGCATGTTCGGAGGCCGCACCCTGGAATTCCACCGTGCGGCGGGCGAAACCCGTTACCGTGGATGAGAATGTGCCGCTGCCGTTGAGGCCGGCGGCCGGCGAGAAGCTGCGCGTGGTCTTGGTCAGGCTGTCGAGCAGAAAGCGCGGTCGTGTCGCGTCCCCCTGCATGATGCCCGTATCGTACACGACGAGCCGGTGCCGTTCGGCAAGAAGTGCCGGGTTGACGGCGAGGCGCTGGGCAAGACCCGTCAAATGCGAGCCGCCTTCGAACGAGCCCGTGAACGGCTGGTTGCCGCTGCCGCTGTCCACGAACAGCGGGATCTGTGTGCGCCCACCGGCCGGATCGGTTTCGGTCATGACGGCGGAGAAAGTACCGACCGTAGAGGATGACCCAGCCACGAAACGCAATGTCAAACCGGAGATGGTCGGCACAGGTCCGCCTGCGCCGAAGGCGGTGCTCATGGCGGTGCTGATGGCGTTGGTAGTGGTGGCGGCTGGAGCGCTCGGGTTGAAAGGGATGACGAGAGCTCCCGGATCGCCCACATCGCCGGCCGCGATCATCGCCGGCGCTCCGCCCTCCGTCGCCACTAGCGTAATGCGACGCGTCACCCCGCCTTGCGTGTATTCCAGGCTCATCGTGTTGCCTGGCTGCATATCAGCGAAATTGATCTCGAGTCCCGCAGGCGGGCCCGCGACGGCCGTCCCGTCAACACGGTAATCTGACAGAGCCCGCGACATTCCAGCCGCCAATTCGTCCAGCTGGCGCTGCGCCTGAACGAGCGTCTTGTCCCGCATCTCGATGAGGCCGGCGATCTCGCCCGAGCGGATCATCCCGTTCGCGATCACGTCCGTGCCGACGCCATTGCCGTACGAGGCCGTGATGGTGCCGACCGTGCGGGTGGCCGAGTCGGTCGAATACTGCGATTGCGGCACGAGCGTGCTGCGACCATCGAAGCTCAACTTGACCGGCTGCATCCCGTTGAACAGCGAAAGGCCGGCGGTCGTCGCAAGCGTGACGCTGCCGTCGCGCTGGTAGGTCGCTTGCACGTCCATGAGCGCCGACAGCTCGTTGATGTGGCGGTCGCGCTCGTCGAGGAGGCCCGGGTCGTTCACGTTCGGGTTAGCGAGAATCCGCTGGTTGACCGAGGCGATGCTGGTGAGAAGCTCGTTGGCGCGGTCGACGGCGATACCGATTTGGCCTTCGGCCTCCGTGCGCAGACCCTGCACACTGTCGGACAGGCGCGCGAGTTGGCTCGCCAGAACGCCCGCCTGATCGAGCACGGCATTGCGGGCCGAGGAGGATCCGGGCTCGTTGACGAGGGTCTGCAGCGATCTCGTGAAGTCGTTGACGATCGTGTCGAGGGCGCCCGGCCCTCCGGGCGTGCCGAAGAGCTTGTCGAGCTGCCCCGCATAGCTCGCCATGAGACCCGTATAGTTGGCCCCCGCGAGCTCGAGTCGGAGCTGGCGCTGCGTGAGGACGTTGAGCGTGCGGCTTACCTCTCCGGTCCGCACGCCGCTCGTCTGATCGCCGGCCAGTTGCTGGATCGGCTGCATGACCCGCCGGGTGTAGCCGGCGGAGTTCGCATTCGCCACGTTCTGGGACGTGATGTTCATGGCAGCCTGCGTCGTCCGGAGACCGGACACCGCGGCGTTCAGGGCCATCATCAATCCCATGGCGTGCTCCTTCCGCTAGCCGTGCGATCAGCGGATCATGTTGACGATTTCGGACATCATCTGTTGCGAGGTGGAGACCACGCGCGTGTTCGCCGAATAGGCTTGCTGCGTCACGATCATCTTGGAGAACTCTTCCGCAATATCGGTGTTGGAGCCTTCCACGTGGCCGCCGATTAGTGATGCGCCGTTGAGACCGAGGATCGGGAGGCCGGATTCGAGGGTCTGCTCGTATACGCCCTTGTCCAAGCGCTTGAGGGCATTATCCGCGTTGAATTGCGCCAGCTGGATCTGAGCCACCGGCAGCACGCGGCCGTTCGTGTAACTGCCGACCACCCGCCCGTCACCTTCCACCGCCACGCTGGCGAGCACTCCCGACGAGTAGCCATCCTGGGCGATCGTATCGCCGCGCACGATGCCGTCCTGGGCATTGTACTGGGTGAGCCCTCCGACGCCGAAGTTGAGGACAATCGAGCCTCCCACCGGGGCACCATTCACCGTGAGGCTCGGAATGGTGATCCTGGGTGGGTTCGGGCCAGTCATCGTCCCGTTCGCGTCGAAGGTAACGGCCGTTCCGAGATTACGCCAAGCCGCGGCAGATCCGGTCGCGGTGCTGTTCTCCTGATAGAACATGTTCCAGACATCCGGCGACGGAACCGACGGATCGCCGTTCTGGACCTTGGCCCAGCGCGTCTCGACAGTGATCGGCTGACCCGAGCCATCGTACACGGTCACCTGTCCACCCGGCAGGCTGTGGGACAGGAAACGGGTCGTGTCGTCACCGCGCACGGCCGGCGCAGGAGAGGTCGAACCCGACATGACACGGGGCTCGTAGCCCACAATGCCGGAAGGGCCGTACAGCTCAACGCCGCTGTTTGTGGCGGGCCGCTTCGGCAGGTTCGCCTCGTAGATGATCTCGGTCGTGCGCCGCGCAGGAATCGGAGCATTCGAGATTTGAAGCATCCCCGTGCTCGACGGCTGACCCGTGGCCGGATTGATCGAGGAGCCGCGCAGGTAGAATCCGGCGCCGTTGACAAGGTAGCCGTCCTTGTCGATCTCGAAGTCGCCGCGGCGGGTATAGTAGTCGATATTACCGAAGACCGGATTGCTGCCGGCGTATCCGACGCGCTCCTGCACCATGAAGAAGCCCTGCCCGCTGATCGCCACGTTGGTGGACAGGCTCGTCGAGAGCGGATCGCCGCCGATCGTGTTCGTCAGCTTCGAAAACGCGTTCACCGAGCCCGCGACTTCGCTGCGGTAGGGCAGCTCCGGCACCATGTCGACGAAGGACGTGTCGACGCGCTTGAAGCCCGGCGTCTGCGAATTCGAGATGTTGCCGGAAATATTCTGCATCGAATAGGACTGGGCGCGCAGGCCCGAGACCGCCGTGGTCAACGCTCCGAAAAGACCCATACCTCAACCCTCCCCTTCCGCCGCAAACACCGGCGGGCACGATCAGCGGGAGAGCACCCGCAAGCCCCATGCCAGCGCTAAAAGCTTGAGAAAGCTTGGGTTCGATTCCGTCGGATTTGATCGATGGGGCCGGTTTCGGCCCGCGCCGGGCAAAGTTTGCCGGGCCGATCGCGCCTCACGGGCGGTCGGCGATCTCCGCCCGGCTCAGGAGTTCGCCCGCCACGTCGCCGATCTTCGGCACATCCTCGCGGATGAAGGGCAGAGGCCGGCAGACCGCAAGCGCAGCAAGGCCGAAGCGCGCCGTCATCAGGCCGTTCAGAACCCCCTCGCCGAGCTTGGCGGAGACCCGCGCGGCAAGGCCGAGCCCCAGAACCTGCTGCATGAGGCTGTCGCCCACCGCGACGCCGCCGGTTACCGCCAGATGGTTCAAGGCCGCCCGCCCCAGGCGCAGGAAGCCGAAGAAGCCCGGCCGCCCGCCATAGATGCGCGCGAGCGTACCCAGAAGCCTGACGGCCGCGAAGGTCACGAAGGCCACGTCCACGATGGCGCGCGGGCTCACCGCCGTGACGAGGGAGACCTGCTTGGCCGCCCCCGCGATGGCGCGCTTGGCCTGGGCGTCGAGGGGGCCGAGGAGCTCGCGCTCGGCGATGGCGAGCCGGTCCTCGGCGTCGATGATCTCGTCGGTCAGCTGCTTCAGGCGCGCCCGGTTGGCCCGGGTGCTGGCGCGCCCGGCATAGAGGGTGGACAGGTCGGCGGTGACCCGCTTCGCCGCCTGGTGGTCCCTCACCGCAAGAGCATCCGCCGCCGCCTGGCGCAGGCCCTCGATCCGCTCCTCGCGCCAGAGGCCGGCAAGCTCCCGGGCCACGATGGCTATGAAGGCGATGATCGCCACCGCCGCGAGCGCCAGCGCCACGTAGCCGAGCCACGGCGCGAGCGCGTAAAGGTCCGCGATCAGTTCCTCGATCCCGAGGCCGATCGCCATGAGCAGCAGGCCGCTCAAGGCCGAGATCAGGAGAGCCGCCCAGGGCGCGCGCCGGCGCTCCGGCACTGGGACGAGGGTGCCGTCGGCCGCCTCGATAGCGTCGAAGGGCTCGTCCATGACCACGATATCGCCGGCGGCGACGCCCGGATCGTTGAGCCGGTAGGCCCGTGGTGGTCGCGTCATGCGAGGCGGTCCCCGATGAGGAATTCAAGGGCGCGGTCGAGGCGGATCTGCGGGAGCTTCGCGGGCCGGCCCGTCGGGCCGAGGGTCACGAGCGGCGGGCGAAAGCGGGGGAAACGCAGGGAGCCCGGCGGCACCTCCCCCCGGAACAGGGCTTCGGCGCTCTGGGGAAGCTCGCCCGGGAAGATGGCGGCTTCCGCCTCCCCGTCGAAGCGCTCGTCGCCGACGACCTCCCCGGCTTCCGGGGTTCCGGCCACCGCCTTCAGGGTCTCGCGTCCCTCCCGCACGCTCGTTTCACGGGTCGCGCGAACGGAAGCGAGCGCCACCGTCCCGACCCGGGCGCCGGCGGCTTCGGTCCGGCGAACGGAACGGTCGACGAGGATGCGCAGGAGGTGGTCGAGACGATCGTGGTCCGTATGATGAATGTGGTCCGCCTTGGTGGCGGCGAACAGCACCCGCTCCGCCCTGGGCGAGAACAGGCGCGAGAGGAGCGTGTTGCGGCCCGTGCGGAACGCCACCAGCACCCGGTCCAGCGCTTCCTCGAGCTCCGCCAGGGCGGCCGGGCCGGCATCGATGGCGGCGAGCACGTCGACGAGGACGATCTGCCGGTCGATGCGCTGGAAATGATCGCGGAAGAACGGCCGGACCACGTGGGTCTTGTAGGCTTCGAAGCGCCGCTGCATGAGGGCCGCGAAGGTGTCCGGCACGATCGCCTGCCCGGGAGCGAGGTCGAGGGGCGCGAAGGTCAGGGCGGGCGAGCCTTCGAGGTCGCCGGGCATCAGGAAGCGCCCCGGCGGCGTCGTGGCGACGGCTTCGGGGCCGGCCCGCAGGGCGGCGAGGTAGGCCTTGAAGACGCCGCTGGCCTCCTGCGCCTTCACCTCGTCGGCCGGCCCGGCGGGATCGAGCGCGGCCAGGCTCCCGTGCCAGGCCGCCGCAATGGCGGACCGGTCGGGCCGGCGGCTCGCCTCCACGGTCTGGCGCGACCAGTCGATGTAGTTCGCGTCGAGGAGCGCGAGATCGAGCAGCCATTCGCCCGGGTAGTCCACGATGTCCAGGGCAAGAGTCGCGGGCCCGGTGCGCCAGCCGGCCCGGCGCTCGAACGCGATGTCGAGCCGAAGCTCGCTGATGCGGTTCGTCGATTGCGGCCAGCGCCGGTCCTTGATGAGGGCCGCCACATGCTCCTCGTACGCAAAGCGCGGCACCGCATCGTCGGGCTGATGGGCCAGGGAGGCGCCCCGGATCCGCCCCTCGGCGGAGGCCCGGAAGGCCGGCAGGGTTGTCCCTTGAGTGAGGTGGTGGACGAGGGCGGTGGTGAACACGGTCTTGCCGGAGCGGGCAAGGCCGGTGACGCCGACCCGGAGAGTCGGCTGAACGAGCTGGCCCGAGGCCTCCCACAACGCCTGCGCCGCCGAGCCGGCGCGGGAAGCCCAATCATTGATCACCGACACGAAACGCTCGTCCTTTCCCGGGCTCCGTCACATCTGGGGCGCCGGGCGACCCGGCACAAGAAGCGGCACCGTGGCAGAGCCGGGCGGATCGGCGGAGGTTCCTAAGGAAGACCCATGGCCTGCGAGGCTGCGGCCCGGGCCCGCTGGCGCTCCACGGCGCCCTCCACGAGGGTGCCGCTGGCCCGCAGGGTTCCAAGCTCGAAGCCCGACATGGCGAGCATCACGGGCGCGAGATGGTCGGTCGGCGTGCCGTCCGGCTCGAAGAGGCGAAGGTCGTCCGCTGGACCAAGGCCCAGGGGCGTCACGATCCGCTCGGCATAGTTCCGCAGCCGCTGCTCGTCTCCGGCGCAGGCGGGGGCCGGGCCGGGCGCAGGCCCCGCGATTGCGGGCGCGGACGGCCGCGGGCCTTGAGCGGAGGGGGCCGGCGCGGGCACACGGTACGGCAGGGTGCTCGACAGGGTCAGCGGCTTCTCCCCGACCCCGACCGCGACGTCGGGCACGCGGAAGGCGGACGCCTGGCGGGGCAGTACGGCGGAGACGCGGGGCGTCGGCGCAGGGCCGGCGGCCGCGCGCCCGGCCACCCGCACCTTGCGCCGGGACGCGAGATAACGGGCCCGTGCGGTCCGGGCGATGCTGCCGGTCGCCATGAGCGCCGGCGCGGCGGCGCCGATCTGGCACTCGGCCGGCGCCCAGCGCCGGACGATATCGAGGGCCGAGCGGCGGCCGAATTCGAGGTAGTAGCGGCGCAGGAGGGTCGCGGCCGCGTCGGCTCCGCGCTCGGCCGATGCGAACCCCACATGGCCCTCGTCGTCGATGCCGATCTCGCCGTTCCAGCGGGCGCTCTTGATGCACCAGTAATTGTTGAGCCTCACGCAGCGGGTGACCACGGGCCGGTCGGCTTGCAGAAAAGCGGCGAGAGCCGCCACGGCGCCGGGCTCCAACTGCCAGGCGGCCTGCCGGCGCCAGTTGCTCACGTCGCGCTCGGCGGTGCGGTACGCCGCCTCGGGGGCTGCGGGCAGGAGGGCCTGTAGGCTCGGCCCGTCGCCGCTCAGGACGCGCGCGCCCTCCCCGGCCGCGAGGCCAAGACCGAGGGCAAGGGCGGCAAAGGCGGGCGCGAGCACGGCGCAGCAGGTCCCGGAGGGCTAAAGGGAAGAAGGAGCCTCCTGCCCAACGGGGCCCGCGGCGAAAGGTTCAAACCCGCGCCGCTCCCGTGCCTAGCGGCCGAGAACCCAGTTGCCGAAATTGTCGATGGCGTCGAGGGTGCGGTCCGTGAGGCGCCGCGGCGCCGCGAGCAGGCCCTCCTCCTCATACACGACCGGCGGCGGCGCCTCCCGCGAGGGCAGGCGGCGGATCGACGTGGTGTCGGCGGGCTCGTCGAGATAGGGGTCGCGGCGGGCCTCCCGGAGCGGGACGCTGCCGGGGGGCAGAAGGCGCTCGTCAACCATCCGCTCGTCGCGCCGGGGCTCGAAGGAGCGGGGCTCGCCTGCCACCACGTCGCCGGGCCGCCTGTCCAGGGGACGGGCGTCCAGCGGGCGGGCGTCGAGGGGCCGTGCGTCGGCAGAGCGCCGCTCGCCCCCGCCGAGGATGTCCTCGGCCCGGTTCAGGGCGACGACCCGCGACTGGGCCTCCGGGACCCGGTAGCCGAGCCCCCGCGCCGTGCCCGCAAGATCGCGAACGGCCGCCTGGCCGGCCTCGACCCCGTGGCAGAGGGCAAAGTAGACCGCATGGTAGTTCGCGTTCCGGCGCACCTGCTCGCGGCTCTCGGCCGTCGCGAAGGGCGCGAGGTAGAACGCCATGGTGCGCCCGTCCTGGCTCGCCATGATGGCGGGCTTCGTCGTCGAGCAGAACACGTAGCCGTTCTCCTCGCCGAGATCCCGGCGGCCGTCCCGGCTGGCGTGGAAGGTTTTGATCCGGGTGCGCAGGAGCGTCCCGTCCTCGTTGGCGGCGACCCGGTCGGCGCCGATAACGGCGAACTCATCGCAGCCTTCCGGCTGGCAGAGGCCCCGGACGAGGTCCGACCGGCCAGAGGTTTGGGCCGATGCCGGGGCGGCAAGGGCAAGGAACAGGAGGGCAGCACGGGCGAGCATCGGGGCACCTTGTGCGATGGTTTCGTGATTGACCGCACTCAGACCCGCTATGTCTGGCGAAATCATGTCACGGCGAAGCCGGTCCCCGGCAGGTCCGGGCAGCCCGTCAGTCGTCCTCCCCGGCCCCGAGAGATTTTGGGGTCACGAACCGGTCGAGGCGCCCTCCCCCGGGCGCGACATCGGACCAGGCCTCGACCGAGAAGTCGAGCACGGCGAGACCGGCCGTCGGGTACTTCTCCTGGAGGCGGGCGAAGGCGTAGCGGTCCCCGTGCCCCACCAGGGTCCGGGCGAGGTCCTGGAATCCGGGATTGTGCCCCACCATGAGCAGGGTGCGGATCGAGGCCTCGACCTCCTGCACGACGGCGAGAAGCCGGGCGACGGGCGCCTCGTAGATCCGCGGCTCGAATCGGGCCTCCACCGGGCCGAGGGCGGGCCGCACGAGATCCCAGGTCTCCCGGGTCCGACGCGCCGACGAGACGAGGGCGAGATCGGGAAGCAGGCTCTCGTCCTTCAGATACGCCGCCATCCGCGGCGCGGCCTCGCCCCCCCGGGCGGCGAGCGGTCGGTCGACGTCGAGGCCGCCGCCCGACCAGTCGGATTTGGCGTGGCGCAGGAGGAGGAGGCGGCGCATGGGCTAGCGGCTCTCGCGCCGAGCCATGAAGGCGAGCTTCTCGAAGAGCGACACGTCCTGCTCGTTCTTGAGGAGGGCTCCGTGGAGCGGCGGGATGAGCTTGCGCGGGTCGCGCTCGCGCAGCTGCTCCGGACCGATATCCTCCGACAGGAGGAGCTTGAGCCAGTCGAGGAGCTCGGACGTGGAGGGCTTCTTCTTCAATCCCGGAACCTCGCGGATCTCGAAGAAGAGCCGCAGCGATTCCTCGATGAGGCGCCGCTTGATGCCGGGATAATGCACCTCGACGATGCGGGCCATGGTGTCGGCGTCGGGGAAGCGGATGTAGTGAAAGAAGCAGCGGCGCAGGAAGGCGTCCGGCAGCTCCTTCTCGTTGTTCGACGTGATCACCACGATGGGCCGGCGCTCGGCCCGGACCGTCTCGCCCGTCTCGTAGACGTGGAACTCCATCCGGTCGAGCTCGAGCAGGAGGTCGTTCGGGAACTCGATATCGGCCTTGTCGATCTCGTCGATAAGCAGCACCGGCCGCTCGGGCGCCGCGAAAGCCTCCCAGAGCTTGCCGCGCTTGATGTAGTTGCGGATATCGGAGACGCGCGGATCGCCGAGCTGGGAGTCCCGCAGGCGCGAAACCGCGTCGTATTCGTAGAGACCCTGCTGAGCCTTCGTGGTCGACTTGATGTGCCAGGTCAGGAGCGGGGCGCCGACGGCCCTGGCGATCTCCTCGGCCAGCACCGTCTTGCCGGTGCCGGGCTCGCCCTTCACCAGGAGCGGTCGCTCCAGCACCATGGCGGCATTGACCGCCACCGTGAGGTCCTCGGTGGCCACATAGGAGTCCGTGCCTGTGAACCGCGCCATAAAGTCCATTCCTTGAGCGCCGCAACCCTATTCGCTCCCGGCGCCTTTCGGCAACAGCCCGGTTCGGCTATGCCGTCCCCAACGTCAGGGGATGAGACATATGGCCGACGACCGCTACCACAAGGACCGCATCGGGAACCGCAAGCTGAAGCCGGAAACGCTGATGCTGGGCTACGGCTATGACCCTCTCCTGTCGGAGGGCGCCGTCAAGCCGCCGGTCTTCCTCACCTCCACCTTCGTGTTCACCAGCGCCGAGCACGGCAAGGAGTTCTTCGACTACGTCGCCGGGCGGAAAGAGCCCCCGAAGGGCACGCCGGCGGGGCTCGTCTATTCGCGTTTCAACCACCCGAACGCCGAGATCGTCGAGGATCGCCTCGCGATCTTCGAGGAAGCCGAGCAGGCGCTTCTCTTCTCCTCCGGCATGTCGGCCATCGCGACCTCGATCCTGGCCTTCGCACGGCCCGGCGACGTCATCCTGCACTCGCAGCCTCTCTATGGGGGCACCGAGACCCTCGTCGCCAAGACCCTCGTCAACATGGGGATGAGCGCGGTCGGCTTCGGTGATGGGGTCGACGAAGCCTCGATCCGCGCCGCCGCCGAGGAGGCGATGAGCAAGGGGCGCGTCTCGGTCGTGAAGATCGAGAGCCCCTCGAATCCGCTCAACACCCTCGTGGACGTCGCCCTCGTGCGCCGCATCGCCGGCGAGATCGGCGAACGACAAGGCCACAGGCCGGTCGTCATCTGCGACAACACCCTGCTCGGGCCTCTCTATTCCAAGCCCATCCAGCACGGTGCCGACATCTCGGTCTATTCGCTGACGAAATACGTGGGCGGCCACTCGGACCTCATCGCCGGCGCGGCGCTCGGCTCGAAGGAGCACATGAAGGCAGTGCGCATGCTGCGCTCGGCCATCGGCACGCAGCTCGACCCCCATTCCTGCTGGATGCTCGGCCGCTCCCTCGAGACCCTCGCGCTGCGCATGAGCGCGGCGAACCGCAACGGCGAGATCGTGGCGAAGTTCCTTTCCGAGCACCCGCAGGTCGCCAAGGTGCATCACCTCGCCTACCTTGCCGAGGGCTCGGCGGCGCGCCGGGTCTACGAGACCCAGTGCGACGCGCCGGGCTCCACCTTCTCGTTCGACGTGCGGGGCGGCGAGGCCGAGGCGTTCCGGGTGCTCAACGCGCTCCAGGTGTTCAAGCTCGCGGTGAGCTTAGGGGGCACCGAGTCCCTCACCTGCCACCCGGCCTCGACGACCCATTCGGGCGTCCCGAAGGAGACCCGCGACCGGCTCGGCGTGACGGACGCGACGATCCGCGTCTCGATCGGCATCGAGCACCCGGACGACCTCGTGGCGGACCTCGCACAGGCCCTCGCGACGCTGGGTTGAAGGCGCCATCGCCTGCATCCTTCCTCCCTTCAGGGGAGGGTGGCGCGGGCGCGGAGCGCCCGTGACGGGTGGGGTGTTGCCGCGACAGCGGCACTCCTTGCAGCGGTGGTGCTATCTGAAAGATCGCGCTCACGCGCGATCACCCCACCCTGCCCTCCCCTGAGGGGAGGGAGAGGGTCACGAGCATTCGAAGGAAACTACATCGGCACCTCGTTGCCGGTATAGTCGATCTTGCCGTCGGCGCCCTTCTTCCAGGCATAGACCACGAAGTCCGGGCGGGTGATGTCGCCCTTCTTGTCGTAGGCGATATCGCCGATCACCGTCTTGAACGGCTGGCCGCGCTTCATGACCTCCGCCATCTTCTTCGGGTCGAGGGAGCCCACCTGCTTCATCGCATCCGCCATGATCTGGACGGCGGCGTAGGAATAGAGCGTGAAGGCCTCCGGATCGATGTTCTTCGCACGGAACTTCTCCACGACCTCCTTGGCGTTCGGGTTCTTGCGCGGGTCGGGCGAGAAGGTCATGAGCGCGCCCTCCGCACCAGGACCGGCGATCGCCAGGAACTCGGCGGAGGCGAGTCCGTCGCCGCCCATGATGGGCGCTGTGAGACCCTGGTCGCGGGATTGGCGCACGATGAGCCCGGCCTCGGTGTAGAGTCCGCCGAAATAGATGATGTCGACATTCGACGCCTTGAGGCGCGAGACGATGGCCGAATAATCCTTCTCGCCCGGGTTGATCGCCTCGTAGATCACCTCCTTGAGGCCGCCCGCGTTCATGGCCTTCTGGGTCTCGTCCGCGAGTCCCTTCCCATAGGGGGTCTTGTCGTGAAGGATCGCCACTTTCTTGCCGGCGTAGTTCTTCGCGAGGTACTGGCCCGACACCACGCCCTGCTGGTCGTCGCGACCGCAGGTCCGGAACGTATTCCACAAGCCCCGTTCGGTGTAGCGCGGGTTGGTGGCGGAGGGAGTGATCTGGAGGACGCCGGCCTCCTCGTAGGCCTCGGAGGCCGGAATGGTCGCGCCCGAGGTGGCGTGCCCCATGACGAGCTTCACGCCCTCGCCGATGAACTTATTGGCGATGGACACCGCCTGCTTGGGATCGGCCTGATCGTCCCCGACCACGATCTCGATCCGCTGCCCGTTGATCCCGCCGGCGGCGTTGATGTCGGCCGCGGCCTGCTCGGCCCCGTTCTTCAACTGAGCGCCGGTGGCGGCGTAAGGACCCGTGATCGGGCCTGCGACGCCGATCTTGATCTGCGCCGTCGCGCCGCCCGCCAGCCCGAGCGCAACGCCGAGGCTGAGACCGAACAGAAGCTTTCTCATGGATGTCTCCCCTTGGGGCGGCTCCCCCGCCCATGGATCGCCGGAGCGGCTGGCCGCCGCATGAGGAGTGTAGGGCGGCCCGCCGCCGCGAGAAGCTTGGGGCGACCGCCCGCCCAAAACACGGTTCAGGGTTGCGTTTTCGCGAATCGAGGATGAACGTCGTTTCGTTCGACCAAGGATCCGAATGGCCACGCCCGTCTCGCCGGAAACCTACAAGGAGACCATCCTCTTCCTCGCGACCGCCGGCGTGGTGGTTCCGATCTTCCTGCGCCTGAAGCTCAGCCCCGTCCTCGGTTTTCTCGGCGCCGGGGCACTCCTCGGCCCCTACGGCCTCGGCCGTTTCGTCGAGAGCCACCCTTGGCTCTCCTGGTTCACCATCGCCAACCGGGAGGAAACCTCGCACCTTGCCGAGTTCGGGGTGGTGTTCCTCCTCTTCACCATCGGCATCGAGCTCTCCTGGGAGCGCCTGCGGACCCTGCGGCGGCTCGTCTTCGGCCTCGGCGCCCTGCAGGTCACGGCGTGCAGCCTCGTCCTGACGGGCCTTGCCTTCCTCGTCACGGGCGATCTCACGGCGGCGGCCCTCATCGGCCTCGCCCTCGCCCTGTCCTCCACCGCGATCGTGATCCCCATTCTGGCGGGCCGGCGCAGGCTGAAGACCCCGGCGGGCCGGGCGAGCTTCTCGGTGCTGCTGTTTCAGGACCTCGCGGTGGCGCCGATCCTCTTCGCCGTGGCGGTGCTGGGGTCGGGGAACCAGGGCGGCATCGTCACGGCCTTCCTCGGCGCCCTCCTCCAGGCCGCTCTCGCCCTCGTGATCATCGTCGGGTTCGGCCGCGCGCTCCTGAGGCCCTTCTTCCAGCTCGTGGCCGCGACCCGCTCGCCCGAACTCTTCATGGCGGCGTGCCTCCTCGTCGTCCTCGGCACCGGGCTCATCGCGGCCTTGAGCGGGCTCTCCATGGCGCTCGGTGCCTTCGTCGCCGGGCTGCTTCTCGCCGAGACCGAGTTTCGCCGGGCCATCGAGGCCACCATCGATCCCTTCAAGGGCCTGCTCCTCGGGGTCTTCTTCGTCACCGTGGGCATGAATCTCGACGCCGTGCGCTTCATCGAGGCGCCGGGGCCGATCCTTCTCGTTGCGGCGCTCCTCATCCTGACCAAGGCGGCCATCGTGTACGGGCTCGCTCGCGCCTTCCGGCTGAACCCGGCGACCGCGGCCGAGACCGCGCTCCTCATCGGTCCGGGCGGCGAGTTCGCCTTCGTGATTCTCGGCTCGGCCATGGCAGCGGGCCTCGTTCCATATCAAACCGGCAGCGACGTGCTGCTCGTCACAACGCTCACGATGGTGGCGATCCCGCTTCTCGCCCGCCTCGGCCAGGGCTGGAGCCGGAGCCTCGAGGGACGCCGGCGGGTGGACCCGGCCTTGAGCCAGCCGCCCCCGGCGGACGAAACCGGGCGGGTCATCATCGCGGGTTTCGGGCGGGTCGGGCAGCTCGTCGCGGAGATGCTGGAGCGCCACAAGGTGCCCTACCTCGCCATCGACGCAGATCCCGGCCGGGTGGCGGCCGAGCGCCGGGCCGGCAAGCCCGTCTATTTCGGCAACGGCTCCCAGCCCGAACTGCTGCGAGCCTGCGGCATCGACACGGCCCGCGGCCTCGTCGTGACCCTCGACGCCCCGAGCGCCATCGAGGCCGTGGTCGCGGCCGCCCGCGCCGAGCGCCCGGACCTCACCATCGTGGCCCGCGCCCGAGACGCCCGGCATGCCACGGCCCTCTACGATCTCGGGGTCGACGATGCCGTGCCCGAAACCATCGAGGCCTCCCTGCAGCTCAGCGAGGCGGTGCTCGTCGATATCGGGGTGCCCATGGGCCTCGTGATCGCCTCCATCCACGAGCGCCGCGACGAATATCGCTCCATCCTGAAACGCAGCGACGGCGCCAGCGCGAGATCCTCCCGGGAGTTCCGGTCGCGGCGGACGGCTGGGAAGCGGGGCTGAACTCGGCGCGACATTATTGAGGGGTTCCCGGCCCGGCGGATGCTGGCATGGTTCCGGCACAGGGCCCGCAGCAGACGGGCCTCGGACCGGGGCAGCACATGAATCAGGGGATGACGGTGCTCGGCGTTCTGAAGAAGGCGCGCGAGGAGATCAGCAAGGGCGCGAGCAACGGGATTATCCCGGCGATCAGCGCCTTGAGCCGGGAGGCGAGCGGCCCGACGCGGGACGGAGCCTATTTCGCCATCCTCGACACCATGGGCCTGCGCGAGGGCGAGGCTTCGATTAGCCTTCTCTCCCGCCCCGACAGTCCCGAAGCCCTGATCGCGGTGGTGGACGCGACGATCCGGCGGATCACGGCCGGGCTCCACTGACCCGCCTTCCGAGGGGATCGGAGAACGTCCATGAGCCGTGCGCCGGAGACTGGTGATGACGAGGACGGCCCGGTTCCGGTCGGCCGGCGCTCCTACGAACAGTTCGCCGGCGAGTACGCGGCGGCGGCGCCGACCAAGCCCCACAACGCCCTCTACGAGCGCCCGGCCACCCGATCTCTGATCGGCGACGTCCGGGGTCTCACGATCCTGGATGCCGGCTGCGGCCCCGGCATCAATGCCTGCGCGCTTGCCGAGGGAGGCGCCCTCGTCCACGCCTTCGACGTGACGCCGGCTATGGTCGACCTTGCCCGGGAGCGCTGCCGCGGGCTGCCCGTCGAGATTCGCCCGGGCGACCTTGCCGAACCTCTCGAATGGCTGCGGGATCGCACCTTCGATCTCGTGCTGTGCGCCCTCGCCCTCGACTATGTAGCCGACCTTCGCACCGCGTTTCGGGAGTTCGGGCGCGTGACGAAGCCCGGCGGCGCCCTCGTGTTCTCCATGGGGCATCCGATGCGCGACTGGATGGATCCGCGAACCCGGGGCGGTGGGAGCTACTTCGAGACGCGGCTTTTCGGCCTCGAATGGTCGGGCTTCGGCGAGGCGCGGCCCTATGTGGAGAGCTTTCGCCGTCCCTTGTCGGCGATCCTCAATCCCTTGGCCGCCGGGGGCTGGGCCCTCGAGCGGGTGATCGAGCCCGAGCCCTTGCCGGCCATGCGGGACGTGGCGCCGGAGACCTATGCCGAGCTGTCGCGGGAGCCTGCCTTCCTGTGCATCCGGGCGCTCCGGCGGTAGAAGCACCGCCGACGCCGCGGAAAGGCTTGCTTGACCTTGCCGCCGCGCCGCCCGACCTTGGCGCCATGTTACTCACATTCTTCACCGAGCTGCGCGCGGCCAAGGTTCCTGTCACCTTGCGGGAATACCTGACGCTGCTCGAGGCCCTCGACCGCGATCTCGCCGGCAAGCGCGTCGAGGAGTTTTACTACCTGTCCCGCTCCGCCCTCGTGAAGGACGAACGGAACCTCGACAAGTTCGACCGGGTGTTCGGCCACGTGTTCAAGGGGCTCGAAACCCTGGGCCAGGCGCTCGACAAGGCCGAGATCCCGGAGGAATGGCTGCGCAAGGTCGCCGAGCGCTTCCTCACCGACGAGGAGAAGCGCCAGATCGAGGCGATGGGCTGGGAGAAGCTGCTCGAGACCCTCAAGGAGCGTCTCAAAGAGCAGAAGGGCCGTCACCAGGGCGGCAACAAGTGGATCGGCACCGGCGGTACCTCGCCCTACGGCGCGCACGGCTACAACCCGGAGGGCATCCGCATCGGCCAGGACGGCAACCGGAACTTCCGGGCCGTGAAGGTGTGGGACAAGCGCGAGTTCAAGGACTTTGCCGACGACGTGGAGCTCGGCGTGCGCAACATGCGGGTGGCCCTGCGGCGCCTGCGCCGCTTCGCCCGGACCGGAGCGGCCGAGGAACTCGACCTCGACGGCACGATTCAGGAGACGGCGAGCAAGGGCTTTCTCGACGTGAAGCTCCGCCCGGAGCGCCGGAACGCTGTGAAGGTGCTGCTCTTCCTCGATGTGGGCGGGTCCATGGACTGGCATATCGAGATCGCCGAGGAGCTGTTCTCGGCGGCGCGGCTCGAGTTCAAGCATTTCGAGCACTTCTACTTCCACAACTGCCTCTACGAGCGCGTCTGGAAGGAGAACCGCCGGCGCCACGACCAGACGACGCCGACCCTCGACATCATCCGCACCTACCCTTCCGACTACCGGGTGGTGTTCGTCGGCGATGCCTCCATGTCTCCTTACGAAATCATGATGCCTGGCGGCTCGGTGGAGCACTGGAACGAGGAATCCGGGCAAGCCTGGATGGAGCGGCTGCTCGGCCATTTTCACAAGGCCGTCTGGCTCAATCCGGTGCCGGCGAAGCATTGGGACTACACCCATTCGATCGGAGTCATGCGCCGGATCGTGCAGAACCGGATGTTTCCCTTAACGCTCGAGGGCATCGATGCAGCCATGCGGGAGCTTGTGCGCTAGGAAAGCTCCATGTCCCACGTCTACACCCACTCTCCCCGCCCCACGGCCGGCCCCATCACCTTCACCCTGGAGGGCAGCAAGCTCACGGTCGATTCCGGCCGCAAGGTGCAGGAGGTCAACCTCGCGGCGGTCGAGCTCGTCCGCATGACCTACGAGCCGCGGAGCTTCGCCCAGAAGGCGTTCCAGACCCGCGTGCGCCTTACCGACGGCAAGGTCTTCAGCTTCTCGTCCCTGTCCTGGCGCAGCCTGATCGAGGCCGAGCGCCTGGACCGGGACTATCGCGCCTTCACACGGGCCCTCTTCGAGGCGATTCGGCGGGCGAGCCCGAAGGCCCGCTTCGTCGGCGGCCGGCCCCGGATCCTGTGGGTGATCACGGCGATCCTCGCCGCCGGCTCGCTCTTCGCCATGGCGCTCTTCATCTGGCGGGCCTTCGAGGCGGGCTATACCGGCGCCATGCTGATGGGCGCCTTCTTCCTCGCCGTCGGCATCTGGCAGCTCGAGCCCATGCTGAGGCTGAACCGGCCGCAGGAATTCTCCCCCGAAGAGCCCCCGCGCGAGCTCCTGCCTTAAGATCGCACCACCAGCACCGAGCACCGGGCGTGGCGCACGATCGCGGTGGCGTTGGACCCGAGAAGGTAGGTCGCCATGGTCGGGCGGTGGGAGCCGACGACGATGAGGTCGGCCCCGGTCTTCTCCGCCTCGTTCAGGATCTCTCCGTAAACGGAGCCGAGGCGGACGATGGCCGAGACCCGTTCGGCCGGAAGCGGCACACCGGCCGCGACCTCGGCGAGCTTGGCCTCGGCCTGCTCCTGCTGGTCCGCTTCGAAGGAGGCCGGGACGAATTCCATGTAGGTGACCGGCAGGAGCGATCGCACGTGAACGAGGCGCAGCTTGCCCTGCGAGGCATGCGCCAGGGCGACCGCGCGCTCCAGCGCCGGCCGGGCGGTCTCGAGATCCGCGAGATCGAGGGGAACCAGGATCGTCTTGAACATGCGGCATGCCTCCCTTGCAGCGGGGCGACCTTGCTCCCCTGGCGGTTTGGCGCGATGACATGGATCAAACAGGCCCCGAGCGTCCGCGCTCCCGAAAGCGTTCATGTCGTCACCGCAGACCCGGGGGGGCGCCCTCGCCTCCCCGACCGCCTTTCTGATGGCGGTCACCTTCATCAACTGGCTCGGCTTTGCGAGCTGGCAGGCCCTGTTCAACAATTTCGCCAAGGACGAGGCCGGCTTCACGGGCTGGGAGGTGGGCGTCCTGCAGTCGGTCCGGGAGATCCCCGGGTTCCTCGCCTTCACGGCCGTGTTCTGGTTCATGCTCATGCGGGAGCAGACCCTCGCCTATGCGAGCATCGCGGTCCTGGCGGTCGGCATCGCCGCCACGGGCTACCTGCCGAGCTACCAGGGCCTCGTCCTCACCACCTTCGTGATGTCGGTGGGCTTCCACTATTTCGAAACCGCAAACCAGGCGCTGTCCCTCCAGCTGCTGCCGAAGAGCGAGGCTCCCAAGGTCCTCGGCAAGGTCGCCAGCGCCACGGCGGCGGCCCAGCTCGTCGCCTACGGCCTCATCGCCCTCGTGTTCTGGGGCTTCAAGCCGTCCTACGAGGCGCTGTACCTTGCCTTCGCGGTCGGCACCCTGGGGCTCCTCGCTCTCGCCTGGCTGCTCTTCCCGCGGTTCCAGGGCAGCGTTCCCCAGCGCAAGGGCATCGTGCTCCGCCGCCGCTACTGGCTCTATTACGCGCTCACCTTCCTGAGCGGCGCGCGACGCCAGCTCTTCATGGCCTTCGGCGGCTGGCTGCTGGTGGAGCGGTTCGGCTACGACCTCGCCTCCTTCTCGGTGCTCCTCTTCATCTACTGCGCCATCAATCTCGTGGCCGGCCCCCTGTTCGGCCGGCTCATCGCCCGGATCGGCGAGCGGGCGACGATCATCATCGAGAACGTGGCGCTCGTGGCGGTGTTCGTCGGCTACGCGCTCACGACGAGCGGGATCGTGGCCGGCGCGCTCTTCGTGCTCGACGGCGTTTTCTTCACCCTCACCATCGCCCAGCGGACCTACTTTCAGAAGATCGCCGATCCGGCCGACATCTCGCCGACCGCGAGCGTAGCCTTCACGATCAACCACATCGCCGCGGTGGCGATTCCGGTTCTGTTCGGGCGGATCTGGATGAGCGATCCCGCCTTCGTCTTCTCGATCGGGGCCGGGATCGCCTTGGCCTCGCTCGCCCTCGCCTTCCTGGTGCCGCGGCACCCGGAGCCGGGGGTCGAGACGATCCTGGGTCCCGCCGGGCGAATCGCTCCGGCGGAATAGGGCCTCAGCCCTGCCGGGTCGGGGTATGCACGACGAGGCCGTCGAGTTCGGGCTTCACCCGGATCTGGCACGAGAGCCGGGAATTCGGGCGCACCTCGAAGGCGAAATCGAGCATGTCCTCCTCCATCGGCTGCGGCTCGCCCGTCGCCTCCCGCCATTCCTCGGCGACGTAGACATGGCATGTGGCGCAGGCGCAGGCCCCGCCGCACTCGGCCTCGATCCCCGGGATGTCGTTGCGGATGGCGTTCTCCATGACGGTGGAGCCGTCTTCGGCATCGACGCTCCGCGCCGTGCCATCCGCCTCGATGAACGTGATCTTGACCATGCGGAACCCTCGACACTGTTGCGCAGGCTCCATAGTCAAAGCGGAACCGTATGACGAGGGCAAAAATAGTGCCGTTGGGTAAGACCCTGCTGCTAACTGCGCACGTGACGCGTGGTTAACAAGCCGTTAACTGCGTTGTGGGGAGTCGGGGGATATCGGGTTTCATTCCCTCACACCGGTCGGTACACTTGATTTGGTAAATGGCGGGATTTCCAACCCCGGGGCAGGGAGGCTGCCCCGAAGGATTGGGGCGATCGGATCGAGCGCAAGAGCGCCGGTCCCAACCGTCTGGGGCAGCGTCATCGAGGGCGGCATCATGGCGACGGAAAAGAAGTTGAAGGACCCGACGGAGGCAGCTCTGTCGGCGATCGAGCAGGCGCTCAACCTGGACGACCCCATCCCGGCCGAAGCGCCCGAGCGCAAGGCGGAGATCCATCGCCTGCCGATCGAGCCGGCTCTCCCCGACATCGACGACCACGACTTCACGGTCGGCCCGTTCCGTCCCTTGAGCGACGGGCCCGCGGATCCCGATCCGCGCTCCGTCGCTAACGACGAACGCCCGCCGGCCCGCCCCGGCTTCGTCGCTCCCGACAGGGCCGCCGTGGCCAACGACGACCGCCAGAGCGTCGGCATGATGCTCCACGCCCTGCAGGTGCGCCCGTCCCGCAGCGCCTACGTCTTCGCCGCCCTCCTTTCCATCCTGTGGGTCGGCGGGCTCAGCGCCATCGCCTTCTCGCAGGCGCCCTCCTCCGTCGGCGGGCTGTTCGAGGGCTACACGGCCGTTCAGCTGACCCTGGGCGGCTTCGTGCTCTTCTCGCCGGTCATCCTCTTCTTCATCGCCGCGATGCTCGCCGTCCGCTCGCAGGAGATGAAGCTCGTCGCCCGCGCCGTGGGCGAGGTGGCGGTCCGCCTCTCGCAGCCCGAGAACTTCTCCACCGATGCCGTCCTCTCCGTCTCCCAGGCGGTGCGCCGCGAGGTGGCGGCGGTCGGCGACGGCGTCGAGCGGGCCCTCGCCCGCGCCGGCGAGCTCGAGACCCTGGTGCGCAGCGAGATCTCGACGCTGGAGCGCGCCTACGCCGACAACGAGATCCGCATCCGCTCCCTCATCGACGAGCTCGTCGCCCAGCGCGAAGCGGTGGTGAGCAACGCGGAGCGCGTGCGCTCCGCCATCTCGGGCTCGCACCAGCACCTGACCCGCGACCTCGACGAGGCCACGCAGCGCGTGGTGAGCGCCGTCAGCCATGCGGGCGACCGGGTCTCCGGCTCCATCGAGCAGCGGGGCGAGCAGATCACCCAGGCGCTCGGGCGCGCCGGCGAGCGCGTCGTCGACGACATGTCCACCCGCGGCATGGAACTCGTGGAGCGCCTCACCGGCGCGAGCGAGGAGATCAAGGTCGGCATCACCGAGGTGGGAACAACCCTCTCGACCGTGCTCGAGAGCAAGGCCCTCGAAATCGCCGAATCCTTCGAGCGCACCGGCCAGAACCTCACCCTCAACCTCGACGAGGGCACCACCCGCCTGACGCAGACCCTCGCCGACACCACCCGCCAGGTGGTCGACGCCATGGCGCAGCAGGGCGACACCGTCCGCTCCTCCTTCGAGGAGACGGCCAAGCAGGTCGAGGCGACCCTGACCCTGCGCGGCAGCGAGCTCACCGAGAAGCTCGCCGCGACCGGCGGCGTCATCGCGGACGACATCACGGCCCGCACCACGGAGATCCGCGAGCAACTGGCGGCCGCCGGCGGCACGATCCGCGGGGAACTCATCGCCGTGAACCAGGAGGTGCTCGACGCCATCGCGGCCCGCAGCGCCGCCCTGCGCGAGGATCTGGCCGCGGCCGGCGCCACCATCGTGTCCGACATCGCCGCGAGCGGGACGAATGTGCGGGACGAGGTGGCTGCCAGCATCGCCGGTATCATCTCCGATATCACCGTGCGGGGCGACAACCTGCGGGACCAGCTCGCCCATACGGGCACGGAGGTCGTGGACGAGATCGTCGTGCGCGGCAGCGAGTTCCGCGAGCGCATCGCGACCGTGGGCGCGGACGTCACCAACGCCATCGTCCTGCGGGGCGAGGAGGTCCGCACGGGCCTCGAGAACGCGATCCGCCTCGCCGACGAGGCGGTCGGCACTCGCGTGGAGGATCTCACCAACCGGCTCGAGACCGCGAGCGAGCGCATCGTCTCGACCGTCTCGGTTCAGGGCGCCGCTCTCGAGCAGACGCTCACCGAGATGGGCGACCGGGTGAACACCAGCATCGCGAGCCGCGTCGACGAGTTCCAGACCGCCTTCGAGGTGCGCGGACAGGAATTCGCCGAGACCCTCGCCCGCAATGCCGCTGAGGCCCATACGCGCTTCGCCGGCACCGGCAAGGAGATCGTGCTCGCCATCGCCACCCAGGGCGCGCGGGTCAACGATGCGCTCAACCGCACGGCGGAGACTCTCGCCTCCACAGTGGAGAACCGCGGCAAGGCCGTTGACGAGACCCTCGGCGCCCGCCTCACCGCCTTCGACGAGGTGATGAGCCGCGGCAACATCGTGGCGGACCGCATCACCTCCCAGGTGGGCAACCTCGCCGACACGATCAGCGGGCGGCTCGGCGAGATGGACCGGCTCATCACGGTTCAGGGCCGAACCCTCGCCGAGACCCTGGGCGAGCGCACCCGCGAAACGTCCTCCGTCATCGAGGCTCAGCTCAGCGCCCTCGAGGAGCATGCACAGCGCCGCAGCACGGAGATCACGGCGAACTTCGACACCCTCGTCACGCGCATCGACCAGACCCTCGGCGCCCGCACGACCTCCCTTAACGAGGCCCTCGTGGTGCGCACCGGCGAGATCGCCCGCGTCATGGCGCAGGGCGGCCGCGAGGTGGCGGAAGCGCTGCAGGCCCGGGCCGACGAGGTCACCCAGGCCGTCGGCGCCAAGACCATGTCCATCGCCGAGGCGCTCTCCGCGAAGGCCGAGGAGGTCAACCAGCTTCTCGGCAACCGCGCCGACAGCATCACTCTCAGCCTCGGCGCCCGCGCGGAGGACATCAACGGTGTGCTCGGCAACCGGGCCGAGGAGATCGCGTCGACGCTCGACGGGCGGATCGGCCTTTTCGAGGAAAAGGTGGTCAAGCGGCTCGAGGGCTTCACCGGCAACCTCGACGAGAAGGGCCGCGCGGTCTACGGCGCGCTCGGCGCCCGCATCAACGAGATCGGAGCCCTCTTCGAGAACCGCGGCAAGGCCGTGGTCGACAGCCTCGGCCAGCAGAGCGAGACCGCGAGCCGCGAATTCGCGGCGGTCAGCGACCGCGCCCTCCAGGCGCTCGAAAAGCGCACGGGCGAGCTTGCCGGCATCTACGCGGATTCCGCCAACGCCCTTCGCACGGCCATGGAGGAAGGGACCGAGCGGGCCGTCCAGGGCCTGCTGGGAACGCACGACCGCGTCCGCGGGGAGATGGTGGGCGTTCTCGACCGCCTGCAGGAGGCGAACCGCCTGCTCCAGCAGGTGGTGGCGAGCGCGAGCGGCAATCTCGGCTCCGTCGAGGACAGCCTCGCGGCACGGGTGCGGCAGATCGAGGGCCTCCTCGGCGATATCGGGGCCCAGACGAACCTCGCCTCCGAGCACGTCGCGGACCAGGTCGAGGCCCTGCGCAGCGTCTCTTCGGGCGCGATCCAGCAGGCCTCCGAGCTCGCCTACAACCTCGAGGAGCGCGGCCGCGCGCTCACCGAGAGCACCCGCGAGCAGATCCGCTCCCTCACCGAGGCCACCATGGCCCTCGAGCGCGTGGAGGGCCGCATGGCCCAGGGTCTCGCGGCCCGGCAGGACGCCCTCGTCGGCCTCCTCACCCGCATCAACGAGCGCTCGGAGGACCTGGAAGCGGTCACCCGCACCTTCACGTCCCTCATCGAGGGTTCGCTGCAGACCGCCGAGTCCCGCGCTCGGCAGATCGGTAGCGTCCTCGCCGACACCGCCGAGGCGACCAGCCAGGCGATCCACGACCAGTTCGAGCGTATCCGCAGCAATACCGGCCAGGAGGGCGAGCGCACCTCGGAGACCCTGCGGGCGACCTACGAGCAGGCTGCGTCCGAGATGGCCGAGGCGCTGGGCTCGGCCACCGCGAAGTTCCGGGACACCATGGGCGAGATGCGCCGCATGACGGCGCAGATCCAGCAGGAGATGGAGAGCACCCGCGCCGAGTTCCGCCGCGGCATCATCGAACTGCCGCAGGAGACCCAGGAGA
Source organism: Microvirga sp. (assembly GCA_035944475.1). GTDB lineage: Bacteria > Pseudomonadota > Alphaproteobacteria > Rhizobiales > Beijerinckiaceae > Microvirga. Next base: position 331,910 of record DASZBD010000039.1, read on the forward strand.
CCACGGCCAATATGCGCCGGGTCGTCGCCGACCAGATCAAGGCGCTGAACGAGCTCTCGACCCTCGTGTCGCGCTCGAACCGGACGGTGGACGCGGCGCCGGCTCCGGTCCAGCCCCGCCGCATCGGCGAGGCGCCGGCTCCCGTGGCGCCCCCGGCCCCGCCCGCGCCGCAGCCCCGGGCCGAGGCCCCGGCTCCTGCGCCCGCTCCCGCCCCCGCCCGTCAAGCAGCGCCCGAACGTGCGAACGGAGCCGCCCAGGCGACCGGCACGGCCCGGGGCGGCTGGCTCTCGGACCTCCTCAACCGCGCCTCCCGCGACGAGGAGGCCCCGGCCGAACCGGCGAAGCCCGTCCAGCGGGGCGCCGACCGGTCGCGGGTCAACAGCCTGGAATCCCTCGATTCCATCTCGGTCGACATCGCCCGCATGATCGACCACGAGGCGGCGATGGAGCTGTGGGACCGCTACAAGCGGGGCGAGCGCAACGTGTTCACGCGCCGCCTTTACACCCTCCAGGGTCAACAGACCTTCGACGAGATCCGGCGCAAGTACCGGGGCGATGCGGAGTTCAAGCAGACCGTGAACCGCTACGTGGAGGAGTTCGAGCGGCTCCTCGCCGAGGTCTCCCGCGACGACCGGGATTCCATGCTGACGAAGACCTATCTCACCTCGGAGACCGGCAAGGTCTACACCATGCTCGCGCACGCGGCCGGCCGGTTCGACTGAACCGGCCCGCTCGCCGCCTCAAATGATGTCGGCTAACGAAGCCCGGCCCCTCAGGTGGCCGGGTTTTCTTCTGGGCGGGTGGGAAGCGACACGCCGGCGGCCCAGCGCACGATGTCGAGCATGACGCTCGACAGGGCCTCGTCGAGGGCGCGGGCGGCGTTCGGTCCCTCGATCGCCGCCACAGGCACCCGGGCGGTGAAGATGCGCCCGGCGAGGATGCGGCCGTTCTGGTCGGCGACGAGCTTGGCGGAGATCTGGACGACCGCTTCGCTGTCCGGGGTCTGCACCTCGAAGGAGCGGATTTCCGAGATGAGTTGCACGTCCGCCACGGCTCCGGCGCCCGGACGGGCCACCGCGCGCACTTGGGAGGCGTTTTCGAAGGTGTGAATCAGGCGGGCCTGCACGAGTCGCGGCAGGCTGTCGGCCCATTGCGAGGCGCCCAGGAACGACACCGTTCCGCCCGCATCCCTGACCAGGATCTGCTGGCTCGCGAGAGCCTGGACGGCCGCCGGCTCAGCGACGACCAATTGAGCGCCGATGGCCGAGCGGATTCGCCCAGAAGGTGCTGACAAATCATAGGTTGTCGGCGCAGGGCCCGAAGAACAGGCGGACAGGGCGCCGAGAAGAACGAGCGGTCCCGCGCGCCGCAGCAGCGGAGAGAGCTTAGCGCAACGGAAGGACAGCACGGGGAATCAGGCCTTTTCGGGGCAGTGGTTGTCAGCGGCGCCCATTGTACTGCGGGATGGACTGCTGGCCACCGAAAATCAATTGCTGCGGATTGCGCTCCAGGCTCTTCACCGCCCGGCTGATATCGTTCACGGCCTTGCGACCCTCGCTTGCGAGAGCCTCGTATTCCCTGAGACCCGACCCGGTGAACTTGTTGACGCCCGCCGTGATCTCGGCCGTGCGCTTGTCGAGATTGTCGGCGAGCGCCCGGATGGAGCGGGCCGCCTCGCGGATCTCGTCGAAGGTGCCCTTGCCGGCCTCGCCCGACGCGGTGCCGAGGAAGTTCTCGGCCGCCTTCAGGACGCCGTCCACCCGGTCAGCGGAGCGGTTCAGCTTCTCGGTGAGTTGGCGGGCCTCCGTGACGGTTTTCTCCACGTCCCCGCCCGTCCGGCCGAGGGCCTCGGCGAAGCGGTCCACGTTGTCGACCGTCCGGCCGAGCTTCGCCGGATCGAAGGCCTTGGCGACGTTGGCAACCTCCGAGATGGCGGTGTCGAGCTTGGGCGCAGTCTGGTTGAGCTGTTTCACGAGGCTGCCGGCATCGCGGAGGGTGTCCGAGAGAACCTGGCGGTTGTCCCCGAGGGCCTGGGTGAAGCTCTCGACGTTGCCCACGATCCTCGCGACCTTGTCGCGATCCACGGCCCGGACCACCTCGTCGATGTCAGTCGCGAGGGTTTCGAGCTTCTCGGCGAGTGGGCCGATCTTCTCCGCCGCCTGACCCACCTGCTCCAGGAAGCGGTCGATGCCGCCCGCATTGTCGCCGAGAGCCTGCGAGAACCGCTCCACGTTCTGGAACGTCCGGTTCACCGAACCCTCGTTGTCGGCGATCACCTTCTCGACCCGCCCGAGGACGTCGTCGGCCCGGCGGGCGATGTTGCGGGCGCTCTCCACGAGATCCTGGAAGTCGGACCGGTCGGCGAAGATGGTGGGCAGGGGCTGGCCGGGTCCTGCCGCCAGCACCGGCGAGGACGGCTCGCCGCCGATGAACGCGATCTGCGCAACGCCCGTTAGACCCTGGTATTCGAGGCGGGCGCGGGTGTCGCTGCGGACGGGGGTAACGCGGTCGACCTCTACCACCGAGACCACCCGGCGCGGATCCTCCGGCAGGAGGGCGATCTCCGTCACCTCGCCGACGCGGATGCCGTTGAACAGGACACTCGACCCCTTCGAGAGGCCGGACACGGAGCCGGAGAAGACGATGCGCACGGCCTGCTTGGCCTGGCCCCGGTCGCCGCCGGAGAACCAGTAGACGAACCCGAAGGCGGAGGCGACCACCAGCAGGGTGAACAGGCCGATGAGCGCGTAATTCGCTCGGGTTTCCATGGCGATCCTCAAGCCTCTCCGGGCATCACGGCGCGAGCCCGCTTTCCGTGAAAGTAGGAGCGGAGCCATGGATGGGGCGATGCCAGCATCGTCTCCATGGAACCCGCCGCTATGATCTTTCCCTCGCCCAGTGCCGCGATCCGGTTGCAGACGGCATAAAGGCTGTCGAGGTCGTGGGTTACCATGAATACGGTCAGCCCTAAAGTCCGCTGCAGTGTCGCAATGAGATCGTCGAACTCCCCCGCCCCGATGGGGTCGAGGCCGGAGGTCGGCTCGTCGAGGAACAGGATCTCGGGGTCGAGGGCGAGGGCCCGGGCGAGCGCGGCGCGCTTGATCATGCCGCCGGAGAGTTCCGAGGGAAGCTTGTCCGCAGCGTCGGGCTTGAGGCCCACCATTTCGATCTTGAGCAGGGCGAGCTCGTCGAGAAGGCGGGGCGAGAGGTTCAGGTACTCCCGCATGGGAAGCTGCACGTTCTGCTTGACCGTGAGCGCCGAGAACAGGGCCCCCTGCTGGAACAGGACGCCCCAGCGGCGCTCCACGGCCCGCCGCTCGGCCGCGTTGAGGCGGTCCATGTCCTGGCCGAACACCTCGATGCGGCCGGCCCGTTTCGGCACCAGGCCGAGGATCGTGCGGGTGAGAACGGATTTGCCCTGGCCGGACGCCCCGACGAAGCCGAGGATCTCGCCGCGATGCACGTCGAGGTCGAGGTCCCGCATGATCGTGCGCTCCCCGAAGCCGACCTCGAGCCCGCGGACCCGGATGATCGGGTTCTGCGGGCGGGTCGTCAGGGCGGGGCTCGTCTGCAGCATGGCCTAGAACCGCAGGGCCGCGAAGAACATGGCGAAGATGCCGTCGAGCACGATCACCATGAAGATGGACTTCACCACCGACGAGGTGACGTTGCGCCCGAGCGACTCCGCCGACCCCTTCACCGAAAGACCCTCGATGGTGGCGATGATGCCGATGACGAGGGCCATGAACGGCGCCTTGATGAGGCCGACGAGAAACGTGTTCAGCCCGACCGCCGCCCTGAGGCGCGACAGGAACACGTCGACGCTGATGTCCCCGTAAAGCCAGGCCGTGACGCCGCCGCCCGTGAGCGCCGCCAGCGAGGAGATGAAGGTCAGGAGCGGCAGGCCGATCACCAGCGCGAGGATGCGCGGCACGATCAGCACTTCCATCGGGTCGAGCCCCATCACCCGCAAGGCGTCGATCTCCTCGCGCATCTTCATGGAGCCGATCTCGGCCGTGAAGGCCGAGCCCGAGCGGCCCGCCACCATGATGGAAGTGAGGAGCACCGCTAGCTCGCGCAGCACCAGGATGCCCGTGAGATCGATGACAAAGGCGGTGGCGCCGAACTTGACGAGTTGGAAGATGCCCTGTTGCGCCACGATGCAGCCGACGAGGAACGAGATCAGCACGATGATCGGCACGCCCCTGTAGGCGATCTGCTCCAACTGGTTGATCACCGCGGACCCGCGGAAGCGCCGGGGATGGACGATGACGCGGACGAGCGCCGACACGAGTTCGCCGAGGAAGGCGGTTCCGCCGACGAGGTCCCGCCCGGCGCCGGCGACGCTCTGGCCGACATCGACCAGGAACGACACGAAGGACGAATGGGCGACCCGCGGCACCTCCTGGAACCCGCGATAGGCGATCTCGTCGAGGAGGATGGTCTGCTCCGGCGTGGCGTTGACCACAGCGGTCGCAAGCCCACGGCCCTCCAACTCGTGCCGAGTCCGGTCGAGCACCCAGGCGCCCAGGGTGTCGAGGCGCTCGACCGCGGCGAGGTCGAACACGAGGCGGCCCTCTGTCTGCTCGGAGAGATCGGCGACGATCCGCTCGATGCGAGCGGCATGCTCCGCCGTCCAGCGGCCGGACACGGCGGCCCGGACCTCCCCGGGAGACCGGTCGATCTTGGCTTGCGGCTCATGGGCCAGGGCGCTGTCCACCGCGATCCGCCTCGTCCTTGCGCTGGTGATCCCGCTCGGTGATACCGTGCGGGCGGGAGCCAAGTCGAGCCACACTCAGGAGAAATCGGCGGATGCAACGGAGCCTGAAAGTCGCGGTGGAGCGGTTTCCCATCGCCGGCACCTTCACGATCGCGCGCGGGTCCCGGACGGAAGCCGTCGTGGTGACGGCCCGGATCGAGGAGGACGGGGCCGCCGGCCAGGGCGAATGCGTGCCCTATGCCCGCTACGGCGAGACCGTGGAGAGCGTCGCCGCCGCCATCGAGGCCCTGCGCCCGCGGATCGAGGCGGGGCTGACCCGGGAAGCGCTCCAGGGGGCGATGCCGGCGGGCGCCGCCCGGAACGCGGTCGACTGCGCTCTTTGGGACCTCGACGCGAAGCGCTCGGGCATTCGCGCCCATGTCCAGGCGGGCGTCAACCGCTGGCCGCCGGCCACCACCGCCTACACGATCAGCCTCGGCGCGCCGGACGCTATGGCGGAGGCCGCCCGCAAGGCCGCGGACCGGCCGATCCTGAAGGTGAAGTTCGGCGGGCCCGAAGGCGACCTCGAGCGCATCGCGGCGGTGCGCCGGGCGGTGCCGGAGGCGACCCTCATCGCGGATGCCAACGAGGCCTGGACCGAGGCGAACCTGGCCGACCACATGGCGGCCTGCGCCGACGAAGGCTACGCGCTCGTCGAGCAGCCCCTGCCCGCCGGCGCGGACGGACGGCTCGGCACCCTCCCCCGCCCGGTGCCGATCTGCGCCGACGAGAGCGTTCACGACCGGGCGAGCCTCGAGCGGCTGGTCGGCCTCTACGATGCGGTGAACATCAAGCTCGACAAGACCGGCGGCCTGACGGAGGCGCTCGAACTTGCGGCCGCCGCGGAGGCGCGGGGCTTCTCCCTCATGATCGGCTGCATGGTGGGCACGTCGCTTGCCATGGCGCCCGCCCTCGTCCTCGCGCCCCGCGCCCGGTTCGTCGATCTCGACGGGCCGCTTCTCCTCGCCCGGGACCGGGAGCCGGGCCTCGTCTACGAGGGCAGCCTCGTCTACCCGCCCTCCCCGGCCCTCTGGGGCTGAGCCCGCATCATCCGGGCCCCGAGGAGGACGAGCGCTATGCCGAGGGCGCAGAGCGGCACCATCGCGGCGAAGACCGCTGGTCCGAAGGCGCGATAGAGCGGTCCGCTCGCCACCGTCGTGCCCGCCATGGCGAGCGCGATGAGGGAGCCGCCGAGGCCCTGCGCTCGCCCCCGCTGCGTCTCGGGTGCGAGCGCCGCGATGGCCGCCATCGTGCCGAGATGGGTGGCCCCGAAGGACAGCCCATGAAGCGCCTGAAGGGCCAGGGTCGGCACGAGACCCGGGGTCAGGGAGAGGCAGGCATGCCGCACGATGGCGGCAGCGCCGCCGACGAGGATCAGCCCCACCCCGGCCGAGCCTCGGCCGACACCCCGGCCGAGGAGGAAGAACACCACGATCTCGGCCAAGACCCCGATGGCCCAGAAGTAGCCGATCAGGCTGTCGGAGAAGCCGACCGATCGCCAGTGAATGCTGCCGAAGGCGTAGATCGCGCCATGGCTCCCCTGGACCATCGCGGCGCCGAGCACGACGACGAAGAACACCGCCGGCAGCCGCGCCCGGACCTCCGTCGCAGACGGTTTGGCCGCTGGGGTCGTGTGCCGCCCCGGCAGGGCCAGCAGGGTCGCGAGGATGCCGGCGAGCGGCGTCAGCAGGAGCGCCCAGATCACCACGTCGGCCCCGAGCGCCCCCACGAGATAGCCTGCCGCTATGTTGGCCGCCAGGAACGCGATGGACCCCCAGACCCTGAGGCGCCCGTAGTCGAATCTCGGATTGCGGCGGACCGCCTCGATGGTAGCAAGGTCGTTCGCCGGCACGATGGGCGATTGCGCCACCGCAAGGGCCGCGACGAGCCCTGCGATCACGAACGGATCGTCGGCCACCATCAGCAGCGGATAGCCGATCACCTGCGCCCCGTGACCCGCCAGCAAAAGCGGCCGCAGCCCCAGGCGTCGGTCGGCGAGGCTCATGAGCGGCGCCGTCACGAGGATGCGGACCACGATGGGGATCGCCACCATCACGCCGATGAGGCCAGGGCTCATCGCCTTGCTCTGCAGCCAGACCGGGAAGAACGGCAGGTAGAACCCGATCCCGGCGAATGTTGCGGCATGCAGCGCGGACAAGCGGGCGCCGGAGGCCCTGGGGGCGTTCATCGGTGCGCTTTCGAGGTGACAGGCACGGAGGGGAATCGACGGGAAATGGTAAAGCCCCGTTAAGGAGCTTGAGATACACCCCTTTTTCCCGAATGTGAAAGGATGTCCGGGAATCAACTCCCGGGCGCGACGGACGGAGCAGCATGGCGGACAGCCGGTCGGTTACGGCGCTGAGCGAGGCGGATTACGACGTCATCGAGCTTGCCGTCATGGAAACCGAGCGCGGGCGCTGGTTCCTGCGCGAATACGCGCGCCGCAACCGCAACGCAGACACGGACGTGCTCCTCGAGGCCATCCGCCGCCTCGAGCAGACCGTGGCCGGCGAGCGGGTCGGCCAGGACGTGGAGCGCCTGCGCAATCACCTGCGCGAGATGGCGACCGCCATCACCCGCACGAAGGCAGAAATCGCCACCATCCACGCCATCGAGCAGGAGCACAGCCACCTGTTCGCCGCGTCCGAAGCGCTCGACGGCGTCACGCGCACGACCGAGCAGGCGACGTCGGACATCCTCGCCGCCGCCGAGCAGATCCAGGAATCCGCCTGGACGCTGCGCGAGGACGGCGCGGACCCGGAGATCTGCGACAACCTCGACCGCCGGGCGACCGAGATCTATACCGCCTGCTCGTTCCAGGACCTCACGGCCCAGCGCATCGTCAAGATCGTGCAGACCCTCCGATACCTGGAGGGGCGCATCAACACGATGATCGCCATCTGGGACGAGACGGAAGGTGCGCTCCTCCCGCCCCAGTCGGCCAAGCCGCCGGAATCCGCCGCGGAGATCGAACCCTTCGACCTCACGCAGAGCGACGTCGACAGCGTGATCGTGGATCACGACATCTTCGCCGTGAGTTCCAGCCAGCTCATCGACGAGCAGGCGGACCTGTCCGGCGACACGGATGCGATTGCGTCCGACATGGAGTTGTTCGAGGAGACCGAGGCGCAAGGGGCCGAAGCGCAAGAGGCTGAAACGGAGGACGGCGAGGTGGCGTTGGCGCCGGAGCCACCGAAGCCGGCCCCCGTCGCGATCATCGACGACGTGCCCGAGGATCTGTCCTTCGTGGAATCGGCATCCCTGCCCGTCCCGGCCAAGGCCGGCATCCGGGTGGAGGCCTTCGCCGAGATCGATGCCCTGCCGACCCGCGAGAAGCTGAGGCTCTTCACCTAGGCGATGGCCGCCCGCGCATCGGGCTCGGCTTCGACCCAGGCCCGGTGGGACGACGCGATCACCGAGAAGAACTGCCCCGCACTCTCGCGCCAGGTGAACGTCTCGCCATAAGTGCGGCAGCGTTCCTTGGGGATCGCGAGCGCCTCGATGGCGGCCTTTCGGAGGTCGTCCCCGAGCACCCCGCAGCCGCTCTCGCCCAGGACGTCGAGAGGCCCCGTCACCGGATAGGCCGCGATGGGCAGGCCCGACGCAAGAGCCTCCAGGAGCACGATCCCGAACGTGTCGGTGAGGCTCGGAAACACGAAGACGTCGGCCGACGCATAGGCGTCGGCGAGGGCTTCGCCCGTGAGCGGTCCGAGGAAGCGCGCCTGCGGATAGGCCGCCTGCAGGTCGCGGCGGGCCGGCCCCTCCCCCACCAGCACCTTGGTGCCCGGAAGGTCGAGGGACAGGAAGGCTTCGATGTTCTTCTCGACCGCGATGCGGCCGACATAGAGGAAGACCGGGCCCGGCAGGCTCAGCGACGAGGCGCGCGGCCTGAACAGATCCGTATCGACGCCCCGCGTCCAACGCCTGAGATTCCTGAAGCCCCGCGCGGCAAGGTCGTGTTCGAGCGAGGGGGTGGAGACCATGGTGGCGGCCGCCGGCGCATGGAAGCGGCGCAGCGCCTCGTAGCTCCACCGCTCCGGCACCGGGAGCCGGGCCGAGAGATATTCGGGAAAGCGCGTGTGGTAGCTCGTCGTGAAGGGGCGGCCCCGCCTCAGGCAGGCCCGCCGCACCGCAAGCCCGATGGGGCCTTCCGTGGCGATGTGGATATGAGTCGGCGCCATCTCGTCGATGAGCCGCGCCGCGAGCCCCGCCCAGATCAAGGACAGCCGGATCTCGCCATAGGTCGGCATCGGCACCGACCGGAACCGCTCCGGGGTGAGGAACAGGACCTCGGCCCCGAAGGCCGGTGCCTGAGCCGCCATGTATTCGAGGGATCGCACCACGCCGTTGATCTGGGGTCTCCAGGCATCGGTCGCGATGAGAAGGCGCATCAGGCGGCCACCTTCGCGCCCAACGCCGCCGGAACCGGAACGGGTTCCCCGAGCGGTACCGCGATGGCGCCCGCCCATCGAATGAGTTCGAAGGCGCCGTCGTAATGCTCGACCACGCCCGTGCACGATTCGACCCAGTCGCCCGTATTCACGTAGCGGATCCCCCACTCGTCGTGCATCGCCGCGTGGTGGATGTGGCCGCAGATCACGCCGTCCGTCTGGTAGCGCTTGGCTTCGCCCGCAAGCACCTCCTCGAACTGGCCGATGAAGTTGACGGCGTTCTTTACCTTCAGCTTCGCCCAGGCGGACAGGGACCAGTAGGTGAGCCCGAGCCGGCGCCGCAGGGTGTTGAGGTGCGTGTTGAGGAACAGGGCAAGCGTGTAGGCCCCGTCCCCGAGATGGGCGAGCCAGCGGGCGTGGCGCACCACCATGTCGAACTGATCGCCGTGCGTGACGAGGTAGCGCCTGCCGTCCGCCGCCTCGTGGATCGCGTGATCGACGATGTCGATGCCGCCGAAATTGCTGCCCACGAAGTCCCGCAGGAACTCGTCGTGATTGCCCGGGACGTAGACGACCCGCGTGCCCTTGCGGACCTTGCGCAGCAGCTTCTGGACGACGTCGTTGTGGGCCTGCGGCCAGTACCAGCCGGATTTCAGCCGCCATCCGTCGACGATGTCGCCGACGAGGTAGATCACATCCGCGTCGTACCGGCGCAGGAAGTCGAGGAGCAGGCCGGCCTGGCATCCCCTGGTCCCGAGGTGAACGTCGGACAGGAAGAGCGCACGGACGCGGATCGGGTCTTCATCCTTGGCCAAGGGATGTCCTTTCCTAATCGAGGGCACCAAAGCCGGATTCCCGTCTCGCTTTGATGACGAACCCTTGACAGTGCTGTGACAATCCTCGCGCAAGGCATGTGCCTCGCGCATGGGAGGGGCGCCGCCGAGCCTGCCGCCCTTTCGCCGGCGCCCGGATCATGATTGGAAGGAGTCTCCCGTCGAGACACCCCGATCCGTGAAGCCGCTCCTCGGCATCAGCCTCAAAGTTCTCTCAGCGCTCGCTTTCACGATGATGTCGGCGTGCCTGAAGCTCGTGAGCGGCGAGTACCCGACGGGCGAGTTGATCTTCTTCCGCTCCGCCTTCGCCCTCGTGCCGCTCCTCTTGTGGCTCGCCTGGGAGGGTGACCTCATCAATGCCGTGCGCACGAACGACGTCCGCGGCCACGTGACCCGGGGCATCATCGGAAGCGCGGGCATGTTCTCGGGGTTCATCGCGCTCACCTACCTTCCCCTGCACGACGCCATCGCGATCGGCTATGCGACCCCGCTCATCGTGGTGGCGCTCGCCGCCCTGGTTTTGAAGGAGACCGTGCGGGCCTATCGCTGGACCGCGGTGGCGGTCGGCTTCGTCGGGGTTCTGATCATGGTGTCGCCCCACCTCTCGACCGCCCGCGCCGCGACGCCGTCGGGCGGAGCACCGGGCGGCGAGGCCGCTTTCGGCGCCCTCGTCGCACTCTTCGGCGCGTGCTGCTCGGCCGGGGCGACGATCCAGGTCCGGCGCCTCACCGCCACCGAAAGGACGGGGGCGATCGTCCTCTATTTCTCCCTCCTCACCACGGCGCTCGGGCTCGTGACGGCGCTCTTCGGCTGGCGCATGCCGTCGCTGCAGGATTTCGCCATCCTCGTTCTCATCGGGATCCTCGGCGGCATCGGGCAGATCCTGCTCACGCAATGTTACCGGTACGCCGACACCTCCATCGTCGCGCCCTTCGAGTACACCACCATGATCTGGGCCCTCCTGCTCGGCTGGGTGCTGTTCGGGGATCTGCCGACCGCGACGGTGCTGGCGGGAGCGGCCATCGTCGCCGGGGCCGGGATCTTCGTTCTCCTGCGCGAGCGCAGGCTCGGCCTCGAGCGCAGGAAGGAAGTGGAAACCTCGTCCCAACGCCCGGCCGGCGGCTAGGCGAGAGACGCTTGACCCTCCGGGCGACATCCCTCACAACCGTTTGCTTGAACAAACAACCGTCCGATTTGTCGGAATCGAGAGTGTTGCATGGGCGTTGAAGGTCGCGAGCGGCAGCGGGAACTGGAGGCTGGCGCGCAGGTCCTGTCGGGGCAGCTCGGCAAGACCGTCCAGCGGCTGCGCAAGGCCTATAATCTCTCCTTGTCCGAATTGGCGGAGCAGTCCGGCGTCGCCAAATCGATCATCAGCCAGATCGAGCGGAACGAGACGAACCCGACCCTCGCCACCATCTGGCGGCTCAGCCAGGCCCTCGACGTGTCGATCGAGCGGGTTCTGGCCACGAGCGAGGAGGAGCCGTTCATCCAAAAATCCTCCAAGGCCGACACGCCGATCCTGCTCTCGGACGACGGCAAGGTGCGCCTCGCCATCATCGGCTGGATCAAGACCGTCGAGTGGCTGCAATGGTACGACGTGCAGGCGGAGCCGGGCGGCGTGCTCGACTCGGAAGGCCACCAGCGGGGCTCCGTGGAGTGCCTGTCGGTGCTGGACGGCGAGTTCGAGGTCGAGGTGGGCGAGGCCGTGCAGCACGCCAAAGCGGGCGAGACCCTGCGCTACCGCTGCGACCGGCGCCACACGGTGCGCTGCGTCGGCAGCGCGCCCGGGCGCGCCAACATGGTGTGCATCCTCAAAGCGGCGGTCATGGATTGACGCCTATCCGGGCCGCTTGAAGCCTTCGCGGGGCGGCAGGGAGAGCAGGTACTCGCCCATCGCGGCCCGGTCCGCCTCGGGCAGTTCGGCGGTGTTGCGCACCACCGACCCCATGGGCCCGCTCACGTTGACGAAGTTCGGCGTCTCCCCCGTCTTCAGCATCTGGGCCATGTCGGCCACCGTCCAGCCGCCCGTGCCGGTCGGATGCGGGGTGATGTTCGGCACCATGCCGCGCCCCTCCGGGTCGGGGCCGCCGGCATAGCGCCGCTCGGGGATGAGGGCGCCCGCGACGTTCCGCTCGCTGTGGCACTCGGCGCAGTGGCCCGGCCCCTCGACGAGATAGGCGCCCCGGTTCCAGCTCGCGCTCCTGGCGGGATCGGGGGCGAAGGGCTTGCCGTTCAGGAACGCGAGTTTCCACAGGCCGACGCCGCGGCGGATGGTGAAGGGGAACGGCAGGTCGTGATCCCGGGCGCGTCCCTCAACGGCGGGGAAGGTCTGCATGTAGGCGAACATGTCCGCCAGATCCGTGGCCGGCATGCGCTGATACGAGGTGTAGGGGAAGGCCGGGTAGTAGTGGCGTCCGTCCGGCGAAACGCCCTCCCGCATGGCGCGGACGAAGTCCGCCGCCGTCCAGGACCCGATCCCGTCCGTCCGGTGCGAGGAGATGTTGGGCACGTAGAAGGTGCCGAACGGGGATTTCAGGGCATAGCCGCCGCCGAGGCGGGTGCGGTCCTCCTGGTTCGGCGTCGCGTGGCAGGAGGCGCAGCCGCCCGCATGGTAGAGAATCCGCCCGTTCTCGAGGTTCGCCACGTGGCCGGGCGGGATGGCCTGTTCCCCCCGCACGAGCCGATAGACGGACGGCATCGTGAGGACGAAGAAGCCCGCCGCTCCCAGAACCAGGAGACCGGCTAGGCCCGCCAGAACCTTCCGCATCCGATCAGCCCTTCATGACATAGACGGGCGGCCGCAGCCGCCCGCTCGCGCGCCGTGGCTCAGCCCTGACGCTGGTACTTCTGGTGGCAGGCGCCGCAATTGCCGAGAACCTTCGGCATCTCGGTCTTGAAGGTCGCCTCGTCCTTGATGGCCGACAGGGCCGCCTGGGAGTCCTGCACGAACTTGGCGTTCTGCGCGTTGAAGTCGGCCCGGTTTTCCCAGATCGCCGGCAGGGCCCGCGTGTCGTTGCCGGTCTTCGAGTCGTCCGGGAAGAGGGACGGATAGACTTGGCCGACCTGGATGTAGTTCTGCAGGGCGGACTGCACCTGGGCGAGCTCGAACGGCGCCTGGCCGCGCAGCATGGCGGAGACCGTGCGGGTCGCGGCGCCGTTCTGCCTCATCAGGCCCTTGCGCTGCTCGATGACGTTCGTCGCCTGCGCGACGGCTGCCGTGATGCCGAGCGTGACGGCGCCGGCGACGAGGATGGTACGCATCATGGAAGCATTTCCTGGTTGTTATGGGCGGATGGTTCGCCACCCCGCATTAGACAGCCGGGAGCGTCGAGCGCTCCCGTCAAAATTGCAAAGCTGTCCTTGCATTGTGGCCAAACACGATCCGGTGAGCGCTCAGGCGGCCTTCACCACATCGGCGGCCCGGATGAGGGCGAAGACCCGGTCCGGCGTCGCCGGCATGTCCACCTCGCGGATGCCGAAGCCGCGATGGAGCGCATCCGCCACCGCGTTCATGACCGCCGGGCAGGCCCCGATGGCGCCGGCTTCACCCGCTCCCTTCATGCCCATGACGTTGGTGGTCGAGGGCACGTTGCGGGTCTCGAAGTGGAAGTTCGGAACGTCGGCGGCCCGCGGCAGGCGGTAATCCATGAAGGACGCCGTCACGAGCTGCCCCCCGGCGTCGTAGACCGTCCGTTCGTGCAGCGCCTGCCCGATGCCCTGCACCGCGCCCCCATGGACCTGGCCCATGAGGAGGAGCGGGTTCAAGGTCACGCCGAAATCGTCCACGATGGTGTAGGCCACCACCTCCGTCTCGCCCGTATCGGGATCGATCTCCACCTCGCAGACATGCGTCCCGTTGGGATAGGTCGCCTCTGGCGGCTTCCAACTGTCGGCGGTGGTCAGAAGGTCCGGCGTCGCCTTGGGGAGGGCGGCAAGGTCGGCAAACGAGACGGCGCGGTCCGTCCCCGCCACGCGCACGGCACCCTCGGCGATCTCGAGATCCGCGACGCCGGCTTCGAGGGCATCGCTCGCGAGCTCTTTGAGGTTCTGAGCGAGCTTGCGGGAGGCGCCCGCCACCGACGCGCCGCCGACCGGGATCGAGCGGGACCCGCCGGTGCCGCCCCCCGTCGCGATCATGTCCGTGTCGCCCTGGTGGACGCGGATGCGGTCGAGGGGGATGTCGAGATGCTGGGAGACGAGCTGCGCATAGGCGGTCACGTGCCCTTGGCCCGTCGACTGCGTGCCGATGAGGACCGTGACGGTGCCGTCGGCCTCGAGCCGCACTTTGGCGTCCTCGGCGGATCCCCCGGAGCATGCCTCGATGTAGCTCGCAAGGCCGATGCCGCGCAGGCGTCCGCGCCGCATCGCCTCGCCGTGCCGCTCCCCGAAGGTCGCCCAGCCGGCAACCTCCATCGCGCGGCGCATGTGACCCTCGAACTCGCCGCTGTCGTACACCCGGTCCGTCGGCGTCGTGTAGGGCATGGCCTCGGGCTCGATGAAGTTGAGCGCCCGCAGGGCGTCCGGCGCCATGCCGATCTCGCGCGCAATGTGGTCGACGAAGCGTTCGATCACGTAGGCCGCCTCGGGGCGCCCCGCGCCCCGGTAGGCGTCAACCGGCAGGGTGTTGGTGTAGTAGCCGCGGATGCGGGCGTGAACCGCCGGGATGTCGTAGCAGCCGGGCGACATGCGCGCGCCGGCGGAGGGCACGAAGGGCGCGAACTGGGACAGATAGGCGCCGAGATCCGCCTTGAGGTCGACCCGCAGGCCAAGAAAGCGGCCGCTCTCGTCGAGCGCCATATGCGCCGTGGTGACGTTGTCCCGGCCGTGGGCGTCGCCGAGGAAGTGCTCGGTCCGGTCCGCGACCCACCGTACGGGCCGCCCGAGGCGCTGGGCCGCCACCGCGCAGAGCGGGTACTCGCGGTACATGAAGATCTTGGTGCCGAAGCCCCCGCCCACATCGGGCGTGACCACGCGAATGCGCTCGGCCTCCACCTTCAGGATGTGCTTGGCCAGGATGTCCCGGATGTCGTGGCTGCCCTGGCTCCCGAGGGTCAGGGTCCAGCGCTGGCCTTGCGGGTCGTACTCGGCGACGCAGGCGCGGGTCTCGAGATAGTTCGTCACGAGCCTGTTGTTGACCAGCGTGAGCGAAACCACCCGGTGCGCCCCGTCGAACGCCCGATCGGTCTCCTCCCGGTTGCCCACCTCCGTATCGAAGGCGACGTTCGTCGCGACCTGCGGCCAGACAGCGGGCGCTCCCTCGGCCTCCGCCCCTTCGATGCCGATCACGGGGTCGAGGGGCTCCCAGTCGATCTCGACCGCCTCGGCCGCGGCCCGCGCCTCGTCCTCGGTTTCCGCGACCACGAAGGCGACGGCGTCGCCCACATGGCGGGCGATCCCGTCCGCCAGCACCGGATAGGGCGGCAGCGTCATGCGCGAGCCGTCCGAGTTGCGGGTCGGGCCGAGGCACGGGATCGTGCCGAGCTGCGCTACGTCTGCATGCGTGAGAACGAGGAGGACGCCCGGCATGGCCCGCGCCGCGGAGAGGTCCCCGACGGTGAAGCGGGCATGGGCGTGGGGGCTGCGGACGACGATGCCGGTCGCGGTGTTCGCGGGCCGGTGATCGTCCGTGTAGCGGCCGGCCCCGGTGACGAACCGGGCATCCTCGACGCGGCGGACGGGCTGGCCGACACCGAATTTCATGGGGCGCATCGCGGACTCCGTTCTCGCCGGCACGAGCCTGGCCGGCCTTGTTGGGCATCGAAATGTGGCGGCGGGGCGCGCCGGAAAGGGTTCAGTCGACGGGCTCGCCCGATTGGACCCAATCCTTGAAGCCGCCCTTATAGTGCTCCCGCAGGTCACGGCCTGCGGCCTGGGCGAATTCCGCCGCGCGCTGCGAGCGGATGCCCGCCGCGCAGGAGAACACCACGCGCCCCTCGGGCAGGCTCGCAGGATCGAAAGCCGACAGCGGCATCGAGAGCGAGCCTGGGATGTGACCCGCGGCGAATTCGTGCGGTTCGCGCACGTCGACGAGTGTCAGGGTGCCGGCGGCAAGGCCCTCCTTCACGGCTTCGCGATCAAGGTCGACGATCATCGGTGTCTGCATGGAAGGCCCTCAGGCGACGGAGGCGAGCGCCTGCGGCAGCGACGGCAGGCGGTCTTTGAGGCGCAGGAGCGCGATCCGCTCGATCTCCCGCATGGCCGTGTCGAACTCCTGATCGGGATCGTGCTTCAGTCGCTCCTCGAAGGCGGTCAGGATCTCGGCCTTCGAACGCCCCTTCACGGCCATGATGAAGGGGAAGTCGAACCTGCGCTTGTAGTCGTCGTTGAGCTTCAGGAAGCGCGCCTTCTCCTCCTCCGTGAGGCTGTCGAGGCCGGCCGAAGCCTGCTCCTTCTTGGAGTCGTCCGTCAGGTCCGCGACCTTCAGGCGTCCGGCGAGATCGGGATGCGCGCGGATGAGCGCGAGCTTCTGCTCCCGCGTGGCGCCCTGGATGACCTCGACGAGGGCGCCATGAAGGCCCTCCGCGCTGTCCTGCGCCGCCGTGAAGCCGCCGCGATAGGTGTGCTCGGCAATCCAGGGCGTATGCTCGAAGACGTCGCCGAACAATTCGAGGAACAGCGCCATGCTCATGCCGCTGGGCTTCAGCTCCGCCGGCCGGTGGTGGCGGATCCAGTGGCGGGCGATATCGATGCGCCTCGCCACCCAGACGTTCTCGTGGGACGCCACGTAATCCAGGAAGCGCGCCAGAGCGGCCGCACGGCCGGGGCGGCCGACGAGGCGGCAATGAAGGCCGACCGACATCATCTTCGGCGCCGTTTCGCCCTCGGCGTAGAGCACGTCGAACGTGTCCTTCAGATAGGTGTAGAATTGGTCGCCGGCATTGAAGCCCTGAGGCGTCGCGAAGCGCATGTCGTTCGCGTCGAGCGTGTAGGGCACGATGAGCTGTGGCGCCTTCGCTCCCGACACCCAGTAAGGCAGGTCGTCCGCATAGGAATCGGCCGAGTAGAGGAACCCGCCCTCCTCCATCACGAGGCGCAAGGTGTGCTCCGAGGTGCGGCCCTGGTAGAAGCCGAGGGGCCGCTCGCCCGTCACCTCCGTGTGGATGCGGATCGCCTCGTTGATGTGCGCCCGCTCCTCGTCGGAGGAGAAATCCTTGTAGTCGATCCACTTGAGCCCGTGGCTCGCGATCTCCCAGCCCGCCTCCTTCATGGCCGCCACGGCGTCGGGATTGCGCTGGAGCGCCGTCGCGACGCCGTAGACGGTGACCGGCATGGCCCGCTCGGTGAACATGCGGTGCAGGCGCCAGAAGCCCGCGCGGGAGCCGTATTCGTAGATCGACTCCATGTTCATGTGCCGCTGGCCGGGCCAGGGCGCGGCGCCGACGATCTCCGACAGGAAGGCTTCCGAGGCCCGGTCGCCGTGCAGGATGTTGTTCTCGCCGCCCTCTTCGTAGTTGATCACGAACTGCACGCAGATGCGGGCATCGTTCGGCCAGCGCGGGTGCGGCGGCGTGCGGCCGTATCCGACGAGGTCGCGGGGATAGCTGGTCTCAGGCAAAGGTCGCTCCGGGGGCAAGACGGGATCCTGAATGATGGATGGGGGTTGAAAGCCGAGCTTCGTCCAGACGGGACGATTGGGGCGTCTTTAAGGGCGCCGGCTCAGCTGCCGCGATAGGTCGAGTAGCTCCAAGGCGAGACGAGGAGAGGCACGTGATAGTGCCCATCGGGATCCGCGATCTGGAATCGGATCGGCACCACGTCAAGGAAGGGCGGGTCGGCGGTGGCGGTGCCGATGGATCGGAAATAGGCCCCGACCTGGAAGACCAGCTCGTAGGATCCGGCCTGAAAGGCCTGACCCGTCATGAGCGGCGCTTCGGTGCGCCCGTCCGCGTTGGTCGCCGTCTGCACCACGGGCTCGCGGCTCTCGCCGCTCAGGCGGAACAAGGCGACGGAGACTCCGGCCGCAGGCCGGCCGTTGACGGTATCCAGAACGTGGGTGGACAGGCGACCCATGGGAACTCCTTGGCGGGCGGCGACTGTCCCGATGGGACGCCGTGCCGTCAAGACGGGACCGCGAACGAACCAGTCAGAAGCTGACGGCGCTCACCTCGCCGCCGGACGCCTATCGCCGGGCCTGGCCTACATCCGCCACGTCGACCCGGACGGTGGAGGTCCGCCCTCCCCGGTCGATCGACAGTTCGACCTGCTGGCCGACGCCGGCGCGTTCGAGGGCCGCGGTCAGGTCGGACAGCCGTCGCACGGGCTGGCCGTTCGCCCCTACGATGATGTCGCCGATCTCGCCGGTCTGCGGGTTCACGCCCCTCAGGCCCGCCCGCTGGGCCGGGGAGCCCGGCACCGTGCGCACCACGACGACGCCCTCGATGCCGAGCTGCGCCGCCGCCGATTCCTGGCCCGCGATGATCCCGATCCCGGGGGTCGGCATCCGGCCGTTGCGGATGAGCTCCGGGACGACCCGGTTCACCACGTCGACCGGAATGGCAAAGCCGATGCCCGCAAAGGCGCCGGAGGGCGAGAAGATCGCCGTGTTGACGCCGATGAGGCGGCCCGCGGAGTCGATGAGGGGACCGCCGGAATTGCCCGGATTGATGGCGGCGTCCGTCTGGATCACGTCCGCGATCTCCCGCCCCTCGCTCGTCGGGAGGCGGCGCTGGAGGGCGCTGATCACGCCCGTGGTGAGGGTCTGATCGAGGCCGAACGGGTTGCCAATGGCGAAGGTGGCCTGCCCCACCTTGAGGTCTCCCGAGGTTCCCACCGGGATCGGGGGCGGCACCTGGGCGAGGCGGCCGAGGCGCAGGACGGCAAGGTCGTAGTTCGGCGCGGTGCCCACCACCGTGGCCTCGACGTTCTCACCCGACGCGAGGCGGATCCGGATCCCGCGCGACCCCTCCACCACATGGTTGTTCGTGACCACGTGGCCGGCCGCATCCCACAGAAAGCCCGTGCCGGACTGAACGCCCTGCCCCCCGCCCTCCGGCCCGCCCGGACCTCCCGGTCCGCGTGGGCCGCGGGGCCCGCGCTCCTCGAAATCCTCGAAGTCGTTGGGCTCGGCAAGACGCCGCGGGTCGGGCTGCGCGAAGACGTGGACGACGGAGGGCGAGAGCCGCTGGAAGAGTTCGACGGTGGACTGCTCGGACGGCGCGAGATCGCCCCTCGCCGTCACGGCCCGTGAACCCGTCTCGGCATACAGGAGCCGCGAAACGTAAGGTTCGGCGATGTAAAAGCCGAGCAGCAGCAGCGCCACGACGAGGGCAATGCGGGTGAAGCGGTCCTGCACGAAGGGCTCCGAAACGACGTCAGACGGTGGATATCTGCATCAAGGCGCCGCGGCTTCAATGCTGGCGGGCCATGCGGACACAGGACGGAACCCGCCCGGACAGCGTGCAAACAGCCCAAAAAAGGGAGTGGACGCCCCCCGGATAAACTCTTAAGCCGCCTGGACGATACCGTCCTTTTCGCGCAATGCCGCCCGTATGATCGATCCTCAGATTTCCGAGTGGGTCAGCCAGTTGCTCCGCTGGACCCATGTGATCACCGCGATCGCCTGGATCGGCTCCTCCTTCTACTTCATCCACCTCGATCTCAGCCTCAAGAAGCGCGAGGGCCTGCAGGCCGGGGTCGGAGGCGAGGCCTGGCAGGTGCATGGCGGCGGCTTCTACAACATGCGCAAGTTCCTCGTTGCGCCGCCGGAACTGCCCAAAGAGCTCACCTGGTTCAAATGGGAGAGCTACGCCACCTGGCTCACGGGCTTCTTCCTCATCGTCTGGATCTACTACCTGCAGGCGGATCTCTACACCGTCGACCCCGCCGTGCGGGCGCTGGCGCCCTGGCAGGCGGCGGCCATCGGCATCGGCGGGCTGGCGGTCGGCTGGATCGTCTATGACGGGCTCTGCCGCTCGCCGCTCGGCCGCAACGACGTTCTCCTTGGCGCGGTGCTCTTCGTGTTCATCCTCGCTGCGGCCTTCGCCTTCACGCAAGTGTTCAACGGCCGCGCGGCCTTCCTGCACACGGGCGCCATGATCGCGACCTGGATGAGCGCGAGCGTCTTCTTCATCATCATCCCGAACCAGAAGAAGGTCGTGAAGGCGCTGCTCGCCGGGCAGACGCCGGACCCTGCGCTGGGCAAGCAGGCAAAGCAGCGCTCGACGCACAACAACTACCTGACGCTGCCCGTCATTTTCCTGATGCTGTCGAACCACTATCCGCTGGCCTGGTCGTCCGCCTATTCGGTCGGGATCGTGGGCCTCGTGGTGATCGCGGGCGCCGCCATCCGGCACTTCTTCAACTCGCAGCATGCCGACAAGGGCTCGCCCTGGTGGACCTGGGGATTGGCCGCCGCGTGCTTTGCGGCCGCGATCTACCTGTCGATCCTCGGCAAGCCCGGCAACGCGAACGAAGCTCAGGCGCCCGCCGGCCCCGTCACCCTCGCCTCCGCCGAGCCGAGCGAAGAGGCGGTGCTCGCGATCCAGTCGCGCTGCTCCATGTGCCACGCCGCAGAACCCGTCTGGGCCGGGATCGCGGTCGCTCCGCGGGGCGTGCGTCTCGACACCCCCGAGGAGATCGCCCGCCACGCGGAATCGGTGCGGGTGCAGAGCGTGCTCACCCACGCCATGCCGCCGAACAACATCACCGAGATGACCCTCGACGAGCGCCGGGCCGTGGCAAGCTGGCTCGCCCAGCGCGACCGCGCCCTGCGCTGACCGAAACCGGAGCCCGATTGGCAAGCCACCCGCACAGGAGCCCGACGACCATGCCTCAGCTCACGCTCGACGCCTCCCAGACGATCCTCGCCGCCGCCCTGAAAACCGCCCGAGAGCGCAAGATGAAGCCTCTCGCGGTGGCCGTCTACGACGAGCGCGGAGCCCTGCGGGCCCTCGGTTCCGAGGACGGCACGAGCCTGAAGCGGGCCGAGATCGCGATGGGCAAGGCCTACGGCGCCCTTGCCCTCGGCGTCGGGTCCCGAGCGATCCACAAGATGGCCCTCGACCGGCCCTATTTCGTGGCCGCCGCCTCGCACGTGGTGGGCGGATCCCTCGTGCCGGTTCCCGGAGGCGTGCTCATCAAGGACGCTCAAGGGGCGATCCTCGGCGCGGTCGGCATTTCGGGCGACACGTCGGACAACGACGAGATCGCGGCGGCCGCCGGTATCGAGGCCGCGGGTTTCGTGTTCGATGCCGGTGCCTGACACGATCGCGTGACGGCTCACCTCTTCGATGAAGACCGGGCGGCCGCCTTGCCGCACCGAACAGGCGTGCCTGGGGCAGGCTGACGCTGCGTCAGGATATTCACTACGAAAGGACGAGGAGACTGGACACAAGGCCGGAAAATGAAGGAAATATGAAACAAGGCTACGTTCCGTAACGCAGTCGAGATTGTTGGAAGCCACAGCAAAGAATTAAGAGGGGACGCGTTCGATGTCCAAATGGTTCAAACAAACGGCGCTGGCCGCCATCGCATCGGTGGCGCTCGCGAGCACCGCGCTGGCGCAGGTCACCTACCACCGAGGCAATGACGGCGAGCCGGAGACGCTCGACATCCACAAGACCTCCACGGTGGGCGAGTCCCACGTGCTGCGCGACCTCTACGAGGGTCTCGTCATCAAGAACAACAAGGGCGAGGTCGTCCCCGGCGTCGCCGAGAAGTGGGAAGCCGCCGACGACGGCAAGCTCTACCGCTTCACCCTTCGCGCGAACGCCAAGTGGTCGAACGGCGACCCCGTGAAGGCGTCCGACTTCGTGTTCGCCTATCGCCGGATCATGAACCCGGAGACCGGCGCCAAGTACGCCAACATCCTTTTCCCGATCCTCAATGCCGAGAAGGTCAACAAGGGTCAGATGAAGGCCGAGGAGCTCGGCGTGAAGGCGGTGGACGACCGCACCCTCGAGATCCGCCTCGAGCAGCCGACGCCCTACTTCATCGAGCAGCTCACCCACCAGACCGGCCTGCCGATCCATCCGGCTTCCGTCGAGAAGCACGGCAAGGACTTCGTGAAGCCCGGCAACCTGGTGACGAACGGCGCCTATATGCTCGCCGAGTTCGTGCCGAACTCGCACATCAAGGTCGTCAAGAACCCCAACTTCTACGACGCCGCGAACGTGAAGATCGATCAGGTGATGTTCTACCCGATCCAGGACCTCGCCGCGGCCGTGCGGCGCTTCCAGGCGGGCGAGCTTCACTCCACCCCGGACATCCCGGCCGACCAGGTGAAGGCCCTCAAGGAGCGCTTCGGCAAGCAGGTGGTGATCGGCCCGTATCTCGGCGTCTACGCGCTTCCGGTGAACTCCTCGAAGCCGCCGCTGAACGACGTGAAGGTCCGCAAGGCGCTCTCCATGGCGATCGACCGCGAGTTCATCGCGGAGCAGATCTGGGGCGGCACCATGCTGCCGGCCTATTCCTTCGTGCCGCCGGGCATCGGCAATTACGGCAAGCCGGCGCAGGCCGATTACGCGACCATGTCGCCCATCGACCGCGAGGAGAAGGCCAAGGCGCTGCTGAAGGAAGCCGGCTTCGGCCCGGGCCTCAAGCCGCTGAAGGTCGAAATGCGCTACAACACGACGGACAACAACCGGAACACGGTCGTGGCCATCGCCGACCAGTGGAAGGCCCTCGGCGTCGAGACGTCCTTCATCAACACCGATTCCAAGACGCACTTTGCGCATCTGCGCGACGGCGGCGACTTCGACATCGCCCGCTACGGCTGGATCGGCGACTATTCGGACCCGCAGAACTTCCTGTTCCTGCTGGAATCCGACAACAAGGGCTTCAACTACGGCAAGTGGAAGAACGCCGAGTACGACGACCTCATGAAGAACAAGGCCGCCAAGGAGGGAGACCTCAAGAAGCGCGCCGAGTACCTGCTCAAGGCCGAACAGATCTTCATGAACGAGGAGCCCTGGATCCCGCTGCTGCACTACAGCACGAAGAACCTGATCTCCGAGAAGCTCGAAGGCTTCAACCAGAACATCTCGGGCGTCTATCCGAGCCGCTTCCTCAGCCTGAAGCAGTAAGCTCGCCCTATAAGCCGGGCGGCCTCTCGGGCCGCCCGGATCACCAAGACAACGTCGGCCGTGAAGGCTGCTGCGCTTTTTGAGGGCTCGTTACCGAGCGGAGTCGAAGCCCGTGTTCTCGTTCGTATCCCGCCGCCTCCTGTCGGCGATCCCAACGCTTTTTATCATCATTACGATTTCGTTCTTCCTGATCCGGCTCGCACCCGGCGGCCCCTTCGATCTCGAACGGCCCCTCGAAGCCAAGGTGATGGAGAACCTGCAGAGGATCTACGGTCTCGACCGTCCCCTCTTCGAGCAGTACCTGCGCTACCTCGCCAACGTGGTGCAGGGCGATTTCGGCCCCTCCTTCATCATGCGCGATTTCAGCGTGGGCGAGCTCTTCGCCAACGGCCTGCCGGTCTCCATGACCATCGGGGCGCTGGCGCTCGGCTTTGCCATCGTGATCGGCGGGACCCTCGGCACCATCGCGGCCTTCCGCCAGAACAGCACGGTCGACTACCTCGTGAGCGGCCTCGGCACCTTTGGCCTTACGATCCCGACCTTCGTGATCGCGCCGGTGCTGCAGATCGTCTTCGGCCTTACCTTGTCGATGCTGCCGGTGGCCGGCTGGGCGGGAGGCGCGCCCCGCAACCTCATCCTGCCGGTGATCACCCTCGCGTTGCCGCAGATCGCCATCATCGCCCGCATGACCCGGGCCGCCATGATCGAGAACCTGCGGTCGAACCACATCCGCACGCTCCGCTCCCTCGGCCTGCCCTCGCGGGTGATCGTTCGCCATGCCCTGCGCGGCGCGGCCCTGCCGGTCGTGTCCTATCTTGGTCCCGCCGCGGCGGCGCTGCTCACGGGCTCGGTGGTGGTGGAGACCATCTTCGCCCTGCCGGGCATTGGCCGCTACTTCGTCGAGGCGGCGCTCAACCGCGACTACACCCTCGTCATGGGCACCGTCGTTGTGGTCGCGGTCTTCGTGCTCGTCTTCAATCTCATCGTCGACATCCTCTACGCGGTGATCGACCCCCGCGTCCGCTACGACTGAGGCTCACCCATGGCCGAAGGCGCCGTCATCTCCGACATCCCCGTCAGGGGTCCCGTGGTCGGCCGCTCCCTGTGGGCGGACGCACGGACCCGCCTCCTGCGCAACAAGGCGTCGGTGGCGAGCATCGTCATCCTGACGCTCATCGCGCTCGCCTGCATCGTCGGGCCGTTCTTCACCGGCCACCCGTTCGACCGCGTTTATCCGGATTACGTGCGAGCGCCCGCGAGCCTCACCGCCTATCCCAAGGCCGAGCAGATCACCCCGCAGGCCGAGCGTATCGGCTCCCGCGTGCGCGCCCGCCCCGAGGCCATCGAGGTCACGGGCGATGCGGTGCGCATGACCCTCGTCAGCACCAGCCAGCGTCCCATCGACGAGCGCCTCCTCGCCTATTTCGAGCGCTCCGACCTCTTCGGCACCGCACAGGTGCTCGAGCGGCAGGATGAGGGGCGCCGCCTCCTCGTCAGCATCCCGGTCGAGAAGCGCTACTTCTTCTTCGGCACGGAGGCGAACGGCCGCGATCTTCTCACCCGCACCATGAAGGCGGGCCAGGTCTCCCTCGCCATCGGCCTTCTGGCGACCTTCGTGGCGATCATCATCGGCGTCGTCTACGGCGCGACCTCCGGCTATCTCGGCGGGCGCGCGGACCTCCTCATGATGCGCGTCGTCGACATCCTCTACTCGCTGCCCTTCATCTTCTTCGTCATCATGCTGGTCGTGTTCTTCGGCCGGAACTTCGTCCTCGTGTTCCTCGCCGTCGGCGCGGTCGAATGGCTCGACATGGCTCGCATCGTTCGCGGCCAGACCCTCTCCATCAAGCGCCAGGAATACGTGCAGGCCGCCGAGGCTCTCGGCGTCGAGACCCGGGGCATTATCCGCCGCCACGTCATTCCGAACACGCTCGGCCCCGTGGTGGTCTACATGACCCTGATGGTGCCGCGGGTGATCCTGCTCGAGAGCTTCCTGTCGTTCCTGGGCCTCGGGGTGCAGGAGCCCTATACGAGCCTCGGCGTGCTGATCTCGGAGGGCGCCAAGAGCATCCAGGATTCCACCTGGATGCTGATCTACCCGGCGATCACCCTCGTCGCGATCCTGTTCTGCCTCAACTTCATCGGCGACGGCTTGCGCGACGCCCTCGATCCGAAGGACCGCTGACATGGCCGAACCCGTTCTCTCGGTCCGCGACCTCAACGTCCGCTTTCGCACGGGCGACGGCATCCTGCACGCCGTGAAGGGCATCAGCCTCGACGTTCAACCGGGCGAGACCGTGGCCATCGTGGGCGAGTCGGGCTCGGGCAAGAGCCAGACCATGATGTCCGTCATGGGGCTCCTCGCCTCCAACGGCTGGGCGGAAGGCTCGGTGAAGTACCGCGGCGAGGAGCTCGTTGGGCTGAAACCCGACAAGCTCAACCGCTATCGCGGCTCGAAGCTCACCATGATCTTCCAGGAGCCGATGACGTCCCTCGATCCGCTCTACCGGATCGGCGATCAGCTCGCCTTGCCGCTCACCGCCCATGGAGGCTTGAGCAAGGCCGAGGCCCGCAAGCGCTCCATCGAGCTGCTGGAGCTCGTCCGCATTCCCGAGCCGGCCCGGCGCCTCGACTCTTACCCGCACGAGCTCTCGGGCGGCCAGCGCCAGCGCGTGATGATCGCCATGGCGCTCGCCAACAACCCGGACGTGCTGATCGCCGACGAGCCGACGACGGCTCTCGACGTCACCGTGCAGGCCCGCATCCTGGAACTGCTCGCCGACCTGCAGAAGCGCCTCGGCATGTCGATCGTGTTCATCACCCACGATCTCGGCGTCGTCCGGCGCTTCGCGGACCGCACCTACGTGATGCGGAGCGGCGAGGTGGTGGAGAGCGGCACGACCGCCGATCTCTTCGCCGCGCCGAAGCACCCCTATACGCGCATGCTCATCGATGCCGAGCCCCGAGGCCGCAAGGAGCCCGTGCCCGCGAGCGCTCCCGTGGTTCTCGAAGCCCGGAACATCCAGGTCACCTTCAACTTGAAGGGCGGCTTTCTGGGCAAGGGCGCTCACGTTCTGAGGGCCGTCGACGACGTGAGCCTCACCGTGCGCGCCGGCGAGACGGTGGGCATCGTGGGCGAGTCGGGCTCGGGCAAGTCGACCCTCGGCCGCGCCATCCTGCGCCTCCAGCCCGCCGCCGGCCTCGTGCGCTTTGAGGACCGCAACCTCATGCCCCTCGACCGGGCCGGGATGCGGCCCCTGCGCCGCCGGCTCCAGGTGGTGTTCCAGGATCCCTTCGGCTCTCTCTCGCCGCGCATGACGGCGGGCGAGATCGTCACCGAGGGCCTCCTCGTCCATGAGCCCGCCATCTCGCGCCGGGAGCGCGACCGGCGGGCCATCCAGGCCTTCGAGGAGGTGCGGCTCGATCCGGCTTGGCGCAACCGCTATCCGCACGAGTTCTCGGGCGGCCAGCGCCAGCGCATCGCGATCGCTCGCGCCATGATCCTGCACCCGAAGCTCGTCATCCTCGACGAGCCCACCTCCGCCCTCGACCGCTCGGTCCAGAAGGAGGTCGTCGACCTTCTGCGCGACCTGCAGAAGGCGCATGGCCTCGCTTACGTGTTCATCAGCCACGATCTGGCGGTCGTCCGGGCGCTCTCGGACGAGATCCTCGTCATGAAGAGCGGCAAGGTGGTGGAGCGGGGCACGGCGGAGTCGATCTTCGAGCGACCCCGCGAGGCCTATACGCGGGACCTCATCGCGGCGGCCTTCCTGCAGGAACGCACCCCCGCCGCGGCTACGGAGGCCGACGCCCTCGCCTCGTGAGGAACCGGGTCCCATGGTGCGGCTTTGACCTCGCACCATGGCGAAACCCGCTCCGTCCCCTGCAGCGAAGGGCCCCGGCAAGGCGCCCGGGCGCGCGGCGCCGGACAAGTCCCGGCGGGCTCCCGCGTCCGTCGCGGTGGAAGGCATCCGCCTCACCCACCCGGACCGGATGCTGTGGCGCGATGCCGGCGTCACGAAGCAGGGCTTGGCCGAGTTCTACGCTGCCATCGCCGACCGGCTTCTGCCGCACATCGTGGATCGCCCGCTGACCCTCGTCCGCTGTCCAGCGGGCACGGGCGAGAAATGCTTCTTCCAGAAGCACGGATGGGCAGGCCTTAACCCGCAGGTTCGGCGCACGGTGCTGCGGCACGGCGACAAGGACGAGGAGGTGCTGCACGTGGACGGCCTTGCCGGGGTCGTCGCCCTCGTTCAGGCGGGCGTGCTCGAACTGCATCCCTGGGGATCGGCCCTGACCGACGTGGAGCGCCCGGACCGGATCGTCTTCGATTTCGATCCGGCCGAAGGGCTCCCCTGGAGGGCGGTGACCGACGCCGCCCGGGAGGTCCGCAGCCGCCTGCGCGATCTCGGGCTCGAAGCCTTCCTCAAGACGACCGGCGGCAAGGGCCTTCACGTGGTCGTGCCCCTCACCCCGGAGGCCGATTGGGAACGGGCGAAAGCCTTCTCGCGCTCCATCGCCGAAGCCATGGAGGCCGACAGCCCGGACCGCTACCTGACGAAGGCCTCGAAAAGCGAGCGCACGGGCCGAGTCTTCATCGACTACCTTCGCAATGCCCGCGGCGCCCACGCGGTCGCTCCCTACTCGACCCGCGCCCGACCGGGCGCCCCGGTCTCGACGCCCCTCGCCTGGGAGGAATTGGCGGAGACGCGCGAGACGAACCAGTTCACGGTCGCGAGTCTCGGGGCCCGCCTCGGCACCCTGAAAGCGGACCCTTGGGCGGATTTCTTCACGGTGAAGCAGAGACTGCCGGCGGTCCGGCGCCCTTGAGCGCCGCGCTCCACCCTCAACCCGTCAGGCCGCCTGCAGCAGGGATTGGATCCGCTCGGCGAGATCCGTCGCGCGATAAGGCTTGTAAAGAAGTTCCACCCCGTCGACGGTCTCCTCCCCATCCACGTAGCCGGTGGTGAGGAGCACCCGCATGCCCGGCCATTCGCGCCTGACCATGCGGGCAAGATCGATTCCCGTCATCGTGCCGGGCATGCGCACGTCGCTGAGCACGAGGCGCACCTTGCCGTTCTGCTTGAGCAGGCTCGCCGCCTGATCGCCGGTTTCGGCCTCCTGCACCTCGAAGCCCAGGGATTGCAGGGTCGACACCGCCACCTGCCGCACCGCCGCATCGTCCTCGACCACGAGGGCGACCTGTCCCTCGCCGAAGGGCTGGGTCGGCTCGTCGCTCTTGCGCGCCGGCGCCTGCGCGACCGCGCCTTCCGCCCTGGGCAGGTAGATCCTGATCGTGGTGCCCTCGCCGGGCGCGCTCGCCACATCCACATGCCCGCCCGATTGCTGGACGAAGCCGTAGACCATGCTGAGACCGAGACCCGTGCCCTTGCCGCTCTCCTTCGTGGTGAAGAAGGGCTCGAACACGCGCTCGAGCACCTGCGGGGGCATGCCGGTGCCCGTGTCGATGACGCAGATCACCACGTGATCGCCCGCCGTGACGCGGCCGCCCTCTTCGACGGTGCGGTTCTCCACCGCGATGGTGAGATCGCCGCCCTCCGGCATGGCGTCGCGCGCATTGACGGCAAGGTTGAGGAGAGCCGCCTCGAGCTGCGCGCGGTCGACCTTGATGGGCCACACCACCTCGTCCGCCTTGAGCGTCACCCTCACGCGCTCGCCGAGGGTTCGCTGCATGAGTTCGAGCAGCCCCGGCAGCAGGCCCTTCACGTCGACGGTGGCCGCCTGGAGGGGCTGCCGGCGCGAGAAGGCGAGGAGGCGGTGCGTGAGGTCGGCGCAGCGCTGCGCGCCCTCCATGGCCATCAGGGCACGGCGCTGCGCCTTCTCGTTCTTGGCCACGGATTTCTGCAGCAGGTCGAGATTGCCGATGACCACGCTCAGCATGTTGTTGAAATCGTGCGCGATGCCGCCCGTGAGGCGCCCCACCGCTTCGAGCTTGCTCGCATGCAGGAGGCTCTGCTCCAGCTGCTTGCGCTCCGTGATGTCGAACCACAGGCCGAAGAACTCGCGCCGGTCCCCGTCGTCGTCGCGGATGACGACGATCTGGTCGAGGAAGTGCCGCTCCGTGTCGTCGGCGCAGCGCCACCGGTATTCCAGGGTCGCGGCACCGTCGTCGCCGAGCGCCGCGAGCTGGCCGAACACCCGCTCGCGATCCTCGGGATGGACCCGGGAAGACCAGAAATCCTCCGCCTCCAGGAACGCCGCCGGCTTGAAGCCCGTGATGCGCTCCACGCTCTCGTTGGTGAAGTGAAGCTGCCGGTGATCCTCGCGCAGGGGCGCCGTGTAGAGGGCGATGGGGAGCGACTGGAGCACGATGGACTGGTGCTCCTCGCGGCGCCGCAGGGCCTGCTCGGTCTTCAGCTTCTCGCTGCGGACCCGCAGGTTCTCCATCAGGAGCCGGCGCTCCTCCTCGCCCTGCCGGCGGATCTCCTCCGTCTTGCGGTAGAGCTCGACGAAGACCTCCACCTTCGATTTGAGGATGAGCGGCTCGATGGGCTTGAACACGTAGTCGACGGCGCCCGCCGAATAGCCTCGGAAGACGTGCACGTCGTCCTTGTTGAAGGCCGTCAGGAAGATGATCGGCACGCGGGACGAGCGGGCGCGGCCGCGGATCAGGCCCGCGACCTCGTAGCCGTCGATGCGCGGCATCTGCACGTCGAGAAGGATGGCGGCGAAGTCGTCCCGCAGCACGTGGCGCAGGGCCGCTTCGCCGCAATCCGCCGTGACGATCTCGAGGCCCGGCGCGCGCAGCATCTCGCGAACCGCCAGGAGATTGCGGTGGTCGTCGTCGACCACTAGGATCTTCGCCGTGATCATGCCAGGCGCGGCATGGGTCAGAGGCGGACGGGAGACGTCCATGTCCAACTCCACCGGCCTGAAATGTTCGGTCATGATCGCAGTCCGCTCTCCGCCGCGCCGTTCGGCCGGACGTCGGTCTCCTTCGCAATGTACGTGCTGCGCCCGAGTTGGACGCGCAGAACCGCGAGGAGTTGATCGATGTCCACAGGCTTCGAGACGTAGTCCGTCGCCCCCGCCTCGAGGCACTTCTCCCGATCGCCCGCCATGGCTTTCGCGGTCACGGCGATGAGGGGCAGGTCCTTGTAGGCCGGGATCTTGCGGATCTCGCGCATGGTCTCGTAGCCGTCCATCTCGGGCATCATGATGTCGACGAGCATCACGTCGATCCCCGGCGTGCTCTTCAGCCGCTCGATGCCCTCGCGTCCGTTCTCGGCGAAGACCACCTGCATGCCGTAGAGCTCGAGCGCGCTCGACAGGGAGAAGATGTTGCGCATGTCGTCGTCGACGACGAGCACCTTGTGCCCTTCGAGGGTGCTCTCGTCCCGGCGCTCGACGATGATCTGCTTGTCCTCCGGAATGGAGGAGATGGCCCGGTGGAGGAACAGGGCGGTCTCGTCGAGGAGCTTCTCGGACGACCCCTGCCCTTTCACGATGACGGTGGATGCCATCCGCTCGAGGCGGCGCTCCTGGGCCTTCGTGAGATCCTGACCCGTATAGATCACGATCGGCAGTTCCTCGCCGCCCTTGGTCTTGCGGATGCGCTCGATGAGGTCCGCTCCGGGCAGGTCCGGCAGGCCGAGGTCGACGATGGCGCAGTCGAAGCGGCGGGCGCCGATGGCCTCGAGGGCGGCCTCCGCGGTGCCCACGCCCGTGACGTCCACCTGACCGCCCCCGAGCAGCTCGGTGATGCTCATGCGCTGGTTGTCGTCGTCCTCCACGAGGAGAAGGTTCTTCACCGGCCGGTCGATGAACTCCTTCGTGCGGGAGAGCGCGCCGAGGAGCGAATCGCGGTCGACGGGCTTCTCCAGGAAGCCGAAGGCGCCGGCCTTGAGGCCCCGCTTCTTCTGGTCGTCCACCGAGATCACGTGGATCGGCACGTGGCGGGTGCGCGGGTCATGCTTCAGAAGATCGAGCAGGGCCCAGCCGTCCATGTCGGGCAGCCCGATATCGAGGGTGATCGCATGGGGCTTGTAGCGATGGGCCAGGGCGAGGGCCGCGGCGCCGTCCGTGGCGATGAGGCCCTTGAAGCCCTGCTCGCGGGCAAGCTCGAGCAGCACGGACGCGAACATGGCGTCGTCCTCGATGACGAGCACGACATGGTCGCCCTCCGTGATGGCGTGGCGGTCGTCCGCCGAAGCCGACAGCGCCATGGCGGCCGAGGGCTGACGCAGGACCGGCTGCGAGGCGGTGTCCGCCGCGGTGCCGTTCGTGCGCGTCAGGACGGTGGTGTCGTCCAGCGTCGCGGCCGGGGGCTCGACGGGAAGGAACAGCGTGAAGGTCGAGCCGCGGCCCGGCGCGCTCGACACCACGATCTCGCCGCCGAGGAGGCGCGCAATCTCGCGGCTGATCGCAAGGCCGAGGCCCGTGCCGCCGTACTTGCGGCTCGTCGTGCCGTCCGCCTGCTGGAAGGCCTCAAAGATGATGCGCTGCTTGTCCTCCGGGATGCCGATGCCGGTATCCGTGACGGAGAACGCCACCCAGTTCTGGCCGGAGCGCAGGGGCGACCCCTCCGCCGTGCCGACCTTCAGCGTGACGCCGCCCTTCTCGGTAAATTTGAAGGCGTTCGAGAGAAGGTTGCGCAGCACCTGCTGCAGGCGTTTGGTGTCCGTGCGGAGCGTGTTCGGCATCCGCGGATCCACCTCGATCACGAAGTCGAGGCGACGCTCCTCCGCCACCTGGCGGAAGGTGCGCTCCATGTGGTTCGTGATGTCCTTCATCCCCACATTGGTGAGCTCGAGGCTGACCGTGCCCGACTCGATCTTCGACAGGTCGAGGATGTCGTTGATGAGCGCGAGGAGATCCGAGCCCGCCGCGTGGATCGTCTTGGCGAATTCACGCTGCTTGTCGGAGAGGTTGCCCTCCTGGTTCTCGGTGAGGAGCTTGGAGAGGATGAGCAGCGAGTTCAGCGGCGTGCGCAGCTCGTGGCTCATATTGGCGAGGAACTGCGACTTGTAGCGCGAGGTCAGCGAGAGCTGCTCGGCCTTTTCCTCCAGGGCCGTCTTGGCGACGGAGACCTCGCGGTTCTTGCCCTCGACCTCCTTCTTCTGGATCTCGAGAAGGCGCGCCTTCTCCTCCAGCTCCTCGTTGGTCTGCTGCAGGGTGTCCTGCTGCTGGCGCAGGAGCTCTTCCGACTGGCGGAGCGTCGCGGCCTGCTGCTCCAGCCGGTCGTTGGTCTTCTTCAGCTCCTCCTGCTGGCTCTGCAGCTCGGTGGTGAGAAGCTGCGACTGCTTGAGGAGGCCCTCCGTCCGCATGTTGGCGGCAATCGTGTTGAGCACGATGCCGATCGACTCGGTGAGCTGATCGAGGAACGACTGGTGCGTCTCCGAGAAGCGGTTGAACGAGGCAAGCTCGATCACCGCCTTCACCTCCTGCTCGAAAAGGACCGGCAGGACGATGATGTTGAGCGGCGAGGCCTCGCCGAGCCCGGACCCGATGGTGATGTAATCGCCCGGCACGTTGGTGAGCAGGATGCGCTTCTTCTCGTAAGCCACCTGGCCGACGATGCCCTCCCGCAGGCGGAAGCGGTTCGACAGATGCTTGCGCTCCGTGAAGGCGTAGGAGGCCACCATGTCGAGCACCGGCTCGCCGCCGTTCGCATCCACCGTGTAGAAGACGCCGCGCTGGGCGTTCACCAGCGGGGCGATCTCCGACAGGATCATGTTGGACACGGTCGTGAGATCGCGCTCGCCCTGCAGCATGCGGGTGAACTTGGCGAGGTTGGTCTTGAGCCAATCCTGCTCCGCGTTCTTCTGCGTGGTGTCACGCAGGTTGCGGATCATCTCGTTGATGTTGTCCTTCAGCGCCGCGAGCTCGCCCAGCGCCTCGGCGGTAATCGACCGGGTGAGGTCGCCGCGGGTCACGGCTGTGGCGACTTCCGCGATGGCGCGCACCTGGTTGGTGAGGTTCGCGGCGAGCTGGTTCACGTTGTCGGTGAGGTCGCGCCAGAGGCCCGACACGCCTTCGACTCGCGCCTGGCCGCCGAGCTTGCCTTCCGTGCCCACTTCCTTCGCGACGCGGGTCACCTCGGAGGCGAAGCTGTTGAGCTGATCCACCATGGTGTTGATGGTGTTCTTCAGCTCCAGCATCTCGCCTTTTACGTCGACGGTAATCTTCTTTGAAAGATTGCCGTTCGCGACGGCCGTCGTGACATCCGCGATGTTACGCACCTGACCCGTCAGGTTCGCCGCCATCATGTTCACGTTGTCGGTCAGATCCTTCCAGGTCCCGCCGACGCCCTTCACCTGAGCCTGGCCGCCGAGCTTGCCCTCGGTGCCGACCTCGCGGGCCACACGGGTCACCTCCGAAGCGAAGCTGTTGAGCTGATCCACCATGGTGTTGATGGTGTTCTTCAGCTCCAACATCTCACCGCGCACGTCGACGGTGATCTTCTTGGAAAGGTCGCCGTTCGCGACGGCCGTCGTCACGTCGGCGATGTTACGCACCTGGCCGGTCAGATTGGCGGCCATCATGTTCACGTTGTCGGTCAGATCCTTCCAGGTGCCGGCAACGCCCTTCACCTGGGCCTGTCCGCCGAGCTTGCCCTCCGAGCCCACCTCGCGGGCGACGCGCGTCACCTCGCTCGCGAAGGAGTTCAGCTGATCCACCATGGTGTTGATGGTCGATTTCAGCTCCAGCATCTCACCTTCGACCACGACGGTGATCTTCTTCGACAGGTCGCCCGTCGCGACCGCCGTCACCACGTCGGCGATGCCGCGCACCTGACCCGTCAGGTTGGCCGCCATGAGGTTCACGTTGTCGGTAAGGCCCTTCCACACGCCGCCGACGCCCTTCACCTGCGCTTGTCCGCCGAGCTTTCCTTCGGAGCCCACTTCCTTCGCGACGCGGGTCACCTCGGAGGCGAAGCTGTTGAGCTGGTCCACCATCGTGTTGATGGTGTTCTTGAGTTCGAGCAGTTCGCCGCGCACGTCGACGGTGATCTTCTTGGACAAGTCGCCGTTCGCAACGGCGGTGGTCACGTCGGCGATGTTACGCACCTGACCGGTCAGATTCGCCGCCATGGAGTTCACGTTGTCGGTGAGGCCCTTCCAGACGCCCCCGACGCCTTCCACCTTGGCCTGTCCGCCGAGCTTGCCCTCCGTACCCACCTCGCGGGCGACGCGCGTCACCTCGCTCGCGAAGGAGTTCAGCTGATCCACCATCGTGTTGATGGTGTTCTTGAGTTCGAGAAGCTCGCCCCGAACGTCGACGGTGATCTTCTTGGACAGGTCGCCATTCGCGACCGCGGTCGTCACGTCCGCGATGTTACGCACCTGGCCGGTGAGGTTGGCGGCCATGGAGTTCACGTTGTCGGTGAGATCCTTCCAGGTCCCGCCGACGCCCTTCACTTGGGCCTGGCCGCCGAGCTTGCCCTCGGTGCCCACCTCGCGCGCCACGCGCGTCACCTCGGAGGCGAAGGAGTTGAGCTGGTCCACCATCGTGTTGATGGTGTTCTTCAGCTCCAGCATCTCGCCTTTGACATCCACCGTAATTTTTTTGGACAGGTCGCCATTCGCGACGGCCGTCGTCACGTCCGCGATGTTACGCACCTGACCCGTCAGGTTCGCCGCCATCATGTTCACGTTGTCGGTGAGGTCGCGCCAGAGGCCGGCGGCGCCGGGCACGAGGGCCTGTCCGCCGAGCTTGCCCTCGATGCCGACCTCGCGGGCCACGTTGGTCACCTGGTCGGCGAAGGTGGCGAGCGTCCCGATCATGGAGTTGATCGTGTCGGCGAGCGCCGCGATCTCGCCCTTGGCGTCGAAGGTGAGCTTGCCGGTGAGGTCGCCCTCGGCGACCGCCGTCACCACCTCGGCAATGCCGCGCACCTGGCCGGTGAGGTTGGCGGCCATCATGTTCACGTTGTCGGTGAGGTCCTTCCAGACGCCCGCGACGCCCTTCACCTGGGCCTGACCGCCGAGCTTGCCTTCCGAGCCGACCTCGCGGGCGACGCGCGTGACCTCGCTTGCGAAGGAGTTCAGCTGGTCCACCATGGTGTTGATGGTGGATTTCAGCTCAAGCATCTCGCCTTTCACGTCGACGGTGATCTTCTTCGACAGGTCGCCGTTCGCGACGGCCGTCGTGACCTCGGCGATGTTACGCACCTGACCCGTCAGGTTCGCCGCCATCATGTTCACGTTGTCGGTGAGGTCCTTCCAGGTGCCTGCAACGCCCTTCACCTTGGCCTGACCGCCGAGCTTGCCCTCGATGCCGACCTCGCGGGCGACGCGCGTCACCTCCGAGGCGAAGGAGTTCAGCTGATCGACCATGGTGTTCACCACCTTGCCGATGCGCAGGAACTCGCCCCGGAGGGGCCTGCCCTCGATTTCGAGCTGCATGGCCTGGCTGAGGTCGCCCTTCGCCACGGCGCCGATCACGCGGGCCACCTCGGTGGTGGGCTGCACGAGGTCGCCGATCATCGAGTTGACGGAGTCGATGCACTCGCTCCAGCAGCCCTTGGCCGCCGGCAGCTTGCCGCGCTCGCCGATCTGACCCTCCTTGCCGACCACCTTGGCGACGCGGTCGAGCTCCCGGGCGAGGCCGCCGTTGAGCTCCGCGATGTCGTTGAAGGCTTCGGCGATCTCCCCGTCGATCCCGGTCAGATCCGAGGGCAGCCGGACCGAGAAGTCACCGCGCCGAAAAGCGCGCAAGGATTTGAGCAGCAGCTTGGGGTCAAGCTGCATGGAGGCGGTCTCGATCTGCGACATGAGGTCCCCGTTACCCTTCAAAGCCGTGGGTCGAAGCCCCGGCTCCCCTAAAACTCGTTCGGCGTCCACAAAGCCCCGTTCAGCGGTGATCGTTGGTTGGACGCCAACTCAGCACAACGCTTCCGACCCGACTTGGTTCCGCCACCATAATGCATGGTCGCGCGTTTGGCGCCATGGCCCGAACATGAATGCCCGTTCTGGAAAAATTCTTCTGTTTCAGCTACTTATCGGATTGTGCCTGCCCCCGAATCCGGAATATCGGCCCGCTCCGGACGTTCTTCCACACCAACTTTTTGTTCTTTTGTGGGAGGTTTGCCTTGTGACGTTTCGGATTCCTGAACGGAGCCGCAGTCGCCGGTTGGGAGCCAGGCTGCCGGCTCCGGCTTTCCTCGGAAAAGCTCGGCCCTATGCTTCAATGGAGCTTGGGGGTCAGGAATGACGGACGACGCGGGGTTCATCGAGCGGTTCAGGATCGAGGCGGGGGGCTCGGCCGGGTTTGCCGATCGCGATCCGCGGGACAAGGCGGGCTTCAAGGACGAGGTCGCCACGAAGGCTGAGACGGCGGCCGTCGCCAAGGAAATCGACGCGCTCCAGGACCGCCTCTACGCCGAAGGCCGACGGTCGCTCCTCGTCATCCTCCAGGGCACCGATACCTCCGGCAAGGACGGGACGATCCGGGGCGTGTTCAACGCGACCGGCCCCCTCAGCGTCCACGTCACCGCCTTCAAGCGGCCGACCGAGGACGAGCTCGCGCACGATTATCTCTGGCGCGCCCACCTCGCCTGCCCCCGCCGGGGCACCATCGGGATCTTCAACCGCTCGCACTACGAGGACGTGCTCGTCGCCAAGGTCCGGGGCCTCGCGCCTGCGGACGAGATCGGGCGCCGCTACGCCCAGATCAACGATTTCGAGCGGATGCTGTCGGAGAACGGGACGCGGATCCTGAAGTTCATGCTGCACCTCTCCCGCAAGGAGCAGAAGAAGCGGCTGCAGGAACGCCTCGACGACCCGGCGAAGCACTGGAAGTTCAACCCCGGGGACCTCGACGACCGGCAGCACTGGGACGATTACCAGGCGGCTTATGAAACCGCTCTCCACAGGTGCTCCACAGCCCACGCGCCCTGGCACGTGGTGCCGGCCGACCGGAAATGGGTCCGCAACGCCGTGATCGCCCGGGTCGTGCGGGCGACCCTGCAGGAGATGAACCCCCGCTATCCACAGGCGGAGTGGAAACCGAGCGCCTTCACGATCCCCGACTAGGACACCTCAGCCCGTCAATTCGTCAGCGCGCCCCAGACCTGCTGGAGCCGCGCGTCGCGGCCGCAGGAGGTGCGGTAGAAGCGGTACTTCAGCGGGTTCTTCTTGGCGTAGTCCTGGTGATACTCTTCGGCCGGGAAGAACGTGGCCGCGGGCAGGATCGCCGTCACGACGGGCTCCTTGAGCTGCGAGGCGACCTTGGCCTTCGAGGCTTCGGCAGCCTGGCGCTGCGCATCGGTCGCGACGAACACCGCGCCGAGATACATCTCGCCCTTGTCGCAGAACTGGCCCGTGGCGTCGTGCGGGTCGACGGTGCGCCAGAAGGCCTGCAGCAGCGCCTCGTAGGAGACCCTCGCGGGATCGTAGGTGACCTGCACGGCCTCGTAATGGCCCGTATCGCCGGCGGACACCTCCTCGTAGGTCGGATCGGGGTCGCGGCCGCCCGTATAGCCGGAAACGGCCGAGATCACCCCCGGCACCTTCTCGAGATCCGCCTCCGTGCACCAGAAGCAGCCGGACGCGAACACGGCGGTCTCGGTCCTGGCAGGACCCTGCTGCGCGACGGCGCCGCCCGCCGTCAGAAGAATAAGCCCAAGGGCCGCGGCGATGCGGGTTCTCATGATTTCGCTCCGGTCTCGGCCGGCTTGAAGGTCATGGCGGCGCCGTTCATGCAGTAGCGCAGACCCGTCGGCTTCGGACCGTCCTCGAAGACGTGACCGAGATGGCCGCCGCAGCGGCGGCAATGGACCTCCGTCCGGGTCATGAAGAAGCTGCGATCCTCCTTCGTCGCGACCGCGTTCTCAAGAGGCTGCCAGAAGCTCGGCCAGCCGGTGCCGGAATCGAACTTCTGCTCCATCGTGAAGAGCGGCAGGTCGCAGCCCGCGCAGTGGAAGGTGCCGGCGCGCTTCTCCCGGTCGAGCGGGCTCGTGCCGGCGCGCTCGGTCCCGTGCTCGCGCAGGACCCGGTACTGCTCCGGGGTCAGGCGCTGGCGCCATTCCGCGTCGCTCAGGCTGACCTCGAAGGCCTCCTCCGCCCGAGCCTCCGTTTCCTTTCCGAACAAGCGCATGCTAGCCCCTCCCGCAAGAGCCGTGGTCAGGCCGAAGCCGAATTGCCGTCTCGTGACCATGGGTCTGAACCGATCCTGTGACCTCGTATATAGTGATGGAGCCCCCCTTTTGGATGCGGGGCCCGGCTCCGCCTCATCACGATCGGTTGTCGCATGCCCGGCAGACGGCCCGTCGAACCGGACTGTCCTCCTAAGCCCCCGCCCGCCCCGGGGGCGCCGAGTGCCCAGCGTCTTGCCGTCGGGACGCCTTTCACAAGCCCGATCCCATCAAAGGAACCTTAGCCTTTCGGCGGCGTTCTTTCCGGGACTCCGAACGGCTCAGGTTCTGTCCGGGCGGAGCCCGGGCGCCGCGCCGACGGATCGTCGATCCCCGAACGGCGCTCCCGTGCAGATCGTGAAAGGGCTGAACTCATGTCTCACATCGTCACCAAGCTCGCTGCCGCCGCCGTTCTCGCCGGTTTCGTTGCCGCCTGCGCCACCCCCGTCGCCGCTCCGGCTCCGGCGCCCGTCGCCGCCCCGGTCGTGACCAAGGGTTGATGTCTCTGCGGGGAGCTTCGGCCCTCGGTCGAAGCTCCTCAATCGCCCCCGTCCAGCACTGACCGCGCCGCGGCGAAGCCGCGCCCGATCGCCCGCCCGACCTCAGGGCTCGTGCAGACATAGGTCGGGCTCGGATGAGGCACGTCGATTACTCGCAGCATCGGCCGGACCTGCCCGATGACGGGCCTCGCCTGCCCCGCCGTCCGCCCGGCCAGAACCACCGCCCGCAAGCCGTCCAGCACCGACAGGAGATCCGGCAGGGTCCCCAGCCCGGCCCTGACCTCGGCCGGGCGCGGCGCCCTATTGCGGGCCCCCGGGCTGTGGATCACCCAGGGGATCGCGTTCCAGATCAGCGTGTCGTCCCGCGGGATCCCCGCCTCTTTCAGATAGCGGAACAGGTTCGCGGCCGTCCCGGTCGGGTTGTCCCGCGAGACGAAGCGGGTGCCGCGGATCCGGGGCCCGGGCGTCTCCAAGAGAACCAGCAGCCGGGCCGAGGCGCCGCCGTCGAGCGGATCGGGATCCGGCACCTCGCCGTGCTCGCGCCTCAGGCGGTCGAGATAGGGCCGAAGCGCCCTCAGATGCGGCGCGTGCCGCTGGCCCTCGCGCCAGGCGAGCGCCGCAGGATCGCGGAGGCTCTTCGGCGCCTTGGGCGCTGCGACGGTCAACCCCGCTGCAGCACCTCGGCGACGGCCTTCAGCCGGTTCCGGCTATAGGCCGGCAGGCCGGCGCTGATGGAGGTTCCGGTGTTGAAGGAGCTGTTGCCCATGAGAACCTGGGCCGGCACCAGGTTCCTGAGCACCGGCACCCGCTCGTATTCCTTCTTCTTGTCGAGAACGTCGCTCTCGATGGCGAGCGCCACGAAGGCCGTGACGACGGTCCTGCCCGCATCGACCGGGTCGGCCTGCAGCACGGCGAGGAACTTGCCGAACTGCATCATCTGGTTCACGTGGAAGAGGTTCTGCTCCAGGGCTCCAGTCACCGTCCCGCCGAACCCGGTCAGCTTCTGGAGATCGGCCGCGGGCAGCTCCGCCGCCGGCAGCACCCGCAATTCGCTCTGGAACTCGATATAGTCGGCGATCTGCTTGGCGCCCTCCTCCAGCTTGTTGGCGAGGCGGATCCCGGTCGGCAGCTTGCCTTCGAGAGCGTAGCGGGACTCGATGCACAGAGCCCCGCCCTCGCACCAGCGCCGCGCCGGGTGCCGGTTATGGGCGTTCTCCGGGTCCTTGTGCGGCACCACCTCCTCCGGCGTGATGGTGCGGTGCTTGATGGCGGGGTCGATGCCGGTGACGAAATCAAGCGTCGCATAGCGGGCGAGGTCGATCTGCGCGGGAGGCTTCGGCACCGTGAACCGCGCCTCCGCCACGTACATGTGCAGCCGCTCGGTGTGCCGCTTGGGGATCCCGTTCACGACGACGTTGATTGTGGGCTCGGCATAGGCGGGGTGAAGCGCCAGGAACTGCTTCTGCCCGGGCTTGGCCCGCTGCCAGTCGGCGAAGCGGAGGAGGCCCGTTCCCTCGTCCGCTAGCCCGTCGGTCTTCTGGTCGCTGAACGCCATGGTGCCGGCTTTCAGCTTTGCCGGATCGAGGGCGGCCACGGAGGGCACCTCTTCGATCTTGACCTCCTGCCCCTGGGCGGGAAGCGCGAGCAGCCCGAGGGCCGCGAGTGCGAGACTGCGTTTCAAAGGAGGGCTCCCTCAGTAAATCGGGCCGCGGCCCCACAGGTAGTCGGGATCGACCCGCCGGGGACGCCGGCGCGGGCGCTCCTCCTCCCACCAGGGCCGCTCGGCGTAGGGCTGCTGCTGCTGATAGCGGCCGTCCTGGCGCGGCACCTCGCGAAAGCCCGGGACGAGGGCGTAAGGGTCGTAGGCATAGCCGTCGCCGGTCCAGCCGCCGGCCTCGCCGTCGGCATAAGGATCGGGGTTGCGGAACGCATAGACCTCGTCGCGGGTGACGAGTCGGTACTGGGTCTCGTCGAGCTGGCCGGTGCGGCTCAGGCGGAAATACTCGGTAAAGCCGCGCCCCTGCCCTTCCGTGAGCCGGTCGCCGCTGTTCACGTCGATGGGCAGGGCCATGAGCTGGCGCGCGGCCTCGCGGGACGGGGGCGCGAGCGCGGTCCGCGGCGCGTGGTGCTGCCAGGCCGCCTCGACGATCGGCTCGAAGATCGGAATCGCGATCTTGCCGCCGGTCTGGCCGCGGCCGAGGGTGCGGCGCTTGCCGTCCGCATTGTCGTAGCCGACCCACACCGCCACCGTGACGTCGTTGGTGAAGCCCACGAACCAAGCGTCGTTCTCGTTGTCGGTGGTGCCGGTCTTGCCGGCCACGTAGGGAGCGAGCCGCCTGATGGGACGCCCCGTCCCGCGCTCCAGCACACCCTGCAGGATCGTCTTCATCTGGAAGAATGCGGCCCGGTCGGCGGAGCCCAGTTGTACCAAGGGCGAGGCCTTGCGGGCATAGATCGTCTTGCCGCCATCCTCGATCGCCTCGACGGCGTGGGGCGTCGGCAGCGCGCCCTCGTTGGCGATCGCCGCGTAGAAGGCCGCAAGGTCGAGGATGCGAACGGGCTGCGCGCCGAGGACGAAGGGATAGTGCGGCGTGCACTCGACGTAGAGCTGTGCCTCAAGCCCGAGTTCGCACACGCGCTTGAGGCTTTGCTCGGGATCGGAATTGATGCCGCCGTCGAGGAGCCGCGCCGTAACGAGGTTCTTGGAGTTCTCCAGGGCGCGCCGCAGGGTCACGGGGCCCGATGCGCCGCCGTCGTAGTTCTTGGGCGACCAGTAGTCCCGCGCCCGGGCGTTGGCCCCGCCGCCGACCGGCGGCAAGGTGACGGGGCTGTCCCAGATCAGGGTGTTCGGCTGCAGCCCGCGGCCGAGAGCGGCGAGGAAGGTCAGGGGCTTCAGGGCGGATCCCGGCTGGCGATGCGCCTGCGTCACCCGGTTGAGCTGGCTGTCCGGGTAGGAGAAGCCGCCCGCCATGGACAGGATGCGGCCGGTCTTGTTCTCGAGGACGAGGGCCGCGCCCTGCACCTCGGGCTCGCCTCGCAGTTCGGCGCGCGCGGCCCGCTGCTTGCCGTCGCCCTCCTGAACCCGCACCCGCACCACGTCGTAGGCTTTCAGGCCGCGGCGGGCGGCCGCGTTCCAGGCGGTGAGCGGCAGCACGCGGCCATCCGCGAGCCCAACCCGCTGCGCCTCGGCGGCGCCCTTCTTGTCCCGCGTTCCGGGGAGCACCACGGCGGCGGGCCAGTGCACGTCGTAGGCCTTGAGGCGCGCCGCCGCGAGGGCCTGGCGCCAGGGCGGATCGGCGGGCGCTCCGGAGGCCGGCTTCGCGGCGGTCTCGATCGCCCGAACGGCCTCGGCGAGATTCGCCTCCGGGCCTGCGAAGCGATGGCGGCCGACGCTGAGCTCGTACCGGGCGAGGCCCTCCTGCAGGGCGGCCTCCGTCGCCCTCTGGAGCGGCGCGTTGAGCGTCGTCTTCACCGTGTAGGAGCGCGAGGTGATGCCCTCGATCCCGGCGAGAGTCCGTGCATCGCGGCCGACATGGTCGACGAAGTAGAAGCCGCTCGTGCGCAGGGGCCTGTCGAAGGCCGCAAGCCGCGGCAGCGCCGCCACCGCCTGCTTCATGGCCTCCGGCGCGATGGCGCCGTCCTCCTGGAGCCGGTTCAGCACGTAGGCGTACCGCTCCCGGGCGCGCTCGGGCTGGCGTTCCGGGTTGTAGTAGTTCGGCCCCTTGGCGAGCCCCGCGAGAAGCGCCCCCTCCTGCATGGTGAGCGCCGAGGCGGGTTTTCCGAAGTAGCTCCGCGCCGCCATCTCGATGCCCCAGGACATGCGGCCGAGATAGATGGAGTTGAGGTAGATCTCGAGGATCTCATCCTTCGTGAGGGTGCGCTCGATGCGGGAGGCGACCACCATCTCGCGCATCTTGCGCTCGTAGGTGACGTCGTCGCCCACGAGCAGGTTCTTGGCCACCTGCTGGGTGATCGTGGACCCGCCCTGCGGCCGCCCCGACTCGGCAAGGTTCCCCATGAAGGCCCGGATGACGCCGCGCTCGTCGACGCCCCGGTGCTGCTGGAAGCGCTTGTCCTCCGCCGCCACGAAAGCCTGCTGGACCTCCCGCGGGATCGAGGCGAGCGGCACCCAGACCCTTCGATGGTCCGGCTCGTGAACCTCCGCGAAGCGCGCGCCCTTGCCGTCAAGGACGGTGCTCATGCCGGGCAGCTGCAGTCCCTTGAGCTTGCCGTGGTCGGGCAGGTCGGCGAGAGCCGCGTTGTAGTACTTGATCACCTCGGTCAGGTCGATCGTCGGCCCCGGCACCGGCTCACTCTTGCAGAACTGGCGATAGGCGGTGTGAAGGTCGGTGAAGCTCAGCCCCTGGAGGATCTTGACGTCGCTCGTGAGCGCCGTCGGGTCCTCCATCGCCGTCACGATGAGATCGTCGAGGTTGATGTCCTCGATGTCGAAGGCGCGGCGCATCTGCGTGCAGCCGTCCTTGAGAATCTGCGTGACCGCCGCCTGATCGGCCTGCGGGTCGAACTGCGTCCGCAGCGCCTCGGGCGCGACGGTCACCTGGCTCAAGGTGAGAGCCGTGGCGAAGATCTTGACGAGAACGGTGCTCATGACGCGGCGGATAACCCTCTGTCCTGCACCTTACGCCCGGCGACTGACTCGATCATGAACGCAACGGAACCTTCAGCCTGGGCGGCTCACCCGGCCGGCCCTTTTCACCGCTGCATGACAGCTGAACAAAAAGGCCGAACTAAGGGGTAAAGCTTGGGCGTTCGAGCCCGGGTTCAAGCCGCGTTGCCCGACTGGGCTTCGCCCTGCGGCCTGTCGCGCAGGGCCTCCTCGACGAAGGCGACGCGCCCGGCGCGGTCGAGCGGGCGGCCCTGCTCCTCGCACCAGGCCGCGAAGACCTCGGGCTCCAGGGGAACGCGCACCACCTCGATCCCCACCCGGCGCGCCTCGCCCTCGTTGTTCTCCGCCGCCATCCGCCAAGCGTCGTAGGTGGGCGCCAGGGTCCCGTCATCGTTCATCATGGCGCGAATCCGCGGGTAGCTCTCGCGGGTGTACCAGGGCACGCCGATCCTGCGCATGGTGGGCCTCCTCGTCCTCAAGCGTCGCCGACGATCACGGTGATGCGCCCCGTTCCGCCGCAGGATTCGCAGGCCCGGCCGTCGGCCTCGCCGGAGCCGCTGCAGGCGGGGCAGAGCCCCTCGCCCGATTGCGGCGAACCGGGCTCCGTCTCGTCGCCCGGATGCCGGGTGCCGGAGGTCATGATCACGGGCCCTGCACGCTCGTCCAGAGCTCTTCGAGCACGTCAGGCCCGAGCACGCGGCCGGATTCCGTACGCAGGAAGGGCTGCTGGCCCGCAGGTCCCTCGGAAGTCTGCAGCCAGTGCAGCGCCTCGCGGAGCGAGGGGAAGACCTTGGCGTCGCGCCAGTCGATGGACGCCCCGTCCTGATCCGGCGGCAGGTAGCGCAGATGTGCGGGGCCGTTGAGGTCGGAGGGGCTCAGCATCGGTTCATCGTCCCGCATCTATCAAGAGCGACGCAAGGGCAACGGCGGTCGAGGCCGGGGCGTTCCAACGGTCGCACCCGGGAACCCCGGCAGCAAGGCCGCGTTGTCTAGGCTCAGTTTTTCCAAGCGTTGGCGGTCCTATGCATCTGAAATTTCTTCCTGCCCTCCTTCTCGCCGGCACCGCTCTGGCGACCCTCCCGGTCGCCGCGGGCGCAGGTCCGCTGCCCTCCGGCACCCGCGACGGCTCCCTGATGATGGCGCAGGCCTCCCCGGGCCAGTTGCCGCCCGGCGCCCGCGGCGCAGGGCCCGGAGGGGGCGAGGAGGAATCGGGCGATCCGCGCCGGCGGCGGCCGCAGCAGGGTGCGCAGGAGGACGATGACGGCCAGCCCTCCGGACGCCAGCGCAATTCCAACGCCGCCCAGCCGGCGCAGCCCGCCGAGCCCGGCGCCCGCCGTCAGCCGCCGGGCCTCGGCGCCGATCCGAGCGAAGCTCCCGGCCGCCGGGGCGGCACGCCCCCCGGCCTCGACGAGCGGCGCGGTCCTCCGGACCAGGACGAGCGGCGCGGCGCGCCCGGCCGCGGTCCTGCGGCGGACGACGACGAGCAGCCCCAGCGGCGCCGCCCGGCCGAGCCGGCCGAGCCGGCAACACCCTCCCCGCGCAGCCAGAGCCCCGGCGCTCCGACCCGCGCCCCGGCGCCCGAGACCGCTCCCCAGCGGCAGACGGCGCCCCAGCGGGAGACCGCTCCTGACCGCGAGACCGCGCCCCAGCGCATCCCCGCTCAGCCGGACGCCCCGGCCCGGAGCCAGGGCGCCCCGACGAGCCCGCGCAGCCTCGAACCGGCCGAGCGCCCGACGGCCCCG
Source organism: Microvirga sp. (assembly GCA_035944475.1). Taxonomy (GTDB): domain Bacteria; phylum Pseudomonadota; class Alphaproteobacteria; order Rhizobiales; family Beijerinckiaceae; genus Microvirga. The sequence goes on from DASZBD010000039.1 coordinate 376,881, forward strand.
GCCGTGAGGCCCCCGGCCGCCTCCCCCACCGAGGCGCCGACCACCCGTCCTCCGGCCGGCACGGCGCCCCGGGCCACCGAAGGCGCGGCTCCGCGCCCGGCGGAAGGCACGCAGCGCCCGGGCGATGCCCTCCAGCGTCCCGGCGACACCGTTCCGCGCGGCACCGACGGCGCACCGCGCACCCTCGACGGCACCGCCCCCCGCACCCTGGACGGGCAGGCGCCCCGAACCCGCGACGGGCAGGCGCCGCGCGGCACGGCGCCGGCCGATGCGCTGGACGACGATCCGACCACCCCGGGCCAGCAGCGCCGTCCGCGCCGGGACGGACAGGAGGCTCCGGCCCGCGGAACGGCTCCCGACGGGACGCAGCCCGTGACGCCGCCCGTGACGCCGCCCGCCACGGCACCGCGCCCGCAGACGGCTCCCGCGCCCGACGCCTCGCCGGCCCCCCGCACCACACCGGCCCCGACGCCGCAGACCGCCCCGTCGCCGCAAGCGCCCGCACAGCAAACGGCGCCGCAGACCACCCCTTCGACCCCGACCGCCCCTGCGCCGCAAACGGCACCCACGCCTGCGCCCCAGACCGCGCCGGCTCCGGATGCGACACCGACGGCGCCGCGGGCCGGGCAGACGGCGCCGCAGCCGTCGCTGCAATCCCCCGCTCAGGCGCCCTTGCCGGCGCCCGGCGTGGCGCCGGCGCCGAACGCCGCCGGCCGCCTCGCCCCGCAGGACGAGCGGTTCGCACCGGGCGTCGTCATTTCCCGCGATGCGCCGACCGTGCGGATCGACGACCTGCGCTCGCTCCGCCGCGAGCGCCAGGAGGGCGGACGGCTCATCATTGAGGAGCCCGGCAACCGGGTCATCATCCGCGAGAGCGGCCGGACCATCATCCGAAGCGACGAGACGGAGCGCTTCCGCCGCGCCTACGAAGGGGCCGACGTGCGCGTCGAGCGCCGCGGAGTCGACGAGGTGACGGTGGTGCGCCGCCCGAACGGGATCGAGATCCTCACGATCAGGGACGAGCAGGGCAATCTCGTCCGCCGCGTGCGCCGCGATGCGCGGGGCGTCGAGACCGTGCTCATCGAGAACGAGTTCGCCGACCGCCCGCGCCAGCGCAGCACGACGGTGATCGAAGAGGTCGTCGAACTGCCGCCGCCCCGGGTGACGATCCCGCGGGAGAAATACGTGGTGGAGGTGGAGCGCGCCTCGCAGGCGGACCTCTACGAGGCCTTCACGGCCCCGCCCGTTGAGCGCGTCGAGCGCCGCTACAGCCTCGACCAGATCCGGCAGAGCCGCAGCGTGCGCGAGCGCGTCCGGCGCGTCGACGTCGACACGGTGACGTTCGGCTTCGGCTCCTGGCAGCTCAGCGAGGATCAGATCGGCGCGCTCACGGGCGTCGCCGAGGCGATCCGCCGGACCCTCGACCAGAACCCGAACGAGATCTACCTCATCGAAGGCCACACCGACGCGGTCGGCGCCGATGTGGACAATCTCACGCTGTCCGATCGCCGCGCCGAAACGGTGGCGACGGTGCTCAGCGAGCGCTTCGGGATCCCGGCCGAGAACCTCACCACGCAGGGCTACGGCGAGCAGTACCTGAAGATCGCCACCGAGGCGGCCGAGCAGGAAAACCGGCGCGTCACGATCCGCCGCATCACGCCCCTGCTGCAGCAGCGCGACGCTGCCCGTCAGTAACGGGCCGGGGCGGGGACCAAGCGTCCCCGTCCGGGAACCTGCGGCTCCAACGAAGAAGGCCCGGCTCATCGAGCCGGGCCTTTTTTGCATGCCGGGAAAGGCCGTGCCCGCCGAAGCGGGCGCCAGTCCTTAGTGTTCGGCGGCGTGGCCGTTCACGTGGCCGTTGCTGGCCTTCACGCCATTCGCCACCACCGAGCGCAGGCCGATTTCGAGCTCGCTGAGCTCCGCGACCTTCGCGGGCGACGTTGCCACGACGGGAGCCGCAGCCGGCTGCGGTGCCGCGATGGACGGCTTCTTGGCGCCGCTGCCCACCACCCACTCGGAGCGCTGGAAGCCGATCATGCCGTTGTTCATGCGAATGTGGCGGCGCTCGTAGACTTCACCGCTCTTGGTGTCGAGCACGTGCCACCACTCGGAAGCGGTCTGCTGGTCGACGAGCGAGAGGAACGCCTCGGCGACGGTGTCGAAGTCGCCGGCGAATCCGTGCAGACCACCCACTTTGTTGGTCTCGGTTCCGGCGAACAGGAGGTATTGCTTCATCTCAACGTCCCCTTGTTAAGGCCTCATTAACGGAACGGGATACCGGCCCGCCGCCGCGTTGACAAGTAAATTCGCTTTCCGCAACGGCAAGTCCGGAGAGTGAGGGAGGCAATACCTGAAGAAATAGCACACGTTAATCCAAGCCTTCTTGTAACCTTAATGCGTGCAACTCTAGCGGCTCCACCATGGTCATACCGGGACAAGACTCTCCGGCTTCCCTAGGGTTCGTTCAGGGCCGGAGGGGATTAGCCTGCCGCTGATTCGGCCCATGCCGCCGGCGGAACTCGCGAATTCGTGGCCGAGCGCGCCGGCTTCAGGACGGGAGCGGAGGGCGGATCGAAACTATCGTTCAACAGGACATTCGGTCCCTTGTTGTTGCGCTCGCCCTGCCCTTGCGCCTATCACTTCGGGGAAGCCCTTGCGGGCCAAGGCCCGTTCGAGACATCTGGAGTCCCGTGTTGACCAGTTCCGCCGTCGTGTTGAAGACCGAGGGTCTCACCAAGGCGTTCATGGGATTCGTGGCGGTGCAGGACGTGAACTTCACGCTGCACGAGGGCCACATCCACGCGGTGATCGGGCCGAACGGCGCCGGCAAGACCACGTTCTTCAACCTGCTCACCAAGTTCCTGTCCCCCTCGAGCGGGCGCATCACCTATCGGGGCGAGGACATCACGCGCCTCAAGCCGGCGCAGATCGCGCGGCGGGGCGTGGTGCGGTCCTTCCAGATCTCCGCCACCTTCCCGCACCTCACCGTGCTCGAGAACGTGCGCGTGGCGCTCCAGCGCAAGCTCGGGACCTTCTATCATTTCTGGCGCTCGGAGGAGAGCCTGCGCGCCCTCGACGAGCGGGCGCGGGAGCTGCTCGCGCAAGTGGGCCTTCAGGATTTCGCCCATCTGCAGGCGGTCGAACTGCCCTACGGCCGCAAGCGGGCCCTCGAAATCGCGACCACGCTCGCCCTCGACCCCGATCTCATCCTCCTCGACGAGCCCACGCAGGGCATGGGCCACGAGGACATCGACCGCGTGAAGGCGCTCATCCGCCGCGTGGCCGCGGGGCGAACGGTGCTCATGGTCGAGCACAACATGAGCGTGGTGTCCGACATCTCCGACCGCATCACGGTGCTCCAGCGCGGGCAGGTTCTCGCCGAGGGCACCTATGCGGAGGTGTCGAGCGATCCGCGGGTGGTTTCCGCCTACCTTGGCACCGCGCATTGAGGCGTCGATGAAGCCGTTCCTCCACATCGCCGATCTTCATGCGTGGTACGGCGAGAGCCACGTGCTGCACGGCGTCAACGTCACCGTCAACGAGGGCGAGGTGGTGAGCCTGCTCGGGCGCAACGGTGCCGGGCGCACCAGCACCTTGCGGGCGATCCTCGGCCTCGTGTCGCGCCGCGAGGGCTCCATCATGGTGGCGGGCCGCGAGACGGTGGCGATGGCGCCGCACCGGATCCCGCGCCTCGGCATCGGCTATTGCCCGGAGGAGCGCGGCATCTTCGCGACGCTCTCGGCGGAGGAGAACCTCGAGCTGCCGCCCCGGGTTGCGGAAGGCGGCATGTCGATCGAGGAGATCTACGGGATCTTCCCCAACCTCCACGAGCGCCGGACGAGCCCGGGCACGAAGCTCTCCGGCGGCGAGCAGCAAATGCTCGCCATCGCGCGCATCCTGCGGACCGGCGCGAAGCTCCTCCTGCTCGACGAGATTTCCGAGGGCCTTGCACCCGTCATCGTGCAGAAGCTGGCGGAGACGATTCGCCTGCTCAAGGCCCGCGGATACACGATCCTCATGGTAGAGCAGAACTTCCGCTTCGCGGCCCCGCTTGCCGATCGGTTCTACGTGATCGAGCATGGGAAAGTCGCGATGCAGCTCGACCAGCGGGAACTTCAGGAACGGCAGGAGGAGCTTGCCCGCTTCCTGGGGGTCTGAGCATCGCGAGAGCGTGACGCGCCTGTCACGGCTTTTCGGTGCAAGCTGCAAGAAGAGGGTCGGGCCTTGCGGGGCCGGGCCCCAACCAAGAACGCAACAGGGAGAAAAACATGCGTAAGATCCTTCTGGCCTCCGTCGCCGCATCCGCGGTTCTCGCCGGGGCCGCTCATGCCCAGACGGTCTCGGGCGACGTCGTGCGGATCGGCGTCCTCACGGACCTCTCGGGCGTCTACTCGGATTTCGGCGGCCAGGGCGCCGTTGAGGCCGCCCGTATGGCGGTGGCCGATTTCGGCGGCAAGGTCCTGGGCAAGAACGTCGAGGTGATCTCGGCCGACCACCAGAACAAGGCGGATGTCGCGGCCTCCAAGGCCCGCGAGTGGTACGATACCCAGGGCGTCGACCTCATCACCGAGTCGCTCAACTCCTCGGTGGCCCTCGCGGTGTCGAAGGTCGCCACCGAGAAGAAGCGCGTTCAGATCGTGACGGGCGCCGCCACGAGCCGCCTGTCGAACGAGGATTGCGGGCCCTTCACGGTCCACTACGTCTACGACACATACGCCCTCGCCCAGGGCACCGGCGCCGCGGTGGTGAAGGCGGGCGGCGATTCTTGGTTCTTCCTCACCGCCGACTACGCCTTCGGCCACAGCCTCGAGAAGGACACGGGCGACGTGGTGAAGGCGGCAGGCGGCAAGGTGGTGGGCGCCGTGCGCCATCCGCTCTCGGCCTCCGATTTCTCGTCGTTCCTGCTCCAGGCGCAGTCCTCGGGCGCCAAGGTGGTGGGCCTCGCGAATGCCGGCACCGACACGGTGAACTCCATCAAGGCGGCCTTCGACTTCGGCCTCACGCCGAAGCAGCAGCTCGCGGGCCTTCTCACCCTCGTCACGGACGTGCACGGCCTCGGCATCGAGCAGGCGCAGGGTCTTTACACGACCGAAGCCTGGTACTGGGACCAGAACGACGCGACCCGCGCCTTCGCGAAGCGCTACTTCGAGAAGGTCAAGAAGATGCCGAACTCCAACCAGGCCGGCGTCTATTCGGCGGTGACGAACTATCTCAAGGCCGTCCAGGCCGCGAACTCGGACGACAGCGAAGCGGTGATGCAGCAGCTGAAATCCATGACGATCAACGACATGTTCACGAAGAACGGGAAGATCCGCGCGGACGGCCTGCACGTCCACGACATGTACCTATTCCAGGTGAAAGCCCCGAAGGATTCGAAGTATCCGTGGGACTATTACCGCCAGGTCTCCGTGGTGCCGGGCGAGCAGGCCTTCCAGCCGCTCACGGCTTCCCGCTGCCCCCTCGTGAAGAAGTCGTAAACCACGCAACGATGGCGGCGCCGGGCGCCGCCATCGCCTCCCCCCGAGGGCAGCCCCGCCCTCAACGCCCCGTCGTCAGGACCGCGCCCGCATGGACATTTTCGGCGTCCCCTTCGTTGCCCTGGCCTCGCAGCTCGTGCTCGGCCTCGTCAACGGCTCGTTCTACGCCATGCTGTCGCTCGGCCTCGCGGTGATCTTCGGCACCCTCAACATCGTCAACTTCGCACACGGCGCCTTCTACATGCTGGGGGCCTTCGGGGCCTTCTTCGCGCTGACGGTTTTGGGCCTCAACTACTGGATCGCCCTCGTGGTGGTGCCGCTCGCCGTGGGGCTTCTCGGCATCCTGGTCGACCGGGGGCTCCTCAAATGGCTGCGCGGGCTCGACCCGCTCTACGGGCTTCTCCTCACCTTCGGCGTTTCCCTGATCCTGGAGGGCGTGCTGCGCGACGTGTACGGCAGCTCCGGCCGCTCCTATCCCCGCCCGCCGGAGCTGAACGGCGTGTGGAATCTGGGCTTCATGGTGCTGCCGGTCTCGCGCGCCTGGGTGATCGGCGTGTCCCTCGTCGTTTGCTTCACCACCTGGTTCGTCATCGAGCGCACGCGCCTCGGCGCCTATCTTCGCGCCGCCACCGAGAACCCGGCGCTCACGCAGGCTTTCGGCGTGAACGTGCCGCTCCTCGTGACCCTCACCTTCGGGTTCGGCGTCGCCCTCGCCGGCCTTGCGGGCGTGCTCGCGGCCTCCGCCGTGCAGATCACGCCGCTCATGGGCTCGAACATCATCATTGTGGTGTTCGCCGTCGTGGTGATCGGCGGCATGGGCTCCATCATGGGCGCCATCGTCACGGGCCTCGGCCTCGGCCTCATCGAGGGCCTGACCCGCGTCTATTGGCCGGAGGCTTCGGCCACCGTCGTCTTCGTCATCATGGCAATCGTCCTGCTGGTGCGCCCGGCGGGCCTTTTCGGGAGGGCTTGAGATGGCCGTGCGGATCGCCCTCTTCGCCGCCGTCGTCGCGCTCGGGATCGCGGCGCCGTTCCTCGGGCTCTACCCCGTGCTGCTGATGAAGCTCCTGTGCTTCGCGCTGTTCGCCTGCGCCTTCAACCTGCTCATCGGCTTCGTCGGCCTCCTCTCCTTCGGGCACGCCATGTTCTTCGGCAGCGCCGCCTATGCGACGGGGCATGCCATGAAGGTGTGGGGCTTCGCGCCGGAACTCGGCATCCTCTTCGGAATCGTCGTCGCGGCGCTCCTCGGCCTCGTCGTGGGCGCGCTCGCGATCCGGCGGCAGGGCATCTACTTTGCCATGATCACCATGGCCCTCGCCCAAATGGTGTACTTCATCGCGCTGCAGGCCCCCTTCACGGGAGGCGAGGACGGGCTCCAGAGCATCCCGCGCGGCGTCCTCTTCGGCGTCCTCCCGCTGCAGAACGACCTCACCCTCTATTTCGTGGTGCTCGCCTGCGTGGTCGCCGCGTGGCTCTTCATCGCCCGCATCGTGCACTCCCCCTTCGGGCAGATCCTGAAGGCGATCCGCGAGAACGAGCCGCGCACCATCTCGCTCGGCTACGACACCGACCGGTTCAAGCTCATCGCCTTCGTGCTCTCGGCGGCTCTGGCGGGCCTCGCCGGTTCGCTCAAAGCCATCGTGCTCGGCTTCGCGACCCTGTCCGACGTCTTCTGGGCCACCTCCGGCAGCGTCATCCTCATGTCGCTCATCGGCGGCATCGGCACCCTGACGGGGCCGGTGATCGGCGCCTTCGTGATCACCGGGCTCGAGAACGTCCTGGCGGACCGGGTCGGCTCGTGGGTGACGGTGGTGCTGGGCGTGATCTTCGTGGTGACCGTGCTCCTCTTCCGGCAGGGGCTGGTCGGCACCTTGAAGCGTTACTTCCCCGGCGCGGGAGCCCGGCGCGTGGAGCCGGCCTGACGCGCCATCATTCGGCGCCAATCCCGCCGCATCGTCCATCCGAGCGAGGAGGCAGCGGCCATGCAGCAGGTCAACGCCACGGGGATCGTCGAGACCATCGTCCGGCTCGCCGAGGAGATCGGCCGCGCGTCGCCCGAATCCGCCGCGAAGGCCATGCAAATCGCGGAACTCGCCCGCGAGCTCGACGCCGCTCCCGATCAGGCCACCGTGCAGGATGCGCTCGACGCGCAGATGCTCGACAACGACCTGTCCGACGTGAACACGCAGAACGCCGCGTCGGCCGTCGTCAAGGCGCTGAAGGAATAGGCTGAGGCGCGGTCTGGGCGGGCGGCCCCGCGCCGTTCATCAGCGGCACCGGGATGAGGTCGGGTGCGATCACCCGCGGCCGGGCCGGACCGCCGGCGGCGCCGCCGCGGTCCTCGGGCACCGCCGAGGCGTTGGAGGCGATGCCGGCGGTCTCCTTGCTCGCCGTCGACACGCTGCCGGTCGTCTCCACATCCAGCCCCGGATCGGCCGGCGCGGCGGCGGTCGCGGTCTCCTTGGCCGGACGCCGAACTTTCGGGGCGCTGAGACTCGCCCGCGACATGCGCTCGGCGATGGCCTCGTTCACCACGATGTCGGTGCGGTTGCGGGCGATCATGCGCTCGGCCCCCTTGAGGGTCTCGGCCCAGCTCTCGCCCGGCTTGCGACAGCCGCAATGGGGGTCCGCGGCCTTCGTGTAGCGTAGGGCGTTGGGAAGCTGCATGTAGGGCCGGCCGGTCTCGGACACCGCCTGCTCGATGCCGCCATCCGCCGGCGCCCGGTAGACGCTCACCTCAGCGTTGGGGCACAACGCCCGGCACAGATCCTGCGGCTTGGATCGGCCCTCGGGATCGTTCTCGATCGGGAAGAAATAGCCGTCGCAGGACCGCACGCAGACGAGCCGCGAGCCGCCCGTGGCGGGCGCTGAGACGGTCCGCTCCGCATCTTCGGCGCGGTTCGCGTCGCAGGTGCGGGCGATGGCGGCCGTCAGCTGGCGCCGGCGCGCCTCGAGGGCGCCCGGATCCGCGGCGGCCTGCCCGACCACCTGCCCGTAGCTCGCCTGAAGGGACTGGATCCGCTGCGCGATGGCGGGGCATTCCGCCGGCGGAGCCGAAAAGAAGAACGCCCGCTCGCAGCCGATGGAGCGATAGTAGCCGGCGAGCCGCGCGATCTCGGCCTGCTGCCGGGCGGCCGCGTTCTCGTAGGAGCGGGCGGCGGCCCCGGCACGGTTGAGGGAGGCGAGCTCCGCCTTGTAGCGCTCGCAGGCCGCCTGGGCCCAGGCGGCGGAACCGAACCCCGCGAAGGCGAGGGCGAAGGCGGCGATGCGCAGGGGGCGGGCGAGCTTCATGGAAGCTCAATGCGCCCCCTGCCCTACGGTTCCGCTCGCCGCAGGGGCGTCGAGGCGACCCCGCGCAGGACCGCCTGCAGCGCCTCGGTCATCTCGCCGAGCACGACCGGGCTCACGTTGGCGGGCGTGTCGCAGGCCTGATGGTAGCACGGATCGTAGGGCCGCCCGGCGGTTCCGCCGAACTGCCCGGCCTGCGGCTCGCCCTTGGATTCGCCTGCCCCGGTGAAGAGCCCGACGGTCGGGATCCCCTTCTCGGCGAAGGACGCGTCGTCCGTGCCGTAGCCCCGGCGCTGGCCGGCCTTGCGCTCATCGACGGCAAGGCCGCGCTCCCGGAAGTGAGCGGCGAAGCGCCGCCCGATCTCCGGCCCGAGGGTCTCCCCGGTGGTCTGGACGAAGCGGCCGAAATTCGGCGAGCCGACCATGTCGAGGTTGATGTAGATCCCGATGCGGCGCCGCTCCTCCTCGGACAGGGCGTTCACGTGGTGCCGCGAGCCGATGAGGCCGCGCTCCTCCGCCCCCCAGAAGCCGAAGCGGATCGCTGTCTCGCCCGGGGGCTCCGCCGCCATGCGCAGGGCGGTGTCGAGCACCGCCGCCGTGCCGCTCGCATTGTCGTTGATGCCGGGCCCTTGCGTCACGCTGTCGAGATGGGCGCCCACCACCGCAAGGCCAGGCGCCGTGCCGGGGCGTTCGGCGATCACGTTGCGGGTCGCTCGGGTGCCGCTCTCGATGGTGACCGCAAGGCGCACCATGGCGCCCTCCGGCGCCGCGGCGGCGGCGGCGAGCCTGCGGCCCGTTTCGGTGGTCACCCCGAGAACCGGGATCGCGGCGCGGGCGTTGAGCCGCCCGCCGAAGAGGCCCGTATCCCCGCCCGTGCCCTGGTTCATGATGATCGCGCCCGCGGCGCCCGCCGCCACGGCGTTGTCCACCTTCTGCTGGAACGGACAGGTGCCGCGCCGCAGGAGCGCGATCCGTCCCCGCTCGAAGCCGGCGAAATCTTCCGCCTCGCAGCCACTCGTCGACGTGGCGAGCGGCTCGGCGCCGAGCCCGAGATCGACGGCGTGCAGGCGCGCGGCGACATCGCCCGAGCCCGAATTCGAGAGGCTGCTCAGCTCTCCCCGCGGCGTCTCGGCCGGTGCAGCCCCCATGACGGCGAGGACCGGCGGGGCCCGTTCCTCGGAGAAGGCGAAGGTGAACTCCTCGAAGCGCACCGCGTAGCCCGCCTGCCGCAACTGCTCGGCGACATACTCCGCCGAACGATCATAGCCGGCGGTGCCGGAGGCCCGGTTGCCCCCGTTCGCCTGAGCGATCTCCTGTAGCGCCTGGATGTGGCGCATCGGGCCCTCGCCGGGCAGCCCGACGGACGCCCGTGCGGCTGCGGTCGAACAGGCGAGGGCAAGTAGGCAAGCGGCGGCCGGGCGGCGCAGCCGGATGGTGGACGACATGGAACCTCCGCGGGCGCTCACGGGCGAGAGCCGTGACGGCACCCCTCACCCGCAGATGAGCGGAGGCACCCCGCCCATCAAGACGCTTAGCGGCTTTGTGAATCCCGAACTCCGTCCCGGCCGGCGCCTAGCGCCGGCGCGCGCCCTTCGCGGCCTTCTTGGCGGGTGCCTTGGGCGCCCGCTTGACGGAGGATTTGGCGGAGGCCTTCGCGGCCACCTTGCGCAGCGGAGCCGGCTTGGCGGAGCGGACCGCCGTCTTCTTGGGGGCGGGCTTCCGGGCGGCGGCCTTCTTGGCCGAGGCCGGCTTCGCAGCCGATTTCTTCGCGACAGGCTTCTTCGCGACGAGCTTCTTGGCGGCGGGTCTCTTCGCCGCGGGCTTCTTGGCGGTCGCCTTCTTCGCCGCGGCCTTGGCGGCAGCCGACTTCTTGGCGAGCACCCGCTGGACGGCCTCGCTGGCGGAGGACCGCTTCGCGGCCGGCTTGACGGCCGCCTTCTTGCCCCCTGCCGCCTTCGCGCCGGGCTTTGCGACAGGCTTCGGGGCTGATTTCGCAGCAGACGGAGCCTTGGCGGGAGCTTTCTCGGCCGGTGCCGGTTTCGCCGCGGGGGCTGGCTTGGCGGCCTGAGGAGCGGGCTTTGCCGCCGGCTTCTTGCTGTCCGGGGCCTTGGCTTCGGGCTTCTTCACGGGCGCCGGCTTGGCCTTGGCGGCCGTGACCTTCGGGACGGGCGCCTGAGGCGCGCCTGTTGGCGGCGCGGAACTCCCGGCGGGAGCGGGAGCGATGTCAGCACCCAGGGCCTCGACGTCGATGCGCTCCGGCGCGGGCGGCGTCTTCAGGGCGGCGATGCGGGCTGCCGCGGTCCGGGCGGCGCCAGGAACCGCAAACTTGGCGGGCGGAGGCGGCAGGGCCTGGGCCTCCTGGGCGGCAGGGTCGCCCGAGGCGGCGGCAGCCGTCTGCGCGACGGAGGGACCACCCATCTTGGCCGTGCCGGAGAAGGCGCGCTTGCGGTGCTCCTGGCACCAGGACGAACCGGGGGTCGTCGGCTGGCCGCAGAAGAACTCGACCGGCTCCCAGGGGCCTCCGAGCGGCCAACGGCATGTTCCGACACGCAAATCCCAGATGCTGACGCGGGATTCGGCTTGGGGTTCGGAATGTGCAGGACGCGCCACGGACGGACCAGCGCCGGCCCCGGCATTCTGTCTTGCCATCGACTTCAACTCCTGTCCGGCACGCGCCGGTACGCCATACTCCGCCCTCACGCTTAAAATTGCGTGAGCGTCACCCCCCGTCAATACACAAGTTTATCAACAGGATAGGCCGGCCTCCGGGGAGACCGGCCCACAAACGCGGGAAATTCAGCTCCGGCCCCTCGGAAAAAGGACTATCTTCCGGTGGTGCCGTGGTTGGCGGGGCCGTTAACCTTATTCCGTTCCCATCACGAGACCTTCGATGTCGTGCTTCTGGGTAACGGGGATGAGTTCGTCCACGACCCGGCACACCAGGTGGTCCCGCACGGATTGCGGCAGGGCGTCATAATAATCCTTGGTCACCATCATGTCGTGGAGGGCGGCGTGGCCCGCGCCCGGCGCGTCCACGCCCAGGACCAGGACGGGGCGCGAGATCGGCGAGGGGTGGGCCGTGCCGCGGTGGATCGTGAGGGCGGACCGGCAGGAGATGTCCCCCATCTGGGGGTATTTGCGGACGCCCTTGGAGGCGAACTCGTCCCAGATCTCCTTCGGCGGAAACATTTCGTGCTTCCACTCGCGCCCGTCGATCCACTGCGTTCCGGGGGCCACCTCGAAGGGACCCATGTCGGGGGTCACATCGACGCCCGTCAGGTTAAAGGCGAGCGAGGTGATCCGCTTCTGCTCGTAGCTCTCCGGGGGCGACGGGAAATCCCGGTGCCAGGGCTGGTTCTTCGCGCCCTGGAAGGGGGTGTCGAAGCCGATCTCGACGATCTCGTAGTTCGGGCCGAGAACCCGCTCGCACATGGCGGTCACCCAGGGATGGGTGACGAGGTCCACGAATCCGCGGAAATCCTGCGGATGGATCTCGACATACCAGCGGCGCGGACCCCGGCCGACCGCTCCGCCCGGGCGCTGAATCGCCGCCCAGAACGCGGTCATCATGTCCTCGCGCATCTGTTCCGCCCATTCGCGCGAGAAGGCGCCTTTCAGGCCGGTGATTCCATCCCGGTAGAGGGTCTCGAAATGCTCCGTGACGTCGACGGTTTGGGCGGAATCGTTGGCGGGCTTGAGTTGCGTGCTCATGGGGCGTTCCTCAGGATTGCTCGTTGGCAACGACCCTATCAGCCAAAGCCCGAAAGGTGAATGCCGGAACGCGCCGCCGAACCGGCGACAAGTCGTTGCGCGGGCAAGCTAAGCTGGCTTTTCGGCTTGGACAGGGGTGGGCGATTCTACCGGGTCGAAACCGGCACAACCGCCGCCTCCCGAACGCCCTCCTCGGCGGTGGGTCTACGGCGCGGGACGATCACGGTGTTGGCGATCCTGATCTCGCAGCACTCGATGACCTTGGATGCGACGGCCCGCTTGCGGTCCTGGGGGTCGGGCCAGCTGAACACGAGAACCGTGGCGCAGACCGCGAAGGCGGCGAACAGGGCGACATGGCTGGCGGCGGAGGACGTCGGAGCACGCGATCGCATGAGGTTCCTTCCCGGTTGAGGCAGGCCATCGAACCGGGGCATCGGGGAACACCCCGTCGGCCCGGCTTCACGCAACGCAACCCTTGGGCCCAGGAGCTTAACCGTCATTGAGGCCGGTTTGCGGCGCAGCTTGGGTGCTTTTGGACGGGCGCTTCCGGCGGCGGCGGCGCAACTTCACGCCGGCGGCCCCGAAGCCGAACGCCCCAAGGATGAGCACGAAAACGAAAGCGACCAACGGCATGGCTCGACGGCTCCGGCAAGCGCTTCAGGCGACCGGACGGTAGCCTGACCATGGAACCCGCCCGTTGCGGGACGCGTTTCCCCGCCAACGAAAATGGAGTTGTCCATGTTGAAGTCGATGCTCGTGTCTGCCGCCGCCGTCGTGGCGTTCGGCGGCACCGCCCTTCTGGCCAGCGCTCCCGCGCAGGCGCAGGTTGGAATCGAAATCGGGCCCGGCGGCGTTCGCGCCTACGAGAGCCGGCCCTATCGCCCCGTGGTCGAGCGCCGTGAGCGTCGCCGCGTGGTGATCGAGGACGATGACGATGCGGAGGTCTGCCGCACGGAAGTTCGCCGCCGCTATCGTGGCGACGGCAGCGTCGTGACCCGCCGCGTGCGCATCTGCGAATAAGAGCCGCCACCTTGGCGCACGGAGCCCCGCCGACTCGGCGGGGCTTTTTCATGGGCGCGCGTCGCGCGCGGAAGGATCGATCATGAGCAAGAAGAGATCAGCCAAGACGCGAGGCGCCGCCCGGGGCTGGATCGCGCCCGTTATTCTCGGAACGGCCGCCGCCGCGGCGGCGGCCTGGTACAATCACCGGCGGGCCCGCACTGCCGAGGATCGAAATCCGCCCGTCGGACGGTTTCTCACGGTGGACGGCGTCCGGCTGCATTACCTCGAGCGGGGCACGGGTCCGGCCCTCGTGCTCGTTCACGGCAACGGCATGATGATCCAGGACTTCCTGGCGAGCGGCCTCGTCGACCGGCTGTCGCGCCGCTACCGGGTGATCGTCTTCGACCGCCCGGGCTACGGCTACAGCGACCGCCCGCGGGGCCTCTGGACGCCCCGGGCTCATGCGACCCTCTTCGAGCATGCCCTCGATGCGCTGGGGATCGACGAGGCCCTGGTGCTCGGCCATTCCTGGGGAACCCTGGTGGCGGCGGCGCTCGCCCTCCAGGCGCCGCACCGGGTGCGGGGCCTCGTCCTCGCGGCGGGCTATTACTTCCCGACCCTGCGGGCGGACGTCATCCTCTTCTCGCCGCCCGCGATCCCGGTCGTCGGCGATGCCATGCGCTACACGATCTCCCCGCCCCTCGCCCGTCTCATGCTCCCGGGCCTGATCGCGAAGCTCTTCCAGCCGGCCCCCGTCACGGAACGGTTCGACAGGGAGATTCCGAAGGAGATGATGCTGCGGCCGATCCATCTCAGGGCAGCGGCCGAGGATGCGGCCCTCATGACGCCGGCGGCCGCGGAGATGCAGGACCATTACGGGGAGATCGAGGCACCGGTCGCCATCATCACGGGCGCGGACGACCAGATCGCCGATGTGGGCCGCCAGTCGCACCGGCTGCACGGGGCGATCCCGCACAGCACCTTCGAGGCCATTCCGGGCCTCGGCCACATGATCCATCACCTCGCCCCCGACGCGGTGGCGCGGGCGGTGGACCGGGTGGCGGAGGAAGCGGCGAGCCGCGAGACCGGCCGTGCCCTGCCTTCCTCGGCGGCGCGCGGCCGGGATCAGGCCTTGAGCCGGTAGCCCGTCCGGAAGATCCACCACACGAGGGCAAGGCACGCGAACATGATGAGCGCCGTCATCCCAAGGCTGATGCCGACGCTCACATCCGACACGCCGTAGAAGCTCCAGCGGAAGCCGCTCACGAGGTAGACGACGGGGTTGAACAGGGCGAGCGTCTGCCAGGGGCTCGGCAGCATGGAGATGGAATAGAAGCTCCCGCCGAGAAAGGTGAGCGGGGTGATCACCATGAGCGGGACCACCTGCAGCTTCTGGAAGCTGTCGGCCCAGATGCCGATGATGAAGCCGAAGAGGCTGAAGGTCACGGAGGTGAGCACCAGGAAGGCCGCCATCCAGACCGGATGCTCGATGCGGAAATCGACGAAGAGCCGGGCCGTGACGAGGATGATGAGGCCGAGGACGATCGACTTCGTGGCCGCGGCCCCCACATAGCCGATCACGGTCTCGAGCGCCGAGACGGGAGCCGACAGCACCTCGTAGATCGTGCCGGCGAATTTCGGCATGTAGATGCCGAACGACGCGTTCGACACGCTCTCCGTCAGCACCGACAGCATGATCAGACCCGGCACGATGAAGGCGCCGTAGGAGACTCCGTCGATCTCCATCATCCGCGAGCCGATGGCCGATCCGAAGACGATGAAGTAGAGCGAGGTGGACAGGACTGGCGAGGCCACGCTCTGCATCAGCGTGCGCCGGAAGCGGGCCATCTCGAAGCGGTAGATGGCCTTGATGGCGTGGATGTTCATGCGCCCTCCCGCACCAGGTTGACGAAGATGTCCTCCAGCGAGCTTTGCGAGGTCTGAAGGTCCTTGAAGGCGATGCCGGCGGCGTCGAGGTCGCGCAGGAGCGGCGCGATCCCGCTCTGCTCCGCCGTCCCGTCGAAGGTGTAGACGAGCTCGCTGCCGCCCGCCTGCAGTTCGAGCGCGTAGGCCGAAAGGGAGGGCGGCACGGCCGCGAGGGGCGTCTGCAGCTGGAGGGTGAGCTGCTTTTTCCCGAGCTTTCGCATGAGCGTCGCCTTGTCCTCGACGAGCACGATCTCGCCCCGGTTGATGACGCCGATGCGGTCCGCCATCTCCTCGGCTTCCTCAATGTAGTGCGTGGTGAGGATGATCGTGACGCCGCTCTCCCGCAGCCGGCGCACCATGCCCCACATGTCGCGTCGAAGCTCGACGTCGACCCCGGCGGTGGGCTCGTCGAGGAACAGGATCCGGGGCTCGTGCGAGAGGGCCTTGGCGATGAGGACCCGGCGCTTCATGCCTCCGGACAGGGCCATGATCTTCGAATCCCGCTTCTCCCACAACGACAGGTCGCGCAGGATCTGCTCCACATAGGCGGGGTTTGGCGCCTTGCCGAAGAGGCCCCGGCTGAACTGCACGGTGTCCCACACGGTCTCGAAGGCGTCCGTGTGCAGTTCCTGAGGCACGAGGCCGATGGTCATGCGGGCGGCGCGGTAGTCGCGCACGATGTCGTGCCCGTCCGCCACCACGGTTCCGGCACTCGGATTGACGATCCCGCAGATGATGCTGATCAGGGTCGTCTTGCCGGCGCCGTTCGGCCCGAGGAGCGCGAAGATCTCGCCGCGCCGGATCTCGAGGTCGACGTTGCGCAGGGCCGTGAAGCCCGACGCGTAGGTCTTCTCGAGGCCGGCGACGCGCACGATGGCATCGCGGGCCGCGACGTCTCGGGTGCTGTGGGCATTCATCCGTGAACCACTCGGGACCGAAGGGCGGGGCGGCGAAATCGCCGGCGCCACTTCCTGGCCCGGCTTTTCGCCGCTATCAAGCCCCTCCGCAAGGCTTGGTTTCCCGTGACGCAGAAGATCATCATCGACACCGATCCCGGTCAGGACGACGCGGTCGCGATCCTCTTGGCCCTCGCATCGCCGGACGAGATCGAGGTGCTCGGGCTCACCACGGTGGCCGGCAACGTGCCCCTGCACCGCACCTCCCTCAACGCCCGCAAGATTCTGGAACTGGCGGAGCGCACCGAGATCGGCGTCCATGCGGGCTGCTCCCGTCCCATGGCGCGGGACCTCGTGACGGCGGAGCACGTGCACGGCCCGACCGGGCTCGACGGGCCGTCCTTCCCGGATCCGCGGGTGCCGCTCCGCGAGCAGCACGCGGTCGACTTCATCGTCGACACCCTGCGGGCCGAGGATGCGGGCGCGGTGACGCTCTGCGTGCTCGGGCCCCTGACGAACGTCGCCATGGCGCTCGTCAAAGCCCCCGACATCGCCGAGCGGGTCCGGCAGATCGTGCTGATGGGCGGCGCCTATTTCGAGGTCGGCAACATCACGCCGGCGGCCGAATTCAACATCTACGTCGATCCGGAGGCCGCCGACGTCGTCATGCGCAGCGCCATCCCCATCGTGATGGCGCCCCTCGACCTCACCCATACGGTGCTCGTCACCGAACCCCGCTTCGAGCGGTTCCGGGCGCTGGGCAACCGGGCGGGCGCGGCGGTCGCCGACATGCTCACCTTCTCGCAGACCTTCGATCTTCAAAAATACGGCTGGGACGGGGCGCCCCTGCACGATCCCTGCGTGATCGCCTACCTCCTGAACCCGGCCCTCTTCCAGGGCCGCACCGTCAACGTGAGCATCGAAACCGCGAGCCCCCTCACCCGGGGCATGACGGTGGCGGATTGGTGGCAGATCACCGAGCGGCCGCGCAACGCGCTGTTCCTGAAGGAAGCGGACGTGGAGGGCCTCTTCGACCTCCTCGTCGAGCGCCTCGCGCGGCTGCCCTGACGGATCAGGACTTCGCCACGCCCAGGGTGTCGGCCATCTTGGCGCCGCGCGAGCCCAGAGGCTTCTCGCCCTCGGCGGTGGTGTCCTTCGCGGTCTGGTGCTCGATCTCCGCATTGATCTCGGCGCCCACCAGCACGATGATGGTGGAGATCCAGATCCAGGTCATGAAGCCGATCACGGCGCCGAGGGACCCGTAGGTCTCGTTGTAGCTGCCGAAATTCGACACGTACCAGGAGAACAGCATCGAGCCGGCGAGCCACAGCACGGCGGCGCCGACGCCGCCGGGTGTCACCCACTTCCACTCGGCGCGCTCGCGGCTTGGGCCGTAGCGGTAGATCAGGGCGAGGATCAGCACGACGGCGGCGAGCAGAATGGGCCAGCGGGCGAGCGACAGCAGCCATTCTACCCCGCTGCGAAGGCCGATGAAGTCGAGCAGGATCGGCAGCACCACGATGCCGGTGATCGCCACGATGATGAACACGATGGCGCCGAGCGTGAAGGCGAGCGCCTGGAGGTTCAGCGCGACGAAGCCCCGCTTCTCCTCTTCGTCGTACACGATGTTGAGCGCGTCGAAGATCGCCTTCATGCCGGCATTGGCGCTCCACAGGGAGATCAGGAGACTGATCGCGAAGCTGAGCCCGAGGGTCCCGCTGCCCTGCGAGGCGATGCGGGTCACCTGCTCGCCGATGATCTCGACGGCCCCACCCGGCATCACCCCGGAGAGGGATGTGAGGTGCTGGTTGATCGTGGCCGGATCGGAGAAGAGGCCGTAGATCGAGACGAGAGCGGCGATGGCGGGAAAGATGGCGAGCAGCGCGTAATAGGTAACGCCCGCCGCCACCGACATGATGCGGTCCTGGCCGAACTCCTCATAGACGCGCCACAGCACGTCCTTCCAGCCCCGGGCCGGGATCTCGGTGGGCGTGTCGGCGTCCCGTCCGCGGCCGGGCTCTGCGGCCGCGGCTTCGGGCGCGTGCTGCTTGCCCCCGAACCCCGCCTTCTTGTGGGGCTGCACTGGCGCGGCGCCCTGGCGCTGGTAGTCCCGCGCCGGCATGGGGCGGCGCCCGCCCGCAACGAGCTTGAGCAGGGCCCAGCCGAGCACCATGGTCCACAAGGTGGCGAGGGTGGAGGGCCCCTGAGGCCGGGCGGTATCGTCGAAAGAGGCCCTGTCGGCCATGGTGGAAATCCTCGCGGGTCACGCAACGCCTGCCATTCGGCATGGGCGTAACCGATCACGGGAGGCCAGGGTTCCACGAGGGGTGGACGGAAGGTCGCAGCGGGCCGAGCGTGCGGTCCCGCCGCATGGCCGCCGCCTGCCGCAGGGGACCCTTCCCCGCCCTGGCGCATTGACCGTTCAGCAGAACCTTCGAGGAACGGATCATGTTGGGTATATCGATCGAATTCGTCTGGATCTTCGGGCTCATCCTCCTTGGCGCCGTCATGTTCTTCTTCGGCACGCGCCCGCGCCCGCTCTCGGGCGCGGAGCGCAAGCGGTCGGACGAGGTCGCCAAGGAGAACTGGGGCAAGGAGAACGTGCGCTGAGGGATCAGCCTCTCAGGTCCGGATCCAGCGTGAAGAGTTCCTGCGGCCGGGCGACGCCGCGAAGGGCGTAGCGCCCGACGGAGATGAACGCGCCCCGCCCTTCCGGGGCGACCGCGTCGCGAAAGGCCGTGGAGACGAGCACGTCCTGCTCGACGGAGCGGCAGAGGGCTGCGATGCGGCTCACCTCGTTCACCGCCGGACCCACCACCGTGAAGTCGAGCCGCTCCTGGCTGCCGATATTGCCATAGAACACCTTCCCGATGTGGAGCCCAAGATAAGCGTCCGTGACGGGAAGCCCCGCCGCGCCGCGCTCCCGGTTGAGGGCGTCGAGGCGGGATCTGAAGAGCCGCTCGGCCTTCAGGGCGCACCGGCAGGCCTCCGCCCGCGCGGAGCCCTGGAAGATCGCGAGGACGCCGTCCCCCACGAGCTTCAGGACGTCCCCGCCCGCCTCGTGGATCGAGGAGATCGCCGCATCGGCATAGTCGTTGAGGAACGGGATGATGAGCTCGGGCTCGACCTGATCGGTGACCTGCGTGAAGTGCCTCAGATCGCTGAACCACAAAACAGCGCCGATCTGCTCGGCGACGCCCCGTTCGATGCGCCCGCTCAGGACCCGCCGTCCGGCGTCGCGCCCGAGATAGGTTTCCATGAGGGTCTCGGCGATCCGCGCGAGGGAGGTGGACTTGATCGCGAGGGCCAGGGTCGGCGCGAGATCCGCCAGCACCGCGACCTGCTCGTCCGTGAACCCCTCCGCGTGGTCCGTCATCCAGCTCGTGTAGATGCAGTCGAACTCGCCGACCGCGCTCTCGGCGGAGAAGCGGTGGGCCATGACGACGTAGTCCGTCTGCCCCTCGGCGCGCAGCTCGTCGTAGACGGTGAAGTCCGTATTGGGATCGCTCGCGAGCCTGCAGCGGAGCTGGCTCTGGCCGGTGCTGAACAGGTGGTAGAACGTGCTCTGCCGCCACTTGTCCTGGGCTTCGCCGGCGACGTTGGTCCGGCCGTACTCGATGACGAGCGGCATGTTCGTCTCGTCGCGGCGCCACTTGAAGGCGCGGCCCTCGTGAACCGGGTGCAGGGTGTCGACGACGGCGTTGGCGCGCCCGAGCGGGACGCCCCCGTCCCGCAGCCCCTCGCAGAAGAGCCGCAGGAGGTCGCCCTCCGCCATGCCGGCCAGGCCTGCGGCCGTGACGGCCTGCTGCAGCTTCCACACCTGCCCTGCGTCCATGCAAGCCCTCCCGCTCAGGTCGCCCCACGGCCCCTGCCCGTGCCTTGCGCCGGGGCACCCATATGGCCCCGCCTGTCGCCGGTTGAAAGCTCTGCGGTCCCGCGAGCCGGCCTGCGGGCCGCCCGAGCGGATCGCAAGGAAAGTAGATGTTGCCAAGCTCAGGCCAAATCACATAGCCAAGGTGTCGACCCCGTGGGGGCACCATGGGCCAGAGGGCTGCGGACCAGGCGTAAAGGCCGGCCGCAGCCCTCGTTATCTCGGCGACCGCATTCGAAGGCCCGCAGCCAAAAGAAAAGGCGCCCCACGAGGGAGCGCCTTTGAGTGTCCGGCCCGTGGGGGCAGAAAGAAGGCCGGATGCGCACGATAACGCCGGCCCTCTCGCCTGGTTCCGCATCATTCCCTGGTCAAAAATGTCGCACCCTCCGCGGTGAGGAACCGCTTTCCGATTCGCCCTCACCCGTCCTGGTGCTCGCCCCGCCGCACGATCCGCATGGCCGTGACGGTGACGAGACCGGCCCGGAGGAGGTTCATGGCCGAGACGATCATCTCGGCCAATCGCTCCGGCGCAACGCTCTCGCCCTCGATGTCGAGGAGGAAATCCTTCGCCTCCACGTAGCCGCCATTGGTGAAGTCCACGCGGGCGTCGAACTTCACGCGATGGGTCGAGGCCGGGTTGGCGCGGTAGGGTTCCGCCGCGGCGTCCGGATGGAAGGTCCGCGGCAGATCGGTCACCGCAGCGACCCGCAGAAGCGCTGGATGCGGTGGCAGGCCTCTTCCAGGGCCGCGTTGGAGGTGGCGTAGGAGATGCGGAAATTCGGCCCGAGCCCGAAGGCCGAACCGTGCACCGCCGCGACGCCCTCGGTCTCCAGGAGTTCCGACACGAAATCCTCGTCGGTGCGCAGGACCTTGCCGGACGGGGCGGTCCGGCCCATCGCCTCCGCGCAGGACGGATAGACGTAGAAGGCCCCCTCGGGGGTGGGGCACCTGAGGCCCTTGGCCTGGTTCAGCATGGACACCACGAGGTCGCGGCGCTCCTCGAAAGCCTTTTTAAACCGCGGCAGGTGATCCTGCGGGCCGCTCAGGGCTTCGACCGCCGCCCATTGCGAGATCGAGGAGGTGCCGGAGGTCTGCTGGCCCTGGACGAAGTCCATGGCCTTGATCAGGTGGTCCGGCCCGCCCGCATAGCCGATGCGCCAGCCCGTCATGGCGTAGGACTTCGACACCCCGTTCATGGTGAGCGTCCGCTCGTAGAGGTTCGGCTCCACCTGCGCAGGCGTCACGAACTCGAAATCGCCGTAGGTCAGGTGCTCGTACATGTCGTCGGTGAGCACCCAGACGTGCGGATGGCGCAGCAGCACGTCCGTGAGGGCCTTCATCTCGGCATGGGTATAGGCCGCGCCCGTCGGGTTCGAGGGCGAGTTGAGGATGATCCACTTGGTCTTTTGCGTGATGGCGCGCTCCAGCGCCTCCGGCTGGAGCTTGAAGTTGTGCTCCATCGTGGTCTCGGCGAACACCGCCGTCCCGCCGCACAGGGCCACCATCTCGGGGTACGACACCCAGTAGGGTGTCGGCACGATCACCTCGTCCCCCGGGTTCAGGGTGGCGAGCAGCGCATTGTAGATCACGTGCTTGCCGCCGGTGCCGACGATCACCTGGGAGGGCTTGTAGTCGAGCCCGTTCTCCCGGCTGAACTTTTGGGCGATGGCCTCCCGCAGGGGCACGATGCCGGCGACCGGGGTGTACTTCGTCTCGCCCCGGTCGATGGCGGCCTTGGCGGCGGCCTTGATGTTGTCCGGCGTATCGAAGTCGGGCTCGCCCACCGACAGGCTGATCACGTCCCGCCCCTGGGCTTTCAGGTCCCGCGCCTTCTGCGTGATGACGATCGTCGCAGACGGCTTGATGCGGGACAGGGCGTCAGACAAAAAGCCCATGGGATTCCTCCGGTTGGGGCGATAGAACAGGGCCTTACGGCGGCGCGGACCCTAGTGGGGGCCGCCCGCCCAAGCAAGCAAAACAGCCCGATCGTCGGGCCAGGGAGTGAACAGAATGGTCGTCACCCGCCGCCTCGCGCTCGGCCTCCTCGCCGGCGCCGTCCTCCTCGGCAGCGCCGCCCAGGCCCAGGACTTCCCGAACCGCGTGATCAAGATGGTGGTGCCCTATCCGGCGGGCGGCCCGACGGACGCCATCGCCCGCTTCGTCGCCGAGGACATGGGCAAGACCCTCGGTCAGAACGTGGTGGTGGAGAACGTCGCCGGCGCCTCCGGCGCCATCGGGACCCGGCAGGTCGCCAAGGCCGAGGCGGACGGCTACACGATCATGTTCGGCAACAACCAGACGCACGGGAACAACATGTTCCTGTTGAGCAATCCGGGCTACGACGCCGTCAAGGACTTCGCGCCCCTCGCCGGCGTCGGTGCCTTCGAGCACGTGTTCGTGGTGCCGAAATCCTCGCCCGTCCAGTCCATGTCGGACCTCGTCGCGGCCGCCAAGAAGGAACCCTCGAAGCTGAACTACGGCTCGACGGGCGTCGGCTCCGGCTCGCATCTGGCGACCGAGCTCTTCATGGTGCGCACCGGCACCAAGATGACCCATGTGCCGTTCCGCGGCGCGGCGCCCCTCGTGACCGATCTCATGGGCGGCCGCATCGACGTGTCGAACTCGACCCTCCCCTCCGTCCTCGGCCAGGTCCAGAGCGGAGACCTGCGCGCCATCGGCCTCGCGAGCCCGGCCCGCACCGCATCCCTTCCGGCGGTGCCGACCCTGCGCGAACAGGGGATCACCAACGCGGATGCCGAATCCTGGACCGCGTTCTTCGCCCCCGCCGCCGCCCCCAAGCCCGTGCTCGACAAGCTCTCCGGCACCATCATGGCGAGCCTCGCCAAGCCCGAGATGAAGGAGCGCATCGGCAAGCTCGGCTTCACCCTCAACGTGCGCGACCCCGAGGCCTTCAAGCCCTACCTCGCCCAGGAGATCCAGACCTGGGCCGAAGTGATCAAGACCGTCGGCCTGAAGCCCGAGACCGTGAACTGAGGGGGGCTCTTGCCCCTTACCTATTGAAGCCCGGGCTCCGCTCCGGGCTCAACCAACTGCGCGGGCCAGAAGGCTGCCTGCCCTCAACGCTTTTCGGACAGGTGGCTGTTGGCCGAAACTTGCACCGTACGCGCCAGTCTGCGATCCCTCGCTGCAGACCGCCGTTAAGAATTTTGAGGTCACCGCTACGTGGCCGAGCAGCGCCTCAGCCCATGCGACGCACGCTCGTTCGAAGCGAGGTTCGCAAGAGTACGTTCACCATTCGGCTTCACCCCGGCTTTAGACCCGACCTGATATCGGGAGATCATCACGGCAGGAATGGAACCGGTATGGACGGGCGTTTGATTGATCGTTTGATATGGATATCCATTGGGGCGGCCGGCATTGCCGTCACCGGATGGGTCCTGGCAACGGATTTCACGTTCCGGCTCTCCTCTCTCAAGACGCCTCTCGCATATTGCACCGGAGTGGGCGTGCTTGCGTATATCTATACCGTCTGGCGGCCCGATGAGCGTATTGCCACGACCCTGACGGCTCTCATCCAGACGATCATCTACACCGGCGTCGCGGCGCCTCTGTCCTACTTGTCGGCCAGTCTCGGGCTCCCGTTCTGGGACGAAACCTTCCATCAGTGGGACCTCGCTCTCGGTCTTGAATGGCGAGATTTTCTCAATTGGGCCAATGCCCATCCAACGCTCACTTGGATCCTGAGCCTCTCCTATCAGAGCATCATGTTCCAGATGATCCTCCTGATCGGACTGCTTGGCCTCACCGGGCGTACGCGCCTGCTTCGTGTGTACACCGGTGCAGTCGTGACGACGGGTCTCATCACGGTCGTCATTTCGGGCCTCATGCCTGCCATGGCGATGTTCGTGCATGCCGGCCTGACGCCGGCAGACTACCCGAATATCAAACCCGTTGCGTCTGCGGTGCACGTTCAGCCGATCCTCGCGCTGCGAGATGGAACGCTCCGTGAGCTGGTTGCACTCTCCTTCGAGGGAATTATCACGTTCCCGAGCTATCACGCGGCGCTAGCTGTCGTGTTCATGCGTGCTTTTTGGGGGCTACCCTGGCTGCGCTGGCCGGGGCAGGTTCTCAATGTCGCAATGCTGGTCGCGACTCCCATCGACGGTGGTCACCACTTCATAGACGTGTTCGCCGGCATCGCGCTAGCCATCGTGGTGCTCGTCCTTCTCGAACGCTTGGCGGATCTAAAGCAGCCAAGCCGAGTGGCGGCCCAACCCGCCCCCGTTCCAGGTCACGTCCAAGCCGGGGCCGCCTGAGCCAGCCAGACGGAACTCTTCACACAATTAGATTTTACGCTCAGTTCTAGTGAGTGCCCGGGAGATCGCCTGATGCAGACCCCGTCCCTGTCCGCCCGGTGGAACCGCTCGCCGGCCGCGCGCCACCATGCGTCCCGCGAGCGGCGCCTCGCCCTGTGGCTCGTGGCGATCATCGGCGCCGCGACGGTGTCGGTTCTCGCCACCACCAGCACGCTCTCCCAGCACCACGCCCGCGAGGTCGCCGCGCTCACGCGGCCTTGAACGGCGCGGCGGTTGACGCCTCCTCGGGCGCCGTTACCTCAACGGCGACCCTGCACCCGAGGAGAGGCCGAATGCCCCTGTTGAAGCTGTCTGCCGCCGCCCTCGCCGTCCTGGCGGCCACCGCCGCCGCATCGGCTCAGGACGCCCAGCGGCTCAAGACGGACAAGACCGACGTCGCCGTCGAGACCGTGGCCCGGGGCCTCGAGAACCCCTGGGGCCTCGCCTTTCTGCCGGACGGCCGCATGCTCGTGACCGAACGTCCGGGGCGCCTCAGGGTCGTGGCGGACGGCCGGCTCTCCGAACCCCTCGCGACCCCGCCGCAGCTGCGCGTCGCCGCCCGCGGCCAGGGCGGCCTTCTGGACGTCGCGCTCGATCCGAACTTCGCCCAGAACCGCCTCGTCTACTTGAGCTACGCGGAGGATCGCGGCGAGGGCCGGGCGGGGACGAGCGTCATGCGCGCCCGCCTCAACGCCGAGGCCACGGGGCTCGAGGCGCCGCAGGTCATCTTCCGCCAGGAGCCCGCCTATACGGGCCGCAACCACTGGGGCTCGCGCCTCGTCTTCGACCGCGACGGACACCTCTACGTGACCCTCGGCGACCGCTTCGACCTGCGCGCGGAGGCCCAGAACCCGGCGAACCACATCGGCAAGGTCCTGCGCATCACCACCGACGGCAAGCCCGCGCCCGGCAATCCCTTCGCCAACACGGAGGCCGCGCGTCCCGAAATCTGGTCCATGGGCCACCGCAACGTGCAGAGCGCCGCGCTCCACCCGCAGACGGGCCAGCTCTGGACGGTGGAGCACGGGGCTCGGGGCGGCGACGAGGTGAACATCCCGCAGCCCGGCAAGAACTACGGCTGGCCGGTGATCTCCTACGGGGTCGACTATTCGGGGGCGAAGATCGGCGAGGGCACCGTGAAGCAGGGGCTCGAGCAGCCCACCTATTACTGGGATCCCTCCATCGCTCCTTCCGGCATGGCCTTCTATACGGGCGACAAGTTCCCGGCTTGGCGCGGCAGCATCCTCGTGGGCGCCCTGTCGGGCCGGCTCGTGTCGCGGCTCGAGACCGACGGCAACAAGGTGACGGGCGAAGAGCGTATGCTGCGGGATCTGAACGAGCGCATCCGCGACGTGCGGCAGGGGCCCGACGGCTTCGTGTACCTCCTGACCGATGCGAGCCAGGGCCGGATCCTGCGGCTGAGGCCTGCGACTTAGGCCGCCACCGCCGGGGCGATCTCGTCGAAGCTCCGGAAGAGCCAGGTGGGCCGGCAGGCCTCGAGCGCCTCCGGCTTCGCATAGCCCCAGGTGACCGCGCCGGAGGCGATGCCCTCGAGGTTCGCGGCTTCGATGTCGCGGGTCTCGTCGCCGATGGAGATCGCCTCCCCGCGGGAGACGCCGCTGCATTTTAGAACCTGCCGGAACTTGCGCGCCTTGCCGAAGAGCGAGGCGCCGCAAGCGTAGTGATCGACGAGCGCCGCGCCGTCCGGCCCCAGGATCCGCCGCACGTTCTCCTCCGAATTCGAGCTCACGACCGCAATCTCGACGCCCTGGGCCGACAGGGCCCTCAGGAGGTGAAGCGCGCCCGGGAACAGCCTGATCGCTGCAATGTCGCGGGCCGCGAGCTTGCGCATGTGGTTCGCCACGAGCGGCATCTTCCAGCCCGGAACGCCGAGCGCGCGGACGATCTCGCGATTGCTCAAGCCCCGGAGCTCCTCGATCTCCTGTTCGGTGACCTGCCGGAATCGGTAGCGCGCGGCCACCTCGTTGAACACGCCGAAGAACCACGCCCCGCTGTCGGCGAGGGTGCCGTCGAAATCGAAGATCGCCAGTTTGTAGGCCACGGCGCCCTGCCCTATCGCCCTTGGGGAGCGGTGGGTTAAGGGCAGCATCAGGCCCTGTCAACGCGGGACCTAGCGGCCCTGGAAGATGAAGAAGGCGCCGCCCGCGATGAGCGCGAAGCCGACCGCGTGATTCCAGCCGAGGGGCTCCTTCAGGTACAGCACCGAGAAGACCGCGAAGACGAGGAGCGTGATCACCTCCTGGGCGGTCTTCAGCTCCGCCGCCGTGTAGACCTGCGAGCCGATGCGGTTCGCCGGCACCGCCAGCCAGTACTCGAAGAAGGCGATGCCCCAGCTCGCGAGAACGGCGATCCACAGGGGCGAGGTCTTGAACTTCAGGTGGCCGTACCACGCGAAGGTCATGAACACGTTCGACGCAAGGAGCAGCAGGATCGGCGTGACATGGGGGTTCATCGGATCGGGTCCTGGGAAGAGCGGCCGTTTCGGCGTGACGAAACCGGTGTCTGCCCTATTGTGCCGGTGATGGCTGTCAAGACGAGCGGGCGCAGGCGGAGAATGGCGATCGGGATCGGACTGGCGCTCGCAGCGGCGGCGAGCTTCCTGGTGTGGCGGGCCGGCGGCTTCGAGCGCGCCTATGCGGCGGCGTTCGGACCTCCCGATCTCGGCCCCGTCGATTTCACGCGGATCGAGCGCCGGCGAACGCCGAACGACGCGCTCGCCTGCCCCGAGGGCCTGTGCGGCGCCGCGGTGGACATCCCGGCGCCGGTCTATCCCGTGCCGCCGGAAAGGCTGCGGGCCATCGTGGCGGAGGTGGCGGCCGAGGAGCCGGGCACGGAGATGGTGGTCTCGGACGACGGCCTGCAGGACCGCTACGTGGTGCGCACGCGCCTCATGCGCTATCCCGACACCGTGAACGTCGAGATTCTCGACCGCGGCGGCGGCCGCTCGACCCTGGCGCTCTACTCCCGCAGCCAGATCGGGGTGTCGGATTTCGGCGTGAACCGGGCGCGGGTCGAGCGCTGGCTGCGCCGCATCGGGGAGATCGCCGCCGCGCCGCCGCCCCTCAGCGAGGGGTGAGGCGCGCGAGCACCTCAGCGCCGCCGGCGATCTGCGGGTTCGACGGGTCGAAGCCTTCGCGCTTCTCGCGCGCGGTGACGAGCTCCCGGGCCCGGGCGAAGGCCCTGTCGAAGCGCGCCTCCGCCCGCAGCGCCCTATTGAAGAAGGCATCGCCGAAATAGGTCCAGGTCGCCCCGTCGCGGCACCCGAAGGAGGGCTTGTCGGAGGCGGCCGCCGTGATGACGAGGGTGCGCGGGCCGGCCAGCGCCTCGGCGAACACTCCCGAATAGCAGGCCGACACGATGAGCACCCGGTGCCGCGCCCGGGTGAGGTCGAGAATCCGGCCCACATCCTCCGGCGTCACGATGCGTTGCTCGCGCCCGGCGACGAGACCGACGCCCTCCGGCGCGCCGTGCGAGGTGAGGACCAGCACCGCCACGTCCTCCTCGGGATCGAGCGCCCGGCCCGCGGCTTCGGCGGCGGCGAGGAGGGCCTCGGGCCGGGCGCCGAACCGCCGCTTGCCGTTGAACCGCACCACGGACCGGCCGCGGGCGTCGAGCTTTGCCTCCAGCACGCGTGCGGCGCCCTTGGCCTCGCTCTCGAACACGCTCTGCGGCCCCCACAGGCCGAAGGAGAGGATGTAGGCGTCCACCACGCCCGGCCGCTGCGGCGCGAGCTCGACGCGCTGCGCCGCCGCGGGAAGCGCGAGGAGGGCGGCGGCGAGCGTGAGGGCGAGGCGGAGCATGAAGCGATCAATCGGCTGACGGCGGCGCCTAAAACCAAAGGTGCCGGAAGTCGCAGGTTCCTGCGGCGGATCGAACCTGGGCGGGATTCGCCCCAAGGCTCCGGCCCGAAACGAACCCTCCGGCCCTTCGCGGGTTTCCCTCCCGCAACGAGACGGAGAACAATCCCATGGACATCGCGCTCGACAAGGTGTGCGAATTCATCATCCGCGCGAAAGCCATCGACGTAAAGGAGGCCGTGACGGATCCGGGCTCGGGCTCGAACCCCATCGACGACGGCAACATCGACAGCCTCATGGCGAGCCCCGACGACACGACCGAGCAGGAACTGCGCGACGTGATCGCAGGCCTCAACGACGACGAGCGGGCCGATCTCATCGCCCTCGTCTATATCGGGCGCGGCGACATGGAGCCGGAGGAATGGGGCGACGCGGTGCGCCTCGCCCGCGAGCGGGAGGACGCGGCCTCGGTCTCGACGGCGGACTGGCTCATCGGCATCCCCAATCTCGGCGACCTCCTCGACGAGGGTCTCGCCGCCATGGGCCGAAGCTGCCTGTAAGGCGGTGGCTTGCTCCAAGGGGCGGCGGAACGCGCGTAGCCGGACGCGGCGGATCCCGAGCGGGCGCCGCCGTCGGCGTCGCCCTGGCAGGGGCTAAGACTGCAACCCGCGCAGGAGGGGAGCGCTCCCGGGGAGCCTCATCCTCACCAACCTTGACGGGAAAGGCTTTCGTTCTTATTTTGTTCTCATGAACCCGTTCGGCCCTCCTCCCGTCTACCGCATCCGCATTCCTGCCCGGGACGGGGGCGATCCGCGGCCCCATCCCCGTCATCCCCATCCGCCCAGCGTCGTGGCGGCGGTGCGGGATCTCGTCGAGAACACCCGCCTGCCCTTTCGGACGATCGCCCACCGGACGGGCGTCAACAGCGGCACGGTCTCGCGCTGGGCCGAGCGCCATGGCTGGACGCGCCCGCCCGGTGCGGCCGCCTTCCTGCGGCGGCCGGAGGATCGCTACAAGCCGGTGATCGTCGGGCGGGTTCTGGCGACGCGCCTGCGCGTGCAGGCCGAGCGCCTCGTCGCCGCATTGAAGCCGCACCGTCCGTCGAACCTGCCGCGCTCGCCGAAGCTCTCGACCTTCTGGCCCGCGCCCGCGAGGAGCAGGCGGTGCGGCGCAGCCGGCGGCTCCGCCCGCCGACCCCGACGGAGACCGCAGCCACTCTCGCCGCCAAGGCCGAAGCCGCAGCCGCCCGGGACGCGGAGCGCCGCCGCGAGGCGCTCGCCCGCCTCGCAGCGGACAGGCCACCCGAACCGTCATGGCGCCCGGCTGCGCCGCCGCCCTACCGGTGGACATGGAACCGCAGCGAATCCGCCCGCATGGGCTGGAAGGCCCGCTACGCACGCATGCGCGCCACCGGGCAGACCTTCAAGAAGGACCGGCGAGGCGGTTAGCCCCGCGGCACCCGCGAACACGGTGTGCCGCGGCCGGCGGCCGACCCGAAAGGCGAAGAGCGCTCGACGCTCCGTGTCCGCTTCGCCGATCCCTGCGCCGCTGACGGTCAGCCCCCGCGCCGAGGCGGTCACCAGCCGGTAACTTCTTTCGCTGCGGTCGCCGAACAGCCAGATTGGTGCTGCGACTTTCACCCTTCCTGTCGAAGGAGAGCACCATGAGCGATAGCATCGACGGTACCGCATGCACGGCCGGCGGCTGCGCGATCGGACCTGGCGTGTCCGGCAAGGCCGAGACCGTGATGCCGGTCAGCCTCGCAATCGAGATCGTGTCCGATGTGATCTGCCCCTGGTGCTTCGTCGGAAAGCGCCAGTTGGAGCGGGCCGTGGCGCGCCTGCCGGAGGGTGTCACGGCAACCGTCCGCTGGAAGCCGTTTCAGCTCAACCCCCACATGCCGCCGGAGGGCATGGATCGCGTCGCGTATCGCAGCCGCAAGTTCGGCTCCTGGGAGCACTCGCAGCGGCTCGACGCGCAGGTTGGCGCCGCCGCGGCGCAGGTGGGGTTGCACATGCGACACGACCTTATGCGGCGCACGCCGAACACGTTCAACGCCCATCGCCTGATATGGCTCGCAGGCCGTGAGGGCGTGCAGGATGCGCTCGTCGAGGGCCTGTTCGGCGCCTACTTCACGGAAGGAAAGGACGTGGGCGACGCGGAGGCGCTGGCCGGCATCGCCGGAGGGGCCGGCCTCGACGAGAGCCGGGTCGCCGCCTTCCTCGCCGGCGAAGAGGGGCGCGCGGAAGTTGCGGGCGAGGAGAATGCCGCCCGCCGCCGCGGCCTGAACGGCGTACCGACTTTCATCGTCAACGGCGAGCCTGCGTTCTCGGGTGCGCTGCGGGCGGACCTGATGCTGGGCCACCTCGTCCAGGCAGCCGGATGCCCCGCATGATCGGCGGCTCGCATCCGAAGGTGACGGTGGCGGGCGGCTCCATCGGCGGGCTGTGTGCCGGCCTGGCGCTGCGCGGCATCGGCGCGGACGTGACGATCTATGAGCGCGAGCCAGGTCCGCTCGCCACACGCGGCGCCGGGATCGTGGTGCAGCCCCACTTGTCCACGCTGCTGCGCGATCACCACGCTCCGCCCCTGCCGGTGACCGCCTGCCGGGTCCGGCGCTACCTCGACCCGGACGGCGGCGAGGGCCGCAGCCAGCCCATGCCGCAGGCCTTCACGTCCTGGGAGGCGATCTACGTCACGCTGCGCGCCGCGTTCCCGGATGAGCGCTACGTGATGGGTGCCGCGGTCACGGAGGTCGAAAGCGATCCCGGGCGCGTCGCCGCCGCGATCGCAGGTCACGGCCGGGTGGAGAGCGATCTCCTGATCGCGGCGGACGGCTCCAACTCGCCCCTGCGCCGCCGGTTCCTTCCCGACGCGAGGCCGGACTACGCGGGCTACGTCGCCCTGCGCGGCACCCTCGACGAGAGGGATGCGCCCGATCGGGTGGTGGCGTTCCTCGACGACGCCTTCACGTTCTGCGACGCCCGCTCGGGCGGACACATGCTCGTCTACCTCATTCCGGGCGAGGGTGCGGATGCGCGGCCCGGGCACCGACGCCTGAACTGGGTCTGGTATGTCGGCGCGGAGGGCGAGGAACTCGACCGGCTGCTCACCGACAGGGACGGGCATCGGCACCGCTCCTCCCTGCCGCCGGGCCTCGCGTCACCCGCGACGGTCGACGCGCTGCGTCGCAGGGCCGGCCGTGAACTGCACCCCATCCTCGCCGAACTCGTCGAAGTCACCGCCGACCCATTCGTGCAGACCATCGTCGACGTGACCGTGCCGCGGACGGTATTCGGCCGCGTCATGCTGGTGGGCGACGCCGCCTTCGTTGTTCGCCCCCACACGGCCGGCGCTGCCGCCAAGGCGGCGCACGATGCCTGGGTTCTCGGCCGCAGCCTCGCCCGGGCGGGCCGGAACCTGGATGCGGGCCTGAGCGCGGCGGAGAGCCTCCAGCTCGAATACGGGCAGGGCCTCGCGAGCTACGGCGTCGCCCTCGGCACACGATGGGCCGGCTTCCGGCCCGGACCGACCGCCGCATCGTAACCGGACCGTCTGGCGGCCCGCCGAGCGGGAACGATCCATCGCCGCCTGGACGGGGGCTCCCTTTGCGGGCACCGTCGGGCGACGAAGCGAACCTGGGTCCCAGGCCATGAACACGCACAGCCCGGATCGCCTGGACGCGCGGTACCCGGCGCGCCGCCTGCTCGACGTTGTCGGGGACAAGTGGACGCCCGTCGTGCTCTTCTGCCTGTCCGGCGGCGTGAGGCGGTTCAACGAGATGCAGCGCCGGATCCCGGACATCTCGAAGAAGATGCTCGCGCAGGTCCTGCGCTCGCTGGAGAGCGACGGTCTCGTGGAACGCACCGTCTACCCCATCGTGCCGCCCAAAACCGAGTACCGCCTGACGGAGGACGGGCGCCGGCTGCACGAGCCCGTCGCAGCCCTGTGCGCATGGTCGGTCGAGAACGCGGCGTTCCTCGACCGGATCGCGGCGCGCCGAGGGCGCGGCTAGGCAAGGGCGTTCCGCCCTCGGTCCCGCTCGCGAACGGCTTGCGGGCGGGACTGCGTCTCCGCCTCCCCTCCCCTTCGCCCCGGTTTCCGTCTATGACGGGGGGATGACCGTTCACGCCACCTCCCCGCAGTTCAAGGACAATGCCGCCCGCGCGCTCGCCGACGAGCAGCTGCAGCGGGCCCTCGGCAACGTGAAGCGCGGCTTCATCGACAAGCGCCAGAAGGCCATCGACAAGCTGCCGGAGTTCGAGGCCCTGCGGGATCAAGCGCGGGACATCAAGAACCACACGCTCCAGCACCTCGACCTCTACCTCGAAGCCTACGAGCAGCGGGTCACGGCGTCGGGCGGGCACGTGCATTTCGCCCGCACCGCCGAGGAGGCCCGCGAGATCATCCTCACCATCTGCCGCGCCGCCGGCGCCCAGACGGTGACGAAGGGCAAGTCGATGATCGCCGAGGAGATCGGCCTCAACGCCTTCCTCGAGAACCATCACGTCACGCCCGTGGAGACGGATCTCGGCGAGTACATCATCCAGCTGCGCAACGAGATGCCGAGCCACATCATCGCCCCGGCGGTGCATCTCAACGCCACCCAGGTCGAGCAGGATTTCCGGCGGGTTCACACGCATCTGGAGGCGGGGCGCGACCTCTCCGAGCCCGTCCAGCTTCTGACGGAAGCGCGGGGCGTCCTGCGCGAGCGGTTCCTGGCGGCGGATGTGGGGATCACGGGCGCGAACTTCCTCGTCGCGGAGACCGGCACCTCCATCATCGTCACCAACGAGGGCAACGGGGACCTCACCCAGATCCTGCCGAAAACCCACATCGTCCTCGCCTCGATCGAAAAGCTCGTGCCGACCCTGGAGGACGTGAGCGGGATCTTAAGGGTGCTGGCGCGTTCCGCGACCGGCCAGGAGATGTCCGTCTACACCACCTTCTCCACGGGCCCCCGCCGCCCCGGCGACGCGGACGGGCCGGAGAACTACCACGTGGTGATCCTCGACAACGGCCGCACCGCCATGCTGGGCACCGCCTTCGAGGAAATGTTACGTTGTATCAGGTGCGGCGCGTGCATGAACCACTGCCCCGTCTACCACGCGGTGGGCGGGCACGCTTACGGCTGGGTCTATCCCGGCCCCATGGGCGCCGTGCTCACCCCGACGCTCATCGGCGTCGACAAGGCGGGCCATTTGCCCAACGCCTCCACCTTCTGCGGGCGATGCGAGAGCGTGTGCCCCGTGCGCATCCCGCTTCCCAAACTCATGCGCCACTGGCGGGAGCGGGAATTCGAGCGGCACCTCCAGCCTGCCGCCGTGCGTTACGGCGTGGGCTTCTGGGCCTTCTTCGCGCGCCGCCCGGCGCTCTATCGCGCCGCCACCCGCGCCGCCATGGGTGCGCTGAAGCTCGTCAACCGCGAGCGCGGGGCGTTCCGCTGGCTGCCCTTCACCTCCGGTTGGACCAAGCACCGGGATTTCCCGGCGCCGCAGGGCGAGACCTTCCAGCAGCGTTGGGCGCGCGAGCGCGGCCGACGGAAGGCCGCGTGATCCGCCGGCCGGAGAGAACCCGATGAGCGCCCGCGACGACATCTTCGCCAATATCCGCCGCTCGCTCGGCGTGAAGGGATCCGAGACGATCCGCCGTCAGCTCGTGACCGACCGGCTTGAGCGTTCGCCCCGCGGCGTCGTTCCGTCACGCGGACAGGTGCAGGGCGAGGAGCGCGTCGCCCTGTTCAAGACGCAGGCCGAAGCGGCGCTCGCCACCGTGACGGAAGTGACATCCCCAGGCGAGGTACCGCAGGCGATCGCCGAGTACCTGCGCAACCACAACCTGCCGGCCACGATCCGCATGGGCGAGGACCCGCGCCTTGCCGCCATGCCGTGGGACGAGACCGCCCTCGAGGTGTCGCGGGGGCGCAGCGAGGGCGGCGACCTCAACGCCGTGAGCCATGCCTTCGGGGGCGTGGCGGAAACCGGCTCGCTGGTGATGGTGTCGGGAGCCGACAATCCCTCCACCCTCAACTTCCTGCCCGACAATCACATCGTGGTGGTGAGGGCCGCGGACCTTGCCACGGACTACGAAAGCGTGTGGCAGAAGGTGCGCTTTGCCTTCGGCAAGGGAGGCATGCCCCGCACCGTGAATTGGATCACGGGTCCGTCCCGCTCGGGCGACATCGAGCAGACGATGCTCCTTGGAGCCCACGGTCCCCGTCGGCTGCACATTGTGGTAGTGCGGGACTAGATCGCCTTCCAGCGCGAGCGCGAGCGCGATGCGTCACCGGGGCACGGCAGCGGCAGGCTGACCGCTGTGCTGTCCTGCTCTAAGCTGTTGATCAAGAATGTAGATTTTAAGAACTCCAAACTGCGATGATCATCTGCTCCTGCAACGTCCTCTCGGATCGTCAGGTGAAGGCCTGTCTCGGCCCAGGGCCGGGCTGTCCGCGCACGCCCGCCGAGGTCTATCGCTGCCTCGGCTGCAGCCCGAATTGCGGGCGTTGCGCGTCAACGATCCGGTCCATCATGAACGAGGCGCTGGCGGCAGCGGGCGCAACGCCGTGCGGGCGGGGCTGCTGCCCGTCGAAGGTCGGGGCTCCTGCCGAGCCGGCTTGATGCCACCGCTTAGGTGAGTTGGAGCGTCCGCGGGTAGTTGGGGTTGATCGCTCCGGCAGATCGCCACGTGGCTCGGGATCACCACAGATCAGCCAGTGTCATCGGCCGTTCAGGTCCGATCCCAAACATAAGAGTATCCCCTCTGGAACTTAGCCATTCCTCTCCTAGAACCCTGAGGGTCTGGGCGCGATCATTGAGACCGGTACCCGCCCTCGACCGAACGCGTAAATCGCTGGACCGTGACCATGGCATCGATCTCATGATGAATGCCCGCTCGCACTCGGGCGATTGGTGCAGAGGCAAGCGGCCGAGCATGAACTCGGTGGACTAAGGTCACCGGCAGATCCACGCGGATCACTCCGTTGCTGCGGTCGCCAGTGTGCAAGTCTGCAAGGGTTCGTACCCGCCCTCGCCGGCTGCGACTTGAGCCCTAATAGTACGTACAGCCGGTCGTAGCCTAACTGACGGACAACTGTGGCCCTAATCGCGACGCGAGGGTGTATGGCTGCAAGCGGAAGCCCGCCGAACTCCAGATGAAAACGAAGCGTCACCTCGCCTTAAAGCATTGACCTGCAAGCGCACGTCAGCTTCATGCCGTGAAGCGGCCAGGAAGTTGGGGCGGGGCGGGACACGCGCGATCACCAGAAGGTCACGTCGGGACGGCGGTTGAGCTGCGGCGGCTGCGGATCACCCAGCGTCACGATCACCGGACGGATCGGTCCCGACACTCCTGTTCACTGCACGCGATGCGGCCGATCGGTGGCTTCATGGAGCCGCTTGATCGAGAATATTGAGGCGAGCGTCCGAACTTCCGCCGTGCTCGCCCACGCGCCAAAATCCGGCACAGGCCGGCTGAGCGCCTGAGGCGTAGCTGATCGGCTTCAGCCGCGCTCTCGTTTGCCTAAAGGGCTGCGGACCTGGCTGGTTCGAGGCAAGCCCGACGAGCATTGCCCCACGGCAGGCCACCCTCCGACCCGTCCGTTGTTCTTTCAGAGCGATCCCGCCGCACCGGATCGTGGGTTACTGGACGCCAGGGCTTCTCATCACGCCTCCTCTGAAAGGGGCGCGCCGTCGGCGAAGCTCAAGAAAAGGGCTAAACAGCCCAGCCAGACAACGCCTGTCATCATCATCATCATGGGGTCCTCCCGCGCCATCTACACACCGGCCGACGCTTTGGATGCATGGTGGACAAGAAGCGGCAGGGCCGGGCAGCGTGGCTCCCGTCGACGCTTGGGGTTCAGGGCCGACCTCAAGGGGGCGAGGCTCGCATGACGTGTCGCGGCGGGATTTCAGGGAAAGGAAGCTTCGTTCGGACCGGGCTGTCGCGAGCGAAGGTGCAAGGGCAGGCGCAATGGATGACTTCGAAATCCGCAATCACACGGCCGAGGTTCTCTCCAATGGCTTCGTTCCGCTACGACGGCACCGGTTTGAGCTCCGGCGGCGTACCGGCTCTTGAGAGACACTCGACCGGGAGGTCTACGAGCGGGGCGATGCGGCAACGGTCCTGCCGTTCGACCCGGTCCGCTGCACCGTACTCCTGGTGCGCTAGTTTCGCCGTCCCCCGTTCCTGCGGGGCGAGCCCCCGGCGCTTTTAGAGGCCTGTGCGGGCCTGCTGGAGGGGGAGGAGCCTGAGGTGTGCATGCGACGGGAAGCTGAGGAAGAGTTAGGCTGCCGGATCCGGGATGTCAGGCTTCTATTCTCTGCCTATATGAGCCCGTCCAGTTTTACGGAGCGCGTAACCTTCTTCTCCGCGTTTTACGGGCCCGGCGACCGAGTGGCCGCCGGCGGAGGGCGGCTGGACGAAGGGGAGGAGATCGAGGTCGTCGAACTCAGCGCGCGAGAAGCGCTCGATGCTGTGGCGCATGGCGTAATTCGGGACGGCAAGACCATTATGCTTCTGCAGCATCTCCAACTATCGGGCTCCCTCACCTGACGTGAGCGGCGCGGTGGGTGACGTGCGGCACACCCTGGACCGAACTCTGAAGCCTTCTCCCCTCCCCGCTCACGTACTCCGCTCGTTCGATTACCTCGCCCGGTCCGCCATGTCGCCGCGCCGCCGCATCCCTCTTCCCGACTGCCCCATCTCTTGCAGCTTGCGGGTACGGTGGGCATAGCCCTCATGGTTCTCCTCTCGGTGATCCTCGGGTAACTGCAACTGCGCACGGCTGCTCCGAAGAGATGGGGCCCCTTCGCAGTGTATGGGGACCCTTCGCGGTGTATCTGTGCACCGCCGCAGCCTCAAGCTTCGGCTCCTGTCGGGGGGATCGCCTCATTCTGATCGTGGTCGGCCTCTGCTGGCAGGGGCGGCGGAACGAGCGCAGGTGGGCGTCCCGGGCCGCACGCCGAAGCTAGTCGATGCGGCCGCGAGTTCGGCCGGCACCTTGCTTGGCCTCGCCCTCGCCGTCCTTACCCGGCGAGCGTGGCCGGACTGGCAAGCGATCAGCGACTGAGGGGAAGCCGGTCGGCTCAGAAGAGAATGGTACGTCCTGCCGTCAGACATCGGGGTTCAGCTTCCAAGAAAAGCTGCGATCGCGGTACCGCCACTTGCAAGCAGGGTCAGAGCCGCCCAGCCGAGCCAGGCGGCCCAACCAGCGGACAGCGCGACACCGCACCCGATCACCAGCGGGACCCATCTCGGTAAGCTAATTTCCCGACCCACTTTCGAAGCGGATGTCGCATCCGGGG
The DNA here is from genome assembly GCA_035944475.1 of Microvirga sp. Taxonomy (GTDB): domain Bacteria; phylum Pseudomonadota; class Alphaproteobacteria; order Rhizobiales; family Beijerinckiaceae; genus Microvirga. The sequence continues at coordinate 414,488 of DASZBD010000039.1, forward strand.
TCTCACCGTCGACCTTTGCAAATTCAACACCATTTGCAGGCGCCCTCTTCGGGTGACGCATGTGACCGTAATCCTGCTCGGAATGCCGGGCGGAAAACGTCAGAGCAAACTGGAGAGTTCGCGCCTCTCCTGATCACGAAGTGTAAACGTTCTTAAAGATCGAGCGTTTGTAGCCGACTGCCCCCGAAGAAGCGATGAGGCCTCAGCCAACTGTCGGCCGCCCAAGAGTTTAGCCTCTGGCTTAGTCATGCGAGAGAAGGCGGTGCCCGCAATTGAGGCTGGCAGGGCGCCGGGTTCGGCCAAGCGCGTTTGGTTGGGTTCCACTACGAATCTCTCTCGCGTCTGCTGTTGAGATGGCTCTCCAACGCGGGCAAGAATGCCCATAGATCCCGGTTCAGCGCTCGCAACCCGGCAATGACGTCCTCCATTTCCCGCAGTCGCCCATCGTCCACGGGCCTCATACCTCCGAACTTAAGGCGGCCCCGAGACCCAGTAATCCTCATCGACTGTGTGTGAGTGATCTCTCCCGTCTCATTCAAAACGTACATGCTATGGTTCAGTTCGTTGCGAACTCGATTGCATGCATCGAACCGCTCGATCAGCTCCTTCAAACGGGCAGCTATCTCCCGATCCGAGATCTTCACGGCGGCCAGCCGCTCGACGAGGTCAAGTCTGGCGCGCGTGGTATTCAACGTCGAGAATACGATTGCCGCTGCCGTCTCGTCAGTGTCGAGCAGGAGCATGATCACGTAGATGAACATGCTTTCATTGTTCGACCAACTGAAGCTGATGTTGCCGATGAGGGCCAAGATCAACGTGCGACGGCTGGCCGTGTCGAGAGCAGCGGCCTCGATCGCCTCAAAATGAGGCTGTGCCGGCAGTCGGGTCGTCATTAAGTTCCTCGTGTCACGCGACGGGCTTTGATCCTGCACCGTAACGGTCCGGTCCGGAAGCGCCGAACCTGATCCTTACCCGGTGCGCGTTGTCTCAATCATCCTTGAGCGCCAACCGCGAACCTGATGCATCCTTAACCCTGCTTCCAGCCTCGCCCTCCGAAGCCGTCGCTAGGACGTCCAGACCTCACAGCCTTGACTAACTGTGCGGCAAGCGGCGCAGCTTGAGCGAATTGCCTCTCCTGACTTGCAGGGGCTTGCCCATGACGTTCCTTGCTAGTTTGAACGGGTACCTTGGGTGTCTGGCATTGTTTGTCACGCTGGCCGAACAAGCGCCGGAACTGCCGTGGCACAAGTGAAGGAGGCTACACTCCTTCGCTCCGACCTGCCCCCGGCGGCCGTCAGGGCTCCAGACCCGTGCGCAAGGCCCTAAAGAGGGCCACCGGGGTGTCAGATTTGGCCGAAGTCAGTGCGATAAACCGAGCTTCGCGGAGTTAGTGCTTCGAGTGCCCTTGGAGGCCTCGCCGGTTCGAGCACGAGCGCCATCTTCGAGGGGCTTATCGAGACGCGAGGCCTGCATCAGCCCCGCTGAGTTCGTTCGTGCGGGAAGTGAGGCGAAAACCAATGGGCTCTCTGACCGTCCCTCTGACCCGCCTGCGGAAAATGCGGATCAAAGGCGACGACAGGGGACTTCGGCCTGTGCTTATCACCTGATGGCGCCGCAGTAGCGCGTACGCCCGGGTACCCTGAGGATGTCTTCTGCATCGACTCGCTCGTCCTGAGTTCTTCGGCGACGCTAGCACCGGGTCCAGCTGCGCCGATGTAACTTGCTTGTCACTAACCTTACGTCAGCCTGAATCGGGGGCGAGGGAGCGTTCGTCTTGTCGGCAGAGCATAGAACCGACCCGATGCGTCAGCCGTCGAGGCGGAGCACTTTCAGAAACTGCGCCCAGGTGAAGCGCAACGCGAGACAATCACCGCAGCGGACATGCGCCTGATCGCGGATTGGGCCCCGCACGACGATCGTGCTGCCGCCGCAGGTCTCACACAACATACCCGGCCTGACCCACTTCGGCATTGCGGCACCTCCCCGAACCCTACACGCCGGTGTTTCGGTTGGATGTCGTCGAGCATGCAAATTCTGGCGAGGTGCGGGTCCTCAACCCGTCGTGATGAGGCCTCGACGGAACTCGGCCGTCTAGGCAAGGGTGCGTGCGCCCGGGCGGGCCTCTATGTCCATCTTGGTCGAGTTCGCCCACCGGGTCTTACGATCACCGCGGGCACTACGAATGCCGAGCGCGATGGGAGTGAGGTCAGGTCACCAACCAGGCGAGAACAGACCAAGCCGCCCAGAGCCAAAAGACCAACCAGAAGGCCGAGGCGACAAGACCGGTACCGATGAAAACGAACGGCCACCAATCGGGAAAGCGCTCGAAGACGCTGATCATGAAACTAATCACGCGTTCGACTCAAAATCCTGCTGCACGGCACAATGCGCTTCGTCTAGCAGGCCCGGGTGACCGTCGCTGTAGCGATTAGATCACTGCCTTACGGTCAATCGGCGTGGTGCAGGGACGTCGATCGTTGCCGAGCCTTTGTCCGCGCCGCCCATTCACCTGCTTCCGGCTATTGGCCCCCCTTGCAGTCGGCCTACGTCGCATCGTTACGATTCGTGCAGCACGTTGGCTGGAAAGGTCCACCGGTTGATCGCTGAAGCGCTCGCCAACGCCATCAGCCGTCATTGTCCCCAGCTTTCGAGGGCGGCGATAGAGAACCGAACGTCAAAGCGGATCCCTTGCCGCGCCCGCTTCTCTCGAACGCCGCGACGGGGCGGGCCCATGAGAGCGATGAAACCTTCAACCCTAGCCGTTGACAGGCATCGAGGCTCGCCTAACGTAAGGTGAATAAGCTTCCAAGATTCGCATTGCATCGACGCAGCAATATTCATCAGCGACGTAAGAGGAGGTTCGATCTTTTCCTGCCGTTGGGGCCGCCGTTCTCGCCATTGATGACGGCCTTACGTTTCGATCCGCACTGACCTCGTCAAGGTAAGACAAAGTTCTCGAACCCACGTGCCTCAAGAACGCCGGACCCCGCGGACGGTGATCGGGAGACCCGTGTCTAGGGTCAAGCAACAAACGGGGAGGAGCCGAGCCCAGACATCCGAACAGACGCAGGAACACTGGACCGTCCTGACTGTGGGGCGTGGTGCCTTTCCTCTAGACGGACCAGCTCAACTACGACGCCAACATGCAGGCTTGCCGTCCGCCTCCGCCGCAGACGCAGATGATCAGCGGCGATGGTCGATCTATGCCTTCAAACAGCAAGAGGACACCCTATGGCCACCGAGACTCGGAACGTGAATCATGGCTCCGCTGCCGCCGCGCTGGGCTTCGCCGTTGCCATCGACGACATCGAAAACGTCGGCAACGAGACGGACAGCAACAATCAGAACAACAGCAACAACACGTCGACGAGTGATGATGACATCACCACCACCACGACGAACGACAACGACGCGACCACCAATACCACGAACGACAACGACACAGAGACGAACACCACGAACGACAACGATGTCGACAATAGCTACAACCAAGATCAGGATCAGGACAACGACAACACCACGATCGGTGTCACCCTGACAGACGTCGCCAACGACAAAAGGATCACCGACAGCTATAATCAGGACAACGACACGACGACCACGACGTCGAGCGACAACGATGTGTCCGATAGCTACAATCAGGACAACGATACAACCTACGACAACGATGTGGCTGGCAGCTACAATACGACCACGTCGACAACGGCACTGGATGTTGCGATCAGCGACGCGTTCAACGAGAATGACGACAACTCGGACGACGACTTCCTCGATCTTGAGACCGTGGACCTCGATGTTCTGACCGCGATCGGCGACGGCGCCCTTGCCGGGGAAGGCAACGATGGCCTTTTCAGCGTCTCCCAGGTCAGCGAGCTCACCGACAACGACACGCTCTCAAGCCCAACGGTCACCAATGCGAGTGGGTTTGGCGGCTTCTCCATGTACGGCGATGCCGGTGAGGCTTCGGTCGGCAACGGGTCGGATCTCGGGGGCCGGGCGGATATCGGCAATTCGGCCGACGGCGTCTCGCAACTCGACGCCTTCACCCAGAACATCGTGATGGGGGCGAACATACAGTACAACACCGTTGACATGGCGGTGGTGGGGGGCGGCGGCAGCATTTCGGATGATGATGTGGGCTGATCTCCCGTGACCTGAGGGCCCGGGCAGCCGCGCGGGCCTTCACCAATCGTCGCAAGCGGTCCTAGGGCCTTTTTTGCGAGCGCGTCAGCAGGAGCAGACCGCATGTCGGATCCCGTCACGAGCGACACCATTCGCCACTTTGCCGGGTTGCTCGAATTGGTCGAGGCGCCCAATGTGGCCGTGCGGACCGGGTACGATGACTTCGCTTACGAGGCACGGACCTGGAGCTACACGGCCGACATCCCCGCTGTCACAGCCCACAAGCCCCTCATCCTCGATCTCACCACAGCGGCGACCAAACCCGCGGCGTTGTCCACCCCACCCCCAGCCGCATGGCAGCCGGTCGAGAGCGTCCTCGGATTGGGCGGCGTTGCGGGACTTGCGCCCCTCTTCTCCGCCCCCTTTACCTTAAGTGACTTGACCCCAGGAACGCTCGGAGTGGGTAGCGGCGGCGCAGCCGGAGTCCAACCCATTGGGTACGGCGTCGCCTTCGAGGAGGGCGGCGACGACGCGCTCATTACCATCACGCAGTCAAACCGCCTCGACGACGGAGACCGCCTCATCGGTCACGTCGACCTGCACCTTGGCGAAGCCCATTCTGCCGCCGCGGGCGCAGCGCTCGATGATCTCCTGTTCACCGCCGGACGCGTCACGCCTGCGGACCTCGTCCCCGAAAGCCCCAGCGCCGGGGACTGGCTCGCCCTCGCGCAGGCGCGCCATGCGGCCCTCGAGGGCGGGAGCGCCGAAGCGGCCTTCGAACACGGTGTCTGGGTGAACGGGGTCCTCCATGATGCCCGGCCGGACCTGACCCGTCCCAACTCCGAGGCACCCGACGACGGCGGCCCTGGCACCCAGTTTCTGACCACCGGCGGCAACACGGCCACCCATCTTGCCGTGCTCGGCGATGCGAACGAGGCGGTCGGCACGCTCGTGGTGATGGGCGACTATTACGAGACGAATGCCATCATCCAGGCGAACCTCCTCGCTGACCGCGATCAGGTTCTGCCGTCTGGAAACGCGGGCGAGGCGACCGGGAAGACCGGAGACAACGGGACTTACAACATCGCTTCGTTCGGCCATGAGGCTTATGACTTGCCCCGTCTCGACGGCGTCAGTTCGAAGGGCCTGTGCGTTGACGTGACCCTCGTTGAGGGTGATGTCGTTGATGTGAAGGCGCTCATTCAGCGCAACTGGATCTCCGATAACGACGAAGCCTACCGGACCGGATTGGAGGACCACAGCACAGTCCTCCTCGGCGGCAACGCACAGACCAGCGCCGCGCGGCTTCTCGATTTCGGCCAGTACGACGTAATCATCGTCCTTGGCGATTATCATAGCTTCAATCTGATCACCCAGACCAACATCGTCGTCGATGACGACATCGTCGGATCGGTTGACCCCTTCGGCGTCGGAGGCGGGGTCGCCGGGGATGATGCTCAATCGGGACGCAATCACCTCGTCAACGATGCCGCGATCGAGAAACGCGGCGAGCAAGCTTTCCAGGATGTGAATGACAGCCTGAGCGACCTCATCGCTCGCCTCACCGCTGAGGAGGTTCCCGCTCTCGAGGAGTGGTCGGGTTTCGCGGGCGCTGCGACGGGCCGGCTTGATGTGCTCGTGGTGAAGGGCAACTACTACGACATCAACGTCATCCATCAGACCAACATCATCGTCGATGCTGACGTGGCCGTTCAGGGTCTTGCGGCCGGAGGTCAGGCGTCTCTGAACGCTGGCGCGAACGGCGCCAACAACTCGGCCACCATCGTCGATGTCGCCGCGGTTTTCGATCAATACCTCGGCGGGGAGCGCTACACGGACAGTGTTCTCATCCAAGCCGAGTACGTCGACGCTTCGCAGACCTTGATGCAGGCCGATACCATGGCCCTCGTGAATGAGGCGGTCGCCTTCACGGGCCTCCTCGACGACGTAGCGGACGTTCAGGACGCTGCGGCCATCGCGCGGGGCGCGATGACCCACGACGACATGATGGCGTCGGTCCTCACCTGAGGACCGGCAAGACGGGGCACGGGTTTGAGTTCATGGGACACACGATGAAGCGTGAAGCGGCGACGGCGAGAGCCCTGGTTGAGGAGGCCGCTCCGGCGCCCCGGATCATCCCGGTTCCGGAGAGCCGCGTGGAGGCGCCCTCGCCCGCTCCCGTGTTGCCCTTCCGCAAGGGGACGAGTCCAGAACCCCGCGGGTCGGATCGAACGCGTTCGTCCGGCGGTCCTGGAGGTGGCGGATCGGGAGGCAATGGGTCCGGAAGCGCTCCGCCACTGCAGAGGCGCTCCAGCGACAAGGACTTTCGGGAGGTTCTCGGCAAGGGGCTCCGCACGGCTCGGCGCAACCTCGTGACCGTGGCGGTCTTCTCGCTCGTCGTGAACATCCTCATCCTGTCGATGCCGATCTACCTGTTCCAGATCTCGGACCGGGTGATGACGAGCCGCAGCCTCGATACGCTCGTCATGCTGAGTGTTGTCGTGGCGGGCGCCCTGTTGGCGCACGTCGTTATGGATATGATGCGCCGCTTCATCCTCATGCGCATCGCCGTGGAGGTCGAGGCCAAGCTTGGCGCCCCTGTCCTCTCGGCCGCCGCCAAGGCGTCACAGGCCGGCTCGAGCAAGGAATTCCAGACCCTGTCCGATCTCCAGCAGGTGCGCGCGTTCCTGACCGGGTCCGTGCTGCTGCAGATGCTCGATGCGCCCGTCGCCCCGGTCTACCTCCTGGTGGTGTTCCTGATCCATCCGGACCTGGGCGCGATCGTCACCACGACGGGCGCTCTGCTGCTGATCGTCGCCTATGTCAACCAGCGCATCACGCATGTTCCCTTCTCCACGGCGAGTGCCTACGCATCCCGGGCGAACCTTCAAGCCGATGCGATGGCCCGCAATGCTCAAGTGATCAACGCCATGGGGATGATCCCCGAGAGCGTGGTGATCTGGGGGCGGGAGACCGCCGAGTCCCTGAAGGCGCAGGTCCTGGCGCAGGACCGCAACATCCTGATGTCGGGGTTATCCAAGCTCGTGCGCCTGTCGACGCAGATCGCCATCCTGGGCTGGGGCGCGTGGCTCTCCCTCAATCACGAACTCACCGGCGGCATGGTGATTGCGGCCTCCATCGTGGCGGGGCGGGCCCTCGCTCCCGTGGAGGGGACGATTGAAGGATGGCGGAGCTTCGTGGCGGCGCGCGCGGCCTACGCCCGCATCCGGGCGCTGCTTCTCAATTCGCCCCTGAACCTCGAGCGCCTGCGCCTCCCACAGCCCTCGGGTCGTCTCACGGTTGAGCGCGTGCTCTACGTCCCGCCGCCGAATAAGAAGGTGATTCTCAACGGCATCAACTTCACCCTGGAGCCCGGCGAGGTGCTGGCGATCGTCGGCGCATCGGGCACCGGCAAATCGACCCTCGGGCGCATGCTGGTGGGGTCGATCACGCCCACGGCCGGCGCGGTGCGCCTCGATGCCATGGACCTGCGCAACTGGGATCCGCGCCAGTTCGGCGAGAGCGTCGGCTACCTTCCGCAGGACGTGCAGCTTTTTCCCGGCACCATCAAGGCGAACATCGCCCGCATGCGGGACGATGCCACGGACGATCAGGTGTTCGAGGCCGCCGACATGGCCGACGTGCACCACATGATCTCCCAGTTCGCGCAAGGGTACGAGACCATCGTCGCCATGGATGGCAGCCCTCTCTCGGGAGGGCAGAAGCAGCGCATCGGCCTTGCCCGCGCCTTCTTCGGCGATCCGCGCCTCGTGGTCCTGGATGAGCCCAATTCCAATCTCGATAACCCGGGCGAGCAGGCGCTGGCTCGGGCACTGAAGCGGGCGAAGGAGCGTCGCATCACCGTGGTGGCGATCACGCAGCGCCCCGCCCTCCTCAGAAGTGTCGACAAGATCATGCTCCTGAAGGACGGCTCGGTTCAGGCCTTCGGCGCGCGGGACGAGATCCTGCCGATCCTCGCTGGGCGTAAGCCCGGCGCGGCCCGCGACGCGTAAGGGACGCAAGGATGACGACGAAAGCTACGCGCAGCGAGTGGTACGCCGAGGTTCCCCGCAGCACGCGGGCGCCCACCCTCTACGGGATTGCCGTCACGGCCGTGTTCCTCGGCGGGTTCGGCTATTGGAGCGGCACCGCGCCCATCGCGGGCGCCGTGGTGGCGAGCGGCGTGTTCGTGACCACGGGGTCGAACAAGACGGTGCAGCACCTTGAGGGCGGCGTCATCAAGGACATTCTCGTCAAGGAGGGCGATGTCGTCGAGGCAGGTCAGCCCGTCATGCTTCTCGATGAGACGGCACCGCGCGCCGAGTTGCGCCGCCTCGACCTGCGGCAGGCACGGCTCCTCGCCATAGAGGCGCGCCTTCAGGCGGAGGGCCGGGGTGACGAGCGCCTCACCCTTCCCGCCCCTCTTCTCACCCTGGCGGCAACGGATCCCGCCGTATCGGAAATCGTGGCCGCTCAGAGCCAGGCCTTCGAGGCCCGGCTGACCAATCTCCTCAGCGAGGTCTCGACGCAGCGGGCCGGCATCGACGCCCTGGAGGAGCGCCTGACGGGAAGCCGCACGCAGCTTCAGGCGGTCGGGCGGCAGCTCGCCCTCATCGAGGAGGAGCTGGAAACGAAATCGAACCTCCTCAAAAGCGGTATGATCCGGCGGTCGGAGGTTCTCGCCCTGCAACGCGCGCAGGCGAACCTCCAGGGCGAGACGGGTCGTCTCATGGGCGAGATCGGCGACACGAAGGAGCGCATCGCCCGCATCAACGAGCAGATCCTCGGCATCCGCAATGCGGCGAAGAAGACGGCCGCGGAGCAGCTTCAAGAGGTGCAGGCGGAGCTGAACGATGTGCGGGAGCGCATCCGGTCGGCGGCCGGGGTGGTGGACCGCATCACCATCGCAGCGCCAACCAAGGGTGTCGTGGTGAAGCTGCGCTACCATTCGGCGGGCGGCGTGATCGAGCCCGGCAAGGCGATCATGGAGATCGTGCCGATGCGGGAGGGCCTCGTCGTCGAGGCCCGTGTCAGGCCGCAGGACATTGATGACGTGACGGCGGGGCAGAGCGCCGCGATCCGCCTCTCGGCCTTGAGCCAGCGCGTGACGCCGATGATCTCGGGCAAGGTCGTGTACGTGTCCGCAGATGCGTTGCCGGACGACAAGGTCGGTCCCGGCCCTCGCTCCGACGTCTACGTGGTGCGGGTGGCGCTCGACGAGGGTGAGGCGTCGTCGGTCAAGCATTTCGAGCCGACGCCCGGCATGCCGGCCGAGGTCTACATCACGACGGCGGAGCGCACCTTTCTCGAGTACTTGCTGCAGCCCCTCAAAGACAGCATGTCGCGAGCCTTCCGCGAGTCGTGATGGTCGAGGTGCGAGAGCGCCGGGGTGAGGCAACCCTCCGAGGGTGAGTATCGTTCTTTCACCCCCGCTGGAGCGCAGGTCTTGACCGTTCCGGAATTTCGTTCTTTGGCCTTCCTCAACAGGGAACTCGCCGGGACGCGAGGGTGATGATTGCTCGCCCGGACCGTGGGCCTCGTGGAGATTGAGTGACGTGGCAGGATCGATGGGTGAGGTAATCTCGATTAGCAACGGCCACCTGCAGGCTGAGATTGCGACGCTCGGGGCGGAGCTCGTCCGGCTTCGCGACGTTGACGGACGAGACCTGCTCTGGGATGGCGATCCGGCCGTTTGGGCGGGGCGCTCGCCCCTGCTCTTTCCGGTGGTGGGCCGCCTCACAGGCGGCGAGATCATCGTCGATGGACGAACCTACCCGATGCCGAAGCACGGCATCGCCCGCACGTCGCGTTTTAACGTCGACCAGAACGACGAGGCGGGGTGCCAATGTCAGCTCGTCGCGAGTGAGGCCACGCGCGCGCATTACCCGTTCGACTTCAGCCTCGCCGTGACCTACCGCCTGGACGGCGAGACCCTTCGGGTCACGGCAAGCGTTCGGAATCGGGACTCTGTGCCCATGCCTGCATCCTTTGGCTTCCATCCGGCGTTTCGGTGGCCCCTGCCCTACGGATCATCGCGGGCCGCCCATCGGATCGAGTTCGAGGCGGCGGAGCCCGCGCCGATCCGCCGACTGAAGGACGGCCTCCTGGACCCGGTGCCTCAAGCAACTCCGGTTCAGGGCCGCGTGCTTGCCTTGAGCGATGCGCTGTTCGAGGCGGATGCGCTCATCTTCGACCAATTGGCTAGCCGGCGGCTTCGCTACGGCGTAGAGGGTGGATCGTCCCTCCTGGTCGAGTTCCCGGACCTGCCGCACCTTGGGATCTGGACGAAGCCCGGGGCGGGCTTCCTCTGCATCGAGCCCTGGCAGGGTTATGAT
>DASZBD010000040.1:0-152156 GCA_035944475.1 Microvirga sp.
CGGCGGCAAGGACGTGTTCGTCCACGCCACCGCCCTCGAGCGGGCGGGCCTGCGCGGCCTCGTCGAAGGCCAGAAGGTGGCCTTCGACACCGCCGAAGACCGCAGATCCGGCAAGATCGCCGTCAACAACATCCAGCAGGCGTAAAGCTTCGCTCCACGATCCGGAGGGGGCGTGCGCGCCTCCTCCTCACCCATTCAGAAAAAAGATTATGCAGTTTCAGATTGTCACCAATCATGCCGGCAGCGATTTGTCCGGCGATCCCACTTTCACCCTCGAGCGGGTCTTCGCCTCCGGAACGGAGGGCCGGCGCGACGTCAGCCACCTCCTCGACCGGACCTACGGCTACCGTTCGCTGCGGGAGGTGCAATGGCACCTCGCGGACCGTTTCGGCGTCCAGCCGCGCAACGTGCGGGTGCACGGTGCTGATATCCGGCGCGAGCACCCTATGTCCTGAAAGGGCGTTCCGCCCTCTTTGAAAGCGGCTCCATGCGTATCTTCATGTTCTCGTCCGGCGCGCTCGCCGATCTTCACGCCTTCGCGACCGACGAGGCCGGCAGCAAGCTGCCGGCGAAGTATGCGCCCTGGGGCCTCACCGGCACCCTGTCGGCCCGGCAGGAGCCGCCGCACAGCTTCTCCCGCCGGACCATCGAACAGGCGCTGTCGACCACGGGCTATCAGCTTTGGCGCATGAAGCCGAAGGGCTGAGCCGCCCGTCGATGCGGGCGAGCCGTCATCTCGGGGGCTCGAGCTCGTCGAGGTGCGAGGGACGGCACCGCAGGCCCACGGGGCATCGGGCGCTGTCCCGGGTCGCCGCGTAGGCCGTCTCCGTCGTCTCGCCCCGGACGCAGGATCGCGGGCTCGCCACGAAGCGCTCGAAGGTTCCCGGACCCGTGTAGAGGACGGTCGCGCCCTGGGCCTGGACGAAGGATCTCGCACGGTCGCAGGTCATGCTCTGGGTGGTCGGCTGGGGCTGGGCCTGGGCCGGCAGAACGCCGAGCAGCGCGGTGAGGAGGATGGCGAATCGCATGGGTCGGTCCTGGCCTGTGGATCGCCCGCCAACGACCGGTACCCGGATCCTGTTCCGGGACCTCCGACACTTTATGGCGACGTCGCGGCTGCCCGCCGCCCTCACGCCTTCGTGAGGCGCTTGCGCCCGGCTGTCGCTGCGGCGCGCCGGCGATGGGATAACAGAGGTGAATGCGAGCCGTCGGCGCGGTGGCCACGCTGGAGCGATGACTGATTCGCGACCTCACGATGCCAAGGTCCAGCAGCCGCAACGTGAGCTGGACGACGCGATGGCGCACGCCAGGCAGGTTCTCGCAGCCTCACGGGAAGCGATCGAGCGATCCCGCGCCGTCATCGCGGAGAGCCGCCGGCTGCGCGGCGAAACGCCGGATCCCGACAAGCCCGCCGATCCCGAGGGAGCCCGCTGAAGGCCGCGCGTCGAGCGGCCGCCCGGCCGTTCTCACACGCGGTGTTCGCGGTAGCCAGCCGTATCGGGCGTCGTCCGGGTCATGAGGGCGGCGCCGACTTCCAGAAGCCCGATGATCAGGTGCGGCCAGTACACCCGGTCGGCGAAGCCGAAGAGCCAGGGAGAAGCCGCGAGGAGCAGGCCGCCGGCCGCGTCGACGGCGAGATGCATCGGCATCGGGATCACGCGCGACAAGGACAGCTCGTAATCCGTCAGAAGGCTCATCGCCAGGATCCCGGCTCCGAGGATCATCGGCACGTATTGCGCGGCGGTCCCGTCCGCGAAACCGAACAGGTAGGGTGCGGCAAGCAGAAGAAGACCGCTGGCGTAATCGGCCATGCCGTGGATTCGGGTCGGGATGAAACGCATGTTAACCTCGTCGCTGGTGCGGGCAATCGTCGGGCGCCCACTAAGCCGGAGAGGCGGGATAAAGTTCCTGGCAAGGTCGGTATGGGGCCGATGACGGCTCGTCACGCCCCCGCACTGCCGGCCACGCTCACGCAGAGGTGCCAGCGCCCTGCCGCCAGGATGGACGCTTCGGGCGGACGAATGCGAAGACCAGGAGGATGCCGGCCAGCATGGCGCCGGCAAGGGCCGGCGCCCGCCAGTCGCCGGTCGACGTGCGGATGACGACCAGGAAGGCGCAGACGAGTGCGCCCAGCGCCGGCACGACGACCGGAACCTCGAAATGACCCGCCGGCTCCCCCGGCCGGCGCTTCAGCACCACCATGGCGCCGTTCACGACCGCGAACACGGTGAGCAGCAGGAGGACGGTGGCGGAGGCGAGCTGCGCGATGCTGCCGGTGAGGCACAGGGGCGCCAGGATGGCGAAGAGAACGGCGATCGCGAGATGCGGGGTCTGGCGGCTCCGGTTGACGGCGGCGAGGCGGGCCGGCAGCAGCTCCTGACGCGCCATGCCGTAGACGAGGCGCGAGGCCGTCACGTAGTTCACGAGAGCCGTGTTGGCCACGGCAAAGAGCGTGATCCCCGTGAAGAGGATCGGCGGGAGCGCGGGGGCGGCCCGCTTGACCACCTCCGTGAGCGGCCCCGGCGCCGCCGCAAGCTCGCTCCAGGGAACCACCGACACGGCCGTGATGGCGACGGCCACGTAGATGAGGGCCGAGACGATCATCGCGCCGATCAGGCCGATCGGGACGGTGCGCTGCGGGTTGCGGCACTCCTCCGCCACGTTGATGGCGTCCTCGAAGCCGATGAACGCGAAGAAGGTGAGCACGGCGCCCTGAAGGACCAGCAGGATGAACAGGTCGCCCGAGCTCCCCTCCGGCGCCGGCGGCGTCTCGAAATAATCCACCGCCCCCCAATACGAGATCCCGACGGCGATGACCGTCAGCAGACCCGCAGCCTCGACCAAGGTGCAGGCCACGTTCACCCAAATGGACTCGCGGATGCCCCGCAGAACGAGCCCCGTCAGAAGCAGGAGGAAACCAAGCGCGAGCAGGGACACCGGCAGATCGGGAGTGCCGAGAAGCTGCGCCAGGTTGGCGGCGAACACCCTGGACTGGGTGGCGACGGAGGTCAGCCCCGAGCAGACGACGGCGAGCCCGACGGTGAAGCTCAGGATCGGCCAGCCGAACGCCCGCTGGACCACATAGGCCGCCCCGCCCGCATGCGGATAGCGGGAGCCGAGGGAGGCATAGGACAGGGCCGTGAGCAAAGCGGCGACGAGAGCCACCAGGAAGGCGAGCCAGACCGCGTTGCCCATCTGGCCGGCGGCCTGCCCGATCAGGCCATAGATGCCGGCGCCCAGCATGGAGCCGAGAGCGTAGAGGGTCAGCTGGACGGGTCCGACGGACCGGCGGAGCGTCGGAGGCTCCGCGGCCGGAGCGGCTTCAGCAACTCTCAGGGTGGTCATGAAGCTCTCCGCCGCAGGTCCCTTGGAGGAACGGTGGCGGCCGGGCGGAGTTGCAGGAGCCATGGCGGATTGCGCTTCGCCGCTCGGCGATGCCGAATGCGGTCCGGCGTGGTCGCGGGCAGGATGCGGCCGCGCGTGCGGGTGTTAAGGACGAGATCTCAGCCCGCACTCCCACGGTGCCGGCCGAGCCACTGCGCCAGCCGGCCGGTGGCGGCATCCGCAGCGCCCGAATCCTCGCCCCGCAGCAGCGGCAGGAACGATTGGGCGAGCTCCTTGCCGAGCTCGACGCCCCATTGGTCGAAGGGGTTGATGTCCCAGATAGCGGCCTCGACGAACACCCGGTGCTCGTAAAGGGCGATCAGCTTGCCCAGGGTCGCCGGCGTGAGCTGCGGATAGGCGATCGTCACGCTGGGGCGATCGCCGAGGAACACGCGGTGCGGGACCACGGACGGATCCGCGCCGGGCTTCAGGAGGGAGCGGACCTCCTCGGCCGACCGCCCCCAGGTAAGGGCCTGAGCCTGGGCGAGGCAGTTCGCGATCAGCACCCGGTGATGCTCGGCGTATTCCGGCTCATGCCCCTCGGCCCCGATGAGGAACTCGCAGGGGATCACGTCCGTGCCCTGGTGCAGGAGCTGGTGGAAGGCGTGCTGGCCGTTGGTGCCCGGCTCGCCCCAGACCACCGGGCCGGTCGGCTGCTCCACGGGCGATCCGTCCACCCGGACGGCCTTGCCGTTCGATTCCATGTCGAGCTGCTGCACATAGGCCGGGAAGCGCGCGAGCCGCTGCTCGTAGGGCAGCAGCGCCCGCGAGCCGTAGCCGCACACGGAACGGTGCCAGACGCCGATGAGGCCGAGCAGGATCGGCAGATTGCGGGCGGGGTCCTCCGTCCTGAAATGCTCGTCCATCTCGGCGGCGCCGGCCAGGAACTCGGCGTAGCGCTCCGGGCCGATCGCGAGAACGAGGGCAAGGCCGATGGAGGACCAGATCGAGTAGCGGCCGCCGACCCAGTCCCAGAAGCCGAAGGTGCGGTCGGCCCGGATGCCGAACGCGTCCACCTCCTTCAGGTTCGTCGAGACGGCGGCAAAGTGGTGGGGCACGGCGTCGGCGCCGAGTCGCTCCTCGATCCAGCGCCGGGCCGACCGGGCGTTCAGCATCGTCTCGGCGGTGGTGAAGGTCTTCGACGAGACGACGAACAGGGTCGATGCGGGATCGAGGCCGTCCAGGGTATCCTTGAGGTGCGCCCCGTCGACGTTCGACACGAAATGGGTACGGGGGCCGGAATGGTAGGGTTTCAGCGCGATGGCCGCCATGGCCGGCCCGAGATCGGACCCGCCGATGCCGATATTGACCACATCCGTGAAGGCCGCATCGGTGGATGAGTGCACCGCACCCGAGCGGATGTCGCGCGCGAAGGCGAACACCGCCTGCCGGGTCGAACGGATGCCGTCCGTGACGTCGGCGCCCTGAGTGGAGAAGGCGCGGCCTTCGGGCGCGCGGAGCGCCACGTGCAGGGCGGCCCGCCCCTCCGTCGGGTTGACGACCGCACCCTCGAACATCGCGTCGCGCCGTCCCGGCACGTCCGCGTGGCGGGCAAGGTCGATCAGGAGGTCGAGGGTCGGCGCTTCGAGCGCGGTACGGGAGAAGTCGAGCAGCAGCCCGCAGGCCTCGCGGGAAAAGGCCGATGCGCGACCCGGATCGGCCTCGAACAGGGCGCCGATCGAGCCCGGTCCCGCCTTCCAGCGCTCCCGCAGCTCACCCCAGGTCCGTGCAACCTCAGCCTCGTTCCTCATCGGCACACCTCCGCGACGACCGCGTCATAGGGCGGAACCGCCACGATGACGAGCCCTTCCGTCGCCGGGAATCCATCGTGCGGCGCCTGACGGGACCTCGAGGGCCCGCAACTTGGCCGTTTCGTGCAGATCCCGCCTCGACCCTCCGCCGTTCGACCCTACCTGAGGGCCGAAGAGAACCCGGAGCGCCACCATGCCCATCGACCTGTCCGCGGAGTTGCGCCGCCCCATCAGTCTCGCGCTTGCGGCAGCGGCCGTGGCCGGCTGGCTTCTGTTCGCGGTGGTGCTGGTGACGCTCTCGCAGGAGAACCGCCAAGCGCGGGACGAGCTCGCGGCCCTCCAGACATCGGAGAGCGGCCTGCGGTCCGAACTCGACGACCAGCGCAGGTCCGCCGGCACCCTGGCCGATCTCAGGACGCAGATCGCCGGCTCGCAGCAATCCCTGAGCGAGGCCACGCGGGCCCGCGAAGACGCGCAGGCGCAGCTCGCAGCCCAGCAGCAGGCCCTGCAGGCGGCCCAGCAGCGCTCGACCGAAAGCACCCGCGCCGCCGATGCGGCCGCCCAGCGCCTCGCCGACCTGCAGCGGCAGGTGCAGGAGACCGAATCCCGCCTCGGCGGCCTGCGCGGCGAGGTGACGTCGTCCGAGCAGAGCATCACGGCAAGGGCCCAGGAGCTTGCGGAGGTCGGCCGCCGGCTCGAAGAGGCCCGCCAGCAGGAGGCGCGGCTGCGCGAGGATCTGGCGCGCATCACGCAGGAGACCGGCGCGAAATCCACGGATCTCGCCGACGCGGAGCGGCGTCTCCAGCAGGCCCGCGAGGCCGAGGCCGCGGCCCAGACGGAGCTTTCGACCGTGCGCTCCGAGCGCGAGAGGCTGAACCAGGACCGGCAGGGCATCGAGCAGGCCATCCGGGACCTCACCGCCACGCGCGACCGCCTGACCGCCGAGGGCGAAGCGCTGCGGCAGCGGCAAGCCGAGCTGCAGGGGCAACTCGCGCAGGCCACCGACGACCTGTCGGGCAAGAACCGGGAAGCGGCCGAGCTCGACGGGCGGCTGCAATCGACCCGGCAGGAACTGTCGGAGGTACAAGGCCGCCTCGCCGACACGCGCCAGCAGCTCGCGGCTCCCCCGCCGGCGGCGGCCAGCGAGCCGCCTCCCCCGCCGCGGCCCGCCGAGCCGATGCCGTCCGAGCAGCGGCCCTGAGGACCGCTTCGCCGGAGGCGACAGACGTCTCGATGCAGCGATGGCGGCTCGGCAGGTCGACGGAATAGTCGGCGAAAGCCTTCCGCCACCGGCCGCAATGCTCGTCCCAGGCGTCGAGCGTCAGGCCTTCTTCAGCTCGCTCGCCTTGTGGGCGGCTTCCTTGCCGGACTTGTCGCTCTTCACGATGAACTGCGGATTGTCCTTGGACGCGGCGACCTTGTGACCCTTGATCCGGGTCGGCGTGGTCTGCTTCTTGACCACCTTTCCGGTCGAATGCCCGCCGGACGAGTCCCAGGAGACCTTGTCGCCGGCCTTCGGTTCTTTCGCCATCGCGCTCTCCTCGCCTCGATTGCCGCGGATCGTCACCTCATCGGACGAGGAACGGGTTAGGAGAGGCACCGTTCCACGGTAGCGCTTGTGGCACTCGGCCTCATCGGGACCAATCGGGCTTTGCGCGCGTGCCAGGGCTCATCGGCGACGACGAGCCGCTTTCCAATCCGGATGCCATCCAGCCTTCGGCGCGGCTTTGGCTGTCGAGGCGGCCTCAAGGCTTCGGCGTCGGCACGGCGTTCAGGGAGCCGGTCGCGTCGGTCCCGCCGAGCTCGATCCGCCAGAGCTGGGTGGGCAGGCTCTTCGGCGCGTCGGGCTTGAAGATGGCGCTGTCCTGGATGCGAGAGGTGGTGAAGTACACCGACCCGTCCGGTCCCTCGGCGAGGGTATCGGGCCAGCGCAGCTGCCGGTCCTTGACGAGGAGCGTCGGCCGACTGTTCCCGCCGGCCCCGAGGACGCGCACCCTCAGGGCATCCTCCTCCGGCGCCGTGATGATCATGCGGTCGCCGCGGCGCGTGATGAGGAGGCCGTCGGCGACGCCGTTCTCGCCCACATTCTTCACCTGCGCTTCCACCTCGCCGGCGCTCGCCTGCGGGTTGGTGAGGGCGGCGGTCGGAATGCTGTAGAGCGTCCGCCCCTTGATGGCCTGCCAGTAGAGGGTCCCTCCATCGGCCGAGAGCGCGATCCCGTCGGCCGAGAACTCGACGCCGCGTCCGTCCGGACGTCGCAGAACCTCCCCGTCGGCCTTCACCTCGACGCCCTTCTCCATCTGGGTGCTCGGGTGGCCGTCCAGTACCCGGCGGGCCTGCCCGGATTGCAGATCGACGACGACGAGGGCGCCCTTCACCCCGGAATCGGTGATGTAGGCGTGCCGCCCGTCGGGCGAGAAGCGAACGTCGTTGAGGTACGACCCTTGCGGCGCTGCGCCCTCGTCGAAGGCGATGGTCTGAACCACCGCGTTCGAGGCCAGGTCGATCTTCACCATCTTCGGTCCGCCCTGGACGACGTGCGCCTGGGAGGGCGCCGCCGGATCGAGAACCCAGAGGTTCCCCTGCCCGTCGGCGACGACGCTCTGCACGCACACGAAATGCTCGCCCGGGCTCAACTCGTCCTTCTTGGCATTGCGCCAGGCGTTCCAGCGCTCGTCCGGATAGGGCCGGATGGAGCCGTCCTTCATCACCTCCGCCACGGAGATCGGAGCATCCTCGGTCCAACGGGGGAAATTCACGAAGATGCGGCCGTCCTGGGCGACGGTGACGCCGGTGACCTGATGGTCGAACGAGGCCACCTGCTCGAAGCGCGGCTGCTGGGAGGAGGACTGCGCCTGGGCTGCGCCCTCGACGGAAAGGGCCGCAAAGCAGGCGCCCACGAGGAGACCGGTCTGTCGCATGAACTTCTCCGCTCGGCTTGGGATCGCAGCGGCTGATCGCGCTTTGCAGGCAACGTCGCCGGGCCCGGGCTGTTCCGACCCGCGACGATCCGAAACCGCGGGGCTCGGAAGCTCTCGGCTGCCCGAAATCAGTGCCAGTCCTTGTCCGAGGTCATCCTCATCTCGCCCGCCGCTCGCTTGATATTGGCGAGGTCGACCGGATCGCTGAACGGGTCCTCGTCGAGGGACGTGACCCGGTTGAGGCGCCGCTGCCAGCGTCGCAATTCGTCGATATAGGGCCCGTAGGGCACCCTCTTCAGAGACCCGTTCTCCTCGACGAGATCGCACAGGCCGTTGTGCAGCCATTCGCCCGTGTGCCAGTCCGGCATGTCGATGGCCGGGAAGAGACAGACCCCGTGCAGGTCGATTCCGTTGCGCACCGCCGCGAGGGATTCCTCGACGATGTCGCGCAGCCAGTCGGGCCGACCCTCCCCGAGGCCGCTCGTCTCGCCCACGATGATGGGCCGCCGGTAGCGCTCCCAGGCGAAGGTGAGAAGATCGCCGAGCGGGCGGATGCGCTCGTCGTGGGGCTCGAGGGAAGCGTGGGGGCCATGCTCCCGGTACTCCATCTGCCCGAAGGAGTAGCAGTTGACCCCGACGATATCGAGCACCTCGGGAGACCCGCCGAGCTCCGGGTGGCTGCGGCCGGCGATCACGTCCCAGGCAAAGAACGTGTCCTCGAAGGTCTCGCGATCCGCCTCGTCCTGCAGGTCCGGCCGGTCCTTCGGCGCCACGACGAGGATCAGCGGATCGATGTGGACCATGCGGGCCTCAGGATCCACCGTTCGGATCGCCGCGACCGCCGCGATGTCGGCCCGGCAGAGGGCAAGGCGCAGGGTGCGGCGCTCCTCGTCCGATCGCCCGAACGGCGCCGTCCACCCCCACTCGCCGCCCATGAAGGCGAAGAAGGTGATCTCGTTGATCGGCGTGAAGAAGTGCGGCCCGCGGATGCGCGGGGTTACGTACTCGGCTGCCGCCCTCGCATAGGCGGCGAACCGCTCGGCGAAGTTCGGAGCGAAGGGGTCGACGTCGTCCGGATAGCCGTAATGGCACAGGTCCCAGATCGGCAGGATCTGGTGCCGGTTCATCGCCGCGATCAACGGATCGAGCCCCGAGAAGTCGTAGACGCCGCCCCTGTCCACGAAGGGCCACGGGATGCCCTGCCGGGCGACCGCGATGCCGAGCGAGCGCAGGAAGGCGCAATCCTCGTCCACGTGCTCGCGATGCTGCGTCTCCGCGACGAGATCGCGGCGGCCCCGATCCTTCCAGATGAAGGTGGAGCACTCGAAGCCCGAGAGGAAGAACGTCGGAAAGATGCCGGGCTGAACGGCATGGTGCGCCGAAGGTCCCGGGGACGGTGGAGCGGACACGGCATCCTCCTCATGGCGGCGGGCTGATGCCCATGTAGGGGGCCGCGACCGAAGGGGAACAGCCGAACTCCGCGGCATCGGTCCGTGCTCGCCGCCGGGCAGGCGGTCACCGGAGGAGCTTGTCGACGAGACTCTTTCGCACGCCGTTGAAGATGAAGCGGGGGTGATCCTCGGGCACGAAAACGTCGGGCATGACGTGAAACGGCGTCACGCCGGTTCGGAGCGCAGCGTCATACTTGCCGTGCTCGGCCCCGCTGCGGGGATCGTACTTCATGAGATCCGCATAGCCGCCCGGAACATCCTCGCCGCTCGCCTGCTCGAAGCCGAGATGCAGGAAGGTCGCAAGGCCATGGACCGCGAGGCAGGCCTGCGGATCGGCGAGCCAAGCCAGGGCGGCGATCACCGCATCCTCGCCGATGCTCAGCTCCGAGAACCGGGGCAGGCCGAGGACCGCGTCCAGCACCGCGGGGCTGACCCACATCATCTTCTCCTTGAAGGGCATGATGGGGTCGTCGGGATTGAGGAACGGTCCGTAGGCGAGCTCGCGGCCCGATCCGAGCTTGATCGAATAGGCACGGTGACCCTGCGCGATGAAGGCGCGGGCGGCGTCGCGCAGATTCGCGTCGACCAGAGGATCCGCGTCGTAGGTGCTGTCGTCGTCCATCAGCATCGCGAGGCGGCAGGTCGTCGTCTCCCGCATCCTCTCGACCGCACTCCTCACCACGTCCCCGATCCGGTCGTGGGGACGTTCGGCCGTCATCAGGACGAGGTCCTGCCGCGCGACCGCGCCGGCGAAGGCCCGTTCCAGGTCCGTCATGTCCGCCGCGGAATAGCCCTGCGCATAGACGAGGACCGATGCGGTGAGGCCGCCCTCCCCCAGAGCCGGCAGGAAGCCGCCCTGAAGATCGGCGAGGAGGCGCGCCAGCACCTCCTTGCGCCCGCGGCTGCAGATGAGAACGGCAATGTCGCGGCGGATCATGACACGGGCAGCCGGATCGGAAACTCAGGCACTGATCGGACAGCGCTCACTCTCACGCTGCGGTGATGGCGGGGGCGACGGGTTGGCTGGAGCGTTTGCCGCGCCATCGTTCGACGGCGGCGAGGAGCTCCTCGCGCCGGAAGGGCTTGCCAACATGATCGTCCATGCCGGCGGCCTGGAACGCCGCCACCTGCTGGGGCAAGACGTTCGCCGTCATGGCAATGATCGGGACCTGCCGCCCCTCGCCCTCAAGCGCCCGGATGCGGGCCGTTGCTGTGATCCCGTCCATCACCGGCATCTGCACGTCCATGAGCACGAGATCGTACCCCCCCGCCTCCACCGCCATCAGGGCCGCCGCCCCGTCCGCCACCACGTCCACCCGGTGGCCCGCCCCCTCCAGCACCGTGCGGGCGATCTCCTGGTTGATCTCGTTGTCCTCCGCGAGCAGCAGGCGCGCCCCCGCCGCCACAGCCCTGGGCGCTGCTCCCTTGCGCCGGTCCCCGCGCCGGCGCTCCTCGACCACCCGCACCTCCAAAGAAAGCCAGAAGGTGGAGCCCTGCCCGGGCCGGCTCTCCACCCCGATGGTGCCGCCCATGAGCTCGACGAGGCGCTTCGAGATGGCAAGGCCAAGGCCCGTCCCGCCGAACTCCCGGCGGATGGAGCTGTCGACTTGAGAAAAGCGCTGGAACAGGCGGTCGAGCCGGTCGGGCGGGATGCCGATCCCGGTGTCGGCGACCGACAGGCGCAGGCGGCAGGTGCCGGCCCCCTGCCCCACCACCTCGGCCGTGAGCGTCACCCCGCCCTGGGGCGTGAACTTGACGGCGTTGTTGAGGAGATTCAGCAGCACCTGGCGCAGGCGGTCCTCGTCGCCCACCACCACCTCGGGCAGGCGCGGGTCGAGCACGAGCGTGAGGAAGAGCCCCTTGCCGTCGCTGATCGAGCGCACGATCGAGACCGCGTTGTCGAGAAGGGCGCCGGGGGAGAAGGGGTGCTGCTCGATCTCGATCAGCCCCGACTCGATGCGCGAGAAGTCCAGGATGTCGTTGACGACCGTGAGCAGCGCCTGGCCGGCCGACTGGATGCGCTGCAGGCCCCGGCCCTGATCGGGGGTGAGCGCCGGGTCGCCGAGCAGGATGTCGGTATACCCTAAGATCCCGTTCAGCGGCGTTCTGATCTCATGGCTCATGGACGCCAGAAACTCAGACTTCGCCTCGCTCGCCGCCTCGGCCGCGATACGCGCCGCCTCGGCCTCGGCTTGAGCGGCCTTCAGGCGGTCGGCCTGTTCGCGCCGCTCCGTGATGTCCTCGTAGGTTGCGAGCCAGCCCCCTTCTTGCAGCGGCGTGTGCATGAGCGCGAGCATGCGCCCATCCACCATCTGGAGATCCTGCTGCGCCTGCCGGCCGGCTCTCGCGACCCGCAGGCGCTCGGCGATAAACGCCTCGGGATCACCCGCATAGAGCCCCATGGCCACGCGGTACTCCAGGATCGTCTTGAGCAGCGTTCCGGGTCGCGTGAGGTGCTCGGGCAGGCCGAACATCTCGGCATAGCGCCGGTTGCAGACGACGAGGCGCAAGTTGCGGTCGAAGAGGCACAGCCCCTGAATCATGGCGTCGAGGACGATGTCGAAGCGGGCGCTCTGCTCCTGCAGCCGCTGCTCGGCCCGGCGCCTCTTCGTAATGTCGCGGATGGACGAGATCACCATGACCTCGTCGCCCGGCGCCTGGATCGCGCGCAGGCGGGCCTCCACCCACACCTCGGAGCTGTCCTTGTGCCGGAAGCGGTGCTCGATCGCGGCGAGCGGCCCGTCGACCCGGACGGACCGGAAGGCCTGGTGCACCAGCGCAAGGTCGTCGGGGTGCGTGAAGGCATCGAGGCTCGAGGCCAGCGCTTCTTCGGGCGTGTAGCCGAGGAGGTTCTTGATCGCTCCGGAGACGTAGCGGCTGCGCCCCTCGACGGGCGCAAGCACGATCACGTCGCCGGTGTTCTCGGCCAGGAGCCGGTAACGCGCTTCGCTTTCTGCGATGCTGGCCTCCGCCAGCTTGCGCTGCGTGATGTCGTTGTAGGTGCGGACCACGCCCCCGTCGGGGAGCGCCAGGCTCTTGACCTCGAGCACCATTCCGTCGGGTCTTTGCCGTTCGTACGTCGCTTTCGCGGGCATGAGCTCGCCCGATGCGGCCCAGGTCTGGACCTCCGGTGCGGGGGTGAGATCGCCCTGCGCGATCTGCCGCCGCCGAACATCCATGTAATGAGGACGCGCGGCGAGGAAGGCCGGGTCGAGGTTCAAAAGCTCGGCCGCGCGGGCGTTCGACACGCCGATATGCCCGTCAGATCCGATCGTGAGAAGGCCGAGATCCATGTGCGAGAGCGCGACTTCGAGGAGCGCCGACTTCTCGCGCAAGGCGGCCTCGACCTCCTTCAGGTAGGTCACGTCGCGGATGCTGGTGAAGACCCGCTCCACCCGGCCGCTTGGCCCGACGAGCGGCACATGGGCAAAATCGAGGAAGCGGTCCCGGCCGTCCGTGTTGATCGGGCGCTCCAGGCGCAGGGGCTGTCCCGTCGCGACGACGTGCATGGTTTCGGTATGGGCCTGCTCGGCAATGGCCGGCGACAGCAAGTCGGCGAAATGCTTGCCCCTGCCCTCCTCGGGGCTGTAGCCGATGGCGCGAGACGCCACAGGGTTCCAGGTCTCGAAGCTCGGCCTGCCGTCCGGCCCGATCGCGATGACGTAGGCGGCATCGATGGAATGGTCGAAGAGGGTGCGAAAGAGCCCCTCGTCGGCGGACGGCACGGGCGGGCTGCGCAACGCCGCCCTGCGCCCGCACCAGAACCCGGCGGCTGCGATGAGCGCTGCACCAGCAGCCAGCAAAGCGAATGTTTCCAAGGGCAAAGGGATCGGTCTCGACAGGTCGCCTGGCCGGGAGGATGCCGGCGCACCGTTAATTCCGCGTCAAAGGACCGGCCGGAGGGGCGCTGTCCCGTTAACGATTGCCGCTCGGATTCGCGGCCCGCCTTTACCACGTCATGAACCTCGAATTGCCGTAGGGTAAGGGGGCGGCTAAAAAGCAGGTCAAAGGCAAAGCAATGGTTTTTTGGCCTGAACGACTGGTGCGATCATGACGAGCGACGAGCGCAAGAGCATGGAGCAGGCCGGCGAGCCTTCCTTCCTCCGCGTCAGCGAGATCGTCTCCTTGTTCGACAAGTATCTCGACATCACCGCGAAGGTCGGATGTCACGCGATGTCGCCCGAAGAGGGGCAAGAGAGCGTCAGGGGCCTCCTGCGGGAGATGCGCCTCAAGGGCTATGGGCCCAACTAGAATAGCGCGTCGGAGGCAACGGATGGCGCTGGTCCCGAAGACCGAGCACCTTCCGCGCCAGATTGCGCCCGGCGGCACCAACCCAAGCGCCTTGCGGCTCCGGATGGCTGAGGTAACTTCGGCCCCGCACGCAAGGTGAGCGCTTGTCCGATACCCGCACCCAGATCGCCGACATCGAGCTCGAGATCGAGCGACTAACGGACGCGGCCGAGCGCTGCCGCAAGATCGGGCTCGCCGCGCGCATCGCGGCCGGCCTCGGGGGGCTCGTTCTGATAGGCCTCGTGACGGGCATCCTCCGGTTCTCGCCGGAATTCCTCGTCACCGCTCTGGCGGCCCTCGTCGGCGGCATCGCCCTCGTGGGCTCGAACCAGGGAACGGCGGACGAGGTGAAGGCCCAGATCGATGCTGCCGTGAGGCGCCGGTCAGACCTCATCGACGCCCTGAAGCTCACCGCGGTCGAGTCCGAATCCGCGTGAGGAGCCGCCATCTCGCCCCCGCGCGAGGCTTGGACGAGCGTCACGCGATGCTGTTCGCCAGGAAGCCCTTGAGCCGTTCGCTCTGCGGCCGGGCGAGCACCTCCCGCGGGTCACCCTCCTCTTCCACCACGCCCTTGTGCAGGAAAACCACTCGGTTCGACACGTCGCGGGCAAAGCTCATCTCGTGCGTCACCACGATCATGGTGCGGCCTTCCTCGGCGAGGGTCCTCATCACGCGCAGAACCTCGCCGACGAGCTCAGGATCGAGGGCGGAGGTGGGCTCGTCGAAGAGCATCACCTCGGGCTCCATGGCGAGCGCCCGGGCGATCGCCACGCGCTGCTGCTCGCCGCCGGAGAGATGCGCCGGATAGGCGTCGCGGCGGTGATGGACGCCGACGCGCTGGAGATAGTGGTCCGCGCGCTCGACGGCTTCCTTCTTCGAGAGGCCGAGCACCAGCATCGGCGCCTCGATGACGTTCTCCACCGCCGTCATGTGCGCCCATAGGTTGAACTGCTGGAACACCATGGCGATCCGCGAGCGGAAGCGCCTGAGCTGGTCGGCGTCGGCGGCGTCGAGCTCGCCGCGCTTGGTGCGCACGAGCTTCAGCTCCTCGCCGCCGAGCGCGATGGTGCCGGCATTAGGCTTTTCGAGGAGGTTGAGGCAGCGCAGGAACGTGCTCTTGCCGGATCCGGACGACCCGATCATGGAGATCACGTCCCCTGCCCGAGCCTCGACCGAGAGGCCCTTGAGCACTTCGGTGGGGCCGAAGCTCTTGCGGATGTCGGTGGCGCGAAGCTTGGTCTGCATGTCAGGGGCTCAACAACTTGCCTTTGCGCTTGGGAACGGTGCCCGCCACCTTGCCGATGCGCCGGCCCGCGCCCGTGAAGCGGCCGAGGACGCGCGCGTAGAGAACGCCGTCCGTAGTCGCGGCGACGGGGGTGGTCTCGCCGGTGAGTGGGTCGACGATGTCGGCGATGCGGTCCCCCGAGCGCACGCGGGCGCCCGGCGCCGCGTGGTAGACGACGATCCCGGCGGCGGGGCTCTCCAGGGGCTCGGAGGCCTCGAGGGGCGTCGGCTGGCAGCGCGGGGCGGGAACGGCGGGCGGCGGACCCTCGATCAGGCCGCGCAGCACGAGAAAGTCGACCACCGCTCCCGCATCGGCGGCCGCGAAGTCGTGCGTCACGTCGGCCTCTCCGCGGAACTCCAGCGTCGTGGCCTCGCAGCCGAGAGGCAGGGGGTGATTAGGGAAGCGCTCGCGCAGCTCGTGCCAGGGCCGGCTGCACGCCTCGTCGAAGGGATCGTCCCCCGATTCGGTGGCGAGCAGGATCGCCTCGGCGCCGAGCAGCGCGCCCAGGGGCGCGAAGGTGTCGGCGGAGGGGGTAAGGGTATAGAGGTGCATCACGGCCTCGGAGTCGCAATGCATGTCGAGAACGAGGTCCGCCTCGATGGCGAGGCCCACGAGAGTCTTCTTCAGGACCTCCGCCGGGGACGCGGCCGGCCAGGCCTGCAGTTCGGCAACGAGCGCCTCGCGCACGAGAGCGACGTTGCGGGCCTCGTCGGCGCCGAGGCGATTTGCGATCCGCTCGGCGACCTGCGGCACGAGGTAGGGGTAGCCTCGGTTGAAGTTCTGCCCATCGGCAAGGTCGAAGCGGCCGACCCTATGGCTGAGGAGGCGCTGCGACAGCCCGATCGGATTGGCGGAGGGAACAAGGATCACCTCGCCGCGAAGGCGGCCCTCCGCCTCCTGAACCTGAAGGCGCTCGCGCAGGTGGTGCGCGGCGAGCATGCCGGGGATCTCGTCAGCGTGGAGCGCGGCCTGGATGTAGACGCGCGGGCGGGCGCCGGGCGCCCCGAAGCGGTGCACGGTCAGGGCGACGTTCGCCCCGGGGGCGAGGGGCGCGAGGGCGATCTGTTCGGTTCTCACAATGTGTTTCCCGTGGGGCTCAGGCGGGCCTGGCGTCGGCGGCGCGGGGTTGAAGGTGGCGCAGGTAGTGCCGCTCAAGCAGCTTGAACAGGCCCGCCATCGCGAAGGTGAGGACGAAGTAGAACACCGCGACGGTGCCGAAGGCCTCCACCGGCATCAGGTGGTTCGAGTAGACGTCGCGGGCGACGCGGGTGAGCTCGACGAGGGTGACGGTCGAGGCAAGCGCGGTGGCGTGCATGAGGCCGATGGCCTCGTTGGAATATTGCGGCAGCGCGCGGCGCAGGGCGCCCGGCCACAGGATGCGGCGGTAGAGCTGCAGGTTCGTGAGCCCGAGGCTGCGGGCGGCTTCGAGCTCGCCGCGCGGAGTGTTGCGCAGGGCGCCGGCGAAGATCTCCGTCGTATAGGCGGCGGTGTTGAGCGTGAAGGCCGCCCAGGCACAGAACCAGGGCGAGCGCAGGAGCGTCCAGGCGGCGCTGTTGCGGATCCACTCGAACTGCGCGAGCCCGAAATAGATCATGAAGAGCTGCACCAGGAGGGGCGTGCCGCGGACCACGTAGGTGTAGAACCACACGGGCGTCGACAGCCAGCGGTTCTGCGACACCCGCGCCATGGCGAGCGGGATCGCGAGCACGAAGCCGGAGGCGAGCGAGATCGCAAGGAGCAGCAGGGTGATCTGCAGGCCCTTGAGGAAGGTCGGCAAGGCGCCGAGCACCACGTCCCAGTCGATCATGGCGTCACAGCTCCGCCTTGCGCACGCCGAGCGAGAAGCGGCGCTCCACGGCGCCGAGCGCCAGGATCGAGACCGTCGTCACGCCCAAGTAAATGAGCGCGATGGCGGCATAGAAGGTGAAGGGCTCGTTCGTGGCGGAGGAGGCGAGGCTCGCCCGGTGCACCATGTCGTCGAGGCCGATGATGGAGATGAGCGCCGTCGCCTTCACCATCACGAGCCAGTTGTTCGCAAAGCTCGGGATCGCGTGGCGGATCATCTGCGGAAGGGTGATGCGGGTCATCACCTCCCGGGGCTTCAGGCCGAAGGCATGGCCGGCCTCGATCTGCCCCCGCGGGATGGCGAGGATCGCACCGCGAAAGGTCTCGGTGAGATACGCGCCGAAGATGAAGCCGAGGGTGATCGTGCCGGCAACGAAGGGGTTGATGTCGATGTAGCCAAGGTCGAACCGGTCCGCGATGCCGTTGATGCCGATCTGCCCGCCATAGAAGATGAGGAGCATCAGCACGAGTTCGGGCAGGCCCCGGATGAGCGTGGTGTAGGTGCCCGCGATCCCGCGCGCGAACCTGTTCTCCGACAGCTTCGCGACCGCGCCGAGGAGGCCGAAGATGCACGCGATGGCGAGGGAGACCGCGGCGACCGTAAGGGTCGAGGACAGGCCGCCGAGGATCGCCGGAAGATAGCCGTGGAGCATATTGGGTTCGGTGCTTGGAGCGTTTCAAGCGCCCGGAGAGCGGCGGAGCCGCCGAAGGGGGCAAGCGGGGTCTTGGGCGACAAGAACCTCTCCCCGCGGACGGGGAGAGGTGGCTTCAGCGTTACGCGCCGCCCGAGATGTCGAAGTCGAAGTACTTGTCCTGGAGGCTCTTGTAGGTGCCGTTGGCCTTGATGGTCTTCAGCGCCGCGTTGATCTTGTCGCGCAGCTCCGTCTCGTTCTTGCGGACCGCGATCCCGACGCCCGCTCCGAGACCCACGCGCACCGGCTGGCCGACCGTCTCGAAATCCTTGCCCTGCTCCTTCTTCAGGAAGCTCTCGGCGGAGACCACGGAGGAGCCGAAGCCGATGTCGCCGCGCCCGGCGGCAAGCTCGAGATAGACGTCCGTCTCCTTGTTGACGAGGAGCGTCTCGCTGCCCGGGTAGTTGTCGGCCACGTGCTTGGCGCGGGGCGTGTTGCGGGCGACGATGATCTTCTTGCCCTTCAGGGCCTCGGCGCTGTGCTCCTTGAACGCGCCCTTCTTGGCGACCCAGCGCGAGGGGACGTCGTAATAAGAATCGGAGAATTCGACGGATTTCTTGCGCTCGTCGGTGATCGTCATTGAGGCGACGATCATGTCGAATTTCTTGGCGTTGAGGGCCGGAATGATGCTGTCGAATTCCTGCTGCACGAGGGTGCACTCGACCTTCATCTCCGCGCAGACCGCGTTCGCGATGTCGATGTCGAAGCCCGACAGCTTCCCATCCGGGCTGATCTGCGAGAACGGCGGATAGTTGCCCTCGACGCCGACCCGGATCTTGGTCTGGGCTCCGGCGGAGGCCGCGAAGGCCACGGCGAGAACGGCCGCGAGGCCGAGTGTGCGGAACATCGGAAAACTCCTTGCTTCTTTCCCCTGACGAGGATCACATACTGAACAGAAATTTTCAGATGTACAAGCGATGAAAAATTCTGTGCATGCTCCGCCGCCGTTCTCCGACATGGCCTTCGCGCAATCCGAGCTCGGGCGCCGCCTCGTCGAGATGCAGGCCACGGCCTCGCCCTCCAACCGTCTCGTGGCGGATTACCTCCTGCGCAATCCGATCCGGGTGACGGCCTGGAGCATCGAGGATTTCTCGGCCGCGGTGCCGGTCTCGACCGCCACCTTGAGCCGGTTCGCCCGGGCCATGGGCTACAGAGGCTATCCCGAGTTGCGGGGAGCGGTCGCCGAGACCCTGCAGACCGTTCTCAAACCCGTCGAGAAGCTGCGCGACGCCATCGAGCGCCGCCAGCCTGAAGACCAGGCGCTCGCCGAGGGCCTTCAGCGGACCGTGGACAACGTGGTGCACGCGGCTTCCGCCCTCGACCCGCGAGCGGTCGAGCGGGTGGTGGAGCGCCTGATGGGGGCCCGGACCCTCTATGTCATGGGGTTCGGCATTTCCTCCCATATAGCCGGGCTGCTCACGTTGAAGCTGCAGCCCTTCTGCCCGCAACTCATCAACGTGGTGGAGTTCGGCGGCACCGAGGTAGCGGCGGGGCGGCTCATGAATGTGGGCCGGGGCGACGTGCTCCTGGCCATCAGCTTTCCGCGCTACGCGGCGGATGTGGTGCAACTCACGTCGTATGCGCGGGACCGGGGCGCCACGGTGATCGCCCTCACGGACGCGGCGGCCTCCCCGCTCGCGCACCTCGGCCACGAGGTTCTCCTCGCGCCGAGCAGCCATCCGGTCCTCTCCAGCAGCTATGCGGCCGCCATCACGGTGATCGAGGCGATCATCACGGGGCTCATGACGTCGAGCGGCGACAACGTCCTCAAGGCCGCAACACTGACCGAAGCGATCTCCGGCTATCTCTTGCGGGGCGAGTGAAAGCTCCGGCCGAGGGCGAATCCCGCTTGGGCCGCCTCACCAGAGGGTATCGTCGAACCGCACGGCGCCGTCCGTGAGAAGGCGCTTCAGCACCGCCCGGCCGTCCCGTGCCACCGCGACGTCCACCTCGACCCGGCGGTCGTTGCGCATCGCCTCCACGGCCCTGCCCTCCCCTTCGGGGACGAAGAACCGCTCGATGCCGTAGGCCACCCTCAGGGTGCCGCAGGGCGTCTCGCAGGCCGTCCGCTCGTCGTGGCGGTCGGTGACCTGACCGCGCAGGAACAGGCCGGCGGAGGGCTTCGCGCCGTGAACGCCCGAAGCCTTCCAGGTCGAGCCCTCCTGCTCGAGGGTCACGTACACGGTCTCGCCCTCGCTCACGGCATCGACCCGCGCCAGATCGGCGGTGGACAGGCGCGAGATGTCGTAGGCCAGGGTCACGTAGTCGCCGCGGAACAGGTCGCGAGGATCGACCGGGACGACCGTCAGCCGGATGACCTCGCCCCGCCACGCGATCAGCGTTCGGTCGGCGGCGAGGGCGAACAGGAGACCGGACTGGACCAGGAAGGCGGCGAGAAAGCCGAGGGTTGCAACGGACCGCTTCATGCGCTCGCTCCCGCGTTGGTTTGCAGCCGGCCGAGGCGAAGGAGGCCGAAGGAGAGCGCGATGAAGAGCATGCCGCCGGTCAGCATGGCGAGACCGGTGTCGAGCACCGTCCCGATGGTCTGGACGTAGAGGTAGAGAACCTCGACGCCGAACAGCACCATGCCGAGGCG
Source organism: Microvirga sp. (assembly GCA_035944475.1). Classification (GTDB taxonomy): domain Bacteria; phylum Pseudomonadota; class Alphaproteobacteria; order Rhizobiales; family Beijerinckiaceae; genus Microvirga. The sequence continues at coordinate 20,216 of DASZBD010000040.1, forward strand.
CCCGGCCGCCCTCCCCGCGCCCGACTGGCCGAGGGAGACGAGCCAGAGCGACAGCATGAGCGTGAGCCCGCCCGTGAAGCAGCGGAACACCATCTCGCTGTCGAAGAACGCCAGGGCCGCGGCGAGGATGCCGGCAATCAGGACCGGCCCCAGCCCCGCCTGCGGCAGGCTGAGGGCGCCTCTTTGCAGGCAGGCCGCTGCAAAGCCGAGCATGGCCAGGGCGGCAAGGCCGGCGATCGGCAGCCACGGCGAGCCTGGCACCGCCGGCCGCCCAGCATAGCTCTCCTGGAGGGCCGCGACCGCAAGGACCGCCACGAGGAGGGCCGGCCATCGCAGATCCCGCCCGAGCAGCGCGATGCGCTCGGCGCGCAGCGTTCTCAGGGCCGTGCCGGCGAAAAATCCCGCCAAAGCCAGAAGGGCGGCGAGTGCCGCCATGGCGCCGAACGACCAGTCCAGCCGCTCGCCGGTCGCAACGAGCGCGATGCCGGACCACGCCATGATGGCGAGAACGCCCACCTGGCGCGCGCGGCCGGCCCCGATCGCCACCGCCAAGGCAAGGCCGGCGAGGATGAAGGCGAGGCCCGGGCCATGCACGGTAGCCTGCATCTCGCTGACGACGAGGAACGGCCAGTAGCCCGCACCGACGATGGCGAGGAGCGTGAAGGCGTGCGAACGGATCAGCGCACCGGCGATGAGGCAGCCCACGGCCCACAGGAACACGCCCCCGCTCGCATCCCCTTCGATGTGGAAGGTTTGCGCCACGAGGGCGATTGCGGCCGCGTAGACGAGACCGGCCAGCAGTTCGGCGGCTTCCGCGCCGCGCGGGCGTCCGGCCAACCGCAGGCGCCAAGCCGCCGCGAAGGCGAGCCCGAGGAGACCGACGAGACCGAACAGCCGCACGAGCCGCGGGATCTCCTCCCAGTTCGCAGCGACAAGCCCCATGAGGCCGAGCCCGACGAGGAGCGCCCCCATCCCAGCCACGAGGCCCGCAAAGCCGATACCCGGCCGGGCCGCCGGCAGGGAGGCCAGGATCGCTTCGGCCCCTGCCGGCGTGATCCAGCCGTTCTGCTGCCATTGCGGAAGATCGGCCTGAAGCCTTCTTCGGTAGCGCCCGTCCTGCATGATCGCCTCCCGACCTGCACGCGTAACGGTGCCGGTCCCACCACGGTCGTAGTGGTCATGCGGAGGGGTATAATGGGGTTTTGTTGCCGCGCTTTTGCTTCGGGCGGATCTTTTGCCGACAAATGTTGCGTGCCGGGGTCACTGCCCGCGCGGTCGCTCGGCCCTGCGGGTCGCGAGCAACGCGCCATCGAGCCTGAAAGGCATACCCGGCGCATCGACGGCCGATGCATGAAGCTCCGCCGGGCTGGCGCACGGGCCCGCGACGGCGGGCCCGCCATGCTCGGGATGGCGCCACTCATCATGGAGCGCAAAAGCGTGCATATCACGCCACTGTCGAATTTTCTTCAGCCCGGAGCGCCGCCATGACCCACCTGCACCGCTACCACGGGGTCTACCCGGTTCTGTACGCCTTCTTCGGGCGCGACGGGCACCTCGACCGGGAGGCCATGCGCCGTCAGGTCGAGCACTGCATCGCAGCGGGCGCCCACGGGCTCATGGTGCCGGGCCTCGTGACCGAGGTGCACAAGCTCACGCGCGGGGAGCGGCAGGCCGTGATCGGGTTGGTGGGCGAGCTCAACGGCGGCCGCCTCCCCTACGCTGTGACGATCGGCGATCAGACCGCGCCAGAGCAGCTCGCGGCCGCCCGCGCGGCGCGGGAAGCTGGGGCCGACTGGATCATCCTGCAGCCCCCCGCCGCGAACGAGGGCGGCGAGCCGGAGCTCATCCGGTTCTTCGGTCGAACGGCCGACGCCATCGACTGCCCCGTTGCCATCCAGCACAACCCCTTCAACCTGCCGGTCTGGCTGTCGGTCGAGGGCATAATCGAGCTGCACCGGCAGCACCCGAACTTCAGCGTCCTGAAGGGGGAAGGCACGGCCGTCGAAACCGAGCAGCTCGTCTCCGGCACGGACGGCAAGCTCGACGTGTTCGGCGGTCATGGCGGGATCGAGTTCCTGTCGATCCTCCGGGCCGGCGCCGCCGGGCTCATCCCGGCCCCCGACTGCCTGCCGGTGCAGGTGCGGATCTACGAGTTGTTCCGGCAAGGCACGCCCGCCGCCCTTGCGGAAGCCGAGCGCCTGCACAAGGAGCTCCTGCCCCTGATCATCTTCATGGTGCGGTCCATCCCGTCCCTGCTCTGCTACGGCAAGCGCTTCATGGCGAGGCGCCTTGAGCTGTCCGAGGTCGTCGAGCGGCAGCCCGCTTTGGCGCCGACGCCCTTCGGCCTTGCCGAGATGGACCGCCTGTTCGAGAGGCTTGCCGCACTCGAACAAAGCGCTCTGGAGACGCGCAGCACCGGGTGACCGGATCGCCTATGCGACGTGTAGCCTACCCAGCTTCGAGAAGGACGCGGGCCTTTCGCGGGCGACACGAGCCGGTTCGGAACCCTCGCCGGTGAACATCGAAGAGCACACGCTCCGGCTCGCACGAAGCCCTCTCGTCCTGCTGTCTCACGAGTCGCAGCGCTGGCCCCTGCAAAGAATGCTGGACCTCACCGAGGACCGGTTCCACCACCGCTATATTGTCGGCGCGCCCATGTTCCACATGAACGCGACCTTCAGCCTCAAAGCGGCTTTGTCGGCCGGTGCCGGCCTTGTCCTCCTGCCCACGTTCGACGCCAAGGTCTATGCCCGCTCGATTGAGCGTTTTCGTGTGACATGGCTGACCTCGGTTCCAACGATGCTGGCACTGGTTGCGAAGGAGAGAGATCTCATCGGCGGACTGGATTTCTCGTCCGTCACGAACGTCACCATGGGTTCAGCTCCCCTGACCCAAGCGCTCGTGGACAAGGTGCAGGCCATCTTTCCCTCGGCCCTCATCAACAACAGCTATGGCACGACCGAGGCCGGTCCGACTCCGTTCGGAGCACACCCGGCGGGCATCCCACGTCCGGGAGTTTCGGTCGGATGCCCGCTACCCGGGACAGAGGTGGAATTGCGCGAAGGACCCTCGCCCGATGAGGGTGTGCTCTACATGAAGAGCCCGATGCTCATGGAAGGCTACAACAACCTTCCGCAGAAGACAGCGGAGGTGGTCGACGACGGCTGGTACCGGTCGGGCGACATCATGCGGCGGGACCAGCACGGATTCTACTATTTCCTCGGCCGTGCCGATGACATGTTCGTCGTCGGCGGCGAGAACGTCTGGCCTGGCGAGGTCGAGCGTCTGATTGAACGCATGCCGGGTGTTCATCAGGCTCTCGTTGTGCCGGTACCCGACGAGATCAAAGGCGCTCTGCCTTTCGCTTTCGTGGTGCGGCAGCCGGGAGCTCAGATGAGCGAGGCAGACGTCAAGACCTTCACCATCGCGGGCGGCCCTGCCTTCGCGCACCCCCGCTTCGTGGAGTTCAGAAGCGAAATTCCGCTTGCGGCAACAAACAAGCCCGACCGTCGAAGACTCACACTGGAGGCTGAAGGAATCGCGCGCGAGCGACGTATGAACTATGTGTCGCCCGGTTGAGCGAGTTCGGTATAAGCGATTGAGCGTGGCGACAGGCGCTGAGCAAACACTCCCAAAGCTTTAGACGTGCACCGCACTGTGATGCCGTTCGGATCCGTGAGGAAGCACTGGCGCAGTTGGCCGCCAGGGAGTGCGCGCAGGCCGTCGGACAGGGCCTCGAGCGCGTGCTCGCCAGCCTGGCAGGCGGCGGCGAACGGCGCAACGAGACGGCCCCCGACTGAACTGATGTTGACGATTCGTCCTGGACGACCATGGTGATCCCGCCGAGCCCCGAGTAGTGCCAGGAAGGCTTGGGAGACGACGAGTGGGCTCACCCCGTTCAACGTCACCAGTTCCAGCACCTCGTCGGCGGGTTGATGCTGGAGCAGGCCCCCGCCGGTGATGCCGGCATTGTTGACGAGGCCAAAGAGCGGCTGGCCGGCCAGCACGGCCTCCACCTGCGCCGCGGCACCATAGATGGCTTCGCGATCAGTGGACGTCGAAGAGAAGCGGCGCGAAGCGAGCGTCGAACTCCGTCCTCAGCCGGTCAGCATCCGCTTGCTTGCGCACACTGCCGAACACAGCGAAGCCGCGCGCGAGAAGTTCGGCGGTCGTGGCGTACCCGATGCCGCTCGAGACACCCGTGACCACGACGGCCCGCACATTTCGATGAATGTCAGACACGGGAGAGTTCCTCACTCAAGGTCCGCAAGCGGCGCTGCAATGCAGGGTCATCCGCATATCGTGAAGCCCGCGACGGAGCATGCCCGAAAGACCGTTGGAAGGTGCGATAGCTGAAGTACTCGCCCGACCATCGCTCCAGGTCGGGTTCTTGGGCGAGGTATAAGGGAAGCTGTGCCGAGGCGGCCGCTGTCACCGCGATGAGCTCAAAGGTGCGCTGAGCGAGTCCTCCGAGATCACCGGCAAGGTTGGTCCGGACGATACCGGGATGCAGGCTAAAGAACGCGACTTCATTCTCTGGGATCTGTTTGGCCCAGGCCCGGGTCGAGACGACCTGGGCCAGCTTGGCCCGGCAGTAGGCGCGAAATGCATTCGGATCAGCCCGCCGCACCGCATCGAAGTCTGGCTTGGCTAGGCGGTGCCCCCAGGCGCTGACCGACACGACGCGGCTCGGCCGGCCTGATCGCGTTTGTCCGCGCCGTAGAAGATCGAGCAGCAGACGGGTCAATTCGAAGTGGCCGAGGTGCATGACCGCAAAGTGGAGTTCGTGCCCATCCGCACTCAAGCCTCCGCCGGGCTTCACAAGTCCCGCATTGTTCACCAGCGCTCCGATCCCGTCGTAGCGGTCCCTCACCCGCGCAGCGAAGGCTCTGATAGACGCCAATGAACTGAGATTGAGGGGAAGGACGTCGATCCGCTCCGCGACTAGGACAGCCTCGTCATTGGAACGGGACGGTAGCGACGCTGCAACCGCGCGCGAGGCTGCCCGGCCACGATCAATGTCTCGGCAGGCCAACACGACACGGTGTCCCGTGCTGACAAGACCGCGCACGACCTCGAGACCCACGCCGCTGTTGCCGCCAGTGACGACAGCCACTCGATCCGCTAAAGAAGCAATCATCTCGTCCACCTGCGTGTACAGTGTCAACATGGTGGTCGAAGTTGACGGTGTCAACAGTGTTGGTGATGCTGACCTATGGAGGAATTGTCCCCCACAAGCGCGGGTACCCGGGCTTTGCTCATCCAGGCAGCTGGCCGCCTCATCGATGAGGGCGGTCCAGGTGCACTTACGCTGCGCGCGGTTGCGGCGTTGGTGGGCATCTCGCACAATGCCCCTTATCGGCACTTTGCTGACAAAAGAGCATTGCTCGCAGCCGTTGCCGAGGATGGCTTCAAGCAGCTGCAAGCCACGATTGCGAGAGAGACCGCGAGCGCGCCCAACGCTTGGGCGGCGCTGCTAGCCTTGGTACGGGCTCACTTCACCTTCGCCCGCACCCGACCTGCGCTGTACCGGCTCCTGTTCAGCGACCCGGAGCTCACGGCGGCGACGGACGGGGCCGTCGAGCGCGAGGCCATGGCGACGTTCAGCCGGGTCGGTGCCCTCATCCGCAAGGCCCAAGCAGAGGGGGTACTTCCCTCTGCCGATCCACTGAGGCTCACAGGGCTGTTCTACGCAACGCTGCACGGACTGGCCGACATCGAGCTCAGTGGCCGGGCGCGAGAGGCCAAGGGGTTTCAGACCGTCGAGGAGATCGCATTGTTGCAGCTCAACCTGCTGCGAGCAGCCGCGACAGCGCCGTCGGGCCGTTGACGGCTCGATCGCCATACATCCATGCGTTGTCTTTTGCGCTGAGTCGAAGCTGCCTGCAGGCAGAGCTATGTCTTGCAGAATCCGGTTTGAGAGGCTCGCAAGCTTCTTTCTACCCCGGCTAACGCCCGTTTGCTGCACCTCGGTAGGCAAGGTTGGACGCCACGATGCCGGCATTGGTAACCGATAGTGTCCGTTCGAATCCGCTTTCCGCACCGCCTGCACGGCTGGAATCTCATTCGCTTCACCTACGTTTTCGGGTTAGGCCACGGGTACAATCAAGAGCGTGGGTACCGGTCGCGGCAGGCTCGCGGGTTGCTGTCTGCTGCACCACCCCCTGGGTGCCCTGGATCAGTGGTCCGAGCGTTACTGAGCTGTTGCCCGGCCGGTCCGGGATCCAGCTCTCTGCTCGGTTCTAGTCTGCCGCCCTGATCGCCCGATCGAGCAAGCGCACCAGCTTGATCGGCTCGGCGCCGAGCACGCGCAGGATGACGAAGAGCTCGATCACGTCGAGCCGCCGCTCGCCCCGCTCGTACTTGGCCGCGAACGACTGCGGCTCGCCGAGCGCATCCGCCACCTGCTGTTGCGTGAGCCCGGCCTTGCGGCGGGCCTCCTTCAGCAGGTCGAGCAGAACCGGGTAAGCGGGATGGTCGACGGACTTGCGCATGCGCCGCTGGGGTGAGCCGCGCACAACCTGATCCGAGGATCGGATTGTCCCAATCTAGGATAGATTCAGCTTTGTCGGGTTGAGTGGCCTCAGCTGCACTGGACTTCCGCCCGCAGGCAAGCGGTGTGGGGTCATCAAGACGGGTCAAGGCAAAGCGTCATGCGTCACCCACGAAAGGCGAACCGCACGAGCCAGAACGCGCCTCAACTGCGCTACATCCGGCTTGGAAAAGGCAACGCCTGGATTGAGGCCGCCCGCGACGAGAGCATCATCGTGTTCGGCGACAACCCGGTTCCTGCCCACCTTGCCAGACGAGGCGACGTCAAGGAGATCGAGCGCTGCTTTGAGGCGCACGATTACCCTCGCCAGCAGGCCTCGCGCCTCGCCGGTGAGGTTACGAGCTTCTATACCCTCCCGGCCGACACCGTCTGGGTGACGTTCGAGGACGATCACGTCTGGTGGTGCCGGGCCGAAGAGGGCGTGCGCCGTTATGGGAACGGGCAAGGGTTCCCGCAGGTCTATCGGCGCGCTCCTCAAGGCTGGCGCAACACGGACGAGAAAGGCCGGCCCCTGCTCCTGTCCAACCTGCCGGGAGCTGCCGCCGCCACGAGCCGCTGCCGGCACACATTGTTCACGCCGACGGCGCATCGCTCGATCTGGCGCTTCATCCAGGGCCGGCCCAATCGGTCAAAGCGGTCGTTCCAGGTGCTCGAGGCCGAGCTTCGAGAGGCAGTTCTGACGCGCATCCGTCGCTTTCGCCCGTGACGCGTCAACGTGATTAGATCTACTTTGTGGTCGCAGATGACGGCAATGCTGCCCCCTGACTCTCACCCGCTCAGCGGCACGCGCTCGACGGCCCGAAAGCGCGAAGCGGGATTCGCCTGTTCGAGAACCGTGAGCGCGTCGATGGTGACGGGCTCGAGATCCCGGGCGAGATGCTGCAGCGCCGGAAGCCAGCGTTCCTGACGATCGGGGGTGAGCGATCCGGTCAGGGTCATGTGGAATCGGAACTCCTCGAAGACGTATGGATAGCCCCAGCGGTCGAGGAGCGCCGTCTGGCGCGGCGACAGAGGCTTCGAGAGGCGCCGCGCCCTCTCCTCCCCGCTCATCGGTGCGCGGCAGGGGTCGAAGGCCGCGACGATCTCGGCGGCCCAGAGGTCGAGCTGCCGGTTCGGCGCCGCCGGAACGAGGGCCAGGAAGCGGCCGATCGCCCGCACGGCGAGGGACCCGACCGCCACCGGCGGCGTCCTCGCGGCATAGGCGCTCACCTCCTCCAGCAGCCGGTCCCGCGTCAGCTCCTCGCGCAGGCGAAAGGGAGCCTTCAGGGTGGCGTGAAAGCCGTAGCGGCGCGGGTCCTGCATGACCGCGTCGCGCAGGGCCGGATTGGCCCCGGGGAGCGGCACGGGCGCGACCGCCTCGCCCGAATAGGCGTCGTAGCCGATCACCCCGGATCCGAAGCGGTCAAGCGCGCTGCCCTGCGGCGGGGTGAAGTAGAGGCAGTAGCGGGCGGCATCCGGCATGGCGCACCTTGATGCGTGTGGGGAGATGGCACCGCGCGGACGCGGGTGCGGGTCAGGCCGTGGCGAGGCTCGGTGCGGCGCGGTCGGCCTTCGCCAGCAGGAACGCGACGAGCCGGTCCGCGCCGGCCTCCGGCGGGCCCTCGTTGACGATCTTGAGGTCGGGAGCAACGTCCGGCAGGGCGCGCGCCCGGGCGAGCCGCCCGTGAAGGTCCCCGTCCTCCCCGCGCCCGCGCGCCGCGAGGCGCTGGGCGAGAACCGCCTCGGAGGCGGTCACCTCCACCACCTGGGTGGCCGGAAGGGTGGTCCGCGCCTCGGCGATCACCGCCCGCGACACGTTGCAGACCACCACCTGACCGGTCCGCGCCGCCTCGAGGCACGCACCGGGAAGGGCGTAGCCGAGGCCGTGGGCCCGCCACGCCAGGGCGAAGCGGCCGCCCGCGCAGGCGGCGTCGAACAGCGCCTCGTCCAGGGTATCGTGATCCTCCCATCGCGAGGCCGCGCGGGTGACGACGCGCCGGGCGAAGAGGAAGCGGGGATCGCTCGAAAGCCGCTCGCGCGCCAGGCCGATCAGGGTGTCCTTGCCGGCCCCGCTCGGGCCGACCACCAGAACGAAGCCGCCCGCCATGTCAGGCCGTCCGCTCGCCGCCGCGCCAGACCTGGCGAACGACGGGCATGTCGCCGGCGACGCGCACCCGCACGAGGTCGGCCCGCTTGCCCGGGGCGATCTCGCCGCGGTCGTCGAGGCCCGTCGCCTGCGCGGGATTGCGCGTCACCGTGAGGATCGCCTCGCTCAGAGAGATGGAGGGCACGCGGCGGGGCAGGTCGAAGGCGGCCATCAGCAGGCTCGCGGGCACGTAGTCCGACGAGAAGATGTCGAGCACCCCTTCCTGCGCCAGCGCCTCCGCGGCGACGTTGCCGGAATGGGAGCCGCCCCGGATGAGGTTCGGCGCGCCCATCATCACGGTGATGCCGTGCTCGCGGCAGGCGAGAGCCGATTCGAGGGTCGTCGGAAACTCCGCCAGAACGACGCCCTCCTCGACGGACTGGCGCACCTCCTCCACCGTCGTATCGTCGTGGCTCGCCAGCGGGATCGCCCGCTCCCGCGCGATTCCCACCAGCGCCGGGCGGTTGACGGCCGAGCGCTCGGCGTTGAAGTCCTGCTTCATGGCGACCGCCGCCTCGATCTCCTCGGCAGACTTGCCGGTCTTGCCGCCGTAATAGACGAAGTACTTGTCGAGGTCGCGGAACTGCCGCTGCCCGGGCGTATGGTCCATGAGCGAGATGAGGCCCACGGGGAAGCGCTCGACGAAGGCCCGGACGGTGTCCACCACGTCGGGAGACGGAACCTCGCACCTGAGATGGGTGAGGTGCTCGCAGCGGAACAGGCCGGCCCGGCGCGCCTCGTCGATGGCGCCCGCAAGCTGCATCAGTTCACCGCCCAGCCCGCCGCCGTCCACGTCGACGCCGGCCCGCAGGCTGTCGAACACGGTGGTGATGCCGGAGGCGGCGATCTGCGCGTCGTAGGCCAGCACCGCGCCGAGGGGATGCCAGCGGACCTTCGGTCGGGGCGCGTAGTGGCTCTCGAGGTGGTCGGTATGGAGCTCGACGAGCCCCGGGATCAGGGTGTCGCCCTCAAGATCGAGCCCCCGCTCCGGCGGCCGGCCTTCGCCGATCTCGACGATCCGCCCGTCCACCGCAGCCGCCCAGCCGCGGATCACGGCCTGGGGCAGGACGATGTCGGCGTTCTGCAGGACGAGGGTGTGTTCGGGCATGGGAGAGACCCTCGGGGGTTCAGGCTGCGGTAGAGGCGAAGTGCGTCACGTCGATGACGCGGGAGGCGACCGCCTCCCGCACGTCCTCGTCGTGGAAGATGCCAACGACCGCCGTGCCGGCCGCGCGCTTCTGGCGGATGAGGCCGACGACGACCTCCCGGTTGCGGGCGTCGAGAGAGGCGGTCGGCTCGTCGAGAAGCAGGACCGGCCGGTCGGCGATGAGCCCCCGGGCGATGTTCACGCGCTGCTGCTCGCCGCCGGAGAAGGTCGCGGGCGGCAGGGACCAGAGGCGCTCGGGCAGGTTGAGGGTGGCAAGGAGCTCTCGCGCCCGCTCGCTCGCCGCCTGCGGCGGCAGCCCGCCCTCGCGGCCGGCGGCAGTGACCACGTCGAGCGCGCCGACCCGGGGGATGACCCGCAGGAACTGGCTCACATAGGCGAGGGTCGTGCGCCGCAGGCTCAGGATCCGGCGCGGCTCGGCGCGGGCCATGTCGACCGTCTCCTCGCCGTCGCGCACCAGGATGCGCCCCGCATCGCAGCGGTAGTTGCCGTAGACGAGCTTGAGGAGCGAGGACTTTCCGGCTCCCGAAGGCCCGCCGAGGGCCACGCACTCGCCCGCCCCGACCTCGAAGGAAACCCCCGACACGACGGCCAGGGTCGTGCCGCCGCGCAGGTGCAGGCGGAAGGATTTGGCGACGTTCTCGAGGCGCAGGAGCGGGGTCATGGTCAGGCTGCCAGAACCGAGGACACGAGGAGCTGGGTGTAGGGCTCGTGGGGATCGTCGAGCACCTGATCGGTGAGGCCCTGCTCGATCACCCGCCCGTCCTTCATGACCATGATCCGGTGCGAGAGAAGGCGCGCGACGGCCAGATCGTGGGTGACGATGACCACCGCGAGGCCGAGCTCCGCCACGAGGCCCCGGATGAGATCGAGAAGGCGCGCCTGGACGGAGACGTCGAGCCCCGAGGTCGGCTCGTCCATGAGCACGAGCCGAGGCTGGGTGACGAGGTTGCGGGCGATCTGCAGGCGCTGGCGCATGCCGCCGGAGAAGCGGTCCGGCGTGTCGTCGATCCGGTCGGGGGCGATCTCCACCCGCTCCAGCCATTCGGCCGCCGTGCCGCGGATGCGCCCGTAATGGCGCGCGCCCACGGCCATGAGCCGCTCGCCCACATTGCCGCCCGCCGAGACGGTCATGCGCAGGCCCTGCCGGGCGTCCTGGCGCACGAAACCCCAGTCGGTGCGCAGCAACAGGCGCCGCTCGGCTTCGTCAAGCGAGAAGAGCTCGCGCGTCCTGCCGTCGCGCATCCGGTAGCGCACCTCGCCGGCGCTCGGCTCGAGCTCCGTCGAGAGCAGGTTGAGCAGCGTCGACTTTCCGGATCCCGACTCGCCCACGATGGCCAGAACCTCGCCGTCGTGGAGGTCGAACGTCACGTCGGTGCAGCCGAGGCGCGCGCCGTAGAACTTGGCGAGGCCGCTCACGCTGAGGAGAGGCATGCTGGTCATGGCGCCGGATTCCCGAGGTGGACGCGAAAGGAAAAGCCGTGCCGCTCGAAGCCGAGCCCGTCGTAGAAGGCGTGGGCGGCCGTGCGCTTGAGGTTGGACGAGAGGGTGAGCTTGTAGCAGCCCTTGCGCCCCGCGATGGCGAGGGCCTCCGCCATCATGCGCCGGCCGATGCCGCCGCCCTGGCGGTCGGGCGCGACCGCGACCCCTTCGACGATGGCAGAGGGCGCGCCGCAATGACCGAGATTGTCCATGACGAGGAGCGCGAAGGTGCCGACGACCGAGTTCCCGTCGACGGCGACGTAGAGCCCGTAATCGGGGTAGCGGGCGAAGCGCGCGAACAGGGCCTCGGCGTCCCCGAGCGCCAGCACCTCGCCGTCGTCGAGGTCGGGCTGGGCGTGGAGCGCGAGGATGCCGGGCAGATCGGCGGCGTCCGCCCGTCGGATGGTGAGGGCCGGCGCGTCACGCATGGCCTGCTCCGATCACCGCCTGCGGGGCGTCCGCCAGCATGGCGCCGCGATGCCCGTCCGCGCGACGCGCCTCACAATGGTCCGTGTCCGAGCACACGAACATGCGCCCGCCGCGGTCGTCGAGGATCACCTCGTCGAGATAGACGCTCCTAGCCGCGCAGAGCCCGCAGGGTTCCTTGAACGCCTGCACGCGGAACGGGTGGTCCTCGAAATCGAGGCTGCGCACTTCTGTATGGGGCGGGATGGCGTATATGCGCTTCTCGCGCCCGGCACCGAAGAGCTGAAGCGCGGCTGACCGGTGCATCTTCGGGTTGTCGAACTTCGGGATCGGTGACGGATCCATCACATAGCGGCCGGACACCTCGACCGGATAGGCATAGGTCGTCGCGATGTGGCCATGCCGGGCGATGTCCTCGTAGAGCTTCACGTGCATGACGCCGTATTCGGCGAGCGCATGGAGCTTGCGCGTCTCCGTCTCCCGCGGCTCCAGGAAGCGCAAGGGTTCGGGGATCGGCACTTGGTAGACGAGCACCTGATCGGCGGTCAGCGGGTGTTCGGGGATCCGATGGCGCGTCTGGATGACGGTGGCGTCCGCGGTCTTCGTCGTCGTCTCGACGCCGGCCGTCGCCTCGAAGAACCCGCGGATCGAGACCGCGTTGGTGGTGTCGTCGGAGCCCTGGTCGATGACCTTGAGCACGTCGCCCGGCCCGAGAATCGCGGCGGTCACCTGCACGCCCCCGGTGCCCCACCCATACGGCATCGGCATCTCGCGGGACGCGAAGGGCACCTGATAGCCCGGAATCGCGATGGCTTTCAGGATCGCGCGCCGGATCATGCGCTTCGTCTGCTCGTCGAGATAGGCGAAGTTGTAGCCCGCCTCCGTGCTCATTCGGCGGCCTCCCGCAACTCGTCCTCGTCCCCCGCATTCCGCGCCGCGTCGTGCTCGGCCCTCATGCGGCGCACGAGGTCGAGTTCGGCCTGGAAGTCCACGTAGTGGGGCAGCTTCAGGTGCTCGACGAAGCCGGTAGCCTGGAGGTTGTCGCAATGGGCGAGCACGAACTCCTCGTCCTGCGCGGGCCCCCTCACCTCCTCGCCCAATTCGCGCGCCCGCAGCGACCGGTCGACGAGGGCCATCGCCATGGCCTTGCGCTCGCTCTGGCCGAAGACGAGGCCGTAGCCGCGGGTGAACTGCGGCGGCACCGCGGCCGACCCCTTGAACTGGTTCACCATCTGGCATTCCGTGACCATGATCCGGCCGAGCGGCACGGCAAAGCCCACCTCCTCCGGCACGAGATCCAGCATCACCTCGCCGACCCTGATCTCGCCCACGAAGGGGTGGGTTCGCCCGTAGCCGCGCTGGGTGGAGTAGCCGAGGGCTAGGACGAAACCCTCGTCGCCGCGGGCAAGCGCCTGCAGGCGCAGGTCGCGCCCTGCCGGAAAGTCGAGGGGTTCGCGGGTGAGGTCGGCGACGGGCGCCCCGTCCGTGGCCTCCTCGCGCTCGATCAGTCCCTCCTCGCCCAGAAGGTCGGTGACCCGGGGCATCCCTGTGTCGGACGGCGCCTCGGCTTCTGCGGGCGCGGCCGCCTCGTCCTCGGCCGCGAGGGCAAAGTCGATGAGCCGGTGGGTATAGTCAAAGGTCGGCCCCAGCACCTGTCCGCCCGGCAGGTCCTTGTAGGTGGCGGAGACCCGCCGGCGCACCTGCATGGCACCGGTATCGAGGGGCTGGGCATAGCCGAAGCGCGGCAGCGTTGTGCGAAAGGCCCTCACGAGGAACACCGCCTCGATGACGTCGCCCCGGGCCTGCTTGATCGCGAGCGCCGCGAGGGACCGGTCGTAGAGCGAGCCTTCCGTCATCACGCGGTCGACGAGAAGCGCGAGCTGCTCGGCGATCTGGTCGAGGGTCAGCGAGGGCAGGCTGCGGTCGCCGCGCCGCCGGCTCGCCAGGAGCCGGTGGGCGTTCCGGATGGCGGCTTCTCCGCCCTTGACGGCAACATACACGGGTCAGCCTCCCTGAGCGATGCGCGTGGTGCGCGGCAGACCGACAAGGGCGGCGCCGTCCGTGAGGAGAAGGTCGACCCCGCGCGGAAAGAGCGCGGTGTTCGCCGCCCATTGCTCAAGAAAGCCCTCCGGCAGCGGGCGGGCCGCGAGGGTCGCGCGGCCTTCGATCCCGGGCCCCACGAGCGTCAGGGAGGGGCCTTCCGTCAGGCTGTCGACGGCGAGGATGAGGGTCGTCGAGCGGTCCGGGTATTCGAGCGTGCCTGGCGCGAAGCGCTCGAGGGGCGGACAGCGCGCCGGCTCGGCAACGAGCGCGAAAGCCGCCTTGTCCGGCGCCGCGACGATCGCGGCACCGGTGTAAAAGCGCAGATAGGCCGCGACCTCCGCGTCCACGGCGAGGGCCGGGTCGAGCCACAGGGGCGCCTCGTGATCGGCGAGGGTCAGGGCCGCGGCGGCAAGGCCTGCTGGGAGCGCCGGCGGAGGCTGAAGGGAGCCCTTGAGGGGCTGCAGGGTGCCGGGCCTTGCAAGCGCCGCCATGATGGTGCGGAAGGCGGCTTGCGCCTCGAAGACGGGATCCTGAAATCCTTGAGCGAGGGATGCCGCCATCAATCCTCTCCCCGGACTAGGGTGAAGAAATTGACCCGCGTTGCCGCGATCTCCCGCTCCTCCCGGCTGCGCTCCTCGGCGAGCCGCCGTGAGATGGGTTCGAGCGCGCGCTCGACCGCCTCGGCGTGGGGCGATTGCATGAGGGCGTCGAGGACGGCGCCAAGACGCGCCTTCTTGAGATCGCGGCCGAGATGATAGGCAAAGCCGGTCTCGCCCGTGGACAGGCGCACGGCCGCGCGGGCAACGGTGACCTCGCCGCAATTGAACGCCCGGCCGTCGCCGCCGATGCGCCCGCGGGCCATCACGAGACCAAGCTCCGGCTTGCGCAGGTCCGCTGCCGGCTCGAGCGGCCCGAGGGCGGCGAGCGCGGCCTCGAGCTCGGTCCGGCGCGCCTCGGCGCAGAGCGCCATGGCGGCCTGGCGGCGCGCGATGAGGGGGTCGGTCTTCGCGGCAGCGACCATACGGGATCGGCCTTTCCGGTTCGGTTGTCTAGTGATATAGACAAATCGACCGCCCGGCACAAATGAAGTTTCGATGACAGCCCCGAAGACCCAAGCTCTCCCGCCGGGCACTCGCCGTCCTCGCCTCCCGCGGTCTCGTGCGCGCCACGCAGGGGCGCGGCACCGATGAGGTGCGGTCGCGGGGCGCCATAGCAGTCATCCCTCATCGTTGGGCACCTTGGATCAACCCTTCGAGGTGCCGGCTCTGAGCGGGAGGCTGCGTGCGAGGTCACGATCCCTTCGAGTCTCAGGTCGCGGACCTGCCGGACCAGCGCCTCGCCCAGGTGCCCCTCTTGACCCTGAACACAGCGGCCCTGGAGGCCCAATCTGGTCGTCGCTCTGCACGCCTTGCGGCATCTGCTTGAAACAGGCTCTCCACGCGACCGAATTTGATCACACGGATGTCAGAGCGCGGCCGGAAGTGGAGCGGAGGCCTTCGGGACAGGCCTCTTGACGTGATCCGCCTGCGATGACGGCTTCAGATAAATACGCCGATCGCTCTTTACTGCCGCAGAGCCTCGTTGTTTACCCCTTCGGATTGCCCGGCGCAGCCTGCGGCTCAACAAGCAAAGGAGATCGAGCATGGACGCGAAAACCGACGAATCGTTGGGTTGCCCGATGGGCCGGCCGACCACAGTCCGCTCGCTGCTCGGCCGCACCAACCGCGACTGGTGGCCGGAGGCGCTCCCGTTGGAGATCCTCAATCAGGGCGGCCTCTCCCCCGACCCGATGGGCGACGAGTTCGATTACGCCGCCGCGTTCAACGCGCTCGACTACGAGGCGCTCAAGAAGGACCTCAAGGCCCTGATGACCGACAGCCAGCCCTGGTGGCCGGCGGATTACGGCCATTACGGGCCGCTTTTCATCCGCATGGCATGGCACGCGGCGGGCACGTACCGCACGGCCGACGGGCGCGGCGGCGCCAACAGCGGTCAGCAGCGTTTCGCCCCGCTGAACTCCTGGCCCGACAACGGCAACCTCGACAAGGCGCGGCGCCTGCTGTGGCCGATTAAGCGCAAATACGGCAAGAACATCAGCTGGGCCGACCTCTTCATCCTGGCCGGCAACGTGGCCATCGAGTCGATGGGCGGCCCCGTCTTCGGTTTCGGCGGCGGGCGCCGGGACGTGTTCGAGCCGGAGCGCGACATCTACTGGGGCTCCGAAGAACAGTTCGTGGGGCACCCGGACAACAAGACCCGCATCCTGCCCGAAGAGCAGCTGGAGCTCGAGCACCCGCTCGCGGCGATCCAGATGGGCCTCATCTACGTCAATCCGGAAGGCCCCGGCGGCGTCCCCGATCCGCTCGGCTCCGCGCGCGACATCAAGGTCACCTTCGAGCGCATGGCGATGAACCACGAGGAGACGGTCGCCCTGACCGCAGGCGGCCATACGTTCGGGAAGGCGCATGGTGCGGGCGACCCGAGCCTCGTCGACGCCGCGCCGGAAGCGGCCGACATCGCGCTGCAGGGCTTAGGGTGGGCGAGCGCCCACGAAAGCGGGTTCGGCGAGCACACGATCACGAGCGGTATCGAGGGTGCCTGGGTGAACACGCCGACGGAATGGTCGGAGAACTACTTCCGCCTGCTCCTCGACTATGAGTATGAGCTCGTCCGGAGCCCCGCGGGCGCCCAGCAATGGCAGCCGATCAACCAGCGCGAAGAGGACATGGCGCCCGACGCGCACGATCCGTCGAAGCGCGTGCCGACGATGATGACCACCGCCGATATGGCGTTGAAGATGGACCCCGAGTTCCGGGTGATCTCGGAGAGATTCCGCAACGACCATGAAGCGTTCAAAGACGCCTTTGCCCGCGCCTGGTTCAAGCTGACGCATCGCGATATGGGCCCGAAGGTTCGCTACCTCGGCCCCGAGGTGCCGGCAGAGGATCTGATCTGGCAGGACCCCGTTCCGGCCGGCAGCATGCCTTCCGACGCCGACGTCGCAGCCTTCAAGGCGAAGATCCTCGAGGCGGGCTTCAGCGTCGGCCAGCTCGTGAAGGTGGCTTGGGCGTCGGCTTCCACCTATCGCCGGTCCGATCACCGGGGCGGCGCGAACGGCGCGCGCATCCGCCTCGAGCCGCAGCGGAACTGGGCGGTGAACGAGCCGGGCGAACTCGCCAAGGTCCTCGCCAAGATCGAGGAGCTGCGCGGGTCGCTGTCAATGGCCGATGCGATCGTGCTGGCCGGCACCGCCGCCGTCGAGAGGGCCGCGAAAGACGCCGGTTTCGACGTGAAGGTCCCCTTCACGGGCGGGCGCGGCGACGCCACGCAGGAGTGGACCGACGCCGAGAGCTTCGCCGTCATGGAACCCGTGGCGGACGGCTTCCGCAACTATCTCAAGACCAAGCACAGCGTGAAGACCGAGGAACTCCTGCTCGACCGCGCCTCGCTGCTCGGGCTGTCGGTGCCGGAGATGACGGTGCTGCTGGGCGGGCTGCGCGTGCTCGGCGCCAACTACAAGGACGCTCCGGAAGGTGTGTTCACCCACCGCAAGGGCCAGCTCACCAACGACTTCTTCGTCAATCTGCTCGACAACGACACCTTCTGGCAGGTGGTCGACACGAGCGCCGACGAGGAGTTCATCGGTTACGACCGCGGCGGCCGTCAGGAGAAGTGGCGGGCGACCCGCACCGACCTGATTTTCGGTGCGAACAGCCAGCTCCGCGCGATCGCCGAGGTCTATGCCGAGAGCGGCCATGAGGAGAAGTTCGTCCGCGACTTCATCGGCGCCTGGACCAAGGTGATGAATGCCGACCGCTTCGACGTGCCTCAGAAACCCGACAGCGTGGAGCCCATCGGCATCGCCCAACCGGCGGTGGCGCAATAGCAAGGAATCCGATCGTCCGGCCACGGCTGAACCCCAGCCGTGGCCGGGACATTTTGCAGTCCGTCATCGGGTGCACGCTGGCACGCAACCTGAGCGCCTGGACTTTGCGCACGAACTGCCGGGCTCGGCACGGGTGGGTTCGCCCGCATGACGTCTGACAGCGGTGGCATTGCGCTTGCAGCGGCGAGGAGCCGGGCGCGACTGGTTTTTTATGCGCGAGGGGAGCTGTCTGCAGTTCCTGCCAAGCAACGAGGCCATCCAGCGCGGCAGGCGTCGGTGCCGATAAGGATTGCCGTCCCTGCCCTCATGTTGGCTGCCAACGGCACGCAACCGCTCCTGTGTCCCAACCGGCCACTAAGCCATTCAGCCTCCGTGACGCAGAGGAGGATCAAGGATTTGGGAGGCTTGGCTGGGGCGCCAGGATTCGCACCTGACCAAGGCAGCCCACCTAAGTGCCTGATAACGCTCGCGCGCCACGGGCTTCACGGTGCGAATGTGTTACAGCGATGTGGGCCACTCGGCAACTCGTTCGCCGCGGGGGAGAGGTCAGGGGTTCGAATCCCCTCAGCTCCACCAGGTCCTCTTCCGTTCGAAATCGTGGTTGTCCAACAGGGACTTAGCTTGGCCTCGATTTGGCCTGCGTACCCACGCTCGTACCCAGATCGCGTCCCCACAATCCACAGCCCCCGATGATACAGACGGCGGTCGTGTGATCGTCGACCAAGCCAATGGGAAGGACTGCATCGGCAATGCTTGGCAGACGCAACCAGGCGGCCCCTCCTCGCGGTCTGAGGTCGTTATCCTGAGGCGGTGATCACCGCACCCCGGTTCGGATACGCCAGCCATGGACAGTCTATCTGGATCGTTTCGCCGGCAGCTACCAGCTAGCCGGGGAAACCTGCGCAGGGTGGCGCCAATCCACTACCCTGCGGGGTGCCCCGCAGCGAGCCCGCCTCACGATCCCACCACGGCCAGGCGATCCCGGGGCGCTTTCGGCAGCAACTCCTCAAGGGCTCGCGCGAGCTCCGGCAGGTCGTAGGGTTTCCTGATGAGCGCGAAGCCGTCGGCAACCGCCTCGTCCGCGACCGCGGAGTAGCCCGTCACCAGAAGGATCGGCAGACGCGGGTACCGGGCGCGCACCTCGCGCGCGAGGTCCAGACCCGTGACGCCGCCGGGCATGACTACGTCCGACACCATCACGTCGAACGATCCCGCCCGGAGGCGCTCCAGGGCGCCGCAACCGTCCGGAGCCACCTCGACCTCGAACCCGAGGTCCCTTAGGTGATGGCCGGCAATCTCGGAAACGTCACGGTTGTCCTCGACCAGGAGCGCCCGTCCCCGCATCGTGGTGACAGGGGCGACCGTCGGCGTGCGCGCACGCTCTGGCTCCTCAAGGCAGCGCGGCAGGAGCAACATGAACGTGGTCCGCCCCGGCCGGCTGTCGACCGTGACGTCCCCGCCCGATTGCTTGGCGAACCCGTAGACCTGCGACAGCCCCAGCCCGGTGCCCTTGCCGACGTCCTTGGTGGTGAAGAACGGCTCGAAGATTCGAGACAGGACCTCGGGCGGGATCCCGGCGCCGGTGTCCGTCAGGGTCAGGGCCACTCCCTCCCCCGCTGCGAGGCGACTGTTGCGCGCCGCGATCTCGATCCGCCCACCCTTGGGCATTGCATCGCGAGCGTTCAGGGCGAGGTTGAGGACGGCGATCTCCAACTCGGCTGGGTCAACCCGCACCGGCCAGACTCCCTCAGGTACATCGATTGCGAGGTCGATGTCGCCACGCAGGGAGCTCCGCAGCATGTCCTGCATGCCTGACATTTCCTCCCGGAGGTCCACGCTTCGCGGCTCCAGGGATTGTCGGCGCGAGAAGACGAGGAGTTGCCGCGTGAGCGCTTCGGCGCGTTTGGCGGCTGCGCTGATCATGTCGAGCGTCCGTCGATGGCGCGGGTCGTCGAGGTCGCGTCGCAGCCGGTCGACGCCGCCGCTCACTACCATGAGCAGGTTGTTGAAGTCGTGAGCGATACCACCGGTCATGTGGCCGACCGCCTCAAGACGCTGGGCTTGCTGCAGCGCGCCCTCGGCCGCCTCGCGCCGCGCCGCCTCCTCGTAGAGAAAACGGGTGCGTCGGAGCGCGAGCCAGCTGATGCCGATCAGCACGAGGGTCGCCGGCAGCCCGAAGGCAAGGTGACTTGCCATCGCGGACAGCCACTCGGCCCGGATCGTCGCCGTCGCTATTCCGGCCTGGACGTAGACCGGGCGGCCGGGGAGCTTGCGGTAGAGGAAACGCCGCTCGATCCGGTCCACCTGCGACGTCGCGTAGAAAAGGCCGCCTTCGGGCTGAGTGCGGATGAGCTGGAGGATCACCGAGTTGGCGTCGAGGCGCACCGGCCGGTCGTCGGGAGAAGGATAGCGGGCCAGGAACTGGCCGTCGGCCCGCAACAGGGCGAACTGGTCTGCCATCGGACCGGCGAGGCGGGCGTAGAACTCCTTGATCGCGGATGGGTAAACGGCAGCGGCGGTCACCCCCGTGAAGCGGCCATTGGGGTCCGCCCGGCGCCGGCTGACATTGAAGAACAGGTTGCCCGTAACGCGTGAGACGTGGACCGTGTCGATGTAGGTACCGATATCGCGCTCGACGTGTGCAGCGAAGTATCCCCGGTCCCCGACAGGGACCGGGGATATAGGCGAAACGACGCTGGTGACCAGGGGACGGGCGTTGGCGTCGAAGATCCAGACGGACTGGATCTGGCGCAGCGAATCCGAGATGCTCCGCAGGCGGGCGCTGATGCGGGCTTCGTCCGCCTTGATCTCCGCGTCGGAAAGCCCCCGCACGACCTCGTCGGCCTCGGCGAGGCTGCGCTCGACGGTCTCGAACACCCGAAGCGCATGCTCCTGGAGCACATCCACCGCACGGGCAAGCCGATCCTCGGCGTTGCGCAACGTGGCCTTCTGGTTCAGCCAAGCCGCGTACGCGAAGAGGGTCATGGGCACGATGATGGATGCTGCGAGCAGCAGGCGCATCAGGGTGACGGCCCGGGCGTGCTCCGGCCGCAGCGGTTGTGCTGATCCTGGCATCATCGGCTACGCCCGGCGCGACATGCCTGACACGGTAGCGCCGTCCCATACTGCCTGGTGCTGTCGATGATGAGCAAGCGGATGGTTCCCAATATTGATTAGGCCGCACCGAAAGGCCAAAATGCGTCCTTGGCTCCCGCTGCTGGCTCTTGGCCAAGGCTAAAGGATTGAACGTCTCCTGTTTAGCGTCGCTTTACACCGTCCTATTCCACGAGACGCGGGAAGCGCCGCGACCCGAGCGACACGACGTTCCCGACACTCAGAACCTCCTGCATTCTCGCGGCCAAGTCAGATGTCCGGAAGGGCTTACCGAGCCGCGGCAGATCTCCCGCGGTTGCCGGATCGAGATTGGCGTAGCCCGTCATGAGCAGGACTGGCAGGTTGGGGCGCAAGGTCCGGGCTTTGCGTGCCAGGGCGACCCCGGTCATGCCAGGCATCATGTAGTCGGTGAGCATGACGTCGACCTCGGCCCCACCCCGCAGCAGGTTCAGGGCAGCGGCCCCGGAGGCCGCCTGCAGGACCGTATGTCCAAGCGCTTCCAGGATGTCCGCTGTTCCCACCCGGACCAGTTCCTCGTCGTCGACGAGGAGCACTGCGACTGGCTGCATTGCAGGGGGCTCCTCGTCCCTGCCGTTCCAAAGGCTCGTCGCGGCCTGCGTCGTTGCGACGGGCAGATAGATCGATGCCGTTGTGCCCTTGCCGGGCGCGCTCTCCAGTACCAGCGTTCCACCCGACTGCGCGGCGAGGCCGTGCACCATCGACAGGCCCAGGCCGGTGCCACGTCCGACCCCCTTTGTCGTATAGAACGGCTCGACGGCCCGTTTGAGGGTCTCGGGATCCATACCTGTGCCCGTATCCGACACGGTCAGGCGAACATAGCCGCCGGCCCGCAACGACTTGGGTAGCGTCGCACCCTCGGCCCGATCGGCGGCAATTGAGAGCACTCCGCCGCCCGGCATGGCGTCCCGGGCGTTCACAGCGAGGTTAAGGACGGCGAGCTCAAGCTGCCCTGGGTCGACCATCACCGGCGGTAGGTTGGCGGTGAGAGCGAGGCGGACCTCGATCTGCGGCCCGAGCGAGCGGTCGATGAGGTCGCCCATGCCGTCGACCAGCTCGGGAAGCGAAACGGAGCGCGCTTCCAGGTGCTGGCGCCGCGCGAAGGCGAGGAGCCGATTTACCAGGACACGGGCCCGCTCCGCCGATTGCAGCGCGCCCTCAATGGTGCGGGCGGCTCGCTCGTCCGTACCCAGCCGACGGCGCAGCATGTCGAGGCCGCCGACGATAGGGGTGAGCAGGTTGTTGAAGTCGTGCGCGATGCCGCCGGTGAGCTGGCCGATGGTCTCCAGCTTCTGCATCTCCACGACTTGGGCCTGGGCGGCTTCGAGTTCCGCTCGGGTTGCCTTTTCCGCCGTGACATCGCGGGCGACCGCATAGATGAGCTCATCCTCGGGCACCGCGGTCCACGCCAGCCAGCGCCAATCGCCGTCGCGGTGACGGAAGCGGTTTTCGAAGTAGAATGTCGTGGCGCCCTCTGAGAGCCTGCTCATCTCGGCGATGGTTGAGGCGATATCGTCCGGGTGGACAAGGTCGAAGAAGGGCTTGCCGACCACGTCCGCCTCACCCCAGCCGAGGATCCGCTCGAAGCCCGGGCTGACGCTCAGATAGATTCCCGCGGTGTTGGCGACTACGAAGGCGTCCTGGCTCACCTGCCAAATGCGGTCGCGCTCGCGGGTGCGCTCGGCCACCTCGGTTTGCAGTTCCTCGCGGTAGCGCGCCTCGCTGTCGCGCAGGGCAGCCTCGGCGGCACGTTGCTCCGTGACGTCGGTGTGGACGCCCACCCACTCCCGGATCTCGCCCTGCGCGTCGAAGACGGGGATCGCGCGGATCGAGAAGACGCGCCAGACGCCGTCGTGGCGGCGCACCCGGTGCTCGAAGACAAAGGTCCGACGCTCCCGGACTGCCGCGTTCCAGGCCTCGACGGTGGGCTGAGCGTCGTCGGGGTGGACGGCGCTCGCCCAGCCGTAGCCCTGGTACTCCGCTGGCGTCTGTCCGGTGAGCGCTGCCCATCCGGGCTGCTCCCCCTCCATGCGCCCGTCCGCGGTGTTGGTCCACAGGACGCCCTGCACGGCATCAACGGCAGCCCGGAAACGGCTCTCGCTCTCACGCAGGGCCTCCTGGGCGGCGCGCTGCTCGCCGATGTCGACGGTGGCCGCGAGCAGGCACCGGGGCCGCCCCGCCTCGTCGATCCGCGCAACGCTGCTCGCCGCCCAGGTCACGGTCCCGTCCGGGCGCAGGTAGCGCTTCTCGATGGTGAACGGCCTGCCGCCGGCCCTCGCCTCCGCGAGAAGGCGTGAGCTGGCCGCGATGTCGTCCGGGTGGGTGACATCGGTGACCGCGAGGCCCTGGAGCTCCTCCCGGGGCCGGCCGAGCAGGGCGCACATGGCGTCGTTGACGCGAAGGAAACGTCCGTCGAGGCCGATCTCGCTCAAGCCGGCGGACGCCTGCCCGAAAACCGCGGCGAGGTGAGCCTCGCTCTCCCGCAGGGCCTCGGTCGAGCGGTCCCGCTCGATGGCGATGGCTGCCACGCGTGCCACGAAGGTAGCGAGGTGGCGCTCCAAGGCCGCCGGGTGGCGAGCCTCGCCGAGGCAGAGCATGACGGAGGCGAGGCAGGTGCCGTCCGGCCCGTACACGGGTTCCGAGTGGCAGGCATGAATGCCATGCGAGAGACACAGATCGCGCCACTCTTTCGTCCAACGCCCCTCGCTGGCGATGTCGGCGCAGACCACGGGCTCGCGGCGATGGAGGGCCATCCCGCAAGAGCCCGCGGCGGGCTCCCCGATGCGTGCGCCCCTGATGCCTGCGCCGAACCCGAACGGCACATGGGCGGCATGGCACGATTTAAGAGCCTCGCCCGTCCGGTCGGGCAGGAGGACGCAGGCCCGCAGGTGCGGCTCCATGGTGGTCACGGCGGCCGTCGCGGCCGTGAGGCAGGCGTCGAGCGACTGCCCGGACGCGATCATCTCCAGCAGGCGCGCATGCTCGGTTGCTTCGGTCACTGCCCTCACGCGCTCGGTCACGTCCTCGACGATGGCGAGGAGCGAGGTCGCGCGCCCCTCGCCGTCGCGGGCCATCGCCGTAATGGTGACGCAAACCCAGATGTGCGACCCGTCCGGGCGAACGTAGCGCTTCTCGAAGGCGCCATGGTCGGACGCTCCTCCCGCGACCTCCGCGACGACGCGCTCGTTCTCCGCCTTGTCCCCGGGATGCGTGAAGGTCAGACAGGTATCGCCGACGATCTCGGCCTCTTCCCGGCCGACGATGGTGCAGAACTTGCGATTGACCTGGGCAATCCGCAGGGCTTCGTCGAAGAGCACCATGCCGACGCCGGCCCCAGTGAAAGTGGTCGTGAAGCGCTCCTGCTCTCGGCGGGCCAGCGCCTCGGACCGGCGCAGGTCCAACTGCGCCATGACCTGCGCGGCCAGTCCCTTCAGCAGACGGCGCTCTCGTTCGCTGAGACCTTCAGGCCGCGGCTCCCGGTCGAGAACGCAAACGGTCCCGAGCGGCAGCCCCTCAGGGGTCTCCAGCAAGGCACCGGCGTAGAAGCGCAGGCCGCCGGCTGCCGTGACGAGTGGGTTCGTCGCGAAGCGGGGATCGGCGCCGAGGTCGGGCACCACGAACACGCCCGGCTGAAGGATGGCATGCCGGCAGATCGAGACATCAAGGGGGAGCTCGCGCTGCCCGATGCCGACCTCCGCCTTGAACCACTGCCGCCCGTCGGCGATGAGGTTCACCACCGCGATAGGAGCCTCGAACAGATCGGCGGCCAGGGCGGCGATCTCGTCGAAGGCGGGCTCGCGCTCGGTATCGAGGATTGCGTAGGCGTCGAGCGCTTCGAGACGCGCACCCTCGTCCCAGGGCCTTGGGTCGCAAGCGCTCTGTGTGGCGGCTTCTTCGGCAGCGGGGCTCACGGTTGCTCGAATCGCGTTGCTGCCGGTAGGTCGACGCCCACCGGCTGGGTGCATACGGCCAAGTAGATACCATGAGGGGAACGGGCGTCTACGTCCGAGAACGTTCCGCTTGGAGGCGCGACGTTACGGCAGGGACGTCCGTGTGTTGCGTAACTTCCGGGCAACCCGGGGCCACCCCGACCACGACGGAGTAAGGGTGAAGGGAGATCGGGCCGATCAGCGCGTCGCTGTATTGGATCGACACCTTCCGCCCTCATGGCTGGCAGGGCTTACCCGGCATGCCGGATCGCCGCCCGCTCGATGGCCGTGGCCACCGCGTCGGGGTTAAGGTGGTGCACCATGTGGCCCAGCCCCGGCAGCTTGATGAACTCGCTTTGCGGCAACTCGCGATGAAGGCGCTCCGACTGGCGACCCACGTCCGCGATCTGGTCGCCGCCGCCGGTGATGATCGTCACGGGCATGCGCAGCTCGCCGTAATGGTGCTGCAGCTCGGCGACGGCGGGCGTCATAAGCGCGGCATCCTCCGAGGCAGCGCGCAGCTGCACGGGCCTGAGCATCATCTCCTTCGGAAAGCGCTCGTCGAAGTCGCGGGTCACGTCGGCGGGCGCGAACATCTGCTTCACAAGCGCCGGCAGGATGGCCCGGGCGACCAGGGGCGAGATCGTGTGGCGCATGGCGTCCCCAACCACCGGGATCGCTGGGGGCGAGAAGAGGAACGTGTCGGCCCGTAGCGTCGGGTAGTAGTAGCCGGACGCGAGCACGAGGCTGCGGACCAGCGACGGGCTCTCAAGGGCGAGCGCGACGGCGACCAGGGTCCCCCAGGAATGGCCCATCACCGTGGCCTGCGTGACGCCGAGCTGCTCCAGCGCCGCCTTGAACAGGGTGGCGTGGGCGCGTGGCGTCCAGAGGCCCCGCGGCCTGCTGCTGTAGCCGTAGCCCGGACGGTCGATGACGATCACCCGATGGCTCTTGGCGAGCCGATCCACGAGGCCGCTGACCAGGAAGTCCTGGATCATGGTGCCGTTGCCGTGGATCAGCACGACGGGATCGCCCTGGCCCCGCTCGATGTAGTGTAGGCGCACGCCATCAACGGTCAGGAACCGGCCGATGGGCGGGGTGTCGCGCTCGGCCTCAGCGGTGCGCCGGCGATTGTAGAGGACAGCGGCCCCGGCGGCAGCGGCCGAGCCGGCGAGAACCGGCGCGAGCCAGCCCCAGCGGCTCGCCGGGGCCACATTGCGCTTGCCATGGGCTGGAGCGCGATGCCGTACCGGGTGGCGCGTAATCGTGTCGGCTCTCGTCTCCATGCGGGACATGCACTTTCTCCATGTGGGCTGAACATGGAGAACGCCCGAACCGCATTGCGGTTGCTGCACTGCACAAAATCGAGGTTCACGTTCATTGAACATAGGCCCTGGCTATCGTGGTGCAAAACCTGCCCGCCGATGGTTATCCAGGTCCGGCAGGGACCGACGTGCAGTCCTGTCGGGACGCCCGAAGCCGGCATGAACCGACGCTACTCGGTCGTGACCGGGGACCGTGGTAGGACGGGAGCACGAGTTCATCGAGAACATGCCAGGTACCGCCGAGCGGGCCTCGTCCGAGCGGCACATCGAGGCCGTCCGCCAGCAGGGCGGAATGTTCGTGGACACCGTGCCGGTCACCCGCATGCCGATGATCGTGAGGGACGCCAAGTTGCCAGGAATCCGATCATCTTCGCCAATCCGGCGTTCTTCAACCTCTCCGGCTACACGCTCGACGAGCTGCTTGGGCAGGACCCGCACTTCATGAACGGTGAGGACGGGGGCACCCAGTCGCCGACCGAGACGCTCGACCGCAGTTGGGGCTCCTGCCGGGACCTCGCAGCCCTGTTCGTCGAGGCGGCGCGAAGCCTCGGGTTCGGGGCGAGGATCGTCTCGGGCTATCTCCACAACCCGGACCAGGCTCTGGTCGGGTCCGGGGGAGCAGGATCGACGCATGCCTGGGTGAAGGTCTACGTTCCGGGCGCAGGCTGGATCGCCTTCGACCCGACGAACCGCACCGTCGGCGGGTTCAACCTCCTCCCGGTCGCCGTGGCGCGCGACATCCGCCGACGACGCCGGTCTCCGGAACCTTCAACGGACTAACGGGCGGGTCCCGGGGCATGTCGGTCGAGGTTCGGGTGCACCCGATACCGGACCATGTCCGGTGTGAGAGCGTCACCCGCCAGGGCCAGATACCGCCGTTCTCCTCGCGGCCCCTCGAAGCACAACGACCCTGCGGCGTCATCAAGGGCTGTATGGGAAATGCCGTTTTCCGACGCTTTATGGGACGGCGCTAAGCCGCAAGGTTGAAGCATTGCCCGTTCGAGGTTTCCGTCACAAACTCGACGGAATGCCGCGGCGCAAACTTGGCCGTTCGTGCGTTAAGCGACTGCGGCTGGTCGGGCCGCCCGGCCACGCCAACGCAGGGGGAGCCTTGAACCTCGCGAGCCGCCTTGCAGCGATGAAGAGTAGCCCGTCGGCGGGAACGCTGCGGGCGCTGGCGGCCGCTTCCGTGCTCGTGCCCATGCTCTTCCTCGCGTTCGGGGCCTGGCTCAGCTACGGCCAGCACATGCGCGAGGCCGAGGGCACGGTGCGCCGTGCGACCGAGGTGCTGACCGAGCAGGCGCTGCGCGTCTTCGAGGTGCAGGACCTCGTCATCAGCCGCGTCGACGAGCGGGTCCAGGGCATGTCCTGGGACGAGATCGCGGCGTCCGAGGACCTCCACCTCTGGCTCAAGCGCATCGACGACAACCTGCCGCTGATCGACGTGATCTGGCTCATCGACCCCGCCGCCCAGGGCCGAGCCTCAAGCCGCTTCTTCCCCGGGCCGCCCACCTCGCGCGTGCCGGATCGCGACTACTTCAAGGCGCTGAGCGCAGCGGACGCCGGCACCTATATCGGCGAGCCGCGCGCCGGCCGCTCCACCCCCGACCGCCTGTTCTTCAACGTCGCCCGCCGCCGGTCCGCGCCGGACGGCCGCTTCGACGGCCTGATCGTCACCTCTCTCGACCCGACCTATTTCGCCGATGCGTTCAGGGCGCTGGCGCTGAGCCCCGGCGACTCCTTCTCGATCATCCGAGAGGACGGCACGATCCTGGCACGAGGGCCCCAGCTCCTCGCCCAGGCAACCCGCCTGACCTCGGAGAGCGGCCTCATGCGTGCGATACGTGCCGGCAGGGAGGCCTCCTACCGCTCCGTGGCGCAGATCGACGGCATCGAGCGGCTGTACGGCAACAGGAAGGTGCCCGGGCTCCCGATCTACGTCTCCTACGGGCGCTCCATGGACGCGGTCCTGGCGGCGTGGCGCCGCGACCTCGCGCTGTACAGCCTGCTCGCCGCGCTCGCCGCTACCGCACTCCTCGGCATCACCTACCTTGCCAAGCATCAGACGCGATTGCAGACGGGAGCCATGCGGCGGCTCCAGGAGAGCGAGGCCCGCTACCACGCGCTGTTCCACGAGTCGCCGCTCGGCCTGCTCCTGACCCACGTCGACCCGGACGGCGGGCTCGCCTTCGAGGAGATGAACCCGGCCCTCGTCGCGATCACCGGCTTCCGGCGCGAGGACGTGCTCGAACGCAGCCCGGCCGAGGCCTTCCCCGGAGATCTTGGACGGACCGTCGAGGCGCGCTACCGGGAATGCATCGCAACGCGAAAGCCCGTCGAGTACGAGGTCGAGGGCGAGGGCCCGAGCGGCCGCTACGTGCGTCGCGCCATCGTCCGCCCGATCCTCGACGCAAACGGGTGCGTGACGAAGCTCCTCGGGACCTCGATGGACATCACCCAGGCGCGCAAGCTGGAGGACCAGCTGCGCCGCTCGCAGAAGATGGAGGCGCTCGCCTCTCTCGTGAGCGGGGTCGCCCACGACTTCAACAACCTGCTGACGGTGGTGATGGGCAACCTCGACCTGCTCCGCCGCGCGGCGGAGGAGCGCAAGCCCCGGCTGATCGAGAACGCGATCCGCGCCGTCGAGCAGGGCCGCAAGCTCACGGGCCAGCTCCTCGCCTTCGGCCGGCGCCAGGCGCTCCAGCCCGAGGTGGTGGAGCTGCCGCGCCTAATGGCCGCCACCCAGGACATGCTCACCCAGTCCCTGCGCGGGGACATCGAACTCAGGCTCGACCTCGCCGAAGACCTGTGGCCGGTGAGGGCCGACCTGTCGCAACTTCAGGTCGCGCTCATTAATCTCGCGGCCAATGCCCGGGATGCCATGCCCAAGGGCGGCACGTTCACGCTGGCGGCGGAGAACCTCGCGCTCGGAGGTGACCGCTCTATCGAGGCTGTTGCCTTGTCGGTGAGCGATACGGGCGTGGGCATCCCGCGCGAGGCGCTGGCGCGGGTGTTTGAGCCGTTCTTCACGACGAAGGATGTCGGGCAGGGCTCGGGACTGGGGCTCGCCCAGGTCTACGGCTTCGCGCAGCAGTCGGGCGGTTCGGTCGACGTCCGCAGCGAGCCGGGGCGTGGCACCACGGTGACGCTCTATCTCCCCCGGGCCGAGCGGGATGCCCCAGTGCAAGCGGACATGTCTCGCCCGGAGGCACTCGGCGCACGTCCGCCGCGGCCGCTCCGGATCCTGTTCGTCGAGGACAACCCGGACGTGGCGGAGGTCGGCCGGTCGATCCTGGCCGAAAGGGGCCACGTGGTCACGGCTGCCCCCAACGTCGAGGCGGCGCTCGCGTCGCTGGAAAGCACCGCCTTCGATCTGGTCTGCTCCGACCTTGTGATGCCTGGGGGTGCAGGCGGGCTCGACCTCGCGAGGACCGTCCGGGACCGTTGGCCGGGGCTCCCGCTGGTGCTCGTCACCGGGTACAGCGACGCCGCCGGAGAGGCGCGAGCCGAAGGGTTCACATTGCTACAGAAGCCCTACCAGCCGGAGGACCTTCTCGCCGCGGTGGAGACCGCGCCGGCGGACCCGGGCGATAAGGTCGTGCACCTGTCGGAGAGGGCCCGGCGCTAGCAGGCGCCCTCGGGAGCGCCGAACAGGCTCGGCACCTCGCCCGCGACGGAAGGTCAGCTTCCTAGAAGACGACGCAGCATGCGCGACAGGTCCTGGACGGCATAGGGCTTGTGCAACAGCTCGAACCCCTGCGGGCCCTCCTCAGCGAGCACGTGGCTGTAGCCGGAGGTCAGTAGGACGGGGACCCCCGGATAGAGGCGGCGGACCTCGTGCCCGAGCTCCACCCCGCTGATCCCGGGCATGACGACGTCCGAGAACACCGCGTCGAACCCACCGGCTCTCTCTCGAAGAAGTTCCAGCGCTTCGCCGGCATTCGCTGCCCAGGTCGTCTCGTAGCCGAGATCCTGGAGGAGCTGCGTCGAGAACCGGCCCACGTCAGCGTTGTCCTCGACGACGAGGATGCGCTGGCCTTGGCCCGAGGGCCGGTCACTTCGGGCTCCCGACCGGTCCAAAGCCCCGGGCGCGGGAGCCTCGACGAGCGGCAGGTACAGCCTGAAGGTCGCACCGTGCCCCACCTCGCTCTCGACGGCAACGTCGCCACCCGACTGCTTAACGAAGCCGTAGACCTGGGACAGCCCGAGCCCCGTCCCCTTGCCCACATCCTTGGTGGTGAAGAACGGCTCGAAGATCTGGGTGAGCTGTTCCGCCGGGATGCCGGTCCCCGTGTCGGTGATCGACAGCTCCATGTGGGGTCCCGGCCTGCCCGTTTGCCCGCGCAGCGGAGGTACCCTGGGCAGGGTACGCAAGACGATGGTGAGTGTCCCCTCGCCTTCCATCGCGTCGCGGGCATTCACGGCCATGTTCACCAGCGCCGTCTCGAACTGGCTCATGTCCGCCTCGACGAAGCAGGGCTGGCAGTCGACGTCCTCCAGGAGCTCGATCCTGGATCCGACAATCGTGCGCAGCATGTCGGAGATGGCCTGGATCCGCTCGCGGACGTCGAACACCTCCGGCTTGAGGGCTTGACGCCGGGCGAAGGCGAGGAGCTGCCCCGTGAGCTTGGAAGCCCGGTCCACCGTATCGGAGATCGCCTCCACGTAGCGGTCTCGGCGCTCCTCCGGAAGCCCGGGGCGGCGCAATAGGTCCGTCGAGCTCTTGATGATCGTGAGCAGGTTGTTGAAGTCGTGCGCCACCCCGCCCGTGAGCTGGCCGACGGCCTCAAGCTTCTGGCTCTGACGCAACGCCTCCTGCGCGGTCGCAAGCTCCGCGCTGCGGGCCCTCTCGGCGGTCACGTCGCGGCCGTAGGCGTAGATGAGCCCGCCTTCCGGCGCAGCGAGCCACGAGATCGTGCGCAGCCCACCGTCCTTGGTGCGGTAGCGGTTCTCGAACGACGGCAATGCGCTCCCGCGCGTATGCTCCAGGGCGGCAAGGGTCGCGGGCAAATCGGCAGGCTCGATGAACTCGAAAACCGGCCGCCCGATCATCTCGGCCTCGCTCCAGCCCAGGATCGCCGTGGCGGCCGGGTTGATGCGACGGAACACGCCATCGGTGTCGATGACGACGAACACGTCGGAGGCGTTGCGCCAGACCCGGTCGAGATCGGCCGCCGTCTCGGCGACGCGGCTCTCCAGCGTCGCGTTCAGCTCACGCAGCGCCGCCTCGGCGCGCTTCTGGTCGGTGATGTCGATCTGGATGCCGTCCCAGATCAGCGAGCCGTCATGCTGCTCGCGGGCGGCCGAGATGATGCGGCACCAGCGCACCTCGCCGTCCGCACGGCGGAACTGCACCTGCACCTCGAAGGGCTCGCGGGCGCGGATCGCCCGCGCCTCGGCTTCCACCAGCCCGGGCCGGTGCTCGGGCAGGATGAGGTTGTACGGGATGCTGGGATCGGCGAGGACCGCCTCTGCGGGAATGCCGGTCAGTCTCTCGTGGCTCTGTGAGACGTAGAGGAAACGTCGCTCCGAGCCGTCCCGCCCGGTCGCGATCTGATAGACCATGCCGGACGGCAGGTTGTCGGTGAGCGCGCGCAGGCGGGCCTCGTTCTCCCGCAGCTCACGCTCGGCAGCCTCGCGCTCGGTGTCGTCGCGCAACGTCAGAACGGCTCCGAGCTGCTGCCCAGCTTGATCGAGCACGGGACGGGCACTGCCGATTGCCAGGACCTCGGATCCGTCCACGCGACGGATGCGCCACCTTGCATCGAGAACGGTCTCCCCATCCCGGACCGCGCGCGCGAGCGGCAACCGCTCGGGCGGGTAAGGGTGGCCATCCAGCGTGAGCAGGTGGTAGGCGTCGCTGTAGGCCTCCGGTTGGACGCCCAGTCGCGCGACGCCGTGGATCCGCGCCGCCGCCTCGTTGACGAAGGTGATGCGCCCGGCGCGGTCGGTCACGATCACGCCCTCGCCGAGCTGGCTGAGGATCGCGGTCTGCTCGGCCGCGAGGGCCTCGGCCCGTGCAGTCGTGGCCCGAAGCGCCTCATGTACCTGGTGACGTTCGGTAAGATCGACCGTAACCGCGAGTACTGCGCGACCGCGCCCGTGCTCATCCGTCAGCAGCGTAAGGCTGCTGTTCGCCCACACCTGCGTACCGTCGGGTCGCAAGTAACGCTTGTCGAATGATACCGGGACGCCGGTCTCGACCGTTCGCCTGAAGTTCGCCAGGCTCACGGCCACATCATCAGGGTGCGTGATCTCGGCGATGCTGCGCGGGAGGAGATCCTCGCGCGAGCGGCCGAGCAGTTGCGCCAACTCATCGTTGACGAGCATGAAGCGGCCATCGAGCGCGATCTCGGACAGGCCGACCTTCGCCTGGGCGAAGATCGCGGACAGGCGCGCTTCACCCTCGCGCAGCGCGGCCTCCGCCGCCCGCTGCGCGGTCACGTCGCGCGACAGCCCCAGGACCTTCTCGGGCCGTCCGTCCGCGCCCAGGATGGGCGTCATGACTGAGTCCCAGCAGCGCACGTCACCGGAGAGCGTCCCCATGGACGCCTCGAAACGGGCGGTTTCCCCGGCCGCGGCGCGCGCCATGGCGGTGTGCGCTGCCGCGCGGCCTTTCGGCTCGAACAGCTCGGGCCAGCTCACTCCCAGCGGTGGCGGGTTCGCCGCGTCGTAGCCGAGGGAGCGCATGCCCCCCTCGCTCATCGTCTCAAGCGAACCGTCCAGGCCAAGCACCTTGATGCAGTCGGTCGAGCTCGCGAGGATCCGGCGGTTGAGCTCGTCGCTCTCGCGCAATGCTTCCTGTGCCCGATACGCTTCCGTAACGTCATACCCTTCGCAGAAGATGCCGGTGACACGGCCGTCTTCGTCCTTGACTGGCTCGTAGATGAAGTCGAGGAACCGCTCCTCCGGATCTGCGCCAGGCGTATTCTGCAGACGGATCGGGATGCGGTGCGCGACGAAACGCTCACCGGTCGTGTAGACTTTGTCGAGCAGTTCGAAGAAGACCTGGTCGCTGAGTTCCGGAAACGACTCGCGCACCGTCTTGCCGATGAAGTCCCGGCGGCCGAACAATCGGGAGTAGGCCTCGTTCACGAACTCGAAGACGTGCTCGGGCCCGTTCAGGATCGTGATGAACCCCGGCGCCTGCTTGAACAGGTGGCGCTGTCGCTCGTGCTCGGTCGCGAGGCGCCGTTCAGCGAGTACCTTCCCAGTCGTCTCGGTGCAGGCGCAGAACATGCCGACGATGGTGCCGGCCTCATCACGCACGGGCGAGTAGGAGAAGTTGTACCAGGTATCCTCGGGGTAGCCGTTGCGCTCCATGACGAGGTGAAGGTCCTCGTGGAATGTCGCTTCGCCCGTGAGCGCCTTCACGACGAGAGGCTCGATGTCGGCCCAGATCTCCGACCAGACCTCCCGGAACGGCCGGCTGAGCGCGCGCGGGTGCTTTTGACCGAGGATTGGCGCATAGCCATCATTGTAGAGGAAG
This sequence comes from Microvirga sp., assembly GCA_035944475.1. Taxonomy (GTDB): domain Bacteria; phylum Pseudomonadota; class Alphaproteobacteria; order Rhizobiales; family Beijerinckiaceae; genus Microvirga. The sequence goes on from DASZBD010000040.1 coordinate 53,771, forward strand.
GCGAGCTCCGGGCCCCATGCAAGGAACATGGGGTAGCGTGAGCCGAGCATCAGCCCTACGACCGAACGGAGCGACTGGGGCCAGGCTTCCAGCCGACCGAGCGGCGAGCCCGACCAGTCGTGTGCCCGCATCAGCGCGCCCATCTCGCCGCCGCCGGCGAGGAAGGCCGGATCTGCAGCGGCTACTTTACCGTCCATAGCGCCGGATCTCGGTCGTGTTGGTGGCGGCCCTGACGCCGGGAGGCGCCGTCGATCCAGGCGTGAGGAGGACCATACGAACCACATCAGCTGGCATGCGCTCTCCCCCCTGGCGGTTACTAGACGTGTGACCCGATATAGATGGCACCGATGCGGAGCCTCAAGGTTGCGGTTCTGAGGCTGAAGCGCGAAGGCGCCGGCTGCATGCCGGACGGGCCATGTCGGTACATCGGTTGATCCTGGCCCAGGGCAAGGGCTCCGAGCAACACGACGCCCGCCTGCGGCCCCGTGCTACACCCCAAAAGGCGGTTCGGCCACAACCGGAGCCCGGCTTGGCGCGTAGAAGAGGGATGACGATCTCACTTCCGCCCTCGCTGGCCACCTGGCGCGAATCGCCGCGCGTACGCCCCCTCAACGACGCGCCCGTGCGCGACGGCCCTTTCGTCCTGTGCTGGCTCCAGCAGGCACTGCGCGGCCGCGACAACCCGGTGATCGATGCCGCCGTCCGGCTCGGGAACGAGCTCCGCCTGCCAGTGATCGTCTACCATGGACTGCGCGAGGACTACCCCTTCGCCTCGGACCGGCTGCACCGCTTCATCCTTGGAGCCAGCCGCGACGTGGCCCGCGATTGCCAGGCCCGCGGGCTCGCCTGTGTCCAATACGTCGACCGTGCCGCGAAGCGCGAGAAGGGCTTGGTCTACCGGCTCGCCGCGCAATCGGCGGCGCTGGTGTTGGAGGACCAGCCTGCCTTCGTCGCGCAATGGCAGGCCGAGCGCGTGGCCGCCCGCACCGGCACGGCGGTATTCGCGGTCAACGCGGCCTACCTCGTCCCGCCCGCCGCCCTGGAGCAGGGCGTCGGCACGACGTCCGCCTTCCGGCGCCGACATGAGCGGGTGCGTGACCAGTGGCGGGAGTGGACGGACGAGGAGCCCGACGTTGCTCCCTACGACGGGCCGCTACCCTACGAGCCGGACCGGCTCGGGTCGATGCACGATGCCGACATCGATGCGCTCGTGGCCTCCTGCGCCATCGACCATGCGCTCCCGCCGAGCCCCATGTTCCCGCCCACCCGGGCCGAGGTGATCGCCCGGCTGACGCGCCTGCGCGACGAGGTGCTGCCGGCCTATGCCGGCGCGCGCAACGACGCGAGCCGTCCTGAGGGGGCCTCGACCCTGTCGCCCTACCTGCACTTCGGCGTCGTGGGCCCGCGCGAGATCATGGCCGCGATCTCGGAAGCGGACGTCCCGGACGAGAGCCGCTCCAAGTTCGCCGACGAGCTCCTGAGCTGGCGCGAGTGGTTCCACTACAAGGCCCGTGGCCTGCGCGTGCCCGAGAGCTATGCGCGAATCCCGAACTGGGCGCACAAGACGCTCGACGCCCACGCGGACGACCCGCGCCCGAACGTGGAGACCTTATCCGCGCTGGTGCATGGCGAGACCGCCGAAGAGACCTGGAACGCCTGTCAGCGCCAGTACGTGATCGACGGTTGGATGCACAACAATCTGCGCATGTACTGGGCGAAGCGGCTCATTGCCATGACCCCGGATCCGCGGACCGGCTGGGCGACCGCGTGCTACCTCAACGACCGCCTGAGCCTCGATGGGCGTGATCCCTCGACCTACGGCAACCTGGCATGGGCGTTCGGGGACGCGGCGCCGGGCTATGGCGACCGCCCCGTTTATGGGCTCGTCTCGACCCGTACCGACCGCTCGATCCGCGAGCGACCGGGTGGGCCGGCGTGGCTCGCCAGGGCCGCCTCGCGGCCCGTGCCCAGGCTGTCCGTACCCGACGCGCCCCCGACCGATCCCTACCTCACTGAGAAGCTGCCGATCTGAATGGCCGCCCCTGCACGCGACGCGCTTCTGACGGCAGCCTGTCGCGCGGGTCGCAGAAGGCGAAGGCGCGATGCTATTATCCCGGCACCACGATGCCGAAAGGCTCATGGGTCGCCCGCGCTCACGCGCGACGCGTCATGCCGCTGCAAGACCTGCTAGGGCGGCCGTGACGTGGGCCAGGACATGCGCCATCATCGCGGCCTCCAGGCCAAGGCGCCAGAGGAGCCAGCCGAAGACAGCGCCCGCGACGCCGTTCACGGCGATGGCCGCAAGGGGCATCCACACGGGCGGATCGCCGATCACGCCGAACAGGAACGGCAGGTGAGCCGATGCGAAGACGAGCGCGGCCGCCACGATCCCGAACCAGTAGATCCCGACCGGCGGGCGCGCCGGGCGCCCGAGGATGCGCCAAGCCGTCCACGCAGCGAGCGTCATGACGCCCCAGCGGGCGAGGATTTCTTCGGTGACCCCGCCATACAGGAGGCGCGTCGTAAGGGGCGGAGTAAGTGCCTGGAGGCGCGAGGCTGCCTCGGTGCCGAGGGACTGCAGGAGCGGCCCCGTCGCGATGGCGTAGCCGGCGAGCAGAAGCCCGGTTCCCAGCCCCGCCCAGACCGCCAGGCGTGCCTGACGTCGCAAAACAGGGACAGGTGATACTCCGGCGAGCGCCGATCTGAGTGCCGGCGCGTCGAGGCCGACGCGAGGCGCCAGCAAGGTTCCGATCCATGCGGCGAGGAGGACCAGGAGGGCCGGGTTGATCAGCGACATAAGCCGCAACGCCCCCACAGGTGCGGGCAGCGGTTCCGGCAGAAGCCGCTCCACCGGCAGCAGGGCCAACGACGCCACGCCGACCAGGCCAAGCCCGGCGAGGGCTACGCCGAGGCGCCTTCGCGAAACAGTCATCCCGATCCTCCCTGGATCACCCATGGGAGTGAACGAAGCGAACAAGGCTCTTTGCGACATCGACGCTCCGCTCGATGGGCACCATGTGGGTCTCGCCGTCGAGGAGCTCGACCCGTGCGTTCGGGATCAGCCCAGCGGTCTCGTTGAACACCTCCGGCCCAAAGAACTGGTCGGCGGTGCCGCCGAGCACGAGGGTCGGCGCCTGGATGCGGCGGGCGAAGCTCGCGTTGCGCTTGAAGTCGTCCGAGAACAGGCTCCGGTACGTACGCAGGATGAGCGCCGGATCCTTGAACTCGGATGCGAGGCGGTCCCGGTCCTTCCAGAGCTTGAGGCGGACGAGCCAGTTGTACCAGGGCCTGCGGAACAGGAGCACGCTGTCGGTGACGAGAGCATAGAAGTCGGCCCTCTCCAGCGCCGAGAACTGACGCTGCATGGCCGCCCAACCCTCGTCCGAGAAGCGATGCCCGGAGACGAGGACCACGAGGCGGTCCACGAGGTCGGGGTGCTCCGCCGCGAAGCGCTGGGCGACGAAGCCGCCGAAGGACACTCCGATCACCAGATCGGGCCGCGCCATCTCGGACCGGATCACGCCTGCGAGGTCGCGCACGATGGTGTCGAGGGTGTAATCCTCGGGGGGCGTCTCCTCGTAGCCCAGGATCGTGTAGCGCCAACCCTCGGGGAGCAGACCCACGATCTGGCCGGCGTAGCGCTTGGGATCCGACGATTTGTCCAACCGCTTGAAGAGGGCATTGCCGCCGAAGAACACGACCGCGTGCTTGGGGCCGGCGCCCCCGCGGATGAACGGGATCTTGCCTGCGAGCAGGCCGGTCTCGACGGGGCTCATGACTGCCTCTGCGGCCGTAGGTTGGCGAAGGGCGAATGTGGTGCCGAGGGCCGCCGCGACGAATGCCACGGCACCCCCGAGCAGGGCTCGGTGGTTCATGACGGGGCTGCTGGGATCAGGGCGGCTGGGACCGCTGGTTGGACCGGGGTGATCGCATGGGGTCGCGCATCCAGCAAGGAGTGGGATGCAGCCCTGCCATCACGCGAATGCAAAGAGTCCCCGCTCTGTGGCGCACGTGTCCCTGGTGCGAGGCACCTCGAGATCCGGCCACTACGGGCGGGGGCTGATCGAGACCACCAGTCGGGCGCCTGCGAGGCCAGGGAGAACACCGGGATCGCAGACCGCGCGGGCGTCACGGCTGTCGCCCCGCTGCCTCTCCGGGCGGACGGGATCCCGGATGCAGGCAGTGCGTCAGGCGAGAAATGACAGGGCCGGTTAATCCCTTCGCCTGGACCGAGGCCGAGTGGACCCACTCCGGCGCGATGGCTACCGGAACGACGCCGACGTGACAGATGCCTGGAAGAACGGGAAGTAGGCGTCCGTCCCGAACCCGTTCCCGCCTTCGATCCGCGTCGGAATAGTATAACCCTCGAACGTCCCCGTTTCCAGCACGGTCGCGCCGAACGGCTGAAGACGGAAGACCCGGTCGGGGTTGGCGTTCGTCCAGCGCTGCATCGACACGCTGACCGGGCGACCATCGGGGGCGACCGTCAGGTCCAGGACATAGGCCTCGCCCGCATACTCGAAGATCGCCCGGGCGCCGTCGGCTTCGAGGGGCTCCCAGGCTACGCCGTTCGCCGGCAGGAGGGCGGCTGGCGCCCATAGCGCCTCCGCGACTGACCGAGCCCTCGCCGAGCGCACGAGGTCGGCCGTCGAGGTGGTACGGGCGACCGGAACGAGACCCGCGAGCCAGAAGCGAGTCCACGCACGATCCCCGATGCAGCCGTCCGACCCGGTGACTGCGGTAACTCCAGTGCCGATGCGGGGACGCCAGACGAACCCGTATGGTGGGGCAAGGATCTCCCGCGCGATCATCGGACGGTAATTTGGCGCCTCGCGGTCACCGAGGCCGATACGGCCGACCATGTCGATCTCGGCGATGCTCCGGAGCGGCGTCCCGGGCGCGATGGCGAACCGAAAGTAGCGACGGGCCGGCTCGGGCAACCCCTCGACAGTCTCCGGCGTGAAGGTGGATCCAGTGGGAGGGCGTGGGCGCGCGAGCGCCCGCCAAGCTCGTTCGGCGTCGGCCTCATCGCCGCGCCGGACGGTCGCTGCGGCAATGGCAGCCGCAGTCGCAGCCAGCCCGGCGATGAGAGATGGTTTCATCAGCGGTCCCAAATTCCGAGTTGCCGGCCCCTCGTGGAACGACGCCGAGGGGGCCCACGTTCCGGTTGGGCAGTCGGGCAGCATCGTTGTGTCAAGGGAAGTAGGCCTATTTCTCGGCGCGGTCTTCGCGACCTCCTGGATCCTTTGGAGTCTCGCTCATCCTGCCGCTCAGCGGCACCTCGGATCGGGTCTTCCTCCGGGGCTTTTGATCATGCTCGGAACGGCAACGCCGAGCGCCGTCGCACTGATCTTCGCCTCGGTTCAGGGGAGCACCGGGCCACTCCTAGGCAGCCTCTTGGCCTGGCGCATCCATCCGGCGTGGTATGCCGTGGCGCTCCTCGGCCCACCCGCCGTCATGTTGATCGCGATGGGCATCCATGTTCTCCTCGGGGGCGAGCACCCGGCCTATCCCCCTGCGGCGCGCTGGCCCCTGGTGATCGTCAACTTCGCCATCGTTCTCCTGCTCGGCGGTCCCTTGGGCGAGGAGATCGGGTGGCGCGGCTATGCCCTGCCGGTGCTGCGCGACACCCACGGGCTGCTGCCCGCCTCCTTGGTTCTCGGGATCGCTTGGGCGGGATGGCACCTGCCCCTGTTTCTGCTGCCCGGCACACCGCAAGCGGACCTGCCGCTTCCCTGGTTCGCCCTGCAGGCCGTCGCCCTGGGCGTCCTGCTGGCACTCGTCTACGAGGGGACGGGCGGGAGCCTGCTCCTCCCGATGCTGCTCCATGCTTCCGTGAACACGTTCTCGGGGCCGCTCAGGATCCTTCCCGCCGACGGAGGCAGCACACGACCGTTCGTGATCACGGCCATCCTGGCCTGGGCGGCCGCCGGGCTGGTTTGGGCGGTCACGCGACGGTCCTGAACACTCTGACGGTGGCAAACCGCAGCGGGTAGACCGCCCTACTCGATGGAGTACAACCGTAGGGGCCGGGTCCCATCGAGGGGGCTGGTGACGCCCGCCGCGATGAGGGCCGCCGATTTCCGGTGGGGTAAGCCTGATAAAGGGCGGGGGCTCGAATTAGGAGCTCATCGTCGTCTCGGATGAGCGCCGGGGAGCGGGGTGCACTACCTGTTGCCGCCAGGTGCGTGTCGGCTCAGGGCGCGCTGGGCCTTAAGATTAGCTGGGCGATGTTGGGCCTCGCCGAGCCTCTCGAACAACCACCGTCCGGCGGGCCCGAGCGGTTCGTCTTGGCGGTGGGCCGCGACGATAGGGAATCGCTGCGACTGACCGAATGCGCCTTGGCGCTCGACGGAGATGCGAACCAGGCGACCGCTCGCGAGATCCTCCGCGGCGGTCGGTTCTGGCAGGCTCCCCCAGCCGATCCCGGCCCGGATCAGCGCGTGCTGTGCCGCCGGATCCGTCACCCTCCAGGTGTTCAGGGCCACGACCCGCCGGTCCTCGCCCGGTACGGCCTCCTGGGGTTCGCTCAGTACGATCTGGAGGTGATCCCGCAGGGCATGCTCGTCGAGTTCCTCACGCCCCTGCGCAAGGGGGTGCGACGCGGCGGCGACCGTCACGAGACCGAGCGCCGCGATGGGCTTCCGAACGAGCGTCTCGGGCAGCATGAGGTCCACTAGCACCCGGATGTCCGCCTCGCCCTCCGAGAGGCCCAGCATCTGCCGGCCCACTCCCAATGAGAAGGGCAGCACCGACAGTCGTAGCTGAACGGTGGGAAACGCCTCCCGGAACTCACCCAGGACGGGTGCGAGCAGGGCCACCGGAATCGCCGCGCCGACCAGGACTCGCAGCTCCGTTTCCAGGCCGCGCGTGATCTGGCGGGCGCTCGCCCGGAAGTGGCCCACATCGTCGAGGATGCGGCGGACCTGAGGCAGGAGGGTCCGCCCGGCTTCGCTCAACGTGGGGCGGTATGCGCTGCGGTCGAACAGTTCGGCCCCGACTTGGTCCTCCAACTTCTGAACCGCGTAGGTCACGGCCGATTGCGCTCGGTTGAGCCTGCGGGCTGCCGCCGAGAAGCTGCCAGCTTCCACGACGGTCACGAAGACCTCGAACTGGTCAAGCGAGAGAGCATCCATCTTCATCAGTTTAGCTGAACGTGTTGATCGAAACTATCTCTGTTTTTTCTGCTCTCGTCATGGGCCATCTCTGGTGGGGTTGCAGCCCACTGGCTCAGAGGTTTCCATGTCCATCGCCCAGACCACCGCACTGCCCATCTCCGCTCCCCCTGCCTCGACCGACAAGCCGCTCCGCATCGCGCTCTGGGTGGCTCAAGCTCTCGTGGCGGCCATGTTCGTCATGTCCGGCTTCATGAAGCTGGCCACGCCCATCGCCGAACTCGCAGCGATGATGCCCTGGGCTGGCCAAGTCTCCCCCGCCTTCGTCCGCTTCATCGGCGTGGTGGACCTCGCGGGCGGCATTGGCATCCTCCTGCCCGCCCTGACCCGCATTCAGCCCCGTCTGACCGTGCTCGCGGCGCTGGGCTGCGTCGTGCTGCAGGTGCTCGCCTTCGGCTTCCATGCCTATCGCGGCGAGTTTGGCGTGCTGCCGGTGAACGTCGTGCTGCTGGCTCTCTCCGCCTTCGTGTTCTGGGGCCGCAGCGAGCGTGCTCCGATCTGCCCACGCGCCTGATGGCCTGATCGGAGGATCGGCTCAGCCACGAGCCGGTTCTTCCGGTCCTCGCACCCGAGAGAGACAAGCCCATGACCACACGCCTGCCCACGTACTTCATCAGCCACGGCGGCGGTCCCTGGCCCTATCTGGACGGCCCGTTTCGTCGCGCCTTCGACCGGCTCGAACAGTCGCTCGTGGACATCCGCCGTGAACTCGGCGACGCGCCGCGCGCCGTGCTCGTCATCTCGGGCCACTGGGAAGAAGATGGCTTCGCCATCTCGTCGGGCGAGCAGCCCGGCATGGTCTACGACTATTCCGGGTTTCCCGAGCATACCTACAGCATCCGGTACAAGGCACCGGGCTCCCCCGAGCTGGCGCGGCGCGTGCAGGAGCTGTTGCGGATCGGCGGCGTTCAGGCCCGCCTCGATCCGGAGCGGGGCTACGACCACGGCACCTTCAGCATCCTGAAACCCCTTTATCCAAGGGAGGACATCCCGGTCGTGCAGCTCTCCATCGACCGTGGCTACGACCCCGGACTCCATCTCCAGCTCGGTCGCCTGCTCGCGCCGCTGCGTGACGAAGGCGTGCTGATCATCGGCAGCGGCCTCAGCTACCACAACCTGCGCGAGGCGCGGGGCCCTGAAGGTCGCGAGCCGTCGCGCGTGTTCGATGCCTGGCTCCACGAGACGGTCGTCGCCGCCTCCCCCGAGGAGCGGACCCCGCGCCTGATCTCCTGGGAGCGCGCGCCTTCCGCGCGTGCGGCTCACCCGGAGGAGGATCACCTCATCCCGCTCATGGTGGCGGTCGGTGCCGCCGAGAACGAGGCGGGAGCGGTCGTCTACCACCAGAAGGATTTGTTCGGCGGCATCACGGCATCGAGCTTCCGCTTCGGCGAAGTGCCCGCCGCGCCCTGAGCCCTGCTCGTCCTCGATATTCAGCCATAGAAGGATTTCCACCATGGCGAAGCCGAACCAAGGCACTGCCGTCGAAGAAGATGACGAGGCCCCGAACGAGTACCTGATCACGCGGAGGGCCACCCTGCTCGGCGTCATGGGAACGATCCTGACGCCCGTGACCGGCTTGCTGTCGCCGGCCTTGGCGCAGGGCTCCCTTAAGGAGGCCGCCGAGATCGGCGAGGTCCTCAAGAACATCCCGGGCCTGTGCCGCGTGACGACGGCGACGATTGAAGGCCCCTATTACATCGACAAGGGGATTGTCCGCGCGGACATCCGCGAGGACCAGCCTGGCGTTCCGTTGGATCTTGAGATCCGTCTCGTGAACGCGAATGCCGGCTGCCGGCCGATCCAGGGAGCGGCCGTCTCGATCTGGCACTGCAATGCCGAGGGCGAGTACAGCGGCTACCTCTTCAACGATCCGAGCGCGTTTCCGGACGTGAAGGCCGCGGACGAGACCGGCCATGTGAAGGAGGAGGGGCCGGAACGTTTCCTGCGTGGCGTTCAGACCACCGACGCCGAGGGAAAGGTGACGTTCCGCACCATTGTACCCGGCTGGTATACGCCGAGAGCCGTGCACGTCCATGTCCGGGCTTTCGTGAGTGCGCGCGACATGATCACGACGCAGCTCTACTTCCCGCAGTCGCTGATCAACCGCGTCCACTCGACCCAGGAGCCCTATAAGGCTCGCGGCGTCTCGATCTACACCAACGAGAACGACATCCTCATCCGCCCTGAAGACATTCTCAAAGTGTCCGCGCGGAGTGACGGATCGCTGTACGCGACCATGACGCTCGGCGCCGGAAACGCCTGAGCGCTGCTGAGAGACACGTTTCAACCGAAACGTCGGCAAGCCACATCATCAACGAGGTCCCATGCCCTCCGACAGACTCGACCGCTACACGCCTTATGCCCTTGCCACCCTGCGGATCGCGACGGCGATCATCTTCATGCTGCACGGCTCGCAGAAGCTCTTCGGCTTCCCGGCGCCGCCGCAAAGTGGCCTGCCGCCGCTGTTCTCACTGCTCGGAATCGGCGGAGTGCTTGAGCTCGTGGGCGGGTTCCTCATCCTGATCGGCGCCTTCACCCGGCCCGTCGCCTTCGTGCTCTCAGGCGAGATGGCCGTAGCCTACTGGATGTTCCACGCGCCGCGCAGTCTCTATCCGGTGCTCAACGGTGGCGATGCCTCGATCCTCTACTGCTTCGTGTTCTTGCTGTTCGTCTTCACGGGGCCGGGCGCTCTCAGCGTCGATAGCCTGCGCAGGGAACATAGGCACCGGCCAGCCATCGGCCATTGATCGCGGGCCTCGTCAGCGAGGTGAGAGCGCTATCCTGCGCCCCCCACAGGTGGTCTCTGACGAGGCATGCCGGCTCAGCCCTTATGTGCGGACTTGCGGAGCCGCCGCCCGTGATGGGCGCCTGACGTGTAACGAAAGAGCCCCCGCTCCGGGGCGAACGGGTCCCGGGTGCGAGGCACCTCGGGATCCGGCCACTACGGGCGGGGGCTGATCGAGACCACCAGTCGGGCGCCTGCATCGCCAGGCAGGCGCGGGCATGGACGCCGGTCGGAGTACATCCGTCCTGGCCGGGTCCCATCGAGGGGGCTGGTGAGCCCGCCGCCTCGAAGCCCGCCAACGTCCGCTGGGGTAGAACTGATATGGGGGCGGGACCCCTGTTTCGCAAGAGTTCGGGCGACCTCAGCCCCGGCGTTTGGACGCGCGCCTCTCGGGGCCGCTGCCGGCAATGCTGCCGCGCTGATCCGGATCAGCGCGGCCAGCCACTCCGCGTCGTCCCAGCGCTCGCTGGGCACCAGCATATGCGGCTTCGCTCTCGGGTAGGGCGCACCCTCGCCGATCTCGCCGGCATGCCGGCGCCCAGCCTCGGTCGGCTTCACGTAGAGCTGGTCGTCGCAGACCAGGGCCACGAAGGTCCCGCCGCAGTAGAGCCCATACTCCCCGAACATCCGGCGTGCCGAGACGCGCCCGGGGCCCTCTATCTGCTCTAAAATGCAGTCCACGGTCCCCTGGCTTGACGCCATTCTGTCCCTCGTTGACAGGTAACAGCACCCGCTACTTGCGTGCAGCTTGTGGCGCCTTCCTCGCGGCCACTCCTGGCCGCCGTCCGACGCCCCCACAGCCGCCGCGTTACGCAGCGGCCTTTCCGGCAGCGGGTGCAGTCGCCACGGGGCAAGGCCACACCTTGGATGCCATTCCGAACAGCGCTCCGGCCCTGGTCAGAATGGCCTCTTCGTCCCACACAGCATCTGAGGGCAGCGCCTGGAAGTACGAGTTGAGAACAAGGCTGCTGTTCGCTGCGATCTCTGGCCGCTTGGTCGAGAAGGCCTCATTGCTCAGGCTGCTGTTGAACCCCGGCGTGACGAGTGTGAGATTGCCCATGCTGTGCATGAGCCGCCACCTCGTCGCTCGCGCCTCCGGTGTGTCGGCGGAGAGAGGGTAGTCCGGGGACTTCCATTTCTGCGGCATGACGTGCTCGACGGAGAGGACGCTCAGCTCGGGGAGGAACTCTTGCTTGGCGGTCCGGGATGCTCGCTTCCGTGGCCGCGCGTACCCTGACCCGAGGCTGGTGGTCTCGTGCGATGGCGGCCACCTCCTCACCTGTTAGAACACGTTGAGCAAGGAGCGCGTCCGCCACGGCCAGGATGGCTGCCCTGTTGGCTGCCACCATCATCTCGGCCGTCCCCTGCAGCCGCCGCAGGTCCTGCTCGACCGCCGCCGCGAGCTCACGGTCCAGTCGCAGCCACTCGTCCGCCCTATCCGGATCAACGGGTGCGAGAAGCCGCTCGCCGAGGCCGAGGCTCGCATGCAGGGCCGCCACAAGGCGCTTGGCCTCGCGCAGATCACAGGCCGCACCCGCATGCGCCCCGCCACCCAGCACCCGGTCCGCCGCGCGCCCCGCCAGCAGGTTGACCACTTGGCGCTCCAGGGCGTCCCGATCCGGCGTCAGCTCGGTTCGCCGGATCGTGGTCGCCCCGCCCGAGCCCTCACCAGCCTGGATCGTCACGCTCACCAAGCTCAAGCCCAGCCGCAGTGCCAGCACCGCGTGACCCGCCTCGTGAAGGGCCGCCACGCGGAGCTCTTCTGGCGAGCGCTCATCAGCCGGCGCGATCTCGATGAGAAGATCCGCCAGGGTCATTGTCCGCCCGGCCGCGTCCGCCCGGCGCCGGGCTGCCCGCACCGCGCCGGCGAGAACAGCGCCCGTGGCTCCGCGTGACAGCCGCACGGCGGGCGTCAGGTCGGCCTTCTTCAGATCGCGACCCAGGTGATGACGTAGGACGCTCATTCGTCCCCTCTCGTCGGGCGGGGGCACCTCGACGGCTCGGTCGAGGCGACCCGGGCGGAGCAGGGCCGCGTCGACCCGAGTGATGTCGTTCGTAGCCGCGATCAACACGACTCCGGCACGGCGCAGCGCCTCGACGCGCAGGAGACAATGGGTGATCACGGGCAGCCACCAGTCGGCGCCTCGGTCGCTCAGCCTGCTTCGGTTTGGGAGAGCATCGATCTCGTCGAGAAAGCCGATGGCTGTGTCACCTGAACTGCGGGCGGCAAGGGTGAGCGCGTCGCAGAATCTGTCGATCTCCTTGATCACGCCATCAAGGTTCCCCGACGACTGCGAGAACCATGCTCCAACGCTCGTCTCGTGGTAGGGCACCCCCGCCTCGGCGGCGATGGACCTGGCCAGCGTGCTCTTGCCGGTGCCGGGCTTTCCATAGAGCACCCCTCCAGCAAGTTGCGAGGCGGGCAGCCGGCCGGCCTTCACCTTGTGGATGGCGGCGACGAGCTCGGTGGCCCAGGCCTGCGCCTCGCCCATCCCGGTCATCTGCTCCAGCGAAATCACCTCGCCGGAGGTCTCGGGCGGTCCAATCCGCGTCCGGCTCGCCCGCCGCAGGCGCTGGGCGCAGGCTGCGGGCGTGGACCCGGGCCGCAGCGCTGCTGCGATATCGGGAAGATCAAGGCTGGCGAGATCCTCCGCCTCCAGCGGCTGCTTGAGGGCGCGTCCGGTCCACAGCTTGATGGCCTGCACCACCTGCGCCGGGGTGAGCGGGCGCAAGGTGAGGGCGTGGTCGGCGGCAGCGAGGGTCACCGGCGAGAGCCAGCCCGCATCGGGCGTGATGGCGATGAAGGTCTCCCCTCCCGCCAGAGCGCGGGGAGCGTCGAGCTCAGGCGTCAGAGTGGAGGTCGCCTTGGGGCGGCTGGTCAGGCTCAACACCTCCACCTGCACAGGAAGCCGGGAAAGCAGGCAGGCCTTGATCGGCCCTACCCAGGAGGCGGCGGGCACCTCGACAACGAGAACGAGGGGTCGGCCCCGGTCGAGATCGCGGGCGAGGGCTCCGGTCCAGGCCGCGTCGAGGGCGAGGCCTGCCACGAGCTGGAGCGGGCTTGGGGGCTTAGGTCGAGGTTGAGAGAGGCGCCCGCCCTGACGATCATCCTGTGAGGCCGGCGATGGCTTCGCGACGGTAGGCGCGACGAGCGGGCCGAAGATTTCCTCGAAGTCGAGCTCGACCGGGGCGGTCGACGGCTCGGACGAGTCCAGCCCGTCATCGCTCATGTGCGGAAGGTTCGGTGAGGCTATCTCCAGCGCGGGGGCGACCGGATCGGCGGGCTGGCTCGGTGCCACGCTCGTGGAGGACACTGGCAGGCCATCGCTGCCGGGCACCGACTCGGCTGCGGCGGGCCGACGGGAGAGGAAGGTCAGGAAGCGAAGCATAGGCAAGCTCCAGCCATCGCCGGCGCGAGGTGGCGCGGCGGGGGTGATCGGATTAGGAATGAGGCGAGGTGACCTCAGACGCTCCGGAGCCGCAGTTCGGCTCCGGAGCGTCACGCGAAAGTCAGGATCAGGCGACGCGCACCCACAGCTCGCGGGCGGTCCGGTTCGTGCCGCTTAACAGCCGCCCCGCGTTGGTGAGCGACGGCAGGCCGAGGTCGCGGCTCAGGCGCACCACGTCAGCCCCGGGCCGCGGTCTTGCGATGCCCTCCTCGATGAGCCGAGCGCGCTTTCTAGCGATGCAGATTTGGACGCCGGCGCCATCCTCGACGGCCATGCCAGAGCCCGCGAGCACCACGCAAAAGCCCTCCACCGCCACCGCCTCGGCCTGCACGCCGCGATAGGCGAGCTGGTAGCGCCTCGCCTCCGCATCCTCGTAGACCTGGTGCGGGATCTCGGTGGTGAAGCCGGCCCGCAGGAACGGCACGTCCGCGTCGTTCTCGTTGGCCGCCTCCTCGTGCCCGGCCACCTCCTCCTGGCAGACTGCCTCCCCGCGGACCTCGGGCGCGGACTCGACGCGCACCCGGGGCTTGAGCGTGGAGCCGGGCGGCTCAAGGAGCGAGCAGCCGGCAGTCACCAGCAAGGGCCTGAGATCGGCAAGCCAGCGGGCGACAAGGGCCGGCTGGCTCACCTGCAGCCACCCGCGCTGAGGCGGCGCGCCCACGACAGGAACGCGGCCCGCCCGCAGGCTCTGGTGGTGTAGGGCATTCTGGAGCGCCGCGACCGCATCGCGCCCGAAGGCCGGGTGCGGGCTCGTGATCAGGATCACGCGCTCGGCGGCGAGCGGTGGGTCGGTGAGGTGATCCTCGAGGCGGCCCGTGACGTCGAGGGTCTCGCCCCAGCGGATGCCCTTATCGCCGAAGAGCGCGTAAGCCCCCGGGCGCCTGGCGAAAGCGGGGTGCGCGAGAAGGAGGGGGAGCTCGTCGAGGGAGGTGGCGCCGACAACGAGGCGGGAGGCCTCGCTCTCGACAAGGCGCGCGCCGGAAGGCGTGGCGCTCAGCGGCGTAACGACGTGCTGGGCGTGCTCGCCCGGTTGGGGAAACAGCATGAAAAGTTCTCCGGTGGTTGCGATCAGCAGCGGCCGGCTCGCGCCAAGTGGGCGCAGGAAGCGGCAGGCCAGCCAATCGCGAGGGGTGACGGCGCGGTGAGCTCAAGCCTCAGGCGAGGAGCCTGGGGCGGCTGGCAGCCTGGAGCAGCGCGGGGGCCGTGAACCGGAGGGGGTGGTGTGAGAGGAAGCCTTCCGCGGACAGGCGGAGGGCGGTAAAGGTGGCGTTAGCCATGGTGGTCATCTCCTAGCAAGATGGACGCTATGGTCAGGCCGGCTCGGGTGCTCGTAACACCTGGGTCGGCCGCCCTCTCGTAAAGAGCGACCACCCGGCCTGCGCCGTCAGCTGCGACGGCAGACTGCAACGTGGGCGCCCCGGCGAAAAACGCAACCGCAGAATGGGCTTAACCTTAACTGTGCCTTGAGCGCGGCCCCTGGCGACTCGGAAGAGCAGTTGGAGGGCGAACCGTCGGCCTGGGCGATCACAAGCCCGATTCCGGCTTACGGGGCGGAAGTAGAACGGCCGCCAAGGGCGATTCCATTCTCCCGCAGGAGCTCGCGCAGTTGCGCGATCTCGGCTGCCTGCTCCGCCAGCTCAGCCCTGGCGTGCTCCAAGGGCACGAAGTACTTCAGCGCGGCACGCGTGAGGATGTCGTTCCTTTCCCGCTCCAGCTCCCGGACAAACAGGCTGCGCCGGCGAACCTCCCTGGCCTTCTCCTCGCTCCTTTGCTTCGCCGCGGCTCGATCCAGGCGACGACGGCGCTCGCCGACTCGCTCGTGTCCGTATTTGACGCTCACCGCCGCATGAAACCGGTCCTGCAGGTCACGCATCGCACCGTTGTAGTTAGCGTTCTGACCGCTCTTCGTCTCACCGCGCGCCGCGGCCTCGCTCAGGGCTCTGCGCCCGGGGTGGATCCCATCCCAGGCTAGCTGACCTCCCGGCCCGAGCTCCGGCACCGCGTAGGCATGCAGGTGGAGGTACGTCTCGTCCGTGTGCTCGACGACACTGAGAAGCGTCGTTCCGTACTCCCACTGCAACCAACCCAGTACGTCCTCCCGCCAGCGGCAGTAAAGATCCCTCTCCTCGGGCTTCGCCTCCACGTCCGCGCGCGGAACGGGGTAGGAGATCACGCAAGCCAGGAGGGCAACCCCGTCCCGGCGCAGGCGCCGGCCCGCCGCATCGAGGGCGACTTCGGCCCGCCTGATCGCGATCCGGCCCGCCTCGACCGGCGACACGCCTTGAAGGAGGGTCGGCTCCCGCGGCGTCTCGACGTGGCGGCAGGCCTGCGGCAAGCGCGCGGCCTCTGCCGTGATACCTGCGATGGTCTCGTGGGACAGGCTGCCCTTCCTCGGGCTGCGGCCGTACAGGCTGACGTGGTAGAACTGGGTCGCCATCAGATCCTCCCTTGATCTGATGACCTATTGTCCGGCCGATGACGCATAGATCCAGAGCCGATCTGGTGGCTCGTTGCCAGGGCGCCTGAACCTGCATTCGGGGCGACTGCTGAAGACATCCTAGGGACCGACTAGGATGTCCCCTGACCGCGTCCCACGCATTCCCGGTAGAGTCACGTGCACCCGGGGCGATCACACGTCATCGGAGCCGCCCCAGGACACCCGCGAAATGTGCCTACTTGCTCCTGCGCTGTTTCGGGCGTCGCCTGACCCCCGCGGTCACCGCGCGACGAAGACGGATCGAGGCTGCCGCGATGTCCCCCGTCACGACGGGCAGTTTCTTCAGAGCGGACAATTTCCGACGCAGCCGCGTCTCGTCGCGGTACCGCTCCTCCACCTCGCTCTTACCGCCCTGTCCCATGATGTCCTGGCGCCATTCGGTCATCACCTTCCGGTCGGTCAGTTGATCGTTGCCGTAGTGGCGGATTGAGTGGAACACGAGGCCCTTCTCCTGAGCCCTGGGGATCGCAGCCCTGAGCATCGGCGCCCAGTCGTCGTAGAACTGATCACCGAGGGGCGCTTTTCCGCTGGCCGGGAGCAGCTCGGGGAAGAGCAGGTCGAAGCCGAGTCCCGAGATCTCCTCGACATACGCCCGCAGCCCTAAGCGAAGCAGTTCGGGATGGATCGGCAGTCGGCGCTTTGACTGCAGGTTCTTCAGGCGACGGTACTTGTTCGCGCGGATGTTGAAGTGCGGGATGTCGCCCTCGAAGACGACGTCCGCGACCATCAACCCGCAGACCTCTTCCCTTCGCATCAGGCTGTACGCGGCGATCAGGGGAGCCCAGTAGAGAGCGTCGTGCGCGATGACGCTTCCCGGGGACAGTCGGTCGTCCTCGGACGAGCAGCCGTGCCAAACTGGAGAGCGCAACAGCGTCGACAATTCTTCAAGGGTGAACGGCGGGCGCGCATCACGGTCTCGCTCTTTCTTCTTTGCTCGCAGAACCGTGAAGTTGATGGTTTCGGCGGGCTTGATGCCGCGGCTCGCGGCATAAGTCAGGATGTTGCCGAGATGTGTGAGGTGACGGTTCAGGGTTGCTCCCTCCAACCCGAGTTCCTGTTCGTCGTCACGCTCCCGCGCGGCCGCGATGATCTCGTCCAGCGTCCGATGGGAGTCCTTGGCTGACTTACCGTAGTTCTTGGGCAGCCTATGGAGCAGGGTATCGTGGTAAGTCGCCGCGTCCTCTTGCCGGACTTCCCCAATCCGCACCTTCGCCGTCACCTTCACGAACAGGGTTGCGGTCTGTCGGACTTGGCGCGCGGTTTTCTCCTCCCACGCCTTCAGTTTCAGCTTGGTCGCGATCAATCCCTCGGCGAGCTCAAGGAGGGTTGGCGCAGTCTGCTCGGCGTCGGCCTTGCTCTCCTGGGGGCTGGGTGACCGAGCTAGGGTGCCCTCGTCCGAAACCGGGCCGGGGACATGCACTAGGGTCGGCTGAAGCCCAGGCCGGATCGGTGCCGACTGATCCAGCGCCGAGTCGGCACTCAGCAGGGCAAGGTCGTCGTCGACCGTCGCCGCCCAGCGTGGCTTGAGGTGAAGGCACGCCGCCGCCATGCCGCGATAGTAGGCGGTCTCGGCTTGCGCGAGCGCGACAGGCGTTGGGACAACCTCGGGTGCGTTTGCGTTGAGGAGAGCCTTCAGCTTTCCGGCGACGGGCGGCACGACCCCGGTCTGGACGAAGACGTTCAGGGTCGCGGCGACCTGATCGGTCTCATCCGCGGCGAGGCCGCATGACGCGAGGAACGGGGCATCTTGTGGGGCTAGAGCCGCGGTCCGTCCACGCTCGGCGAGGAGACGGTAGACGGCGCCGACGATCCGGTCGGCACGCTCCCCGCTCATGGGCTCGGGCTCGGGGCGCTGGCGGTCGAGGGCGGCGTGCCGGTCGAGATGCTGCAGCTGTCGCCGCGCGACGGCGAGCAGGATCGCCTTGGCCTCGTCAGGCGTCAGCTGGCCGCGGCGGACCTCCTCAGACACCTCGTCGCTCGTATGGGTCAACTCAGCCCCCCGTCGCCGCGCCTCGGCCTTGTCCTTCGTGGCAAGGCTCACCGTCAGGATCTCGGCCGGGCACCCAAGGGCCGGGCCGCCGAACCGACGACGCCAATAATACACGGCTCCGCGCCGGATCAGATTCGGTCCGCAAGGCATGTGCGACACCCCTGTGCGACAGCTGTGTGCAGCACCGGCGCGCGCGGGATTCCCAGCTAAGGGAGATCCGGGAACGTTGGCAGGACCTTAGGCGGGGGAGTGGCTGGGGCGCCAGGATTCGAACCTGGGAATGGCGGTACCAAAAACCGCTGCCTTACCGCTTGGCGACGCCCCAAGACCTGTCGCGAGGTGCGTCTACATAGTCGCCCCGCCGGGCGCTGACAACCGGGTTTTCGGGCGGCGCGCCGAGACTGAAAAGAGAGCGAACTCGGCTCTTGCGGCCCTCCACCCCCGCCGCTATAAGACCGCCTCCCGGAATGAACGGATGTCGGAGTGTAGCGCAGTCTGGTAGCGCACTACGTTCGGGACGTAGGGGTCGCAGGTTCAAATCCTGCCACTCCGACCACTCCGCTCAAGGATTAGCCGAAATAGCTCAAAGCTAGGCCGAGGAACTGCCGAGGGGATGTCGCTCCCTGGATCGGTGTCATCCCTCGAGCCCGGAGCGGGTGCGTCAGGTGGATGGCCCCTCCCGGTCACCCGATCCTCCGCCCGACCGAATTCACCGGCAGATTCGCCTCTTTCGAAGCCTGACGCATCGTGCCCTCTCGAACTAAGCCGAGGCACGTGCTCGCCATAGCCCGTCCGGCCCGGGACACGCTCTTCAAGTGGCGTAAAGGATACCGGACACAGCGGCTCCGTGGCGACGCATGGGATCGAGGCAACCGAGCGGTTTGGGGCGGCGGAACGGGATATCGGTGAAAAGGCGAAGCACTCGCGCCGGCTCGACTAAGCTTGACGCTAGGGCAAGCTTCGTGAAAAAGGTAAATGGAAGATTAACCGGCGTGGTGTTTGCGTTTCATGGCCCTTCTCGTATGCCGACCTGTCGTCCTCATCATGTCGTTGACGCTTTCTGCATGCGGGAGCCTACCCGCCGTGGAGACGACAGCATCGATTGAACCTCCTGTTCTTAATGTGACAGGACCGACGCTGGTTGAAGAGCGCGAGCCCGCTTCTTCGGAAGCCGTCTATTATCCGCCGGCCGAGCGCCTGGTGGCTCATCTGAACAGGGTACCAGCTGTTGAAACGCCGGCTCTTCAGGTCGCCGCGGCCGACCGGGAGGTCCCACTAACGTGGGCGGACCAGCTCGAGGCGAGCATGGCGGCCGACCGGCGATTGTTCGAGCGCATCGACCTCTCTGCTGGAAGGACGCTGAAAAGCGTCTGCACAGGATGCTAAGTTCGGTCCGAGCGGGTCGGAGACAGCCGGAGAGGGCGCCCACGACGTTAATCTGCAGGTAGAGTGTCCCGGGCCGGGCACCGTTCGGTTAACCTGCTCGCTGGGGCTGGCCGCACCCTCGACCTGCCTCTGACATAGTGTGTCAACGTGCGGCTGCCCGATGCATGTTCTGATGAGGAGCGCTAGAAAACTTTCGGAAACAGAGCGGAGAACCCCCATGTCGATGTGGCGGCCCTACAAGGTCGGCCCACCCTTTCGCGGCAACGAGCGCCATTGGATCAGAGCGGCGGCGATCGTGTTCGCGCTCACGCTTCTGCTCATCGTGGTTGCGGGTTCGCTCGATTGGCTCCTGCCGCCCGATTTCAAGCGGGGGCGATAGCTTCAGCTCTAGGCGTTCGCCCATTTTGGCAAACGTCTGCCGGCCGAACCCGGGGTCGGTAATTGAGTAATGATGAGAGCAAGCTCATGGCGACGGTGTACTCGTCATCAGCGAGAATGATCGTTGATGATGGGGTACCGCCAGCGTTCGCTTCGATGATCACCTCGCCTCTCCGGCCGAACCAGGCGCGGCAAGTGCATTCGGCCTGCTGGTGACGCAGCCTCATCCCGCTGGTCGAAACGACCAACGATGAAGTCGGTTGCGGGGCGCCTCCTCTTTCGCTCTTTCCCGTGCCCTACGGATGCGGCAGCCTCTCGCTCGTCGGGGGGCGAAGCTCGGCCTGCTCTTAACTCAAGCAGGTTTCAAGTCGCCAATCCGCTTAATCTACTGTCAGTGTTTGTAGTTTAGGTGATGGGCCGACCGGATAGAGAGCTTATGGCCTACCTGCACCAACATGCCGACAACGAGGCTGCGCGCCTCAATGCCCTGCGCGACCTGCGCCTCCTCGATACGCCGCCCAGTGAAGCCTTCGACCGCCTGACGCGCCTGGCCAGCCAGTTGTTCGGGGCGCCCGTTTCCACCATCTCGCTCACGGACGGCGACCGGCAGTGGTTCAAGTCGAAGGTGGGCGTCGACATCAACGAGATCCCCCGCGAACAGGCGCCCTGCTCCTATGCGATCCAGGGCGACGACGTGTTCGTAGTGACGGATCTCTCCCTCGATCCGCGGTTCATCGGCTCGCCCCTCGTGGAGGCGGGCATCCGGTTCTATGCGGGTGCGCCCCTCTTCACCCGGGCCGGGTTCGGCCTCGGCACCCTGTGCGTCGTCGACGACAAGCCGCGTGAGCTCGGCGACGGCGAACGCCGTGTCCTGCGCGACCTTGCCGGCATGGTCATGAGCCAGATCGAGCTCCAGAACATGATCGGGCGAGTCGATCCGACATCGGGCCTCGCCAACCAGTACCAATTGTTCGAGGATCTCGAGGACCTCGCTCGCACGGCCCCGAGCCAGGGTACTGGGGCGCTCCTCGTCGAGCTCATGTCGTCGACGCAGGCCGGCGACGTCGCCCGCGTTCTCGGTACATCGCATGTCGAGGATCTCGTGGGCGCGACGGTGCCGCGGATTCAGGCCGCGGCCGGCAACAGCGCCCGCATCTACCATGTCGGCCCTCTGCGTTGCGCGGTCCTGCTCGACCAGGTTCTGGAGGATCGGCGCGCCGAATTGCCGGACCGGCTGATGGACGCGCTGTGCGCACCCGTCCTGTGCGACGGGCTGCCGGTTGCCCTCGATCCAGCGGTGGGATCCTACGAGTTCATCCCAGGCGAGGTCACGCCGCGGGATGTGCTGCGGCGGCTCCTGATCGCCGGCATGGAGGCCCGTAACGGCCCGAACCGGAATGCGCGCTACGAGGCGCGCCAGGAGGAGCTATCGGCCCGGCGCTTCACGCTCCTCAACGACTTTGCGGCGGCGCTCGCGTCGGACGACCAGTTCTCGCTCGTCTATCAGCCGCGCTTCGCGCTCCGGTCGGGCCAACGAGTCGGTGCCGAGGCTCTCCTGCGTTGGACGCACCCGACCTTAGGGCCGGTGTCGCCCGCCGAGTTCATCCCGCTCATCGAGCAGACCGCGATGGCCCGACCCCTCCTGGATTGGGTGGCCCGGGCGGCCATCCGCCAGGCGAGAGCATGGCGTAGGGCGGGCCTCGACCTCGTGGTGTCGCTCAACGCCTCGGCGCGCAACCTCGACGAGCCCGACTTCGCCGAGCGCGTGCTGCGCATGCTCGGCGAGGAAGGGGCCGTCCCTTCCGACATCGAGATCGAGTTCACGGAGAGCGCGCTGGCCGGGGACCGGCAGCAGGTCGTGGCGCAGATGTCGGCCCTGCGCCGGAGCGGCCTTCGGATCGCCATCGACGATTTCGGGACAGGCTACAGCAACCTGTCCTACATCCAGGACCTGCCCGTTTCGACCATCAAGATCGACCGCGCCTTCGTGCGCGATCTCGACACGTCGACGAAGAGCCAGACGCTCGTCCGAACGATCATCACCATGGCCCACGATCTCGGCTACGAGGTGGTGGCGGAGGGCATCGAGGGTGCCGGTGCGCTCGAACTTCTCACCGCCTGGGGCTGCGACGAGGGGCAAGGGTATCACCTCTCACGGCCCGTACCGGCCGCCAGCATCGCTTAATCATCTTGAAAGACTCCGGCAGGCAGGGCCGGAGTTCGCGACTCGTCCAGGTTGAGAAGATGTGATCGAGCGTTTCAGGCTTGCGAACGAGGCGAGGAGCCCTCAGGCATTCGGCATCAACGGGCGGAGCGGCGGTCCGGCGCCTGCAATACCGCTGGGCCGACCTCGGAAAATCACAGGGCGTCTCAGCCGAGGATGAGCGGCAGGTAAAGGGTGCCGAGTGCGCCGAGGACGGCCAGAACGGCGCCGGCATTCGCCAGCTTGGAGCTCTTCTCGGTGGTGTTCATGTCAATGCCCCGCATACCTTTTCTTGGCATGCTCTTCTTGCTTAACGATGGTGGTGTTCACTCAAATTGACGCAAACTGTCGAAACGAGAAAAGCCGCTCCGGCACGACACCGGAGCGGTGCGAGTTCAACAGGGAGGAAGACCTCGACGTCCAATGCCGAGGAGGACAGGCTGACTGATTTGCCCCAGCGTGGCTGTAGATTTCCGGCCACACTCGACGGTCTTGCTTCTGGCGCGCGTGTGCGCCGCCATCACGCGGGTCGCTAGGAAACACGTCGAGTGGCCCATCGTCGGAAGGGCCACTCGACAGGTTGGCAGCCCGCGCCTCTTCTCAGGCGCGGGCTCTCACATCATGCGGCGTCAGCCGTCCTTGCCGCCGCGACCGTGGCCACCGCCATTGCCGGGATTGCCCTTGTCGCCCCCGCCGGTCGCGTCGCTGCGGCCCTTGTCGCCGCCGCCGAAATCGGCGCCGTTGGGCGATTCACCGGCGCGGCCGACATCGGCGTGATTGCCTGGATTGCCGGTGCCGCCGCCCGGATTGCTGTGCCCACCCTTGTCGCCGTGACCCGCATCGCTGCGACCGTGCGTGCCGCCACCGAAATCGCGGCCGTTCGGCGACTCGCCGGCATTCCCGTTCGGCTTGTCGTTGCCGGGATTACCGGAACCGGCGGTGGGTCCTTTGCCACCGTGCCCGCCCCCGCCGTGGCCGGGATTGGAGGGATTGCCCGCGACCGGACCGGAGGGCCCACCGGGGTTCCCGACGACAGGACCGCCCGCACCAGGATTGCCGACGGCAGGTCCGTTCGGCGACGGGGCCGGGTTGCCGGGCAATCCGGCGACCGGGCCATTGCCGATACCGGGCGTGCCGACGGCGGGGGACTGGGGCTGTCCGACGGCAGGAGCGCCGGGCGTTCCGACCACCACGCCGCCGCGGACGGTCCCGCTGACGCTGCCGGTCGTGGTGACGTCACGGCGCGACCGCAGTACCTCGTTGGTGCGGGTCCGGTCCAGGCGGCAGATGGCGCCGTTGCTGATCAGGACGCTGCCCGGGGGAAAGTCGTAGAGGTTCGGGCAGCAGGTGCTCGTCTCGACATTCGGCCGGCAGCCACGGATTTCGTAGTCGAGCGGGGATTGCGCGTGTGCAGCGCCGGCGGTGACGAGGCCTGAGAAGGCAACAGCCGTCATCGCGGCGAGCCGATGGGCACGGTACGCCATGGGTGTACTCCAACTGGGTTTTCGGTGGGGACGGCGAGGCGTCTTGTTCAACCAACGACAGTTTGTCGCTGGGAGTTCCTGGCAGTTTGAGGCAAATTTTCTTTATTGTCGGACGTCTTAGCACAAGCGAGCGCGAAAGCTCGGCTATACGCTCACGTGTCTCGCTCTAGTCTGAATCGTGCCAGTTCAATACTGGTCAGGGCGACCGAACCGGCTCCCCTCCGGGCACCCTTCGCGAGCGCCGGCAGCGGTCGGACCCCTGTTCATGCAAGGACGCGCGGCTAGGGCCGGTCCGCCTCCGCCTCAGGATAGACCCGCGCCGTTACGAAGGACCCGTCGGCGCGCACCGTGCAGAGCAGAGCCGCCTGACGCACGACGGTCACACCGTCGAGCTTGTGCAGGATCCGAACCTCGACCGCGCCGTGGATGAGGCCGTCCCGGGTTCGCAGTTCCGGGCCGCGGGAGGCCGCTTCGACACGGGACGGGCCCTCCTGAAGGCTCGCCGCTTCGACGGCCAGCCGGCACGGCTCGACCGTCCGGTTCGGATCCGGAGCGGCCCAGAGCGGCTGCAGAAATTCGGCGAGCACGGCTGGGTTTGCGCGCACGCGGCCCCATCCCGCGAGAGTCGCCTCGACGTCGTCGGGACGCGGCGCGAGGGTGCTGCCGGCCTGCGCCGTCACCCGTGGCCCCTCAACGCCGTCCATGCCACTGCAGCCGGCCAGCAGGAGACCGGCAGCGACCACCACCCATCGTTTCATCGTCAGCCCTGAACCCCAGGTTCTCAGTACCCGAAGGTGAGGCTCGGCCCAATCACCAGTTGGAATTGAAGTAAATTTGCTGCGTCAACAATCGCAGAAACTGAAGCCGGTTCACTCAGCGGCCGAGCGAACCGGCGCTCCCGTTGTTGCCGACGCGGGCGCGCTGCCTCGTCAGATCGGCAGTTCTTCCGTCAGATAAGGGTCGACGGGCGGCTTTTCCGGCACGGCCAGCCTGGCGACGGGACGTGCCGCCGCAGCCTTGAGCCAGGCCGGTCCGTTCGGGCGTTCTCGAATCGACCGGTCCGTGCGGGTCGACACGAGGCCGTAGATCGGCCGGTTGCCGTAGCCCGGAGCCGCGTCCCCGAAGGCCCAGGCGAGATTGCCGTAGGTGGACGGGTCGCGCCCGTCGAGGCTCAGACGGTCGTTGAGATAGCAAGCGGTCGCCCAGCCCGTCTGCGGGTCCGGCGTCATGGCGATCAGCCTTTTGGCCCAGTACATGCGCAGGTTGTTGTGCATCCAGCCGTCGAGCAGGTACTGCTTCTGGCACGCATTCCACGTCTCGTCCGCCGTCTCGCCGTGAACGAGGGCCGACAACGTTTCGATGTCCGGCCGCGGATCGGCCGCGTGAGCGTCGAGGGTGCGTCGCGCCCAGGCCGGAATGCGGTTGAAGCTTTCCGGCACGCGCAGGCTCCGGGCCTTGTAGTGGAACCACTCGCGCCAGCTCAGAAGTTCGTCCGCGAACTTCGCCCTGCTCTCCTGGTGGACGTCGGCTTCGCTGATTGCCGCCATAATCTCGCGCGGCCCGACGACACCGAAATGGAGATAGGGCGAGAGCGTGGAGGCCCCCTCGGGCCGGCTCGCATCCCCTCGCGCCCCCGCATAGGCCGGCAGCACCTCGTCCCGAAGGCGATCGAGGCGGAGACGCACCTCGGCCCGGGTCGGCGGGAAGAGAGGGCTCGGCGCCAGCGCGTGGTCGATGTCGCAGGACGCGACGAGTGCGTCGATCTCGGCGTCGTTCATCACCCCGAGATGGTCCGGATCGTAGGGGAGCGGCCCGTTATAGGGCGGGAGAACGGCGACCTCGTCCTGCCCATCCCGCCACTCGTCCCGGACCTTCTCGTGCCGGCGGCGAAAGGCCGACGTGGTCCCGACCCCCTGCTCGAGGGCAGCCGGCGGAACGAGGCAGGCCGCATTGACGGCGAAGACCGCGGTCCCGGTTCTCGCGGCCACGCGCTCGGCCTGCCATTGCGCCACGAAAGCCGGCTGATCCTCCAGCACGACCGCTGCGGCCTGCGCCGCCAGCCGGTAGACCAGCCCCTTCTCGCGCTTGGCGGCCCGGTCGACATACTGCACGCAGGCGAGCCCGCGCTCGGCGCAGCCGAGGGCGACATCGCGGCTGGCGCCCAGGATGAACCGGTGGAGCCGGTCGGAGGCGAAGGGGTAGTCCTCGCGCAGGCCGTGATAGACCAGAACCGGCAGTTTCAGCTCGTTGCCGAGCCGGATCGCGGCGTCGATCACCGGGTTGTCGTGCGACCGCAGGGCCTGCTGAAGCCAGCACAGGACATAGGGGCCCGAGCGCAGAGGCGCGCCGTTGAACGCCCGAACGCGCGGCGCTTCGCGCCAGGATGCAAGGGAGGACGGGAGAGAGGCTGTCATGATCGTTGAACGGGAATGCCCCGGCCACGGATGACCGGCAGAGTGTCGCGGGCAACCTCGGCTTTAAGCCCCTCGCGGCCGCCTGGCCAGAGGTCCGCGCGTCGTTTGCGGAGGGCCGGCCCTCAGCGATGCGGCCGGCGGCTTCCCCTCCCCGCTCGGGTCCCACGTTCGATCGCCGCGGGCGCTTACAGCCGGCAGAACGGTCTAGGGTTCGCGGTTCTTTCTTCGGCTCGGACAAAGAGCCCGCCCGGATCGCTCCGGGCGGGCCTCCATGATCGCTGTGCCTGAGATCAGCAGTCGGTGCGCTGCTTGGTGGTGGTGCCGGTGGCGTCCGATTGCTGCTGGGTGGTCGTCGAGCAGCCGACCGAACCGGTGGTCGTGCTGCGCTCCTCGATGGTGACGTTCGGCCGGTTGGCCGAATCCGCCGCACCGCCGGCGGCTGCACCGGCACCCGCCCCGATCGCAGCGCCCACAGGGCCGCCGACGACGGCGCCGGCCGCTCCACCCGTCACCGCACCCGCGGCGGCTCCGCCATTCGACTGGGCAAGGGCCGGCGTCGCCAGAAGAGCGGCAGCCGACGTAACAACGAGCCATTTGCGCATGATGAACACTCCTGGCCAGGAATAGCCGTGTGGCCAACGTGGCAGCATCGGGGCGGTTCCCGGGTTGCTCGGCTCAAAAGAAAGCCCGCTGCGGCGATGCCGAGCGGGCGAGTCGACGAGACGAGCGCGGCTTCAGGGAGAACAGGAGCCGAGCAACCTGCCGACGCCTCCGGCAGGACGCGCGAACCCTACGCGGACGCACAAGGCCGACGGTGTGAACCGCTTCACAATGAAGCGCAGTTCATAACTCCTCCAAAGTGAAACTATTCTAAGTTATTGTTTTTGAATTGCTTATTCGTTCGGCTGCCGTTAGCCCAGAGACCGCACGAAGGTCGTGCACTCCCCGCCGCAGGGCCTTGACCCCTCGCTGATGAGGTTTCCCATGACAACTCTACTGCGCCATGTCGGCGCGCGATGGCTCGCGCCCGCGTGCCTCTCGCTTGCCGCCGCCCTCGCTCTGCCCGGCTCGGCATCCGCCCAAACGACGTCGAGGCCACCGAGCGCACAGGAACCTCAGATGGTCGAAGTGACCGATGTGGCCGGGCGCAAGGTCCAAGTCCGTGCGCCGGTCGAGCGTGTGATCCTGGGCGAAGGGCGCCAGATCTACGTCGTGGCCGCCCTCGACAAGGACAACCCGTTCAAGCGCGTCGTCGCCTGGCGTGACGATCTCGCCAAAGCGGATCCCAGCACCTTCAAGCTCTACGAGGCCAAGAACCCGCAGATCGGCAAGCTTCCCGCTTTCGGCGGCATGAAGGAAGGCTCCTTCGACGTGGAGCAGGCGGTGGCGCTCAAGCCGGACGTGCTCCTCATGAACATCGAGGCCAAAGTCGCGAGCGACGAGGCGAAGCTGGTCGAGAAGCTCGCGGGCGTTGGCATCCCGGTCGTCTACGTGGACTTCCGCGAGAAGCCCTTCGAGAACACCGAGCCGTCCCTGCGCCTCATGGGCAAGCTGTTCGGCCGCGAAGCCGTCGCCGAAGAATTCATTGCCTTCCGGGCCAAAGAGATCGCGACCGTCGAGCAACGCCTCAAGGCCGCGAAGATCGACGAGGCCAAGAAGCCCCTCGTGATGGTCGACCGGGCGGGCGGCTACTCGGACGATTGCTGCATGTCCTTCGGGCGCGAGAATTTCGGCCGAATGGTCGAACTCGCCGGAGGACGCAATCTCGGCTCGGGCCTGATCCCGGCAACCTTCGGCACCATCAACCCGGAGCAGATCGTGGCGTCGAAGCCGGACGTCGTGATCGTCACGGGCAGTTCCTGGGACGCCTATGTTCCGGGCGGCGCCTGGGTCGGGGTCGGCCCTAACGCGGATCTCGGCGAGGCTCGCCGCAAGCTCGCGCGCCTCATGCAGCGTCCCGCATTCCAGACGATCCCGGCCGCCCAGAAGGGACAGGTCTACGCGATCTGGCATCAGTTCTACAACAGCCCCTATCAATTCGTGGCCGTACAGCAGATCGCAAAATGGCTCCACCCGGAGCTCTTCCGCGATATCGATCCGGACGCCACCCTGCGGGCTCTGCACGACCGCTTCCTGCCGATCCCCTACCAGCCGGGATACTGGGTCTCCCTCCAGGCGAACGGCTGATGGCGAGCCCGGCCCTTGCGGCCGTCCGGACCTCCCGGACGGCCCCTTCGACCCTAACCAAGCGCGCGGCCTACCGCGCGCTCACCCGGCGAAAGCGCCTTATGCTGATCGGGCTCGCTGCGGTGCTGGTGGGAAGCTTTCTCGTCGACCTCACGACAGGCGCTGCCCGCTACGCCATCGTCGACGTCGTTCGCGCCCTGGTCGCGCCCGATACGGTGCCGGCCGCGCTTCAGGTCGTGATCTGGGAGATCCGGCTTCCGATCGCCCTCATGGCCGTGGTGGTGGGCGCTTCCCTCGCCGTCGCGGGGGCGCAGATGCAGACGATCCTCAACAACCCGCTCGCGAGCCCGTTCACCCTCGGCATCTCGGCGGCGGCGAGCTTCGGCGCGGCGCTGGCGCTGGTCCTCGGCATCGCCATCGTCCCGCTCGCCGCGGAGGTGATGGTGCCGCTCAACGCCTTCATCGCGGCGGCAGGGGCCGCTCTCCTGATCCATGCCTTGAGCCAGCGCCGCGGCGTGAGCACCGAGACCGTCGTTCTCCTCGGCATCGCTCTCGTCTTCACGTTCAACGCTCTCCTCTCGCTACTGCAGTTCGTCGCCTCCGAGCAGGCCTTGGGCGCCGTGGTGTTCTGGACCATGGGGAGCCTCACCAAGGCCACCTGGCCGAAGCTCTGGATCGCCATGGCGGTCCTTTGCATCTGCCTGCCCCTGTTCATGCGGCGGGCCTGGACGCTCACGGCCTTGCGGCTAGGGGAGGACAAGGCGGCGAGCTTCGGGATCGACGTCAGGCGCCTGCGGCTCGAGACCATGCTCCTCGTCAGTCTTCTGGCTGCCGTGCCGGTCTCGTTCGTCGGCACGATCGGGTTCGTGGGGCTCGTGGGGCCGCACGTCGCCCGCATGCTGATCGGCGAGGATCAGCGCTTCTTCCTGCCGGCCTCGGCTCTCGCCGGGGCAGCCCTGCTGTCGGCTTCCTCCGTCGTCAGCAAGACGTTGATCCCCGGGCTCACCTTTCCGATCAGCATCGTGACGGCCCTCGTCGGCGTGCCGTTCTTCTTCAGCCTCATCCTGTCCACGAACCGAAGGTGGCGGTCATGGTAGACGCCCGGCTTCGCCCCGCCCTGGAACTGCGCGACGTCGGCGTGTCCTACGGGTCGGACAGCTCCGTGCCGGCGCTGTCCGGCGTGACGACGCCGCGGCTCGTGTGCGGCGAGGTGGTCGCCGTCATCGGGCCGAACGGCGCCGGCAAGTCGACCCTGTTCAGGCGCATCGCCGGGCTCCTTCGCGGGGCCGGCGAGGTGATCGTGAGCGGCGGCTCGGAGGGCAGCCGCAAGAGGCCGCCCTGCTACCTGCCCCAGGACACGACCGTCACCGCCGTCCTCACGGTCTACGAATCGGTTCTGCTCGCCCGAAAGCAGGACGGCCAGGGCGGCTGGGCCGCCACCGACGAGGATCTGGCGGCGGTCGACGGGGCCCTCGACGACCTCGGCATCGGGGACCTCGCCTTCCGCAATCTGGCGGAGCTCAGCGGCGGCCAGCGGCAGCTCGTGTCCATCGCCCAGACGCTGGTGCGCGAACCAAAGATCCTGCTCCTCGACGAGCCCACCAGCGCCCTCGACCTCTACCGCCAGGTCGAGGTGCTGGACCTCCTGAAGCACCTGGCCCAGGAGCGGGGCATCTGCATCCTCCTGGCCGTCCACGACCTGAATCAGGCCCTGCGGGTCGCGGACCGCGTGATGGTGCTGGCCGGCGGAAGGCTCGTCTCGGTCGGCGACCCGCGCGAGGTGATCACACCGGGCCTCTTGGAGGAGGTCTACGGCGTGCGCGCCCGTGTGGAACCGGGCGGCGCCGGGACCGCTCCTTACGTCGTGGTCGAGGGGTCCTCCCGACATTCCCTCGGGCAAGTTGCGAGTGGTCGGGCTCACCTCAGAGCTGCCGAATAGCGGCGTGCCCGAGGGTGTCCGCGGGCCCCTGCGACGCCTCGGCCTGACGGTTCGACGAAGCTTAAGCGGCAAAGTTCGAGCGGCTTTGACAAGCTCCTTCGCCTATGTGACGCAAGGAAATGCTCATCGATTGGACTCGCACCGTGTTCCTTACGGCTACGTCTGGCCTGTTCGAGGCGGGAGGGCGGCATGCACGGCCGGTCTGACCCCGGTACTCGTGCCCTCGATTTCCTGGCGAGCGATGGCGAGATGGGCGCGCTGATGCGCCGCCACGACTGGTCGGCCTCGCCGCTCGGACCGCCGGCCGCTTGGCCGCAGCCCTTGAAGACCCTCGTCGGGGTCATGCTGGCCGCCAACCAGCCCATGTTCGTGGCCTGGGGGCCTCACCGGACGCTTCTCTACAACGACCCCTATGCCGAGATCCTGGCCTCCAAGCACCCGGCCCTCGGCCGCGACTTCCTCGACGTCTGGCACGAGATCCGTGCCGACCTCCTGCCGATCGTCGAGGAGGCCTATGCCGGCCGTCCGGTCCATATGGACGACATCGCCCTCGTCATGGAGCGCAAGGGCTACCCGGAGGAGACGCATTTCGCGTTCTCCTACACGCCCGTGCGCGACGAGCAGGGCGCGGTCGCAGGCTTCTTCTGCCCCTGCATCGAGATCACCGGGCAGGTTCTCGCGGAGCGTCGGCGAGCCTTCCGCCTCGCCCTTGAGGAGAGGTTGCGGGATCTCGCCGACCCGGCCGAGGTGATTGCCGTCGCGTCGGAGGCCCTGGGCCGGCATCTCGGCGTCGGGCAGGTGGTCTACGCCGAGGTGGAACCTGGCGGCGCGTTCGTGACCATCGACCGTGAGTGGAGCGACGGCACCATCCCGAGCAATGCCGGCCGCCACCACTTGGACGATTACGGGCCGGCCGTCATCGCCGACCTGCGGCGGGGCGTCGCCACGACGGTCGCGGACGTACGCCTCGACCCGCGGACCTCGTCCGACGAGGCCCTCGCCGCCTTCTCTCAGGCTTCGGTCGCCAGTCTCCTCAATGTTCCGCTCGTGAAGGACGGACGCCTCGTCGCGGTTCTCGGCGTCCACAGCATCAATCCGCGCGCGTGGTCGGCGGAGGAGGTGGGCCTTGCCGTAGAGGTCGCGGAGCGCACCTGGGCTGCCGCCGAGCAGGCCCGCGCCGAGGCGGCGCTGCGCGAGAGCGAGGCGCGGCTTCGCTTCACGAGCGCGCTCGACGAGGCAATGCGCGCGGCGGACGATGCGCCCGGCGCGATGCTCGCCGCGGCGGAGCTCCTCGCGCGCAAGCTCGGGGTCTCCCGTTGCGCCTACGCGGACGTCGACGCCGACAACGACCGCTTCGTGATCCGCAGCGACTACACGGCGCCGGGAGTCGCGAGTTCGGCCGGCACCTACAGCCTCGACCTGTTCGGGCCTCGCGCCGCGGGCGACATGCGAAGCGGGCGGACGCTCGTCGTCCGGGACGTCTCGGGCGAGCTCGCCCCCGGCGAAGGGCGTGAGATGTTTCTGTCCATCGGCATCGGCGCCATCGTGTGCTGCCCGCTCGTCAAGGACGGCCAGCTCGCCGCCATGATGGCCGTTCACAGCGACGTTCCCCGGTCCTGGCGCGACGACGAGATCGCTCTCGTCGAGACGGTGGTCGAGCGCTGCTGGGCCCATGTCGAGCGCGTCGCCGCGGAGGCGCGCCTGCGCGAGAGCGAGGCGCGCTACCGCACCTTGTTCGAGGCGATCGACGCCGGTTTCTGCGTCGTCGAGCTCATCTTCGACGAGCGGGACCGGCCGGTCGACTACCGCTTCGTCGAGGCGAACCCCGCCTTCGGGCGCCAGACGGGATTGCAGAATGCGCTCGGGCGAACGGCCCGCGAGCTCGTGCCGGACCTCGAGCCGCACTGGTTCGAGATCTACGGCCGGGTGGCGCTTACCGGCGAGCCGGTGCGCTTCGAGAACGGCTCGGCAGCGATGGGCCGCTGGTTCGACGTGCAGGCCCTGCGCGTGGGAGATCCGGCGCTCCGGCGCGTCGCCATCCTGTTCAACGACATGTCGGAGCGGCGGCGGGCTGAGGAGCGCCTGCGCGAGCTGAACGACACCCTCGAGATGCAGGTCGCCGAGCGCACCGCCGAGCGCGACCGCATGTGGGACACCTCCCCCGACCTCATGCTGGTGATCGACTTCGAGGGCGTGTTCCGCCGGGTGAACCCGGCCTGGACGACCCTCCTCGGCTACACGCCGGACGAACTCGTCGGACACCACGTCAACGAATTCGTCATCCCGGACGACCACCCGGAGACGGTGGACGCCTACGAACTCGCGGCGGCGGGCGGCCACCCCGTGATCGAGAACCGCTATCGCCACAAGGACGGCTCCATCCGCTGGATTTCCTGGGTGGCGGCGCCGGCCGGCGGCGTCACCTATGCCACGGGCCGCGACGTCACGGCCGATAAGACGAAGCAGGCGGAGCTCGAGGCGGCGCAGGAAGCCCTGCGCCAGAGCCAGAAGATGGAGGCGATGGGCCAGCTGACGGGAGGCGTCGCGCACGATTTCAACAATCTCCTCACCCCCATCATCGGCAGCCTCGACATGCTGGTCCGGCGGGGCGTGGGCAGCGAGCGCGAGCGGCGGCTGATCGACGGGGCCCTGCAATCGGCCGAGCGGGCCAAGACCCTGGTGCAGCGCCTCCTGGCCTTCGCCCGGCGTCAGCCCCTCCAGCCCGTGGCCGTGGATCTTGGGGCGATGGTCGACAGCATGGCGGGCCTGATGGGCTCCACCATCGGCCCTCAGATCGAGGTGCGCGCCGAGCTCGAGCCTAGCCTGCCGCCCGCTATCGCCGATCCCAACCAGCTCGAGATGGCGCTCCTCAACCTCGCCGTGAATGCACGCGATGCCATGCCGGAGGGCGGCGTCCTGACGATCAGGGCTTCGCGCGGCAGCGTCCGCGGCGAGCACTCCGGGCTGAAGCCCGGGCAATATGTGCGGCTTGCGGTGGCCGACACGGGCATGGGCATGGACGAGGCGACCCGCATGCGGGCCGTCGAGCCGTTCTTCTCGACCAAGGGCATCGGCAAGGGCACGGGCCTCGGACTCTCGATGGTCCACGGGCTCACCGCGCAGCTCGGCGGCGGCCTCACCATCGAGAGCGCGCCGGGCCAGGGCACCACGGTGGAGCTTTGGCTTCCCGTCAGTCCGACGCCCGTCGAGGCGGACGGGCCGGGCGCGTTCGGCCAGCAGCCCCGGACCACCCGCGGCAGGGCGCTTCTCGTGGACGACGAGGATCTCGTGCGCATGAGCACGGCCGACATGCTCATGGATCTGGGCTACGCGGTGAACGAAGCCGGCTCCGCCGAAGAGGCCTTGCGACTCGTGGAAGGCGGCCTGAGCCTCGATCTCCTGGTCACAGACCATCTCATGCCGGGCATGACAGGGGCGGAGCTCGCGCGTCACGTTCGGGCTCTTCGGCCCGGACTGCCGGTCCTGATCGTCTCGGGCTATGCTCAGGTGGACGGCATCGCGCCCGACCTGCCGAGGCTGACCAAGCCCTTCCGCAACGCCGAACTGGCCGAAAGCCTTGCCGCCCTCATGCCGGCGGGCGGTTGACGACGCGGCGCCCCAGGGCCGCGAGGGTCGATGCAATCACCCCAGGGCGAGTTGCGCCCTGCACCAAAGCTCCACCTCGGTCAGGCTTGCGAACGGGGCGGCAGCGCTGCGCATATAAGGGCCGAACGACGCTTCCAGAAACCACCGCCCCCGATCCGGCCCGTGGATCTCGTCGTCGAGGCGCACGAACACCGCCATGAGCTCCCCGTCAGCAAGGGCGAGGCGGCCGTCCCTGTCGTTGGTTCCGGTCCTGACAGTGATGGCCTGAAGGGTGATGGTGGACAGGGTCGGGTTGCTCGGTCGCCTCGATTGGAGCTAGGTCAATAGCGCCGTAGCCCCGGAGTTCCTGCAGCCACGGTTGAGGCGCAGGTATCCGGGCCTGAACACGCCTGCCTGTTCGAGGCGCTCCCAATCCGGGATGACGACCTTGCCGCTCCTCCACGTGATCAGCCCGTCGCCCCTGATGTTCCCGAGCACGCGGTTGACGTGAACGGTGGTGAGCCCGGTCGCGTCGGCAAGGTCGGCCTGCGTGACCGGAAAGCTGAACTCCGACCGGCTGGCAAGGCCGGCAGCCTCGAGCCTTACCCCGATCTCGCACAGGACGTGCGCGATACGCTGATAGGCCGACCGGCGGCCGACGTTCAGCACCCATTCGCGCGCGATGGCAGCCTCCGCCAGGAGGTCCTGCCGCAGGGCCCGCGCGATGCCGGGATGGCGCTCCATGAGGGCGAGGAGAACGTCGCGGGCGACCGGGGCGACGGTGACCGTCGTGAGCGCGGCCACGCTGTGATCCATCGACCCGGCCAGCAGGCCCTCCAGGTCGCACAGATCGCCCGGAATGATGAAGCCGGTGATCTGCCGTTTGCCGTCGTCCAGGAGCTTGTAGCGGGCAGCCCATCCTTCCAGGAGGACGGTGCACGCCTCGGTCGCGTCTCCCTCGACCGCGATGTCCGTGCCGGGCGGCAGGGGACGCGCGCGCGCCAGCGCCGTCGTCAGCGCTTGCCGCTCAGGGTCGGTCAGGGCGGCCGAGCGCTCGAGCTTGGCGATCAGGGGGTCTAACATGCGGAACGCGAAACTCACGACGGCCGGACTTCAGGTCCAAACTTAACAGCCCGAAGCATCACCTCAAGGAGCCGGGCGCGATCGACCGGCGTTTCGATCCACAACGTCCCGATGTTCCGACAGGCTTCCGTGGCCTGCGGACGAGGACGAGCATATGGGCATGGGGGCGGGCTTTCAAAGGCGCGCGGCGGCCCGAGGCGTCGGCGCGAGGGTGCCATCGTGCCGCGAGGCCGTCCCGAGCCGGCAAAGCGACGACGCTCGACGCTGCCGATCAACTCCTAGTGTTCCCGGCATCGCGGAACCCGATTCTTCAGGATCGGTTGAACCGCATCACCGAACCGATTCGGAGCTCCCCATGACAGACGTCGATGCTTCACGCCGTACCTTCGTGGCCGGCGCGGCCCTCGCCACAGCCGCGGCAGCCGCAGCGCCCGCCATCGCGCAAGAGGGTCCAAAGCAGCCGGGCGCGCCGACGGCGCCCTTGGCGGCCGATTACCCCAAGCCTCCCTTCCCGGTGCAGCAGCAGCCTTGGCCAGGGCTCGCTTCGCAGATGGATCCGCGTCCCGATCACGGCGAGACGAGCTACAAGGGCTCGGGCCGGCTCGCGGGCAAGCGCGCGCTGATCACGGGCGGCGACAGCGGCATCGGTCGCGCCGCCGCCATCGCGTATGCGCGAGAGGGCGCCGACGTCGCCATCAACTACCTGCCCGCCGAGGAGCCGGACGCCCGCGAGGTCGTCGAGCTCATCCGGGCCGCAGGCCGCAAGGCGGTCGCCATCCCGGGCGACCTGCGCGACGAGGCCTTCTGCCGCCAGCTCGTGGAACGGGCCGCGCAGGAGCTCGGCGGGCTCGACATTCTCGTCAACAACGCCGCCCGCCAGCAGACGAAACCCGCCATCGCCGACATCTCGAGCGAGGATTTCGATGCCACGATGCGGACGAACGTCTACGCGCCGTTCTGGCTGACGAAAGCGGCGGTCGGCCGGATGGGGCCCGGCGCCGTCATCGTCAACACCTCCTCCGAACAGGCGTCCGACCCGTCGGCGGATCTCGTCGATTACGCGCTCACCCGCGCCGCGGTGCTGAACTTCACGAAGTCCATGGCCAAACAGCTAGCCAGCAAGGGCATCAGGGTCAACGCCGTCGCGCCCGGCCCCTTCTGGACGCCGCTTCAGGTGAGCGGCGGCGCCACGGCCGAGAAGCTGAAGCAGTTCGGCGCGCAGAGCCCGCTCGGCCGCCCCGGGCAGCCCGCCGAAATCGCGAGCCTCTACGTTGCGGCCGCGGATCCGGCGCTGAGCTACTCGACGGGGCAGATCTTCGGCGCGACCGGCGGCGGCGGTCAGCCGGCGTAACGCCAGCCCAGGGCGGGGCGGCACGCGACGGGCGAGCCGCCCCGCCCGGCCGGACGTTCCATTATGGCGTGAACCGGCGCTTGAACGCGGCGTGTGCGGCCTCGTCGGGGAACAGCACCCGATGCCGGCTGGTCTGCGGGCCCTCGTCGACCCGCACGATTTCGCAGCCGGCGGCCCGGCACCACGCCAGCATGTCGGCGGGCTCGCCGCGGACGAAATCCGCGTTCCGGTAAGCCGTCGCCCCGGGATGAAGCGGGATGAAGCCGCCCTTGGCGAAGGCGGGGTGGGCCACCGTCGCCTCCCGGGCGACGATGATGATCTCGGGACGGGTCTCGCTCATGGTCCTCATCGCGCCCGAAGCGGCTGCGGCCGGGCTGTCGCAAGGTCGAGTCGCTACGCCTTCCTGCCGGCGGGCTCGCCCGGAAAGGCGAGAGGGGAAGGCGGCGCCCTCCCCTCCCTGTCGTCGTCCTAGCTGCGCTTCGGCGGCGAGGCGGGCCAGCTCTTGATGAGGGTGTCATAGTCCACCGTCTCACCCTTCGGCTTCTCGTTGGCGAGCTTGCGCTGCGGCGCGATGGTGCCGGCAGCCTCCGCCTTCTTGAACCATTCCTCGGCCGTGGTCCGCGGGTTCATCTTCGGACCGCACTCGCCCTGCACGTTGGCGCGCTCGAGGCGGGTGAGCACCTCGTCCTGCGCCGCCGCAAGGGAGTCCATCGCCGCCTGCGGGGTCTTGGCGCCCGAAGCCGCATCGCCGATGTTCTGCCACCAGAGCTGCGCCATCTTGGGATAGTCCGGGATGTTGTTGCCCGTGGGCGTCCACTGCACGCGCGCGGGCGACCGGTAGAACTCCACGAGCCCGCCGAGCTTCGGCGCGCGCTCCGTCATGGACGGGTGCCAGATGTCGCTTTCGCGGATGAAGGTGAGACCCACATGGCTCTTCTTCAGCGACACGGTCTTCGACGTGACGAACTGGGCGTAGAGCCACGCCGCCTTGCGGCGCTCGACCGGGGTCGACTTGAGGAGCGTCCAGGAGCCCGCATCCTGATAGCCGAGCTTCATGCCGTCCTTCCAGTAGGCGCCCTTGGGCGAGGGAGCCATGCGCCATTTGGGCGAGCCGTCGGCGTTCACCACCGGCAGGCCGGGCTTCACCATGTCGGCCGTGAAGGCGGTGTACCAGAACATCTGCTGGGCGATGTTGCCCTGCGCCGGAACGGGACCCGATTCCGAGAAGTTCATGCCGTTCGCCTGCGGGGGCGCGTACTTCTTCAGCCAGTCGATGTACTTGGTGATGGAGTAGACCGCGGCAGGCCCGTTGGTGTCGCCGCCGCGCTCGACGGAGGAGCCCACCGGCCGGCAGCCCTCCATGCGAACGCCCCACTCGTCCACCGGCAGGCCGTTCGGGATGCCCTTGTCGCCGTTGCCCGCCATGGAGAGCCAGGCGTCCGTGAAGCGCCAGCCGAGGGAGGGATCCTTCTTGCCGTAGTCCATGTGGCCGTAGACCTTGACGCCGTCGATCTCCTTCACGTCGTTGGTGAAGAACTCCGCGATGTCCTCATAGGCCGACCAGTTCACCGGGACGCCGAGGTCGTAGCCGTACTTCGCCTTGAACCGCTCCTTCAGGTCCGCGCGCTGGAACCAGTCGTAGCGGAACCAGTAGAGGTTCGCGAATTGCTGGTCCGGCAATTGGTACATCTTGCCGTCGGGGGCGGTCGTGAAGGACTTGCCGATGAAGTCGTTGATGTCGAGGTTCGGGTTGGTGACGTCCTTGCCCTCGCCCGCCATCCAGTCGTCGAGCGCCACCGCCTGCTTGTAGCGGAAGTGGGTGCCGATGAGGTCGGAGTCGTTCACCCAGGCGTCGTAGACGTTGCGGCCCGATTGCATCTGCGTCTGGATCTTCTCCACCACGTCGCCCTCCTGGATGAGGTCGTGGGTGAGCTTGATGCCGGTGATCTCGGAGAAGGCCTTGGCGAGGGTCTTGGCCTCGTATTCGTGCGTGGTGATGGTCTCGGAGACCACGTTGATCTCCATGCCGGCGAAGGGCTTCGCGGCATTGACGAACCACTCCATCTCCTTGAGCTGCTCTTCCTTGGAGAGCGTCGAGGGCTGGAACTCGCTGTCGACCCAGCGGCGGGCCTCCTCCATGCCGGCGAAGGCGTTGGTGCCGAGCACCATGGCCACCGCGCTGGCGGAGACGAGGAGCGTTAAGTGCCGTTTCGGCAAAGTCATGGTTATCCTCCCGATAGGCCGGCTATTCCGCCGGCGGTTCCCTTCGGCCCCAGGGCCGGAGAGTGCGTAGAGCCCCTGCCCTCATGCGAAGCGAAACATCACCGCCGCGAAGAGAAGCGAGAGGCCAAGAGCAGGCCAGAGGTCCGGGCCGACGAGCCCGAGCCAGGCAAGATTGATGAAGGCGGAGCCGAGGAGCGAGATGAACAGCCGGTCCCCGCGGGTGGTCGGGATGCGCAGGATGCCGACCTGCTCCGTCTCCGGACGCCACATCGCCAGCACCGTCATGACGAGGAGGAGCGAGGCGATCACGGCGAAGAACACAGCCGTCTGCCAGGTCCAGGCCATCCAGGCGAAATCGGCCATCACACCCTCCCGAGGGCAAAGCCCTTCGCGATGTAGTTCCTCACGAACCAGATGACGAGCGCGCCCGGCACGATGGTGAGGACGCCCGCCGCGGCGAGGAGGCCCCAATCCATGCCCGAGGCCGAGACCGTGCGCGTCATGGTGGCGGCGATGGGTTTGGCGTTCACCGTGGTGAGGGTGCGCGCGAGCAGCAGTTCCACCCACGAGAACATGAAGCAGAAGAAGGCCGCGACGCCGATGCCGGAGGCGATCAGCGGCATGAAGATCTTCACGAAGAAGCGCGGGAAGGAATAGCCGTCGATCGCCGCCGTCTCGTCGATCTCGCGCGGCACGCCGGACATGAAGCCTTCGAGAATCCACACGGCGAGCGGCACGTTGAAGAGGCAATGGGCGAGCGCCACGGCCCAGGGCGTGTCGAAGAGGCCGACGGCCGAGTAGAGATTGAAGAACGGCAGGGCGAAGACCGCGGGCGGCGCCATGCGGTTCGACAGGAGCCAGAAGAAGAGATGCTTGTCGCCGATGAAGCGGTAGCGTGAGAACGCATAGGCCGCCGGCAGGGCGAGCGAGATCGACAGCACCGTGTTGATGAGAACGTAGGTCAGGGAGTTGATGTAGCCGCCGTACCAGCTCGGATCGGTGAAGATCTTGACGTAGTTGTCGAGGGTCGGGTTGCGCGGCCACAGCGTGAGGCCAGAGGAGATCTCGAGGTTCGTCTTCAGGCTCATGTTCACGAGCCAGTAGATCGGCAGCATGAGGAAGACGAGGTAGAGCGTCATCACCACCGCGCGGCCGTTGATCCAGGGCCTCGCGACGGCGCGGTTGGCGGCCGCCGGAGCCGCAGCCGGCGTGTCGAGGGTCGCGGCGCCGCTCATGCCTCGGCCCTCCGCTCGTCGGCATCGACGTTGGTCATGACCGTGTAGAACACCCAGCACACCGCCAGAATGATGAGGTTGTAGACGATCGACATGGCGGCGGCCTTGCCGAGGTCGAACTGCCCGAGCGCAAGCTTCACGAGGTCGATGGACAGGAACGTGGTGGCGTTGCCGGGCCCGCCGCCCGTGAGCACGAAGGGCTCGGTGTAGATCATGAACGAATCCATGAAGCGCAGCAGCACCGCGATGAGGAGCACGCGTCGCATCTTCGGCAGCTGGATCGTCCGGAACACGGCCCATCGGGACGCCCCGTCGATGCGGGCGGCCTGGTAATAGGCGTCGGGAATGGATTTCAGCCCCGCATAGCACAGGAGCGCCACGAGGCTCGTCCAGTGCCACACGTCCATCACGACGATGGTGATCCAGGCATCGAGGCTGTCGCCCGTGTAGTTGTAGTCGATGCCCGTACGGTTCACCGCCCAGCCGAGGAGGCCGATGTCGCCGCGGGCGAAGACCTGCCAGATGGTGCCGACGACGTTCCACGGGATGAGGAGCGGCAGCGCCATGAGGACGAGGCACAGGGCCACCGTCCAACCCTCGCGGGGCATGGAGAGCGCGACCACGATGCCGAGGGGAATCTGGATGGCAAGGATGATCGCCGAGAACAGGAGGTTGCGCCACAGCGCCTCGAAGAAGCGCCCGCCGAGCTCCTTCGACGGATCGAGCAGGTCCTGGAACCAGCCGACCCCGTTCCAGAAGAACTGGTTGTTCCCGAACGTGTCCTGGACGGAATAGTTCACCACCGTCATCAGCGGCAGCACGGCCGAGAAGGCCACCACGGCGAAGACCGGCAGGACGAGGAACCACGCGCGGTTGTCGAGCGGCTTAATCATCGGGCGCCCTCCCCGGCGACGAGGTGCCCGTCGGCATAGATGTGGATGTGGCGCGGATCGACGACGAGAGTGGCCTCCTCGCCGACCGCGTCCATGCTCTCCGGCACGCTCGCCGCAAGGGCGCGTCCCGCCATGTCGACACGGGCGATGCGGGCCCGGCCGATGTCGTCGATGCGCCGGACGCGGACGGGCAGGCCGCCGCTCGCGGCGAGTTTCGCGAATTCAGGCCGGATGCCGAGCTCGATCCGCCGGTTCTGCGGCAGGGCCGGATAGGCCCGGTCGAGCACGATGGCCTGACCCTCGACGTAAGCCGTCCGGCCCTCCACCCGGCAGGGCAGGACGTTCATGCCGGGAGAGCCGATGAAGTGTCCGACGAAGGTGTGGGCGGGGCGCACGAAGAGCTCCTCCGGCGTGCCGGTCTGCACCACGGCGCCGTCATGCATCACCACCACCTTGTCGGCGAAGGTGAGCGCCTCCGTCTGGTCGTGGGTCACGTAGATCATCGTCAGGTCGAGCGCCCGGTGCAGTTCCTTCAAGGTGGAGCGGAGCTGCCACTTGAGCTGCGGGTCGATGACCGTGAGCGGCTCGTCGAAGAGGATCG
The DNA here is from genome assembly GCA_035944475.1 of Microvirga sp. Taxonomy (GTDB): domain Bacteria; phylum Pseudomonadota; class Alphaproteobacteria; order Rhizobiales; family Beijerinckiaceae; genus Microvirga. Next base: position 94,629 of record DASZBD010000040.1, read on the forward strand.
CCGCCACGTCCGGGCGCACGAGGCCCCGGCCGAGGGAGATCTTCTGCTTCATGTCCGCCGTGAGGTTGCGCGCCTTGCGGTCGAGCACCCGCATGAGGTCGAGCATGCGCGCGATCTCCTCGACGCGCCTTGCCACCGTCTCCCGCGGAACGCGCCTGTTCTTCAAAGGGAAGGCGAGGTTCTCGCGCACCGTCATGGTGTCGTAGACGACGGGGAACTGGAACACCTGGGCGATGTTGCGCTCTTCGGTGGCCAAGTCCGTCACGTCGCGGTCGTCGAACAGGATGCGGCCCCGCGTGGGCCGCACGAGCCCCGAGATGATGTTGAGGAGCGTCGTCTTCCCGCAGCCCGAGGGCCCCAAGAGCGCGTAGGCGCCGCCCTGATCCCAGACGTGATGGATCTCCTTGAGGGCATAGTCCTGCGGGCCCTGCGGATCGGGCTTGTAGGCATGGGCGAGGCGGTCGAGGGTGATGCGGGCCATGGCTTCCCTCACGCGGCCTTGGGGAGGGCCCGGGCCGCGAGCCGCCCGCTCTCGTCGAACAGGAACACCCGCGACGGGTCGAGGGACGCCCGCACGGCCGATCCGGGTTCGAGGCGCCGGACCCCCGGGGTCAAGGCCACGAAGCGGTGCTCGCCGACGTCGAGATGGACGAAGCTCTCCGAGCCCGTGATCTCCGCCACCGACACGACCGCATCGAGGGCGATCGCCTCGCTGGCCGCAGGATCGAGGCTCAGGTGGTGGGCCCGGAACCCCACGTCGTAGACCCCGTCCGGCACCGCCGCGAAGGCGCCGGAAGCCCGGATGCGGCCGCCGGTGCTCAGCGAAACCACGTCCCCGCCCTTCGTGGCGCGCAGAACGTTGAGCGGCGGATCGGAGAACACCCGCGCGGTCGTGAGGTCGCCGGGCTCGCGGTAGACCCGGGGCGTCGGCCCGAATTGGGTGACGGCTCCCTCGAACAGGGTCGCGGTGTTGCCGCCGAGGAGCAGCGCCTCCTGCGGCTCCGTCGTCGCGTAGACGAAAATGGCGCCGGAGGCGGCGAAGATGCGCGGCAGTTCCTCCCGCAGCTCCTCGCGGAGCTTGTAGTCGAGGTTCGCCAGGGGCTCGTCGAGGAGCACGAGGTCCGCCCGCTTCACGAGCGCCCTGGCGATCGCGGTGCGCTGCTGCTGTCCGCCGGAGAGGTTCAGGGGCTTGCGGTCGAGATAGGGCTCGAGCTTCAGAAGCTTCGCCGCATCCCGCACCCGGCTCTCAATCTCGGCCCGCGGCAGGCCGGCCACCCTCAGCGGCGAGGCGATGTTCTCGTAGACCGAGAAGGACGGGTAGTTGATGAACTGCTGGTAGACCATCGCCACCGAGCGCCGCTGAACGGGCGTTCCGGTGACGTCCCGGCCTTCGACGAGCACGCGCCCCTTCGTCGGAGCGTCGAGGCCCGCCATGAGGCGCATGAGGGAGGTCTTGCCGGAGAGCGTGGCGCCCAGGAGCACGTTCACCGATCCGCGCTCGAGCGTCAGCGACACGTCGCGGATGAACGTCTCAGCACCGACGTCCTTGCGGACATGGTCGAGCACCAGCGTCAAGCGTTTCCTCCTGGACGGCCGGACGGAGGTTCCGCTCGGCCGGGGCATCTTCTGTGCCGCCTTGGGAACCGGCGCCCGCCTCTCGGCGGTTCCCGATTCCGTCCGGCGGCCCGGAGCCCTGTTGATCGACGAGGCTAGGCGAGGCTCCGGGCCGTGACAAGCGCCACGCTGTGGATAGCTCCCGGCCGACGGGCGGAACACCAGCTTGGCCGAAGCGTTCGCTTCCAGGTTTTTGCGTCGAGAGGCGGTCATGCTCAGTGAAACAGGCAGCTTGCTTCGCGCCGTGCAGGCGGCCGACGCCGCTCTTCCGGAATGGCTCGGCACGATCCTTTTTCTCGGGCTCACGGCCTTCCTCGCCATGTTCGCCCACGCGGCCCTGCTGCGCATCCTCCAATTCGTCCTGCGCGGCCGGCTGCGGGAGGTCGGGCGCGGGATGCTGGCCCGCACCGCGGCTCCGACCCGCTTCGGCCTCGTGGTGGTGGCGGTCGCGGCTGCGCTTCCGTTCACGGGACTTCAGGGCCAGGCCCGCGCCCTCGTGGAGTGGATGCTCCTCCTCGGCTTCATCGGGTTCCTCGGCTGGACCGCCGTGGCGGCGATCAATGTCGGCGCCCAGATCTATATCCGCCACGTCCCGCAGGGCAGCGAGGACAAGCTCCTGGCCCGCAAGCACCTGACCCAGGTGCAGCTGCTGCGCCGGATCGCCGTGTTCGCGGTCCTGTTCCTCACCTTCTCGGTCATGCTGATGACCGTTCCGGCGGTGCGCGAATACGGCATGAGCCTCTTCGCCTCAGCGGGCGTCGCGGGCCTTGTCATCGGCCTTGCGGCGCGCCCGGTCCTGTCGAACCTCATCGCCGGCGTGCAGCTCGCCGTCACCCAGCCCATCCGCATCGGCGACGAGGTGACGGTGGAGAACGAATTCGGCACCGTGGAGGAGATCCGCACGAGCTACGTGGTCCTGCGCTTGTGGGACCTGCGCCGCATGGTGGTGCCCCTCACCTACTTTATGGAAAAGCCCTTCCAGAACTGGACGCGGGAGAGCACGTCGATCATCGGCCGCGTGCTCTGGTACGTGGACTACACGGTGCCGATCGACTCGATGCGGGAGGCGTTCCTCGTCACGGTTCGCGCATCCCCGCTCTGGGACGGCCAGACCGCCGCCCTCCAGATCACGGACGTCACGCAGGAAGCCGTTCAGGTGCGCGGGATCATGAGCGCCGCCTCGTCGAGCGCCGCCTTCGACCTCAGCTGCGAGATTCGCGAGAAGATGATCCTCTGGCTCCAGGGGAACAATCCCATGGTCCTGCCCCAGGTTCGCACCAACGCGGTGAACGGGGCGGCCAACGCCGCCGGCGCGGAGGCGGCCGCGCATCACTGAACCGGGAACCGGAACCAGACCCGCCCCTGCCGGATTCCCCTTCGACTGTCACCGGAGGGCCCCATGATCGAGACTGCGACTGCAACTGCATCAGCGGTTTTCCCGAACATCCATGCCGCCAAACGCGCGGCCGAGCGTCTGGCCCGCGGGGGCTTCGCCCGGGACAGCATCGAGGTGACGCGTCTTTACAGCAACGACGACGCCCACGAGGTCTGCGTGCATACGAAGAAGGGCAACCTTCGCCGTGCGGACGATCTGCTGCACGCCCGCAACAAGGTCCACGATTTCCCGTCGAATGCGATCGACGTGACCCCGCTGCTCCTCGTGGGCGGCGCGATCGCGGCCGGAGCCCTCACCTATACGGTCTATGCGCTTCGGCGGAACCGCAGCTTCGGCCGCTCGGATCTGCACCTGCCGAGCGTCTGGTAGGGCTCACCGGCCGGAACGCCGGTTCCGCATCTGACGGAGGGCACGGCGCGCGCGGTTGAGCGGTGTCTCGAGGCTGTCCATGGCGATGACGCCCATCATCACGCTTGCAACCAAAACCAGGCTCTGTGCCATTGCTGCCCCCTCTTTGAGGCCCGTTTAGGCCGGGAGAGGGCTCCGCGTCAGGGTGCAAAAAGGCGCAGCTCCTGACCCTACGGCACCCTGGTCCGGTGATCCGGCGCCGGGAGCACAGACCCGCGCTGGCGCGGTCGGACGCGCCTTGCGGGCGACGAGGCTTTCGACATGGCCCCAACCAACGATCCGTCCCGCCCCACCCTCCTCGTCGTCGAGGACGAGGTCCTCGTGCGCATGCTGCTCGTCGACACCTTCGAGGACGAGGGCTTTCGCGTGTACGAGGCCGCCCATGCGGACGAGGCGCTCACGATCCTGAAGGCCCGGCCCGACATTCAGGCCGTGGTCACGGACGTGGAGATGCCGGGCGGAAGCATGGACGGCTTCGCCCTCGCCCGCCGGGTACGGGAGACGATGCCCCACCTGCCGGTGCTGATCACCTCGGGCCGTCAGGCTCCCAAGGCCGGCGATCTGCCGGAGGGCATGTACTTCCTGGCAAAGCCGTTCCACACGGCCACGCTCGTGCAGCTCCTGCGCTCGCTCCTCGCCGGCAGCTGACCTTCGGGCAACGGACGGGCTGCGCGCGAGGACGCGCAGCCCTGTTCGGTCTCGACCGGCAAGCCACGCTGGGTTAGATGATTCGCGGGGGCTGTGATGAAATCGAACTGGATCAAGTTTCCGGCCGCGGTCCTGGCGGCCGTCGTCGCTCTTGCGATCATCTTGTGGATGAACCGCGAATGCTCCGCCGAGGGCGGTCAGCAGGCGATCCGCACCATGAACGCCATGGGCTGCGCCGATTACTGGTTCGGCCGCTATCAGCTGCTCGCCGGCCTTCTTCTCCTTTTGCCCGCAGCGCTCAGCATCAAGCGCCTGCTGGCGCGCCATCTCTCCGTTGCGGTCCGCGACCGCGCGCTCATGGTGCAGGAGGTCTGGATCCGCCGCTCGCGCGAACTCCTGAGCGCCGCCGCCCTCGCGGCGGAAACGGTCCGCACCGGGGCCGAGATCGCGGGCGCCGCGCCCAAGGTGGCCAAAGCGGATTCGACGCAGGACATCGACGCCCATGCCGATACGGCGAATGGCTGGCTCATGCGGCTCAGCGTTCTCGAGGGAAAGGCCGACGAGGCCTTCGCGGGCTCCGTCGGTGGCCCCGAGGTCAGCGAAGCGTTCCGGGCGCTCGCCGCAACGATCTCCGAGGTGCGCCGTCGCATGAGCCATCAGTTGCAGATCCTTTCCGTCAGCACGCCGCCGCGCCGCTATGCCGGATCCTCCGTCGTCGAAGGCCAGGAGGTCTTCATCTCGGTGGCGAAGGAATTCGAGGCGGGCGGCCGCGAGATCGCGCAGGCGGGCGAGACGATGCGCAAGCAGATCGACGAGGAACGCTCACGCTTGCAGCAATTGCTGCGCGGCCTCGACCGCCGCGTGTTCGGCTAAGTTTCCTGGGGGCAGCATAGGCTCCTGTTGAACGGCTGAGATTACGGGACGGCGAGACGGAACCATGCCGTCTCCCACCGGCTTACCGTTGCGTCGCAGGCTCGAGCGGCGACGCAACTGTGGTGAGGAGATCCCGATGTCGAAGACCGTTACGTCCCTGTTCCACGACCAACAGCAGGCCCATTCCGCTGTGAGCCGCCTCGAGCAGGCAGGCATCTCGCGCAGCGGCATCGAAGTGTTCACCAATTCGTCCGGCGATCTCACCGACGACCTTCGCGGCTACGGCGTTCCGGATCGCGACGCTCACGCTTACTCCGAAGGCCTGCGCCGCGGCGGCGCTCTCGTGGCGGTGTCGTGCGACGACGACGACGTTCAGCGGGTGATCAGCCTCCTCGACGACGGCGCTCTCGACCTCGACGAGCAGCAGAACTCGTGGCGCTCCGAGGGCTGGCAGGACCACACCTCCTCCCGCGGCCTTGGCGTGGGCGGTAGCGGCATGGGCAGCGACACGCATTCCGGCTCGGGCATGGGCTCCGGCCTCGGCGCTGCGGCGGCGGGCATCGGCGCGGCGCTCACCGGCTCCTCCGGCTCCGACCGCACGGGCGACATGACGGGCTCCTCCGAAACCACCCGCTCCCGCGCCGACATGGATCTCGGCACCGACACGACCCGCGGCACGGGCGACCAGGTGATCCCGATCGCCGAGGAAGAGCTGCATGTCGGCAAGAGGGAAGTCAGCCACGGCCGGGTGCGCATCCACTCGCACGTTGTGGAGCGCCCGGTGCAGGAACAGGTGACCCTGCGGGACGAGACCGTGCAGGTGGAGCGCCGCGCCGCCACCGGCGACATGCGCTCCGGCACCCTTTCCGGCGACCCCTTCCAGGAGCGCACCATCGAGGTGGAGGAGCGCGACGAGCAGGCGGTCGTCTCGAAGGAGGCCCGCGTCACGGAAGAACTCGTCGTCCACAAGGACGTGGAGCAGCGCACGGAAACGGTCTCCGACACCGTCCGCCGCACCGAAGTGGACGTGGAAGACGAGCGCGGGGTGCGGGGTACCGGCACCACGGGCACGACCGACCGCTCGCGGTCTTAAAGCAGGCCTGAGGGGTTCCGGCCGGAGGCCCGGCCGGAACCCTGCCGTCCATCCGTCGACCGCTCCACCTGCAAGGCAACCTGAACCATCTCGTGCGCCAACCGTTGAACGCGCATCAGTTCCAACCTGAGGAGCCATGAGATGAGCCAAGGTTTCCCTTCCATGACGGCCCTGCTGGGCCTTCTTGCCATCGCCGGCTACCAGAACCGGGATAAGCTCGCCGAGATGCTGGGCGGCAATCAGACCAGCCCCGGGCGGGCGGATCTCGGCATGGGAAGCCAGGGCGGCATGGCGAGCCAGGGCGCCACGAGCGGCGGCGCGGGAGGTCTCAGCGGCCTCCTCGGCGGCATCGGCGGCGGCGGCATCGGTGGGCTGCTCGGCGGCGGCCTCAACGAGCTCGTCCAGAACTTCCGGCAGAACGGCCACGGCGACGTGGCGGAGAGCTGGGTCGGCACCGGTCCGAACAAGGAAGTGGCACCCCATCAGCTCGAGCGGGCCATCGGTCCCGACGTGCTCCAGCACCTCGCCCAGCAGACGGGTCTTTCCCGCGACGAGCTCCTGCAGCGCCTCTCGCGCGAACTGCCGAACGCGGTCGACAAGTACACGCCGGACGGCCGCATCCCGAGCATGGGGTGAGTGAAGCTTCAGGGGCGGGACCGTCCGCCCGCCTCTGAACCCGAGGCTGGAAAAGCCGGCTCCCGAACGCACGAAAAAGCCCAGGCTCCGGGGCGAACGGGCAAGGGTGCGAACGCACCTCTCGCCTCGCCTGCTACGGGCCTGGGCTGATCCTGGACCAGACGGGCGCTCGCATCGTCAGGCGAGCGCAGGCTTCGGACCGCGCCGGAGTACATCCGTCCTGACGCAATCCCATCGAAGCGGCGGTGACGCCTGCCGCCTCGAAGTCCACACGATGTCCGCTGGTGTAATCCCCATATGGGGATGAAAACGTGCCGCGCAAGGGCGCGGGAGCCCGTTTCAGCCGGTGGTTTCAGTCGATCTCGCGGCGCTCCTGCGCGACGCGCGCCCTCGCCCGCTCGCCCGCTTCCTCGGCGCATTTATCGACGTGGGCGGGACGGTTGATCACCTGCAGATTCTGCACGCCCCAGAAGCGCAGGAGCTGCGGCCAGGGAAGGTCCCGGTGGTCCCGCCAGACCCGGTAGAGCGGCAGCCGGTGGTCGACCTCGGCCGTGCGCATGAGGCGCTTGCCGGTGACGATGCATCGCCGCTGCTGCCCCGCCTTCAGGGGCTTCACGAACTCGCCCGGAACGGTCCACAGCTTCCAGGCCGTCACGCAGGCGCTGTGCCAGGTGGCGTTCTTGTTCGGCCGTCCCTCGGCCCACAGATCGCGATGCCAGCCGAGGCGGAATACCGGCTGGCCGCACACGCAGCAATGGCCGGGTCCGCGATTGTGGGCCTTCTCGCGATAGGGCGCCGGCGGGGCTCGAAACGTCGAGGCCATGCCCTCCTCGCCCTTTGCTCCTGTGCGCCACGTCCAGCCCTCCGGGGCCCCGGAGCGCGCCGCCAGCCCGCGGGCGAGCCGGTCGGCGCGGAGCGGATGGTTGCGCCAGTAGCTCTCGACCGCGAGGCGGGGCGTCGGCGGAATGAGGGAGCGCGAGAGCGCATGAGTGAGAACCGGCGCCGGGAACACGGACGGCAGGGCGCGCTGCAGCCTCGCCAGCGCCCGCTCGTTCTTCTCTTCACGCCACCGCGACACGCTCAAGCCTCATCCCGTTCGAGCCGTCCGGTAGCTGAGTCTCGGCTCTCGCCATAGGGCCATGCTGCCCCTGCCCTCCTTTCCAAAACCCGATCCAAGACCGTTCGGGCCCATAGGTAGAAGTATTTGAATCGATTCAGATTCAGAGAGTCTATGAGTCATGTATATGCAGGCGCCGAAACGCGAGAACCGGCAACGGCTTGCGGGGTGCCGGCGTATCGAACTCTGCGGGGCTCCGTATCGAACTCGGCGCGGGTCCGTATCGAACTCTGCGCCTGAAAGGACCGGGCCTGCACCGGACTCTGCGCGGATCCGTATCGGACTCTTCGAAGGGGGGCTCCGCAAGCGCTTGAAACGCCTCACTTCCGCAAAAACCCGTTCGTATCGAACTCTGCGCGGGTCTCCGGCACCGGCGTCAAGCAGGGCCTAAGGCCTTGTTGAATCGGGGTGGTTCTCGCGGCGCTGCGGCACCCCGTATTGAACTCTGCGCGGCCGTTGACTCGGCTCAGCCCGGCGAAGCAGCGCAGAGTTCGATTCGGAGGCGGTCCGCCGCCCGCATCCTGAATCTTGGGATAAGTCTTTCTCGCCACACTTTCCCGTCCCGCGACTCGGTCTAACCCGAACGGGCCCGCCTCTTTCCAGGGCGACGTTCAACGACCGAGTTCGAGATGAGTGAATCCGCCTTTCCCGCCATCCGCGATGCCGACCTGCTGGAGGAGGTCGAGCGCGCCCGCGGCCACTTCATGTTCAAGACGATCGTGGAGCACATCGCGCACAAGCAGCAGGTGCGGGATGCGGAGAGCGCGGAGAAGACGGGAGTCGCCAAACGCCGGGCCGCCATGAGCCGCGACCAGCGGCGGCGCGACGAGGTGCGCGAGGTCATCGAGAGCGAGCCGAGTACGCCCGACAACGTTCAGCACATCCACTCCGTGCTTGCCCTGTGCGGTCTGCCCTACAAGGAGCCGAAGGGCGAGCGCGAGTTCTCGCGGGAATATGGACGCAACACGCTGAACATCAGCGCGGGCCGCCTCACCAATCCCACCACCGGCAAGATGGAGCTGCAGGGCCTGCCCTACGGCCCCAAGGCTCGCCTCGTCCTGCTGCATCTGTGCACGGAGGCCGTGCGCCAGCGCTCTCCGCGAATCGAGGTTGCGTCGAGCCTCTCGGGCTTCATCAAGCAGATGGGATTTCCGGTGACGGGCGGCGACCGCGGGACGCTGAAGCAGTTCAAGGAGCAGCTGAACCGGCTCGCCGCCTGCACGATGCAGATCGGCCTCTGGGACGGCGCCTCGCGATCCAGCACCCTCAACGTGCCGCCCTTCCGCCAGCTCGACATCTGGCTGTCGGGCCATCCCGACCAGAAGCTCCTGTGGTCCAACACCGTGCAGTTCCATGCGGATTTCTACGAGAACCTGATCCAGCACGCACTGCCGGTGGACATCCGCGCCGCGCGGGCCTTCGCGGGGTCGGCCCGCAAGCTCGATATGCTGTTCTGGATGGGCTATCGCCTGCGCAGCCTGCAACGGCCCCTGCGCCTCACCTGGGACAACCTGCACAAGCAGTTCGGCGCCGACAACGCCAGCATCCGCAGCTTCAAGCAGGCCTTCAAGGCCGACCTCGCGCACATCAAGGAGGTGTTCCCGAAGCTGCGCGTCTCCCTCGACGACAACGGGATGCAGTTGCTGCCGACCGATCCGAGCGAACTGCTCGTGGCGCCGAAGCGACCGAAGGCGGAGGCTCGTGCCGTTTCAGGCACTTAACTACGCCGAACTCGATTCGCGGGTCAGTGCGGTCGCTGGAGGGCGGCCTGATCGGCCTTCGGGTGATCGCAGCGCACGTAGTGGCGGGATCCGCTCTGGCTCTTCCAGGTGAGGCGGCGTCCGCGGACCGTGAGCTGCACGTCGGACTTCCAGCGCTTCGCGCCGTCGGAGCACACGGCCGGGACCATCCAGCTATTGCCTTCCCGGTGACCGCCCTTGAAGGCGCAGGTGGTCTCGCCCGCCCAGGCGCCGTGCGCGTTGATGATCGTGGGCAGGTAGCCCTCCCGTTCCACGTTCGGAATGCAGGCCTTCTCGCTCACCGCCCAGACGCCGACGAAGTCCTCCGCCGCGGCCGGGCCGGCGGACCCGTGCTCGTCGGCTTCCGGCGCCTGCGTGGCTCCGGTGGTCGCCGGGGGCTCGAAAGGCAAGGTGGTGAAGACGGGCCGGGACGCGAAGCTCGGCGCCGGGCGCTCGCTCGAGGGCGCTGGCGGCGGAGCGGGTGCGGGTTTCACCTGCGCCGCGGCCACGACGGTGCGGGCCGGTTCCGGGGCGGGCTTCGCGACCGCAGCCGTGACTTCGACGACCTTCGGCGTGACCTCGACGACTTTCGGGATCGGAGCGGTGGCATCGGGCGGCGACGGCTTGGCCGGCGCCGCGGCTGCGGCCTGCCGGGGGGCGGCCTGGACCTCCTGCCCGGCGGGGCTCGCCACCGGCGCGAACATCAGCACGGCACCACCGATGGCGGCGACCGCCATCAGGCCGGCGCTGAGATAGGGGCTGGAGAGGAGGACGCTCCGATGGTTCCGCGAGTGCCGGCAGCTGTCCCAGAGCGCCTCGGCCCGGTCCACGAGGTCCGAGGCCGCCCGGTCGATCCTCAGGGCCATAGGCCGGGCATGCCCCATAAGGGCCGTCCTTGCTCCGGCAACCACCTCCAGCATCGGCGCATCTCGAATCGGCTGATGCACCCATGAAGCGCCAGAGCCGTAAACGGACCGTTAACGCTAACGAAGTGTGAACGCCTCAGGCATAGGCCATCTGGGCCGCGGCCGCATAGAGCGGGATGCCCACCAGGATGTTGAACGGGAACGTCACGCCGAGCGCCGCGCCGAGATAGTAGCCCGGATTGGCCTTGGGCAGCGCGAGCCGCACGGCCGCGGGGGCCGCGATGTAGGAGGCGCTGGCCGCGAGGGTCGCGAGCACGATGGCGCCACCCATCGAGAGCCCGATCAGCATGGCGACGCCGAGCCCGAGCATCCCATGGATCACGGGCGCGCCGAGCGCGACGGCGAAGAGGACGGGCCCTGCCCGCCGCACATCGGCCGCACGCTGCGCCGCCACGATGCCGAGCTCGAGGAGGAAGAGGCAGAGGGCGCCGCGGAAGAGGTCGACGAAAAGCGGCTTGACCGGGGCAAGACCCTGCGGCCCGGACAGGTAGCCGATGAGCATGCCGCCGACGAGGAGGATGATGCTCTTGCCGGAGACCACTTCGGCGAGCGCGGCGCTTAGGCCGCGCTTGTCCTCCGTCGCGCCGGCCCAGCGGGCGAGCACGAGGGCCACCACGATGGCGGGCACCTCCATGATGGCGAGGAGCGCCGTCATGAACCCTTCGTAGGAGGTCCCCGTCGCGTCGAGGTATCCGATCACGGCGATGAAGGTGACGGCGGACACGGAGCCGTAATGGGCCGCGAGGGCCGCGGCGTCCGCAGAGCTGAAGCGCGCGATGCGGCGCAGGAACGCGTAAGTCCAGAGCGGGATCGAGAGGCCGAGCATGAGCGCCCCCGCGGCTGGCGCCGCCACGGCGCCGAGGCTCGCCTGGGACAGGTCCGCGCCGCCTTTGAGGCCGATGGCGAGGAGGAGGTAGATCGAGAGCGCATTGAACACGGGCTCGGGCAGTCGCAGGTCGCTGCGCATCAGGGCTGCGGCCGCGCCGAGCGCGAAGCACAGCACCGGCGGCGACAGGAGGCTCGATCCAACGAGTTCAGCGACGGTCATAACACCCGGCCTTCAGACGAGAGGACGGCGCCGGTCCGAACCGGCGCCGTCACGTGCTTCATGGACGGTGCGGAACCCCGCACCGGAAATCGGTCGGGCTCAGCTCGCCCGTCCTTCGAGACCCTTGATCTCGACCACGTAGCCGTCCCGGTTGTGGGGATGGCTCGGGTCGAGGAACACCGTCCGGTCGTTCTTGGCATGCAGCGCCTCGAAGAACGGCACGAACCGCTCGTCCGTGATGCCGAAGGCCCGTTGGAAGCGGCCGACCAGCTCCTGCTCCTCGCCCTCGGCTTCGCCGTCCGACATGGCGCTGTCCACGAGGTTCAGGAGGATGCACATGCGCTGCGCGTCCGTCAGGATCGGGGTCACTTCCGCAAGGAACTGGTCGAGGGGCTTGGTGCGCGCGATCCGCATGGCCTGGTCGAGGAGCGCGCGGTTGTTGCCGCCGACGCCGATCTGGCCGCGTTCCTTGGAGCCGCCGATCACCGAGAGAAGATGGCCGATCTCCTCGTTGTCCATCTCGCCATCCGCGCCCATGCAGTAGATGAGCGACGCCGCGAAGGCGAGGTGCGGGGTCATCTGCTGGCCCTGGTCGGCCTTGAAACGATCAAACAATCCCATGGTGTCCTCCTCTGGATCCTGCTCCCTTGGCAAAGCAGTTCGCTCCAGATGGGAAACGCTTACCATTGAAATAAGCGCTTGTTGCTGATGGAGCGCATTGGGCCTATCAATGTTCGCGCCAGCACCGGATCCCGCCATGCCGACGCCCCTTCCCCCCTTCGATCTCGACCTCCTGCGCACCTTCCTCGCCATCGTGGATAATGGCGGCTTCACCCGCGCGGCCGAGCGCGTCGGCCGCACGCAGTCGACCGTGAGCCTCCAGATCAAGAAGCTCGAGGAAGGTCTCGGGCGGCGGGTGTTCGAGCGCGAGCCGGGGCGGGACCTGCAGCTGACGCCGGAGGGTGAGATCCTCCTCAGCTTCGCCCGCCAGATCCTGCGGCTGAGCGACGAGGCGCGCTCGCGCCTGATGGAGCCCGACGTGGCGGGCACGGTGCGGCTCGGCACGCCCGAGGATTTCGCCACCGCGCACCTGCCGGACGTGCTGGCGCGATTCGCGCGGGCTCACCCCCGGGTGGCGCTCGACGTGAACTGCGACTTCACCGTCAACCTGCTCGACGGCTTCTCCAAGGGCCAGTACGACCTCGTCCTGTTCAAGCGCGAGCCGCAGGGCAGGAGCGGCGGCAACGGCGTCGGCGTCTGGCGGGAGGAGCTGGTCTGGGCCGCCTCTCCGCGCCTCGTGCTCGGCCCGGGCGAGCCCCTGCCCCTCGTCCTCGCGCCCGTTCCGGACGTCTACCGCAAGCGCGCCCTGGCGAGCCTCGACGAGGTCAAGCGCCCCTGGCGCATCGTCTATACGAGCCCGAGCCTCGCCGGACTGCAGGCGGCGGTGCGGGCGGGCCTCGGCATGACCGTGCTGCCGCGGGAGATGGTGCCCCAGGGCCTCGTGGTCCTGAGCGGGACGGAGCACGGCCTGCCCACCCTCCCCGATACCGAAATCGTCCTTTACCGGGCGCCCGGCGGGCTCTCCCGCGGCGCGGAGCTCCTGGCGGAGCACATCGTGCACTCCCTCGAGGCCGCGGCGGCAACCCCGGCCCCCCTGCCCTCCACGGCAGCTTGAGGCCCGACGAAAAAGGCCGGCCCTTGCGGGCCGGCCTGAAGTTTTCGGGTCTCTTGCTTCTGGTTAGGCGGTGTGCGGGGCAGCGGCGTCCTTGCGGGTCTTCCACAGGGAGAACACGATGCCGCCCGCGATCATGGCAAGGGTGACGCCGAGCGAGATCGCCGGGTCGAGCTTGCCGAAGTAGTAGTTCCAGAAGATCTTCGCGCCGATGAACACGAGGACGCCGGCGAGAGCGTATTTCAGGTACTCGAAGCGGTGCACCATCGCGGCGAGGGCGAAATAGAGAGCGCGCAGGCCCAGGATCGCCATGATGTTCGCCGTGAACACGATGTAGGTGTCCGTGGTGATGGCGAAGATCGCCGGCACGGAGTCGACCGCGAACACGAGGTCGGCCACGTTGATCACCGCGAGCGCCAGGAAGAGCGGGGTCGCCCAGAGCACCAGCTTGCCGGTCTTCGGATCGGGCTTGCGGACGAAGAAGCGCTCGCCGTGCAGCTCGTTCGTCACCCGCATGCGCTTGGAGAGGAAGCGCACGACCGGGTTCTTCGAGATGTCCTGCTCGCCCTCGCCCACCACGAGCATCTTGATGCCCGTCGCGATGAGGAACGCGCCGAAGAGGAGCAACACCCAGTCGTATTCCTGGACGAGGGCCGCGCCGATCGCGATCATGAAGCCGCGCAGCACGAGCACCGCCACGATGCCCCACACGAGGGCGCGGTACTGGTACTTCGGCGGAATCGCGAAGTAGCCGAAGATCAGCGAGATCACGAAGACGTTGTCGATCGAGAGGGCCTTCTCGATCGCGTAGCCCGTGAAGTATTGCATTCCGGATTCGGGGCCCATGGACCACCAGATCCAGGCGCCGAAGACGACGGCGATGCCGATATAGAACACGGAGAGCTTCAGGCTCTCGGCGATGCCAAGCTCCTTGTCGTCCTTGTGCAGGACGCCGAGGTCGAAGGCGAGCAGCGCGCCCACGATGCCGAGGAAGGTGAACCAGAGCCAGGCCGGCTTTCCGATGAAGTCAGCCGTCAGGAATGAGAGCAGAACGTCCATTGCTGTCGTACCTTTGATCAATCACGACGCGCGAGCGCGTCGCAGGTCCGACATCGCGGCCAGAACAGCCGCCAGAGGGGCCCGGACCTTCCGGGACCCCCGACGTGGGGCATGCGGCGGGTTTGCGCAAGAGCAGCCCTGCCCGCCGATAGGTCCCATTGGAGGCTCCAATAGCAGCCTATGGTTGACGGCCCGTTAGCGGCAGACGATGCGCGCCTGCGGGCAGTAGGAATCGTGAGCCGCCGTCGGGCAGTAGGACGTGGCGTTCCGGTAGGCCACCGTGCAGGCGAGCTGCACTCGAAAGCCCCGGCGGGTGGCGGGCCCCTGCACCACCGAATAGCCGATGCCCTCCGAGGCGAGGCGCGCGACAGCGGGCGCGTTGCGGCCCTGGAGCACCACGAGCTGCTGGGCGTGAGCGGCCGACGATGCGGCGGCAAGAGCAAGGGCGAAAACGATGAAACCGGTCCGCATGGCTGCCTCTAGGGTTGCGGCTTTCGGCGCAAGGGCGCCCGAAGCCAAGCCGTATAGGACAATAATGCAGCGGCGGGCCGGCGGTTCGGGTGGCGTCTGACGCTTTCCGACCCCCCGAAAAGAAAAGCGCCCCGGTGCATAGCCGGGGCGTCTGAAGTTTGGTTCGTAACAGGAAAGCGTACCGCCCCCACGGGCGATGAAGTCACTCTTTCTGATTCCCTCCCGTCCGGCTGTAGCGGCTCGGCCACACGGCCAAGCCTGTTGTGAACTTGTCGGCGTTCGCCGGGGCGAGGAGCCGCCCTAACTGAGGCCGGGAGCCTCAAGGAACCGGTCCGGTCCCACCGGGTTTGTGTCCCCCCGCGCAGACCTTCGCAGGAGGGTTCCGGGCGGCCTGACGACTTTCGCGCAAGGAGACGAGCATGCAGACGCTGGAAGACCGGATCCGGAGCCGCGCCTACGAGATCTGGGAACGGGCCGGCTGCACCGGCGACCCGGAGGACCACTGGCGTCAGGCCGAGCAGGAACTCGCGGCCGGGGAAGAGAGCATGGCCGGTGAAGGCGATACGGCCTCACCGGATGCCGCGGCGCCCGAATCGGACGCGACCGTCGACGACGTGCAGCCCGCTGCCGCAGTCGAGGCTGCCGCCTCCGTCGGCGCGGCGGGTGGGGAGGTGGCGGCCGAGGATGCGGCGCCCGCAGCGACCCAGGCGAAACGCTCCCGCGGCAAGCGCACTTCTTGAGGCCGTGACACGAGGCATGCAGCAGGCACTGAACTGCCCCGCTGAAACAGATGCCCGCCTCCGCCGTTGATCGGTAGTTCCGACTTGATCACCAAGGAGAGATTCATGCGCCTTCGCACGATTCTGCCGGTTGTGGGCCTTCTCGCCCTCGCGGCTTGCAACGATTCTTCGAACCAGACCGGCAGCACCAACCAGACGAACCCGCCGCCGTCCTCCACGGCTCCGTCGAGCCCGGCCACGCCTGGCGCCGGCACCTCCGGCGGCGCTGCGGGCGGCAGCACGACCCCGTCGCGCTAAACGCCACCAAGCCCCTTCAAGAGCCCTGCTCCGCCTCCCGGCGGGCAGGGTTTCTTGCGTTTGGTGGCCGTCGCTCGGGCATAGCCAACGGCCGGTCCCTGAACGCCTCGTCGACCATGATCGCACCCCAGCGGACCGCTCGGACAGCCGCCATCCCAACCGGCGTCAGGCAGCCCTCTTCGACCGCGATGCCCAAGCCGAGATCCCGCCCATCGGCGGCGAGAGCCGACAAGTGCCGCGGGAGCATGCTTCCGTCTGCTTCCAACCCTGAAGCCTCCGCCGGCCACGGCTGGACCGTCGCATCGGCGAAGTAGGCCCGGAACGCCTCGCGCCGTGCCGCGCGGCGCTCTCCTTCCGTCTTACGCCGTGCGAAGGGCGACGACGGCACCCTGACCACGAGCCGGCCGCGATAATCGGCGAGCAGCCGGTCGAAGGTAAGATCGTCGCCGACGGCGACGAGGCAATCCGGATCGAGAGCCGCGATCTTCTTCGCCTTGAGCGCCCACCCGGGCCCGGCCAGGAGCCCACTCGTGTTCATCACGACCATCTCGGCCCGGGACTGCCAGGCGAGACGGGCGGCACCTTCGATCAGCGCTTGCGAGCCCCGCACCGGATCCGTGGTGCCGACGAAGGCGAGATCCTGCAATGCGAGGCCGCCCTCCCCGTCCGTATGACCCCGGGTGACGCAAGCCGGAGGCCCGATCCATTTCTGGCCGAGATCCGTGCAGAGCCCTTCGACATCAAGGCCGGCGCTGGAAGCGGCAGCGGCAAGAAAGCCGCAGAAGCTGCTCTTTCCCGCATCGACGGGTCCCAGGACCATGACCCGACGCGGCCGGCCGCCGAGGATCGCGGCGGCCGCGTCGAGCCAAGCGGCGGGACGATGCACG
Organism: Microvirga sp.; assembly: GCA_035944475.1. Taxonomy (GTDB): domain Bacteria; phylum Pseudomonadota; class Alphaproteobacteria; order Rhizobiales; family Beijerinckiaceae; genus Microvirga. Next base: position 111,253 of record DASZBD010000040.1, read on the forward strand.
ACGATCCCGCCGCCCCTTGGATCAGCCCTCCACGGCGACGAAGACGGATTGGCCTTCGCGCCGCACCCGGAGCAGGACGGGCTTCTTGTCGCGCTGGGCCTGCGACCAGGCATTGGCCACATCGGTGGGCTGGCTCACGGGCTGATTGTTCGCCTCGATGATCACGTCGCCCGGGCGGATGCCGTTCTCGGCCGCGGGGCTGCCGGGCTCCACCTGCCGCACCACGACGCCGCCCTCGGCGCCCGACTGGCGGCGGGTCGCTTCGTCGAGGTTGCCGAGCTGGACGCCGAGGCGCCGGCCGGTCTCCGGCGCCGTCAGGGCGCCCGTCTGAACGGGCTGCTGCTCCGCCCGCTGGCCGACCGCCACCGTCACATCCTGGGTGCGCCCCCCGCGCTGCACGGTGAGCTGCGCCTGCGATCCGGGCCTCAGTGCGGCGACCGCGCGGGAGAGGTCGCGGCCGCTCTCCACCGCCTGCTGGCCGATCTGGGTGATCACGTCGCCGTTGCGCAGGCCCGCCTTCTCGCCCGGCCCGCCGGGCTCGACGCCGGCCACGAGCACGCCCTTGTCGTCGGGACGTCCGAGCGCCCGCGCGATGGCGGGGGTGATCTCCTGGAGGCGCAGGCCCACATAGCCGCGCTCCACCCGCCCGTTGCGGATGAGCTGGTCGGCGACGGAGCGCGCGGTAGTGGCCGGCACGGCAAAGCCGATCCCGACGCTGCCGCCGGAGGGCGAGAAGATCGCCGTGTTGACGCCCACCACCTCGCCGGCCGCATTGAAGAGCGGTCCGCCGGAATTGCCCTGGTTGATGGCGGCATCGGTCTGGAGGAAGTCGTCGTAGGGGCCCGACCGGATGTCCCGCGAACGGGCCGAGAGCACGCCCACGGTCACGGTGCCGCCGAGGCCGAAGGGGCTGCCGATGGCGATGGTCCAGGCGCCGGGCTCCATGGCGTCCGAGTTGCCCCAACTCGCGGCCGCGATGTCGGGACGCGGCTCGATCTTGAGCACGGCGATGTCGGTCGAGGGATCGCGGCCGACGAGGCGCGCGGGCACGTCGGTCCGATCGCTCAGGATCACGTGGATCTCGGAGGCGTTCTCGATGACGTGGTTGTTCGTCACCACGTAGCCGTCCTGGCTGATGAAGAAGCCGGAGCCGAGCGACTGCCGGGCCTGCTGCTGTTGCGGCGCGCGGCCCTCGCCCCCGTTGCCGCGGTAGCGGCGGAAGAGCTCGGCGAGAGGCGAATCGTCGGCGGTCGTCTCAGCCCGCTCCTGGACCATCTGGCGCGTGGTGATGGCGACCACGGACGGCATCTTGGCGCGGACCATGCCGGTGAAGTCCACCGGCCCGCTCGGCGCGAGCGCTCCGGCCTGCTGGGCCATCGCCGCCGGCGCCGAGACGGAGGATAGCGCGACCAGGGCGCCCGCGAAGGCGCATGGGCGCAAGAGCCCGCGCAAGACTGATTGAGACATGCCGATCTCCCGAAACCTAACGTATCCCCTGCCGGGCCGGCCCGGGGACTCAACCCCGCCAATGCGGGGGATGCCGAAGTGTTCCGGGTTCCCCGCCAGGGGCATCGCCGCAGGCCAAGCTCTGCGGCGGCTCGTCCGCTCGGGGGTCAGCGCGATCTCCGACTTCGATCCTCATCGCGGGCCGTGATACGGCTTCGAAGGACCGCAACCGAGACCGGAGGTGATGCATGTCCGACCCGACCGAAGCCGCTGTCGGGGCGTTCTTCCGCTGCCCCGTCTGCGGCAGCCATCTCCTCGATTGCGTGCCGGACGGTGCGCGGGACGGCGACGAGGTGATCTGTCCGGACGGCGACCACACCGGCAAGAGCGTCGGCGAATGGCGGCGGAAGCTTCCGTTCGTGACGGAGGAGATCGCCGCCGCCCTGACGGACGAGGGCGTCTAGCCTTCAGTGGCCGTAGAGCTTGACGGCAACGTCGACGGAAGGAGCGCGGCCGCGGTGGATGCCGGCATCCTTCGCGCCCTGGAGGATGCAGGCGGACATGGCCCGGCTCGCCCCTTGCGGGTCGCGGCGCACCAGGGCATCGAGCACGGCCCGGTGCTGGCGGCCGGCCTGCTCGAAGCGGGCGGGATCGTCGATGGGCGCGCTCAGCGCGAAGGCGACCGCGAGCGCCGCCTCGATCACCGTTCCCATGGATTGCAGGAAGGGGTTGCCGGAGGCGTCCAGAACCGCGCGGTGGAACGCCACGTCCGCGAGGGTGAAGCTTTCTCGCGAATGATGCTCCTGGAACATCCGCTCCAGCGCCTCCCGAATCCGGGCGAGATCGTCCTCCGATCGGGCATGGGCGGCAGCGGCGGCCGCGAGCGGTTCGAGGGCCTGGCGGATTTCGAACAGGCTTTCCAGGAAGGGTTTGTCGGCGCCCTGCTGGAGGCGCCAGCTGAGGATGTCGGCGTCGAAGAGATTCCAGCTCTTCTCCTCCAGAACCCTCGTCCCCACGCGGGTCTTCGATTCGATGAGGCCCTTGGCGGCGAGGGTCTTGAGGCCCTCGCGAAGGGCGGTGCGCGAGACGCCGAACCGCTCCATGAGGTCAGCGTCGCCCGGAAGGGTCTGCCCCACCGGGTAGCGCCCCTCCACGATCCCGCGCCCGATCCCGTTCACCACCTGATCGTGGGCCGAACGGGACCGGGTCGAGCCGGCAAGGCGCGCGTGGAACATGTCCATCATGGCAGGGCTCCCGGCACGGATGCCCTACTTCTTGCGGTAGTAGACGTCGACCGTGACGGCGAGGAGCAGCACCAGGCCCTTGATGACCTGCTGGTAGTCGATGCCGATGCCGAGGATCGACATGCCGTTGTTCATGACGCCCATGATGAGCGCCCCGATCACGGCGCCGGTCACCTTGCCGAAGCCGCCGGATGCGGAGGCGCCGCCGATGAAGCAGGCCGCGATCACGTCGAGCTCGAAGCCGAGGCCGGCGCGGGGCGTCGCCGTGTTGAGGCGCGCCGCGAAGATGAGGCCCGCCAGAGCCGCGAGAACGCCCATGTTGACGAAGGTGAGGAAGATCAGCCGCTCCGTGTTGATGCCGGAGAGCTTCGCCGCCTTCACGTTGCCGCCGAGGGCATAGATGCGCCGCCCGATGGTCGTGCGGTTCGTCACGAAGGCGTAAAGCGCGACGAGGACGGCCATGATGATGAGCACGTTCGGCAGGCCGCGATAGGTCGCGAGCAGGTAGCAGAACGCGAGGACGAGGCCCGAGAGCAGCACCGTCTTGAAGGCGAAGAGCCCGAAGGGCGCCGGCTCGACGCCGTGCTTCTGCTGGTTCGTCCGCAGGCGGAACCCGAACCAGAGGATCGCCAACACGGTAGCGACGCCGAGGAACAGGGAGGTGTAATTGAGGCCCTGGCCGCCGAAGACGTCAGGGATGAAGCCGGAGCTCAGCTTCTGGAACTCCGGCGAGAACGGGCCGACGGAGCGCCCGCCGAGAAGGGCGAGTTGCAGGCCCTTGAAGACCAGCATGCCGGCGAGGGTGACGATGAAGGACGGCACGTGAAGATAGGCGACCCAGTAGCCCTGGATCGCGCCGATGAGGCCGCCGATGATGAGGCACACGACGATGGTCGGAACGAAATGAACCCCGTACTGCACCATCATCACCGCGGCGAGCCCGCTGACGAAGCCCACCACCGACCCCACCGACAGGTCGATATGGCCCGCCACGATGACGAGCAGCATGCCGAGGGCCATGATGACGATGTAGCTGTTCTGCAGAACGAGGTTCGTCAGGTTGAGCGGCCGCAGGAGCGTGCCGCCCGTCACCACCTGGAAGAACAGCATGATGGCAAGCAGCGACACGAGCATGCCATAGTCGCGGAAGTGCGACTTGAACATCGACCCGAAGGAGGGCCGTTCCGTCGAGCGCAGGTTGTCGGTCAGTCCGGTATCCATGGTCAGCGCCTTCCTGCCCTCACGATGGCATTCATGATCTTCTCTTGGGACGCTTCGGCCACCGGGAACTCGGCGACGAGAGCGCCCTCGTTCATCACGTAGATCCGGTCGCACATGCCGAGCAGCTCCGGCATCTCGGACGAGATCATCAGAACGCCCTTCCCCTCATCGGCCAGGCGGTTGATGATGGTGTAGATCTCGTATTTCGCGCCGACATCGATGCCCCGCGTGGGCTCGTCGAGGATCAGCACCTCGGGGTTCGAAAACAGCCACTTGCTCAGCACCACCTTCTGCTGGTTCCCGCCCGAGAGGTTCACGGTCTCCTGGTGCACCCCGGAGGAGCGGATGCGCAGCCGGTTGCGGTAGTCGTTCGCCACCTTGAACTCCCGCATGTCGTCGATCACCGCATGGCGGGACACGCCCTTCAGGTTCGCGAGCGTGATGTTCTTGACGATGTCCTCCTCCAGCACGAGGCCGTAGGTCTTGCGGTCCTCCGTGACGTAGGCCACCCCGCTCTCGACCGCCCGGCCGACGGTGCTGACGTCGATCTCCTGACCCTTCAGCCGCACTTTGCCGCTGATGTTGGTGCCGTAGGTGCGCCCGAACAGGCTCATGGCGAACTCGGTCCGGCCCGCCCCCATGAGGCCCGCGATCCCGACGATCTCGCCGCGGCGGATATTGAGGTTGATGCCCTTCACCACCTGCCGCTCGGTGTGGATCGGGTGGTAGGCCTGCCAGTTCTCGACCTCGAACAGGATCTCGCCAGGCTGCGGCTCGCGGTTCGGATAGCGGTCCGCCATCTCGCGGCCCACCATGCCCTTGATGATCCGGTCCTCGCTGACGGTCTCGCCCCGGGCGTCCAGGGTCTCGACGGTCGCGCCGTCCCGCAGGACCGTGATGGAATCCGCCACCCGCGAGATCTCGTTCAGCTTGTGGGAGATCAGGATCGAGGTGATGCCCTGCTGCTTGAACTGCAGCAGGAGGTTGAGGAGCGCGTTGCTGTCGCTCTCGTTGAGGCTCGCCGTCGGCTCGTCGAGGATGAGAAGCTTCACCCTCTTGGAGAGGGCCTTGGCGATCTCGACGAGCTGCTGCTTGCCGACGCCGAGATCCGTGACGAGGGTATCGGGCGATTCCTTCAGGCCCACCTTGCCGAGCAGTTCCTTCGTGCGGCGGAAGGTGGTGGCCCAGTCGATCACCCCGGCCTTCGTCTGCTCGTTGCCGAGAAAGATGTTTTCGGAGATCGACAGGAGCGGCACGAGGGCGAGCTCCTGGTGGATGATGATGATGCCGAGCTTCTCGCTGTCGGCGATGCCGGAGAAGCGCCGCTCCTCCCCTTCGAAATAGATGTCGCCCGTATAGGAGCCGTGGGGGTAGACCCCGCTCAGCACCTTCATGAGCGTGGATTTTCCGGCGCCGTTCTCGCCCACGAGGGCGTGGATCTCGCCGGTCTGAACCGTGAAGCTGACGTCTTTGAGCGCATGCACGCCGGGGAACGTCTTGTTGATTCCCCGCATCTCGAGAATGGCGGCCATCGCAGAACCTTCAGATCAAAAGGCCCTGCGCGAGGGTCGCGCAGGGCCGGCTTCGCGAGCCTTACTTGATCTGGTTTTCCTTGTAGTAGCCGCTGTCCACCAGAACCTGCTTCCAGTTGGAGGCGTCCACGCTCACGGGCTTGAGGAGGTAGGACGGGATCACCTTCACGCCGTTCTCGTAGGTCTTGGTGTCGTTCACCTCGACCTGCTTGCCGGACAGCATGGCGTCGACCATGTTGGCGGCGACCTTGGCGAGCTCGCGCGTGTCCTTGAACACCGTCGAGGTCTGCTCGCCGGCGAGGATCGACTTCATGGAGGGCACCTCGGCGTCCTGGCCCGTCACGACCGGCATCTTCTGCCCGCCGCTGCCATAGCCCACGCCCTTGAGGGACGAGAGGATGCCGATGCTGATGCCGTCATAGGGTGACAGCACCGCGTCCACGCGCTTGTCGGTGTAGAAAGCCGACAGGAGGTTGTCCATGCGGGCCTGGGCGGTGGCGCCGTCCCAGCGCAGCGTCGACACCTTGTCCATCCCGGTCTGGCCCGAGCGCACCACGAGCTTGCCGCTCTTGATGTAGGGCTCGAGCACCGACATGGCGCCGTTGTAGAAGAAGAACGCGTTGTTGTCGTCCGGCGAGCCGCCGAAGAGCTCGATGTTGAACGGGCCCTTGCCCTCCTTCAGCCCGAGGGCCTGCTCGATATAGCCGCCCTGGAGCACGCCCACCTGGAAGTTGTCGAAGGTAGCGTAGTAGTCGACGTTCGGCGAGTTCCGGATCAGGCGGTCGTAGGCGATGACCTTGATGCCCTTGCTGGCCGCCTGCTGCAGGGCGTCGGAGAGGGTGGTGCCGTCGATCGCCGCGATCACGAGGGCTTTCGAGCCCTTGGTGATCATGTTCTCGATCTGGGCGAGCTGGTTCGGGATGTCGTCCTCGGCATATTGCAGGTCGACCTCGTAGCCCTTCTCCTTGAGCGCCTTCACCATGTTGTTGCCGTCGTCGATCCAGCGGGCGGACGACTTCGTCGGCATCGACACGCCGATCGTGCCCTTCTGCTGGGCCTGCGCGGCAGGAACCAGGGCCAGGGCGCCGAGAGACAGCGCGGTCAGAAATGTTCGAAGGGCCTTCATTCGCATTCTCCCTAAAATCTTTATCGCTGCCGGGAGGGCCGACCGGCCCTAACGGAAGGCTTCAATAAATAATACTATTGGGAGGCCCGCAAGGCCCTGCTTCGGCGATCCACCGGCGGCTGCCGGCCGCGCCGGCCGGCGTGGGTCAGCGTCCGCCGGCCTTCTTCGCGCGGTCGAGGCGCCGCCGCTCGTAGTTCTTCGCAACGCGCAGATGGCGCGCGATGGCGTAGTTCATGGCCGTGAGAAAGCCGTAGGCGCCCCGCACGAAGTGCCGGCGCCCGAAATAGGCTTTCACGAAGGATACCGGGAACTCGACGAAGAGCCGCCAGATCGGGAGCGTGACGCCGCGCAGGTCGAGGTCCACCGCCTGCTGGTCGGAATACCGGTTGAGCTTCGCGATCTGGTCGCCGAGCGAGCGCACGGAGCGATGGTGGATGATGCCTTTGAGCCGCCCGACCCGCGTGCCGGGCTGGAGCTCGACCCGGTCATGGACGAGGGAGCTCGAATAGCGGCCCTTGTCCTTGCGGTAGAGGCGCACCGGAGCGAGCGCGTAGGCGAAAGGGTGCGGCGCGCCCTCCCCCGGAAAGATCTCGGCGATGCGGACCGTGTAGGCTTCCTCGGCCGGCTCGCCCCGCTCGAAGAGGCGCAGGATCTCGGCCTTGAGGTCCGGCGGGATGACCTCGTCGGCGTCGATGTTGAGGAGCCAGGGCCCGCGGCACTGATCCTCGCCGAAGCGCTTCTGCTGCCCGTAGCCCGGCCAGGGGTTGAAGATCACCCGGGCCCCGCCCGCCTCCGCCACCGCCTGCGTGCCGTCGGTGGAGCCCGAGTCCACCACGACGATGTCGTCGCTCAGCCCCTCCACCGCCTTGAGCGTCTCGCCCAAACGGTCGGCTTCGTTCTTCGTGATGATGAAGATGGACAGGGGCGGCATGGCGGGCGCTTGAATTCGCCGCCTGCCTAGCGGTCCCTTCCCTCGCTGGCAAGCGAAGGCCGGCCCCGAAACCGGGGCCGGCCGGTTCGGGTCAGGCGGCGGCCTTGAGCAGGCCTTCGGCGGCGAGCGCCTCCTGCACCTTCGGGCGCGCGGCGACGCGGCCCATGAAGGCGACGAGGTTCTGATGCCGGGAGATGTCGACCTTGTGGAAGTTCGCCCAGTTCACCACGGTGAACGCATAGGCGTCCGCGATGCTGAACCGGTCCCCGAGAAGGTAGGGCCTGGAGGCGAGATGGCCGTCAAGATAGGCGAAGCGCTGGTGGAGCTTCTCGATCGCGGCCTCGCGGATCTCGGCGGGGCTCTTCGGGTTCCAGAGCGGACCGAAGCCCTTGTGGATCTCGGTCGAAATAAAGCCGAGCCATTCGAGGAGCTTGTAGCGGTCGGCGCTGCCCGGCTGCGGCATGAGGCCGGCCTGCGGGGCTTTTTCGGCAAGGTATTGCAGGATGGCGGACGCTTCGGTCAGCACGTCGCCGCCGTCGAGGCGCAGAGCCGGCACGTAGCCCTTCGGGTTCACGCTGGCGAAGGCCTCGCCCGATTCGGTGGTGCGATCGGCGAGGTTCACGCGCACGAGGTCGAGCGGAAGGCCGGCCTCGCGGGCGACGATGTGCGGACCGAGCGAGCAGGCGCCGGGGACGTAGTAGAGCTTCATGAGGTCATCCTTCTGGCACGCGGGGTTCAAGGCCCTGCGGGTGGACCGGCGAAGCGAAGCGCTTCGCCTGAGCCTTGCCATATCAGGCTGCCGGGTCGGGCGATCAACCGCCGGGCCGGTGCAGGCGGAGCGAACATCCCTTGCGCCGATGCAAACGATCAGGCCGCGGTCTCGGCCGCCGCGGCCCGCTTGGCGCCGAACGCACCGGCGACGCGGACCTCGGCGAGGAGCGGGAAATGGTCCGAGGCCACGCGGGCGAGCGGCGTGCGCACGGGGGCGGCCGCCAGCACCTCGACGGAGGGGGTAACGAAGACGTGGTCGAGCCGAAGGACCGGGGCGCGGGTGTGGAAGGTGGCCTGCGGCTGGCCCTCCGGGTTCGAGAGCTGGGCGTCCCGGAACCGCGCGGCGAAGAGCCGGTAGGCGCGCGAATGCGGCGGCGCGTTGAAGTCGCCGAGCAGCACCGCGGGACCCGCGCAGTCGAGATGCCCCATCCAGTCCGACCCCGCGAGCGCCTCCGCCTGATGCAGACGCTCGCGGGAGCGGAGCGAAAGATGGGCGTTGATCACCTGCACCTCGTGCCCGTCGAGGTCGACCGACACCCACAGGGCGCTGCGCTTCTCCATGGAGGGGCCGTTGGAGAGGGTCGGCAGCCTGCTCTGGCGTACCACGCGGGAGGGCTGGCGCGTCAGCACGGCGATGCCGAACTGCTCGCCGAAGATCCGGATGGTCGGCTGGAAGTGCAGGTCCATCCCGAGCCGCGACGCCACCATGGCGGCCTGATCCGCCGCGCCGGCCTGCGCCCGCCCGACGCGCACCTCCTGGAGAGCCACCACGTCGGGTTCGCAGGACGCGATCACATCGGCGATCCGTTCCGGGGAGATCCGGCGGTCCGTGCCGAGCCAGCGATGAACGTTGTACGTCAGGACGCGCGCGGTCGGTCCTCTGGTTGCGGTGCCGTGCAAGCGTCGGGTCCCCTGTCGAGCCTGGATCGAAAACATGAAGGGGGCGCCCCGGACGAATCGTCTCCGGTCGTGCAGCCCCAGAGCGGGCTCGCTAGGTTTCGAATATGTCCGATCCAAGGCCCCCGGCAAGCCGGCTGACGTTGCGTCCGGTCGGTGCGGCGGGAACTCGGCCCGACAGGTCGCAGACGCAGGCTTCAAGGCCGGACAAGCCTCGAACGACCGGAGCGCATCGCAGCCCGGCGTCAGTCCTGGCGATGTTCAGGGAGTGGTGCCCAGGGGCGGACTGTCCCACAGCATCTTCAACGCCAACGAAATCAGCAGCTTAACGATTGCCGGACAAGTTGACTTGTACCACCACCTTGTACCATTCGCGGCGGTCCGTGCCAAGCAGACACCAAGAATCCGCCTATTTCCGTTCGAACAGCAGACGGCGGGATCGATGGCCAGCCGCTTGAAGCGCCGGCTTATCCGAGACGTTCGCTGCCATCTAGTAGCTGGCTAGCGAAGTCCAAAGCTCGTCGACAACCACCTCCTGCTCCTCTGCACGGCTCGGTGCTTCTCGGACCAACCTGCTAGCTTCGCTTCTATGCAGGAACCTGCCCACGCCGGTCTGCTTCCGAGTCAGCCGCAGGGCAACGTATTGCCGGACATCGCGCAACCGCCTAGCAAGCTTAGCGGCATCCCAGCTCGACTTTGAGAGAAGATCGATCGCGTCGAGGATGCAGCCACCTAGGTACTTTTTCCGGCGCGAGTTAGAAGAAGACTGCTGACAGCCGGCCGCAACTTGCAGCAGCGACGACGTCCATCAATCAATCAGAAGCATACCTATCACAAGCTTACGGAGACGTTGGCTGGGGCGCCAGGATCCTATGAGGGTCCGCTCCAAGCCAAAAACCTCAGCTTTTTCAAAGCTCATCCGGTGCGCCGGCATGGGAGTTTGTAGCAGAACTCTGGATCCGCATGCAACCGCCCGTAGCCGGGCCGAGACAACGCATGGACGAAGAATGTTAGAGCGTGCGCCACTCAGCATGCCGCCCCGAAACCGGGTCGTCGCGCTTCTCTGGCATGCCGGTGTGCTTGCCACGCTTCCTGGAATTCCCGCAATCGTTCTGCTCGCAAGTGGGAGGTCAGATCGTTGCCATCGTCCTTCCAGTCGGTTTCAGTGCGCTTTGTCCAAGCAAGGCGCTGGGCCTCGAGTTTCGACCGATACTCGAAGTCTGCCTTCTCCCAATCAGATGCTAGCGCACTCCAGCACCTGTTTTGAAACGCCGACAGGAAGCTTAGATCGGGATCGACCGCCTCGCGAGCACTCAACGACAGATGGCGCGCCATGTTGCAGCGTTGGTTGCCTTTCCAGAGCCCGATCGGCTCGTGAAGATGCAGGGGAACTTCCAACAGATCCAAGATGGAGCCACCATCCCCACAACGGTCGTCGGCGTCCGCTGCGGCCGGATCGAGCCCACGACACAGTTCTTTGACCAAACGCCAATGAAGGTCCGCGCGGCCAGATGGCGGCGGCGTCTGCAGGTGCAACTCGCAGCTCAGTGCAGTCGAGCTACGGCTAGCGTGCCTTTGAATATACCGCTCCAACCATTCCTCTAGTCGCTGAGGGTCGTATGGGATAGCCGCGATAATGCGTGTTGCTCGCCCCGACGAGCATTCGTTCTCGTGAGTGTACATGTAATGAAACGGCGAAGAATTGTTTCGGCGTTGTACGTACATTCTGAGCTCGCGCAAAAAGTTTGTGAGTACCTTTGCGCAGGCGTCGCTCGCGCCCCATCGAAGCAGCAAGCGAGTATTGAAATAAGCACCGTACATCTGCCTCATGTAGGAAGCGGCGTCCCAGAGATCCTTAGCCTCTACTAGGCTCAGATACCCCGCCGACCGACCATCATTCCGCACCCGAGCGGAAGTTTGCTGTTGCTCCGTTCCCGGTGGACGGGCGCGTTGGCGGGGCCGATAGATCAACGGCTCGTCCGTCTCTGCGGCTCTCATCGTCCCGTTGATGTAGTCATCGAACGCATTCGTGATTCGGATGAGATCCGCCTCGCTCGGGTTGGGCGGGGACTTCCAGAACTGCAGGATTGCCCTCCAGAACGCATGCGGTTGCATGGCAAGCTGTACGCCTCGAGCGGTCAGTTTCTCGACGGTCTTCGCCCGCTCGATCAAACCTGCCTGGGTCGCTCCCGAGCACCCAACGATGTTCAGCACATCACTCGAGAACGCGTCCAACAAGTAGGCTTCAATGGCTCTGAGCTTGTTCTCAGGCGAACTTGACCAACGATGAAGATGACGGATTTGTTGTTGGTACCCCTCGCCGGCGACCAAGGCAGCGAAGTAGGCCGGGACAACTCCGCGATAGTCGAGACCGTAGTGCTGGCGGACCAATCGAACGGTGTTTCTCCCCGTCAGCGATAGGTATTCCAGGTCGGCGCACGACGTACGAAACCCGGGTTCGGCGTGGCTGGCGATGAGGTCGAGGACCCCTTCCTCGACCTCGATACCTTCACGTTCGCAGATCGTTGCAAGGAAGCGAGCTCGGTCTGGAACCGAGGGCGATACCACCTGAAGGTGCTGCAGCAGTGATCTTGTCCGTACCCCGATCAGGTGGGGTTCCGTGGTACACAAGATGAACGTGACTCCCGCCGGGTGACGCTCAAGCACGTCATGCAATGCATCGAGCGCTCCCTCAGAGATCCGATGCACCTGATCGATGGTAACAACCTTCCAACCACCGCCCCGAGATTCGGTCTCCACATCAGCCTTGATGGATTTCACCAGCTCTTTCTCGTCACCCCACGTCCTGGTCCGGTCGTTTGACCAGTTCCAATGACTTCGCAAAAGAGCTCTCTCGCAGTCATCGCAGGTCAGACACGGCTCGTCCGTAAGCTCCTGGCAAAGCAGCGCTGTGGCATAGATATCTGCCAGGCTCGACTTCCCGCATCCTGGAGGTCCCGAAATCAAGACTGAACGACCAATGCGCTGGGCTGCTTGCGATCTGAGGTAACTTGCAGCTTCATCCAAGCCAACAAGGTCCCGAAAGCGCTGCGGCCGGTGCCGCTGTGCGAGGGCTGCGGGTCGATGGAACGCCTCAGGTCTATCTTCGAATAGGTTCTTCGCCATTCGTGCGCTTGCTCATTGCATCCGAGCTCGCTTTGATGCCGTCTCGGCACCTTGCCCGAGTCCAAAAAAGAATACGCTGAGGTTCCCCTATGCCGTCAAACGAAAGTGGATCATCTGAACCCGGGCTCGAAGCTAATGGGTCTACCGAACCCTTCGCGGTCACTCCCGCCGACGCCGGGCAAGAGCTGCCTACAACCTCTCCGCAGATGCCGGAGCAAGTCGTCGCTGAGGATATATCGCCGTTCAAGGACCCGATCACGCATGGCCCGGTCGAGCCCTACCAGGGAGGACCGCACAAAGGTGCATGGGAAGATCTGAGTTTCGAGGACATCGTTGCTCACCAGAGCCATGAATTCGAAGAAAGCTCTTTCTTCACCGAACTCGCCAAAGATCCGCTTCATCTCGCAGCGGTCGAGTCTTTCACCGGCTTCACGATCCATACAAGCCCCACCCTAGCTGGTACTTACAGGTGCCTGCTCGACGTTGACCCGTTAAAGCACGCGATCAGCCTGGTCGCTGCAGCATCCGGTGCTCGAAACAGCGATCGAGAGCAAGTCAAGGTTGCGCTGAGCCGTAATCAGCTATCTATCCGTTCGGCTTTCGGAGGAGCCTTTTGCGAGTGCGTGCTTCCGCTCGCGACGACTTGCGATGACGTCCCTTTAGGTGGCTGCGTTGCGTTCGTGGTGCTCCTGACGGATATGCTCATGACGCTCGATGCCTGCGAGAACAAGATCGAGCTCACATTCGTCGCCGATCAAAGTCGTGTCAGCGTTGTGTCAGGCGCGTTCGCACGCCCGATCCTGACCAAGAACTTCTCCAAGTTCACCGATATCACAGAAGCGCGGATCGGGTTGATCGATCCAAAGCTGAGGCAAGTCTTTGATCCGTCTGCTCTGGCCAAAGCCTGCCGGCTCCTCGCACCCTATGTACTCGACGATCCTGTTCAGGAATCGTTCAATGTCGTCGAACTGGTCAATGGTCGACTCATCGGCGGCTCCATGTCGGCGGTAGGGTTCGTCTACGCTCCCGCCTTAAAAGGTCGAGATCTTCGGTTCCGTGGTCGGTTTCTGCCCGTTCTCGCCGACTTTATGCCGGCGCTCGACAAGTGTTATGTTTATGATACGGGAAAATTCTACGTCTTTCGGGATCACCGTTTCGCTTTCGGAATCGAAAAGACAGAGCGGCGCTTCCCGGCCGAAATTGCAGCGCTGCTGTCGGTGGAGAAGAATCAGGATCGCGTGCTCCTCCCACGCAAGCAGTTGCTACACATGCTAGCCGGGATGACAGCTTCGAAGCCCATTGATGGCGTCGCAAGTTTCATCGGACTTAAGGATCTCCACAACGTTCACTATGAGCTGACCGCGAAGGGTGAGAACGGTCGTCGGGTCCGCGCCCGGAGCACGGGAGCTCGGCAGTCGATGATAGATACGGCCATCCATGCGAAGTTTAGCATCGGTGCTCTCTTGAACACGGTCAAAGAATTCGAAGCTGCCAGTACTTTGATCGATTTCTATCCTGGGTTCCTGGTAACCAGGGAAAGCGACGACCAAGTCGAGATGGAGACGCTGATCAGCCTAGTAAAGCCGCTGAAGGCCCGAAAGCCGAGCACGAAAACAGCGGACGAAGCGTTCGAGGAGGCAACCTTATGAGCCCGGACTTGGAGAACTCGGATCCGATCGAAAATAAGGTACCGGCATCACCCGACGGGTCGCAAGGCGACCCGATCGCGAACCTTACGGACGACGTGCCCGCCACGCCAGTCCCCGCAGACCACAGTAAGAAACCGTCAACCAAGCAATCCGCTCATTTGATCGAGGCAACCTCACACTTACCGGACGTTCTCTTTTCAGTCGAGCGCGTTGACCTCAGGCTTGCTCACCTTGCCCTGAGCGCCGTCGTCCACGCCGATTGGGTGCAGGCCCGACTCGAACGGGACCGCCTCATTCTTGTTGGCAGCACGAATAAGGCGCGGTGCGAAGCTGCGGTCCCCTTGCATGAGCACGCTTCGCTGCTCGCAGAAGATCATCTCGACTTGCGCTTCTCCGCGGACCTCTTTGTTGATCTGCTGTGCAATCGAAACCGATGGCTAGGCGATAGAATGGACCGCTCTGGCGACGCGGATACCCTCATCCGGTTCAGGCTTCCACAGACCGCGAAGGGAGCTGCAAACAGTGAGGGGCAGGTGAACTGCAAGATCAAGACTGGCCCGTTCACGGCCAGATGGCCTGTTGAGTTTATCCCTCTGGAACTCTCAGCAGACCCACTTCCACAAGGATCGGGTCTCGACAACGGCGCATTCAGGGAAGCGTTGCAGGCGATTGCCGAATTTGCTGACAGGAGTAGTCAATCGCCGTTTGCTACTCTCTCGTTGAACGCGACAAGCGGGATAGCAGGTTCCCCCGTCCATGGTCGTATTCGGATCACCGAAGGCTTTTTGGTGAGCAATCCGCTCACATTAGCCCGGTCTTCAGCCAGGAACCTCATCGATCTTCTAGCTCTGATTGATCGGGCAACGGCACGCTGGGGTGTCGTCGACAATACGCTTCATGTTTACGACGCTCGGATCCGCTCGGCATTCAAGTTGGAGGTGCAAGGCCCGAAGCTCACTCCGCCATCGGAGCGCGACAGTCTTGATCACGGTTTGGCTCCGGTTGCAGAGCTCCGTAGCGCAGTCGCTAAAATCGTTTCACAAATTGAGCCGACTGAGAGCCCAGTTCGCATGCGCATCTTCGGTGGCGAGGCGGGTACCCTCGAGCTCGCAGTACCAGTGAACGGCGGTCTAGCGACGGTCACATGCCCGATCCAGCGAAGCGCAGACGCTGAGGTGAGCGACAACCTCCCCACCCACGAGGCGTGGCTCGGGTCCGACGGTCTGCAGAAGATCTTCGGCTTGCAGGTCGCAACTACCGTGTCTGTCACAACGCTCAAGGGAGCCATCGAATTTGGGCAGAGCTCAGACGGTAAGACGACTAAGACGCAACTCGCGCGCCTAAAGGCACCGAAAGTGTGAAACTTGAGCCGGGCAATATGTGAAACTATCACACGACATCAGGCGCTTAATGTAACTTTAAGAAAACACTCCAACTGACTGCAAGAATGGCGAACTTTTACAACTGAGACAGGCAACGTACCAGCTTGTCTCGGATTTTCGCAAATGTGAAAGTTTGCACCCTCGGGTCCCAGAGCTCTCATCGAGGCTAAGCTCGTTCGGCTCTGCTGGGCTTGCCGGTACTTCGCCGAACGCGCAGCCAATCCCGCTCTTCACGCACTACGTCGCCCGGTGAGTGACGCCGAACGAGCGGGTGCAGCGCGCAGCGATGAGCGGGTCTGCCGCACTTTTGCAATGCGTGCTTTGCTCATCTTTCTGCTGCTATCCCCGAACGCGAAGATCATCAAGCCGCGGAAGTCGGCACCTTGATGATCCAAGCTCGTTCGGGTCGCAATTTGAGCCATCGGTGAGTTAGGCCAATCTGAATTGAAGACTAACGGGCTCGAAGGCATCTGGAGGCCCGTAGAGAGTTCCGGAAAGGGACTGAAGGTTCAACGCACCATCTCCGTATGCGACGCCGAATCGATAACGCTCCAGGAGTGCGGCCCTGATCTGTTCGAATAGCCTGCAAAAGCGCTGTGATCAGCGCTATCATTAGAAGACCCCCTCCATACAAACACACGCCCAAACACTGCCGGTGGTCCTCCACCGGCAGCCACACACGCCATACCACCACGAGCCGAACGCCCTACCAACCGACCTACGGACACGACGCTTACCAGCCACTCCAGCCAGCTTAACGTGTGAACTTCAGGCCCCCACCTCAGAACCCGAAACCTCTTACCGGGAACTGAGGCCAGGTTCATGCTCAATGACGTCTACAGCCGCGTGACCAGCCGCATCATCGCCGACCTGGAACGCGGCGTGCGCCCCTGGCACCAACCCTGGACCCCTGGTTCATCCTCCCCCAGCTCTCGGCCGCTCCGCAGCACCGGAGAGCCCTACCGCGGCATCAACGTGCTCCTGCTCTGGGCCGAGGCACAGGCCCGGCGCTACACCTCTCCCACCTGGTTCACCTACAAGCAGGCGCAAGCGCTTGGCGCGCAGGTTCGTCGCGGCGAAACCGGCAGCCTCGTTGTCTACGCCGACCGCCTCACGCGCCGGGAACAGGACGACACGGGCCAGGAGCATGAGTTATCGATACCGTTCATGCGCACTTATAACGTGTTCAACGTCGAGCAGATCGACGGGCTGCCCGAGCGGTTCAGCGCGCCACCCACGCCACCCCGTTCCAGCGCTACCGGCCTCGCGCATGCTGACGCGTTCGTCCGGGGGACGGGCGCTGATATTCAACACGGCGGCCCACATGCCTGTTACATTCCCAGCCGCGATCACATCCGCCTGCCTGCCTTCGACCAGTTCCGCGACGCGGAGAGCTACTACGCCACACTCGCTCACGAACTGATCCACTGGACCGGCCACCCAACGCGCCTCGCCCGCACCTTCGGCCAACAACGCTGGGGCGACGCCGCCTACGCCCTCGAGGAACTCGTCGCTGAACTCGGAGCCGCCTTCGTCTGCGCCGACCTGCAGCTCACCCCTGAACCCCGCCCCGACCACGCCTGCTACATCGACCACTGGCTCCGGGCACTTCGGGATGACAAGCGCTGCCTCTTCAGCGCCGCCGCTCACGCCCAGCGCGCTGCCGACTATCTCACCAGCCCGCCCATTGATGGCGGCGTATCCGAGTCGATGGACGACGTTGTGAAGAGTCGAGCTGACACTCAATGCACCGCGGCAACGCAGGAATGAAAGCATCGGTGTACCACTGACGCATCGATGTGCTTGCAGCTCGATTGACAGGCGTTTAGTTTTTACAAGAGCCCTCTGCAACTGATCTGTCTGTCACTCTCTCTATCGCTCTCTCACTAACTGACAGACATTCAACTAACCAACTGACTAACCATCTCACTATCCTTCAATCTTCCTTCCCTGTCCGACCAAACGGAAAGCTAAGCCGCACTGCGCTCGGCCCAGGAGGAAGAACCATGCCCAAAGCACCCCACCCGCTTCGTCGCCCCACCGACACGCCCGCCATGACCGAGGCCCTCGCCTGGCTCGACGCACACGGCATTCGTGTCACCCGCCCGACCGCGTGGCAGCTTAAGATCGGCCCTTACAACTACTACCCCGACAAGGGCACGATCCACCGCGACGGCGACCGCCAGCCTCACCCCGAGCGCGGCCTCCCTGCCCTCCAGCAACTCCTTCATCCCTTCCTCGAAGCGGAGATGGCGCAGCCGGTGCTCAGACCGGCCAACCGCCGTTGACACGACCTGTTCTCAACCAGCTCAGAACGGTGATCCGTACCACCTGGCTTCGTCCACTTCGGCTAACCCCCACAAGCACGGGAAAGCAGAGGACACCGCACCCCGAGCGCTGACTACAACTTCGACTGAGCAACGACCCCTATAGCCAGTGCCAGCTGCCCGATAAGACCTTGGTCGGAGCCACTGATCCAGTGGCGTCCAGCACCGTCCAAGCTCCCGCCCCGCTTTGCCGACCCAGTCGCCAAACCGCTTGACGCCCGACCGCAGCATCGACTTGCCGCGTTCAAGAGCAGTTGCTGAGCATGAGCGCCGCGCCGGCCAGCATCGTAGGAGTTGGGGAAGCGCTTCATGACCGTGAATTTCGTTGACCTTAGATCGCGCCGTTTGCTCACCGGCGGTGCCATGGCGAGCGCGGGGCGTCGATTGACGCTTGGCCCCTTGGCGGCGCTCGGCTTCAGCCTTTGTGACCCGTGAGCTGGTCGAGCCGCTTCAAAGCCTTGGATTCTTCGTTGCTCATGCCAGTCCATAGCAGGCGGCCTGGGCCACTGATAGGCGCGGACGGGTCGCGTCCGCGTTGCGCCTCAGACGGATAAGTGGCCGATGTGCTCGCCGCCTGGAAGTGGACCCCGCCGGTTTCGAGCGGAGGGCTGCAGCCGCGCCAGGAGCACATATGAATGCGCCATGCAACACGTTCCGAAAGCCCGTGCAGTGCAGCTGAACTTGGGCGAAGGACTGCCCGTACGCGTGCAGCCATCATTGGGACATGCCTGACGCTCAGGCCCGTTCCTGAGCCACAAGGCAGCGGAGCCATGGAGGGACTGGCACCAAATCTTGAACGAGCCAGTCGACGAACACCCGGGTTTTGGCCGGGATGAGCCGGCCCGGCGGCATCACGACGTGCACCGCGGCCTCGACGTCGAACCGCCAATCCGGGAGCACCCGGACGAGTCGGCCGTCGGCAAGGTCTTGCCCGACCTCCCAGTCGGAGGCCGGCAGGATGCCGCCGCCCGCGAGGCAGGCCGCGACGAGGCCCTCACCTTCGTCGGAGACGATGGAGCCAGACACGCGCTGGGTGACGCGTTCGTCGCGCTTCCGCAGCCTCCAGCCCTGCCGGAAACCCTCTATTGGGAACCGAAGGCATTCGTGCTCCTCCAGGTCCGCTGGCTCCGCCGGCGCGCCCCGGCGAGCGACGTAATCCGGCGAGGCGCATAGGACGGTCTCGACGGGAGCCAGGCGCCTCACGGTGAGGCTGCTGTCCGGGAGCTCGCCGATGCGGACAGCTGCGTCGAACCCCTCTGCCACCAGGTCCACAAAACGATCGGTGTGGAGCAGTTCCAGCTGAACCCCGGGGTAGGAGGCGACGAAGTCCGGCAGGCGGGGCGCGATCCAGCGCCTGGCGTAGGTTGCCGGCAAGCTGAGCCTCAGGAGCCCGCGGGGCGTTGCAGCGCCCTCCGCAGCCTCCGAGTCCGCCGCCAGCAGCTCGCTCATGATCGTCCTGACGCGGGCGAGGTATGCGGCGCCGGCCTCCGTCAGGGTGATGCGCCGCGTCGTGCGAGACAGCAAACGAACCCCGAGCCGGGCCTCCAGGGCGTCCAGCCGCCGCGAGATGGCGGACGCATCACGGTCGAGCGCTCGCGCCGCCGCTGAGATGCCGCCATGCTCGACGACCGCGATGAAGGCGTCGATCTGCTCGAATTGAGGCGGCGCTCGCTCTTGCATTTGACGCACGAGTAATTTGCCCGGTGCTGGGATTATCCCTGCACGGTGCAGATAGTATCTCGACGGCGTCAAGGGGGCGACGTCCCCGATAGTCCTGAAAGGACCCCTCGATGCCCGAACGGCAAGCCATACTTCCCGCCCGTCGGCACGCGCTTTACGAGAGGCACCGCTACTCCGCCGCGATCCGCTCTGGCGATCTCTTGTTCGTCTCCGGCCAGGTGGGCAGCCGTGAGGACGCCTCGCCCGAGCCGGACTTCGAGCGCCAGGTTCAACTCGCCTTCGACAACCTTGCTTCCGTGCTGGAGGCGGCTGGCTGCACGCTCGGCGACGTGATCGACGTCACGACCTTCCACACCAACCCAGAAGCGCAGCTTGAGGCCGTCATGGCCGTGCGCGAGCGGGTTATCGGCACGCCGCCCTACCCGAACTGGACGGCGGTGGGCGTCAGCTGGCTGGCCGGCTTTGATTTTGAGATCAAGGTCGTTGCGCGGATACCGCAGCCGACATGACCGAGGTCGCCTTGATCTGCCCACCGGCGCTTCTTCGGTGAAGCGCTGCTCTCGCCGCTGCAAGCTGGCACGGCGAAGTGTTCGATGTCCCGGCTCACGTCCGGCGCCGCACGGGCGCTCAAAGGAGGATACACGATGATGGTTCGCAAGCTCACGATCGCCGACGCCTCGTTCGAGCGCTCCCCCGGCCAGGAGGCCGATGTCTTCGCGGGCAACCTCGTCGACGAGCGGCACGGTGGACCGGTGACGATCGGGTACGGTCGCTACGCTCCCAACCAGAGCATCGACGAAAGAATCGCCGTCGACGACGTTATGGTTGTCCTCGAAGGGCGGCTCTCGGTCTCAACCGACGACTACATGGTTACAGCCGGTCCGGGCGAGATCGTCTACATGCCCAAGGGCGAGCGGGTGACCATCCGGTCTCACGAGCAGGGCGCCGTGACCGCCTATGTCACCTACCCTCACTGGAGGCAGGCCCGGCCCTAAGCAGTCAACGGCGCTCAAACCTCGGATCAGGGCACGGACGATTTGGCAAGGCAACGGGTGATTACTGGGCAGCGCACCATGTTCGGTCACATGAAGGATGGGCTTGAGATGACCGTCATTGGCAGGGTTGCCGAGGGCGACAAGGTCGCGGCCGAAATCCGCTCTCATGCTGACCTTGCGGACGGCAGGGTCTACGAGAACCAGTACCACATGCTCTTTACCATCCGACACGGCAAGAACGTAGAGGTTAAGGAATATCCCGACACCCTCTTGATCGCGAAAATATTCGGCTGACCCTCGCCGCCCGCAGCGCCGTTTGCCGTATCGGAAAGGAACCACTGTGAACCTGCTCGACACCCTTGTGCCCACATATGTGCAGATGCTGGGAGCGCTTTCGGCATGGCTCGGCAAGGCCGGCGTGCAAATGACGGGTGGGGAGGCGGACGCGCTCTTATCGACGCGCCTAGCTGCCGATATGTTTCCGCTTTCCACCCAGGTGCGGTTCGCGTGCGTTCAAGCTCAGGAAGGCGTGTTCCGGCTACAGGGACGAGCCTTCCCGGAAATGATCGAGCATCTTCTGAAGGAAGGGCGCAATGCTGGCGATCAGCCCGGATGCATCGCTGATGCCCAGGCGCGGATCGAGGAGACCATCGCAGCCGTGAAGGTGGCCGCCACCCAGGCGCCTTGCGCCGAGCCCGGGGCGTCGCTGCCCCATGCACTGCCCAACGGGATGATCTTCGAGCTTACGGCCGAGGGCTACGCCCGCGACTGGGCGCTGCCCCAGTTCTACTTCCACGTCATGATCGCCTACGCGATCCTGCGCAGCCAAGGAGTTGATCTCGGCAAGGAAGACTACGTCGCCCACATGTTCCCGTATCTGCGCCCCGGCACGCTGCCCCAGCGGTAGCAGCGGTCCACCCGGCCGGCACCATCGCCATGGTTGGAGCGGCGCCCTCGCGGGCGGAGGTAGTGATGATGGATTTCGCGATCACCGCAGGCTTGCGCGCGCTGACGTAACGTCTCGCATCGTCCGAGGTGGTAGCGTTTAAGCCATGTAGCCGGCCGCACCCGTCCAGTTGTCACGTGCTTCCGTATTCCCAGGCCCCCGCCGAGGTGAGCGCCTGCTCAAAGGCCTTGCGGCCGCCGCCCCCGAGCCATGAGCGGAACGACTGCATCTCCGGGTTAAGCTCGCGTAGAGTTTTGAGGTCTGCGCGACCTGCCAGACGTCCCGAGTCGAACAGGTTAGTCAATTTCGCCAGGAACGGATTTCCCGCCAGCACATCATCGGGAAACCGCATGTATGTGATTCGACGGCCTGCGGCTTCGGTGAAAGCAGATTCCAGGTCGTATCCGGTTACAACGTCGCTGGCGATCCCGACGGTCGTGCCGCCGAAACGCTCTGGATTAGCGAAGAACGATGCCACAAACTTTCCGATGTCCTCGACCGCCAAGAATTGCACCGGCTGGTCCGGCCGGGCGAACGACGTGAAGACCCCACGGTCGAGCCCGAACCCCGGCATGACCAGCATGTCCATGAACGTGCCCGGTCGAACGATCGTCGCCGTGAGGGGCAGGCTGCGGATATGCTTCTCGATTCGGAGCTTGGTGTCGAAGTGCGGCATGCCGGTCGGCTCGTCCCCCGGCACACCCACCGATGCGTAGATGAGGTGCTGAACCCCGGCGTCGCGCGCCAGGTTCGCGATCACGACGCCGTAGCGCTCCTCGTCCTCGTCGCTGATGCCCAAGACGGGCCCCTGGCCGGAACTCGGCTGAACGCTGAAGACGCCGTACGCGCCGGCCATCGCCGACCGCATCGTCCCCGGGTCAGAGAAATCACCTTTCACCAACTCGGCACCGGCGGATTTGATCTCGGCCGCCTTCGACGAAGTAGGGTCGCGCACGAAGGCGCGGACGGGCCAGCCGGCCTTGAGCAGTGCCGTCGTGACAGACCCGCCTTGCTGGCCGGTGGCGCCGAAGACCAAGATTTTCTGTAGCTTCTCGGGCATGATCGAACCTTGCGTGAGAACGGGAACGGGGATTCCGGATCGATGGGTGGCGGTGAAACGGCGCGCCGACGCCTTCGGCGCTTGACCGTCAGTTGCGGACGAACACCAGCAGGTCGCGGTTGATCACGTCGGGGTGTGTGGCGAACAGGCCGTGCGACAGCCCCGGATAGGTTCTCATCGTGCCGTCCCGAACGAGCTTGATGGCCTTGTAAGCCGAGTTCCCGATCGGCACGATCTGATCGTCCTCGCCGTGCATGATCAAGACGGGCACGGTGATCGTTCCAAGATCGTCGGTGAGATCTGTCTCGGAGAACACGGCGATGCAGTCGTGGTGCGCCTTAGCGCCGCCGGCCATGCCCTGACGCCACCAGTTGTCGATCAGGCCCTCGCTGACCGCCGCGCCTTCCCTGTTGAAGCCGTAGAAGGGGCCACTTGGCACATCGCGGTAGAACTGTGCGCGGTTCTTGGCCACCGCCGAGCGAAACCCGTCGAAGACCTCGCGGGGCACGCCGTCCGGGTTCGTGTCCGACCGGATCATCACCGGTGTGATCGCGGCGATGAGGACGGCCTTGGCGACGCGGCCGCGCTCGGCGCGGGCCGCGTAGCGCGTCACCTCGCCGCCTCCGGTCGAATGGCCGATATGGACGACGTCGCGCAGGTCCAGCGCCCCAACGATCGCCGCCACGTCCGCGGCGTAGGTATCCATGTCGTGTCCGACATCGGTTTGGTCCGACCGGCCGTGGCCGCGCCGATCATGGGCGATCACGCGATAGCCGTGCGACAGGAAGAACAGCATCTGGTTGTCCCAGTCGTCGGCGCTGAGTGGCCAGCCATGATGGAACATGATCGGCTGCGCGTCCTTCGGGCCCCAATCCTTGTAGAAGAGGCTGGTGCTTTGGGGTGTGGTGATCGTTGCCATCGCGTGTCTCCTTGAGGGTTCGTTTCGGCTGATTTTGGACCGGCACGGCTTCGACGAAGGGACGCGCCCCGCATCGTCGCCGCCAGCGGTGCACTACCGAGGCTCTTGGATCGTCGCAGCGGGTGGGACGACCTGCTGAAGCCGCCTGCCGTTTAAGCTGCAGACTCGGAAGGGTGGTCCGCTGGGGCCGGCCCTCGAGCGCTGGCCCGCTTGGCGCCGTAGTAGCCTCCGAAATACTTGAGGGGTGACCATTCGGGCAGGATGTCGGGGAGGGTCGGCGCGAGCGCGCCGTACTCCTGCGCGCTGAACACCACCCGCCCATCCATGACAGTCAGGACGGAGGAGACGGATTTGATCTCGTCGTCCGGGACGGTGAAGTAATCCCGGTCCAGCAGGGCGAAATCTGCGAGGTGACCCGGGGCGATCATACCCATTTCGTGTTCCGCGTTCATGAACCAGGCCGCCCCACGGGTGAATAGCTTCAGCGCCTCGGCGCGGGACAGGCGGTTCTCCGCGGCGAGCACTTCGGTCCCGGACACCGACCGTCCGCCTACGGCCCAACTCATCGCGAGCCAAGGGTTGAACACGGCGGCCCGGAAGGCGTCGGTCGTTAGGGCCAGAGGGATGCCGCTGTCGACGAGCTGGCGCAGTCGGGGCGTTTGCAGCGCCTTCTCGAGGCTGTGGCTCTTGATGAATGCATCGCCGTGCAGCGCCATCTTGGGATCGAGGGCGATCCCGCCTCCGAGCTTCTTCACCCTTACGATGTTGTCGGGGCTGATCGTCTCGGCGTGCTCGATGCTCCACTTCAGGCCATCGAGCGGCGTCGTTTCGTTCATCCTCTCCATGGCGTCGAGGAAGGGCGTGATGTTCTCGTCGTAACTGATGTGCATGCGGAACGGAGTCCGCCGTTGCACCAGCTTGGCAATATCCTGCTCGACGTGGCGGCGGATCCGGTCCGGGTCGAGGATGACCGCCGGGCGGTCGAAGTTCTCGTGATCGTGCACCTCGGGATCCAGCGCTTTGACGCCCCGAAAGACGTGACCATGCGCGAGGGCCGGGTACAGGTTCTCTCCGGGACTCATGGGCGTCGTCTTCGTGATAGCCGTGATCTCCGCGTCGATCATACCGGCGCTTCCGAACTGCATGTCGACGAAAGACAGGCGCAGATTGAAGCGATCATCGCGCATCAGGACTTCGGCCGTCGCGTGGGCTTCAGGGTAGCCCCTGCTGCCGCAATCGAAGACTGAGGTCACCCCGAAACGGTTCAGGTTATGGACCGTATGGATGAGCGCGCTCAGCTGCTCATCGAAGGACGGCTGCGGGACCAGCGTCTCCAGCGCAAGAAACCCGAACGTATCCCCACAGACGACGCCCGTGTACTTGCCTTGCTCGTCCTTCTCGAAGTCGAGAACCTGGAACCCGGGAAACCGGTCGGTGCCGACGCCGAACGCCTCCAGCGCAAGATCGTTCATGAAGGCGCGGTTGTAGGCGTATTGCACGATCACGGGCCGGTCGGGCACCGCCCCGCGCAGCTCGTCCATGGTGGGGAAGCGCTTCTCCTCGAATTGGTAGGGGGACCAGCCTCCGATCACCTTCACCCACTGCCCCTCGGGCGTTCGTTCCGCCTGCTCGCTCAGCATGGACAAGGCTTGGCGCAGCGTGGGCACGCCGTCCCATCGCACGGTGAAGGTGAAGTTGCTTTCGTTGAGCAGGTGGATGTGGGCGTCGTTGATGCCGGGGATGAGTCGGCGACCGCCCGCATCGATCATCTGCGTGCCAGGATGCTTCAGCTCGAGGATCTCGGCATCGCTCCCCACCGAATAGATGCGTCCTTTCCTGACCGCGAAAGCGGACGCTCCAGGTTGCGCAAGGTTACCCGTGAAGATATCGGCGTTGAATACGATCAGTTCGGCGCCTGACTGTGATCGCATCGACGGACCTGTGGTCGCTTGTGCCTGGGGCATAACAGGGCTCCTTCTAAGAGCTCGGGCTTGCGAGCTTGGACCCAAACTACCGGAGGCCTGGGGCGACGCGTTGCAGACCCTGCGTCGAGGGTGCCGATCTTGCGTCTCGAGCGAGCGAATGGGTAACCGACTGGGCGGCGTACCCAATCCGGCGCTCAGGTGCGCAGCAGGCACCGGTTCACCGGGCTGCGGCGTGACGCCGGCGAACACCGGTCGCCGGCGCACTTGCATTTCATTCGCAATCGTCGGAACTTGCGTGTAAGCGCAGCGGTTACGCCCTTGGCTCGACGACTGGCTCGGAGACGTGATGGAACTCGCCTCCCTCGGTGATGATTGGAGGCGAGAGGCACCGAAGCCCTCGGACGCACCTGAGACTGCCTGCGAGGCGAAAAGTCGGCTACAGAAACTGCAAGAGGCGTCCTTAGCCCATTCAGAGGAGACGGATCGTGCCTGATCACTCGTCTTACACGGAACTCTATTCCGCGGGCCCGGAGGCATCTTACGTGCGCTCGCGAAAGTCACCAGGCGCGCTCCTCGACTTGCTCGAACTGGCTCGACCCGGCGGGGACATGTTTGCTCCGGCCGTGCCGGAACTCGTGCTCATTCAAGATGTGCTCGGTGGCAGGCGTACCCGCGGCGACGCGGGAGGCGGGTATTACGACGTGCTCAGCGAGAAGGGTAACCTCTACCTCGCCGCGCCGAACTTCGCGCATACGATGAACATCAGCACTCACCATCACATTCGCACATTGTCGTTTCCGACCGAGCAATGGCAAAGCGTGCTCGACGAAGTTGCCGAGGGGGGCTACTCGCCGGAAAATCTGCAGCTCTACAAGGGAGCGTTTCGTTCGCAGGCCATCCAATCGGCGCTCAGGAACCTGTGGGCGCTGAGCGACGAGGAGGGGGCAACGTCGCGTCTGCTGGCGCGCGCGGCAGGTTGCGAGATCCTCGCCGAGCTGTGCCGGCTGAGCGGCGCTTCGCTCGCGCCGGCCAGGGGCGGCCTGGCCCCCTGGGCGAAGCGGCGCTGCTTGGAGCTAATGCAGGAGCGTTTGTCGGAGGACATCAGCCTCGACGAGCTGGCCGCCGAGGCGCAGCTCTCGCCGTTTCATTTCGCACGCATGTTCAAGGAGAGTGTCGGCGTGCCGCCGCGGGTCTACCTGACGCGCCTACGGCTGGAGCGAGCATGCGAGCTTCTCGAAACTACGAACCTTCCCGTCACCGAAATCGCGTTCGAGGTCGGGTACTCGTCCAATCAGGTGCTCGCCCGTCTCTTCGTCAAGCACCGACACATGACGCCGTCAGACTACCGTCGCGCGGTTCGCGATCCGGTTCTCTCCAGCCGCTGAGGCCTGCCGCCGATCCAGGGTGAGCCGGGCCTACCTGCATGGCTGAGGACTGGTCCTCGAAAATCTGTCGGGAAATCCGGCGCCCGGGCCGATCCTCGCCGGCGGCAGCGCTCCCTGACGGCAGAGCTGATCGCCGCCGCCCACTTTAGCGGCATCACGGCGGGCGTGCAGGCAAATGTCGACATCTGTTCGAGCTTTCTCGCTTTGTGCGAGTGCTCAAGATGCCTGCCGGTAGATGATCCGACAGGCAACTTAGCGGTGACGGTCGTTCAAAACTGTGCGCCACTCATTGCTTCCATGAATGTGAGCGGATTCCAGTATTCACGGTAACTGACGATCAGCCCATCTCTAAATGTCACGAAAGTGGCGTAGCTCATCTCATAACCATTGCCGTTCGTCAGAACCTCGCCCGAGGAGCTCCATTCTGCGATGGCGACGTTTGGGTCGCCAGTCGAATAGATCCGAAGGTGGGGGATTGAGCGAACGTTGATGACGCTTGGGTAGTTGCGCAGATACTCGAAAAGCGCGTCCCGCCCCTCCAGGCGCCTAGGTGAACCCTGAGGTGCAAACGGAAACTCTGCGACGACATCGTCGGCACATAGCAGAGACCAACCTTTCATATCTTTGGCAAGAAAAGTATCGAGGCTATGGCGCAGGAGTTCTGCTGCGGAATTGTCTTTGTTCACTTGATGCTCCTTTTCTTGCTGGCCCAGCCTCTACTGCAAGGGTTGAGGCGAACACTTATGCGCCTTTCTAATGACTAGCAGGCCGATGCAGCCATGCGGTGCGTGCGCTGCTGCGGGAGTTCCGATCTTGCGCCTTTCAAGCTGGGTGCAGTCAGTGCGTCGCAAGGGGAGTTTTTTGTGCGACGCCTCTAACACCGAGAGCGGGCCGTCCAGGCGCGGCGATGAGAGCCCCTGTCCGGCGACACTCTCGAGCTCCGGAGGCTGGCAGATCCGTACGACGATCGATTGTGAACATTAAGGTTTAGCGGTTGGCACCGGCGTGCTGCTCACAGCCCGCGGAAGGACGAGTAGATCCGAGCGCCCTCGCCGCCCACAACTTTCCGTTCATGCACCCTTGGGCAGCCGTCGTAGACCGTTAAACGTTCTCGTGCCGAAGATGAGGTTGAGGTCGAAGTCAAGTGAGCAGGTCGACTCGCCGATCACAACGAGGGCGGTCGAAGCCTCTCTGACGCATTGGGGGCTTCAGCACTCTACGGAGGTCGGACAGTCGCGCAACCGAGGAACGCGACTGACGCTTTCCGCAGGCGAGTACCGCCGGGAGCAAGATCGGTGACGCGAGGACCGGAGCTCGAAGGCAGCCTGAGCCAAGTGATCAGGGCTGTTTTCCAGAGAGCCAACCGGAGATGCTCCTATGTCATCGGCAACGACGAGTCAGGAACCCGCGCGACCGCCACTCCGAGGAAAAGGTGACCTCGCGGCTTCCGCCCTACACCACGGTAGTCAAGCGACTAGCCGGGCGACGCCGATTGGCGTGGAGCCCCGACCGGCAGATTCCGATGGGTCGGGGCCTTCGGTCGATATGAACGATCTCTGGCGCTGGCTGCTGACGGTGGCGCAACAGGATGAACGGATAGATAGTTTGTTCTTCCGGTTCTGTGCCGAGCTGTGCAGGCGCGGCTTGCCGTTGTGGCGAGCGACACTCGGACTCGAGATCCTGCATCCGGAGATCAGCGGGTCCTTTGTCGTTTGGAGTGAGCAGACCGAGGAGGCGCGCGAGGCCGACCGGTCGGGCCTCAAGGAGTCGGATGAGTACATGCAGAGCCCGACGCGACTGGTCGACGAAACGGGAATGGCATTTCACCTCAAGCTAGATGCTCCAGTCCTCGGGATGCCCCTGATGACGGAGTTGCGCGACCGTGGCGCAACCGGATACGTGATGTACCCCCTGCCGTTCCGTAATCGAAGCCGCACGGCAGCGATGAGTTTCGCAACTCGGCAAAAGGGCGGGTTCGACCCTTCGCACGAAGCGGCCCTGGCTGATGCCATGCAGTTGTTCTCGCCCTATGCGGAACGAGAGGTGCTGGGCCGAATAGCTGTTGATCTTATGGCGACCTATGTCGGGCCCCGAACGGGGCGGCGCGTGATCGGGGGGGCTATCGAGAGGGGCGCTCACGAGACAATCGAAGCGGCTATCTGGCACGCCGACTTACGTGGGTTCACCCATTTCTCGGAGATCCGCCCGACGGCTGAGGTCATCGCAGTTCTCAACGAGTGGCTCGAGGAGATGGTCCACCTGATTGAGGGCGAAGGGGGCGAGGTGCTGAAGTTCATCGGCGATGGGGTCCTGGCGATCTTTCCCCGGTCCGCGGAACGTGATCTGGCGCGTTCCAGCGCGGCCGCGTTGCGGGCCGCCAGAGCCTTCTGCGAACGGCGCCGGGGCGGACCTGGCCTTGAGTTCGGTTTGGCACTTCACGTCGGCGAAGTCGCATACGGCAATATCGGAGCGGCACGAAGGCTTGACTTTACTGTCATAGGCCCGGCCGTGAACCGGGCCGCAAGGCTTCAGGAGGTGGGCAAGCAACTCGGTCAAAGCCTTGTGCTCTCTAGTGCCTTCAGCCGACTGGCGGGTCAGCCTGTCGAGGAACTTGGCTGCTTTGCGCTGCGTGGCATCGAATGTCCGGAAAGGGTGTTCGGTCTACCAAAGGTCGGACGAAGCAACCTGTCTTCGATGGGTCTGGAGAGCTGTGGATAGGCGCGGCGGCCGATCAACGAGGTAAGCAACTAACCTCGACACCTTCGTTTGGCCAAGCCCGACTTCAACTCCGAAGAAGAGGCTTCTATGCGCGACCAGAGTATCCATCGTCAGGCTGGGTCCGACGCGGTCGTGCTCTCGTACGACGCCGGCATGTTTCTCGACTTCAAGGCTGACCCGCCGCCACATCCAGCCCCGGATTGCACGGCGCGGCCTCACGGGCAGCGCCAAGCTTGAGCGGCACAGGTAGGTGGTCGAGCGCACCCCCGCTACCGGACAGTTCTGGCGGCAGGCCACAGATCACAAACGCAGTGCAGACATTCACCTCGCTCCTACAATCAGCGCCTTAACCGCATTGTCTGCGCCTTGTCCAATGACGGTTTCGTTTAACGCTTTTAGGTTTGCACCCGCGACACGGCTCGGAGATCCACGATGAACACGGCCCTCATCACCGGCTGCTCGACCGGCTTTGGTCGTCAGACCGCCATACATTTTCTCGATCAAGGGTGGCGCGTTGTGGCGACAATGCGAGATCCTTCCACCAGCACCTTGCTGGCGTCTGACAAGCTACGTGTGCTCGCACTCGACGTCACCGTTCACAACAGCATCGCAGCCGCGCTCGCTGAGGCAGGTGACGTCGACGTGCTGGTCAACAACGCCGGCGTCGGGTGGCTCAATGCCGTCGAAGGCACGCCGATCGAGACGGTACGTCGGATATTTGAGACGAACACGTTCGGCACGGTGGCGATGATGCAGGCGGTGCTGCCTGGCATGCGCGAACGGCGTTCGGGCGTGATCGTCAACATCAGTTCGAGCACGACACTAAAAACGCTGCCTCTACTGTCCATTTATAGGGCCAGCAAAGCCGCAGTGAACGCATTGACAGAGTCGGCGGCCATCGAACTCGCGGAGTTCGGCATCCGCGCTCGAGTCGTCGTGCCGGGCCTCGCACCCTCGACGAGCTTCAGTCACAACGCAAATGAGCAGATCGCGGCGGCGGGCGGGTTCTTCGAGCCATATGCCGATCTCATCGGGCGGACGATGGCCGACCTGCAGCGCCATGCGGCGGGCGAAGTTACGACGGCGCAGGACGTCGCTCAAGCCGTGTTTCGCGCAGCCACTGATCCGAACTGCCCTATGATCCTCCCGGCCGGCGCCGACGCGGTCGCCTGGGCGGAGGAGAACTCAGCGAACGCCACATTACGTCAGAGCAAGGTGGGGGACGTAATATGAGCTGCAAATTCAACCCAGCATCCTGCCGAGGAGTTCAAGTTGCATCCGCGGCTATCGCCATTCAGACACTTCCTGTCTCCCCTGACCAATCGGAGGCAAGATGGTGACCCGCGGATCATCGACTCCACGGTGCCGCTGTCCTACGGTCGGATGCGGATGGTGGTGCTGGCCGCTGCGCGAACGGGAACTTAGGCGCGCCCGGGTAGCAGCTTGGGCCAGGAAGCTGACCCTGTCGGTAGCAGCCCTTACCCTCGATCCGACCGGCCTCAAGCTGGCATTTGCGAACGACGGCTCGTTGAAGAAGCCTGCATTAAAGCCCGACCGGTGGCAGCAGGACTGGTCGCCTCTTGCGGATCCGAGGCTGCGGACTCAGCCGTCCGATCGCCTCAAATACATCCCGTTATTCGCGTCCAATCCAGACAGCCACATCTCGTTGGGACTCAATTTCCGTGAGGTATTCGAAGTCAGCGATGCTCCGACTTTTGGAACTGTGAGGGCCAACCCAGCCGATTCTTACTGGTTGCAGCGCGCGCAGTTCCACATCGACATTCACCTAAATAAAAACTGGCAGGTGTTCACACAAATTGAGGATGTTCGCGCTTTCGACAAGACGGTCGTCGGCCCTACCGACTCGAATCGGTTCGATCTTCGCCAAGCATTCGTCGGCTATAAGCATGAGATTGGCGCGGGAACGTTCAGCTTAAGGATCGGGCGGCAAGACTTCGCGTTCGATCTGGAGCGCTTCTTGTCCTTGCGCGATGGACCGAACGTCCGTCAGTCCTTCGACGCAATTTGGGCTGGATGGGAGACTAAGAAATTGCGCTTCTACGGCCTCGTCAGCCAACCGGTCGAGTATCGGGATGGTGAGTCCTTCGATGATCGCTCGAGCAGCGACGTGGTGTTCAGCGGCTTGCGCCTCGAGCGCCAGCTGACGCCAACGATCGAGGCCTCCGCCTACTATGCGCTCTACGAGCGCAAAGCCGCCGGTTACCTGACCGCGTCGGGCGAGGAAGACAGGCACGTCTTCGATGTCCGCACGGCCGGCAAGTATGCGGGTTTCGACTGGGACGTTGAAGCGATGGGCCAAATCGGGAGGGTCGGTTCGACTGATATCCTGGCCTGGGCGCTGGGGGCGAGAACTGGATATACCTTCGAGAATGTAAGTTGGTCGCCGAGGGCCGGCCTGCAGTTCGACATTGCGTCCGGCGACCGGGATGCGAACGATGGCACGCTTGGAACGTTCAATCCGCTATTCTCGAACGGCTTTTACTTCTCGCTCGGCGGCCATACTGGATACACCAACCTTATCCACCTCAAACCATCCATCACCGTTCAGCCGACGAAAAACCTGACTCTGATGGCCGGAGTAGGGCTGCTGTGGCGCCAGACGACGGGCGACGCCGTCTACGTGACGCCGAGCATCCCAGTTCTTGGAACTGCTGCGGGGGGAGCGCCTTGGACAGGGGCCTATGCCCAGCTAAGGGCCGACTACAAGTTCAGCGAAAATCTCACAGGCGCCGTGGAAGCTGTCCGCTACCAGGTCGGCTCGACGCTCCGCGCCGCCGGAGGTCGTGACAGCACTTACCTTCGAGCGGAGATCAAGTTCGCTTGGTAGCCTACAGGCGGCCAAACGAGGATCGTCGCCCGATCACGACTGCGAGCGTCGTGAGAGAAACTCCACTCGGGCCACGTTGACGGCGAAGGCTGCCGGCTGCTGCGCCGCAATTGCCAGCCTGACGCGGCTGTCCGCGTCGTTTCAGTAAAGAACACTGATAAGGCAGCGGAACTGCGCATCGAGTGCTGGTGGATAAACGTATGTGCAAGTGACCCGGCGCAGCGTTGTTCAGCTGAATGTCATGTCGGCCGGATCGCCCGGCAGAGGGCAAGCGAGGAGCTACACCAGCGGATCGACGTGAATGGCTAGACCCTCGCTGAAGCGAAGCAGTCCAGGGACGCTCTGGCGGGAAGCACCATCCTAGTGGCTAGAGGTGGCTGCCGGCTAGGATTCGAACCCCTGACCTCCGCAGTGCGACTGCTCTCAGCCGCAAGCTTCGAGCCAGCGCTTCTTCCCTCATTTCTCACTTGCGCTGAGTCTCAGCTTCTGAGCACAGGGCGCTTTTACCAGGACTGCTAACGCTCCAGGAGTGCGACCTCAAGCTGTTCGAATGGCCTGCAGAACGGCTGTGGTCAGCGCTAAATTCAGAGAACCCCCTCCCTAGACCACACGCCCCAACACCTCCGCCGCTGCAACAGCGGCCGGCTTACACCGCCCTACCCTCCACCTGACCTTCCTTACCTTCCGGACCTCCCCCGCCAACCACCAAACTTCCCACCCTTGCCCACCAGCACCACCTCACGCCAGGCAACCGCCACCCCAAACCGGCCAGCTGGCACCTCTCCCCACCGTCGACCTGCCCACCAGCTGTTCATCCCGGCGCTTCACTCTGTTGCCTCTAGGGTGGTGTGAACATCCACCCCTGCCCCCGTGAACCGCTCTCAGCCGCACCCCTGCGGCCCTGAGAGGATCACCTGGCGCATGCGCCCCACCACACCTGCCCTTCCCCCCACCGCCGACCTGCCCACCCTCACCCAGGCACCGCTCATCCCCGCGTTCGTCCTGCGCACCCACCACGTGCACTGGCCCGCCGACCACCGCTTCAAGGCCGCAGCCCGGCTCCTGCAGTCCTTGTGGCGGGCCGACCGGGGCCTGCCGGCTGGTGCGTTCGTCACCCCTGAGGGCCACCGCCGGCGTCTTGGGTCTCGCCTCACCTTCGTCTCGGCCCGGGCCGGGGCCAACTTCCTCACCCCCGCCATCGCCCATACGGTCTGGCGCGAGCTCGCCTACCGCGAGATCGGCGCCCTCTACGACACCGACCGGCTGCGGCTGAACCTGCTCTCCTCACAACCGCTCGTGTTCAACCTCTTTGCCCCGCTCAAAGCGGACCTCGCCCTTGCCACCCGCGTCATGGCCGAGCTCCTCCCCGGGTTCATGGACGAAGTCACGGACGTGCTCTTCGAGCATGCGCCCGCCCGCGGGCACCCGGCCTTTACGGGCGACCACACCGCCTTCGATCTCCTCATCCGGGGCCGCACGCGATCAGGCCAGCGCACCTTCCTCGCGCTTGAGCTCAAGTACGCGGAGGGCATGACCGAGGCCGCCCGCCCGCTTCATCCCCGCTACGACGAGCTGGCGCCGATGTCGGGCCTGTTCAACGACCCCGCTGACCCAGCGCTCAGGGCCAACCCGCTCCAGCAGCTCTTTCGCCAGCACTGCCTCGCGCAGGCCATGCTGATCCGCGATGTAGCGGACGTCGGCGCCTACGTGTTCGTCGCCCCGTGCCTCAACCACCTCGCCCAAGGGGCGGCAACGGCCTACGCCACGCACCTTGACGAGCACAACCCCGCCCGGGTGCCCTTCGTCCCTCTCACCCTTGAGCGCCTGATCGAGGCGATCGCAGCCGCCGGCGAGCCCGCCCACGCGGCTGCCCTGCACCGGCGCTACACCGACTTCCACCAAGTCGACGGTGAGCTGGAGATCGCCATGGCCGAGCAGACCCGGCCAGAGCCACACGAGCGCGAGCGCGACGAGACCCTGGAGGGGGCTGAGGCCGCTCCGCCAGCGGCCTGACCGCCCGCTCGGCAGCGCCTCCCACCACCGCCCTCAACCCGCGCCCGCTGATCTCCTCAGCGGGCCCCCTCTCTTGGTGCCCTCATGTCCTCATCCCCAACCTCGATACCCGCCCCGCCGCTCCTCACCGATGCTGACCGCGAGCGGCTTCTCGCCAATGGCCGGCGGGCGATCCACGAGCCCGCCTTCGACCCTCTGCCTGTGGTCAAGCTCTTCACCCCTGATGGGGCTGCCACCTGGCTTCTCACCGAGCTCGACCCCGATGACCCGGACCTGGCCTTTGGCTTGTGCGACTTAGGCCTTGGCTCTCCTGAGCTCGGGCGTGTGTCGCTGGCCGAACTCGCCAGCGTGCGGGGACGGCTGGGGCTGCCGGTGGAGCGCGATGCACACTTCCGGGCCGACAAGCCCCTCTCGGCCTATGCGGCTGAGGCTCACCGCTCGGGGTGGGTGCTGGCGTGACGCGGGCCGGACCTGAGCCCGTCTGGCTCTCCGCTGTTCGCCGCGGCAGCTTTGGCGCGATCCCGCACCCGCTCGCCTA
Organism: Microvirga sp.; assembly: GCA_035944475.1. Classification (GTDB taxonomy): domain Bacteria; phylum Pseudomonadota; class Alphaproteobacteria; order Rhizobiales; family Beijerinckiaceae; genus Microvirga. The sequence goes on from DASZBD010000040.1 coordinate 145,932, forward strand.
CCGCCAGTCGAGCCACCTGGCTCACCTCATCGACGCGCGCCAGGTGTGCGATGCCTTAAGCTGGCCGGAGCCGCGCAGCCTGGCGCTGGAGCGCAAGGCTGCGGGCGGAGGCACGTGGAACGGCAGCGCCCTGCAGCTGTGGTGCGTGCTGCACTACCAGCACCGGCGCTACCGGCCGGACCGCCTGGGTGAGCTCAGCAGCCGCGAGCTCCAGGAGCGGGAGGCCCTGTGCGCGGCGCTGCGGGCCAAGCTGCAGGGGGTCTCGCCCGGCGAGCGCCAGCTCATCCTCACCTTCATCGACGCCGCCCAGCACCCCATCACCGCCCCGCGCTGGGGCTAGCCCGCAGTCCTCCCCTTCACGTCCGCTTTGTGCCAGGAGAAGACATTGGGACCAACCGTCAGAACATTCCGCTCGGATTAGCCGAGTGCTCGGGGAGGGATTTGAAGCACGTCCCAGTGCTCGACGCCGTCGTTGAGCATCTGTTCGTGGAAGGCAATCACGTTCATCTTGTTGCGCGCCAGGTCGGCCACTGCGCCTCCGGTGAGCAGCTGAGTTAAATCAATTGATGCTTTCAACGCGGACGGTAACAGGTCCTGGTCGATCGAAGATCGAAACGTCACCCGTTACGCGGCCGAGCGGGATGATGCCGGGCTGGGGGACGCGGCCAGCACGGTAGTAAATGACGAAGTGATCGGAACTCCAGAGACCGAGCGTGCCGCTCGAGAAGTCGAGCTGCCGCTCGACCGCCGGTAAGGGCGACGGCAGATTCCCGGTCTTCTCTTGGCGCAGGTGGTCGGTCATCTCGACCGTTAGCGGCAACATCTGCACGAGAGCCCGGGTGGCATTGTTGTCCACCAGTTCGGCGGTGACGCGTCCCCAGTCTGAGGCAATCACGATGCGTTCTTGTGCCATGGCAGTTCCGATCAGTCCCAGTGTTGCGACGATAGCTCCCGAAAGCCGGCTCAGCATTGATGCTCTCCTGCCCGTTCTCATGTTCGTGGCGGGCCAGCGCGGTACTGGCCGTCGGTCACGTGCTCCAACCAGTCAACGGCCTTGCCGTCGAGTCGCTCCTGGATGGCGATGTGCGTCATGGCGGTGGTCGCGGTCGCGCCATGCCAGTGCTTTTCGCCAGGCGGAAACCAAACCACGTCGCCCGGCCGAACCTCTTCGACCGGACCGCCTTCCCGCTGCACCCAGCCCAAACCCGAGGTGACGATTAGCGTTTGGCCGAGCGGATGCGTGTGCCAGGCGGTGCGGGCACCGGGCTCGAAGGTCACACTGGCTCCTGCGACCCGGCCCGGATCGGGGGCGGAAAAGAGGGGATCGATACGGACCGTGCCGGTGAAATACTCTGCGGGTCCTTTATCCGATGGCTGCGCGCCGCTTCGCGTGATCTGCATTGCGCTACTCCTTGCTTGAGGTGAAGCATTCAGCTCTTGGGTAGCGGCAGCCCCGATCGTTGCAAGAGCAGCGATGCCACCTGTCCCGGTCAGTATGCGTCTTCGCGTGATCATGGCTTGTTCTCCTATGAGCGGCTGTCTGCAGCGGTCGCCGTTAGCAGATGACCGCTTGCTCCCCGGTGTTGGCCTATTTCGCCCTCGCCTCGAAGACGCCCTTCGCGACCGTCATGGCCGAAAACGCATTTGGCCAGCCGGCATAGAAGGCAGCATGCGAGATGATCCCGCCGGCCTCGGCGCGGGTCAGGCCATTGTCCATCCCGAGCGCCAGGTGAGAGGTCAGCTGGGCCGCTTGGCCGTTGGCGATGAGCGAGCTGATGGTGACGAGACTACGGTCGCGCGGCGCGAGATCGGGTCGGAGCCACAGATCCTTAAACAAGAAGCTTGTGGTGTCATTCACCAGCCCCGTTGAGGTTGTGCCGAAGCTGTCGCCGACGAACTTTGCCCTGGCCGCTTCCCGGGCTTCGTCCAATAGCAGGAGCGCGGGCTCAGCCTTCGGCAGTTGGTCAGGGCTGATCCCGTGACGAGCGAATGCGTCCTTGACGTGAGGAGCGGCTACGTTCGCGCTCGACCAACCCGCGTAGAACGCGAGGTGGGTGAGCATCTCGGAAATCTCGGCAGGCTTGACGCCAGCGTCGAGAGCACGGTCGAGATAAAGCGGCAACTCAGCAGTTTGCCCGCGCGCTATCAGGATCGAGAGCGTCACGATGCTGCGGTCACGCGGTGCTAAGTCGGACCGCTTCCAGACCTCGCCCAAGAGCGTTTGTTCGGTATGCCTAGCGAGGGCGGGCGAGACGGCCCGCAAGTCGCCAGAGACAGGAGCCGACGGGTCGGACTGCCCGGCCTGACCTTGAGCAGCAGCAGGCACAAGGAGTCCGAAGGATAAGAGTATCGTCGTCGCAAATCTCATGAGTCATTTCCTTCCGTCGTCGGGACCAAACGGTCGGCTAGTGCGCGGTGAGACCGAATTCGCCGGCCAAGCCAACGCGGATCACGAAGCTCGCGCCCGGACTGCGCAGCCAGAGCACGGCGGCTAAAGCGACCAGCCGCCATCGACTACGGTTGACGCGCCAGTCACGAAAGCTCCGAGGTCGGAGCACATCCACAGCACAGCCTCGGCGATCTCCTCTGGTTTCCCCAAGCGTCCAACCGGCTCCAAGTCGATCGCCTTCTGGATGTGGCCACCGGTGAAGCGGTCCATCATAGGTGTCGCAATGTTGCCGGGCAGGACACAGTTCACGCGAATGTTCTGCTTGGCATAATCGAGCGCGGCGGACCTCGTCATGCCGATCATCCCGTGCTTGGACGCGGCATAGGACGCGCCGCCCACGACGCCGCAGATGCCAGCACCCGACGAGGTGTTCACAACCACGCCGCGGCCCTGGCGCACCATCTGCGCGATTTCGTGCTTCATGCAGACGAAGGTGCCGCGCAGATTGATGTTTAGGATGCGGTCCCACTCCTCAAGATTAATCTCGTGAAGCGGCGCGGCCTTGTTCTCCACGCCAGCGTTGTTGAACGCACAGTCGATGCGGCCGAAGGTTTCGACGGCTTGTGCGACCGCGGCTTCAACCTCTTCAGGCTGCGACACGTCGCACGCGATCGCGAGCACCTCGCCACCAGCGACCTTCACGGCCGCTTCGGTTTCCCTCAGATCGTGCATCGTGCGATCGAGGATGGCGACACTCGCACCTTCCGCAGCGAAGGCCACCGCCGTCGCGCGGCCGATGCCGCTCGCCGCGCCGGTGATGAATGCAACCTTGCCGGTAAAGCGATCGGGCCTTGGCATGATAACTCTCCGTGTTTGACTAGTAACACTGCGCGCTGCTAGGCCGCGCCCGCCATGTCTTGTGCCGGAGCTACGCGAGGTGCTGATTGAAGAACGTCTGCAGCTTGACCCAAGGAATGAGATCCACGCGATCATAGAGGTCGACGTGGTTGGCGCCGGGGATGATCATGAGTTCTTTGGGCTCGGCGGCAGCCGCGAAAGCGGCTTCGCTGAAGTACCGCGAGTGGGCCTTCTCGCCGTGGATGAACAGGACCGGACGCGGCGAAATCTCCTTGATGTAGGTCAGGATCGGCATGTTCATGAACGACAGCGGTGTCGTGTTCGTCCAGGAGTTGCCTGAGTTGACCGCACGCGGATGGTAGCCGTGCGGCGTCCTGTAATAGTTGTAGTAATCGACCAAGAACTGCGCTTCGCCGCCGCGCAGGTCGTTGTATGGCGGCTGGTAGGCTGCGGATCCCTTTTCCGCATCCGCCCAACGCTGGCGGCTCAGTTGCTCCAACGTCTTCGTGCGCTGTTCCGGCGTCGTGCTGTCGTTGTAGCCCTGGGACATGACTCGGGTCATGTCGTACATGGTGCTAGCCACGACGGCCTTGACGCGCTTGTCCACGGCAACTGCACTCAAGGCCATGCCGCCCCAGCCGCAAATTCCGATGATACCGATCCGCTCGCGATCAACGGACGGGTGCAGGCCGAGATAATCGACAGCGGCGCTGAAATCCTCGGTGTTGATGTCCGGCGAAGCGACATTCCGCGGCTCGCCGCCGCTTTCTCCGGTATAGGATCCATCGAAAGCTACAGTGACGAACCCGCGCTCCGCCATCGCTTGCGCGTAAAGGCCCGACGACTGTTCCTTTACCGCACCGAACGGGCCGCCAACGGCAAGCGCCGGCAGGCGCCTGTCGGCACGGTCTTTGGGCATGTACAGGTCGCCCGACAAGGCGATCCCATAGCGATTTCTGAAGGTGACCTTCTGATGATTGACCTTCTCACTTTGGGGGAAGGTCTTGTCCCAAGTGGAAGAGCTCTGCGCGAAAGCCTGTGTGCTGGCTGGGATCGCGCTCATGGCGGCGAGAGCGCCTGCGCCCACCATGAGGCTGCGGCGGTTAGCGCTGACGCCGTCAACAGCGGCTTTGGTCTGTCGTTCGACCTGCTTCGTCATTGTTCTGATACCTTGCTGAACCGGTCTTCGTTCAGGCTTCGCCCGCTTCGGCAGGTGAACTGAACGTCATGACGCGAAAGATAGCGGCGAGAGATCCGCCCGATTAGCCGGGGTAATTCGCTTGCATCTATCGACCAGAGGCATAAATCTTGGTCCTCACGTCGAGGAGCGCCTGTGGCGAAAGCGGACTTCAACGACCTGCTGTGGTTCCTCGTCGTTGCGAACGAGCGCAGCTTCACGAAAGCCGCCGCCAAGCTGGGCATTGCGCAATCGACACTCAGTCACACCATCAGGCGTCTGGAGGAGCGCATGGGCTTAAGGCTTCTGACGCGCACCACGCGCAACGTGGCACCGACCGAAGCTGGGGAGCGCCTGCGGCAATCCCTGGGCCCGCGAATTGCCGAGATCGAGGCCGACATCGCGGCCCTGATGACGTTCCGCGACAAACCGTCGGGGACCGTCCGCATCACACTCTCGGATCACGCACTCGAGGGCATCGTCTGGCCGAAGCTCAGGCCAGCTCTCGTCGACTACCCAGACCTTAAGGTGGAGCTCAGCCGCGACAACGGTCTTCGCAACATTGTCGAGGACGGCTTCGACGCGGGTGTCCGGCTGGGCGAGAGCGTCGAGAAGGACATGGTGGCGGTCCGGATCGGCCCGGACTGGCGCCTGGTCGCCGTCGCCTCCCATGCGTACTTCGCGGCGCATCCCATCCCGGAGCACCCACAGGAGTTAGTCACGCACATCTGCATCAACATGCGCCAGACAAGGGGCGGCGGCCTCTATGCTTGGGAGTTCGAGAGGAAGGGGCAGGAGCTTCGCGTCCGGGTGGACGGGCAGCTCACCTTCAACACCTCCTTCGCCCAGGTTGAGGCGGCGGTCGCCGGCTATGGCATTGCCTATGTTCCCGAGGACCTTGTGGAGCGGCACGTCGCCGAGGGCCGCCTGCGCGCAGTGCTCGAAGCATGGTCCCCGAGGTTCGCGGGTTACCATCTCTACTACCCGAGCCGGCGCCAAAGCTCTCCTGCGTTCAACGTGATCGTCGAGGCCCTACGGCACCGACAGGCGTGACGCAGGCGCACGTAGTAGCGCGGGCTCTTGCTAGACGCAGTTTTCCCGACCGGTTCAGCCCGGTTTCGCCTCGCCCCCGAAGTTGCCCCCGAGAATCTTGCGGTCGCCGTGCCCTGCGGCAACGGACGAGGTGGCAGGACGGACGGTCGGGTGAACTTGACCGAGCGGTTTGCGAGGGCGGCAGGCGCTGGTGTCACTTTACCGGTGGGCTTCAGACCCTAGAGCGGGCAGCCTGCCCGAGCCAGTAGCTACACGCGAACGCAGGGAACGTCCGCTTTGGGTCAGTTGCAGACGTTTGCCCCGATCTCTGCGCCAGCTGCTCGCGCGCTCCCAGCACCAAGAGGGCGTCAGCGACTTCCCTGCCGCACCGCTCGCCTCGGCCTGCTGGGCTTCTCCGAACCTAACCCCTAGCCGCACAGCCAGCAAAAGCGACATCCAACTGGCTGATCTGGCTTAGCTATTTGAAGTCGGGAAAAGCCCTTCTGCACTCTTGGGCAACTTGCAGGCGGCTTGGCTGAACACCCGCCCATGCAACCGTTTTCTCTTCCGCTGCCCATCGCCGAGATCACCCCCCCAGGGCTGCCGGGCGCGGGCCTGATCGGCCTCTCCTTTGCCCCAGGCGGGCGCCGGCGCAGTGCCCTGAGCATCGCACCCCACCGCGACCTTGGGGCCGACCTTGACCGCATCGCGGCCTGGAATGCGGCGGCCGTCGTCACGCTCCTCTCCGACGCTGAACAGCAGGAGCTTG
>DASZBD010000041.1:0-23364 GCA_035944475.1 Microvirga sp.
TCCTGCGTCTCACAGCTTTGCTGGCCTCACGCCCCGGAACGCCGTGATGTTTGGCCCGGCTGGACACGCCTATGTCTATCGCTCGTATGGCCTTCACTGGTGCTTGAACGTCGTGTGCGAGCGAGGGAGCGCCGTGTTGATTAGGGCTCTGGAGCCAACCCACGGGATCGAGCTGATGCAGCAAAGGCGCGGGGCGGCCGGTTTGGGTGTCTTGTGCGCAGGTCCTGGCCGCCTCTCGCAGGCGCTCGGGGTGACGAACGCGCACAACGGTCAGCCGCTTGACGCACCGCCTTTTGCCGTCGGCTCCTCCCCAATCGGGGTACGAGCCACCGCAGGGCCGCGGATTGGCATCTCCAAGGCCACAGACCGACCCTGGCGCTTTGTCCTGGAGGGCTCGCGATACGCGAGCCGGCCTCAGAGCCGGGTGCAGCCCTACCGATGACCTGACCTCACGGGCCTATTATCGCTGACATTTGCGTGACACCTTGGCAGATTGCGAGAGTGGCTGCGCACCAGGCAAGAGCGACCTGGCCTGTAGCGCCCTCCTTAGTGCAGCCGAGATCTGGCAAGTGACGATGAACCCACCCGATCTTGACCGCTTTGTTGACGCGCAGCGCTCGATCTACCCCGCTGTGCTCGACGAGTTGCGGACCGGGCACAAGAGAAGCCACTGGATGTGGTTCATCTTTCCGCAGCTGCGAGGCCTTGGTCGCTCGCCAACCGCGATTGCCTTCGGGATTGCGTCACGCGCAGAGGCGGAAGCCTACCTTGCCCACGCGGTGCTCGGCCCGCGGCTTGAGGAGTGCACGAGGTTGGTCCTGACGCACGCTGGACGAACGCTGAACGAGATCGTCGGGTCGCCCGATGACCTCAAGTTCCGCTCGAGCATGACGTTGTTCGCAGTCGTTGCTGAATCCCACTCAAGCCCGTTCCGGAGGGCAATCGAGAGCTTCTGTGGCGGCGAGATGGATACTCGAACCCTCGAGATGCTCGGGGGAGGGCAGAACTCCTGAAGTTCAGCGAGCTATTGCGGGAACCGTTCCTGATCGGAAAATCAAGCAGTGGCTTGACGTGTGCCCATGGTCAACTTGCGCCCGGAACGCTCTAGATGCGTCGGGATCAAGGGCAGGGGGTCATCATGACGACGGACCAAGCTGAGATCGCGGCTTTAAGGATCATCTTGAGCAATGTCGTGGCGCGCCTTGCTGTGCTGGAGGGTGCCGAGGCCGATCAACGGCGCGAGATGCTCAGCCGGATGAGTGACACGTGCAAGCTTGCGGCGGAACGCTACCCCCTTGCTGCATCTGGCCCAGAGCAGGCTGCCGTCGTCCGCGATATGCTCAAGCACATCGACGAGTTCTTCAAAGGGATAACGATCACCTAAGGCCACTGGCGCCTCGGACGCCACTAGGGAAAGTGTCCGCACCGATCCGGCCACGGTCAGCTGTTAGTCTGCGCGACATTCAACCTGTCAGTTGACAATCTGTTGGGACGCGCGCACATTCAACCGTATGGTTGAACTACAAGCCACACAGCTCGACACAGTCTTCCATGCTCTGGGCGATCCCACCCGCCGGCGCATGCTGCGCGACCTCACCTTTGGCGAGCGCACGATCACTCAGCTCGCCGAGCCCTTCGCCATCTCGCTCGCGGCAGCGTCCAAGCACATCAAGATGCTCGAGCGGGCTGGACTGATCCAGCGCGAGGTCCGTGGGCGCACGCATTGGTGCCGCCTCGACCCAGGACCTCTTGCCAGCGCTCATGAGTGGCTGAGCGCCTACGAACGCTTCTGGACGGACCGTCTGGACGTGCTGGAACGGCTTCTCCGCGAGGAGGACCGCATCACCCCACCTGCAACCGGAGAGGACCCATGACTGACCTGATTGCCTTGGACGCCTATGGCACCGTCACGGAGCCCGCCACTCTGACGATCCAGCGCCTCCTGCCCGGCCCCATCGAGCGGGTCTGGTCCTATCTCACCCAGGGCAACCTGCGCCGCCAGTGGCTCGCGGCGGGCGACATGGAGATGAGGGTGGGCACACCCTTCGAGTTCGTCTGGCGCAATGACGAGCTGACCAGCCCGCCCGGGAAGAAGCCGCCGGGCTTTGAGGAGGATCACCGGATGACGTGCCGGATCACCGAGCTCGATCCGCCCCGCCGGCTTGCCATCACCTGGGGCTCAACCGGCGGCGTCTCGTTCACTCTGGAGCCGCAGGGCGGGCAGGTGCTGCTCACCCTCGTCCACCACCGTGTGCCGGATCGGTCGGTCCTGCTCAACGTCAGCGCCGGCTGGCACGCACATCTCGACATTCTCGTCGCCCGCGTCACGGACGAGGAGCCCGAGCCCTTCTGGGATGGCTGGAGCCGCCTCAAGGCGGAGTATGAGCGGCGGCTGCCAGGCTGAAATCGTCGACCGGCTAACGCGATCGGCGCACCTCATTCGGGCGGCGGGCCAACGAAGGTAAGGCCGTAGCGGGCGGCGATCTCCACGATGCGCGGCATGTCGCGGGAGGGGTGGAGGGCGTTCGCCTCCACCTCGAAGAAGAACCCCTCACCAGCTCCCGGAGTCAGCGTGATGAGAAGCTGGCCCGTGCTTGCACCCGTGTTCTTGAAGGTGTGCGGGGCACCCATGGGGATCAGGGCCGTGTCGCCCTCGATCATGTCGCGCACCTCGCCCGCACACCAGAACCGGAACTGGCCCGCAACGACCCGAAACAGCTCCCGCTCGCGGTGATGCACATGCATCGGGGGACCGGCCCCGGCGGGCACCTCCTCGATCCAGTGCGAGAAGCTGCCCCCCACCGCATCGGCTCGGATGAGAAACAGGCGGGGCAGGTCAAAGGCGCGGTTGGTCTGACCCTCGCCGCTGGGCCGGAACACGGCCCTCTGCGCTGTCTCGCCCATGAGCGCTGCCCTCTACCCTCGCTGCCAGCCCGTCCTTGACCGCTCACCAGCTCTACCGCATGCCGGTCGCGGAAGCGACAGCGCTGGCCTCAGTCGCATGCCGGCTGAAGACCGCTCCGTTGTTGACCACAACCCAGTTGGGTCCAAGCCGTCGAACGATGAACTCAGGCATCTGCGGCGCTTGAGAGATCTGAAAGCCTCAGTTTCGGTCGAGAGCAGACGATCAGGAGGGAGCTGGGCCTGCTCTGTCGAACTCCTCCGCGACCGGCTCGATGGCGAGGTCCTCCATGCGCTTGAGCACATCGAGGCCCTGCATGTTGAGGTAATGCAACATGTCGATGAAGATCCAGTTCTCCGACAGTTTCCCACCTTCCTCCCGGTAGAGGTCGACAACTCGCATATCGGCTGGGTTGGGGCTTGCGGTCATGCCCATGAAGCCGCCCGAATTGGCAAGCGTGAGGTTCGCCCAGCCGAAGAAACCGCCGAAATGGCCCTCGGCCATCCGGCAGATGTGGCCGTTGAACCGGTAGCCATCACTGAATGCGGAACGGAACGGTCCTGAATGCTGCCGGACATAGCGCGGAATCGTGTATGTGGCTCCGATCCCCGCAGGTCCCCACCAGATCATGTCGTCGTTCCAAGACCGGGCGAGCTCCTCCGCAAGACCGGCGGCGCCCTTGCTGCGATCGGCGCTGCGCATGTCGTTCAACATGGCATTGATCGCGCGCAGCGTCGCGGTACCTGTCGCCGGATCCTGCGGGCCGTACATCAGGCCTTCGTGGGTAGCCGGCCCCGGCTGGACGAGATGGGCGCCGGTCTGTGGCGGGAAAGGATTCTGCCCGGCCTGAATCATGACCTGCGGGATGTCAAAGAACATGGCGGTCTCGGCGATGCGTCCGTCCTTCACGCGGCTGAACTCCGCGTAGCGCATCATCGAGATCCGGCCCGTGGGGCGGATTCCGAGCCAGGGCTGGTCGAAGAGGCCCATGAGGTGCCCCATTGACACGACCCAGACCGACTGGAAGCCGTCGAGCTCGTTCAGACCTGCCATGAAAATGTCCGGCCGACGCTGGAGTCGGGTCATCGCCTGCCGAAAGGGCGACCAGAAGGCTCGCGCGACGGCCTCGGGGCCCCGCTGCTCGTGAAAGGGATGCATGCCGCGCCAAAGCCAATCCGGAGCCGTGTGTTCGGAAAGGGCGGTGGCCATGTCGTCGGCGCCCGATCGGGCGATCGCCTCGTGGTGCGCCCGCACCAGATCCTTCTCTGCTTGAAAGTTCATGCTCCTCGCGCCTTTGCTGCTGCTTTAAGTGCCGACGCCGGTCAGGCACCGGCCTGGCTCTCCCTATGAGCCAGGATCTGCTTCCAGAAGGAGACCTCGTCGGTCACGATCCATGGCGCCGTCGACCCCGTGACGCATCACGGAGATCAGCGCTGGGACGACGGGAAGCTGCCATCCGCAGAGCCGGACCAGATCACGTCTTCGCCAACGAGCAGAGGCTGTTGTCGCGGGTGAGCAATGCCTGCTCCGGACGTGATCCCTTCATGTCCCGCCCTTTCTCCCTATCCCTTCACCGCGCCGGCCGTAAGGCCGGAAACGATCTGCCTTTGAAAGACCAGCACGAGGAAGAACAGCGGCGCCGTGATCGATACCGCCGCCGCCACCGCCTCGATCTGGTCGGTGGAGGTGGTTTCACGGTTGAAGTAGGAGGTGATCGCCGGAACCATCGTCTGCGACTGGGCATCGAGCAGGAGAGCGGTCACGAGGTAATCGTTATACGCGAGCAGAAAGCTGAAGAGCCCTGTCGTAATGATCCCAGGCCACATGACCGGCATGATGACACGCCGGAATGCTTGGAAATGCGTGCAGCCATCGACCCGAGCGGCTTCATCGAGCTCGGCCGGCACATTCTGGAAAAAGCTGCGCATCATCCAGATCGTGAAGGGCTGGTTGATGGCGACGAGCACCGCGATCACGGCCCAGGGCTGCCCGTAGAGGGTCGGTGGCGTGGCCGAGAACAGCCTCAGGACGTCACCGAGGATTGGCGTCGCCCAGAGAGGCATCAGGAGTTCGCGGCTGTTGATAAACGGCAGCAGGTAGCCCGTGACGAGGACCGAATGCGGCAAGGCGCGGAACACCAGCGCGGTAATGAGAAGCCAGAACGCTAGGCTCGACTTCATGCGGGCCAGCGCATAGCCCGCGAGCGTTCCGACCGTAAGCGAAATCGTCACGACGCCGCCGGTGACGATCATGGAGTTGACGAAGTTACGATAGAAGCCGTTGCGCACCCAGACGGCCCAGTAATGGCGGCCCGTTGCGCCGATGATCGGCTCCGCGAGGAGCGCCAGGCCCGGCACGTGCGAGAAGCCGGCATTGAGAAGTCGCAGGCCCGCGGGAAGTACAAGGCCGATGGCCAGCACGCCGCCCCCGACGACCAGGATCGCGGTGAGGAGCCAGCCGAAGACCCTGAGGCCGCCGAAGGAGAGCCAGTGCGCCCAGACCGCCGCCTGGCGCGCGACGAGCTTGTAGCCGGCGTAAACGACCGCGAGCGCGCCGACGATGTCGAGGAGGCTCCACCCCTCGCCGGCGGCCAGGGTCCGGGGGCCGAAGATCACTTGGAGCGGGTCCGACGAGAACGCATCGACCGGCAGCTTGATCGACATCACCAGGACCCAGGCCAGCGGAAAAGCCGCGACGATGATCCAGAGGGTCAGGGTGCCCGCCGTCGCGAGGGTCACGCCGATGGGGGTGGGCATCGCGCGCGAGGGACCCTCGAGGGCTGGCCACATCGCGGGCCTTGGGGCGGCGCCGGGGAGGGATGGGATCGAAGTGGAGCTTGTCACCGGAGCCTCCCTATCGCTTCTGATCGCGCCAGGTGCGCATGATGAGAGGAACCAGAAGAATGACGATGCCGACCATCGTCAGCATTGAGGAAGCCGAAGCCCGGCCGATCGCCCTGTTGCCGGTGTTGTCGGGCGTCAGGAGCTCGAAGGTCAGCCATTGCAGCGAGATCACGTGAGCCTGGCTGGAGAAGCCCACGACCTCGTCGAATACGCGGTAGCTGTCCATCAGGTGGATCAGCGTGACGAACACGATGAGCGGCATCAGGTGGGGCACGATCACGTAGCGCAGGCGGTCCCAGCGGGAGGCCCCATCGACGACGGCGGCGTCGACCGTGTCCTGGTTAAGGCTCTGGAGCCCGGCATAGAAGATGATGAAGGCGAACGGGGCCACGTGCCAGACCTTGTAAACCATCATCAGGATCTCGGTGGTCCACCCCTGCGAGAGGAGCGAGATCTTGCGGTCGAAGATCGCTTCGAGAGCCGCGGTCAGGATCCCGTCGCCCACGAAGAGCCAGCGGATCGAGAGGGCTCCGATGACCGGCGTGACGATGAAGGGCAGGAGCGTGACGAAGATGACGGGCCCGCGAATGGATTTCAGGGTGGCATTGAGCGCTAGCGCGAGGGCAAGCCCGATTCCGACTACGAAGGGGAGCGTGATGAAGGTGAAGGTGAGGGTGAAGCGTAAGGCGCGAAAGAAGTCTATGGCCATGATGGAGGACAGACTGCCGCCCGGACTGAACGCCGCCGAGATGTCGCTCGTGCGCAGGAGCGCGCGGTAGTTCGCTAGCCCGACCCAGACGTTCTGGGTCATCAAGCGCCCGTTCTCGTCGCGAGCGGGGGTCGTGCGTGTTTCCTTGTCGCAGATCGGGTTCGGGAAGCCGGGCGTGCAGCGCTCCACGACCTCTTCCTTGAACACCGTCTGCGTGTTCTGGAAGCTCTGGAGAAAAACGCTGACGAGCGGGGTTGCGATGAACAGAAGCATCATCGCGAGCGAGGGTGCGACGAACATCATGAAAGTTCGCGGCTTCATGGAACCTCCCACCGCAGCGTCGAAACGGGTCCGCTTCGAAGATCAGGAACGGAGCCGAGGGGTTGCGCCAGCGCCCGGCGCAACCCCGTGGGTCGATTACTTGATCAGGCCGGCTTCTTTGGCCGCGACCGTGTATCGGTCTTCGATCGCCGCGAGCGTCTGCTCTGCGGTGGTCTTTCCGGTCAGGTAGTCGCCGACCATGTTGCCGATCGCCGTGTGAATGAGACCCATGCGCGAGGAAGCCGGATAGGCAGGCGTCCCAAGCTTCATCGTCTCGATCGCGCCCATCGCGGCGGCAGTCGGCTTGTAGCCCGGCACGAGCCAGACCGCATCGGCGTTGTTGGCCTCCACCATCTCCTTGTCTAGGCCTTCCATCATGACCCGGAACGCGGCTTCGGCTTCGGCATCGGAGATGTTTTTGGCAATCACCATGCCGTCCCACCAGACCGTCGTCGCAGGCTTGCCACCTGGGACTGCCGCGGGCGCAGCCGCAACCTTCACCTTGCCGACGACCTGCGACTCAGCCGCATTGTCGAGAGCTCCGGCGCGTGAGGCCCAGAAGTTCGCTAGAGCGATCTTGCTCTGCTGGAACTGCTTTTGCACGAATGTGGAATCGGCGGTCAGATACTCGGGGTCCATGTAGGCCGAGAGCTTCTTGAGCATCTCGAGCGTCTTGACCCCCGCCTCACCCTTCAAAGCAGGCTTGTTGTCAGCGGTGAAGAACTGGCCGCCATAGCCCATGTAGAGATTGGTGAAGTCCATGGCGAGGTTCCAGCCCGTGCGGGTCGTGGCCCCGATAGGGTAGGGAACGAGGCCGGAAGCCTTGATCTTCTCGGCTGCCGCCAGCACCTCGTCGTAGGTCTTCGGCGGTTCGATCTTGAGCTGCTCCAGGATGTCAGCGCGGTACATGAGGTGCTGCGTGTTGATCATCATGGCAATCGCCATGACCTTGCCATCGATCTTGATGAGCTGGTTCGGCGAGAGATTCTGCCCGTACTTCGCCACGAGCTCGTCGAGCGGCCGTATGAGGCCATTGTTCAAGAGTGGAACGATCGATTCCGTTGCGACGCCGCCGATCTGGTAGAGAGGCGGCTTCGCGGAGAAAGCCTCCACATGCTTCTTGTTGAACTCCTGGTCGAGCTCGGCCTTGAAGTTCCCGCATTCCGCCATGGCGTTCGTCACGGACTTCCAGGCTTGGAAGCCGGCGCTGAGGGAGCGGAGGGGCACCTCGTTCTTGAAAGCGCAGGCGGCCGATGCGCCGGCCGTAGTCGCGAGCGTCAGAGCCGACGCGAGAGCAAGTGTTCTGATCACCACCGTGGTTCTCCTCTGATGTTGCCGGGCTGCTTGCGGAGCGCCTCCGTGCAGCCTTCCTTGTAAATTCGACCGGCTTGGCGCCGGTTTGACCTATTGAAGCGGCGGCGTCCTGATGCGCTCGCCGGTCTCCATGTCGAACAAGTGGCACTGGCGCGGATCGATGGCGATGCCGAAGGGCTGGCCGATCTCGGCCCGAAACGCCTTTTCGGCCTTGACGGCCACGAGCGCGCCGCCGGCCTTCACGGTCACGAGGGTCGCATCGCCTAGGAGTTCGAAGGTGTAGACCGCCGCGGCCACGGCGCCGGCTGCGGGATCCGTGACGCGCGCATCCTCGGCGCGGAAGCCGAGGGTGACCGGGCCCTGCGCCACGCTCGGCAGGCCTTCGATGCGGACGTTCTCCCCCGTGAACACACCGTCGGTGAGAGCCCCGGACAGGAGGTTCATGGCCGGCGACCCGATGAAGCTCGCGACGAACGTATTGGCGGGCGCATCGTAGATCGCAGTCGGCGAGCCGACCTGTTGAATCACGCCCTTGTTCATGATCACGACGCGGTCGGCCAGGGTCATGGCCTCGATCTGGTCGTGGGTCACGTAGACGGTGGTGACCGCAAGCTCGTGCTGGAGATGTTTAATCTGCGCGCGCGTCGAGACGCGCAGCTTCGCATCGAGGTTGGAGAGCGGCTCGTCCATCAGAAACACCGCCGGCTCGCGCACGATCGCGCGGGCGAGGGCCACGCGCTGGCGCTGGCCGCCCGACAACTCCCGCGGGTACCGGAGCAGCAGCTCGCCGAGCTCCACCATGGCGGCGGCTCGGCGCACCCTATCGTCGTGCTGCGCCTTCGGAACCTTGCGGACCTTCAGGGGAAAACAGATGTTCTCGTAGACCGTCATGCTCGGATAGAGTCCGTAGCTTTGGAACACCATCGCGACGTCGCGATCCTTCGGCTCCAGGTTGTTCACGACGCGCCCGCCGATGCGGATCGTCCCGCTCGAAGGGTCCTCAAGACCCGCGATCATGCGCATGGTGGTTGTCTTCCCGCAGCCGGACGGGCCCAACAGGACGAGGAATTCGCGATCGTTGATCGAGAGGTTCATCTCCCGTACGCCCACGAAGGCGCCCCACCGCCGAGTGATGTTCTCGAGGACCACATCAACCATGCACAGGCCCTTTGCATGCGATTGCAATGCCGACTATACTTCGTTAGACCGGTCTGACAATAGCAAATGTAGGACCTCGTTGAGGCCGAGACGCCATGGCACCCGACATGCGGCTGAGCGCTGCGAACCCCTTCGGAAGCGTCTCGGGCCGGCGACGAGCAAGCCCGTGTGCCGGTATGGCATTAGACAGGGTGACAGATCAGAGAAATGGCAATGACGGCGCCCGGCGCCGAGACCGATAGGAGGCACCTTTATGGCTCGCTATCTCAAAACAGGGCGAGACGCGGACGCGATCGCGGAGGACGATGCGAAGGTCCGCGCCATCGTTGAGGATGCCCTTGCCGACATCGCCCGGCGCGGCGACGCAGCGGTCCGGGAGATGTCCGTCAAGTTCGACGGTTGGGACCGGGCCGATTACCGTCTGACCGGTCAGGAAATCCGCGACTGCCTGTCCGAACTCTCGCAGCGCGACCTCGACGACATCCGCTTCGCGCAGGCGCAGGTGAAGAACTTCGCCGAGCATCAGCGCGCTTCCATGAAGGATATCGAGGTCGAGACGCTGCCCGGCATCGTGCTCGGCCACAAGAACATCCCGGTGAACTCGGTGGGCTGCTACGTGCCGGGCGGCAAGTACCCGCTGCTCGCATCCGCCCACATGTCCGTCATAACGGCGCGCGTGGCCGGGGTGCCGCGGGTCATCACCTGCGCGCCGCCCTTCCAGGGCAAGCCTGCGCCCGCAATCGTGGCCGCCCAGCACCTTGCGGGCGCCGACGTCATCTATTGTCTCGGCGGTATCCAGGCGGTGGGCGCCATGGCCCTCGGCACGGAAAGCATCGCCTCTGTGGACATGCTGGTCGGCCCCGGCAACGCTTTCGTGGCCGAGGCCAAGCGGCAGCTCTATGGCCGCGTCGGCATCGATCTCTTCGCCGGCCCGACCGAGACACTCGTGATCGCCGACGAGACCGTCGATGCGGAGATGTGCGCGACCGACCTTCTCGGTCAGGCGGAGCACGGGCCGAATTCGCCCGCCATTCTCCTGACCACGTCGGAGAAGCTCGCTCGCGAGACGATGGCGGAGGTCGAGCGCCTCCTCGAGGTGCTGCCGACGGCCGCGGTCGCCCGCAAAGCCTGGGAGGATTACGGAGCCGTGATCGTCTGCGACTCCGACGAGGAGATGGTGCGGGAGGCCGACGCGATCGCCTCCGAGCACGTGCAGGTCATGACGGGTGACCCCGACTACTTCCTCGTCAACATGACGAATTACGGAGCCCTGTTCCTCGGGCCCCGCACGAACGTGTCCTATGGGGACAAGGTGATCGGCACAAATCATACCCTGCCGACCAAGAAGGCTGCCCGCTATACCGGCGGCCTGTGGGTCGGCAAGTTCCTCAAGACCGTGACCTACCAGCGGGTTCTCACCGACGAGGCCTCCGCCATGATCGGGGAGTATTGCTCCAGGCTGTGCATGCTCGAGGGCTTCGCGGGGCATGCGGAGCAGGCGAATGTCCGGGTTCGCCGCTACGGCGGACGCAACATCCCCTATGCGACGGCCGCCGAATGAGCGCTGCCGCCCTTCCGAAGGCTCCGAGCTTCCGTCTCGACGGGCGGCGCGCCCTCGTCACCGGAGCGGGAAGAGGCATCGGGCTTGCGGCGGCAGCGGCTCTCGCCGAGGCCGGCGCCCATGTGACCCTTGCCGCGCGCAGCCGGGACGAGATCGAAGCGGGCGCCGAGGCCATCCGCAAGGCCGGCCGCGAGGCGGCGGCGCTACCTCTCGACATGACGGACCTTGCAGCCGTCGAGCGTGAGATTGGCAGGGCTGATCCTTTCGACATCTTCGTGAACAATGCAGGCATGAACCGGCCGAAACCCTTCGTCGACGTGCCCGTCGAGGATTTCGATGCGATCATGGGGCTGAACGTCCGGTCGGCCTTCTTCGCGGCGCAGGCCGTGGCGCGGCGGCTTATCGAGGCGGGCCGGCCGGGCTCCATCATCAACGTCTCATCCCAGATGGGCCATGTGGGCGGAGCGGGGCGCACGGTCTATTGCGCGTCTAAGTTCGCGATCGAGGGGCTCACCAAGGCTATGGCCATCGAACTCGGGCCGCATCAAATCAGGGTCAACACCCTGTGCCCGACCTTCATCGAAACGCCCATGACCGCACCGTTTCTCGCCGACACCTCGTTCAAGGACCGCGTCCTTTCGAAGATCAAGCTTGGCCGCCTCGGCCAGGTCGAGGATCTCACGGGCGCCATCGTGTTCCTGGCAGGCGACGCGGCCGGTCTCATCACCGGCTCATCCCTGCTGGTCGACGGCGGGTGGACCGCCGAATGAGCAGGGCTCCCGTCAGGCAGGGGCGGCGGCCCGTCAACGCGGTCGATGTGGCGGAACTGGCCGGCGTTTCGCAATCGGCCGTGTCGCGCACCTTCACGCCTGGCGCCAGCGTTGCGCCGGCCACCCGCGAGAAAGTGGAGAAGGCGGCCAAAAAGCTCGGTTACCGCCCCAATGCGCTCGCCCGGTCGCTGATCACCCGGCGGTCCCGCATCATCGCCGTGGTCATGGCCTATCTCGACAACCAGTTCTACCCGGGCGTACTGGAAGCGCTGTCCGGCAAGCTGCAGGCCCTCGATTATCAGGTGCTCCTCTTCACCTCGCCGGACGGCTCGCTGTCCGAACCGATGTTCGAGCAGGTGATGCGCTATCAGGTCGATGCGGTCGTGCTCGCTTCGGCCACGCTGTCGTCGGCTCTGGCGCGGGAATGCAGAAAGGCCGGAGTCCCGGTCCTGCTGTTCAACCGCACCACCGACGATCCCGACGTGTCGAGCGTGACCGGCAGCAACGAACGTGGCGGCCGCCTGATCGCCGCCTTCCTGGCTGCCGGACGGCACAAGCGCCCGGCTTATCTTGCAGGCATCGAGATCTCGTCCACCAACCGCGACCGCGAGGCGGGCTTCCGGGCCGGCCTTGAGGCGGCGGGGCTGCCGGAGCCTTTGCGGGCGGTCGGCAACTACACGCTGACGGGCGCGGAAGCCGCGACCCGGGAGCTATTGTCCCTGCGCAAGCGGCCGGATGCGATCTTCTGCGCCAACGATCACATGGCCATCGCCTGTCTCGACGTGGCCCGCCACGAGTTCGGGCTGCGCGTGCCCGACGACCTCTCGATCATCGGCTTCGACGATACCGGCCCGGCCCAGTGGCGCAGCTATCGGCTCACCACGTTCTCGCAGCCCCTGCATCCCATGGTGGACTCGACCGTGGAGGCGGTGGGCGAACTCATCGAGCAGCCCTACCAGAAGGCGCGACGGACGGTGATTGGCGGCGACCTGGTGGTGCGCGCCTCGGCCCGTGTTCCGAGGCAAGGCGTGATCGACGTGAACGGGCGCCGAGTCTGGCGCTCCAGTGGGGAGGCTTAGGTGGGCATGAGAGGCTTTGATCCGGAATTTCAGGATTTGCCGGATTACATCATCAAGATCACCGAGCGGATCTGGGAGGGCAGGGGCATCGGCCTGATCCGCCGCTGGTACTCGGACGACTGCCCGGTCCATACGACCATGGGTCCCTTTGCCGGCTCCGAGGCGATGGTCGTGGGGACGCTCGAAACCTTGAATGCTCTCCCCCAGCGGCGCCTCCTTCCAGAAGATGTCATCTGGTCCGGCAACGACACGGAAGGCTTCCTCTCCTCCCATCGATTGATCTGCCCGGGAACGCATAAGGGCGGTGGGCCGCTCGGACCTCCGACCGGCAGGCCCGTGGTAGTTCGCGCCATCGCCGATTGCTTCTGCATCGAGAACAGAATCGTGGAGGAGTGGCTCATCCGCGACTCCGCAGGGCTCCTGGCGCAGATCGGCATCGATGCCGACGAGTATGCGGCGCGTCTCGCCGCGGCCGACATCGCTCAGGGCAAGGAGCCCTGGCATCTCGGCGATGCCCGGAAGCTGCGGGAGGAGGGCGGGTTCCGCCCTCCCGTGCATCAGGATCATGCCGCGGCCGCCCTGGTGCGCGAGACGATGGAGGCGATCTGGCGGGCCGATCTCGACGTGGTCGGCCGCGTCTACCATCCCGCCTGCAGCGTGCACCTGCCGGGCTTCAGAACGGCCTACGGCCACGAGCAGGTCTACGAGTTCCTGTTCGGATATCTGTCCGCCTTTCCGGATGCCAAGATCGTGATCGAGCATTCCATCGCGCGGGACGATCCCGGCTATCCGACGCGTGTCGCCACCCGCTGGTGGCTGACCGGCACCCACACGGGGCACGGCGTCTTCGGACCGCCCTCCGGTGCAACGGTTCTCGCGCTCTTCATTAACCATGCTCACGTCATCGACGGGCAGATCCGTGAGGAGTGGGTGCTGGTCGACGAAGTGGCCATCCGCAAGCAGATCGCGCTTAATCGGGGCTAGCTTGCATGCCTATGCATGTCTGATAGCATTCGCGGAATAAGGGAGGAGAACATGGTCATCGATAGACGTCAGCTGATCGGCGCGGGCCTCGGTGCCGGCGCCGCCTTGGCCTTCCCGCGCCTCGCCCTCGCGCTGGGCAAGCCGTTTGCGGGCACCGCGATCAACGTGCTGCTGCCGCAGGGGGCTCAGTTCAGGGCGCAGGAGAAGCGCTTCTCGCAGTTCGAGGCGCTGACCGGCATCAAGCCTGTCTACAACTATGTGCCCTACGGCCAGTTGCGAGACAAGATCGCGACCGAGGGCGTCGCGAACTCCTCCGCCTTCGACATCGTCTGTTATCAGGACAGCTGGGGTCCGGGGATCGCCGTCTACCTGCAACCGATCGACGATTGGCTGAAGCGCGACGGCATCAGCATGGACCGCTATCCCCAGGCCTACAAGCAGGGAAGCCAAATCGAGGGCAAGACGGTAGGCCTTCCGGTCCGCGGTCACCCGCAGATGCTCTTCTACCGCAGGGATCTTCTGGAGCAGGCGGGCGTCCAGCCGCCCAAGAGCTGGGACGAACTCGTCACCGTCGCCGATGCGGTCCAGAAAAAGTCCGGCATTTCGGGCGTTGCCATGTATTACGGCAAGGGCAATGGCGGGCAGAACCTGTTCCTGTGGCTCAATCACCTGTGGGGCGCCGGCGGCGACATCTTCACGCCGGACTACAGGACGACGCGATTCAACGAGCCTGCCGGCGTCGAGGCGACGCAGCGCTATCTCGACTACCTCCTGAAGCACAAGGTGGCGGCGCCGGGATCCGTCCAGTTCGTGGAAGCGGACGCCGTCAACTCGGTGGCTCAGGGCAACTCGGCCATGGTGATGGTCTGGTGGTGGGTGTACCCGCAGCTGACCGGCAGCCAGTCCACCTTGAAGCCGGAGCAGGTGGCGTTTGCCCCTATGCCGCGCTACGCGCCGGACAAGCCCGCTTCCTATGCCCTTTCGCTGCCCTTTGCGGTGAGCGCCAACTCCAAGAACAAGGATGCCGCCTGGGAGTTCATGAAGTGGGTGTCGAGCCCCGAGCTCGAGGTGGCCTGCGCCACGGACAAGTCCGACAAGGACACCGCCGACATCGTCGTGACCCACAAGTCTAGCTTCGTCGACCCGAAGGTGAACGAGGTGAACAACGGCCTGCACCGGGTGGCGGCACAAAGCCTCGAAGGCTCGCGGATCATGCCGCAGCTGAAGGAATGGTCGCAGATCGCCGCCGTGCTGGAGAACACGATCTCGGAGCTTGCGACGGGCGCGAAGCCCGTGAAGGCCGGGCTCGACGCGGCTGCCCAGGAGGCGGACCGCATCCTGCGCCGAGCGGGCACGCGCCGCGGCTGAATGCTGCCGGGGAGGCCGGACCGGCCTCCCTGACCTTCACAGGGTCCCGCTTCCGGGGAGGGATGCATTGCAGGATCGCTGGCTCAAGTACTGGCTGATCGCGCCGGCTCTCCTGGTGATCGCCGGGACGCTGCTCTATCCGCTCGTCTCCGGCCTCTGGTACTCGCTTCACGAGTGGAAATTGTCGGAGAGCCCGACGCTCGGGCCCTTCATCGGCATCGAGAACTACGTTCTGGCGGTCACGGACGATCCCGACCTCCTCAACAGCGGGCGCGTGACGCTGATATTCACGTTCCTGTCTGTCGTCTGCACGCTGACCGTCGCCATGATGCTCGCCCTGCTGCTGGCCGGAAACGGACGGCTGGAGGTCAACGCCCGCACGCTCCTCGTCATCCCGTTCGCCATGTCGCCCGCGCTGGTCGGCGTCTCGTGGCGGTTCCTGCTCAATCCGGAGTTTGGCGGTTTTTCGACCCTCATCGGCGCCCTCATCCCCGGTCTCAAGGGCACGTCGTTCCTTGCCGATCCCACGCTCGCCATGACGGCCCTGGTGATCTGCGACGTCTGGCACTCGGCTCCGTACTTCATGCTGATGTTCATCGGTGCCCTGGCCTCGCTCCCGCAGGAAACGGTCGAGGCCGCGCAGGTCGACGGCGCCTCCAAGTTCCGGCTGTTCTTCGAGGTCGTGCTTCCGCAACTCAAGCCCGTGCTCGCCATTGCGGTTCTTCTGAAGGTCATCTTCTCGCTCAAAGTGCTCGATCAGGTGATCACGCTGACGAATGGCGGCCCCGGCACGTCGACGGAGACCCTCGCGCACTTCATCTACCAGACCGCTTTCCGGTGGTTCGATGTGGGCTATGCGGCCGCGACGGCCTACCTTCTCGCGGCGCTCATGGCGGTGTTCGCGGTCATCTATTTCCAGCTGATCACGGAGCGGCGGCCCGCATGACCGACAGCTCCTCCATCCCGGCCGCCGCAGCAGTCAGCCGCCCTCTGCGCCGCCCCGAGGCGCGCCTGTCAATCGCCTCAAGGCGACGCTTCGGCCGCGTGGCTCGCGTGGCCACGATTCTTCTCGTGATCCTGCTCTTCTTCGGCCCGGTGGTCTGGATCATGCTGACCGCCCTGAAGGAGCCTCGGGACGTCTACCGGCTCAGCATCCTGTTCACGCCGACTCTCGACAATCTTCGGGCGGCCTTCGCGTCCCCGTACTTTCTCGGCAGCCGCACCATCAACAGCCTCATCGTCACGTTCGGCACGATCATCCTCTCCCTGCCGATCGCGACGGCGGCTGCCTATGCGTTCTCACGCTTCCGTTTTCCCGGCGGCAACGCCTGGTCGCTGGGCGTGCTGGCGACGCAGTTCATTCCGCCGGTCATCGTCATCATCCCCCTGTTCGTGGCGTTTCGTTCGGCGGGCCTGCTCGACACGCGGCTCGCTCTCATCATCGCCAACATGTCCTTCGTCGTTCCCTACTCGATCTGGATGATCAAGGGCTTCATCGACGCGATCCCGACCGACATGGAAGAGGCGGCGCAGATCGATGGCGCCTCGCGCCTGCGCGCCATCTGGGACGTCGTCGTGCCGACCGCGATCCCGGGCATCGCAACGGCCGCCATCTTCGCGTTCGTCGTGTCGTGGAACGAGTTCTTCTACGCGCTCGTGCTGTCGCGCCAGGAGGCCGTCACCCTGCAGGTCGGGCTCATGGGGGCGCGAACCGAGCGCGGCGACGCGTGGGAGATCATGGCGGCCATGGGTCTCGTGATTATCCTACCCATGCTGGTCCTCTCCCGATACGTGCAGAAGTATTTCGTGGCCGGTCTCGTGTCCGGTTCGGTGCGATAGGAGACGCCGATGGCTTCGGTCGAACTCGTTGGGGTCGAGAAGCGCTTCGGCGCTTTCACGGCGCTGCAGCGCCTCAACCTGTCGGTCTCCGATGGCGAGTTCCTGGTCCTGCTCGGCCCGTCGGGGTGCGGTAAGACCACGACGATGCGCATGGTGGCCGGGCTCGAGGAGCCGACAGCCGGCGACATCCTCATCGGCGGCGAGCGGGTCAACGACGCTCTGCCGAAGGACCGGGATGTGGCTATGGTGTTCCAAAATTACGGCCTCTACCCGCATATGAGCGTCGCGCAGAACATCGGCTACCCGCTGAAGGTCCGCGGCGTCCGGGGCGGCGACCGGGAGGCCCGCATTCGGCAGGCCGCCGAGAAGGTCGAGCTTGGACCGCTGCTGCACCGCAAGCCCCGGGAACTCTCCGGCGGCCAGCGCCAGCGTGTGGCTCTTGCCCGCGCCATCGTGAGGACGCCGCGGGTCTTCTTGATGGATGAGCCGCTCTCGAATCTCGACGCCAAGCTCCGCGTGACCATGCGGGCCGAGATCAAGCACCTTCAGCACGAGCTTGGGGTGACGACGGTCTATGTGACCCATGATCAGATCGAGGCCATGACGCTCGCCCATCGGGTGGCCGTCATGAACGGGGGCGCCATTCAGCAGCTCGACACGCCCGAAGCCATCTACGATCGTCCGGCCAATCTCTTCGTTGCGGGCTTCATCGGCTCCCCGCCCATGAACCTCGTTGCAGGTCAGCTCGTTGGCAACGTCTTTCAGGCACCGGGCGTCACGATCCGGGGTGACTTCACCGGCCCGGACGAGAGGATCGTCCTCGGCATCCGGCCGGAAGACCTGACGATCACCTCGCCGGGCGAAGGCGCCATCGAGGGCCATGTTTACGCATCCGAACTGACGGGCGAGGCCATCCTCGTCACCGTCCGTGTCGGCGACACCCGGCTCATTGCCAGGGCGTCGCGCTCCTTCCGGGGCAGCTTCGGAACGCCCGTCGGCCTCAACGTCGATTCGAGCAAGCTCCATTTCTTCTTCGAGGCCACCGGTCAACGGATCGATTTCACCAACCAACGTAAGGCAGCTTGAGATCATGGATATCACCAATCGCCTTATCCGCTACGCGGACCTGCGCCCCTGCACGAATGCTTTCGTGGATGCCCGCACGCCGGGATCCGACAAGAAGGAGAACTTCACGATCATCGGGCCGGGCGTTTCCGAGAACCCCAACCAATACGTCCACGTACCCGAGCCCCACGGCTTCAACATCGGCGCCGCGCGCCAGCCAGGCGGCTGCCTCAACTCCCAGCACAGCCACGAAACCGCGGAGGTCTTCGTCATCCATTCCGGCCATTGGCGCTTCCTCTTCGGCGTCAATGCAGGCGACGACGGTCACCTCGATGCGGCCCCGGGCGACGTCGTCTCCGTGCCGATCCACATGTTCCGCGGTTTCAAGAAGCTGGACGAAGGCGTCGGGTTCCTATGGGTGGCGCTTGGGCAGGACAACCCGGGCAAGGTCACCTGGGCGCCGCGGGTGTTCGAACTCGCCCAGCAGTACGGGCTGGTCCTCCTCAAGGGAGGGCGGCTGGTCGATACCACCATGGGCGAGACCGTCCCTGAGGGTGCGGAACTTGAGGATGCCCCCAATGAGGAGCTCATCCAGCGTCTGGCGACGCCTTCTCTTGAGAAGCTCGCCGAAGGCCACGTGCCGTTCGGTCGCATGAAGGGCAATCCGGCCTCGCCGCTCGCCGGACCCGGCGTCGAAGAATGCCCCGTCATCACGCCGACCATCACCCGTGATGGTTTCGAGCCGGGGCCGATCGTCGGCTGGTGGCCGCACGGTTTCAACCTGCGCTGCCTCAAGATGGCGACGGGCGCCATTGTGCCGGCCCACATCCGCGACGAGGAGGAGGTGATCTTCGTTCACAGCGGGACGCTCGAGATCGGGACGCCGCAGGGTCACATCGTCATGGGCGCGGGAGACACGTTCACGACGCCCAAAGGCCTGGAGCGCTCGTTCCGCGCACTCTCGTCGGACGGTGTCGCCGCCTACGTGGTGCGGGGCGGCGACGAAGCCGGCGCGGTGCGCTTCACCAAGCGGATGGCGGCTGAGTGATGCGGATCCAGACCACTCATGTCGGCAGCCTGCCGCGTAGCCAAGCGGTCGCGGACTCCCTCTTCGCCAGGGAAAAGGGCCTGCCCCTGGACGAGGTCGCCTACGACGCGCTCATGGCGGAGGCAACGGCCGCCATCGTGCGCCGGCAACGCAAAATCGGTATTGACCTTCCCTCGGATGGCGAGACCTCCAAGATCTCCTACGCCACCTATATCAAGGACCGGCTGACGGGCTTCGACGGTGACTCTCCCCGGCGCCCGCCGGCGGACTTGGCCGATTATCCGAGCTTCATGGAACGTCTCGCGAAGGCGGGCGGCACGCCTTCCTATCGTCGGCCGCGCTGCGTCGGGCCGATCGCGGTCAAGGACCTGGCCCCGCTCGAAAAGGATATCGCCGCATTTCGTGCCGGCCTCGATGCGGCGGGATACGGGCAGGGCTTCATGAACAGCGCGAGCCCTGGCGTCATCGCCCTTTTCCAGCCCTCCGACCACCATGCCAGTCTCGATGCCTATCTGGCTGATATCGCGGAGGGCATGCGGGCGGAGTACGAGCGCATCGTCGGGGCGGGCCTCATCCTTCAGATCGATGCGCCGGACCTTGGTCTTGGGCGCCACATGATGTACCGCGACCTGACGGAGGACGAGTTCGTCCGCCGGGCCGAGGTTCACGTCGAGGTTCTGAACCACGCCCTGCGCAACGTGCCCGGCGAGCGCGTGCGCATGCATGTGTGCTGGGGCAACTACGAAGGACCTCACACGCGCGACATCGCCCTGGAGCGCATCCTGCCGGTCGTGCTGAAGGCAAAGCCCCGCGGGCTGCTCTTTGAGGCCTCCAACCCTCGCCATGCCCATGAGTGGAGCGCCTGGACGCGGGTTAAGACCCCTGACGATTACGTGCTCATCCCGGGCTGCCTCGATTCCACGACCAACTTCGTGGAACATCCGGAGCTCGTGGCGGAGCGCATCGAGCGGTTTGCCGGCATCGTCGGCGGGGAACGCGTGATCGCCGGTACCGATTGCGGCTTCTCCACCTTCGCAGGCTTCGGCGCGGTCGATCCCGAAATCGCCTGGGCCAAGCTCGAGGCGCTCGTCGAGGGCGCCGCCATTGCGAGCCGCCGGCTCGGCTCTGCGGCGGCGGCCTGACGGCGGTGCGAACGCCACTCGTCCTGCTGCCCGGCATGATGTGCGACGAACGCTTGTTCGAGCCGCAGGTGACGGCGCTGGCCGACGTCGCAGACATGTGGGTGGGATCCATCACCGGGGCATCCAGCATAGAGGCGATCGCGGACGGGCTGCTCGAGACCGTGCCTTTCGAGCGGTTCGCCCTGTGCGGGCTGTCCATGGGCGGCATCGTCGCGATGCAGGTCATCGAACGTGCGTCCCATCGTGTGACGCGCGTTGCTCTGCTGGACACCAATCACCTGGCCGAAACGCCCGAGCGCCGCGAGCTCAGGGCGCCGCAGATCGACCGCGTTCGCCGCGGCGGCCTGCGCGAGGTGCTGATCGAAGAGATGAAGCCGAACTATCTTGGCGGCGCTCACCGGGACGACGCGGCGCTGCTGGACCGGGTTCTCGCCATGGGGCTCGCGCTGGGCCCGGACGTCTTCGAGCGGCAATCCCGGGCTCTGCGCGACCGTCCCGACGCCAGCGATGTTCTCCGGAGGTTTCGGGGACCGGCACTCGTTCTATGCGGCGAGGAGGATCGGCTTTGCCCGCCAGAGCGCCACCGTGCCATGGCAGACCTCATGCCCGGCTCGACCCTCGTCGTCGTCCCCGGCGCCGGACATCTCTCCACCTTGGAAGCGCCGGACATCGTCAATGGGGCGCTCCGCACCTGGCTGCTTCAGCCATCCCTTGTGGCGCAGCCGCGACCAGCCGCACCGCGTGTCGCGAGGCAAGAGACTCGCGGCGTCTTGGATACCTGAAGGATGCAGATGGACGAATCTACGCGGGCTAAGGCTCTGATCGTGCCGCTGCGGGCTGCGATGTACGATTTCGACGAGCGGGCCGTTCGGCGCTGTCTTGGCACCCTTCTCAAACCCGATGCCGTCGTGCACCTGTGCTGCCCGTTCGGCAGTGTCGTCGGTCCGGAGGCGCTCTACGACGCCGCCTACCGGGATCTCTTTGCCGCGATCCCCGATCTCGAGCGCCGGGACACCATCGTGATGGCAGGACCGGACGAGCAAGGGGCCTCCTGGATCGGTTGCGGTGGATACTACACCGGCAGCTTCGAGCGTCCCTGGCTCGACATCCCGCCGACCGGCCACCAGGTCGGCATGCGCTTTCATGAGTTCTACCGGGTCGAGCAGGGACGCGTCGTCGAGGTGCAGGCCGTCTGGGACATCCCGGAGGTCATGATGCAAGCCAGTGCGTGGCCATTGGCGCCGAGCCTCGGGCGCGAATGGCAGGTTCCGGCACCGGCCACGCAGGACGGCATCGTCCCTGGCCCCTACGACGCTGAGGCGAGCCTGCGCAGCCGGCAGCTGGTGTCCGACATGCTCGCGGCCTTGAAGCGTCATCCCGCGCATGGTGGCCCCGAGATGATGGAATTGGACCGATACTGGCATCCGCGGATGAGCTGGTACGGACCGTCCGGCATCGGCACGGGACGGGGCATCGCCGGTTTCAGGAACTGGCACCAGATACCGTTTCTCGCCGCGATGCCCGACCGTGGGCAGCACGGCAGCACGCGCTCGCACCTGTTCGCCGATGGCACCTATGTTGCGATCACGGGATGGCCCAACATGCGCCAGACGCTCTTGCATGGCGGTTGGCTGGGGCTCCCGCGGACCGGCACGATGATCACGCTGCGCAGCCTCGACTTCTGGCGGGTCGAGCGTGATCTGATCCGTGAGAATTGGGTGCTCATCGACCTGCTGGATGTCTACGGCCAACTCGGGCTGGACGTGTTCGCGCGGTTGAGAGAATTCAACAAAGCGCGATCCGGAGGGCAGGCTTTGCCATAGGATCGTCACGCTTGCCTGGCCACAAAGCGGCAAGGCGGGCGGAGGTCAGGTGGCGCCCCCGGTTCAGGAAGCCCGGCAGGCATAGGTCAACCCTAAAGGCTGCGGCCTTGCCGTTGGTCACGTTGCCGGCAGCCTGGGCCAAGGACGGACTGACCACCTGCCCGCCTATTCGAGGGCTACGATCCTCCCGTCAGCGCCAAGGTGGCATGTGACCCGCGAGTGCTGCGCGCGGACCTCTCCCTCGTGCCAGTAAGCCACACGCGCGTCGAGCGGAGCGGCGAGAGTTCCACCTTCAGCCCTGCGCACCGGCCCCGCACTCGCAGCATCGACCTGAACGGCACCGTGCTTGCTGCCAGCCTCCGCCATCGCTTCCCGGCAGGCGCTCACGATAGGCACGGGCACTGCTGACCGGGAACCTCTGGAAGCCGCTGTCGCCCAGTCGAGATCGACCATCATGGGTGACACGCGCGCCTCGCCGCCAGCCAACATCAAGACGGCCGGACGAGCATGATCGAAGCGGGCCCGAGCGGGCGATGGGTGCGGCTGAGGTGGCACAACAAGGGAGGGTGTTACTGCCCCTCCAGCCTCGATGCTTCCGGTCGTAAGGTCGCTCACACAGGCAGCGGCAGGCAGACATAGGGCGGCACAGAGCAGAGGGCTGAGACGCAACACGGCAGTACTCCCATCAGGTCTCCCCAGCCCCGTCGGTTGTACGCGCGCAGTATGCCGGAGCCAGTCATGGCCGAGCTACAGCAAACCGCCACTTCGGACTGTGCTCCTAGCAAGTTGGTTAAGGTGAGTGCATCATCCTGAGGGTTCCTGCTGATTGACTGCCGAAGGGGAAGGCGTCTGAGCCTTGCGTGTGATTTGCGAGGAGGCGCCCATGCTCTCAGTCGCGTACGCCGTCATCCCCGTTGCGTCGTTCATCGCCACCGTGATCGCACTGTGGGATCTAGATCCCGTCATCGCGCTCCTCGTGGCCCCGTTCTCAGCTTGCGTTTCGGTGGTTCTGATCGGGCTTGGGGTCGAGCTGCGCCCTCGCAAGCGGCCCGCCTCTCTTGGCCCGAAGGTCACGCCCGCAGAGTAGGGCAGGCAGGCCGGACGGGCCGCAAATCTGAGCCGCCCTTATATAGTTACACCCAGCTGGGCGGGACGATGCGGCTGCACGCCCGCGATCTGCCAAGACTGGCTCAAGCCCGCGAGCCTGGGCGAGGGTGCCTAAAGCAGCGGTGTCCCGCCCGTCACGGCATGGATGCCGCCTGTCATGTAGCTGCCCTCCTCGGACGCCAGCAGGACGAAGATGCCCGCCAGTTCCCGGGGCTGGCCGGGGCGGCCGAGCGGCGTGTCCTGCCCGAAGCTCTTCACCTTCTCGGGCGGCATCGTCGAGGGGATCAGCGGTGTCCAAATCGGGCCCGGCGCAACGCCGTTGACGCGAATG
>DASZBD010000042.1:0-145419 GCA_035944475.1 Microvirga sp.
GCAGATCGAGGAGACCACCTCGGACTACGACCGCGAGAAGCTCCAGGAGCGTCTCGCCAAGCTGGCCGGCGGCGTGGCCGTCATCCGCGTCGGCGGTGCGACGGAAGTCGAGGTCAAGGAGAAGAAGGACCGCGTGGACGACGCGCTCAACGCCACCCGCGCTGCGGTGGAAGAGGGCATCGTTCCGGGCGGCGGCACGGCTCTCCTGCGCGCCAAGGCTGCGGTCGCGAAGGTCAAGACCGACAACCCCGACGTGAAGGCCGGTGTGAACATCGTGCTCCGCGCGCTCGAGGCTCCGATCCGTCAGATCGCCGAGAACGCCGGCGTCGAGGGCTCGATCGTGGTCGGCAAGATCAACGACAACGGCTCGGACACCTACGGCTTCAACGCCCAGACCGAGGAGTACGTTGACATGCTCCAGGCCGGCATCGTCGACCCCGCGAAGGTCGTGCGCACCGCCCTGCAGGATGCCGCCTCCGTGGCCGGCCTCCTCGTCACCACCGAGGCGATGGTGGCCGAGCTGCCGAAGAAGGACTCCGCTCCCGCGATGCCGGGCGGCGGCATGGGCGGGATGGACTTCTAAGTCCGCGCACCCAGCGCTGAAACGAGAAGGCCCCGGGGAGACCCGGGGCCTTTTTCGTTTACGGGCTGTGATGGGAATGGTTCAGAGCGGGAAGAGCGGGGTGCCGTTCAAAGCCTGCTGGAACACGAAGGCCGTCGCGGCGCAGTAGGCGAGGGCGCCGGAGAGGACGAGGCCCGTGGCGGCCCGCGTGGGCAGGAGGCGGGCGGCAACAAGGCCGAGGGCGGGCAGCGCGTGCAGGGCGTGCATGCCGAGGAAATGCGCGACGCGCAGATCGCCGCCGGTGCGGGACCAGCCGAAGACCGGAACGCCCCCTGCATCCGACCGGACGCCGCCGATCCAGTGGCCGTCGCCTGCGGACAGGACGGCGCCAGCCCCGGCGCCGAGGGCGAAGGTGAGGGCGAGGCCAAGGACGGCGGAGATCCAGAAGGCCTCGCTCCAGGCGGCGGGCCGGTACCGCCACAGGAGCCCGGCGAGGGCGGGGCTGACGGCGGTGAGGATCACGGCCCCGAGCCCCATGGCCGAGTACATGGCGGCGTGGAAGGGGTCGCCCACATTGTAGTGCGACGCCAGCCCTCGGGCGGCCTGCACGGTGATGTAGGCGATCTCGAAGGCCGCGCATCCGATGGCCGCCGCGACGAGCACGGCGAGGAGGCGCCCGCGGCGGACGCGCTCGGGCAGGGCCGCCGCGAACCAGGCGAGGGTGAGAAGATAGATGCCGACGGAGGCCTGGAACTTCAGCGGCTTGATCCAGATCGGGATGCCGTTGAGGGTGCGCTCGTCGAGGCCGAGCATGACGAGCGTCGGCACCATGAGGGCGAGGCAGACGAGCCCCGCGCCGGCGAGACGCGGCTCGAAAGCGGCTGCGAGGGCAGACCCGATGCCGGCCGGCGCGGCACGGGGCGAGCGCGTGGATGCGGTGAGGACGGTCACGACAGGGCTCCTTGGGGGCGGGCGAAGGAACCGCGCAGGCGCGCCGCGCGGAGGGCGAGGAACACGAGGAGGCCGGCCGGGCCGAACAGGAAGGTGAGGGCGAGGGCCGGCAGGATGGACCAGTGCGGCAGGCCGATGCGGCCCGCCTCGCGCGCCTCCCAGGCGCCCACATGGAGGTCGAAGGCGAGGTAGTGGATCCACCCGGCCAGGAGCAGGCCGCGATGCCCGAAGAGGGCGCTCACCTCGTCGAGGGACCCGAACCCGCCCGTGCTCTCGCCCCAGAAGAGCGCGATGAGGCCGGCGTAGAGAGCGGCGAGCAGACCGGGAACGATCCAGGCCGCCAGGGCTTGCGCGAGGCGCGGGCGAAGGGGCGAGGCCGCGAGGGCGATCCAGCCGACAAGGGCAAGGGTGCCGGCGGCGGAGAACAGGCGGTCGAGCAGGGGGTCCGGCATCGGGCGGCTCCGTTCTTGACAATGTCAAGATGGAGACTAGCCGGCGTTTTGACATTGTCAAGATCTTCGCTCTAAGAGGCTCGTGGGGGCTCGGCGGCGGGACTTGGAGTTCGTGAAGGCTGGACGGCAGACCTTCCGGCGCTCGCCGCCAAGCGCGGTGCTGCGGTCGAAACAGGAGCGGACCTCGGGTCCCGGGCGGGGTTCGGCGAGTGAGTCCGTTCGAGGCCAGGCCGGCCCGGCGAAGGCGGCTCGATGCGAAAGAACATGACGGCCCGCTACGGAGGGCGGGCTATGGAGCGGGAGCGACGATGCCGGCGAAGACGGGGGCTTCGGCCTACCACCACGGAGATCTGCGGCGGGCCCTGCTCGCGGCGGCCGAGGGCGTGCTCGCCGAGCGTGGGGTCGAAGGCTTCACCTTGCGGGAATGCGCCCGCCGGGCCGGCGTGTCCCATGCGGCCCCGGCGCATCATTTCGGGGACGTGACGGGCCTCCTCACGGCGCTGGCGGCCCTCGGCTTCGAGACCCTGACGGCGGCCATGCGGGAGGCGCGGGCGGGGATCGAAGATCCGGCCGAGCGGCTGCGGGCCATCGGGCACGGCTACGTCGCCTTCGCCCGGGCCTATCCCGAGCGCTTCCGGCTCGCCTTCAGCTGGCACCGCCTCAACCACAGCGACCCGGCCCTGCACGCTGCTGGCGAAGCGGCCTTCGCGGAGCTCGAAACCGCCATCAGGCTCGCCGCCGGCCGGGCGAGCGAGCCGCTCGAGGGCGAACTCCTCGCCGAACTCGTCCATGCCTGGTCGGTCGTCCACGGCTTCTCGCACCTCCTTCTCGCCGGCCAGCTGAACCACACCATCGCCGCCGAGGGGGAAACTGCGCTCGCGAGCCTCCTGGAGGGCGTCGTGAGGCGGCTCGGGCCGGCGGCGAGGGATGAGCGCCGGGAACGAAAAAAGCCGGGCTGACGCCCGGCAGGTGAGGAGAGGACGAGAGGGAAGCGGCGCGGGACGTCACCAGCTCGCCAGGACGGCGCCGCCGAAGGTCTTGTCGATGAAGGCCTTCACCTCCGGGGAGCGGTAGGATTCCACGAGGGACTTGACCCACGGCTTGTCCTTGTCCTGCTCGCGCACCGCGAGGAGGTTCACGTAAGGCCCCTTCGGATCCTCGCGCAGGATCGCGTCCTGGGGCTTGAGGCCGGCGGGCGTGGCGTAATTCGTGTTCACGGCGGCGGCGTCCACGTCGTCGAGGGAGCGGGGCGTCTGGGCGGCGTCGATCTCGATGAATTTCAGCCGCTTCGGGTTCTCGACGATGTCGGCGACCGTGGGCTTGAAGCCGACATTGGGCCTTAGCTTGATGACGCCCTTGTCCTGCAGCAGCAGGAGGGAGCGCCCACCGTTGGTGGGGTCGTTCTGGATCGCCACCGTGCCGCCGTTCGGCACCGCATCCCAGCTCTTGTGGCGCTTCGAGTAGATGCCGAGCGGGAAGTTGACCGTGAGCCCCGCGCTCGCGAGCTTGTAGCCCCGGTCGGCCTTCTGGTTGTCGAGATAGGGCTGGTTCTGGAACGAATTCGCCTCGAGCTCGCCCGCCTCGAGGGCGGCGTTCGGGACGACGTAGTCGGAGAACTCGATGATCTTGAGGTCGAGGCCGTTCTTGGCGGCGAGCGGCTTCACCGCCTCGAGGATCTGGGCGTGCGGCCCCGGCGTCGCGCCGATGCGGACGGTCTGGGTCTGGGCGGCGGCGGAGAGCGCGGCGCCGACGGACAGGACGGCGGCGAGGGCGAGCGTTTTGACGGACATGGTTCGGCTCCTTTCGGCGAGCAGGGGATCAGGCGTGGCGCAGGCGCTTGTTGAGCCGGCGGGCGAGGCGGTCGCCGAGGGTCTGGACCGCCTGGACGAGAACGATGAGGACGACCACCACCGCCGCCATCACGTCGGGCATGAAGCGCTGGTAGCCGTAGCGGATGCCAAGGTCGCCGAGGCCCCCGCCGCCCACCGCGCCCACCATGGCCGAGAAGCCGAGGAGCGACACGACCGCGAGGGTCAGCCCGAGGACGATGCCCGGCAGGGCCTCCGGAATCAGGACCTTGAGGACGATCTGCAGCGGGCTCGCCCCGAAGGCCCGGGCGGCCTCGACGAGGCCCTGGTCGACCTCGCGGATCGCGCCCTCGACGAGCCGGGCGATGAAGGGGGTCGCCGCCACCGTCAGCGGCACGATGGCGGCCGTGGTGCCGATGGACGTGCCGGCGACGAGGCGCGTGAAGGGGATGATCGCCACGACGAGGATGATGAAGGGCGTCGAGCGCGTGGCGTTGACGACGGCGCCGAGGGCGCGGTTGACCCAGGGCGCCGCGAAGAGCTCGCCCCGGCCCGAGGTCGCGAGATAGACGCCGAGGGGCAGGCCGAACAGGGTGCCGAGGCCGGCGGCGACCGCGACCATCAGCAGGGTCTCGCCGATGGCGTCCACGATGAGGCGGATCATTTCAGGCGACATGGCCGAGCACCTCCGTGTCGAGGCCGTAATGGGCGAGGAAGGCGAGGACCTTGTCCCGCGCCGCCTCGGGGACGCCGATGATCAGCGTGCCGAAGGGACGCCCGGCGATCTCGTCGACGGTGCCGGCGAGGATCGTGGTCTCGATGTCGAGATCGCGGGCGAGGCGCGCGAGCACCGGGTCGTTGGCATGGGGCCCGCGGAACGCGACGCGCACCACGGCCTGGCCGTTCGGCGACGGCGCGTCCTTGAGGAGGCGGGCCAGATGCGGCGGCAGGGATCGGCCCGTCTCGTCGGCGAGGAAGGAGCGGGTGACGGCGTGCTGCGGGTTCGTGAACACGTCGAACACGTCGCCCTGCTCGACGATCCGCCCGCCGTCGATCACCGCCACCTCCTGGGCGATGGAGCGGATCACCGCCATCTCGTGGGTGATGAGCAGGACGGTGAGGTTGAGCTCGCGGTTGATGCGCGCGAGGAGGTCGAGGATCGACCGGGTCGTCTCGGGGTCGAGGGCGGACGTCGCCTCGTCGGAGAGCAGCACCTTCGGCTTGGTCGCGAGCGCCCGGGCGATGCCCACCCGCTGCTTCTGGCCGCCCGACAGCTCCGCCGGGTAGCGGTCGCGCTTGTCGGCGAGCCCGACGAGATCGAGCAGCTCGCCGACCCGGCTGCGGATGGCGGCCCGGTCGTAGCCCGCCACCTCGAGGGGCAGGGCCACGTTCTCGGCGGCGGTGCGCGAGGACAGAAGGTTGAAATGCTGGAAGATCATGCCGATGGAGCGGCGGGCGTGGCGCAGGGCGTGCTCCGGCAGGACCGAGATGTCGGCGCCGTCGACGATCACGCGCCCGGCGCTCGGCTTCTCGAGTCCGTTGACGAGACGGATGAGGGTCGACTTGCCGGCGCCCGAGCGGCCGATGACGCCGAGCACGGCGCCCCGGGGCACGGCGAGGTCGATGCCGTCGAGCGCGGCGACGGCCGCGCTCGTGCCGCGGCCGGCGAAGACCTTCGAGACGCCCTCGAGCCGCACGATGAGGTCGGCGGGGACGAGGCGCTCGAGCGTGGCGGGATCGAACGAAAGCGCGGGGGCGTTCATCGGGACCTCTGGATCAGTCGCAAGAAGATCGGCCCGCTCGTTCTTTTTGTCAACCGTATCGTCCTCTAAAAAGGAACGTCCGGTTTAACGATCCTTTTGGGAGAGCAACCGGCACGAAAAAAGGGCCGGTCCTTCGACCGGCCCCCAGATCGGATCGTCGTTCCCGATGGGTCTAGCGGTAGAGCACGCTCGGCAGCCACAGGCCGATCTGCGGGAAGGTGTAGAACAGGGCCATGGCGACGACGACGAGGTAGATGAACGGCATCACGCCCCGGAAGATGTCGTTGATGCTCACATGCGGCGGCGCGATGCCCTTGAGATAGAAGGGCGCCATGGCGACGGGCGGCGAGAGGAACGACGTCTGGATGTTGAGCGCGATCAGGATGCCGAAAAAGATCGGGTCGATGCCGAAATTGTCGAGGAGCGGCAGGAAGATCGGCACGAAGATGACGACGATCTCCGTCCATTCGAGGGGCCATCCGAGGACGAAGATGATCGCCTGGGTGAGGATGAGGAACCAGAACGGCGAGAGATTGAGGCTCGTGACGAAGTTCTCGATGGGCTGGTGGCCGCCGAGGAAGGCGAAGATCGACGAGAAAATGTAGGAGCCGACGAAGAGCCAGCACACCATAGCGGAGGTGCGGGCGGTGAGGTAGATCGATTCCTTGAAGCCCTGCCAGGTGAGGCCGCCCGCCACCGCCGCCGGGAGGACCGGCGGGCCGACGACGCCCGCATCGATGGCGGCGGACGCCCCGAGGGAGGCCGGCCGGGCGAGGCGTGTGAGGAAGAGCGACGAGACCACGCCCTTCGCCCCATGGCCGGCCCGCAGGTTGCCCTTCAGCTCGTCCGCGAAGCGATAGACGTAGGCCAGGACCAGGGCGCCGAGGGCGCCGACGGCGGCGGCCTCCGTCGGGGTCGCGATGCCGAAGAAGATGGCGCCGAGCACCGACAGGATGAGGAGGGCGAGGGGGAAGAACGAGGTGGCGAGCGCCCATGTCACCTCGAGGACGCTGCCGGCGCGCTCCTCCTTCGGCAGCTTCGGCGCGAGGCTTGGGTTGAGGGCGCAGCGCACGATCACGTAGGTCATGTAAAGGCCCGCGAGCATCAGGCCCGGGAAGAGGGCGCCCGCATAGAGCTTCGGCACCGATACGCCGGCGGTCGCGCCGTAGAGGATGAGCATGACGGAGGGCGGGATGAGGATGCCGAGGCACCCGCCCGCGCAGACGACGCCGGAGGCGAGGCGCACGTCGTAGCCCGCCCGCAGCATGGCCGGGAAGGCGAGAAGGCCCATGAGCGTCACCACCGCGCCGACGATGCCGGTGGCGGTGGCGAAGAGCGCGCAGGTGAGGAGCGTTGCGACCGCAAGCGAGCCGGGCAGGCCGCCGACGGCGAGCTGAATCGAACGGAACAATCGGTCGAGGATGTTCGCCCGCTCGATGATGTAGCCCATGAACACGAAGAGCGGGATGGCGACGAGCACGTCGTTCGTCATCACCGAATAGGCGCGCTGCACCACGAGGTCGAGGACGATGGGTCCCATGGCGGCGACGCCGAAGCCGAAGCCGAGCGCCATCAGCGTGAAGGCGATCGGGAAGCCCAGCATGATGAAGACGATGAACAGGACGAGCATCAGCACGCCCAGTTCCGGATTCCCGATTCCGAGGGAGGCGAGCATCAGACGGTTCCTTTCTGGAGGCCCTGCTGTTCGGCCTGTTCCAGGATGAGCTTTTCGGTCTCCTCGACGTCATGCAGGCGGGCCGGCCATTCGCCGGTGCGCAGGCACATGACGCACCGCGCGACCTCCGCGAGGCCCTGCACGAACATGAAGACGCCGACGAACGGGATGAGGCCCTTGAAGAGCCAGAGCTGCGGGCCGCTCGGCCAATTCATGGAGCGCTCGCCCATGACGAAGGACATGTTGGCGAACTTATAGCCCACGTACACGAAGGCGATGATCGAGGGGAAGAAGAACAGGAAGTAGAGGACGAGGTCGATGCCGGCCTGCCGGCGCGGCGGCCAGGCCCGGTAGAGGAAGTCGCCCCGCACATGGGCGTTGCGGGCCAGCGTATAGGGGCCCGCCAGCATGAACAGCGCCCCGTAGAGCATGTAGCTCACGTCGAAGGCCCATTCGGTCGGCGCCCGCAGGAAGTAGCGCGCGAACACCTCGTAGCACATCGCGAAGGTGAGGGCGACGATGGCCCAGCCGGCGGTCTTGCCGAGAAAGGTGTTGATGCGGTCGACCCAGGTCAGCAGCAGCATGGGACCTCACAGGAGCACGACCCCTCGTCCTCCTCAACGGAAGGAGGCCCTGCGGGGCAGGGCCGAGGGGTGTCCTAGCATAAAGGCGGCCGGGCATTTGGCGAGGGCTCGCGGCGCCCTCTCCCGGACGATTTCGGGCCGGCCACCCTCTCCCGGAGGAGAGGGTGGGGAGCGATGCGCTTACGCCCGCTTGAAGAAGTGGTCGTAGGCCATGTCGCGGGAGGGCTCGTTGAGCCGCTCGTAGGCGTAGGTGCGCTGCACCCAAGCGCGCTGGCTGTCGAGCACCTTCTTGAAGAAGGCATCCTTCGAGAGGTCGTCCACCACCGCGTTCCAACCCTCGAGCTGAGCCTTGAGGATCGGCTCCGGCGTCGCCACGACGCTGACGCCGCGGCCGCGGAGGGTCTCCAGGTCCTTGGAATAGCGGTCGAGCGCCTTCCAGGACATGTCGGCCGACTCGGATTCCGCGGCATGCTTCAGGATCGCCTTCAACTCGGCCGGAAGCGCGTCGAACTTCGCCTTGTTGAACATGATCTCGAAGGATTCGCAGGACTGGTGGTAGCTCTTCAGCATGTACGTCTTGGAGACGTCCGGGAAGCCGAGCACCAGGTCCGAGGACGGGTTGTTGAACTCGGCGCCGTCGATGACGCCGCGCTCCAGCGCCGGCACGATCTCGCCGCCGGCGAGGTTCGTCACGGCGACGCCCATCCCGCGCTTGAGGTCGGCCGCGAGGCCCACCGTGCGGTACTTCAGGCCGCGCAGATCCTGGGGTCCGGCGAGCTCCTTCTTGAACCAGCCGAGGGGCTGGGCCGGCATGGGGCCGGACAGGAAGCCCACGAGGTTGAGCTTCAGGTTGCTCAGGAGCTCGTTGTAGAGCTCGTAGCCGCCGCCATAGTTCATCCAGGCAAGGAACGAGTTGGCGTTCCACCCGAAGGCCGGCGGGGTGCCGAAGAGCGAGAAGGCCTTGTTCTTGCCGTACCAATAGGCGGCGACGCCGTGACCGCCGTCCAGGATGCCGGCATTCACCGCGTCCTGGAGCTGGAAGGCCGGCACCACGGCGCCGGAGGCGAGCACCTCGAGGCGGAGGCGGCCGCCCGACATGTCGTTCACGCGCTTGGCGAAGTCGTTGCAGAACTCGTGGAAGATGTCCCGGTTCGGCCAGGTGGACTGGAATTTCCAGGTGGCGGTCTGGGCACGGGACACCTGGGGCGCCGCGATCGTGGCGGCGGTGCCGAGCCCGGCCACCTGCAGAAAGCGGCGGCGCGACTGCCGGGCGGCCGTCTCCTTGGCGCCTGTACCCGTGGCGCCGGTATCGTTGGCTTGCGTCATTGTCTCCCTCCCTCGCGCGCGGACGGTTGTTGGGCGTATCCCGCGTCGCCGAGTGGGCGAGTTTGTGTTGCAAACGATGAACTTAGCAAGGGGCATGGGCCAAAAGTCTGAGGCCCGCCGGCTCACAAGCCTGCGAACTCCGGGCGGAATCGGGTCCGTTTCTCCTTTGTTTCGCCACGCCCTAAGCCGATGGGGCAGGGCCGCTCGGCCCCCGTGACCGCCGGCAGCGACGAGGGGGGCCATTCCGCTCGCCCGGAAACCGCCTTATGAGCCGAGGGAAGGCCCGGCTGGAGACCACATATGTTCAAGGCACCCCTCGCGACCATCCTGGCGGTCGCGGCTGCGGCGCTCGCCGCCATCATCACCCTGTCCATGCTGGGATCGGGGCCGCGCCTGCCGTTCCACGTGCCCCTGGCGGGCTTCGCCATGGCGGCCCTCCTCGTGCTGAGCGCCCGGGTGTCGAGCTTCGTGCGCATCTTCATCGTGATGTACGCGCTGGGCTACCTCGTCCTTGCCGGGGGCGTGTTCCTCGCGACGCAGGGCCTCCTCGGGGAGACCCTCGCCGAAATGCTGCCCCCCGCCTTCTCGGCCACCGCCGCGGTGGTGTTTGCGGGGGTCGTTTACGGGGTGTCGTTCCTGCCCGTCATCCGCCAGATCACGGCGATCGCGGACCCGTTCTTCAACTCGAACGAGCCCACCGAGCGGGGCGGTCCCTTCTCGTGGGCCGGGCGCACGGAGGGCCGGGTCGGGGCGCTGCTCGTCGGCCTTGCGGTGTTCGTCACCTTCGCGCAGGTGGCCCTGCAGATCCGCCTGAACCTGTGGTCCCGCGACCTCTTCAACGCCCTCGAGGCCAAGCAGGCGGACGCGTTCTGGTATCAGCTCCTCGCCGTCTTCGTGCCGCTCGCGGCGGTGTGGATCTCGATCGCCATCTACGACGTCTATATCGACCGGGTGCTGCGCATCCGCTGGCGCGCCTGGCTCACCCGGCACACCTATACGCGCTGGCTCTCGAACGGCACCCATTACCGCATCCCCCTCACGGGCGAGCCCGCCGACAACCCGGACCAGCGCATCCAGGCGGACGTGGCAGCCTTCATCGTCACCACGATGTCGCTCTCCATCACGCTCCTGTCGCGGGCCGCGACGCTGGTGTCCTTCATCGTGATCCTGTGGGGCCTCTCGCGGGACTTCGTCATCCCGGGCACGGACGGTCTCGTGATCCCTGGCTTCCTCGTCTGGCTCGTCATCGCCTACGCGGTTCTGGGCACGATCCTCACGCATCTCATCGGCCGGCCGCTCATCCGCCTCGACTTCCAGCAGGAGAAGGTGGAGGCGGACTTCCGCTTCTCCCTGGCGCGTCTGCGCGAGTACAACGAGCAGATCGCCCTCATGCGGGGCGAGCGGGCGGAGGTGGAGCGGCTCGGCGGCTCCTTCGGCACGGTGGTGCAGAACTTCCACCGCATCACGAGCCGCATGATGAAGCTCACCACCTTCAACGGCGCCTACAACCAGACGAGCGTGGTGTTCCCCTACATCCTCGCGGCGCCCTCCTACTTCCTCGGCAAGATCACCCTCGGCCAGTTCCAGCAGACCGCGGGCGCCTTCAACCAGGTAGACGCCTCCCTGTCCTACTTCGTGAACGCCTACACGACGCTTGCCGCCTACAAGGCGACGGTCGACCGCCTCACCACCTTCAACGAGGCCATGGCCCGCGCGGAAGGCCTCGCCGACACCGCCAAAGCGGGCGTCCTCTCCCAGCATGCCGGCCGGGACCTCGTGGTGGACGACCTCGTGGTGGGCCTGCCGGAGGGCCGCAAGCTCGTGCAGATGACGGACCTCACCTTCAAGGCCGGCGAGACGACCCTCCTCACCGGTCCCTCGGGCTCGGGCAAGTCCACCTTCTTCCGGGCGCTGTCGGGCATCTGGCCCTTCGGCACGGGCCGGGTGCGGATCCCGCAGGGCGCCTCCATGCTGCTCCTGCCGCAGCGGCCCTACATCCCGCAGGGCACCCTCCGGCAGGCGGTCACGTATCCGGGCACCGAGAATGCGTATCCGGACGCCGCCATCGTGGAGGCCCTCAAGGCCGCGCGCCTGCCGCAGATCGCCGACCGGCTCGACGAGGAGCGCGCCTGGGGCCACACCCTGTCGCTCGGGGAGCAGCAGCGCTTGGCGATTGCCCGCGCGCTCCTCGCCAAGCCCGATTGGCTGTTCCTCGACGAGGCTACGGCGGCCCTCGACGAGCCGACCGAGAAGGCGGTCTACGACGTTCTGAAGGACAAGCTGCCGAACACCACCGTGGTGTCCATCGGCCACCGCTCGACGCTGGCCGCCTTCCACGAGCGGCGCATCGACATGCGTCAGGCGGAAGACGGCCTCTTCAAGCCCGCTGATGCGCGTCAGGCCGTGCCGGCGGAGTAGGGGGGAGACGGGTGGGGCGCCAGCGCCTCACCCGAGGCCTGAGGTCAGAGCGCCCGCTCGAACCGCAATTCGCCGTTGCCGGTCTGGATGATGAGGGTCGAGCCCTGCTGGTCCCACTTCTGGGAGGAGCGGAGGGCGGTGAGGAATTGCTGCTCGACCGCCTTGGCGCCCGCCGGGCAGTTGTTCTTCGTGAGCGCGAAGGCCGCTACCGCCAGGGTCTGCTCGCGCAGCGGGTAGGCGGTGGACGAATAGGTGTTGCAGCCGCTGAAACCCGTGGCCCGGAACTGCTGGCTCAGGGTGAAGCTCGGACGCTCGCCCGAGAACGGCCGGCCGTTGAGGCTCACCGCCACCCAGGTGGCGCCGAGCGGGAAGATCTTGTCCTGCTGGCGGGGCTTCGGCGGCTGAACGGCCTGCCCCTGGGGCGGCCGTGCCGCCGGGGCGGAGGTCTGGGCCTGGGCCGCCGGCACGATCATGAGGGCGGCCCAAGCGGCGGCCGCCATCCGAAGCAGGGTCATCGAACGCCTCATCTGAGAAAACGGCGGGACCATAAGGTTGCTCGAAATCCGTGGCAACGGCCCTGAACGGGTTGTGAAGCCATATCGGCTTGCTGCACCTTAGAAAATCGCCCTCCCGTAACGTCAGGCGCGAGCCCGCCGGACCTCTCCGTCAGCTCAGCGCCCGCGCCAGCAGCGGCAGGCTGCGGTCCATGCGGTAGTCGACCGAGGAGTGGTTGTCGTGGAACTCCTCGTAGACGTGCTCGATGCCAAGGCCCGCGAGGGTGCGGTGCATGAGGCGCGCGCCGTAGACGAGGTTGTACTGGTCGACGTCCCCGCAATCGATGAAGAGCAGCTTCAGCCGGCGCAGGGCCTCCTGGTGCCGGGCTTCGCCCGCCATGCGCAGGGGATCCCAGCGCAGCCAGTTCGCCCAGCGTTCCGGGATGAGGTCCGCGGTCTCCATGTCGACCGGGAGCCGCAGCCCGAGGAACT
Source organism: Microvirga sp. (assembly GCA_035944475.1). Lineage (GTDB taxonomy): Bacteria > Pseudomonadota > Alphaproteobacteria > Rhizobiales > Beijerinckiaceae > Microvirga. The sequence continues at coordinate 12,526 of DASZBD010000042.1, forward strand.
GCAGCGGGTCGGGATCGAAGGTCGCGCATTGCGCGAGCACCATCAGGATGTGCCAGTCGGCGTCCTTCGCCTTCGGCCCCGCCTCGAACTTGCGGATGAAGGCCTCGATGGACATGCCGTGGTCGACGAGGTGGCGCAGCACGAGGCAGAACTCGCCGAGATGGTAGAGCCGCTCGAAGCCCATGTCGCCGGAATGGCAGGCCACAGCCGACCAGACCGAGCCGCCGTGCAGCATCCCGTGCACGATGGCGCCGTAGCCGCCCGAACTCTTGCCGAAGACGCCGCGCCGGCCCTCGCCGCCGCAGCCGAATCGCTCCTCCACCTGGGGCAGCATCTCGCCGACGAGGAAGGTCGCCCAGGGGCCCATGGCGGCGCTGTCGATGTACTGGTTGCCCCCAAGACGCGTGAAGCAGTCGGGGAACGCCACCACGACGGGCGGCATCTCGCCCGCCCCGATGAGCCGATCGAGGCGCTCCGGCACGCTCTCGCCGTAGTTCTTCCAGTTCGTATGGGCGGGGCCGCCCGCCGTGTAGCCGACGAGATCGACGAGGAGGGGCAGGTCCCGCCCGTCATGGCCCGCCGGAACGTAGACGTCGACCCGGCGCCGAGTCGGGTCGCCGAGGAGGTTGCCCTTCAGCACCTCGCTCTCCACCGCGAGGCGGTGGATCGCTCCTTCGGGGGCGGCTCTGTCCTTGCGCATGTTCGGCTCCTCCGGGGTTGCCGCCGCCATAGCGGCTCGTGAGGAACAGCTCAACCGAGCCGGCGTTGTGGACGCGTCGGCCCGGCCCGGGCGCGCTCCCACGATGGTGACCCATGAGCTCTGGACAGAATCAGACCCTGCCTCCGCAAGGACAGGAGACCCGCCCCGGTCGCGAGACCGAGATGAACCCGCGCCCCGTCTACGAGCCGCGCTATCCCGGCAGCGGGCGTTTGAAGGACAAGGTGGCGGCGATCACGGGGGGCGACAGCGGCATCGGCCGCGCCGTCGCCGTGCTGTTCGCCCGCGAGGGCGCGGACGTGGCGGTGCTCTACCTCAACGAGGGCGAGGACGCCGAGGAGACGAAGCGGCTCGTGGAGGCGGAGGGGCGGCAATGCCTGACGATTCCCGGCGACGTCGGCGACCCGGCCCATTGCCGCAAAGCGGTGGAGCAGGTGGTCTCCCGGTTCGGGCGCCTCAACATCCTCGTCAACAACGCCGCCGAGCAGCACCCGCAATCGGAGATCGGCGACATCTCGCCCGAGCAGCTCGACCGCACCTTCCGCACCAACATCTTCGGCTATTTCTACATGACGCAGGCTGCCATGCCGCATCTCAACCAGGGCGCCGCGATCATCAATACGGGCTCGGTGACGAGCTACCGGGGCAGCGGCGAGCTCCTCGACTACAGCTCCACCAAGGGCGCCATCATGGCCTTTACCCGCTCCCTCGCCCAGAAGGTGGTGGAGAAGGGGATCCGCGTGAACGGGGTGGCGCCGGGGCCGATCTGGACGCCGCTGATCCCCTCGACCTTCCCGCCCGAGAAGGTGGCGAGCTTCGGGGCCAACACCCCGATGAAGCGCCCGGGCCAGCCGAACGAGGTGGCGCCCGCCTATCTTTTCCTCGCCTGCGAGGATTCGTCCTACATCACCGGCACCTTCCTGCACCCGAACGGGGGCGACCCGACCGAGTCGTGAGCCGGCCGCCGGCGAGCGGATTTAAAGCCCGAGAACGCGAAAGGGCACCTCCGGCCGGAGGTGCCCCTTTAAGTCTTAAGCGACGTCGAAGCCGTCAGCGGCGGTCGCGGCGGACGCGAACCGGGACCGGCGCATGGACCGGGGTGGTGAGACCGAAGATCAGCATCACGCTGCCGAGGGCCGCGCTGACGAGGAAGAGCGCCTCGGCGAGCGGCACATGAGAAGAAAGGCCGATGGCCGCCGACAAAAGAGCCAACGTCATAAAGGTCATGAATACGCGCAAAGCCACGAACCGTGTCATTGAAAACGCCTCCGAGATTTCAAGAGAACGTCCGCCCGGAGGGCAGGTTCCCAAGCCCGGTTACGCGACACATGGTCGGGTCTGCGGCCCCGAATACTGACTGCGTGCAAGAGCGCGCCCGGCGAATTCTTGGGCTCGATTCTGCGACGGAACCGCACAGTCTCGCTTCGCGTTGCTCCCTCGTCATCGGTCACCGACCGAAATTCAAGTTGCGAGGTAACACCATGCTCGGTTGGGCAATCACCTTTCTGATCATCGCGCTCGTCGCCGCCGTGTTCGGTTTCGGCGGCATCGCAGGCACCGCGGTCGAGATCGCGAAGCTCATCTTCTTCGTGGCGATCGTTCTCTTCGCCATCTCGGCCGTGATCGGCCTCCTGCGCGGCCGCAGCCCCCGCAGCCCGCTCTGACGCGGGTTTCAGCCCGGATGCAGAAACGCCGCCCTGAGGGCGGCGTTTTTGTTGAGGGGCAGGCCCGCGCGGGGGGGGCTCGGCACGCTAGCCGGCGACCTGCAACGCCGCCCGGGTCATCCGGTCGGGTCCGAGATCCTCGACGTCGTCGACGGCGAGAAGGCCCGCCAGGCGGGAGCGGGCGCGGTTCACCCGGCTCTTGATGGTGCCCACCGCGCAGCCGCAGATCTCCGCCGCCTCCTCGTACGAAAAGCCCGAGGCGCCGACGAGCAGGAGGGCTTCGCGCTGGTCGTGGGGGAGCTTGGCGAGGGCCGTGCGGAAATCCTCGAAGTCGAGATGGGCGCCCTGTTCGGGATGCACCATCAGGCGGGCCGCATAAGTGCCGTCCGCATCCTCCACCTCCCGCCGGCGCTTGCGGTACTCGGAATGGAAGAGGTTGCGCAGGATCGTGAAGAGCCACGCGTTCAGATTCGTGCCGCGCTCGAATCGGTCGAGATGAGACAGGGCCCGCAGGAGCGTGTCCTGGACGAGGTCGTCCGCCCGGTCCACCTGGCCGCTGAGCGAGATGGCGAACGCCCTGAGGCTCGGCACGGCGGCCAGGAGGGCGTCGCGGATCGCCGGTTCCGGGCCCATCAGGGCTTGCCCTCGCCATCCTTGCCGAGTTGGCCGAGCAGATCCTTCAGGCGGTCCGGGACGGGCTGCTGGATGAGGTCGTCGTACATAGCGCGCAGCTGATCGCCGATCCGGGACTGGATGGCCCTGTCGAGTTTGGGATCCCCTGCCAAAGCCTCGTCGAGCGCCGCCGGCGGCCGCGCCTTGGCCAGTCCTTTACCCTTATCAGCCGTCATTCTTGTCCCCTTGGCCTGCCCTATTGTTTGCCGGCGACAGCCAGCTTGGCAGTAGTTATGATGGTTTAAGCCACAACGCCGACCGGTGGTTTCGGTTCCATCGAATGGAACTTTTCAGGCGTTGCCGAGTTGGTGAGTCCGTATCGCGATTGCGTCCAAAGCACCATAAGGGGAAGCGAATGTCGACAGCGCAGCTTGTCGTCCAACACCTGCCGTATCTTCGCCGCTACGCCCGCGCGCTCACCGGCAGCCAGATGGCCGGCGACGCCTATGTGGCGGCCACGCTGGAAACCCTCGTCAGCGAGCCCGACACCATCGGCGCGGCCGGCAACGTGAAGGTCGAGCTGTTCAAGGTCTTCACCCGGATCTGGAATTCCCTGTCCGTGAACGGCCGCAGCGAGCAGATCCAGCGGGACCTGCCCGCCGAGGTCCGCATCGGCCAGATCACGCCGCTCCCGCGGCAGGCCTTCCTCCTGTCCTGCCTCGAGGGCTTCGCCGAGGAAGAGGTGAGCGTCATCCTCGACACCGACACGGACAACGTCCGGGAGCTCGTCGACGAGGCGGGCCGGGAACTCGCCGCCGACATGGCGACCGACATCCTCATCATCGAGGACGAGCCGCTGATCGCCATGGACCTCGAGGCGCTCGTGGAAGGCCTCGGCCACAACGTGACCGGCGTCGCCCGCACCCGCACGGAGGCCGTGAAGCTCGCCGCCCAGAAGCGGCCGGGCCTCATCCTGGCGGACATCCAGCTCGCCGACGGCTCATCGGGCCTCGACGCCGTGAACGATCTCCTGAAGGCCTTCGAGGTGCCGGTGATCTTCATCACCGCCTATCCGGAGCGCTTCCTCACGGGCGAGCGGCCGGAGCCGGCCTTCCTCATCGCGAAGCCCTTCCAGCCCGCGAACGTGTCGGCGGTGATCAGCCAGGCGCTCTTCTTCCAGCAGAGCGCTCGCCGCCGCGAGGTGAGGGCGACCGCCTGATCCTCTTCACGGATCCCCCGAACGACGCCCGGCCACGAGCCGGGCGTTTTCGTTTGCGGAGGTCGGCGCACAAAAAAGACGGGCTAGAGAACTAGCCCGTCTTGAGGTGCCGGCCAATGCACAAGGGGAATGCGGGGAGGACCAGGTGGCCGGGTGCTTGAAAAACGCAAGGTCGCGACCAAAGGTTCCGTAACGTCAACAGCGGTTCTTGCGGCCATCTCGCCGCAGCGAATATTGGCCGGAACGATGCCCAGAAGCCGGTCATCGTGGGCAGGAACATCAAAGAATGGGTCGCGTTGTTCCCTCGAATACCTACGCTGCAAATGGCGGGGACGAGGGATGCAGAATACACCCGCAATCATCATCGGCATGGCAGGCGTCGCGTTCCTGCTCGGCAGCCTCGCGCCGGCGGCCATCGAGGCCCGCGGCTCGGGCGACGAGGCGGCGGCTCGGAAGGGCGACATGCTCGCTCCGGTCCGCCCGGCGGAGGCGCGCCACACCGTATCCACCATCGAGGTGATCGGCCTGAGCCAGGCCACCGTGATCTTCAAGAGCCGCGAAGGCGCCGTGCTGTTCGAGGCCAATTCCGGCGCCGGCACCACCTCGGTCGCCAAGAACGTCGACCTGCCGGCGGTGACGCTGAAGGACGAGCCCGCACCCCCGGCCGTCCAGCAGCCCGTCCGCACGGAGCCCGGCACTCCCCCGCGGAATCCGGCTCCGCGCAAGAAGACGGTCGGCTGCGAGGCGCCCCTGAGCGCCCTCGTGCGCAACGAGGCGGCCTCGGTGCCGGGCCTGTGCCTGGCGGGAGCCCTGCCGACGAATGGGTAACCGGCCGCCGCATCGGCGGCCCGGCGTTTAAGGCGTGCGTGGAGGAGTAGGCGTGGAAGAGACGAACGGCACCCTGCAGCGTCGACGCCTCTTCGCCCGATTCCTTCGATCAGCCTCCGGCTTCTGGACCGGGAAGGAGCGGCGCAAAGCCTGGTTCCTCACCTTGAGCCTGCTCGCCATCATCCTCGGGCAGCTCTTCGTCCAGTACCGGCTCAACGTCTGGAACAAGGACCTCTTCGACAGTCTGGAGCGCAAGGATTTCGGGGCGGTGCAGTCGCTCGCCCTGTTCTTCATTCCCCTCGCCCTCGCGGCCGTCGCCTTCAACGTCGCTTCGGTCTGGGGGCGCCTCACCACCCAGCGCACATGGCGGCGCTGGCTCACGGGCCACCTCATCGACCGCTGGCTGAAGAACGGGCGCTACTACCAGCTCAACCTCGTGAGCGGCGAGCACCAGAACCCGGAATTCCGGGTGGCCGACGACACCCGCATCGCCACCGAATCGCCCGTCGACTTCATCTTCGGCGTGACCACGGCGGTGCTCACCGCCATCACCTTCATCAGCGTGCTCTGGGCGGTGGGCGGCGGGATCTCGTTCGACTGGGGCGGCAGCACGGTCACGATCCCGGGCTACCTGGTCTTCGTCGCGGTGATCTACTCCCTCATCACCACGACGGCGATGCTGTTCATCGGCCGCCGCTTCGTCGCCGTGGCGGAGGGCAAGAACCAATCGGAGGCGGAGTTTCGCTACGCCGCCACGCGCCTGCGCGAGAACGGCGAGAGCATCGCGCTTCTCGGCGGCGAGCCGGAGGAGCGCAACGCTCTTGGCGACGCCATCGACCGGGTGATCGCCCGCTGGCGGGACATGTGCGGCCAGTATCTGCGCACCACGGTCGTGTCCTACGGCAACTTCGTCCTCGCGCCCGTGGTGCCGGTGATCCTCTGCGCCCCGAAATACCTCACCGGCACCATGAGCCTCGGCGAGGTGATGCAGGCGGCGACCGCCTTCGTGACGGTGCAGCAATCCTTCAACTGGCTGATGGAGAACTATCCGAAGCTCGCGGACTGGACCGCTTCCGCCAACCGGGTCGCGGGGCTCATCGTGTCCCTCGACCGCCTCGAATATGCGGAGCGCCCCGGGGCCGGGCGCATCGTGCGCCAGGAACGGGCGGAGGGGCCCGCGCTGCGCCTGTGCGGCCTGCAGGTGACCCTCGACGACGGCACGGCGGTGGTCGGTGAGACGGAGGTCGAGATCGAGGGGGGCGAGAAGGTGCTGGTGGTGGGCGAATCCGGCACCGGCAAGAGCACCCTCATCCGGGCGATCGCGGGCCTCTGGCCTTGGGGGGAGGGCGAGGTGCTGATCCGCCATGGCGCGCGGCTCTTCTTCATGCCCCAGAAGCCTTATGTCCCCGCCGGCACCCTGAAGCGGGCCGTCGCCTATCCGGATGCCGCGGAGGGCGTCGAGGACGAGGAGGTGAGGGCGGCCCTCGACGATGCGGGCCTCGGCCACCTCAAGGACCGGATCCACGACGCGGAGACGCCCTGGGAGCGCACCCTGTCGGGCGGCGAACAGCAGCGCCTCGCCTTCGCGCAGCTCTTCATCCAGAAGCCCGACATCATCGTCATGGACGAGGCGACCTCGGCCCTCGACACCGACACCCAGGACGGCCTGATGGCCCGGATCTTCGAGCGCCTGCCCGGGGCGGCGCTCGTCAGCGTCGGCCACCGGCCGGAGCTCGAAGCCTTCCACGACCGCCGCCTCGTCCTCGCCCGCCGCGAGGACGGCGCGCGCCTCGTGGTGGACGAACCGCTCTCGCCCCGCACCTACGCCCTCCGGCGCGCCCTGTCCCTCCTGTTCCGCCCGGGCCGCCAGGCCACCCAGGCCAGTCAGAACTGAAGCCGGGAACGAAGGGCCAAGCGGGGGCGTTAGGCGCTGAGCGGAGCACCAATCCGGCCCGGCCGGGCGCCCGCGCCTCTTTGTATTCGCCAAGATTTATTGTCGGTTCCGGCAGGAACTCGGCTCGGCTCCCCAGGTTCTTTCAAAGCAGAGGGACGCCTCTTCCAAGTAGAGGAACCCTGTCCCCGTCAGCTTGGCGGGAACGATCCCTCGCGCCTTGCGTTGGTGACGTGCGCCCCCCGGCGCGATTTGCGATTCCAGAACGCACCTTCAGGAGAACACCATGCTGAAGAAGCATATGGCGGCCTGCCTCGTGGCGACCGCTTTCGCCGCGGCGCCCGTGATGGCCCAGACCACGCCTCCGCCGCCGTCCGCGGGCACGGACCGTCCGGCCGCTTCCGGCACCGGCACCACCACCTCTGGCTCGAACGCGATGCAGCCCGGCTCCGCGGCTGCGCCGGCCACCCCGGCCCCCGCGCCCACGGCCCAGAGCGGCGCCGCCCCAGCCCCAGCTCCTGCTGCCCAGGCCCCAGCCGCCCCGGCCCCAGCCCCAGTCGCCCAGAACAGCACCTCCGGCGGCGCCCAGGGCCAGTTCATGACCCAGCTTCAGCCGAACCAGATGATGGCCTCGAGCCTCATCGGCACCACGGTGGTGAGCACCAACAACGAATCCATCGGCGATATCAACGACGTGCTGATGGACCGCAACGGCCAGGCCGCCGCGGTGGTGATCGGCGTCGGCGGCTTCCTCGGCATCGGCGAGAAGGACGTCGCGGTTCCCTTCCAGACCCTCGACTTCAACGCCCAGCCTCAGCAGACGAGCAGCGCCGGCACCTCCGGCGGCAGCGCGGGGTCGAGCGCCGGCATGGCGCCCTCGACCACGGGCTCGACGGCGGGCACGCCCACCAACACCTCGACGGCCACCACCGGCAACACGGGCATGACCGGCACCAACGTGGGCTCGAACCGCGGCGACGCCAATGGCGGCGTTCCGGATCGGGTGGTGCTCAAGATGACGAAGGCGGAGCTTCAGTCGGCGCCGGCCTTCCAGGGCGCCAGCCGCGCGGGCTCCGATTCGAGCAACAACACGCCGGGTGCGGGCGCCGGCACGTCCTCGGGCTCCGGCTCGGGCACGGCTCCCCGCCAGTGAGGCGAGCCGGGAGGCCGCAAGGCCTCCCGCGTCCATTATACAAGGAGGGCTCCGGCACTGCCGGAGCCCTTTCCATGTCCATTCTGACGCGGGAGGGCCGGGGAGGGGAATGCCTTAGGCCGCCGGCATCCCCTCACCGTGATTCTCAACCCCCTCAGGCCGCGGCGCGGTTGATGCGCGATTCGGCGATGTCGGAGAGGAGCTTGTCGGTCTTCTTCTCCTCGTCGAGGGTCTGCTGAAGGAGTTTGGCGGCGTCCTGCATGCCGAGCTCCTCGGCCCAGGCCCGCATGGTGCCGTAGCGGGCGATCTCGTAATGCTCGATGGCCTGCGCGGCGGCGAGGATGCCGGCGTCGAGGACCTCCGGATCCTCCGCGTCCTCCATCACCTCCTTGGCTTCCTCCACGAGGCCCTGGATCGCCTCGCAGGTCTCGCCGCGGGCCTTCTTGCCCATCAACTCGAACACCTGCTCCAGACGCTCGACCTGCTGCTCGGTCTCGGCCTGATGCTGCTCGAAGGCCTGGCGGAGCTCGGGGCTCTGCACCTTCTTCGCCATCTTCGGCATGGCCCGCAGGGCCTGTTTCTCGGCGTGGTACACGTCCTTCAGCATGTGAAGGAACAGATCTTCCAGCTTCTTCATGGGGTTCTCCGATTCTGGCTCGACTGGGGCTCGTGGAGGACAAGGCCGCGTCCGCCGACTCAACGTGACCGCTATGGCGCAGTTCCTCCGGGCGTAGGCCGGCTCCTGTCCGAAGTGCCCGATTTCGCCGGCTCGAACGCGAGTCGCGGCGCACGGGCCGCCGATTCCGTCCGAAGGACCCGAGTCGCGGGGCCGGGGAGGGCGCCCTCGGCCGGCTTCCGGGGCCCGCGGGCGGCTCCGGACGCCAAGGGTTAACGAGAAACCAACGGCCAGCCCCATCCACTGTGGAATTTCGGACACACTGGGACCCAGAAGCGACGTTTCCCCCCACCCGAGGGCGATCCCGTGCTTGCTTGGGCAGGGGCCGTGGCTAAGGTGGTTTTCGCGACGGGGGCATCCCAGTCGTGGGTTGGCACCCCTCAACGGCGAGACCGGGAGAGGGCCAGTTCAGGGGAAAAGGGACGTGTTCAAGGCTTCACCGAAGCTCGCGAGGCACAAAAGCCCGGCCCCCCAGGGTCTCAAAACTTTGGAGGTCAATATGAAGCTCGTGAAGAGCCTTCTCCTCGGATCGGCCGCAGGTCTTGCCGCCGTCTCCGTGGCGCAGGCCGCGGATCTTCCCGCCCGGAAGGCTGCGCCTGTCGACTACGTTCGCGTCTGCAACACCTACGGCTCGGGTTTCTTCTTCATCCCCGGCACTGAAACCTGCCTTCGCGTCTCTGGCCGCGTCCGTGCCGAACTGCTCTACTCCGAGCCGGACATTCGCGCCGACGATGCGCTCGGCTTCCGTGCGCTCGGCCGCCTCCAGGCGGATGCTCGTACGGCTACTGCGTACGGCCTGCTCCGTTCGGTGGTGCGTCTCGAGGGGCAATTCCGCTCCGGTTCGGGCTTCGGCCGCGTCGGCAATGCTGAAAGCTCCGTTGGCGTCGCCCAAGCTTTCATCCAGTTCGGTGGCCTGACGGCTGGCCGCGTGACCTCGTTCTTCTCGAACGCGGACCTCCCGACCTCGCACTTCGGTACCCTGCGCTTCGACGACGCGCCTGAGACGAACCTGTTCGCCTATACGTTCTCGTTCGGCAACGGCTTCTCGGCCTCTATCGCGGTCGAAGACGCCTATGACCGCCGCCAAGAGGGTGGTGTTTTCGACTTCGGCACGTTCAATGCGGTCGAGATCGACTATGCTGGCCAGACGATGCCCGATCTCGTCGGTAACTTGAAGTACACCGGCACCTGGGGCAACGCTCAGCTCTCGGGCGCTGTGCATCAGCTGCGGGATATCGATGCTGATGTAGACACCGAGTATGGATTCGCCGTGATGGGCTCGGTTGGTATCAACCTGCCGTTCCTCGGCGCGGGCGACTCGGCCTGGCTTGCAGCTGCCTACTCCTCCGGAGCTGTCAGCTATTCCGGCTTCGGTTCGACACGCGGTCTGCTCCCGCTCGGTGGAATCAGCTCGGCGATCTCGGGGAGCTTTGGCTCCAGTGCGATCCCGGACGCTGTGATCTCTATCACGGGTGACATCCAAAAGACGGACGTGTGGAACGTGGCCGGCGGTGTCACTCACAACTGGACGCCCCAGCTGAGCTCAAGCCTCTTCGGGTCGTACGCCCGTGTTGAGTTCGGCAATTCCGCCAACAGCCCGCTCACGGGTGGCTACGTTGACTTCAGCGAGTGGCGTATCGGCACTAACACCATCTGGCGTCCAGTTTCTGGCCTCCAGCTCGGTGTTGAGGTGATCTACGCTGACGCTGACTTCCGCGGACGTGCCGCGAGCGTTGCCCGCGATGCTATTCGGGCGGCTGACATTGGCCGTGACGTCGGAGCCGTCGAGGGTCGTCTCCGCGTCCAGCGCGACTTCTAAGCGCTCTGGTGAGCTTACTAAGAGCCCCGGTGGAAACACCGGGGCTTTTGTTTTTGGATTTCTGATCTGACCGCGAATCGCGGTCTTCGCGAGCGTGACACTAGGAACAACCCTCCTTTCCGATCGATGACCCTGCGAGCCAGCGCGGGATTGGCTCGGTTTTCGGAGACAGAGATGCACACGTTAACGCGCTTGATCGCTGCCGGGACACTCATCACCGGCTCATTCGCGCCCGCGGTAGCGCAGCTAAATCCGGCTGTTGACTGCAGCCTATCTGCCCACGCTTTAACCCCAGGGTGCACAACAAACCGATCGAACGACTCGTCCAGCACGCAATCCGGGTCCACCGGCGACACCGGGAGTAGGGCAACAACCGGCTCGGGCGGGTCCTCTGGAGTCGGCTCGACGGGCTCCATCGGGGGCACGGGCGCTTCTGGAACGATTGGGAGCGGCGTTGCCGGCGGGACCAACGGCTCGGCAGCGGGCGCCGTGGGGGGATCGGGTGGAGTCGGCAGCAACACCGGTTCAGGTGGAGCTGGTGGATCGGGAGGCTCGACCGGACGATAAGGAGCTTGCTGCCTCGAGCTTTCGCTCGAGGCAGTCACTCCCTACGGCGAGCGATGCCGTGAGGTATGGAAAGAAGGCGTGCTTTCGCCTCAACTCCGCCCGAGGCCGAGTTGACGCCTTCGGCGCTCTCCGGGCCTGTGCTCCATGTGCAACACGCCCGAAATCACGTTCGTTATTGCCTAGACTTGGAGCGCTTTGCTCACGAAGTGGGCTCGCAAGCCATTGAGGAGATATCGCGGACAGCGTAACCATTCGCTAGATCAATTCTCGGCGTTCGCCTGACGCGCGCCGACGGAAAGCGGGGGCTTTAATGAAGATCATGCGCACATTGTTGCTGGGTTCGGCGGTAGGATTGATGGCCGTCAGCGCCCAAGCCGCGGATTTGCCGGCCCGTAAGGCGGCGCCGATCGAGTACGTGCGTGTGTGCTCAACTTACGGCGAGGGCTTCTTCTACGTTCCAGGCACCGACAGCTGCCTGCGGATTACTGGTCGCGTCCGTGCTGAGCTACTCTACAACGAACCCTTCGCACGGGCGAACGACTCCATCGGTTTCCGCGCCCGCGGCCGCATCCAACTCGATCACCGCACGAGCACGGCATATGGCCTCCTGCGTTCCGTGGTCCGCCTAGAGAGCACGGCTGACTCCGGAACGCCGTTCGGCTTTCAAGGAACGACATCCAACACGGGCAGTGTTGCGCAAGCCTTCATCCAATTCGGCGGGCTAACTGCGGGCCGGACAACCTCATTCTTCGATAACGGCGATCTGCCGACTGCCCATTTCGGAACCTTGCGCTTCTCTGATGCGCCGGACCTGAGCCTCTTCGCTTACACATTCAGCTTCGGGAATGGGTTCTCGAGCACGATCGCGATTGAGGACGGGTACTCGCGCCGGAATTCAACGGCTCCGATCGGAGTCTTCCCGGGTCCGGCCCTTGACCCCATCGAGCTGGTCTATGCTGGGCAAACCTTGCCAGACGTGGTCGGGAATGTGAAATACGCGGGAACGTGGGGCTCCGCCCAGCTCTCAGGTGCTTTGCACCAAATCAGGGACGCGGGAACCTTGACCCGCGAGTTCGCCGATACGGAATACGGTTTTGCGGCAACCGCTCAGGTCGGGGTGAACCTTCCGTTCCTCGGCGCGGGTGACGCAGCGTGGTTTGCTGCGACTTACGCGAACGGGGCGCCCGGCTACCTTGGCTTCGGCACGAACGCCGCGTTCGGTACCATCGACGCGATCGCTGTCACAGACGCTTATGTCGACCCAATCACGAACGATCTCGAAAAGAGCAAAGGCTGGTCGATCGCCGGAGGTCTCACTCACAACTGGACCCCTGCCTTCCGCTCCAGCCTGTTCGGCTCTTACGCACGCGTCGAGTATGATGGGAGCGCGACGGCCGTGGCTGCGGATGGTGCATCGGTCGGTTTCGTCGACTTCAGCGAATATCGCATTGGCGGTAATACGATTTGGACGCCTGTCTCTGGCCTCGACGTTGGCGTTGAGGTCATCTACGCCAAGATCGACCCGCGCGGTCGGGTCGCCGGTACCATCTCCGGCGCACCGGTTCTTGTGAACTCGGACAGCCTCATCGAAGGACGTCTTCGCGTTCAGCGCGATTTCTAAGGTGTCGAGTTGACGGTACGAGATGAAGGCCCGGCGGTACCGCCGGGCCTCTTTATTCAGCAAAGCAACTCAGCCACCGTCAGGGCCGCGACAGTTGGGGCGACACTGAGCGCAGCGACCGCTGCGAGAGTCAAAAGGAACGGTGACCGACGGGAACGTTCAAGCCGACCGGCCGGGCGACTCCGTAACTGAGCCATAGTTACTGCCCGCGGCGAGGCCGCTCTGGGGCGACGGCCGTGAAGACCGGACTTGCCTGACCGCGCTGCTCAGCCTGCTTCATCTGGTCGAACGCGAGTTTATTGGCCTGCTGCTCGGCCAGGAGGCGCTCCCAGCGCCCGTCGCGCTGCATGGCCAGGGCCTCGCTCAAAACGCGGTCGCGGTCTGAGCCACCGCCCGGTCCGCACCCGCACGACTGAGCAAGCGCAAGGTTGGGCAGAAGCAAGAACGGCAGAGCCAGAATAAGCCTCTTCGACATGTTCGTCTCCATCTCACCGGTTCAAGGCCGGCCTTGGTTCGCACAATCCCGTGCTGCGATCAGATATGGAGACGCTTAGGCCGAGGGGCAGTGCGGAAGCGCACTCACGGAAGCGTCGTACACTGGGCGGACCTGGATTTGGCGCAAAACTGAGCAGCCCGTAGCAAGATCGCTCTCGGATGCGTCGTAGCCCGCCTGAGCCTGCCGCGCTGGCCTAACTCTCGACACCTGATATCCGGTAGCCGGAGGGCTTCGAGGAGCGCGCTGAGTCGCATTGAGTGTGCTCCCGAGTGACCCCCGCGGCTCGGCCGCCAGCCCCCGCTCGCGCCCCCTCCCGCGACCCATTTGCCCCAGGAACCGCGACTCCGCCGGTACGTTGATCAGGGGACGGTGGCGGAAGATCGCCGTCCGTGCGGGAGACCACCAAGATGTCGGCAACTTTGGATTTCGAGACGATCGCGTCGAATCAGCATCTGCCCCTCGAACTCATGCGGCTGGCCTCCAGCCATGACCGGGGGGAGGAGGAGCATGTGGCGTCGATGGTGAGCGGGATGGTGGCGGCGCGCCAGTCGGACGGGGTGATCTGCCCCCTCATGCTGCGGCGCAACCTCCTCGTTCCGGCCCATCAGGGCGCGATGACCCGCAGCGCCTGGCGCGTCGACTAGAGGCCATGGGCCAAGGAACAGGATCGGGTGTCATGATGGTCAGGTCTGCGTTGCCCTCGAGCGAGATGCCCGTCGCGATCCTGTTCCCCCCGACGATGCTGCCCGTGATCGACATCTTCCGGGCGCTCGGAGACTTCGAGGAGCATTACGAGATCGGCGCTCTCGACCTCCTCGAGAGCCGCCTGTCGAGCCTCATGGGCCGGGACCTCGCCAAGGGCATCGTCTCCGACGCGCTTCTGCTGGCCTTCGGCCTGCGGCGGGAGCGGCGGGAGCCGCTGGACTACCGGCCCGTGCAGTCGCGCCGGGGCACGGCGGACGAGTATCGCCTCATGGCGCTCATGGCCGCCACCTACTGGCACGACTTTCACCTCGCGGCGGCGGCCGCGGCGGCCCTCGACGTGCGCCACCCGCAGCCCCTCATCTCCCTCGCCTTCGACATCGCCCGCCGACTCGAAGCGGCGGGACTGAGGCTCGAAGCGCCGGATCCCCGCCTCTTCACCTCGCCCGACGAGCGCAACGCTGTGGAGGTCGAGGACGAGCGCCGCCCCGACCGGCGCATCCACCGCGACGCCTGAGCGGCGCTCTCACCTCGCACCGCTTTCATTGGGCTGTAGCTCGCCGCTGCGATGCGCAACGCCAGCGGCTGCAGTGCAACCTCGCGCATCAACTCGTCTCCACGGCATGGCAGGGACGAGGATGAGAGCCGGTGCCGGGCACCACGAAGGTCGGCAACGAAAAAGGGGCCGCCCTGAGGACAGCCCCTTGCAGAAGCCTGCTCGCCGCGAGCTTACTCCTGATTGTTGCGGGTTCCGCCGGACGCCTGCCCGCCTTTGCGACCGGCTTCCGAGGCCAGTTCGCGATCCTGAGAGAACGAGCGCTTCTCGGCCGGCACGCTCTTGCCGCCCTTCGATGCAATCTCACGCTGCCGCTCGCTGTCCATGGATGCGAAGCCGCGTTTCGAGGTGGAACCTGTCGCCATCTAATGCCTCCTTGGCGTTAACCTTCAGCCTGAACAACCTCCCTCAAATTTGATAGTTCCGCGGGATTCCTGCTGATTTCGGAAGAACGTAAGTAGAAGCGAAGCTTATGCAAAAGTTAAGCTTCAATTCCTCAGTCATCGTTTCGCCAAACCTTTGTACCCCGCGCCCCGGGACAGGTGAGGGCCAGTGGACCGCGCGGCGCACCAGCAATGTTCATGCGGCATCGCTGAGTGGGCCCGTTGACCTCGGCCCGCCCTGCTCAACTTAGAAAGGTGGGGGGCGCGCCACGAGGACACGGGCCGCCATGGAAGGCTTCACTCACCTGATCAATTGGACCCTCAAACGCGGGTCGCATCGATTTCCCGGCCCCGATGGGGGCACGTGCATCAACGAGGCCGCGCTCGTCGCGGGCGGCCATGCCTACAAGCCCATCACCTGCGCGGAGGACATGCCGGAGGGCTTCTCGCGGCCGATCTGCCGCCTCGCCATGCGGCTCAACGACGAGGCGGGCGACCGCGAGCGCCAGCGGCTCCTGCCGTTCGTGACGCGGCTCGAATGCGCCGACGCGTTGCCCGTCGAGGTGGAGCGGGCGAAATACATCGTCTCGCATTCGCGAGCCTTCATGACCTTCGACGAAGGGCTGCGCGTGCTCGAAGGCGCGCTCGCCATCGGCCGCCAAGCGGAGGCCTGCACGGGGGACGAGGCCCGCACGCGGTTCGACGCCATGCGCGCCCAGGAGCCGCCGCCCGAGCCGGCCCCGGCGCCGCGGCGCGGCCTCATGGGCAAGCTCAAGAGCGTGCTCGGCCTCAAGCCCGAATTCGTCCACTGATCCCTGAGCGAAAAGAAAGGCCCGCCCGCAGCATCCTGCGGGCGGGCCCACCGTCCTGGACCGTCGACCGTGGGTCAGAAGCTGTCGGCCGTGGCGCTCGCGCTGCCGGCGGCCCGGCTGCTGCGCGCGAGGTGATCCTCGGCGCGGTGCCGCTCCGCCGCGCTCATCGGCATCGACGGCCGCCCGTAAGGGGCGCGCCTGCCATAGGCCGGCAGGGAGCGCCCGCCCGACCGGTCGCGGTGGATCCACCAGGCGAGCGCGTATCCGGCCGCGCCGGCGATCATGAGGGCCGCGAGGGGGTAGGTCTCGACGGGTCGTGCGAGGGCCTGCGCCCCGCGCTGCGCCTCGGGCCAGAGCCGCCGCTGGGCCTCGCGGGCATAGTGCTGGCCGAGGCTCGAGGCGCGCTCGGTCCAGCCGGCCTCCGGATCCTGCTCCACGGCCCGTGAGCCCGTCGCGGCCTGGGCCGCGACGCTGGCGGAGCCGGCGGTCGTCCAGGCCGGCGGATCGCTCGCCGGAAAGCTCTCATCCACGGTCTCGTCCACGAGCCGCTGCTGCATCTTGCGCAAGTCGCTGTCGGCGCGCGCCGGGCGCGTCTCGTCCGCTTTCATGTCGGGCATGGCAGCCTCCATTGTCGTCTCAAGGGCCAATGGCAGCGGCCTGTTCGGGTTCCCTCAAGGCACCTTTGCGCACCCGTTCAAGCGGAACCGTGGCGTTCCGGCGCGCGTTCCAGGACGTGAGGATGAAGTTGGGAGAAGCGCAATGAAAGCAATGGCAGTGACCCTGACCGCCCTGTTCGTCAGCACGGCGGCCTTCGCTCAGGATACGACCACCACCGTCAAGAAGGAGGAGGGCATCCTGGGCAGCAAGACCACCGTGGAAACCCAGAAGACGGAGCCCTCCACCTCGACCTCCACCGAGGTGAGGACGACGGGTTCGGTCGGCTGCTCCACCGAGACGAAGCAGAAGACCGACGCCTTCGGCGACACCACGACGACGAAGAAGACGGAGTGCTAGTCACCCGTTCTTGAAGGCGGACCTGCAGCGCCCACCGGCCGAGAGCACGGTGGGCGTTTCAGCGCTTGCGTCTCGGGCGCGCCGTGAACGAGATCACGGGCTCGGCGGCCTTCGCCCTCGGAGCTGCCGCGGTGACCTCCCGCCGCGTGCGCTCGTTCACGAGCTTCGACGTGCTGAGGGTCTCGAAATCGTCCATGCGGTGGGACGTGAAGCGGCCGTTGCCGTTGAACACCCGCGGCCCGTCCGGGAAGACCACGATGTCGCCCCGCTGCAGGGTGGAATCGCGCATTAAGGCGTCGACGAGCTCCTCGTCGGGCGCGACCCGGGCGGGCTTCGCTTCCACCGGCCCCGCGGGCGTTCCCGCGACCGGCGCCTCGGGCTTCGGCTTCGGGGCGGGTCGGCGCCGACGCACCGGCTCACGGGAGGGTTGAAAGAACGGCTGCAGGAGCGGCGGCACCCCGTAGGCCGCCGAGCGCTGCGGCGCCCGGGGCGCGCCGAAGAGGGAGTGAAACACGGATTGCGCGGCTGCGGGAGAGCCGAGCGCGAGAAGCGCGGCGCAGCCGAGAAACGGTGGGAGAAGCCTGCCTGCTGGGTGGATCATCGCGCCGCTCCGTCTCAATCCGCCAAGCCTCGACGGCAACGCTCGCCAACGGTCACGGTTCCGGGCCAACAGCGCGGTCTTTCCCGCCGTGAAACCCGGCCTCTCAGGGCGCGTTGAGGTCGAGATCAATCATGAAGGCTGAGCCCTCGGCAAGGAGGCCCGATGACGAACAAGGACATGGTGCCGCGCCCGGGACCGGGGCCCGCGCCCCGCGACCGCTCCGCCCCGAAGGACGGCAAGCGCCGCGACGATCCGAGCCGCGGGGGCCCGGGCCTCACGGGCGACCTCGTCGACCCGCCGGATTCGCCCGGCGTGAAGCCCTCGCAGGACCGGCGCTGACGCAGGCCCTGCGGCGCGCCACCGATGCGTTAGGCGTGGGCCGATAAGCACGCCGCTTCAGCGCTCCACAGCTGGGTGGATCGGCGCTAGCCTTCGAGGTGCAGCTGAAGCTGCGCCGAGCCAACGCCCAACCGCGTCTGTGACGGGCTTCTCCACCAACCGATGGACCATGAGCGCTGCTGCGATCGAGGCGAGCAGAACGACGCCGATATAGCCCCAAACCCCAAACAATTCGGCAACACCCAGTGTCGTCACGAGCGCTCGCCCCCCACGGACGGCGAAGGGGTGGAGAAGGTAGAGGGCATAACTTGCGTCGCCGAGCGCCGTCGCCCGATGGACACTCCTCGTCCTGACGGACGTCCCCTCACCGAGGGCTGCAGCGGCGATAAGACAAGCGGCCGGTAGCCCCCAGGCGAGAAACCGTGGCACGCCGAGGGCTGTGAGATCACAGGCGAGGATCAGCAGGCCACACACAGCCACGCCGGCCCGGACCATCCGCCCAAGCCTCACCCCCTCCGCGCGCATGTGCCCGAGGAGAAGCCCGAACGCGAATTCCAAGATGATGCCGTCCGTCCAGAACGCGACGGGTTGCGGCAGATCCGCAACCGCGCCGAGGGTCGCGAGCGCGGCGAGGAGCCCTGCGAGCAGCGTCAGGGCCTTTCGCCTCGGCTGCATGATCACGAGCGCAAACAGACCGTAGAAGAACATCTCGTAGTTGAGCGTCCAGCCGAGCGAGTAGAGCGGCTGAACGAGGCCGTCAGGACGTTCGAACGGCACGAAGAGAAAGGAGGCGGCCACCGGCCAAGGCTCGAGGATGGCACTGTTGAGGAGGCTCGGCGCAGCAAGAGCCAACATGAGGTAGAGGGCGCTCACAGCCCAGTAGAGCGGCACGATGCGAGCGATCCTCCGCGCGAGAAAAGTCGCGACAGAGTCCCGGCGCCCGAAGAGGTCGCGGGAGGCATGCACCATGATGAAGCCGGAGATCACGAAGAACAGATCGACGCCGGCTGACCATGGCAGCCACGTCAAAGGCTCAAAGGCGAGGCCGGTCGCCTTCGCGAGCAGAACGCCGTCGTACTGCGCATGATGGAGGGCCACGGCGAGGGCTGCCACGGCTCTCAAGACCTGGATGAGCGGAAGTTTCGTCACGGTTCACCTGGGCGCGAGGCTCCGCTCATATCGAAGCCCGCCCGATCCGGCTAGCTCGCCCTCACGCACGCGCCCCTGCCGGCGCTGACGGTGCCGCTCACGGCATGAGCTGGCCGCCGTTCACCTCGAGCATCTGACCCGTCACGTAGCCGCTCATTGCCTCAGAGGCGAGATAGAGGAAGGCGCCGGCGCATTCCTCGGCGGTGCCGAGCCGGTTCATGGGGATCGTCGCCTGCATGGCGGCGAGCTGCTCCGGGGTCGAGTAGCGCTCGTGGAAGGGCGTCATGATCACGCCCGGCGAGACGGCGTTCACCCGGATGCGGTCCTTCACGAGCTCCTTCGCCCAGCCCCGCGTGGCGGTGGCGACGAAGCCCTTCGTGGCGGCGTAGAGCACCGAGCCCGGCCCGCCGCCGTGGCGGGCGGCGATCGAGCTCAGGTTGACGATGGAGCCGCCGCCGCCCTGCGCGCGCATCTGCACCGCGCCCTCGCGCATGAAGCGCACCACGGAGCGGACGTTGAGGTCGAGCAGCGCATCGAGATAGGCGTCGGTGTAATCCTCCACTGGCGTTCTCTGGATGAGGGCGCCCGCATTGTTGATCAGGACGTCGAGCCGTCCGAAGCGCTCCGCGGTCAGCCGGACGAGGCGGGCCGGGGCCTCGGGCTCCGTCACGTCGTCCCGCGCGAGGAGCGCTTTGCCGCCGAGCCGCTCCACATCCGCCGCCACGGCTTCGGCCTCCGCCTCGCTCGACCGGTAGTTGATCACCACCCGCGCGCCGTTGCGGCCGAAGGCGCGGGCGGCGGCCGCGCCGATGCCGGTGCTCGCCCCCGTGATGAGGACGGCCTTGCCGGCAAGGTCGGGAATCTGGGCGATGGCGTGGGCAGCTTGATCGGTCATGGCCTTCATCCTTCGGTTTCGGTGGGGTCGGGCCACTCGGCCACGGTCCGGCGGGCGCCCGCATCCATCAGCCGGCGCAGGGCTGCCGTGACGGGCCGGGCGAGGCGCGGATCGCCGGCAAGGTCGCCGAACACCTCGCGAACGCCGAGAAGCGCGCGGGCGAGGGCATCGGGATCGGGCCCGGCGGCATCGGCGAGGGCTCTTAAAGAATCCCGCAGGGGGTCGCGCACGTCGATCGCCCGCCCGCGTTCGTCGATGCCCGTCACGTAGCGCATCCAGGCCGCGACCCCGAGGGCGAGGCGCGGGAAGGGGGCTCCGGCCTCGAGGCGGCTGCGGATCGTCCCAAGCAGGCGCTGCGGCAGCTTCTGCGAGCCGTCCATGGCGATCTGCCAGGTGCGGTGACGCAGGGCAGGATTCGCGAAGCGCGCGAGGAGCGAGCGCTTGTAGCCGGCAAGATCCGCGCCCGAGGGGACGCTAAGCGTCGGCGTCACCTCCTCGTCCATGAGGCCCTGAACGAGCCGGCGGAATGCCGGGTCGGCCATCACGTCCGAGACCGTCTCGTAGCCCGCAAGGTAGCCGAGATAGGCGAGGGTCGAATGGCTGCCGTTGAGGAGCCGCAGCTTCATGAGCTCGTAGGGCGCGACGTCCGCCACGAGCTCGGCGCCGGATTCCTCGAGCCGCGGCCGGCCGGCGCCGAAGCGGTCCTCGATCACCCATTGGGTGAAGGGCTCCGTCGTCACGGGCCAGGCGTCCGCCACGCCGAGGCTCGCCGCGATCGCCGCGCGGTCCGCATCGGTCGTTGCCGGGACGATGCGGTCGACCATGGTGGAGGGGAACGCCACCTCGCCCGCCACGAAGCGCCCGAGATCGCGGTCGACGAGGCTGGCGTAGGCTCCGACCACGCGGGCCACGGTCCGCCCGTTCGCCGGGAGATTGTCGCAGCACAGGACCGTGAAGGCCTTAAGGCCCGCCTCCCGGCGCCGGCGCAGCGCCTCGACGAGGAAGCCCGGCGCGGTACGGGGCGCGCGGGGGCGGGCGAGGTCGGCGCGAATGTCGGGGTGGTCCTCCCGCAGGGTGCCGGTCGCCGGATCGTGGCAATAGCCCTTCTCGGTAACCGTGAGGCTGACGATCCTCACATCGGGATGGGCCATGGCGGCGAGAAGCGCTTCGGGGTCCTGCGGCGCGACGAGGAGCCGGCGCAACGCACCGATCACCCGCAGCCGCTCGCCTTCTCCTGAGCGCACCGCAAGCGTGTAGAGCCCGTCCTGGGGGGTCAAGGCGTCGGTGGTGTCTGGGGCGCGAAGGCTCGCCCCGCAGACCGCCCAATCGGGCTCGCCCGCGGCGAGGCGCTCGTCGAAATACGCCGCCTGATGGGCGCGGTGAAAGGCGCCGACGCCGAGATGGACGACGCCGATGCGGGTGGCGGCCCGGTCATAGGCGGGGCGCTCCACCGCGGGCGGGAGGCCGGCCAGGGTTGCGTTCGAGAGCCGCTTCAACGGGCGGCCTCCGGGCGGGAGCGGCCGACGATCTGCGTCGGGTTGACGAAGCGCAGGGCGATGATCAGCCAGACGAGAGTCGTCACCATGTAGATCACCGCCATGGCGTCGATGGACTGCGTCGCCCGCACGCCGGCGGCGAAGACGGCGTAGTAGAGCGCCACCACGAGGGTCTGGCTCGTGGGACCGGCGGTGAGGAAGGTCAGCTCGAACATGGCGATGGTGCGCACGAGGACGAGGAGGAGCGCCGCCAGCATGCCGGGGATGAGGAGCGGCAGGAGCACGTGGAGGAAGAGCCGCCACGTATTGGCGCCGAACACCCGGGCGGCCGCCTCGATGCGCGGATCGATCTGCTCGATGAAGGGGATCATCACCAGGATGACGAACGGCACCGTCGGCACGAGGTTGGCGAGAACGACGCCCGACATGGAGCCCGCCAGGCCCGTCCGGTAGAGCACCGTGGCGAGCGGAATGCCGAAGGTGATCGGCGGCACGAGGAGCGGCAGGAGGAAGAGGAGGAGAACGAGGCGCTTCCCCGGAAAGTTGCGGCGCGCGAGGGCGTAGGCCGCCGGCACCCCGAGGAGGCCGGAGAGCGCCACGACGAGGAACACCACCTGGAAGGTGACGGACAGAACGTCGATGAGCTGGAACTCGTCCCAGGCCGAACTGTACCACCGGGTGGTCCAGCCGACGGGCAGCCATGTTCCGAGCCAGCGGGTGGCAAAGGAACTCGTCACCACCGTCGCGATCATGGCGAGGAGGTTGAGGACGAAGAACCCGACGAGGGTCCAGACGGCGGCGGCCCAGAGCTTCGCGCTCGGCGTGGTGTCCCGGATCATCGCCCTCAGCCTTTGCCGCCCGCGGTGGACCCGCGGTAGAAGAGCCCCCGCGAGGCGAGCACCGCCGCTACGATGGCGAGTTGCACCACGCCCATGATCATCGCGACCGCGGAGGCCATGGAGTAGTCGTACTCCTCGAAGGCCGCCTGATAGGCGGCGATCGAGATCACGCGGGTCGGGCCCGACGGCGCGCCGAGGAGCACCGCGGAGGGGAACACCGAGAAGGCCTGGACGAAGGACAGGCAGAAGGTGATGGCAAGGCCCGGCAGGATCAGCGGCCACAGGATGTGGCGGAAGCGCTCCCAGGGGCCGGCTCCCAGGGTCGCGGCGGCCTTCTCCAGCGCCGGATCGACGCCCGTGAGGTAGGACAACGTCAGGAGGAAGGTGAAGGGAAAGCCCGTGATGAGGAGCGAGAGGAAGACGCCCCAGTAATTGTGGATGAGCTTCACGGGGCCCGAGGTGAGGCCGAGGGTCAGGAGCGTGCGGTTGAACCAGCCCTGAGGCCCGAGATAGTTCAAGAGCCCCTCCGCCACGAGAACGGTGCCGAGGGTGATCGGCACGACGAGGATCGTGGTGAGAAGCCGCTGGCGGCGCATGAGGCGCACGCGAAAGGCCACCGGCACCGCAAGGGCGAGGTTGAGCAGGGTCACCGGGAGCGCGAGCCACAGGGTCGTGGCGATGGTCCCGTAGAGAAAGGAATCGGAAAAGAAGCGGCTGTAATTCGCTGTCGCCGCGCCGCCGGCCTTGGGCTGGAAGGACAGCCAGAGCCCGTAGAAGAACGGGTAGATGAAGAGCGCGAGAAGGAAGATCACCGCCGGCAGGACGAGGAGCGTCAGGCTGTCGAGGCCGCGGGCCGCGAGGCGCTGCTGCAGGGGAGGGGCGTCGGTCCCCCCGAGCGGAGCGGCGGGGGCGACGGCGAGGGCCGGCGGGTCCATGCGGTTCACGGGGCGCGCTCCGCGAAGACCACCACCTGGTTCGGGTCGGCGCCGAGGCGCACGCTTTCGCCTGCAACGAGGCGCCGGCTCGAGCGGAAGGTGAGGTCGCCCCCTTGCGGCGTGCGGGCAAAGCCGATGAACTCGCGGCCCCGGAACTCGGCCGCACCGACGGTGGCGGTGAGGCCGGGCTCGCCCTCCGCGACGGTTTCGAGATCGTCGGGGCGGATCGCCATCACGGCCGCGGCGCCGACATCGAGCCGCTCCCGCAGGCGCCCGCGCAGGCGAACGCCGCCCGCCTCGATCTCCGCCATCTCGCCCTCGACCGCGGCGATGCGACCCGTGAGCCGGTTGCGGAAGCCCATGAACTCGGCAACGTCGAGGTGGGTCGGGCGCGCGAAGAGCTCCTCGGGCGTGCCGACCTGCCGGATCTCGCCGTCGCGCAGCACGACGATACGGTCGGCGAGCGACAGGGCCTCCTCCTGATCGTGCGTCACGTAGATCGTGGTGGCGCCGAGGGTGTTGTGGATGCGCCGGATCTCGGCGCGCATCTCGAGCCTGAGCTTCGCATCGAGGTTCGACAGGGGCTCGTCCATGAGGACGAGGGGCGGCTCGACCACGATGGCGCGGGCGATCGCCACGCGCTGCTGCTGACCGCCCGAGAGCTGCCCCGGGAGCTTGGCTTCCTGACCTTTCAGCCGCACGAGGCCGACCGCCTCCTCGACCCGGCGCTGCGCCTCGGTTCTGGCGACGCCCCGCATCTTGAGCCCGAAGCCGATGTTCTTGGCGACGCTCATATGCGGGAAGAGCGCATAATTCTGGAACACCATCCCGAAGCCGCGCTCTTCCGGGCGCAGGCGGTCGATGCGCCGCTCGTCCAGCCAGATGCCGCCGCCGGTGGCCGGCAGGAGGCCGGCGATGAGGTTGAGGGTCGTCGATTTTCCGCAGCCCGACGGCCCGAGAAGGGCGATGAACTCGCCCTTGCGGATCGTGAGGGACACGTCCTTGACGGCGTTGAGCGTGCCGAACTCGCGGGTCAGCCGCTCGAGCCTGAGCTCGCGGAAATTGGCGGCGTGGATGGCCATGGATGACTCCGGACGGAAGGGGTGTCATCCCTGGCGAGCGGAAGGCGAGGGAAGGGGATCCAGGGCAGCACCTCGCTGAACATGGATCCTCTTCCCGGCACTTCGCGCCGCCGGGGATGACGAGGAGGATCAGCCCTTGCGCTTGGCGCCGCCGACTTCCTCGTCCCAGCGCCGGAAGGCCTGGACCATCGGCTCGGGATCGAGCGGCGTCTCGAGGGGCGCGGAGGCGATGAGCTGCTCGTATTCGGGCCTCCCGAACTCCTTGATGGCGCGCTGGCTCTCCTCCGGCGCCATGTCGAGGGTGACGCCCTTCACGGCGGGGCCGGGATAGAAGTAGCCCTCGTCGTAGGTGTAGGCCTGCTGCTCCTTCGTGAGGAGGTGGTTCATGAGATCGAGGAGAACCGCAACCTTCTCCGCCGGCACGCCTTTCGGAATGCACATGTAGTGGGCGTCCGTCACCCAGTGAAAGCCCTTAAGGGAGGCGATCTTCGCCTCCTTCGGCACGGTGCCGAGCACCCGCGGGTTGATGTCCCAGCCGGTGGTGGAGACGATCATGTCCCGCGTGCCCTCGCCGAGCTCCTTCATGGTGACGCCCGTGCCGGTCGGGTAGTACTCGATGTTCTCGCCGAGCGCCTTCAAGTAAGCCCAGGTCTTGTCCCAGCCCTTCATCGGGTCCTTCGGGTTCGTGTCGCCGAGGATGTAGGGCAGGCCCATGATGAAGGTGCGCCCCGGGCCGGAATTGGCCGGACGGGCATAGAGAAACTTGTTCTTGTTCTCGCGGGTCCAGGCGAGGAGCTCCTCCGCCGTTGTCGGCACCTTCTTCACCTTGTCGGGCATGTATTCGAGGAGCGGGCCCGACGGGTAATAGGTGACGACGACGCCCTGGTTCTGGGCGAGGGCCTGCATCTTCGCGGCGCCCTCAAGGTAGATGTCGGCGAGCTTCGGCAGGGAGGCCGCGTGCTCCTGCGCCACCGGGATCCAGAGCTTCTGGTCGATGCCAGCGGACAGAGCATCGGTGCCCGTCAGGACGAGATCGATGTCGACCCGGTTCGCGTCCTGCTGGGCCTTGATCTTCGCCGGAAGCTCGGGGGCCGGGGCCTTGGTGAAGACGATGCGCGAGACGACGTTGGGCTTGGCCTTGCGGTAGTTCTCGATGGCCTTCTGCGTCAGCGCAAGGTTGCCGGCGACGTCCACGACGGAGAGCGTGACCGGGGAGGTCGGCAGGGCGAGCTTGACTTGCGCCTGCGCCCCGAACGCGGCGAGGCTCGCGGCGCCCGCGGCGCCGCCGACGAAGGTTCTGCGGGTGATGGTGTGATCGGTCATCGTTCCCTCCCGGGATGTGGGGTTCACAGTTTGTAGGCCTTCTTGGCGAGGCCGTAGGCGAGGTCGTGGGCGACCTCATGCGCCTCATCCTCGTTGAGCCGGTGGGTCACCACAAGCTCCGCGAGGTAGGCGCAATCGACCCGGCGGGCGACGTCGTGCCTGGCCGGAATGGACGGGAAGGCGCGGGTGTCGTCGTTGAACCCGACCGTGTTGGCAAAGCCCGCGGTCTCCGTCGTGAGCTCGCGGAAGCGCCGCATGCCCTCCGGCGCGTCGTAGAACCACCAGGCGGGCCCGAGCCTGAGGCACGGGTAGTGGCCGGCGAGCGGCGCGAGCTCCCGCGAATAGGCGGTCTCGTCGAGAGTGAAGAGGATCACCGTCAGGTCCCGCTCGTTGCCGAACCGGTCGAGAAGGGGCTTCAACGCCCCGACGTAATCCGTGGCCGTGGGGATATCCGCACCCTTGTCGCGGCCGAATGCCTCGAAGAGAGCCGCGTTGTGGTTGCGGAAGGAGCCGGGGTGGATCTGGAGGACGAGACCGTCGTCGAGGCTCATGCGCGCCATTTCGGTGAGCATCTGCGCCCGGAAGAGCTCGGCATCCTCCGGCGAGGCCGGCCCGCCGGAGACCCGTCGGAATAGCGCCTCCGCCTCGTGATCGGAAAGGTCGGCCGTGCGCGCGGTCGGGTGGCCGTGATCGGAGGAGGTGGCGCCGAAGCTCTTGAAGAAAGCGCGGCGGGCGCGATGGGCGGCAAGGTACCCGCGCCAGGAGAACGTGTCCTCGCCCGTGATCTCGGCGAAGGTTCCGAGGTTGTCGCGAAAGCCCTCGAAGGCGGGATCCACCACGGGGTCGGGGCGGTAGGCCGTGACGACGCGGCCCGGCCAGCCGGATTCGCGGATCATGCGGTGCCAACGCAGGTCGTCGAGGGGGCTCTCCGTCGTCGCGATCACCTCGATGTTGAAGCGCTCGAAGAGGGCACGCGGCCGGTATTCGGGCCGCGCGAGCGCCTCCGCGACGGTGTCGTAGTAGTGGTCCGCCGTCTCCGGCCCGAGCCGCCGCTCGAAGCCGAAGAGGGTCGCGAAGGCATGGTCGAGCCAGAGCCGCGTCGGGGTGCCGCGAAAGAGGTGGTAGTGCTCGGCGAAACGCCGCCAGATCGCCCGCCCGTCCGCCTCGACCGGCGCTCCGTCGCGGCGTGGCACGCCGAGGTCTTCGAGCCGCACGCCTTGGGAGTAGAGCATCCGGAAGACGTAATGGTCCGGCACCACGAAGAGCTGCGCGGGATCGGTAAAGGGCCGGTTTTCGGCATACCAGCGCGGGTCCGTGTGGCCGTGCGGGGAGACGATGGGCCGATCGCGCACAGCCTCGTAGAGGCGCCGCGCAACGGTGCGGGTGGCAGGATCCGCGGGGAAGAGCCGATCCTCGTGGATCAGCGGATTCGAGGTCCGTGTCAGGTCCACCCGTTCCTCCGGAGCACCGAGCTTTGGCAGACTAGTATGGAGGTTGAGGCGCTGCAAGCACCGAAGTGCGGGCAGAGCGGTTCACGCCGCAGCTGTCTGGGGACGAGGGTCAAAGCGGAAGATCGAGGAGCCTGGAGGTTGCCTGCATGACGCCGCGCAGCTCCGCGAGGCCGCGCAGGCGCCCGATCATCGGGTAGCCCGGATGGGTGGGGCGGCCCACGTCATCGAGAAGCTCGTGCCCGTGATCGGGCCGCATCGGAATGCGCCAGCGCTCGTCCCCCGCCGCCCTTCGGCGCCCCTGCTCCTCGAGCAGGATCTTCACGACGGCGACCATATCGGTATCGCCGCCGAGATGATCGGCCTCCATGAAGGAGCCGTCGGGCTCCTTGGCGACGTTGCGCAAATGGGCAAAGTAGATCCGCCGGGCGAAGCGGCGGGCGATGGCCGGCGGATCGTTGGCCGGTCCCGCCCCGAGCGAGCCGGTGCAGAAGGTAAGCCCGTTCGCGGGGCTGTCGACAGCATCGAGGATCGCGGCGATGTCGCTTTCGCTCGACACGATGCGGGGGAGGCCCATCAGCGGCCTTGGCGGGTCGTCGGGGTGAATGGCCATGCGGATCCCGGCCTCCTCGGCGGTCGGGATCACCTCTTCCAGGAACCGGGTCAGGTTCGCCCGAAGACGCTCAGGCGAGATCTCCCGGTAGCGCTCCAGCATGCGGCGCAGGCCCGGGATGTCGTAGCGGTCGAAAGCGCCGGGAAGACCCGCCATGATGTTGGACAGAAGCTGCTTCCTTTCGCTCTCGCCGGCGGCTCTGTACCAGGTGAGAGCCCGTGCCATGACCTCGGGAGTGTGATCGGCCTCCGCGCCGGGCCGCTCCAGCATGTAGCAATCGAAGGCCGCGAACTCGTGCGCGTTGAACCGCAACGCGCGCCCGCCGCCGGGAAGAGGGTGAGCGAGCTCCGTCCGGGTCCAATCGAGCACGGGCATGAAGTTGTAGCAGATCGTGCGGATGCCACAGGCGGCGAGGTTGCGAAGCGATTGCCTATAGGCGTCGAACAGGCGCGAGAGATCGCCGTCTCCGAGCTTGATCGACTCGTGAACCGGCAGGCTCTCGACTACGCTCCAGCGAAGGCCGAGGCTCCCATCGGCTTCGATAAGCGATTGCCGCGCGCGGATCTCCTCGATGCCCCAAACGACTCCATACGGGATCTCGTGCAAGGCCGTGACGATGCCGGTTGCGCCGGCTTGGCGAACCTGTTCCAGCCGGATCGCGTCGCCTGGACCGAACCATCGCCAGGTCTGCTCCATCGTGCGCTCCACCCTTTATCGGCGACCCGCGGGTCACCTCACTCATCGAGGCGCCGGGCCTCGGCGCCTTCGGGGAAGCGACAGCCTGACCGCTCTTGCTTCCATACAAGTATTCTGCGTACGATGAGCCGCTCGACGCAAGAGCTAAAAGACATCGGAGGAACGCCAATGCCTCTTTCATCAGCGATCACCCGCCGGCGCCTCGTCCAGATCGGGCTCGCCGGAATGGCTGCGCCGGCTCTCATCGGGCGCGCAGCGGCGCAGACGAAGTTCACCTGCCGCATCGCCCACACCGAGGCGATCGGCGCTCCCATCACGGTCGCCTTCGAGAAATGGGCCGGCATCCTGCGCGAGCGCAGCGGCGGTCAGATCGATGCGCAGCATTTTCCGGCCGCCCAGCTCGGCGGCCTCGCACAGGCCCTGGAGGGAAGCCGCATGGGCACCATCCAGGTGACGACGGCGGGACCCGACAGTGAGGAAGCGGTGGCGCCCGAGATCGCCGTTCTCGGCGGGGCACCGGGCTTCATCTACCGCGACGAGGCGCATGTCGACCGGGTTCTCCAAGGGCCCCTCGGCCAGCAGGCATCGGAGATCGCGCGCAAGAAGACGGGCGTCGAGTTCGTGGCCTATGCCGAGACGGGCTTTCGTCACGTGCTCTCGAAGCGTCCGGTCGCATCGGTCGAGGATCTCAAGGGCCTGAAGATCCGCGTTCCCGAACTGCGCATCTGGGTCGACTTCTGGCGCCGGCTCGGTGCCAACCCGACGCCGCTGCCCTATTCGGAGCAGTACTCGGCCCTCTCGACGGGCGTGATCGACGGTCTCGACTCCGACTTCTTCTCGATCGTCGGCTTCAAGTGGCACGAGCAGGCGAAGAACGTGACGCTGACCTCCCATTGGTTCCTGCCGAAGGCGGTGCGCGTCAACGCCCGGTGGCTCGACAGCCTTCCCGCAGACCTCAGGGACATGGTGCGCAGTTCCGCCCGCGAGGTCTTCGCCGAACAGCGGACGGCCAATCGCGCCAAGACCGACGAGGCGCTCGCCGAGTTGAAGAAGGCCGGCGTGACGGTCCGCGAGATCTCGGCGGACGAGCGGCAGAAATGGGCGAACCTGACCGCACCGCTGTTCGACGAGTTCGGCGCCAAGAGCCCTGAGACGAAGGCCATGATCGCCAAGATCCGCGATCTGGCCTCCGCCTAGCGGACCGAAGCCGCTGCAATGCTTGGGAGTCGCCGAACCTGCCGTTCGAGCAGGTTCGGCGCGCTCCTGCCGAACGAGACTGGGAAAGCCATGAGCGCAGTCGCTGACCACCGTACGGACATCGCCGCACTGCCGAGCGGCTCGCGCCTGGCCGACCTCATTGCGCAGCGGGCGGATCGCTTTCTGCAAGCTTTGTGCACGGCATTGATGGTCGGATCGGCCGCGGTGGCGGCGTATCAGGTCTTCTGCCGCTATGTTCTCGACGCCGCGCTGCCCTGGCCGGAGGAGGTCGCGATTTGGCTCTTCAGCTGGTCGGTGTTCCTCGGCATGGCGGTGGCGGTCGGACGGCGCAGTCACATTGCCATCGATCTGCTGCGGCCTCTCTTGCCGGAGCGCCTGCGAGGAGCGCACCGTCTGTTCGTCGACAGCATGGTGGCTGCCGCGAGCATCATGCTGGTGATCCATGGCGTCGACTTCGCGAGCCGCGCCATCCAGGTGTCGCCCGCCATGCAATGGCCGCTCAGCATCCTGTTCGCGGCCGTGCCCATCGGGGGGCTGCTCAATCTCCTCTACCTTTACCGGGCCGAGGCGGGCGGCAGCGTCGGCCGCTGGCTTCTCGCGGTGGCCGGGGGCGGTGCCGGGTACCTCTTCATCCGCTACGGCCTCTCGGCCCTTCTCGGCGAGGGTGGAAGCGCGTCGGCGCTGATGGCCGTTGCCTTCACGCTCATCCTGCTGGAGGTGCCGGTCGCGTTCGCGCTCGCCATCGGCGCCTTCGCGGCCTTCGCGCCGCTCGGCGACCTCATGCTGGTCACCGTGCCGCAGAACATGGCGTCGTCGCTGAACTCGTTCACCCTGCTCGCCATTCCGTACTTCATCATGGCCGCGGCGGTGATGAACGTCGGCGGGATCACCACCCGTCTCGTGAACCTCGCCGTCAGCCTCGTGGGCCACCTGCGCGGCGGCCTCGGTCAGGCGAATGTGGTGACCAACACGCTTCTCGCCGGCGTCTCGGGATCATCCACCGCCGACGCCTCCGCGATCGCAAAGCTTCTCGTGCCCGAGATGGAGAAGCACGGCTACAGCCGCGCCTATGGCTGCGCCCTCACGAGCGCGTCCTCCACATTGGCGAACCTCATTCCGCCGAGCCTCGGTCTCATCATCTACGCGGCTTTAGCGTCGGCCTCCGTGGGCGCCCTGTTCGTCGCGACGATCGTTCCAGGCCTTCTCGCCGCGGGGTCGCTGATCCTCGTCGTGTACGTCACGTCCCGCCTGCGCGGCTACGGCGCCGACGGGCAGCGGGCCTCCACAAGGGAGCGCTTCTCGGCCCTGGGCAGCGCCATCCCAGCCCTCCTCCTGCCGCTCATCATCGTCGGCGGCGTCCGGTTCGGCGTATTCACGGCAACCGAGGCTGGAGCCATCGCCACCGTTTACGCGGTCCTGTGCGGAGCGCTAATCTATCGCCGCCTGACCCTGACCAACTTTCTGCAAGCGGTCGAGGAAGCAAGCTTCGACACCATCGTGGTGGTCATCATCATCGCCGCCGCAGCCCCCTTCGCGTGGGTGCTCGCCGCCGAGCAGGTGCCGCAGAAGATCGCGGCTTTCATGGGAGCTCTGACGGCCAATCCCGTCCTGCTTCTCCTCTTGATCAACGTCTTCCTTCTCGTCGTCGGTCTCTTCATGGAGATGATCGCCGCCATGGTGATCCTCGTGCCGATCCTGGTGCCGATCGTCAAAGCGGTCGGGGTCGACCCGGTCCATTTCGGGATCATCCTCGTCATGAATCTTGTGATCGGCGCGCTGACGCCGCCCATGGGGATGCTCGTCTTCACCACGGCCCGGGTCGGCGGCGCGAACGTGGTCGATGTGTTTCGGGCGATCGCGCCTTTTATCCTCGCCCTCGTCGGCGTGCTGATGATCGTCACTTATTTGCCCGCCATCAGCATGGCGCCCGTGCGCTGGTTCGGGCCCTAATGCTGGTCGGACCGCCCCGAACCGAAGCGCCGATCTGAAGGAGTTGAACTGGGATGGCCCGCTTTGCCATCGTCGGCCTCGACCACCGGCACGTCTATCACCTTGCCGGTGGCCTCATCGAAGCCGGCGCAACCTGCGCGGGCTACGATCCGCAAACGAGCGATCCCCGCGTGCTGGAGGGCTTCCAGAGCCGTTTTCCGGATCTGACCCCGGTCCCGCGCGAGGCGCTTCTCGACGACCCGTCCATCGACGTCATCTGCTCGGCCGCCGTGCCGGACGAGCGGGCGGGCCTTGCGATTGAGGCCATGCGCCGCGGCAAGCATGTCATGGTCGACAAGCCCGGCATCACGACGCTGGAGCAATGGGAGGCGGTTCGGGCGGCCGTCCGGGAGACCGGGCGGATCTTCTCCATCTGCTTTTCGGAGCGCTTCGTCGTCCCCGCCATGGAGGTTGCGACCCGTCTCGTCCGTGACGGCGCGGTCGGACAGGTGATCCAGACCGTAGGGCTCGGTCCCCACCGGCTCAATCAGGCCATCCGGCCCGGGTGGTTCTTCGATGCGCGTCGCTACGGCGGCATTCTCGTCGACATCGCCTCCCACCAGATCGACCAGTTCCTCGTCCTCACCGGATCAAGCCATGCCGAGATCACCATGAGTGCCGTCGGGCATTTCGGCCGCACGACCCGTCCTGACTTCCAGGATTTCGGGGAGATCGCGCTGCGGAGCGAGAGCGCCAGCGGCTATATCCGCGTCGACTGGTTCACGCCGGACGGCTTGCCGACCTGGGGCGACGGGCGGCTCTTCGTCCTGGGAACGGAGGGCACGATCGAGGTGCGCAAGTACCTCGACGTCGCCGGGCGCACCGGCCCGGATCATCTCTTCCTGACCGATCGGACCGGCGTGCATTACATCGACTGTTCGAGCGAGAAGCTCACCTATTTCCGCAACTTCCTCGCGGACGTGCGCGACGGATCCCAGACCGCCATGCCCCAGGAGCACGTGTTCACGGTGAGCCGCCTTGCCATCGAGGCGCAGGCGCGGGCCTCGTGGGTTGGGGGACCGCGCCCATGAGTCGCCTCGGTCTCGCCGTCGTGGGGGTCGGTCCCGCCTCTCAGCCGCATGCGCAAAGCCTGCTCGAACTCAAGGATCGCATTGAGGTCCGCCATGTGGTCGGCCGCTCCCGCGAGCGCCTCGACGCTTTCGCCGCCCGATATCCGTTCCCGGTGACGAACGATCTCGACCGGGCTCTCGCCGACGACGCCGTGCAGGCGGTGCTCGTCTTGACGCCGCCGGCCGCCCATCTCGATGTCGCTTCGCTGGCCTTTGCGGCGGGCAAGCATGTTCTCATCGAGAAGCCGCTCGAGGTCTCGCTGGAGCGGGCCGAGCGCCTCGTCGCCCTCGGCCGCTCGTCGGGGCGAAGGCTTGGAGTCGTGCTGCAGCACCGCTTCAGGCCGGGCGCACGGCGCCTGGGTGCCCTTCTTGCCGAAGGAGCCCTGGGGAGGGTGACGAGCGGCTGGGTGACGGTGCCCTGGTGGCGCCCGCAGGCCTATTACGACGAGGCCGGACGCGGCACCTTGGCCCGCGACGGAGGCGGCGTTCTCCTGACGCAGGCGGTTCACGCGATCGATCTGTTCCGGTCGCTCGTCGGTGTCTCGCAGGTGCGCGCCGCCGAGGCGTCAACCTCCCTGCACCGCATGGAGACGGAAGATTTCGCGGCGGCCCTCATCCGGCTCGGCAACGGGGCGCCGGGTTTCATCATGGCGACGACCACGGATTATCCGGGCGGGCCGGAGCGGATCGAGATCGTCGGCGATCGGGGCACGGCCAAGCTCGTTGGCGGGGCTCTCGACGTCGCCTATCATGATGGCCGCAGCGAGCGCGTCGAGGCGGAGGGGCGCACCGGCGCCGGCGCCAACATCATGGATTTTCCGAACGACGCCCATCGCGCCCTCATTGCCGACTTCGCCGATGCGATCGCCGCCGGGCGCGATCCTCAGGTGACCGGCGAGGAGGCGCTCGAGACGCAGCGCCTGATCGACGCCATCCTCGCGAAAGGACAAGAGCCGTGAACATGGTTGTCTCCCTCGACCCGGATGGCGGACCGATGGCCGCCCAGGTGATGCGGGCGCTGCGGCAGGCCATCATCACCATGCGTTTTCGTCCCGGCGAGATGCTCTCCGAACAGGAGATCGCCACCCGGTTCGGGGTCAGCCGCTCGCCGGTGCGCGAAGCGTTCATCAAGCTGGGGGAGGTCGGGCTCGTCAGAGTGCTGCCGCAGCGGGGCACCCGCGTCACCCACATTTCCTACGCCGCCGTCGAAGATGCCCGGTTCGTTCGCGAAGCGGTGGAAACCGCGATCGTGCGCGAGGCGGCGCGTGATGCCGGGCCATTCTCGACCGCTCTTGCCAGAAATCTCAGCCTTCAGCGGCGGGCCGCCCGGTCCCGCGACAGTGAAGCGTTCTTTGCGCTCGACGAAGAGTTTCACCGCCTCCTCGCCGAGGCCGCGGGGCGCGGCACCGCGTTTCGCATCATCGAGGACGTCAAGGCGCAGATGGACCGCGTGCGCTACCTCTCGACCCCTGCCGCGACCTCCATGGATGTGCTCGTCAAGCAGCATGTGGCGATCGCGGACGCCGTGACGGCGGGCGACCCCGAGCGGGCGGCCGCGGCCATGACGGCGCACCTGACCGAAATCCTCAAATCGCTTCCGGCACTCGCCCAGAAGCATCCCGAACTGTTCGAGAAGGTGCCGGCCGCCGTCATGGATGCGGAGCGGTTGACGCAGGCCGTGACCCGGCAGCCGGTTGCCAGGAGGCGCGTGATCTAAGGAGCGCCTATTCCGCCGCCTGAACCGCCGGCGACGGCCGGCCGAGCGTCAGCCAGGTGAGCCCGAGCGCCATGATGGCGAGGAGGGCGATCGTGGCGATCATGGGACGGGGGGTGCCGTCGAAGAACAGGCTCCCGATCACGATGACGGCCCCGCCGAGGATCATCTGGAGGGTTCCGCCGAGCGCCGAGGCCATGCCGGCGACGGGGCCGTGTTCCTCCAACGCCAGCACCATGGTGGTCGGCACCACGAGGCCCAGGAACGCGAACGCCACGAAGAGCAGCGCCATGAGCACGGGAAGGGAATCCGCGCCCGCGAGCGTGACGGCGAGCAGCAGCACGGCGAAAGCCGCATAGAGCGCGACGGCGACCGTGATCACCCGCGCCATGCCGAACCGCTCCCCGAGGGTGGCGGCGAGCTGCGAGGCGCCGATGAAGCCGACCGCATTGACCGAGAAGGCCAGGCTGTACTGGGTCGGGGTCAGCCCGAAATGGTCGATGTAGACGAAGGAGGAGCTCGCCAGGAAGGCGAAGAAGCTCGCCATTCCAAGCCCGCCGATGAAGGTCAGCCCCAGGAACGAGCGGTGGCGAAGGAGCATGATAAAGCTCGACGCGACGCTCCCGAGCCCGACCCGGACCCGCTCGTGCGGCGGGCGCGTCTCGGGCAGGTACAGGAGCACGAGCGCGAAGGTCGCGGCGGTGACCGCCGTGACGGCGAAGAACACCGAGCGCCAGCCGAAGGGCACGATGAGCGCGCTGCCGATGAGGGGCGCGAGAATCGGCGAGACGCTCAGGACCAGCATGACGAGGGACATGAGCCGCGTCGCCTCAAGCCCGGTGTGCAGGTCGCGGATGATCGCGCGGGGAATCACCATCACGGCGGAGGCGCCGATGCCCTGGATCACGCGAAATCCGATGAGCGCCTCGATGCTGGGCGCCAGCCCGCACCCCAGGGTGCCGAGGGCGAACACCGCGAGCCCGAAATAGAGCGGCGGCTTGCGGCCGACCATATCGGACATCGGCCCGTAGACGATCTGGCACAGGCCGAACGCCACGAAGAACGCCATGAGCGTCATCTGCGTCGCCGCCGTCGTGGTGTTGAGGTCCGCCGCGATGGTGGGCAGCGCCGGCAGGTACATGTCGATCGCGAAGGGGCCGATGGCCGCGAGGAGGCCGAGCACCAGGGCGTTGCGGGCGTAAGGGGTCAGCATCGGTTCACGCGTGTTGGGGAAGGGAGAGAGCGGTTCGCTGTGACATCGGGTTCGAACCATGCACGGTGCTGCGACGCACATCATTGCTTTGTCAAGCGAAGGCAGGGCCTGACAAGAGCAGGAGAGGCTTGCGCAATCTGGGCGAGGCAGCCACGGCGGATCTGCGGCAACGGTTCGACCACACCCTGACGGGAGCCACTGTAGCCTGAGGCACGTGAGTTATCCGGCGATCGCCGCTTGACCGACTCATAAGCAATTGCTTATCTATATTCATGATCGAGGCTGACGTCTTCCGAGTTCTCGCCGACCCGACCCGCCGGGCGCTCTTCGAGCAACTGGCGGTCCGGGAGATGAGCGTTTCGGATCTGAAAGCCGCCTCCACGATCTCGCAGCCCGCGGTCTCGCAGCACTTGGCGGCGCTCAAGGGGGCGGGCCTCGTGCACGAGCGGCGTGAGGGGCGCTTTGCCTATTACCGGGCCGCCCCGCAGGCCTTGGCGCCTCTGGTGGAGTGGGTCGACCGCTACCGCACCTTCTGGCCCGAGAGGGTCGAACGGCTGAAAGACGTGCTCAGGAGGATGGACCGATGACCGATGCTGCGCCGTCTCCTGATCTCTCATCCGTGGCGGTCGAGTGCGACCTCGACGAGCGGCCGGATATGGTCTGGCGGGCCCTCACGACGCCCGAGATCGTCGCCGAGTGGCTCGGGCCCAACACCCTGTCCCGCGACGGGGATCCGTCCTTCGAGGTGAGGCTCGCTCCGGAGGAGGGCGGCACCGTCGCGTGCACGATCCTGGAGGCCATCCCGCCGGAGCGGCTAAGCTATACTTGGCGGATCGGCGATCCGCAGGAGCCCGGCACAATCGACTCGGTGGTGACCTTCACGCTCACGCCGAACCGGTCGGGCGGAACGCATCTCCGGATCGTCCATCACGGGCTTGAACGCGCCGCCCGCCAGCCTCCCATGCTCATGCTGGCCGCCGGCCGCTCCTTGCGGGGTCTCGGACCGCACGCGCGCCCGAGTGCCCGCGTTCGCCGTGGCGCGGCTCGCGCGGCGCCGCTGCGGCGCCTTCCCCTGATCGGGCTGCGCCGGGCCGCCTGATCCTATCGACACCCCATCGCTGCAACCTGCTCGGAATGGCCCCGGGCGGGAGCGGACAACCGTTGCCTCAACCCAGAGAAGGACACGCCATGAGAGATCCCGTCGCGCTCTACGACAGCATGCTGGTGCCGATGGTGGTGGAGCAGTCGAACCGGGGCGAGCGCTCCTTCGACATCTATTCGCGCCTTCTGCGGGAACGCATCGTGTTCCTCACAGGCCCGGTGGACGACGCGTCGGCCTCGCTCGTGGTGGCGCAGCTGCTGCACCTCGAGGCCGAGAACCCGAAGAAGGAGATCGCGTTCTATATCAACTCGCCGGGCGGCGTGGTGACCTCGGGCTTTTCGATCTACGACACGATGCAGTTCATCCGCTGCCCGGTCTCAACCCTCTGCGTCGGGCAGGCCGGCTCCATGGGCTCGGTTCTTCTCTGCGCGGGAGAGGCGGGGCAGCGGTTCGCCCTCCCCAACAGCCGCATCATGGTTCACCAACCCTCCGGCGGCTACCAAGGCCAAGTCACCGACATCCTGATCCACGCCCGCGAGAGCGAGGAGCTGAAGCGCCGGATCATCGGCGTCTACGTCAAACACGCGGGCCAGGACGACGAGACGGTGGAACGGGCGCTCGACCGCGACAACTACATGTCGGCGGAGCAAGCGAGGAACTTCGGCCTCATCGATGCCGTGCTCGACCGGCGGCCCGACGTGAACGGAGCATCGAGGGAGTAGGCCCATCGTGCAGATTTCGCTGTCCACCCCGCGGCTCGCCTTGAGGCCGCTCGTCCCTGCGGATCTCGACCCGCTCGTGAGCCTCCTTGCCGAGCCGGGGGTGCGGCGCTTCTTGTGCGACGACCGTGTCCTGCCCCGCGAGACGGTCGCGGACATTCTCGGCCGCGCCCTGGCGGCCGGGGCGTCCGGGCTCGGGCTCTGGGTCATGAACCTGGCGAACGCGCCCTGGATCGGGGTCGCCGGCGTTCAGCCGGTTGCGGACGAAGCGCTGGCGCAGAGAGCGGCCGTCGAGGGCTACCCTGAGATCGTGGTGGCCCGGCGTGAGGCGGCGTGGGGGCAGGGCTTTGCCGCCGAGGCTTTGACGGCGGTGCTCGCCCACGGCTTTGCGCAGCTTCGGCTCCCCCGGATCGTCGCCTTCGCGGACGAGCCGAACGTGAGGTCCCACGCCCTTCTGACGCGGGTCGGGTTTCGCCACGTCGGCGCCGTTCCAGGCCTGCGCAATCGGCTCCTCACCTATGAAATTGAGCCTCAACGGAGCGCATGAGGCCGCCTGTGCCCAGCGGCTGAGGTCCCCTTGCTTCGAGCGGGCTGGCGTCACAGCTTGCGTGCATAATGTACGCCGAGATGAGGCATCTGCCTCGCCTCTTTGATCCCTCGCAGAAGGTGTCGCCCATGCCACGGTATTTCTTCGACTTCATCGATGACGGTGGGCGGCTCAACGATGATGAGGGCCAGGATCTCCCCGATGCCGACGCAGCCTACGAGGTGGCGCATGCCATGGCGGGCAACTTGATGCAGTCCGCCCAACAGAGCCTATTGCGGTGCCGGTTCGAGGTGCGGGACGTCGAGGGCGAGATCGTCTTCGAGCTACCCTTTGCGGAAGGCATCACCGTTCCCGACCGGCTGAACTGACCCGCTGTTCAAGCGCGGAAGATGTTGTCGGGATCGAGGCTCGTCCAGATCGATCGAACCCCACCGACAATGATCGCGGCGGCGGCCATGAACACGAACACCGATGCTGGATCAGTCATCGTCGTTGACCTGCGCAACGGGCCCGAAAGCCAGTCGGCCTTCCGGTGCCTGATAGGCGTTCGAGACAACGAGGAAGCCGGTGAACAGCACGGCAAGTGCGAGAGCGATCCAGTCGGGGTTTGCCGGTTTGCGGGCCGCGCGGCGGTCGTCCCAGTCGCCATAGCCGACATCGTAGTGGTCGAACAGTTTGTGGTCGTCTCGCGACCAGTGATATCGTGTGAGCATCGGCGGTCTACTAAGGTCGAATGCGATGACCGTCCCTAGCCGCCCGAAGGTTAACAATCCTCCCAGGATCCTGTGATCCGGCAAATGCGGTAAATCAAGGATCACCTGAGATCATCACCACTCCTTCCGCTACGTTATCTCGGACGCCCTGACAGGAGAAGCGACCGTGCTTCACAAGCCCAAGTCCCCTCCGGCCAGTGACGATCTCATCGATAGATGACGTCTGATCAGCTTTTCTAGCGTTGCACCCGCGTCAGAAGCCAAAGATGTCCGGCCTGTCGATGCAGACGTAACCGACTGGACAGCGCTTTTGGTCGGACGTCGCTATGAAGGCTGCACGGGGAACCTGAGGGCGGGAGCAGAAGCTGCCATCGCGCACGTAACGGTCGTAAAGGTGAGGGCCAGTCCTGAGGATGACCTCGCCGCTCCTCCGGACCAGCGAGCCAGCTGCGTCGCAGGGCAGAGAGCGTGCGTCCTGACTGGGTTGAGCCATGCTCGCAGTGGTGACCGACAGGGCAAGAAGGATCAGGGTCGCTTTCATTGCAGTCTCCCTCGTTCGAGGAACGCTGAACTTACGCAGCCGAGGTGCCGATGGACTTGCGGATTTGGTGTCCCCGTAATTCACAGGTTCGGCATCACCGTTTTGTTCCTGTCTTGTTCACGGTTGGAGACTCGTGCTCTCTTCTTGCAAACAGGAGAGCGCACCCATGCCGGCCATCGAGAACCTGATCTACACGGTGAATGTCTGGAGCGACGATCAACTCGACATCGTGGAGGTGATCGCGGCAGCAAACTGCCCCCTCGTGGCTGAAGCGGCGTTCAGGGTTGCCTGCCGCAAGGAGCCCAACAAGATCATCGGGCTCAATGGTCCGGGCGTCCTGACAACGCGCCGGCCGCAGAGGAGGCCGGGAGCGCCTTCGCGCTCCTCACCACGCGGGGTGACGAACGATCCCGCTCGCATCGCCGCCTACTGCCAGGCGGCTCTCGCATGACCCGCGGGCGCCGCCATCACCGCAGCGTGCTGACCGCCAAGCCGGCGCTCCTCGCGGGCCTGGGCGAGGCGCGGCACGGCCTCAACAAGGCTGCGAGAGACCTCCCGATCAATGGGCCGGAATACCTGGCGGTGAGCCATCTGACCCTGGGGATCGATGACCTAGCGGAGTTGCTGACCGGCGACCGGGAGCACTTCTGGACCCGGATGCACAACGCCCCTGCCTATCCGACGCTCGCCCGCAAGCCTGAGGAGCCGAACCGATGAAGGAGGTCGAGGTGCATATCACCGTGCTCGACTACCTCGATGCAGCCGGCGGGGATCAAGCCGAGGCGCTGAGGCTTGCGGTCGAGGATCTGCTCAAGGTGCAGGACGAGGCTGATGTCGCCGTCCAAGCTCTCGATCAGTGGACCTCGCGGGGGTACGTCCAGGGTAAGGCGAGCGAGCGGCTGGGGCTATTGCCTCGGCCTCGCTGATTAGGTGACAGCGTCGAGCAATTGGACGATGACGTACCCTGCAAGGAATAGAGCGAAGATGACCCCGAGCCTCGACCAGCGGAAGCGTTGAGCGGGAGCGGCCATCGGCTCAGCCGGCCTGCTTCTTGGCTACTCCGCCTGGTCAGCTCTCAACCTCTCAGCTACTGGCTTGAGAGGATCCATTTCACGAGCGTTTCGGCCTCCGCCGGCGAGACGTTAGCTTGGGCCGGCATCGGCGTTGGTCCCCAACTGCCTGAGCCGCCCTTGAGGATCTTCTCGCTTAGCTTCGGGATCGCCGTTTCGTCGCTCGCGTAGCGCTCGGCTATGGCCTTGTAGGCCGGCCCGATCCTTTTTTGTGCCGCGTGATGGCAGGCCACGCAGTTCTTGCTCCGAGCCAGTTCCGGGCTGGCGAGCGCCGGCCAGGACACGACGAGAGCAAGAGCCGCCGCAGCGACGAGGCGAGTGTCAACCATCATCTAAATCCTAATATGAGCGTCGAGGCCGTCGCAGCAGGCTATTGTCAAAACGGGACTAAGCCGCGCCGCCGAGGTGACGGCGCGGCTGGGTGCTTGGCGAGCTCAGTTCGCCTTGAGCTGGAAGACTTCGCCCGTGTCGGTCGACACGTACAGGCTGCCATCTGGCGCTTGCACGGCGGACCGGAAGCGGCCTGCCGGCATCGGGAGCGACACCGTGGTGCGTTTCGCGGACGAACCGTCCGGCGTGATGTCGAGCACGTCGAGGCGGTTGCCCACCGGCGTTCCGTGGATGCCAATGCCCGTGAAGGTCACGACCATCCGGCCGTTCCAGTCCTTCCACTGCGGGCCGCTCAGGAACGTGCAGCCCATCATGCCCTGAGACAGCCCCTCGTTGTTCCAGGCCGGCTTCATCGCATTGGGGTATGTCTTGGTGTCGGTCATCGGCATGAACGCCGCACGCTCTTTGGGGTCCATTGCGCCCATCTGGTTGGGCGAGTAGCCGCAGTAATTGTCCGGGCAGGTCTCCCGGCCCGCAACGTTCGGGCGCGGATCCCACCCGGCGTTCCCGCCGGCCACGAGGGCCGTCACCTCGTCGCTGTGCCAGGGTCCGTTCTCTGCCGTAAACGCCTGATTGGTGCCGGGCCGGAAGCAGATGCCCTGCGGATTGCGGTGCCCATAGGTGTAGACACGCGGATCGAAGCCCTGGGGCGGGTTGTTGCCGGGTGCGGCTTTGCCGTCGCGGTCGATGCGGAGAACCTTGCCGCCAAGGCGCGTCGGGCTTTGCGGCACCTCACCGTTGTGGGTGTCGCCCGTCGTCACATACAGGAAGCCATCCCCGGGGCCAAAGCGCAGGCGTCCGCCGTTATGCGCGCCAGGGTCGCCGAACGGATGGTCGCTCTTGGCCGGCTTGTATGCAGCGTCTGTGACGATGTCCTGGCGGTTCGAAACACTGGTCAGGTCGGGACTGACCGTGAGCCGCAGGACGCGGTTGGTGCCCGGCGCCGTCATGCTCGATGCCGAGTAGACGTAGATGAAGCGATTGTTGGCGAAATCAGGATCGATCGCGACGCCGCTCATCCCCGCCTGTCCGCTGCAGAACAGGTCGGAGGCGGTTTGCGGGTAGCCTTTGGAGTCCTTCACGCCGAGGAGAGGGACGACGGTGCCGGAGGGCAGCCGAACCGACAAGCCGGCGCATCGTTCCGTGAAGAACATGGCGCCGTCCGGCAGGAACGCCATGTCCCAGATCACTTCGTCTCGGTCCTTGAGCACGGTCGTGCTGGTCAGATTGGGAGTTCCACCCGACTGAGCCGCTGCCGTTCCCGACAAGGCCAGTGAGGCAAACAACGCACAAGGCAACACGTAGCTGGCACGCCGCGTCATCGATGTCCTCCCAAATTTTCAGTATTGTCCTGACCGATGAGTGGTCCTTTCGCCGCAAGTTGACGGCTCCCATACTGTTGTCCCAACCGGCAAGCTTGGCAAGCACCAACGCTCGCACTCTCACCGGAGCTGCACCACAAAAGAAAACCCGCCCAACATAATCGTGTGGGCGGGCCAAAGTTGGATATGTGGTCGGGTCGGTACGCAACACTTGACCCGTGCCGCCGTGATACGCGGGCAACGTTAAGGGCTGGTTGAGGTCACCGGGGGAGGCGCAGGTCCCCGAGCGCCGGCGCCGACGATGAAGCTCGCCGGGGCAATGTCCGAGCCGGGCCCGGGCCGATTCGGCCCCATCTTCGCCGAGGCCGCGATTCGCTCCTCGTGCACAGCGAGACTGTTCAGTCCCGGCGCCTGCTCGACCCACAGACGCTGTCCCTCATCCGCCGTCATGGCGGGGTCGTAGGGAAGCGTCCTCTTTGCTGCCGCGACCACCTGGAGGGTGGGACAGACATGCGCCCAATCGGCCTCCCTAATCGGGCGGTGAGGGGAGGCTTCACCGGACCGCGGGCTCCGCTCCCACCTTCGGCGGGAGCACGAACAGGGTCACGAACCGCTCGGCCAGGGCGGTGTCGCCTTCGATTCGAAGCGCCCCAGCCTTCATGAGTCGCGTCAGTTTCTGGCCGCCATAGACCGCAGCCGCGATCACGGGCGCAGGGCCGGTGAGCACCACGGCGGCACCGTCGAGATCGGCGCGCGACACGCTGATCGCGCCGTTCTTGACCTCTGCCAGGAACACCTCGTCCCCGATCCGCAGGCCCACATTCATGGTGAGGCCCCGCGCTCGCGCCGGATCGAGCATAGTCCTGAACGAAATCATGAGCGAGACGGCGCTGAGGGGCAGGGTGGGATCGTGGCCCGGCGAGCGCGCCGCCCAGCGGCCAAGGGCCTGGAAGATCGGCTCGCTCTCGTAGCCCCAGGGGGTGAGCTCGTAGACCTGCACCGACGCGGGGGGCGGCAGTTTGCGGCGGGTGACGATGCCGGCCGCCTCGAGCCCTTCGAGGCGCTGCGTGAGCACGTTGGCACTGATGCCCGGCAGATCCGTCCGCAGGTCGCCGAAGCGCTTCGGTCCGAGCAGCAATTCCCGCATGACGAGAAGCGCCCAGCGCTCGCCGACGAGATCGAGGGCGTGAGCGGCCCCGCAGGCGTCCTCGTAGGAGCGACGGGCCGGCGAGGCAGTTTCAGTCACTTTTTCTAACTTCATAGTTGCATTGTCTTACGGAATGGGTCAGCCTGTCAAACGTCACGAAGGAAACGCCCATGACCCAGAAGATCTTTATCAACCTGCCCGTTGCCGATCTGGCCCGCGCCACCGCCTTCTACGAGGCGGTCGGGGCCGAGAAGAACCCGCAGTTCAGCGACGCGACGGCCGCCTGCATGGTGTTCTCGGACGCCATCTTCGTGATGCTGCTGACCCACGAAAAGTACCGGCAGTTCACAGCCAAGCCCATCGCCGATGCGCATCGCACGAGCCAGGTGCTGCTGTGCGTCTTAGCCGAGAGCCGGGCGGCGGTGGACGCCGCCATCGATCGCGCCGCAGGCGCCGGCGGCGTCGCCGATCCCGGTCCGCAGCAGGATTACGGCTTCATGTACGGCCGCAGCTTCGAGGACCCGGACGGGCATCACTGGGAAGTGATGTGGATGGACCTGGCGGCCGCGCAGCAAGCCATGGAGGCCGCGTGATGCCTAGCCGAAAGGTGTGACGACCATGATCTCGACTCTCACCATCGACGCGGGGCGCATGGCCGCCCCGCTTAGCCGTCGCGCGGCGCTCTGGACGGGGCGCGCCATGAGCGGCCTCGTCGTCGCGTTCTTCCTCATCGACGGCGGCATTAAGCTGGTGCCGCTCCAGCCCGTGATCGACACCATGGCGGATCTCGGCTGGCCGACGGATGCGGGCACGTTGCGGCTCCTCGGCGTTGTGATGCTCGTCGCGACGGCGCTCTACGCTCATCCGCGCACGGCGCTGCTCGGGGCCATCGTGATGACGGGCTATCTCGGCGGCGCCATGGCCACTCATGCCCGAATCGGCAGCCCCGCCTTCACGCACCTCCTGTTCGGCCTTTACGTCGGCATCGCCGCCTGGGCCGGCCTGTGGCTGCGCGAGCCGCGCCTGCGCGCCCTGCTGCCCATCCTCCTCACCACTAAAGGAAACGACCCATGAGCTACGTTGACGGTTTCGTCGCCGCCGTGCCGGCGGCCAACAAGGATCTTTACCGCCAGCATGCGGCGGACGCCGCGCCGCTCTTCCAGGAGTTCGGGGCCACCCGCTTCGTCGAGTGCTGGGGCGACGACGTGCCGGACGGCAAGCTCACGGATTTTCGCCGCGCCGTGCAGGCGAAGGACGACGAGATCGTGGTGTTCAGCTGGATCGAGTACCCCTCAAAGGAGGTGCGCGATGCCGCGATGCAGAAGATGATGAGCGATCCGCGCATGCAGGCGATCGGGGAGACCATGCCCTTCGACGGCAAGCGCATGATCTTCGGCGGCTTCGCGCCGATCCTCGACATCGGCCCGGGCGGGGAGGGGCGGTCATGACGGTGAACGTCATCCAGCACCTCTGGTTCGAGCGGGGCATGGATGAGGCGGTGCGCTTCTACACCTCTCTCATCCCGGGCTCCACGATCGAGTGGATCTCGGCGGTGCCGGGCGCGCCGGCCGGCCCCGCCGGCAGCGTCCACCTTGCCGCCTTCACCCTCGGCGACCAGCGCTACCGCGCGATTGAGGCAGGCCCCCTCGACCAATTCAATCACAGCTTCTCGGTGATCGTCGAATGCGAGGATCAGGCCGAGATCGACCGGCTCTGGGACGCGCTGTCGGAGGGCGGCTTGGTGGAGCAATGCGGCTGGCTCAAGGACCGCTGAAGCCTCTCCTGGCAGATCACGCCGAAGCGCCTCGGCGAACTCATGAGCGATCCGGATCCCGCGGTGGGCCAGCGCGTCACCGCCGCGATGCTCGCCACGGTCAAGTTCGACATTGCGGGCCTCGAAGCGGCCGCCCGCGGCGCGGCGGCTTGAGACTTCGTCAAGGGCAGCCGCGAATCGGCTGCCCTTGGCTTTTCGACAAGATGCGTCGCG
The DNA here is from genome assembly GCA_035944475.1 of Microvirga sp. GTDB lineage: Bacteria > Pseudomonadota > Alphaproteobacteria > Rhizobiales > Beijerinckiaceae > Microvirga. The sequence goes on from DASZBD010000042.1 coordinate 57,415, forward strand.
CTGGAGCTTAGCGGCGCGCCGCCATGAGATCGTGGGTGAGCACCGTGAGCTTGCCGATGAGGGAGGCGAGATCTTCTGGGGCGCAGGACCACTGCGTCCCGATCGCCGCGCCGTCCGCCGACACCGACACCACCGCGAGGGAGCGCAGCTTGCCCTCGCGGGCGAGCTTCAGGTGCTCCTGAAGGACGTCGATCATGGAGGCGACGCCCGCATCGGCGGGCGCGTCCTGCACGGGTCGCAGCCGGATCGCCGCCTTGGCGCTGTCAGCTTTTCGTTCGCTCATTGCTTCAACCATCAGACGATGTGGACCTTGGCCGGCCGGTGATTTGCCGGATGAGGCGGGGACTGTGGCCCTTTCGTTCAATGTACGCTGTAGCCACAGGGTCACACCAGTGGCTTTCGCCGGGCTTGGCTGGGGGCATACGCTGTCGCAGGTGCCGACAGGGGAGGGGTGCCGGGAAGCGTGGCAACGCGCCGCTTAAGCATGAATGGAGGTCGGCTGACCCAAAGACAGGGGGGTGGTATGCCGTTTTCCGTGAACTTATGCACGCGTGTTGTGCCCGGTCTCATCCATTCAGTCATGAACGCATTCCTTCGCATTCTCGTCACAGGCGGCGCCGGCTTTTTCGGGTCTGCCGTGTGCCGGCATCTGATGGCGAACACCGACGCTGAGGTGCTCAACGTCGACAAGCTGACATATGCCGGCACACTCGCCTCTCTGAGAGATTTCGCGGATCACACCCGCTACAGCTTCGCCCAAGCCGACATTGCCGATACGGCGCGCATGAGCGAACTCCTGTGTAGCTTCCGCCCGTCCGCGATCCTTCACCTTGCGGCCGAAACCCATGTCGACCGCTCGATCGCCGGGGCGTCCACCTTCGTGCAGACGAACGTGGTCGGCACGTTCTCGCTCCTTGAAGCCGCGCGCAGCTACTGGAGCGGCCTCGGCGAAGCGGAAAGAAGTTCGCTTTGTGCATGTGTCGACCGACGAGGTGTACGGGTCCCTCGGCGCCGAGGGCCGCTTCACGGAAGACACGGCCTACAATCCGTCCTCACCCTACTCAGCCTCGAAGGCCGCCGCCGATCATCTCGTCATGGCCTGGCATCGCACCTATGGGCTGCCGACCGTCATCGCCCATTGTCCGAACACCTATGGCCCGTACCAATTTCCGGAGAAGCTCATCCCCCTCATGATCCTCAACGCTCTCGAGGGTCGGCCCTTGCCAGTCTACGGCTCAGGCAAGAACGTTCGAGAGTGGCTCTACCGAGGATACGGCGCGAGCACTGTCCTTGATCGTCGAACGGGGCCGCCCCGGCGAACGCTATAACGTGGGCGGCGGCACCGAACGCACCAACCGTGAGGTCGTGCGCGATATTTGCGCGCTCCTCGACGGGCTCAAGCCGGGCGGCCAGCCGCACGACCGCCTCATCCGCTTCGTCGCCGACCGTCCCGGTCACGATCATCGCTATGCTCTCGCTGGCGCCAAGCTCGCCACTGAGCTTGGCTGGCGCCCGCAGGTGGAGTTTGCAAAGGGCCTTGAGGCGACGGTCAGGTGGTACCTCAACAATGGGTGCTGGTGGGGCGCATTGTAGGAGCGGACCTGCGCCATCGCTCGCCCAAGCGTTTGCATTGCGTGTTGAAAACCACCCCGGCCCAGACCCGCGTCGTTGTGGTTCAAACAATGCTTCGGCCAAGGAGTTCCGGGCTTCTGCAGTCGACACATACCTGCCTTACCGAACGGAAGATCGGCCGCTCGCTCGCGCCGCTGCTTGACTTGGGTCGGGGATGATCTCAGAACCGGGCCACGATTCTAAATAAATTGTTAATGGTTTGGGCGTCGTTCAGCGCTCACCAATTGGGGCCAGCACCAATGACTGCAAAAGCCGCGCTTCGTGTTGTTGAGCCAAGCTCCTCTGTCGAGGAACTTGCCGCCGCGTTCCGACGCCGCACGGCGACGGTCGGGATCATCGGCCTCGGTTATGTAGGTATTCCCCTGGCACTGACCGCCGCGAAAGCGGGCTTCCCCGTGCTCGGCTTCGACATCGACGAGCCTCGTGTAAGCAAGCTGAACAGCGGGGAGAGCCTAATCAAACACATCTCGGCTGATGCGATCAAAGCGGCAGTTGAGGAGAAACGCTTCCAAGCCACAGCCGATTTCAGCCGCCTCGGCGAGCCTGACGCTATCCTCATCTGCGTTCCGACACCTTTGACAAAACATCGCGAGCCAGATCTGTCCTTTGTGGAGAACACCGCTCGCGCGATTGCACCTCATCTGCGTAAAGGTCAACTTGTTGTTCTCGAGTCAACAACTTACCCGGGCACAACTGATGAGGTGATCAGACCCATACTCGAAGCATCTGGCCTCGTTAGTGGTGAAGACTTCTTCCTGGCCTTTTCGCCTGAGCGCGAGGATCCCGGAAATCCTCAGTACGGAACCTCCACGATACCAAAGGTCGTCGGAGGCGACGGCAGCAATGCATTGCTTCTTGCTGATACACTCTACAGCCAACTTGTCGTGAAAACCGTACCTGTAACGTCCACGGCAACCGCGGAGGCCGTGAAGCTAACCGAGAATATCTTTCGGTCGGTGAACATCGCCCTCGTTAATGAGCTGAAGGTCGTGTTCGAGGCAATGGGTGTCGACGTTTGGGAGGTGATTGAAGCCGCCAAGACAAAGCCCTTCGGCTATATGGCATTCTACCCAGGACCTGGCCTCGGTGGCCACTGCATACCAATCGACCCCTTCTACTTGAGTTGGAAAGCGCGCGAGTACGATATCACAGCCCGCTTTATTGAGCTTGCGGGTGAGGTCAACACCCGTATGCCCCACCATGTTGTAGAGCGCCTCGCAGAAACACTCGACCGGCGAGCGGGGAAGGGGCTAACAGGATCGAGAGTTCTTATTCTCGGTTTGGCATACAAGAAGAACATCGACGACCTTCGGGAGAGCCCTTCCCTCAAGCTTATTGAGTTGATTGAGAGCCGTGGTGCCCACGTCGACTATTGTGATCCTTTCTTTCCAGAGGTGCCAAACACGAGAGAACACTCCGCGTTGGCGGGGCGGCGATCCGTCAATTTTGATGCGGAAACGATTGCAACTTATGATGCGGCACTCATCGCTACCGATCACGACATCTTCGATTACAAACTTCTCGTGGAACATGCACGTTTGGTGATCGACACTCGCAATGCGTGCTCAAGAGCGGGTGCTGAAGGAAGCAACGTCATCAAGGCTTAGGCAAGTGACCTGCTTTCAGACAGAGCCATCTAGAACTGGCGGGTTCGAAGCCCTCTCGCAAGACTGAGCAAACATAAGCGATCAACTCGTCGCTCCGGCGGAGGTAATTGCGTTGATAAGTCTCCAGTGAGACATCCGATTGAGGCAAGAGCCGGGAGTTCACAGCGCATCGCCTTCCTCTATTGGGGCAAGCGAGGTGCAATGGCGCGCTTTACGCTCGACCTATGGAAAGCTGCCGCCGAACAGGATGAGGTGGTGGCGTGGCTATCAATATCTGCCCAAAATTCTTTGTTCCCTCGTTACCATGAGGTGAATAACGAACGTTTGTTGCCTTTTGACACCTTCAGTAGTGTCGCCGGCCCAATTCTTGCCCTGCCCCGGTTAGTGCGTGCGCGGAAATTGCTACTCGCTAAGCTGCGCGCTGAGGGGGTGAATACTCTCGTCAACCTCATGCCGCACGTATGGACGCCATTGCTGTTGCCCGCCGTTCGTGCCGCCGGCGTAAGCACGGCAACGATCATCCATGACGCTCGACCGCACCCCGGTGATCCGACCGGATACGTAAACAAGTGGTGCAACAGCGAGGCTGCCCATTGCGATCGAGTGTTTACGCTCAGTGAAACTATCCGAGATGAAATCGTTGGCCTCGGGCGCATCCCGCCGGAGCGTTGCGTTACACTCTTTCACCCTGATATCGGGCCTCACGCAGCATCCACAGCGCCCATTGCGCCTCAATCGTTCGACGGGGAGCGTGCACTCCGGCTGCTTTTTTTCGGTCGTATCCTCCCTTACAAGGGTTTGGGCCTCCTTGTAGAGGCCCTTGAAAAACTGCGCGCTGAGGGAGTGCTCGTTCAGCTCGGTGTTTTTGGTGACGGTTCGATTGCTCAGTACCGGAAGCGCCTTGAGGCGCTTGGTGCGGAAATCTCCAACCGTTGGATTGAGGAGAGCGAGCTAGAGTCAATTCTCCGGCGGTGGGATGCAGTGGCCCTGTCGCACGTAGAGGCGAGTCAATCGGGTGTGGCTGCACTGGCATTCGGCAGCGGGCTGCCGGTCATTGCAACCCCGGTCGGCGGCCTTGCCGAACAGGTCGTCGACGGTGTCAATGGCGTCTTGGCCTCTAGAGCGACCGCCGACGCTTTCGCTGCCGCGATCCGGCGGTACATCGAGGGCTCGAACCTCAGGTCTCAGATTCGTCGCGAGATGCAGCAAGATCGAACTCGACATTCGATGGCAAGCTTTATTAAGGCGCTCTGCTCCAACCTCCCGAAGAGCAAGAGGGCGGGCGTCTGCCACTGCAGCTCTTAAAGCTTGATGCTGAGCCAACCGACGGAAGCGAGAAGGCCAGCCACATAGCTTCTGCTGCGGCCAACAACCTCATAGGCTTGTGACCTTACGTCAAGCGTCGAGATTGAAGATGTGTCTGTCCCCTTCCGCGTCGTGCGTGTAGGACCAGGTGCGGCGAAAGTTCCTCGCGAGGAAACGAGCATTGGCATTGCGACCATCGACGATCAACTTCGAGCCACGCTCAAGCAACCACTCGTAGGTTAGAAGGTCCGCCGCGATTGGGGGGTTTGGCTTGCCTGCGCTGGTGACGAACGCCAATCCACGCACGGTGCCCTGCACTTCCACAGGGTCGGGTCCATCGAGGTAGATTATATTGGGACGCACATTAGGCAGATGATCATAGAGGCTGCAGAACTGCCCATCCAAGCTAACGGCGCTAGCCTGCGAGTGGTGGAAAGTTACGTACCCTGTAAGCTCGCCCGGAAGCTTTTCGCGTGTGAGATCGATCCAATGCGCTGACGTATCGAGCGAGTGAAGCTGCGATTTCTCGCGCTGCGCGTTGGGCAGCATCGATATTGCGTGAGCGAAAACGAGCGTCGAGAAGCCAACACCGAACTCGAGAACCGTCAAGTCCCGACGCTTCTGACTTCTGGCGACTGCCTCATGCAGGAAGCGCAGATCGTCGTAGTCTGGCTCGATCTCCCCGTTGCCAGTACCTGCACTCAAGCGGTCGTAAAGCCCGACCTGACGGAAGTAATCTCGCGAATCGACAGAATTCTGACGCGTTCTTTGCGGGTAGACGCGTTTAGAACGCACGAACCGGCGTAGGCTAGACAACGACTTCATCTTGTGGCCTCCCTGGCGAGCAGTTGATCATTGGTCAATGGTCGAGTTCTGACTTCGCTGCCCGGCACGGTCCGAGCTCGGATGAACGATCAGAGCAACAGCACCGATAATTATCATCCGGGCGGAACTGCGAGCGAAGCGCCAAGTGAACCGAAGGAGCTTCTCTGCCTTACGGTGGACGTGCGATAACCCGCGCCTTCCTAAATCGACGGCCTGCAGCCGAGCGATAAAGCCTAGCGTGGAGAGGTCACCCAAAGACAGATTTGTGCCGAGCCGCGCCTGTGGCCCTGTCTCACATAACGCTGTACTTTCCAGAACTTCAAGCAGTCTGGATGTGCTGGAGATATCACCCTGCGATCTCACGAACATTCTGACATAATCGCGCTCAGCTGTTGTAAAAGGTTGATCACCACCAACCGCGCGGGCAAGTTGCTGTAAATGTTCGCTCATCGAAGCAGCCGTTCGGATCATTCCCTTGCCGTTGTTCGTCAAATAGGCAAAGTGAAAAGTGCCATCTTGGGAGTCCGCGAACTCGGTGCCCAGTATGGTTAGAACGGGGCGTTCGAGGAAAGCTGCCTCCACCATACCCGTTGTGTTGATACCTACGACGGCGTCGGCAAACGTCAGACTCGATAAGTAGTCGTCCTTCGCGCGAGTGCCGACAGGCGCCGTCGTATTCTTCGGCCAGACTACAACTCGAGGATCACCCGGACAGCCGAACTCAGCAGCCATGTGAACTCTCTGCGGGTGTACACGCACAAGAACATTGGCCCGCTCTAGGAGTTTATCGCCAGACTGGCGCAGTGCAGTGATCCACCTCTTGACAAAGTCTTGCTCCCTGAGCCGCTGGAAGTCGAAGACGGTCGAGCAGAGATAGGTGATGAGGGGCGCATCCGGATCCAAACCTGCATCCATCAAGAAACGTGCCCGCGTCCGCTTGGGTCTATTGTTATGCCAGTCATCAAAATGGGGCGCTCCGGAGATCGCAACATGCTCGGCCGGAATACCATGATACTCGACAGCCTCCTTCCTCTGCAGCGCGTTCCAAACCACGATGCGGGTTGGCCGAACGCGGATGCGCGATTTCATAGAGAGGTTATCCCAACTGTGTACCGCAAACAGAGTTGGTATCCTCAGGAACCTTGCCGCACGAAGAATCTCGTTCTGATTGCAACCAAGATCTATCAACGGCGTGACCATGATGACGTCCGGGGCCGCTTCTCGCAGGAGACGCACCATCTGCCTTTCTGGCGGGATCCGGTCGTCTAATCTCCGTAAACGCGATGCGAGAGTATCAAGATCACCGGTGGCCTTCACTCGCATAAGGTACTCCGACATCGTTCGCGGCGCCCGATCGATGGCGCGCTTCCGAAGTCTTGGCTTCGTATCAAACCGCGCGTTCATCAGGTGAACCAAGTCAAGAGCACGGCGAACCGAGTTCACGAACGGTAACCACCAATCCTCACGCTCCGGAGCCCGCAACACCGAGAAGAGTGGGTACTCGGCTTTAAGGCGACCGATCGCAATCTCCACATCTTCGGCAGCTATGCGATCGCGCTCCGTGAGGCCGCTTACATCCTTCGATGTTACCATCAAGACGACGCGATTGCCCCGCCGAAGTGCTTCGAGGAGCAGGGGAGCCGTATTCTTGAAGTACCAATAACTGCGAATACAAATCAGAAAATTCATGATGGGCTCGATGTTGCTCGTGCTCAACGCAGACGTCTTTCGAAGCGGAACGAAACATACAGGGATACTAGAACAGCGGCCAGTGACGTCGCGGCCGAAAAGGCGAGCGCACCCACGTTAAGCGGAATTGGCAAGAACGCCGCACGAAAAGCTTCAACCGCACCCGAGAACGGGTTGATCCAGACAAATGCAAGCAAGGATGCTGGTACTGCCGTGATTGGGTACAGAATGGGTGTCAGCAGGAAAACAGCATTCAAAAAATACTTATAAAAGAGCCATGTGTCCCGGGCCTCGTCGGTGAGGTGAGACACGACAAGTGAGAATGCGATCGCAAAAAGGGCAACGACCAGCGTGGCGGTGGGCGCTAAAACGAAAAAGCGGGATGCAAGATGGATCGTCCCGTCTTGCACAACGGTGACGATTGCAAAGCACAGTAGGGATACTCCCATGACCACGCCAGCTTCGACCAGTGCTGGCCCGAACCCCGCGAGAACGAGGATGAAGCGCGGAACCGCGGGAAAGTCACGTGCAACAGTCTTCAGGCGGATGTGAGAGCGCCCGAGATGCATCAGGCAGCGGTGAAACGAGTACCAGAACCCGAGCCCAAGAATGGTCGACCCGAGCAGATGGTTGTTCGCATTTGGTATGTTGATGAAATTTGCGACTAGCGCCGCGACCCCTGCAACCAACACAGCCGGGCGGATTACGAGCCACAGCATACCGAGACGCATATGGGAGAAGACTTTCGCACGAGCGAAAGAGGCAAGCATTGGAACGAGGAACATCCAGTGCCTGATTTCCTTGAGGAAGCCCCACCATGTAGGCTTGACGGGCTTGTTGATGAGCACTGGGCTGCCATGCCCGTCAAGGTGCAGACCTGAGGGACGTTTCGTCATCGCGCGCTTTCTCACCTCAGCCCACGACGTAACTTGCTGAATTTAGCAGTTGAGGCCCAGCGAGCGACGCGGCGAATTAGATCCGCGACGTTAATCACGACGGCGAACGGCACGAGAATAGGCGGTGAAATGTGCCAATTGCCGTGAGCAGGTGCTGGGCGGGTGGAGCAGAGTGCCTCTATGTAGTTCGCAAACACTGACGCGGCCGGGCGGTCGGGCTCGTGTGGACGGACAAACTCGATTGCGAACGCTCTCTCGCTCGTTCGCTCCTCTGAACTCTCGCTAAGGGCTCGAGACAGCGCGGCGATGTGTTCCTGGATACCACTCGAAACCCGAACTATGCCATTCTTTGTAACGCGCTTCGTTAGGTAGTCGAAGTGGAATGTTCCTGATTGCGAGTCACGATAGCGAGGATCCAAGATTGTGAGAACAGGCTTGCCGAGAAGGGCCGCTTCAATCATGGCGCTGGTGTTGATACCAACCACTGCGTCTGCATACAAAAGTGACTTCATGTAGTTTGATGCGGTGAAAGCATCCGCCGGGTTTTCGCTCACTTCTGGAAACACAGCAAAGTGCTCGGGAGAGAGTGCCGCTAGTTGCGGCGCTTCGGCCGCCCACTCCGCGCCCCGGCGAGGGTGCGGCCGCACTATGACGTTCACCTCTTTGAGACTGGGGACGTCCGAGGTGCGCAAGGCGACGAGCCAGTCGCGAAAGAAGGTCGGCTCGGGCGGTTCTCGGAAGCCGAATATTGCTGATGCGAGATATAAGACCGTCGGTTTCGTCGCATCGAGACCAAGGCCTTCAAGAAAAGACGTGCGCCCCTCGTCTACCGGCGGCGGATTGAACCACTGGTCGTAAGTCGCGGCACCGACCGCGCGCACTCGGCTAGGTGCAATCGAGTGAAAGTGCTGTGCTTCGGCGACTTGGATCTCGTTCCAAACCGCCACTGCTTCCGGCATGTGCCGCACGCGGGCTTTACATGAGAGATTGTCCCAACTGTGTACTGCGAACAGTGTCGGCACACCGGCGGCTTTCGCAGCTCGTAGATGTTCATACTGTCTCGTTCCTACGTCGATGAGAGGAGAGACGACGACAAGATCTGCTTCCGTCCCAGCGAAGAACTTAGCCGTTCTGACGCTGATTGGGATGGACGCCTCGATCGAGCTTAGGATACGAGTAGCCGTCGATCTGAGCGGAGCTGAGCTAAGTGCACGAAAGAGGAAACGAAGAGCAACGGGTGTCCTGGCTTCGGCGCGCACCCGCAGGACGGGTTTATCGTTGAAGCGGTCCTCTCGAAAAGTCATATAATCCAGCGCCTTCGCCGTGAACTGCGAGAGGGGTGCCCAGAAGTCCTCCCGCTCGGGCGTGTAACGTACAGATATCGAGGGATAGCGTGCCAACAGCGCTTCTAAGCGGCGGCAGGCACTCGGCTCCTTGTCATCGCGCATGAGATGCAAGCATACGTCATGCCCGCGCAATGCGAGTTCCTCAATCACCGGAGCAAAGTTTCGAAAGAACCATAGACTTGCGATAGAGAAAATGACGCGGCGCGTGGGAGTGAGATCCGTTGAGCTCACTACGTCGTCGTTCATGCTGACCGTTCGAGAATATGTGTTAGCCGCCGTTCTGCCTCAGCAAAGTCTTCAAGCGTGTCAATGGAGAGGGAACGTTCCGGCTCAACCATCACCGGTCGACAGTCACGGCCGTAAATTCCATGCTGCTCTTCGAATGTTCGCCGCCAAAACGCGTAAACTGAGCCGTCTCGAGCGAACGCGGGGCGCGCGTCTTGCCGCCGCGTAGCCAGACCCTGCGGATTGAAAGGCTTCAAACTGCCATGCTCGTCCAGACGCAGCACGAAATCGGGTGAATGATGCCGTGGGATTTCTGTGACGCTAATAACTGAGTCGCAGTTTTCCCGTCGCAGCAAGTCAACCGCGGCCCGAATCTCACTTCCATCGCGCAATGGAGAGGTCGGCTGCAATAAGACGATTATGTCTGGTACCCGTCCTTCTGTCTGGGTCCACTTGAGCGCATGCTCGATGACCGCATGCATCGGGGTTGCATCGTCGGAGATCTCGGGAGGACGCAAAAATGGGACGTCGCACCCCTCGAGCCGCCCCACATCGGCGATCTCTTGCGTGTCTGTTGAAAGCAAGATGCGTCCGATGACCCCTGACCGTCGAGCCGCATCGACGGTCCATGCGAGGAGGGGGCGACTGCACATCGGGCGGATATTCTTCCCCGGCACGCCCTTCGAGCCTCCACGCGCCGGAATGAGCCCCAAAATCGTTGCCATGTGGTGAGTCTACTCGGCAGCTTGCGGCAACGATTGGGCTTCCTCATGCACGTAAGCCAGTACCTTACGATAACCAAGTGAGGCTGTGGCTAGTACCTCCGCCATCCTCTCGCCCGCATTGCCAGCACCATAAAGATCGCTCTTCTGGTAATGTCCGTGTTCGCATTGGCGCCGAACAGCACTCTCGATCGACCTTCGGTCGTAATCGACATCAATCACGTTCGGCCCGCGCTCCCGGTACTGCTGGCGCGTCCCTATGTTGACGGCCGGCACGCCAAGGTAGGAACCCTCTCGGATCGTGACCGAGGAGTTGCCGATAATGCAGCGGCTCTTCAGCATCAATCGCAGGAAGTCCTCTGGGCGAAGGTTTCTGAAGAAGTGTACGTTTGGAAGCCATCCACGCTCGCGATAAACTCGTATCATCTTGGATACCGCGTCCGACCCAGCGTCAACGTTGGGCCAGAACCAGAATGTCTGCATGCCAAGAGTGCGAATGGCCTCGAGCGTCTCGGTGATCTGCTGCCCCGCATCAGAGAACTCCGTCGTGACGGGGTGCTGCATAACAACGAGAAAATCACGTGACACATCGATGTTGGCACCGACGCCGCCATACTCTGTGAACGGATCGAATGCGGTACCGGCCGTAGCGCCAACCTCGGCCGCAATGTCCACAGAGGGGCACCCGGTCCAATGGATGGTGTGCGGGTCTTCACCGAGTCGAGCGATGCGTTCCGCAGCGAGCCGCGTACTTGGAAAATGCAGATCTGCCAGCTTGCAGACCGCATGGCGGACCTTCTCGTCGATCGATCCGGTGACTTCCCCACCTTGGATGTGCGCTAACGGTATGTTGGTGTACGAGGCTGCGACCGCCGTGCCCAATGTCTCGTAGCGGTCTGCAATCGTGACGACGATGTCCGGCCTCAATGCATCGAAAACGCTCGCCAGTTCAACAATGGCCAGGCCGGTCGACTTCGCCGATGTCAATAAGGTCTCCCCCTCAACCAGCGAATAGACCTTTGCATCGATCTTGTGCCCATCGGCCTCAATGACATTCGTTACGTTGCCGTAACGGTCGAGCAAGGCACCCGATGCAGCCACTACCTGCAGTTGAACATCACTGCGCTGCTCAAGTGCTCGGAGAAGTGTTCGAACACGCGAGTAGCTCGGGCGTGCTGTGATGACTACGCAGACCTTGCGCTTGTGTTCGCTCACCATGCGATATCATCCTCTTTCAAGAAGGCGCGTGCGGCGATTGGCCGTGTGATGCGCTTGCCGAGTACCTCATCATAGCGGCGGGCCGCTATACCAATGCAGGGTTTGCGAGTGGCCAAGTCCGCCTCGGTTAGAACTTCGCCGACTTCAAGGTCGCGTCGTGCGACAAGTGCTTGTCCGAACATTTGGCGGAGCGCCTCAGATCCCCCTTTCTCACGGTCCTTATCGGCTGGCGCCGCTCGCATGCGCTCGATGAAGCGGACGCCCGTGACGAGGGTCTCCAATTCGTCGAAAGTTACAGATGCCGGCACGTCCGGGCCGAACATTTTTTTTGAGAACGTCACATGAAGCTCGAGCAACTCCATCCCGAGCGCCACCCCCGCCAAGCCAGGATAGATCGTGCCGGAGTGATCTGATAGGCCAACGGGACAGCCGTACCGACTGCGGAAGACCTGCAGCATGTCCAGTCCGATCCGTTCTGGCGGACAAGGATACGCCGTTGTACATTGCAGGATAGCGATTTCGTTGCCCGAGCGGCGAATGCGTTGGAACGCCCAGTCGATCTCAGCGACATCACTCATACCACTCGAGAGCAGAAGCGGCTTTCCAGTTCGAGCCATCCGATCGATGAGGAGAGCGTTCGTTACTTCGCCCGACGCAACCTTGTACGCGGGCATGCCTAGGCTCTCAAGCAGATCGACCGCTTCCAACGAGAAGGCCGAAGAAAGGAAGATAAGCTGACGGTCGCGAGCATGCGAGACTAAACCGGCCCACTCGTCCGGCCGAAACTCAAGTCGTTTCCAGTATTCGTACCGCGTCCGATCCTGCTTAGAGAAATTCACCCTGAACGGCTCTTCGGGTCCGCTCTCAGCGTCAGCGATATGGGTTTGGAACTTGACAGCATCAGCGCCCGCGTCGGCGATTGCATCGATAAATGCGTGAGCTGCTCCTAAGCTGCCATCATGGGCCTGGGCCACCTCAGCAATGATGAGACATCGACCTGCGTGCAACATGTATATGCCTCCCACCTTCCGCTAGACGTCTCAGCGTCGTCTCTGCGGCGCACCTGCAACTCGCGAGGCCTGTCGGCGATCGACGAGTTCAATCATCTATTCGCTATCCAATCGGCCCATTAGCGAGGTCATGCCATAATGTCTACCGCTTGAGCGAAGGCTCCTCCAAGCAAGTCATACTTGTCGGGCATGGGCCATTTGCAGCGATACGAATGGAGGGCACACAAGCGAAGGCGCTCGGGCCCCTATGTTAAAGTCCAACGGGTCACGAATGGGCCGAAGTCTGCGACGAAGCTACGCAGGTCTTCTGGTCGTTTCGGTTCTATTAGCCGCTGAGCGCCAACCGTATCGCTCACCGGATATACGCGATCGCGGCGTCACCGACGAATCCAATCTTCTCCAGACCGATGGAACAACTTCGCCAACTGACCCGAAGATGCTATATGCGCCCTAAAGCTGAACTGTGTCCTTCCGGGTGACCGATGAGGCCTCACCCGTGAGCAGGAATGACGGTGCGACCCTGCATTGTGTGGAACGTCCCCTCGGCCGCGTCGTGTGCTCGATCAGTCTGCTCGCACCATTTTAGCGCTTCCGGAGTGTCAGATGGAGTTCCCCGCCCGAGGTCACGGCCAGTCCCGATGGGACCCTGCGCTTACGCCGGGTTTAGAGCGCCGCGATCCGGCGATCAAATGTCAGTCTGTGAGCTTATACGTCACGGAGGACCCTATCAGTCCAATTGACCTCACTGATGACGAGGTAGACGAGGAGGCTCCCATCGGTAATCCCGAGCCACGTCCGAAGAGCATCCTCACAGAGGCAGATCTGGAAGTGGCTATAGGAGAACTCTGCTGCTTGCGGTCCGCAAAAGCCGGAGACGCAGCCTATCTGCTGGACCTTGTTGCCGGCTTTCGGAGACCAACCGGGGGTCGTCTTACCTGCGTTGGGCCTGTAGCTGCGCTACATCGCACGGGCGCAGCGCTCGCTGATCCAAACGGGAGGACGAGCGTTTTGATGCGCTTGCAACTCCTGTTCACACTCTCCCACTTCACCCAGCGCGCGACACGCCGGGCGGTTTCCGAGGCTGCAGCAGCCTTAGCCATTCCACCGGCTACGCTAAACATGTCTATCAGCAACATGGGGCGTCGCCAGTTCGCAAGGCTGATGTTGCAGACCGCCGTCATTTTGAAGCCCTCCATCATCCTTCTGACGCAATCTCTGCTAGACGAGGTCGGAGGCCCGGGCTTGTTGCTCCTGGAGACCGCTTTGAAGGACGGGCTCACCCTCGTGGTGAGTTGCCAACATGGACAGCGCTGCAAGTTGAACGGCGCGAAGGAGGTTTTGATTTCACAGGGGCGGTTGATCACCAATCGCGTCCAGAGGCCGGAACCAAACGCTCACATGCTTCGATTCGAAGGTGCAGAGTTGCGAAAGAACGCGGATCTGGTCACTCTCGCGACCGCGTACAGGAGCACAGCGTCCACAGACGTAGTGGCGCTTTCGGTCACCCTGACCCTAGGGCAGGGCGCGATTGTCGAGAACAGCACCCGCCTTGCCGAGTCACTACGAGGGAACGAGGTGATCGAAGTGCTGATTTCTCTCGCGCCGCAGAGCCTCAAAGCGGCACTCTACCTTCTTCACCTGCGCATGAAGATGTCTAGCAACTCCCAACCCTTCGAAATGTCGCAGTCGTTTTCGTTGACCGTCGCAGATCGGGGCGGCATCACCGAGTTCACACCCATCAGCGACGTTCAGTGCGTTCCGCTGACGTCGGGAACGCTCGACCTTCGAGTAGAAGCTAGGGTTCATCAGGAGATATAACGAATGCGATGGCGCGAACTCGTACGTTATCGCCGTTGGCTTGTTCCGCTGCGAATGTTCGCATACGGGCGGCGGCTGAAACGCCTCACGCCAAACTGGTCGAAGGTTCCTTCATCCAAAGTCAGGAAGCAACTCGGTCTTTCCTCGCCACGGGAGAAGATCCTGATCGCGACGAGCACGGGTGGCCATCTGAGTGCGATGACGATGGACACGTTGCTCACCGCAGCACTACAGCAACGTGGCGCAGAGGTCCAGGCGCTGCTGTGCGATGCAGCTTTGCCAGCTTGCATGCTTGCTGAAAAGCATATCCTGCCTGACGAGGAACGTTTCTTAGCAGAAGGTCCGAGGCCGATGTGTCGGCACTGCTTCGCGGCTGGCACCAGGGCTTACGAGGCACTTGGCGTCCGGATCCGCCGCTTGTCAGAGTTCCTCACCACGGAAGATCGGGGCTTAGCCGCAGAGTTTGCGGCGAGGACGGACGCTGAGTCCATTCAATCCGTGACTTTCGATGGAATGGCGGTCGGACAGCAGGCCCTCGCTGGTGCACTCCGCTACTATGCTGTCGGAGACCTGCAACGGGAGGCACTCGGCGATGCGGTCCTGAGGCGGTATCTGGAAGGTGCTGTGCTGACAGCGATTGCTGGCAGGCGCCTCATGGCGGAAGGCTTCACCGCAACCGTTCTACACCACGCGATCTATGTACCACAGGGCGTCCTAGCGCAAGCTGCTCGAAACGCGGGATCTCGCGTTGTCGCTTGGAACACCGCTTACCGAACGGGGCGTTTCATCTTCACTCACGGCGAAACCTATCACTACGCGCTGATGCGTGACGATAAGTCGAATTGGGCGGATGCGCCGTTCTCGTTGCGGCAACGCCAGGCGGTCTCGCATTATCTAGCTAGCCGTCGGGGAGGAGGTAACGATTGGATCAGTTATCAACGAAGCCTATCAGCCGCCACTGCGACTGAACTCGGCCTTGATTCGAACCGCCCCATTATCTCCCTGATGACAAATGTCATCTGGGACGCTCAACTTTACTATGCGGCTAACGCCTATTCGACGATGAAGGATTGGGTTCTCGATACGATCGCCTGGTTTCAGAACCGGCCGGATCTGCAACTCGTCGTGCGCATCCACCCAGCGGAGATACTCAATCCCCTTGCTGCTAGGCAATTGATGTTGGACGAGATACGCCGTTGCTATCCGTCCCTGCCGGACAATGTGAAAATCGTCCCGCCGGATGATCCACTCAACACCTACGCGCTCGCGGATTTGTCCGACACGATCCTGATCTATGGAACTAAGATGGGGGTCGAACTCGCTGCTGCCGGAAAGCCCGTCATTGTCGCGGGTGAAGCGTGGATTCGAAACAAGGGGATTGCCTATGAGGCGAGTACGGCCGCCGAGTACCACGCCCTCCTATCGCGGCTGCCCTTTGGCGCAGTGCACGACCAAGGCATGAGCGAGCGAGCTCTTCGCTATGCGTATCACTTCTTTTTCAGATGCATGATCCCGGTCTCCTCCACAGAAGCACGGCAAGGTTGGCCGCCTTACAAATTGCGAGTAGCCAGTAGGGACGCGTTGGAGAAGGATTTGGGTCTGAACCTGATCTGCGACGGCATCCTGTATGGCACGCCCTTTCTCTGGGATGACGGAGATGCAGACGTGCGAACTCGGAAAACGGCGGCGTAGATTAAACTTAAGAAGCGCCTACACTGTACTCGATTGTCTCCACGGGTCACGAGCAGCAGATCTCGTGAGCAATAGAATGACCCAGCCAAGGCGCCGTCGAGTACTTTCCACTATCTACTGAAAAATACGTACCGCGTCTTTCGACGCCGAACCGATCGCGGAGATGCAAACTCGCCTGTCGGTCAGCGAGCGAGCCTTGTCCTCGTGCAAAGACCCATCCGCCACCAAGGACGGCCGATTCTGCCCTACGGAAAAGCTCTGTCGTGTTGGGGATCCAACGTGAAAGGCCTTGCGCGACAGCCTGAGAGAATGCATCCGGATCCGGAATGGGCGGAATGTCGGGAGTGCGCACGGAAGTGCCCTCTGCCAGGAGGCCCACCGGATACCAGGAAGCGTAGAAGTTGTGACCATCATAGTTCTTGACGTCGCCGAATGGCCCCGCTGCAAGGACTACGCTCGGAAGCGACAGCTTTTCTCGAGTTTTTAGGAACAGCGAGAGCCGGAAGCGATGTGACCAGCCGGGGGCTGGATCGAGACCGCTTGCGACATCGACTTCTAAACGCCCGCCCCAGAGTGCATTAACGACGACATCGAAGGACGCGAAGGTGCCCTGGTTCGTTTGGATTCTCCACGGGCCGTTCCAAGAGTCCGTTACGGAGTCGACGCGTTGAACGCGCGTATCCTTCAGCGCCGTGACCCGAGAAGTAGCATTCACTGCTTCAACCAGACGATCTGCGATCCAAGCGGTGCGAACCGAGCGCTCTGGAACACGGAACCCGGCCTGAATACGATCCGAGCCGATTGTGTCTAAATGAAATCTCGATAGACGTTCTGGTTTACCGAGTGGTGCGAGGTAATCGCCGTTCTGGTGATGTTGCGCGACGAGCTCGCTTACTCGCTGAAAGTACAAGTTCATCTCATCTGCTTCAACCACGGAGTCAGGATGAAGCAGATAAAAGTCGTCCTCTTGCGTGACCGCAGCCGTGATCGGAACCTCGAGCAGCTGTTCGATTAGCGCTTTGAATGCTAGTCCGCCAGGCAAGACGCGCGCGGCCGTGCTGAGAGAGGGATCGGCAGCATAAAGATAGCCAAGGTGAACCTTACCTTCGTTCCAACGGCTTGCGCCGTCCATGAGCTTGGGCGTTCCTTCGAAAAGGGTGACTTCGGCTCCTTTCCTCGCAAGGAAGACAGAGGTCGTACAGCCCATGATTCCCGCGCCCAAAACGGCAACTCGCACTGCGGCTCACCTGCGCTTCGGTTCAGTGAGACGAAGCAAATGAAGTACTCGCTGGATAAATTCGCGGTGTGTTTGATTTTCGGCTCTGGGTAAACGCCTGGGGCTATGCGCACGGCGGGGCTTTAGAGCACGCTTGATCTCCTCAGCGAACCAATCGCATGCTTCTGTCCCGAAGCGCTGCAAACCAGCAGGCAAGCGAAGCTCAGGGACGTCTGGGTGGAGGTCACGAAAATTCGGCTGTGGCTTCCGGTGCAGCCGAGCGGCAGCAACCATCTTGCGATGATTGTACAACGTAATAGCAATCTTCAAGATCTCTCTTTCTTCGCTATCCATGACCTTGCGGTCAATGAATGCGTACACCCGATCGAGATCAGCCGTTCGACCCTGCAATATGACTTCGTAGGGAAGCCCTTTCCAGGTGTCAGTGAGGCCGTGCTTCCTGATCCAGCGGCAGTACAGGGTATCTGGGACGTAAGATGCCGTTCCTGCCGCTATGATTTGTAGCTGTAAGTAGTGGCCCGGCGTAAAGCCATGATGATCATCGGAAGGAAGGCGAAAATCTGCCCCAACAGAGTCGAGGCGCATGAGGCTTCGGAGGACGCCGCCCGGGTGATCACTCGTCCAGAGACTTAACAGACGTTCTGCGACGGTCCCAGTATATGAACGACCTTTCACAATGTTGTCCTTCAGCCCGAAATCCAGCACGTCACAATGAGCACTTGCAGCATGCGGATCGCCGATCAGCGCAGCGCGTAGCATCTCGCAGTACTGCGGCAGGATCAGGTCGTCGTGAAAGTAGATGAAGAAGAGGGGCGTGTCGACACGTTCAAGGAGCGCATTGACGTTTCGGCACCACCCGAGCCGATCGCGCTGCTCGATGATCTCAATCCGTGGATCGTTCGATCGAAACCGGCGGCAGATAGCGGCGGTCTCATCTGTCGAGCGGTCCACAGACACTAGAATCCTCAGACCACTATGTGTTTGACCCGTCGCACAACGTAGCGTTCGATCAATGAAATTAGCCGCCTGATATGCAGGGATGCAGATGGTGAGATCCGTGGTCCGCGATGGACCGAGGATGGCTGGCGCATGCATTGCGTCCAAGGGTCACCCCATAGGTTGTGCGATGTACTCGGCGGGATCGTACGGCAGGCTCGCGAAAACTAGTAGTTCCGTATTGGCCTCCTGGTAAGTCTGGCGTGCCCAAACCTGAGCCGAGATGTAGAGGCCTATGTTTGGTCGGTTAAGAACGATTTGCGCAGAACAGATACCATGGATCAAGTCGACCAAGAGATTACCGCGCAGGCAGATAAGTAATTGCTCACAAAGCTGATGCGCGTGTCCTCCACGCTGAACCCCGGCTGGAACATCTCGGATGAAGAACGTTCGCTGCGGCAGAAAGGGCAGCTTGCTGTGGTCGAATTCGACGAGTGTGCCTCTGCTGTCTTGAACGGCTTTTATATCGAAGATTTGAACTCGGCCTGCAAACTGATCTAGGTCAAAATCCGGATCAGGCGCTGTATCAAGGGTTGATGTCACTATGCAGCTTCCCTGAAGCGAGACGCGTTCGCAACACGCCGAGTTTCGCCCTTGCTCGTACCTAATTGCTACATACCTCATGTAAGCCGACGACGACCTCGGCTAGGGCACTAACGTTTTTCGCCCTAAACCGGACTCGGGCGGCGTTGCGGAACAGCGCAACGTGAACTCCGAGTGTTGCTTCGTCAGCTCGCGGCCGGCGACGATCTCGCACCTAGGGCCGGTATCTGCCTTGATATAAGCAACGGCTGCCGCGCTATACCGGATTGACCCGACGACTGGGTGATCCGACGTATCAGCTCCGCATGAGGACGCTGTAAGACCCGACAAACGATAAGTATCGGTTAGAATCATATTCTCGTATCGGGCTACCCGGTAAGTCCTGCCGCAGGCCGACGTCACAACCTTCGCTCGCTCGTAAACGGTTCCCCCATAGCGGGAGATCATATACTGGCTCGACTCATAGCTCGAAGAGCAAGCCGAGAGGAAGGCAACACTGAAGGGAATTGCGAGCCACGATGTGCGGTCCATGACTTGGCCTTCGGTGTGGTGGTTTCGAAGCGGCCAGTCGCGATAAGTGCGACGGGCTGATATTGTTACGCTCCTGAGCTGCGTTCCGTCTAGCCTCAGCAAGAGACTTGCCCCGACCTCAGTTCGCCCAAACGGTGCATTCCTTTGGTTCGGGTTGCGTTCATTGCCCTTGCCGCTATTGCTACGTTGTCGACATCTGCTCAGGAGCGTTCCCGATGCTTAGGTTCGAAAGAATGATGGTAGCGCTGACTGCTCTGACCTGCATGGCTGGAAGCACTTCTGCAGTAGCCGGGACGCCGTACCCGACATTGGTAGAGACTGTTCAATTTGGTGGGAATGATGGATGTGAGCGCGATCGCTATGGTCGGCTAGTGTGTCTCCCGGGCGCCCGCCCAGGCGAGCGATATCGGTCGGGCCGGCAGAGTTTTGGCGGGAACGACGGCTGTGAACGGGACGGTTACGGTCGATTGGTGTGCTTGCCAGGCGCCTATCCGGGTGAGCGCTACCGCCCCCGGCAGGAGCGGTTTGGTGGCAATGACGGATGCGAGCGCGATCGCTATGGTCGGCTAGTTTGCCTACCTGGTGCTCGCCCGGGCGTACGATATCGCTAAGAGACTTCTGCTTGTGTTTTGCAGGGCATCATAACCTCCCTGCCGTTTGGAGGGACACAGCTGATCTCTGTTCTCCGGCGAAGGCAGGCGGCATGGTCCTCATCCCACGGGCCAGGCCGCTCTGTGGCGGTAGCATGCTGGGCCTGAGCCTGGTCGACTCCGATCAGCGCATCCAGCTCGAACATGGCATACATATGATAACTTCAGCCTGATCATCCGCGCTTCAATAACGACCATAACGATAATCGGGGTAGCGGCGACGGCGGGGGCGGTCGTCCCACTCCGCATAGGGATCGTATCGCTCGTGGCGCCGGGAGCGGTACTGACGAGGGGCTGGGAGATGCTGTTCTACATCCGAGGGCAGCGATTGGTTACGGCGGACTCCCAGCCTTTGCTCCACGTCAGATGGCAAGCCCTGATTGGGTCTCAACCCGAGCCGCTGCTCTATCTCTGAGGAGAGACCCTGGGCGGACGTTGGCCCTCCCCAAGTACACAGCATCAGAGTCATTAGCCCCAAAAGACCTGTCGACACTTTCCACATCAGGCGATCCTCCACTGCACCTGAACCACAATGTACTTGTCTTGAGCCGAACAGAGTATGAACGATTTTGTTCCTCGAAATGGGAAAGGTTGTCGAGGAACGCTCAAGTTTAGAGCTCTTCCACACCGTTCTGAGTTGCTCCGCTACGTCACGTTCCGCTACGGTGCCCGTTCCAGAACACAGCACTAAGGTCCTATGGCTGATCCGTCCGCTTCGGTGAGGGCAGGCGCAGTGTGCGCCGAGCCGGGATCGCCCTTCCCATGGCTCGCTGAAGAGCGAGGTGCTGACGTCGCGAGGGCAGGCAGCGCCCCGGCAGCTTCTGGCTATGCCTGCCCGCGAACGCTGATGCTTGTCGCCAGGCGCTTGGCTCGGGCGATCTCTTTCAGGTCCCGCAGGGTCTTCTGGTCGTTGCACACGAGGCAGATGGCAGCGAGCCTGCTGGGATCGTTGGAAAGGGAACGCGGCAAAGCATCTGGGACCAAAGCGTATCCTGCGAGCGATCCCTCGAGGGGACTGGGTCCTTAGCCGAAGGCCAGCCAAGTAAGCCAGCCGGCGACACCGCCGATCAGGGTCGAGAGGAAAATCACCTTCGGTAACTCGCTCACGTCGCGAGCCCTGAAGCGGTCCCGAATCGCTTGGAGGGGGAGGCGCATGTTGCGCTCCTGGTTCAGGGGAGGGCTTGCGAAGGCAGCAGCGCCTCCGCCGGTGAGGGGCAGGGGCTACGAGGTTGTCTCGCCCGGTTGGTAGGCATGGCCTGCAGATTCGATCATTCGCAAGGCAGTCTTGCCTGCCCGATTTGGCAAGAGGTGATCGCTGTGCCCATGCATCTCATCCCTTTCCTCATCGCATCATGGCGACGACTGGCCCGATCGGGGTGTTGCTACCGCGATCAGCGCGATGAGCGGATGCCCACGTCTACTCTCAACCGCCCCCTGATCCTCAGCTCGCCGCCATTCCCGAGATCGATGAAGCCGCTCTTGTCAGCCCGCTGTGGCAAAGGTGAAGGGCGCTTACCTGCATCGCCGTCGCTCTCACACCCGGGCTTTGCGGGCACGCGCACACCCGGCGGCAGGTCGCGTTGAGGTCGGCACCCGGCCGCACTGGCAGAATGACCGCTCAGCACGAGCAGCGTGGCGGTCAGAATGGCTTGCATGAGCATGACGGCAGGATAGCTCGCCGGCGTCGGCGGCGTCCACCGTGGCGCGGTTGGGCCGGGCGTCACCCTGTCCCGGTCAACGTGTTGCCGGGCGTCTATAGTAAAGTGCCCAGCTTCAAGGTATGACTTACCTGCAGCCTTGTACGAGGATGTGGGTTACGCAAACCTGGCCCGCCCGGCTCCGGCCGCGGCGGGCTTAACTTTGCTTCGGCACTCGCCCGTCGCGGCAAGAAAAAACCCTGCCGTTGCGGGCAGGGGTAGGTTCTCTCTTCGCATTCAGCCCTGGGGCCTGAATACCCCTACACTCACGCATGCCAGCCATGCGGCTGTCAATTCACCACTCGTTATCTGTTGTGGCTGAATGTTGATTTGTAGCGTTCAGGGCCAAGATCCGGCATCAGTGTGGCAGCTTTGCCATAGGACCCCGAGACGAACTGTTCTAGCGTCCCGCTTGCGTAACTTCCGGAAAGGCTAACGCACAATGAAAAACCGTATCTTTGGCATGTTGGCTGGTACAGCTGCCATCGCTCTCTCGGCCGTCGCTGCGAATGCAGCGGATCTTCCCTCGCGTCGCGCCCCGGCGCCGATGGTCGCCGCTGTGCCGCTGTTCACCTGGACCGGCTTCTACGTCGGTGCTCAGGTTGGCTACCAGTTCTCCGACCGCGAGGACGATTACTTCCGTGACGGCCGGTTCCGCTTCACGCGCAACGGCTCGGTGTTCAACGACTTCGAGGACGGTGAGGACGACGCCTTCGTGGCCGGCGCTCACGCTGGCTACAACTTCCAGTTCGGCTCGTTCGTGGTCGGTGTGGAAGGCGACATCGAAGGCGTGTTCGGCGACGACGATGACGATGACTTCGATGGTCTCGTGATCACGGACGTTGCGACTGGTCAGGCGGTTGCCTACACGATCGGCGCCAACCAGCTCGACTGGCAGGGCTCGATCCGCGCTCGCGCGGGCTTTGCCTTCGACCGCACCCTCGTTTACGCCACCGGCGGCTTTGCCTTCGGCGGCCTGAGCGGCGGCTTCAGCTCCGGCGTGTTCGACGATGATGACGATACCGTGTCGGGCTACACCGTTGGTCTGGGCGTGGAGCATGCCTTCACCAACAACCTGACGGCTCGCCTCGAGTACCGCTACACCTCGTTCGACGAGATCAACACCCGCTTTGGCGATGTTGAGCTCGACGGCGACGACTTCGACTTCCACACCGTGCGTCTGGGCGTCTCCTTCAAGTTCTGATTTCGACTAGGTCAGAACTGAACAGCCCGCCAGGAGTGATCCTGGCGGGCTTTTTGTTGCTCAGGCGAGCGAAAGTCAGCGCGGCAGCCCCTCCGATCACAACGGACAGAGCAGTCGCCCTTAGTGTCCTGGACGCCGGGAGCCCCCGAGCAGTCCCGGAGCCCACGATGAGCAAGGCGCGGGAAGGCTCCTGCCGAGAGAAGATTTCAAACAGTCGCGTGCCGAGGATTGCAATAACCTTAAGCGAAACGATGTCCAGCCGCACACCCTTCAAATCAGAAATTGACGGACGCTGGCTTGCTTGCGGAGCATCAGGTGGCAAGGCGGGCTCCACCGGCAAGACGGTGCCACCCTTCAGTGCGCGTACACTCGACAGTTGAGCACCTGGGTTGGAGTCACCTTGATCAGACTCAGGGACTTGCGAGGCGGAGGTCGGGCTGCCGCATGTTTACCCGACAGACCCTAATTCCTCCCTCACCTCACCGAAAGCGCGCCAGATCCCCGGGCGGGAGATGAAAGCGGCCGATTGATGGCTCGAGCTGCCGGATCAAGCGCCGTCTCTTAAGGCGCTCCCGATAAGAGATAACTAGACCTGAAATAAGCCGAGCGAGCATGAACGCCTCCCAAGCGTGACGCACTCAGGGGTAGACGAACCCCGTTTCGGCTCTCCTCCGACAGCCCTGGCAAATTGTTTCAAATGTTAAGCTTCGATCTTAGGGCCGCAGGCAAACACTGGCCAAGTGTTGGCCCGCCGCCCTGATGTATCCTGCCCACCTTCCAATCGAGCGGCGGCAGCGTTCGAGTTGACACTCTTGCGCCTCGGCCCCCATGGTCCGGTCCGAAGGAACACGATCAAGCGCCACGGTCATGCCCCTCAGGTTCTCGTCTCTGCACAGGGTGGTGATCGTCGGTGCCGCCGCGATCACCGTGGCGGCCGGGCTGAAAGTCGTCGATCCGGCGCCCGTCGCGGATTTGCGCAGCGCCACCTTCGATAGCTTTCAGCGCCTCAAGCCGAGATCCTACGGCGATCCGCCCGTCCGCGTGATCGACATCGACGAAGCGTCACTGTCCGCTTTCGGGCAGTGGCCCTGGCCGCGCACCCGCATTGCTGCTCTCGTTGATCGCCTGCGTGAGCTCGGCGCCGCGGCGGTCGCGCTCGACATGGTACTCGCCGAGCCCGACCGCACTTCTCCAGCATCCTACGGCGAGGCGCTGGCGAGCGAGCGCCCCGATCTGAAGGAGCGCCTCAATCGCGCTCTGGCGGACCTGCCCGATCACGACGCGGCGCTCGCCGAGGCGATGCGGCGCGCGCCGGTGGTGCTCGGGTTTGCGACGGTCGGAGAGCCCACCCAGCGCCAGCCCGCCTCCAAGGCGGGATACGCTGTCGCCGGCACGAACCCGGCCCACATCCTCCCACCCTGGCGCGGGGCGGTGGCGAGCCTTGCCGTGCTGGAGGAGGCCGCAGCGGGCGTCGGCAGCATCAGCCTAGGACAGGACAGCGACTCGCAACTGATCCGTCAGGCGCCCATGGTCCTCTCGGGCGGCGAACGTCTCTATCCGGGTCTGGCCCTTGAGGCGCTGCGGGTAGCCCAGGGCGCGTCGTCTATCTTCGTGCGCAGCACCGGCGCGAGCCGGGAGGCCGAGACCGGAACGCCCGCCCTGGTCGATCTGCGCGTCGGGCAATTCCGGGTTCCGCTCACGGCGGCCGGCGAGCTCATCCTGCACTACGACCGTCACCGCCCGGAGCGCAGCGTCGGCGCCGCGGCCCTGTGGAACCCGAGCCGCGAGGCCGAATTGCGGGGGCGGATCGGGGGGCACATCGTGTTCGTCGGCGCCTCGGCCGCCGGGCTTCTCGACCGGCGCATCACAGCTCTGGGCGAGGCTGTGCCGGGCGTTACGATCCATGCGCAGATCGCCGAGCAGATCATCGCGCAGGATTTTCTCACGCGGCCCGATTGGGCCAAGGGCCTCGAAACGGTCGTGACGGTGATGGCCGGTGCAATGGTGGCGTGGCTCCTGACCCGCGTCGGCGCCCGCTACGCGGCCGCCGTCATCGGGGGCGTTTCGGCTCTGCTGGTGGGCGGAGCCTGGATCGCCTTCTCTGAGTTCAAGCTGCTCGTCGATCCCGTCTATCCGAGCCTCAGCGCGCTCGCCGTGCATTTCGCCGTCACGGCGCTCCTCTACCTTACCACCGACCGGGAGAAGCGCTTCATCCGCCAGGCCTTCGGCACCTATCTCGCGCCCGAACTGCTGCACAAACTGGAGGCCGCGCCCGCAACCCTGCGGCTCGGGGGCGAGATCAAGCCCATGACGATCATGTTCATGGACATCCGCGGCTTCACGCCCATCTCCGAGCGCCTCTCGCCCGAGGCCCTGGTCGATTTCCTTAATGTGCTGTTCTCGCCGCTGACGGAGGCGATCCAGCGGCAGCAGGGCACCGTCGACAAGTATATCGGCGATTCCATCATGGCGTTCTGGAACGCGCCCGTGGACGTTCCGGACCATGCGCGTCTCGCCTGCGCGGCAGCACTCGAGATGCGAGACCTCGTCGATCGCCTCAACCGGGAGGATGCGTTCGGATTCGGTGAACTCGGCCGTTCGGATCTCGTCGTTCAGATCGGGATCGGGCTCAACACGGGTGATGCTTGCGTCGGCAACATGGGATCGGAGCGGCGCTTCAACTACTCGGTCGTCGGCGATGCCGTGAACGTGGCGGCTCGGATCGAGGGCGATTGCAAGCGCGCCGGCGTGCCGATCCTCGTCTCGGAGGAAACCGCCTGGGCCGCGGAAGGCCTGGCGTTTCTCGAGGCCGGCCGCGTGCCGCTCAAAGGAAAGTCGCAATCCGTTCGCCTGTTCGCGCTCGTGGGCGACGAGGAGATGGCCGAGAGCCCTGAATATCAAGCACTGGCGCGAGAACATCGATCGATGCTGGCAGCCATAGAAGCAGGCCGGCAGGACGAGGCCCTCGAGCGCATCCTGGCCTGCCGGGCGCTCGCCGGCGCCCCGTTAGCGGATTTCTACGCGAGCTTCACCGCCCGCCTTCGGGTGCCGGCGCTTCATGGGCAAGCAAGTCTCTCGGCCTGACGCGATGGCGGCACCCACGATCCTTCTGGCTTGGGAACTCGGCGGCGGCCAAGGGCACGTGCAAAACTTTCGCCGTCTCGCCACACGTCTGCGCCAGGTGGGGGAGTGCCGAATCGTCGCCGCCATCCGCGACCTGCGCCGCGCCTGGCACCTCGCCGACGCCGAGATCGAGGTTATCCAGGCACCCGCATGGCCGGGCTCTCTCGGCGATGGCGAGCGGCCCCGGCGGTCGTCTGCGACGTTCACGGATGTGCTCGCCTCGGCTGGTCTCGCCGACCCTGACGCGGTGCTTGGCATCCTCCAATCCTGGGGGCACCTGCTGCATTGGATCGACCCCGATCTCGTCGTCACCGATTACGCGCCCTTGGCGGGCCTCGCCGCTCGTGGCCGGTTGCCGGTGCTGCAGACCGGCATCGGGTACACCCTGCCTCCCGCCACCCTCGACCGGCTTCCGGAACTCCACCGGCTTTCACCGCCGGTCTGGAGCGACGAGGAGGTTCTCGCCGTCATCAACGGGGCTCTCAGGCAGACGGGTTCGCCTCTTCTCTCGCGTCTGTCAAAGTTGTTTGCCGGCGACGACGTCGTGGTGACCACCTTCCCGATCCTCGATCCTTATGCGAACGCTCGGGCGACGCCGGCGCAAGGGCCGCTGCTCGACGGTATCGCGGAACCAGTCCGGTCCGATGCGACGGGGATCTTTGCGTATCTCTGGCCTGATATGGCACTACGAACCGATGTTCGCGCCGGTCTATCGGCTCTCGGACCGGACCTCGAGATCTTCGTCCCAGGGGGTGACGGCGAAACAATGGCTGATCTCTTGCAAGCTGGTGCGACGGTCCACTGGCAGGCGCCGCCCCTGAGCGACGTTCTGCCTCGACGTCGGCTCGTCCTGCATCAGGGCGGGGCAGGGCTTGCCGGCGAAGCGCTCGCGGTGGGCGTGCCGCAGTACCTCCTGACAAGCCACATCGAGCAAGAGCTTAATGCCCGAGCTTTAGCCGCTGCTGGCGTAGCTCACTCCACGAAGATGCAGGATCCGGCAGTGAGGATAACGGCTGAAGCTCTAGAGGAAGCTCTCCATGATCCTGGGCTCAGCGCATGCGCTCGGGATCTCGGCGAGAGGTGTCGGCCACTGCTGCAACGTGACCCGCTGAGCGAACTCGCCAAGCGGTGCCTGAGCCTTGCCTCATAACGGGGAAGCTGACTAGCTGCGCTTTGTTCAGTAGCAGAAGGGCGTACAGCCGTCCGGTGGCGGCTCATCGTCAGGCGGTGGCTGAGGGTCAGGCGGCCTGATCGGCGTAATCGCTCGATCGAATACCGTCTGATTGCCCTGCCTGACGATCTCGTCGAGCCGGGTGTGTCCCGATCCGGGCGGCCCGCAATTGATCGAACCGGGATCGCAGGGGGAGGGCAGGGCAAGGCCCGGCGGGAGGGGGCCGACGACCACCCGGCCCTTCAGGCCGCCCGTCTGTCCGGGCTGGCTCGTCGTCGCGGCGAAGAGCAGGTTCATCTCGTTCTGGCTCACGCGAAACGGCCCGACGATGCCCTGGGGGCCGATGACCACCATGAAGCCTGGCCGGCGCACGACGATGCTGCCGAAGGGCGTGCTCACCGTGAGCACGCCGT
This sequence comes from Microvirga sp., assembly GCA_035944475.1. Classification (GTDB taxonomy): domain Bacteria; phylum Pseudomonadota; class Alphaproteobacteria; order Rhizobiales; family Beijerinckiaceae; genus Microvirga. The sequence goes on from DASZBD010000042.1 coordinate 84,965, forward strand.
ATTGCAGGACGACGCGCGTCTCGCCGTTCGCCACGCTCACGCCCATGATGCCGCCGCGAATGCCGAGGGTGGCGTTGCTGGTCTGCACGGTGGCGCCGCCCGAGTGGCTGATGTTGCCGCCGACGAAGCGCAGGGCTCCCTTGGCGAGGGTCGCGGCGAGGCGGCCCGCATTCGCGCGCGGATCGTAGACGAATTCGTCGAGGATCAGCTCGGCATTCGGCCCCACATTGAGGGTCGTCTTGTCGGCGAGGAGCACCTGCACGCTGCCCGAGGCGGTCGTGGCGATCCGCTCGTTCTGGACGAGGCCGAGCCCGATTTCGAGCACCCGAGGTGATCGGGCAGGCGGCGTGCCGGTCGAGCGCGGGTTCACGGCGGTCGCGGTTCCGACCTCCTGGGCGCGGGTGGGCGGCAGGACTTCGTCGCGCAAGCCGACGGCGAGCGCGACGAGAGCGACCGTTGCAAGGAGAGAGTGCGTGGACGTTTGCATCGGATCGCCTCAGAACCGGATCGTCGGCCCGAGCGTGACGCTCAGGTTGTCGGTGTCGTAGTTCGGGAGATTGGATTGCGTGGCGCTGTACTGAACGTGCAGCGACAGACCGAACAGGGGATGGACCGGAATGTCGAGGAGAGCGCCCACGCGCCACTCCGTCTCGCGCCGCCGGCGAGTGGGGTCGACGAGGGGATTGGGCGCCTCGTAGGTGTAGTGGGTCAGGCCGAAGGTCGGCGTCACGGTCCATCGGCGGTCGCCGAAGGGTCCGTCGAACGTCACCGGCAGGCCGATATCGACGCCGACGCTGTCGAACGCATAGGCGTCGTTGCGCGCCTCGGCGCGGCGATAGGCCAAGCGCGTGAACCAGCCCGCCGCCGGGGAGAACGACCCCGAGGCGTGAAGGCCGAAGACCGCAAGGCGGCCGGTCTGCTCTCGGGCATTCGGGTAATCGTCCGTCGAGCCGAAGCGCCGCTCCCGCACTTCGACGAACGGCTCCAGAACCGCCCTCCCGCCGAGCGGGACCGAGAGGCCGACTCCCGCGCCGATCGATCCAAGGTACGGGTCGCTGCCGAGGGCAAGACCGCCGGCGATGAGGTAGGGGCGCAGCGACAGGCCTGGCAGGCTGTCGGGCGCGAGAGCAAGGCGCGGGCCCGTCTGGATCTCAAGGAAGCCGAGATCGGAGCGCGTCACCTCGAAGCCGCGAGAGGCATAACCCGAAAGGCTGGTCTCCCACACGTCGCCCCGCTGGTTCTCGAAGTCGTAGACATGCTGCACCACGGCCCGCGCGAAGGCGCTGACGTCAGATTGGCGGCGGAAGCGTGGATCGAGCCGGCCCGGCTCGCCCGCCGCGCGCACGAAGAGGCTCGTCGGCGCCGCGTTGGCGTTCGACTGGTAGCGCAGGCCCGCCTGCGCGTAGACGTTCCACTGATGCGAGCTGAGGCGCCGGTCGATGTCGGCGAGAAGGTCCAGCGCACGGCTGCGGCTCGGCTCGTCGAGGGATCGCGAACCGGCGGCCGCTTCCGCATAGGTCCTGGCCGAGGCATAGGAGCCGAGGCGGTAGTAAAGGCCCGCCAGCTCGAGCTGGAGCGCGGATTGATCGGGAGCGTAGAAGAGCACCCGCTCGAGCGTGCCGATGGCCGCTTCATAATCGCCGAGGCGCGTCGCGAGGGCGGCGAATTGCAGGGCGAGCGGCACGTCCGCCGGATTGCGCAGGGTTCGTTGAAAGAGCGCGTTGAACTCGGGGCTCTGGTTGGCGGCGACCGTCACCTGGCCCAGCGCTGGGGCAACGGCAGCCGGCACGATGCTCGCCAGCAGGGCCAAAGCGGCCGCACGCCCTTTCCGAAATGCCGAATGCTTGCCCACGCCGACCCCCGTCTGCCCGTCGCCGTCGAAACGCGGCGTTTCCGCACGAGCAGCCCTTCCGCGTGGCGCCATCGCTGCCCGAACGAACCTTGGCTGTTAATTCACCTTTCGTTAACTGGCAAGTGTTGGGACGGACAAGCAGGTGGACGCTCAAGCAAAGCTAGTCCGAAGCAACGTGTTAGCAAATCGATCCCATTGCTCGATGGGCGTTACTTTGAGTGCGATCCGCGGTTCTCGGGTGCGCCGCGCGGCGCGGATCGCCCTGCGACGCGCCACGTCCGATGAGGATCGGAGCGAACCCGTCGCTCCACGACCGCATACGCCGAAACGCTTCCACCGCCATCGGCGTTGCCGCCGGCCAACTCACCCTGCTAACCCTTGGGCAGGAGGCTTCGCCGATGCACCCGTTTCGCTTGATGGCCGGCTATAACACCTGGGCGAACCAGCGCCTCTATGAGGCCGCCGCGGGCCTCACCGGCGAGCAGTATCGGGCCGACCGGGGCGCGTTCTTTCGCTCGGTGCACGGCACCCTCAACCACCTCCTCGTCGCCGACCGGATCTGGATGCGGCGCTTCACGGGGGAGGGCGAGGCGCCGAACCGGCTCGACGCCATCCTGTTCGACGCCCTCGCGGATCTTCGCGCGGCGCGGGAGGCGGAAGACCGCCGGATCGCGGGCTACGTCGAAGATCTCGACGACGCTGCGCTCGCCGGCCGGATCCGCTACCGCACCATCACGAACCCCACCGACATCGAGCAGCCCCTCGCCCCGGCGCTGATGCACTTCTTCAATCACCAGACCCATCATCGCGGGCAGGTGCATGCCCTCATGACGGGGCTCGTCGGCGCGGCGCCGTCCCTTGATCTTCTGCTCTATCAGCGCGAAACCGGAGCGGGGCTCGCCTGACGCCGAGCCCAAAGGCTCGAGCGTGCCCATCCAGGGCCGCCGGAGGTGCCGTGACCGAACCGTCCTTGAACGAGCGCACCGGCTGGCCCGCCGAGCTGCGGATCCTCCTCGAACGCTACCCGCGCGAGGTCTGGTCCGGGCACGCGAACTTAGGCCAGACGGCAGGCTTTTGGCTGCGGCGGCACGACATGTTCCGGGAGCTCGGCGCCTCGCTCCAGGGCGCCACGTCGGCCCTCAAGGAGGGCACCGTCGCGCCGGCGGAGTTCCGGGGCTGGTTCGTGCCGCGCCTCCAGTTCTTCCTCACCGAGCTCAACGCCCACCATCACGTGGAAGACCACAGCTACTTCCCCCTGTTCCGGGCGGCGGAGCCGCGGCTCGTGCGGGGCTTCGAGGTGCTGGAGGGCGACCACGAGCACATCCACGAGCACCTCGGGGAGGTCGCGGGGGCGGCGAACCAGCTCCTCGCGAGCCTCGACGCGGACGGCCTGCAAAGGACGGTTCACCACTATGCCGGAGTGAGCAAGGCGCTCCTCGTCGGGCTTCTCAATCACCTGCGCGACGAGGAGGACCTCATCATCCCGCTCATCCTCGACCGGACCGAGGAGAAGCTTGGATTGTGAGGCATTCGCTTTTCATTGCCAGGATCACGGTTGCACGAGCAGCCGAACGCGGAGGATCGCCGTGACGAAGGAACTCGCCGAGGAGGTCGCCCGGCTCTACGGCACCCCCGCCGTCGTGATCGACCTCGACCGCGTGGAGCGCAACATCGCCCGTCTGCAGGCCGCCTGCGATGCGGCGGGCGTCGCGAACCGGCCCCACATCAAGACGCACAAGAGCCCCGTGCTCGCCAAGATGCAGCGCGATGCCGGCGCCCGCGGCATCACCTGCCAGAAGCTCGGCGAGGCCGAGGTGATGGCGGAGGCCGGCTTCGACGATATCCTGGTGAGCTACAACATCCTCGGCGAGGAGAAGCTCGGGCGCCTCGCCACCCTCATGCGGCGCGCCCGCATGGTGGTCGCGGCCGACAATCCGGTGACGGTGGCGGGCCTGCCGCGGGCGGCGGAGATCGCCGGTCGGGATCTCGACGTGGTCGTCGAATGCGACACGGGGCAGAAGCGCGCCGGGGTCGAGACGCCGGGCGAGGCGGTGGCGCTCGCGCACTCCATCGCGGCAAGCCCCGGCCTGTCCTTCGCGGGCTTTCTCCTCTACCCGCCGGCGGGTGGAACCGCGGTCACGCAAGCCTTTCTCGACGACGCCCTCGCCGGGGTGCGGGAGGCGGGTCTTGAGCCCCGCATCGTGTCCAGCGGCGGCACGCCGAACCTGAAGGATCTCGGCAAGCTCAAGGGCGCCACGGAGCACCGCGCGGGCACCTACATCTTCAACGACCGCATGATGATGAAGGCGGGCGCCGCCACCTTGGACGACGTGGCGCTCCACGTGGTCTCGACCGTGGTGAGCCGGGCGGGGCCGGAGCGCGGCATCCTCGATGCGGGCTCTAAGACCCTCACCTGGGATTCCGGCGGGCTCGACGGCTACGGGCTCATCCTGGAGCACCCCGATGCGCGTATCGCGCGCTTCTCCGAGGAGCACGGGTTCCTCGATCTTGCGGGCTCGGCGACGAAGCCCGGCGTCGGCGACGTCGTCCGCATCGTGCCGAACCATGTCTGCGTCGTCGTCAACATGGTGGACCGCCTCGTCGCCACCCGCGGCGGCCGCATCGCCGGCGAGATCCCGGTCGCGGCCCGCGGACGGATCACGTAAGGGCGGCGCCTATCCCGCAGCCTGCCGGCGAAAGCCGGCGGACGCCTCCATCAGCGTTCGCGTGTACTCGCTCATGACGCGGCCGGACGAGAGCTCGTCCGCCGCGAGGGTCTCGACGGCGCGTCCCCCGGCCATGACCATGAGCCGCTCGCACATATGCGTCACGACGGCGAGATCGTGGCTCACCATCACGAAGGTCAGATGGCGCCGCCGCCGCAGGTCCTCCATGAGGTTCAAGACCTCGGCCTGAACGGACGCGTCGAGCGCGGAGGTCGGCTCGTCGAGGAGCAGGATCTGCGGCTCGAGGATGAGGGCGCGCGCGATGGCGACGCGCTGGCGCTGCCCGCCGGAGAGCTGGTGCGGGTAGCGGAAGCGAAACCCCGTCCCGAGACCCACCTCGTCGAGGGCCCGCTCGATCCGCCGCTCCGCATCGCCGATGCCGTGGATGGCGAGGGGCTCGGCGAGGATCCGGTCGACGGTCTGGCGTGGGTGAAGGGAGCCGTAAGGGTCCTGGAACACCATCTGGACGAGCCGGCGGAAGGGCTTCGAGCCGGGGAGGGGGAGCGTGCCCTCGCCGACGAGGGCCACCCGGCCCGCGCCGATGGGATTGAGGCCGCAGATCGCCCTCAAGATCGTCGACTTGCCCGAGCCCGATTCGCCGACGATGCCGAAGCTCTCGCCGGGCGCGACGCGAAACGAGACGTCGTCGACGGCGACATACTCGTCGAACACCACGCGCAGGTGGCTGACTTCAAGGCCGACGCTCATCGGGCCCAGGCCGGATCGCGCTGCAGGACGGGAAGCGGATGCCGGCTCTCGCCGAGCCGCGGCAGGCAGTCGAGGAGGCCCCGCGTATAAGGATGCTGCGCCTCGTTGAGCCGCCCCGACGGGATCTCCTCGACGACCCGGCCCGCATACATCACGAGGATGCGGTCGCAAAAGGAGGAGACGAGGCGAAGATCATGCGAGATGAAGATGAGGCCCATGCCGCGCTCGGAGACGAGCCTGTCCAGGATCTTGAGCACCTGAAGCTGCACGGTCACGTCGAGGGCGGAGGTGGGCTCGTCCGCGATGAGGAGATCGGGATCGGCCACCAGCATCATGGCGATCATGGCGCGCTGCCCCATGCCGCCCGACACCTGGTGTGGGTGAAGCCGGTAGACGCGCTCGGGCCGGTCGATCTGGACCGCCGCCAACATGGCGAGGGCCCGTTCGCGGGCCTCGCGGTTCGACACCCGCTCGTGCGCCTGCAGGGTCTCGACGATCTGCTCGCCGATGGTCATGACGGGGTTGAGCGAGAATTGCGGGTCCTGCAGCACCATGCCGATGCGCCCGCCCCGCAGGTCGCGGCGCTGGCGCTCCGGGCAGGTGAGAAGGTCGATCCCGTCGAAGGCGAGGCGCCTCGCCGTGACCCGTCCCTGGGGCGGGGTGAGGCCGAGGATCGCGCGGCCCGTCTGGGACTTGCCGGAGCCCGATTCGCCGACGACGCCTAGGCGTTCGCGGCCAAGCTGAAACGAGACGCCGCGAACGGCTTCGACATAGGCGCCCTCCCGGTTCGGAAAAGCGATCCGAAGGTCGTCGACGTCGAGGAGCGGACCCACCGGAGCATTCCTCATTTGTCGGCTCTCGGATCGAGCGCGTCGCGCAGGCCATCGCCGAGGAGGTTGAAGGCGAGGCTCACGATGAAGATCGCAGCTCCGGGCGCTGCCGCCACCCACCACTGGTCGAGCACGTAATTGCGCCCGTTCGCGATGAGGGCGCCCCATTCGGGCATGGGCGGCTGGGCCCCGAGCCCGAGGAAGCCGAGGCCCGCCGCCGTCAGGATGATGCCCGCCATGTCGAGGGTGACGCGCACGATGACGGAGGACACGCAGAGCGGCATGATGTGGCGCAGCACGATGCGGAAGGGCGATGCGCCGGCGAGCTTCACGGCGGCGATGTAGTCGGTGCGCCGGATGGTCAGCGTCTCGGCGCGGGCGATGCGAGCGTAGGGCGGCCAGGACGTGATCGCGATGGCGATGACGGCGTTCTCAATGCCGGGCCCGAGCGCCGCCACGAAGGCGAGCGCCAGGATGAGGCGCGGAAACGCGAGGAAGATGTCGGTCACGCGCATCAAGGCCGCATCGACATAGCCGCCTGCATAGCCGGCCACCGTCCCGACGAGGAGGCCGATGGGCGCGGCGAGGATCGCGACGAGCACCACGATGAAGAGCGTGATGCGGGACCCATGGATGATGCGCGAGAGGATGTCGCGGCCCTGGTCATCCGTGCCGAACGGAAAGGTCCAGGAGGGCGGCAGGAGCCGCGTGGTGCTGAGGCTCCCCTCATAGGGCGAGTGCGGCGCGATCACGTCCGCGAGCGCCGCTACGACGACGAGCGCCAGGATCGTGAGAAGGCCCGCCATCGCGAGGCGGTTCCGCGCGAAGGTGCGCCAGCCCGCATAGGCCCGCCCCAGCGACGCCTGCCGCCGCGAGGCCGGGCGGTCCGACATCAGCCAGTCGTGCCAGGAGACGCTCGAAGATCTCATTGCACGCGGGTCCGAGGGTCGAGGAGACGGTAGAGCAGGTCCGACAGGAGGTTCAGTCCGACGAAGACCGAGCCGACCACGATCGTGCCGCCGAGCACCGCGTTCATGTCCGCGTTCTGCAGCGAGTTCGTGATGTAGAGCCCGAGCCCCGGCCAGGCGAACACGGTTTCGGTGAGAACCGATCCTTCGAGCAGGCCCGCATAGGAGAGCGCCACCACGGTCACGAGGGGCACCGCGGCATTCCGCAGGGCGTGGCGCCAGATGATCCGCGTCTCCGAGAGGCCCTTCGCCCGCGCGGCGACGATATATTCCTGCGAGAGCTCGTTCAGCATGAACGAGCGCGTCATGCGGCTGATATAGGCGAGGGAGAAATAGCCGAGGAGCGAGGCCGGCAGGATGAGGTGGGAGAATGCGTTCCAGAACGCCTCCCACTCGCCCGCCATGGCCGCATCGAGGAGCAGGATGCCGGTCACGGGCGTGAGCGTGTACTCGTAGACGACGTCGATGCGCCCCGGCCCCGCGACCCAGCCGAGGCGCGCGTAGAAGACGAGGAGCGCCATAAGGCCGAGCCAGAAGATCGGCACCGAATAGCCGATGAGGCCCATGACGCGCACGAGTTGATCGGCGATGCCGCCGCGCCGGACGGCGGCCCAGACGCCGAGCGGAATGCCGACGCCCGCGCCGATGAGAGTGCCGAAGGTCGCAAGCTCCAGCGTCGCCGGAAAGACCCGGCGGATGTCGGTCATCACCGGATTGGCGCTGAGCGTCGAGATGCCGAAATCCCCCTGCAGCATCTTGCCGAGATAAATGGCGAACTGCTCCCAGAGCGGGCGGTTGAGGCCGAGCTCCTCGCGAACCCGCTGCACCACGTGCTCGGGCGCGCGGTCGCCCACGATGGCGAGCGCGGGGTCGATAGGGATCACCCGCCCGATGAAGAAGGTGACGGCGAGAAGCCCGAGATAGGTGAGGACGAGGGTCGCGAGGAAGCGGCCGATCGTTCCCATACGGGCGAACAGGCGGGCGCGTGTGCGCCCGCCTGAGGTCACAGCAGATGCGGACAACGAGGTCTTACTTCTTCGCGACGTTGAACATGTAGGTGGTGTCGGAGGTGACGCCGACCTTCAGCCCCTCAACGTTGGTCCGGTAGGCCGCCACCTCGTTCTGCTGGAAGATCAGCACGAAGGGGCTCGTCTGGCGGAAATCGGCCTGCATCTTCTCGTACATGGCCTTGCGCTTCTCGCCGTCGCGCTCCAGCACCGCCGCATCGGCCTGTTTCGTCAGCTCCGGGATGTCCCAGGCATTGCGCCAGGCGAGGGGCTTCGAGGTGGCGTCGTCCGCGTTGTTGGGGTTGCGGGCGAAGGTGTCGGCGTTGGTGTGGGGATCCCAGTAATCGGCCCCCCACTGGCCGATATAGATGTCGTGGCTGCGGGCGCGGTACTTGGTCAGGGTCTGGCGCCCGTCGCCCGGGATGATCTCGATATCGATCCCGGCGCGCTTCGCGGTCTGCTGGATGTTCTCCGCGATGCCCTGAACGGGCTGCGTGGTGCGAACGTCCATCGTGACCTTGAAGCCGTTCGGCAGGCCCGCCTTCGCGAGGAGGCCCTTGGCGCGCTCGGGATCGAGCTTGAACGGGCTCTCGGTGCTGGCGCCGAGGAGGCCGACCGGCAGGAAGTTCTGGTGGACGATGCCGATGTCCTTGATGAGCGTCTGGCCGATGCCCTGGTAGTCCACGAGGTACTTGAAGGCCTCCCGCACCTCGGGCTTGGCGAGGTTCGCGTTCTTCTGGTTGAGGCTGATGTAATAGACCGTGCCCTTCGGGGTCGCGGTGGTCTGGATGTCCTTGTTAGTCGAGATCGCCTGGAGGTCCTGCGGCGTCAGGTTGCGCGCCACGTCGGCGTCGCCCTTTTCCAGCAGCAGGCGCTGGGTCGCCGCTTCCTTCACGTGACGGTAGATCACGCGGGCGAGCTTCGGCTTCGCGCCGAAGTAGTTGTCGTTGCGCTCGAGCGCCAGGATCTCGTTCGCCCGCCACTCGCGGATCTTGTAGGGGCCGGATCCCGCGTAGTTCGTCTTCAGCCACGCATTGCCGAGATCGCCGCCCTGGTCCTTCGTCTCAACGAGCTTCTTGTCGACCACGGCCGCCACGTTGGCGGTGAGGCAGTTCAGGACGAAGGTCGGGGCGTAGGCCTTGTCGGTTTCGAGCACGAAGGTCAGCGGATCGACCGCGCGTGCCTTCTGCTCCACGTTGTCCTTCTTCAAGCCGAACTGGGTGAGGATGAAGGCCGGCGACTTGTCGATCTTGACGACGCGCTGGAACGAATAGGCGACGTCCTCCGCCGTGATCGGGTTGCCGGAGGCGAATTTCAGGTTGGGCTTCAGCTTGAAGGTGTAGGTCTTGCCGTCCTCCGACACGCTCCAGGACTCGGCGAGATCGCCGATGATCTTGGAGGGATCGTCGATATTGAGCCGCACCAGCCGGTCGTAGGTGTTGCCCATGATCTCGCCCGCCGAGATCTCGAAGGATTCCGCCGGGTCCATGGTGATGATGTCGTCGATGGCCCAGGCGACCACGAGGGTGTCGCGCGGGGTCGCCGCCTGAGCGGGAAGGAGCCCCGAACCGACGAGAAGGGCGACGGCGCACACGGCCCCGCCGGCTTGGATCGCGATGCGGCGGGAGGGACGACGGAGCAGCATGGGTCTTCTCCTGTGAATTGATGTTTCTCCCAATGCAGCATGACGGCGGGCCGGCTGGCAACCCGTCCCGGCTCCCCCTTCGGCGCCCCACGGTTAACAGCGAGAGGCTTCTGCCGGTTGCCCAGCCCCGCTCGGGCGTTATGATCGAGCTTGGGGCTTGGACGCTCCGTGCCGCTGCACCCTCGCGTGCGGGCGCACGGGCTTCAGAACGGGGTGCGGTTTGCCGAAGCTCGTCCGCCTTCTCCTGCCGCTCCTTGCCGGTCTCGGCGCGCTGTCGCCGGCCGCGGCGGGCGAGATCGTCATCCTGGTCGACAAGGCGAGCCAGCGCATGAGCGTCTCGGTCGGCGGGGAGCAGCGGTACACCTGGCCGGTCTCGACCGGGATGTCGGGCTATGCGACTCCCACCGGGCGGTTCGCCGCCCTGTGGCTCTCGCGCCATCACCGCTCCCGCGAGTGGGACGATGCGCCGATGCCGTATTCGATTTTCTTCACGGATTCCGGCCATGCCATCCACGGGAGCCAGGCCGTCGGCAGGCTCGGTTCTCCGGCCTCGCATGGCTGCGTGCGCCTCTCGCCGGCGAATGCCGGGATCCTCTTTCGTCTCGTGCAGGAGGCCGGGGCCGCGAACACGCGGATCGAGGTCACGGGGACGGATCCGATCGGCACGGGCTTCGCGGCAGGAGGAGCCGGCGCCCGGGATCTTCGCGGCCTCACGGCGTTCGATCCCCTCGCCACCGGGATCATGGCCGGCAGCAGCCCGCGCCGCCCGCAGCGTTGACCTCCCGGCTCCGTTGGTCGAATCGTGGATGATCTTCACTCCAAGCACGATCGGAGCAGCGCCCGCATGACCGCCTACGATCCCGCCAACATCTTCGCCAAGATCCTGCGCGGCGAATTGCCGGCTCACCGGGTCTACGAGACCGAGCACGTGCTCGCCTTCATGGACATCATGCCCCGGGGCGACGGGCACACTCTCGTGATCCCGAAGGCGCCGGCGCGCAACATCCTCGACGTGGATCCGGCGGTCCTCGGCGAGTTGATGAAGGGCGTGCAGGTGGTGGCGCGCGGGGTGAAGGAGGCTTTCGGGGCCGACGGGATCACGATCCAGCAGTTCAACGAGAGCGCCGGCGGGCAGGTGGTCTTCCACCTCCACGTCCATGTCATCCCGCGCTTCGAGGGCGTTCCGATGAAGCCCCATACGGGCCAGATGGAAGCCCCCGACACCCTCGCGGCCAACGCCGCCAAGATCAGGACCGTCCTCGGCGGGTGACGCCGCGCGCGCCGGCCCGGAGACTCACTTCGCCGCATGGGCAGCCGCCCGCGTCCGTCCTAAAGCCACGCCGGACCAAGCACGACTGCGAACGAATCGCGGCGGGGGCGTGATGACACAATGGAACGGGGCTCTCCTCGCGGGAGCCATCGCAGTCGCTTTGGCCGGGTGCGGAGGCGGAGGGGGCGGTGGTTCGGGAGGAGCGGGGCCCGCGCCGGGTCCGGGGCCCGGCGCCACCTTCGCGGGATCCGACGCGCTCTCGCAGTTCTTCCGCACCACCTTCGACGAGGGCGCCGCTGCGCAGGCCCGGAACGATCCCGAGTTCAAGTTCCAGGACAACACGCTCGTCTACACGGACGGGAGCGGGTCGCTCACCCTGCACAGCTTTCCCTTCGCGTCGATCCGCGCCGAATACGCGCATTCGGCGGGCCTCGACGGCACGGGGCGCACCATCGCCTTCGTGGACGACGGGTTCAGGCTCACGCATCGGGAGCTGGCCGGAAAGTCGATCACCACCTTCGGCACCCTCACGAGCCAGGATCACGGCACCGGAACGGCGGCGATCGCCGCGGGCGTGCATGACGGTACCGGCCTGATGGGCGTCGCGCCCGGCGCCGCCCTGCATCTGTCCTCCTACAATGCCGGCCTCGCCGGCATGGCCGCCGCGACGCGGGACGCCCTCGCGAAGGGCGCCGTGGTCCAGAACAATTCCTGGGGCTACGCCAACACGAATATCGGCCAGATGACCGGCTATCTGGCGTCCCATCCCGGCGCCAGCGTGGAGCAGGCCTTCACGGCGGCCGTGGGCGGCTCGGCCGTGGACGGCAAGGCCTATCTCGACGCCCTGCGCGCCTTCACGGCGAAGGGCGTCGTGGTGTTCGCCGCGTCCAACGACAAGGCCGCCACGAAAGCCGATCTCCTCGCCGGGCTCCCCGTCGTGATGCCGGAGCTCGAGCGGGGCTGGATCGTCGCCGTCAACGCGGTGCCGCAATTCGGCTCGAACGGGCGCGTGGCGTCGGCGGTACGAATGTCCTCGGGGTGCCTCGAGGTCGCGGCGACGTGCCTGACGGGCGACGGCGGCGTTCGCACGGCGACGGCGGCGTCCGATACGGCCTACGGCTACATGACCGGCACGTCCTTCGTCGCGCCCCAGATCGCTGGCGGCGTGGCGCTCCTGTCCCAGGCCTTTCCGAACCTGCCGGCGGCGGACCTGCGCAAGCGCCTCCTCGCGAGCGCCGACAACGGCTTTTACGCCCATTCGGGCTCCACCGATTTCGGCAACGGCGTCGTGCACGGCTACAACGCCGAGTTCGGCCACGGCTTCATGGACCTGCGCGCGGCCCTGAAGCCCATCGGCACCGTGGGCCTGCCGAAGACGGACAGCGCCTATGGCCCGGTCGCGGCCCTCGGCACCTCTGCCGTGGTGGCAGGCTCCGCCCAGGGCGACGCGGTGGCCCGGGCTCTCTCCTCCCGCAGCATCGCGGTGTTCGATGCGCTTGGCGCAGATTTCCGGGCGCCCGCCGCCGTGCTCACCGGACGCCGGGAGGAGGCGGAACTCGGCGACCGCCTGCACCGGTTCGCGGCGAAGGCCGAGGGGCGCCGGCAGACCGTGAGCCTCGCCTTCGCCGAGAGCGGGGAGGGGGCCGAGGCGGGCGGATGGCGCTTCAGCGGCGGCGAGGCCGAGGGCGTTCTCGCCGGCATCGGCCTTCAAGCGGGGACCTCGGATCTCTTCGCGGGTCCCGGCCGCCTCGCTTCGCTCGCGCCCGGCACCCATGCCTTCGGGATCACCCGCGACGCGCCGGAGGGCGGGGCGCTGTCGTTCTACACCCTTTCGGCCTCCGACGAGGCCGCGGGTGAGGCGAGCGCCGGCGGCGGCGTGGTGCGGTCCTTCCGGCTCGCCGGCACCGAGGTGTCGCTCGGGGTCTCGGCCCTCGGCCAGGACGGTTCGGTGCTGGGCCTCCAGGGCACCGGCGAGATGGGCCACCTGCGCGGGGCGGCGGGCGCGGTGGATTTCGGCCTGTCGCGGTCTTTCGGCGGCCTTCGCGTCTTCGCAGCGGCGCAGGTCGGCGTCGGGAGCGGGGTGGGCGACGGCCTCCTTGCGGGCACCGAAGGAACGGTGTTCTCGGGCTTCGGCCTCGGGGTCGCAACGGCGGGCGTGCTGCGGGCGGGCGACAGCCTCACCCTGTCGGCGCGCCAGCCCCTGCGGATCGAGAGCGGCACCGCGACCCTCTCGCTGCCGGTGGGCCGACATGCGGACGGCGCCGTGCGGTGGGAGGAGCAGCCCATCGACCTCTCGCCGTCCTCCCGCCAGCTCGATCTCGGGGTGAATTACGGGGTCGCGCTCGATCAGGGGACGACCCTGCGCCTCGGCCTCGGCTACTCGATCAACCCCGGCCACGTGGCCGGGGAGGGCGCGGTGTCGGTGCTCGGCGGCGCGACCCGCCGCTTCTGACCGGTCAGGCCGCCAGCACGGCGCCGTCCTCGACGGTCTTGCCCGGGCGCGGCGCGGCCTCGTCGTTGAGATGGCAGGCCGAGAAACGGCCCGGCGCGATCGCTTTGAGGGGCGGGCGGTCCACCCGGCAGCGGTCGAAGGCGAGGGGGCAGCGGGGGTGGAAGTGGCAGCCCGGCGGGGGGGCGAGCGGCGAGGGAATCTCGCCTTTGAGCGCCGAGAACCGCCGCTTCTTCGCCACGAGCCGCGGCACCTCGTCGAGGAGGGCCTGCGTGTAGGGGTGGTTCGGCGCCTCGAACAGCGCCTCCGTCGGCGCGAGCTCCACGATGCGGCCGAGATACATCACCGCCACCCGGTCCGAAATGTGCTCCACCACGCCAAGATCGTGGCTCACGAAGAGGTAGGTGAGGCCGAACTCGCGCCGCAGCTCCATGAACAGGTTCAGCACCTGCGCCTGGATCGACACGTCGAGGGCCGCGGTGGACTCGTCGCAGACGAGTACCTTCGGCTTCACGGCGAGCGCCCGCGCGATGCCGATGCGGGCGCGCTGCCCGCCCGAGAACTGGTGCGGGTAGCGCTGGCGCGTCGCCGGGTCGAGCCCGACGCGGGCCATCATGGCGGCCACATAGGCCTCCATCTCCCCGGGCTTCACGAGCCCATGCACCACCGGCGCCTCGCCGATGATCTCGACCACCCGGCGGCGCGGGTTGAGCGACGCCATCGGGTCCTGGAACACCATCTGGATCGCCAGATCCGCGGCGCGGCGCTCAGGGCCCGCAAGACGGCTCACGTCCTCGCCACGAAACCGCACCGTGCCGTCGCTCGCCGGCAGGATCCCCGCCACCACGCGCCCGAGGGTGGACTTGCCGCAGCCCGATTCGCCGACGAGCCCCACCACCTCGCCGTCCGCGATGGAGAGGGTGACGCCGTCGACCGCGCGCACCACCTGCTCCTTCAACCCCGCGCCGAAGAGGTTCGCGACCTTCTCGGCGGCGTCGAGAGGCTTCACGAAGCGCCGGGACACGCTGTCGAGGGCGACGAGGGGCTGGGTCATCGGGTTCGTCACAGGATCACAGGACAACAGGATATCAGGCGGCCACGGGCGCGTCGCCGAGGAGCGGATGGTGGCAGCGGGCGGTGCGGCCGCCCTCGTAAGGCACGCTCTCAGGCAGGGTCGTGCGGCAGGTGGCGGTCCCGCGCGGGCAGCGCGGGGTGAACGGGCAGCCCGGCGGAAGCCTCGCGAGGGAGGGCGTCATGCCGGGGATCTGGGCGAGCGGAACGCCGCGCCGGTTGCGGCTCGGCACGGAGCCGATGAGGCCGGCGGTGTAGGGGTGGAGGGGGCGATCCAGCACCTCGGCGACCGCGCCCGTCTCCACCACGCGGCCCGCATACATGACGGCGATCCGGTCGGCGAGCCCGGCGATCACGGAAAGGTCGTGGGTGATCCACAGCATGGCGGTGCCGGTCTCCTCCGCGAGCTGCTGCACCTCGGCGAGGATCTGGGCCTGGATCGTCACGTCGAGGGCGGTGGTCGGCTCGTCGGCCACGAGAACCGCAGGACGATGGAGGAGCGCGATGGCAATCGCCACGCGCTGGCGCATGCCGCCGGAGAACTGATGCGGATAGCCCGTCAGCCGCTCCTCCGGGGAGGGGATGCCCACCTGCGCCAGCGCCCGCGCCGCCCGGGCGCGAGCCGCCTTGGCCGACACCCGCTCGTGCGCCTGGATCGCCTCGATCATCTGCGTGTCGACCCGCAGCACCGGGTTGAGGGTCGTCATCGGGTCCTGGAAGATCATCGCGATCTTGCGACCGCGTAGGTGCCGCAGCTCGTCCTCCGGCTTGCCGACGATCTCCTCGCCGGCGAGGACGATGGACCCGCCCGCGATGCGCCCGGGCGGGTCGATGAGCCCGAGGAGCGCGAGCCCCGTGACGGACTTGCCGGATCCCGACTCCCCGACGAGCCCCAGCACCTCGCCCCGCGTGAGATCGAACGACACGCCGTTGACGGCCGTGACCGTGCCCTCCCGGGTCGAGAAGGTGACGGCGAGGTCTCGGACGGAGAGGATCGGAGTCATGACGCGCCTCCCCCTCCCCCTTGAGGGGAGGGGTTAGGGGTGGGGGTGGTGCTCGCGAGCGCCGCGAGGGTGGTGTCGAGCACGACGTTGATCGAGGTCATCACCTCGGCGTTCGTGAAGCGCAGCACGCGAAAGCCGCGCGCGTTCAGGAACAACGTGCGTTCCTCGTCATGTGCCCGGTTCGCCGCAAAGCCGTGCTGGTTGCCGTCGACCTCGATGACCAGCATCGCGGATAGGCAGCAGAAATCCGCGACGTAGGGACCGATGGGAACCTGCCGGCGGAAATGCGAGCCTTCCAGCGGGAGGCGTCGGCGTAGGTGGTTCCAGAGACGCTTCTCGGGCTCCGTGAGGGCACGACGCAGGGAACGAGCTCGCGTACGCCGCTGAGGCGTCGGAGTCTGACCGGGATCGCTCCTCCAGGGCGGTGCCATGCCTTTAGTCCTCCCGCTTGGGTCTCGACCCCCACCCCTAACCCCTCCCCTCAGGGGGGAGGGGGAATGACCCTCCGTCATCGCGCGAGCCTCGGGTTCAGAACGTCGCGCAGGCGGTCGCCCACGAGATTGATGGCGACGATGACGATGACGAGGGCGATGCCGGGGAAGGTGGACACCCAGTACTTGCCCGAGAGGAGATAGTCGTAGCCCTGCGCGATCAGCATGCCGAGCGAAGGCTCGGTGACGGGAACGCCGACGCCGAGGAAGGAGAGCGTCGATTCGAGGGCGATGGCCCGGGCGATCTGCACGGTGGCGACGACGATGAGCGGGGGCAGGCAGTTCGGCAGGAGGTGGCGGAACACGACCCGGGAGCGCGGCAGCGCAAGGCAGCGGGCCGCCTCGATGTATTCGCGCCGCTTCTCGATGAGGGCGTTGCCGCGCACCGTGCGGGCGTAATAGGCCCATTCGACGATGACGAGCGCGAGGATCACCTTGTCGACGCCACGGCCGAATACGGCCAGCAGCACGAGGGCGATGAGGATCGCCGGGAACGAGAGCTGCAGGTCGACGACCCGCATGATGAAGCTCTCGGTTCGCCCGCCCGCATAGGCGGCGAGCACGCCCACCGACGCGCCGATCACAGAGGCGATCAGCACCGTCGAGGCGCCGACGAAGAGCGAGATGCGCAGCCCATAGAGGATCGCCGAGAGCATGTCGCGCCCCTGGTCCTCCGTGCCGAGCCAGGCGGTCTTGCCGGTGGCCGCGAGGGTCTCGCCCGGGGCCAGCATGTTGTCCATGATGTCGAGCTGGGCGAGATCGTAGGGGTTCTGCGGCGCGATCCAGGGCGCCAGGACCGCAAGCGCCACCGTGACGACGAGCACCACGAGGCCGATCACCGCGCCGGGGCTCTGGAAGAAGGTCGCCACGTGGCGGCGCAGCAGGCTCTCGCCCTTGTCGAGGGCGGGCGCTGCGGCAACGGCGACGGGCGTTTCGGCGAGATCCGACATCAGCCTTTGGCCTCCGAGAGCCGCACGCGCGGGTCGATGGCCGCGTAGAGCAGGTCGACCGCAAGGTTGATCACGACGAAGATCAGCACCGTCATCATCAGGTAAGCGACGACGATGGGCCGGTCGAGCCGGTTGATGGAATCGATGAGGAGCTTGCCCATGCCCGGATAGGCGAACACCGTCTCGGTCACGACCGCGAAGGCGATCATCGAGCCGAGCTCGAGGCCCAGCACCGTCACCACCGGGATGAGGATGTTCTTCATCACGTGCACGCCGACGATGCGCGAACGCGAGAGGCCCTTAGCCCGCGCGAAGCGGATGTAGTCCTGCAGCATCACTTCGCGGGTGCCGGCCTGAGCGATGCGGGTCACGAGGGAGGCCTTGAACAGGGCGAGGGTCAGGGCCGGCAGGAGGAGATGGCGCCAGCCGTCGAGGGTGAACACCGCGAAGGGCACGCCGAGCACGTCCACGGTCGCGCCGCGCCCGCTCGCCGGCAGCCACCGGAGCTCCACCGCGAAGATCAGGATCAGCATCAGGCCGATCCAGAAATTGGGCAGCGAGAAGCCGAGGATCGAGCCCGACATGATGCTCTTGCCGACGAGGCTCTCGGGCTTGAGCCCGGCCAGCACCCCGAGCGGCACGCCGATGAGGATCGAGAACAGGAGGCCGACGAGGGCAAGCTCCACAGTTGCCGGGAGCCGCTGCAGGATCACGTCCACGGCCGGCGTGTTGTAGACGAAGGACCGGCCGAGATCGCCCTGGAGGGCGTTCATCAGGAAGGTGCCGAACTGCTCGTAGAGGGGCCGGTCGAGCCCGAGGGTGCGCGCGATCGCCTCGCGCTCCTGCTGGTCCGCATTGGGGTTCGCCAGGATGTCGATCGGGTTGCCGAGCGCGTAGACGGCGACGAAGACGAGGGTCGCCATGACGGCGATGACGAGCATCGACTGGCCGAGGCGGCGGATCAGGTAAACGAGCATGAATGATCCCGCGGTCGCCGGTTGTCCTCCTTCCCCCTTGAGGGGGAGGTGTCGCCGGAGGCGACGGATGGGAGTGGTGCAGCAGGCACCGGTGAACCGCGCCCGGCACCACCTCCATCCCTAGCCCCTCCCCACGACGGGGGAGGGACGTTGTCAGTGACCCTTACGACCCCGGCCGCACCTCGGTCGCGAGCGTATATTGGTCGATGCGCGGCTTGTAGGTGACGCCCTTCTTGAGGGCCCAGGGGGTCACCTCGAAGTGCAGCGGGATGATGGGGAAGTCGCTCATGGCGAGCTTCGAGGCCTGCTGGAGCAGCTGCTCCCGCCGCTTGTCGTCCACCGTCTGCTGCGCCTGCTTGATCAGCTCGTCGAGCTGCGGGTTCGAGTAGCGGCCGCGGTTCGTGTGCCCCATGCCGGTCTTCGAATCCATCGAGGCCACGAGCGCCACGAGCGGGTTCAGCATCTCGCCCGAATCCGCGCCCCATCCGGCAAGATAGAGCGAGAACTCGTACTTGTTGCGGCGGGCGAAGAAGGTGGAGGCGGTCGTGGCGTCCACGTTCGTCTTGATCCCGATGCGGGTGAGCATCTGGGCGGCCGCCTGAGCCACCTTCTCGTCGTTGATGTAGCGGTCGTTCGGCGTGCCGAGGGTGACCTCGAAGCCGTTCGGGTAGCCCGCTTCGGCGAGGAGCTTCTTGGCGCCGTCCGGGTCGAAGCCGACGGGCTTCAGGTCCGGCGAGGTGCCGAAGAGCGGAACCGGAAGGAGCTCGCCCGCCGCCACCGCGACGCCGCCCATGATGCGGTCGACGATGGCCTGCCGGTTGATCGCCTTCGACACCGCCTCGCGCACGCGCTTGTCGAGGAAGGGGTTCTTGTCCGTGCCCTTGACGCCGGGGGTCTTCCAGGCCGGATCGCCGTGCTGATCCATGTGGAGGTAGATGATGCGGTTCGAGATCCCCTGGACGATCTGGAAGCCCGCGCCCTTGATCTTGTCGAAGTCCTGGACGGGCGGGTTCTCGATCACGTCCACGTCGCCGGCAAGCAGCGCCGCCACGCGCGGGCCTTCGCTCGAGATGGGCCGCCAGGTCACCTTCTGCCAATGGGGCTTGTTCCCCCAATAGGCGTCGTTGCGCTCCAGGATCACGTGGGTGCCGCGGGTGTAGTTCGCGAGCTTGTAGGGACCGGTGCCCACCGCCTTGCCGGGCTCGTTGAAGTCGGCGGATTTCGGGGTCGTGCCGAGGCCGTCGCAGCCCGCGGCCGTCCACTTCACGCCCTCGCCGCCATAGGCCGCCGAGGAGAGGATGCCGAGGGTCGACATGTTGTTCGGCAGAAGCGGCGTCGGCGCGGCGGTCTTGAAGATCACGGTCAGCGGATCGGGCGTCTCGATGGCCTCGAAGCCGCGGGTATAGACCGTGAAGGGGGAGGGGGAGTTCTCGACCTTCGGCACGCGGCAGAGGGTGTAGACCACGTCGCGGGAGGTGAAGTCCGCGCCGCTCGTGAACTTCACGCCCGGGCGCAGCTTGAACTCCCAGGTCTTCTCGTCGACCGCCCGCCAGGAGGTGGCGAGCTCGGGCACGAGCTTTTGCGCCTCGTCGGTCGAAACGAGGGACTCGAAGATGTGCCGGCGCATGTAGTTGTTGGGGCCCACATTGTGGAAATGCGGGTCGATGGACGTGACCTCCGAGGCCACGCCGATCTTGAGCTCCTGCGCGGCCGCGGGTGCAGCCATCGTCAGAGCCAGGCCCGCCAGCGCGAGCGGCTTCAAGGGTGATGTCATCCTCTTCTCCTCTGGACTCCCGGCGAATGTGCCTCCGCCTTTAGAGTCTACTCAACGACGTTCGGGCCCGGCGCGCAAGCAGGCGCTTGCCTCGACTGTGACGAAGCGTAATATGCGCCAGACGTATTGTCAGCTCTCTTTCGTATAACGGAAAGCTATAGAGCGATGCGCGAGACGGATAACGGCGCCCGGCTGCCGAGGCCGAGCCTGCGGGAGCTCGAAGTGCTCCGGGCGATCATCGCCACCCACAAGACCACCGCCGCCGCGCACCGGCTCGGCGTCTCGCAGCCCGCCGTGTCGCGGGCGATCGCCACCCTCGAGGCGCGCCTGAAGCGCCCGCTCTTTCGCCGCGACGGCGGGCGCCTCGTGCCGACCTCCGACGCCTTCGCGCTCGACGCGGAGGCGGCCCCCATCTTCGCGGCCCTGGAGCGCCTCGAGAGCTGGCCGCAGGCGCCGGAGGCGGGCGCGGTGCTGCGCATCGTGGCGCCGCCGACCATCGCCCATGCCCTCGCATCGCCCCTGCTCATCCGGTTTCATCGGGCCGAGCCGGAGACGCGGATCCAGATGGAGATCGGCCGCTCCGGCGACGCGGTGTCGGCGGTTGCGGACGGCAGCGCGGATCTTGGCCTCGCCGACATTCCGGTGGCCCATGCGGGGGTGCGCGCCGAGACGCTGCACCGCTCCCGCGCCCACGTGATGATGCGGGCCGATCACCCGCTGGCGCGGCGCCGCGCCATCGCCCCTCGGGATCTCGACGGCCTGCCGCTCGTCGCCGTGACCCGGCGCTTTTCCGCCCGCGCCCGCATCGAGCGCGCCTTCGCGGAGGCGGGGGTGGAGCCGCGGGTCGTGCTGGAGGCCGGCACCCTGCAGGTCCTCGCGGACGGCGTGCGCGCCGGGCTCGGGGTCGCGGTGATCAATCCCTTCCCCATCGCCCTCGCGACAGGACGCGACCTCGTGTTCAAACCCTTCGAGCCTGCCGTGCGCTACGAGACCGCCTTCCTCCTGCCCGCTTCCGGCGCCGTGCCGGCGGTGGTCCGCCGCTTCGTCGCCTTCGCGAGCGAAGAATACCGGGCCCTCCTGCCGGCCCGGGGTGCGCCGGGCTGGTGGCGCGAGGAGGGCTGAGCATGAGCGGCATCGTCCCCATCCTCTCCCGCCTCGTCTCTTTCGACACCACGAGCCGCAACAGCAACCTGCCGCTGATCGACTGGGTCGAGGACTACCTGCGCCCCTTGGGCTTTCGCCTCGAGCGACTTCCGGATGCCACCGGCACGAAGGCCAACCTGTGGGCGAGCATCGGGCCCGAGGATCGCCCGGGCCTCATCCTCTCCGGGCATACCGACGTCGTGCCGGTGGACGGACAGGCCTGGAGCGCCGATCCCTTCACGCTGCGCGAGAAGGACGGCCGGCTCTACGGCCGCGGCGCCTGCGATATGAAGGGGTTCCTCGCCGTGTGCCTTGCCGCCGCGCCCCGCATGGCGGAGGCCCCGCTGCGAAAGCCCCTGCACCTCGCCTTCTCGTACGACGAGGAGGTGGGCTGCATCGGCGTCCGCAGCCTCGTGGAAAAGCTCGCCCGCGCGAGCGTGAGGCCGGAGGCCTGCTTCGTCGGCGAGCCGACCTCCATGGGGGTCGTCACGGGCCACAAGGGCAAGCGCAGCGTGCGGGCCACGGTGCGGGGCCTCGCCTGCCATTCCTCCCTCGCGCCGCAGGGCGTCAACGCCGTCGAGGCGGGGGCGAAGCTCGCGGCCGAGATCAGCCGCATCGCCGAGCGCCTCATGCGGAAGGGCGGCCGCGATCCCCTCTACGACGTGCCCCATTCCACCGGCCATGTGGGCGTGCTGCGCGGCGGCACGGCGCTCAATATCGTGCCGGATGCCTGCGAGCTCCTCTTCGAGTTCAGGGTCGTCGGCGGCGAGAGCGCGGATGCCCTCGTGGCCGAGGTCGAGGCCTTCGCGCGCCGGGAGATCGAGCCCGGCATGAAGGCGGTCGACCCCTCCTGCGGGATCGCCTTCGAAGTCTATGCGGGCTTCCCGGGCCTCGACAAGCCCGCCGACGCGCCGGTCGTGACGCTCGCCAAGGCCCTCGCCGGCCGAAACCGGCACACCAAGGTCGCCTACGGCACGGAAGCCGGGCTCTTCGACGCGGTCGCGGGCGTGCCCACCGTGATCGTCGGCCCGGGCTCCATCGAGCAGGCCCACAAGGCCGACGAATGGATCGCCGTCGAGCAGCTCGAACTCTGCGCCGCCTTCGTCGAGCGCCTGATCGGGCACGCGGCGGAAGGGCAGGGGCCTTAAGTCTCGGGTGCGCCGTATCCCCCGCCCGTCGGGGTGACGATGGTGATGGCCTCGCCCGCCTCGAGCACGGTCTTGGCGCAGCCGGGCAGCGTCTCGACCTCGCCGGACAGCCGCCGGACGAGGTTGCGCCCGAGTTCGCCCGGCGCCCCGCCGTGCAGCCCGAAGGGCGCGACGCGCCGGTGGCCCGACAGGATGGCGAGGTCCATGCGCTCGCGAAAGCGGATCGTGCGGCTCGTGCCGTCGCCCGCGTTCCAGCGCCCGCGCCCGCCCGAGCCCGGCCGGATGTGGAAATCCTCCAGCACCACGGGAAAGCGGTCCTCCAGGATCTCGGGATCGGTGAGGCGCGAGTTCGTCATGTGGGTGTGCACCCCCGACGCGCCGCCGAAGCCCTCGCCCGCGGGGGCGCCGGAGCAGATCGTCTCGTAGTACTGGTGGGACGCGTTGCCGAAGGTGAGGTTGTTCATGGTGCCCTGCGCCGCCGCGAGCGCCCCGAGCGCTCCGAAGAGGCAGTTCGTCACCGCCTGGCTCACCTCCACGTTGCCCGCCACCACGGCGGCGGGACGCCGGGGCGAGAGCATGGAGCCCTCCGGCACCACGATACGGATGGGCCTGAGGCACCCGGCATTCATCGGGATGTTGTCCTGCACCATCACGCGGAAGACGTAGAGAACCGCCGCCCGCGTCACGGGTTCGGGCGCGTTGAAATTATCGGGCCTCTGCTCGGAGGTGCCGGTGAAATCGACCGTCGCCTCGCGCCGCTCCTTGTCGACGGTGATGCGGACCTTGATCGCGCAGCCCTGGTCCATCGGGTAGGTGAAGGCGCTGTCGGTGAGCCGGTCGAGGACGCGCCGCACGCTCTCGGCGGCGTTGTCCTGCACGTGGCCCATATAGGCCTGCACCACGTCGAGCCCGAACCCGTCGACCACCTTGCGCAGCTCGGCGATGCCCTTCTCGTTGGCGGCGATCTGGGCCTTGAGGTCGTTGACGTTCTGCACCACGTTGCGCACCGGATAGCGCGCGCCCGTGAGAAGTTCGACGAGCTCCGCCTCGCGGAAGCGTCCTTCCTCCACGAGCTTGAAGTTGTCGATGTAGACGCCTTCCTCCTCGATGGTGGTGGCGTCCGGCGACATGGAGCCCGGCGCCGTTCCGCCCACATCCGCATGGTGGCCGCGGCTCGCGGCCCAGAACAGAACCTCCCGGCCCGCCTCGTCGAAGACGGGGCTGCACACCGTAATGTCGGGCAGGTGGGTACCGCCGTTATACGGGGCGTTGATGGCGAACACGTCCCCCGGCCGGATCACCGGATTGGCGCGGATGATCGACTCCACCGAGCGGTCCATGGAGCCGAGGTGCACCGGCATGTGCGGGGCGTTGGCGATGAGCGCGCCCGTGCGGTCGAAGACCGCGCAGGAGAAGTCGAGCCGCTCCTTGATGTTCACCGAATAGGCCGTGTTCTGGAGGGTCACGCCCATCTGCTCGGCGATGGACATGAACAGGTTGTTGAAGATCTCCAGCATCACCGGGTCGGCCTCCGTGCCGATCGCCGTGCGCTTCGGCAGGGCGGCGACGCGCTCCAGCACCAGGTGATCGCGGCCCGTGAGGGTGGCGGCCCAGCCGTCCTCGATCACCACCGTCTGGTTCGGCTCGATGACGAGCGCGGGACCCTGCAGAGTTCCGCCATGCGGGATGCTCTCGCGGCGGTACACCACCGCCTCGCGCCAGTCTCCCTCGGAGAAGAAGCGCGTGCGATGGTCGGGCTCCGGCAGGGACGCGCCCGCCGCCGGCGCCTCCCGGATGGCGGAGCGCGTTCCCCCGCCCACCGCCTCGACGGAGATCGCCTCGACCACGAGGGCCTTCGCGGGATCGGTGAAGCCGAACCGGGCGTGGTGGGCCGCCTCGAAGGCCGCCTTCATGGCGGCGAGATCCGCCGACGCCGCGGCTTCCGCGAGGGCCGCTCCGCCCGTCGCCGCATAGGCCGGCACCTCGAGCGTCGTATCGGTCCCCGCATAGCGGATATGGGCGCGCACATGGACGGCGATGTCCTGGGAGGCGACCCCCTGGCGGGCCACCTCGGCGCGCGCCTCCTCGCCGAGCTCGCCTGCGGCCGCCGCGATGGCGGCGAGCACGGCTCCGTCGAAGGGCTTCTCGAGGGCCGTCTGGCGCATGGAGCGGATGTCGGCGAGGCCCATGCCGTAGGCCGAAAGGAGCCCCGAAAAGGGGTGGATCAGCACCTTCGTCATGCCGAGCGCATCGGCGACGCGGCAGGCATGCTGGCCCGAGGCGCCGCCGAAGGCGTTGAGCGCGTAGCGCGTGACGTCGTAGCCCCGCGCGACCGAGATCTTCTTCACCGCCTCCGCCATGTTGGCGACGGCGATCTGGAGAAAGCCGTCCGCCACCGCCTCGCCGCTGCGCCCGTCGCCGATCTCCCGGGCGAGGGCATCGAAGGCGTCCTTCACGGAGGCGTAGTCGAGGGGCTCGTTCTGGTCGGGCCCGAAGATCGCCGGGAAGAGATCGGGCGCGAGCTTGCCCGTCATCACGTTGGCGTCCGTGACCGTGAGGGGCCCGCCGCGGCGGTAGCATTTGGGCCCCGGATTGGCCCCGGCGGAATCCGGCCCGACCCGGAAGCGCGCCCCGTCGTAGTGCAGGATCGAGCCGCCCCCCGCCGCCACCGTGTGGATCAGCATCATGGGCGCGCGCATGCGAACCCCGGCTACCTCGGTCTCGAAGGCGCGCTCGTACTCGCCCGCGAAATGCGCCACGTCCGTCGAGGTGCCGCCCATGTCGAAGCCGATCACCTCGGGAAAGCCCGCCTCCCGGCCGGTCTCCGCGAGGGCCACCACGCCCCCGGCGGGACCCGACAGGATGGCGTCCTTGCCCTGGAAGAGGTCGGCTGCGGTGAGACCTCCGGAGGACATCATGAACATGAGCCGCGCGCCGGTACGCTCCGCGTCGAGCTCCTCGGAGACCTGCGCCACGTAACGGCGCAGGATAGGGGAGAGATAGGCGTCGACCACCGTGGTGTCGCCGCGCCCGACGAGCTTGGCGAGGGGCGAGACCTCGTGGCTCACCGACACCTGCGCGAACCCCATGCTGCGGGCGAGGCGCGCCACCGCCGCCTCGTGGGCGGGATAGCGGTAGCCGTGCATGAACACGATGGCGAGCGACTGGAAGCCCGCGGCCTTCAGGGCCTCCAGCGCGCGGCGGGCTTCCGCCTCGTCGAGGGCCCGCTCCACCGTGCCGTCCGCCAGCACGCGCTCGCCGATCTCGGCCACGCGGTCGTAGAGGCGGTCGGGCTTGACGATGGTCTTGGCGAAGATGTCGGTCCGCGCCTGATAGCCGATGGCGAGGGCGTCGCGGAACCCTTGCGTGGTCACGAGCGCCGTGGGCTCGCCCTTGCGCTCGAGGAGCGCGTTCGTCGCCACGGTCGTTCCCATGCGCACGTCGCCGATCACGCCCGTCGGAATGGGCTCGCCGGGCTTAAGGTCCAGATGCAGCCGGATGCCCTGCACGGCGGCATCCCGGTAGGCGCCGGGATTGTCGGAGAGCACCTTGCGGGCCTGGAGCGTTCCGTCCGGCGCGCGCCCGATCACGTCCGTGAACGTCCCGCCCCGATCAATCCAGAAATCCCAACGGCCGGCGCTCATCCCGTGTCTCCCGATCTGCAGGCCGCCCATGCCTGCCGCCCATAGGGACACCACGACGAAAGAAAGACGTCAACAATTTATTGACAAAATGTCATCGTGACGCGCAGTATCGCATCGGGACGCCTCTCCGGCACGACACAACGATACGGGGAACCAACCGGGAGACGGCCAGAAGCTTGGGACGCGGTCGCGGCGATCGGGCCGCAAGGCGGGAGGAGAATGTGATGGTGCGACGTGCGCTCGATGCGCTGTACCTCGGTGCCGGCTATCTCGCCGGAGCGTTTCTCGTCGTCATCTTCCTTCTGATGATGGGCCTCTCGCTCGGACGCGAGGTCGGCTTCAACATTCCGGCGGGCGACGATTTCGCATCCTGGTGCATGGCCGCCATGGCGTTCCTCGGCCTCGCCCATACCTTCAAGTCCGGCGAGATGATCCGCGTCGGCCTTCTCATCGACCGCCTGAAGGGCCGGACGCGGTGGGCCTTCGAGGTGTTCTCGCTGCTGGTGGGCCTCGGCTTCGTCGGCTTCTTTGCCTGGAACGCGGTCTCGTTCACCTACGACAGCTACCGCTTCAACGACATGGCGCAGGGCGTCCTCGCGGTGCCGCTCTGGATCCCGCAGATCGGGTACGCCCTCGGCCTTACGATCCTCGCCGTCGCCTTCCTCGACGAGTTCGTCCACGTCGTTCGCGGCGGGCTGCCCCGCTACGAGAAGCCCCCCGCCGCCACCGCCGAAGAGGTGGTGGAGCGTGCGATCCAGAGCGGAGTGTAGGGCCATGGGTCTCGTCGAAATCTCGGGGCTGCTCCTCCTTCTTCTCATCGCGCTCCTCGCGGGCGGCGTCTGGATCGCCGTCGCGCTCATGGCATGCGGCTTCGTCGGCATGCAGTTCGTGGGCGGCGGCATCTCGGCCGGTCCGGTTCTCGCCACCACGATCTGGGGAGGTTCCGCCTCCTGGACCCTCGCGGCCCTGCCGCTCTTCATCTGGATGGGGGAGATCCTGTTCCGAACGAGGCTGTCGGAGGAGATGTTCCGCGGCCTCGCCCCCTGGCTCAACTGGATTCCCGGGCGCCTCCTGCACGTGAACGTGCTCGCCTGCGGCCTCTTCGGGTCGGTGTCGGGCTCCTCCGCAGCCACCTGCGCCACCGTCGCCAAGATCGCCTTGCCGGAGCTGAAGAAACGGGGCTACGACGAGCGCCTCGCCCTTGGCTCGCTCGCGGGCGCCGGCACCCTCGGCATCCTCATCCCGCCCTCCATCACCATGGTGGTCTATGCGGTGGCGGCGAACGTCTCCATCGTGCAGGTCTTCCTCGCCGGCTTCCTGCCGGGGCTCCTCGTGATGGCGCTCTATTCGGGCTACATCGCGGTCTGGTCGCTCCTCAACCCCGACCGGACCCCGCCCCGCGACCCCGCCATGACGTTCCGCGAGAAGCTGCGGGAATCGACGAACCTCATCCCGGTCCTCCTCCTGATCTCCCTCGTCTTCCTGTCGCTGCTGCTCGGCTGGGCGACGGCGACGGAATGCGCCGCCTGGGGCGTCCTCGGGTCGCTCGCCATCGCCTGGTGGTCCGGCGCCCTCACGCGCGACTCGTTCTTCGCGAGCGTGATGGGCACGACGCGCATCACCTGCATGATCATGCTGATCCTTGCGGGCGCCTCCTTCATGTCGACGTCGCTCGCCTATACGGGGATCCCGCAGGCCCTGGCCACCTGGGTCGACGGCCTCGATCTGTCCTCCTACGCCCTCATCGCGGCGCTCACCGTCATGTACATCGTGCTCGGCACCGCGCTCGACGGGATCTCGATGATCGTGCTCACCACCGCCGTCGTGATCCCGATGGTGAAGGCCGCGGGCTTCGATCTCGTGTGGTTCGGCATCTTCCTCGTTCTCGTGGTCGAAATGGCCGAGGTGTCGCCGCCCGTCGGCTTCAACCTCTTCGTGCTCCAGACCATGTCGGGCAAGGATTCGAATACGGTCGCCCTGGCAGCCCTGCCGTTCTTCTTCCTGCTCATGGCGGCCGTTGCCATCATCACGGTGTTTCCGGACCTGGTGATGGTTCTTCCAAGGCTGGCCTTCCCGGACTAGCCTTCACGGACCAACAGAAGAGGGGATAAACCATGAAATACACCGCACGCCTCGCGCTCGGCCTCACGGGGGCGCTGCTCCTGTCGGCGCCCGCGCTCGCCCAGACCAAATGGAACCTGCCGGCGGCCTATCCCACCGACAACTTCCACACCGAGAACCTCGTCCAGCTCTCCAAGGACGTGGAGGCCGCGACCGGCGGCAAGCTGCAGATCACCGTCCACGCCAACGCGTCGCTGTTCAAGGCGCCGGAGATCAAGCGCGCCGTGCAGACCGGCCAGGCCCAGGCCGGCGAGGTGCTGATGTCGCTCCACGAGAACGAAGACCCGCTCTACGGGCTCGACGTGGTGCCGTTCCTCGCCACCTCCTTCGAGCAGTCGAAGAAGCTGTGGGACCTGCAGCGCCCTGCGCTTGAGAAGAAGCTGTCGGGCCAGGGCCTCATGCTGCTCTACGCCGTTCCGTGGCCGCCCCAGGGCATCTTCGCCAAGAAGGACATCAACTCCGTCGAGGACCTCAAGGGCGTGAAGTGGCGCGCCTACAATGTGGGGACCTCGCGCATCGGCGAGCTCGTCGGCGCGCAGGCCGTCACCGTTCAGGCGGCGGAGCTCCCGCAGGCCCTCGCGACCGGCGTCGTCAACACCTTCATGACCTCCGGCGCCACGGGCTACGATTCCAAGGTGTGGGAGTCGCTCTCGCACTTCTACGACACCCAGGCCTGGATCCCGAAGAACATCACCTTCGTGAACAAGGCCGCCTTCGACGCCCTCGACAAGCCGACCCAGGAGGCCCTCCTGAAGAGCGCCAAGGCGGCGGAGGAGCGCGGCTGGCGGGTCGCCCAGGAGAAGACCAAGTGGTACACCGAGCAGCTCGTGTCCCGCGGCATGAAGGTGCAGCCTCCCGGCGCCGAGCTGAAGGCCGGCCTCATGAAGGTGGGCGACCAGCTCACCGCCGACTGGATGAAGAAGGCCGGCGCCGACGGGCAGGCCATCGTCGAGCAGTTCCGCAAGACGCAGTGATGCGCCCGCGCGGAAACCACATCCTCACGGCGGCGCCTCCGGGCGCCGTCACCGCCTGCAGGGCACGCCCATGACCACCCGCGCCAAGCCGAAAGAGCCGCCGGCGCCGCAACGGCCCGCGGGGCTCATCGTGTCGTCGGCGCACCTCGCCGCCGGCGCCATGCCGGCGCTCTCCGAATTCGAGTTCGGCCTCATCCTCCTCAGCCACGCCTTCGAGCGATGGATGACCCGCTGCATGCGCGCCGCCGGCTACGGGGATCTCGGCGCGCTCGACGTGCTCGTGCTCCACACCGTGAACCACCGCGACCGCGCCAAGCGCCTCGCCGACATCTGCCTCGTGCTCGGGGTCGAGGACACCTACACGGTGGCCTATTCGGTCAAGAAGCTCGAGAAGCTGAAGCTCGTGAAATCGGGCCGGCAGGGCAAGGAGAAGACCGTTGCCATCACGGCCCTCGGCGAAGCCGCCTGCGCGCGCTACCGCGAGCACCGGGAGACCGTGCTCGTCGCCACCGTCAAGAGCCTCGGCTTCGACGAGAAGACCCTCTCCGCCGTCGCCGCGCAGATGCGCGCCCTGTCGGGACAATACGACCAGGCCGCGAGGGCCGCGGCGTCGCTGTAGCGCTGATTCCCCCTCCCCCTTGAGGGGAGGGGTCAGGGGTGGGGGTGGCGCCGCGGAGAGCGCGCCGCTTTGTTCTGCACCACCCCCACCTCCAACTTCTCCCCGGAGATCTCGACTGTTGCCGAGATCGCCCTGGGGATCACAAGCCGGCTGTTGCCGGCTTGTGTGGGGGAGGAGCGCAGGGCGGCGCTTCACATCCAGTCGAGGGAGCGCTCCACGGCCTTGCTCCAGCCGGCGAGGAGGCGCGTGCGCTCCTCGGCCGCCATGCCGGAATGCCAGCGCTTGTCGGCCGACCAGTTGCTCACGAGGTCGTCCGTTCCGCTCCACACGCCCGTGGCGAGGCCGGCGGCATAGGCGGCCCCGAGGGCCGTGGTCTCGATCACCTTCGGGCGCACCACCGGCACGTCGAGGATGTCGGCCTGGAACTGCATGAGGAGCTCGTTCACCACCATGCCGCCGTCCGTGCGCAGCTCGCGCACCGCGATGCCGGTATCCTCCGTCATGGCGTCCAGCACCTCCCGGGTCTGGAAGGCGGTGGCCTCGAGCGCCGCGCGGGCGATGTGGCCTTTGGCGGCATAGCGCGTGAGGCCGCCGATGAGGCCGCGGGCGCCGGCGTTCCAGTGCGGCGCGTAAAGCCCCGAGAAGGCCGGCACGATGGTGACGCCCCCGTTGTCCGGCACCGAGCGCGCCAGCGCCTCGATGTCGGGGCTCGCCTGGATGAGGCCGAGATTGTCCCGCAGCCATTGCACCAGCGCCCCCGCGATGGCGATGGAGCCCTCGAGGGCATAGACGGGCTTGTCCGCGCCGAACCGGTAGCCCAGCGTGGTGAGGAGGCCGCAGGTGGAGGGGTAGGGGGTCTCGCCGGTGTTCATGAGCATGAAGCAGCCGGTGCCGTAGGTGTTCTTCGCGTCCCCCGGATGGAAGCAGGCCTGGCCCACGAGGGCCGCCTGCTGGTCGCCGAGGATCCCGGCGATGGGAACGCCGGCGAGCCCGTCCCGCGCCGTCCCGTAGACCTCGCTCGACGACACGATCTCCGGCAGGCAGGCGCGCGGGATGTCGAAGAGCTTCAGGATCTCGTCGTCCCATTGCAGGGTCGCGAGGTTCATGAGCTGCGTGCGGCTCGCATTCGTCACGTCGGTAATGTGCCGCCCGCCCTCGCGCCCGCCGGTGAGGTTCCACACGAGCCAGCTGTCCACGGTGCCGAAGAGGGCGTCCCCGCGCTCCGCCTTCGCGCGGGCGCCCGGCACGGTCTCGAGGAGCCAGCGGAGCTTGAGGCCCGAAAAGTAGCTCGCGAGCGGCAGTCCGGTCTTCGCCCGCAGCCGGTCGCGCCCGCCCTCGCGGGCGAAATCCTCCACGAGATTGTCCACCCGGGTGTCCTGCCAGACGAGGGCGTTGTGCAGGGGCTCGCCCGTGGTGCGGTCCCAGATGAGGGTGGTCTCGCGCTGGTTCGTGATGCCGACCGCGGCGAGGTCCGAGGCCTTCAGGCCCTTCTTCGCGAGGGCCTCGGCGATGACGGCCTGCGTGTTGCGCCAGATCTCCAGCGGATCGTGCTCCACGTATCCAGGCTTGGGATAGATCTGCTCGTGCTCCTTCTGCCCGACGCTGACGATGGCGCCGGTCCGGTCGAACACGATGAAGCGCGAGGACGTGGTGCCCTGGTCGATGGCGCCGACATAAGCGGTCATTCGTTGTGCCCCCGTTTCCTGCTCACTGCGCGGCGACGAGGCTCGCGGATTTCTCGCTCAGGTAGGCGTCGATGCGCTCCGCCGTGCCGGCGGGCACGTGGAGCCCGAGCTTCGAGCGGCGCCACAGGATGTCCTCGGCGCTGCGCGCCCATTCCTTGCGCACGAGGTAGTCCACCTCCGCGGCGGTGAGGCCGGCGCCGAAATCGGCCCCGAGATCGGCGAGGGACTTCGCGCCGGCAAGGAATTCCTCGGCGCGGGTGCCGTAGGCGCGGGCGATGCGCCGGGCCTGGGCCTCCTCGAGGAAGGGATGGCGGCCCCGGAAGCCTGCGAAGAAGCG
This sequence comes from Microvirga sp., assembly GCA_035944475.1. Classification (GTDB taxonomy): domain Bacteria; phylum Pseudomonadota; class Alphaproteobacteria; order Rhizobiales; family Beijerinckiaceae; genus Microvirga. Next base: position 116,358 of record DASZBD010000042.1, read on the forward strand.
CTCGAAATCCGCATCCGGCATGTCGCCGCCGGGCAGCTTCGCGGTCTGCGTCCAGGCGGGCTTCATGGTCGGGAAGAAGGGTTTCAGCTCCTCCAACGCGTGCTCGGCGAGCTTGCGGAAGGTGGTGATCTTGCCGCCGAAGATGGAGAGCACCGGCGCCTGCCCGCCCGTGGTGTCGAGGTCGAACACGTAGTCGCGGGTCACCGCCGAGGCGTTGGTCGAGCCGTCGTCGAAGAGGGGCCGCACGCCCGAATAGGTGTGCACCACGTCGGCGGGGGTGACCTCGCGCTTGAAGAAGTGGTTCACCACCGCGCAGAGATACCGGATCTCCTCCTCGCTGATCACGGCCTTGCCGGGCCCGGTCTCGACCGGGACGTCGGTGGTGCCGACGAGGGTGAACTTGCCCTGGTAGGGGATCGCGAACACGATGCGCTTGTCCGTGTTCTGCAGGATGAAGGCGTGCTCGCCCTCGAAGAGCTTGGGCACCACGATGTGGCTGCCCTTCACGAGGCGCACGTTCTTTTGCGTGTTGAGGCCGAGCTTGCCGTTGAGCACGTCGGCGACCCAGGGGCCGGCTGCGTTCACGAGCACGCGGGCCTGCACCTCGCTCGTCCCGCCCGTGTCGGATTCGAGGGTCGCGTGCCAGGCCGCGCCCTCGCGGCGGGCGGTGACGAGCTTCGTGCGCACGCGGATATCGGCGCCGCGCTCGAAGGCGTCGAGGGTGTTGAGGGAGACGAGGCGGCTGTCCTCCACCCAGCCGTCCGAATACACGAAGGCGGTGTCGAAGCCGGGCTTCAGCGCCGTGCCGGCGGGATGCCGGGTGAGCTTGATGGTCTCCGTGCCGGGCAGCTTCTTGCGCGGCGCGATGTGGTCGTAGAGGAAGAGGCCGAGGCGCACGAACCAGGCCGGCCGGATGCCCCGCTCGTGGGGCAGGATGAACCGCAGGGGCCACATGATGTGGGGCGCCGCCTCGAGCAGGCGCTCGCGCTCGATCAGGGCCTCGCGGACGAGGCGGAACTCGTAATATTCGAGGTAGCGCAGGCCCCCGTGGATGAGCTTCGTCGAGGCCGAGGAGGTGTAGCCGGCAAGATCCCCCTGTTCGACGAGCAGAACCTTGAGGCCCCGCCCCACGGCGTCCCGGGCGATGCCGGCTCCGTTGATGCCGCCGCCCACAATCAAGAGATCGAACTGAGACACGGGTCCGCTATCCTTGCGCTGGGGCCGGGCGCGAGGGGGCCTGGCCAGCCCCTTGAAATGGAATTGTTATCGCCTCAAGGCAAGGTCTTTCGCGCCGGTTCCCGGGCCGCCCACAGGGTGAGGAGATACGCCCCGAGCGAAGCCATCGCCATGCCGAGGCAGGCCAGGATCACCCCGTCATAGCTGCCCGTGACGGCCCACAGCACGCCAAACACAAAGGGGCCGAGGGCGCGGGCGAGGTTGGCGGGGGCGGCGATCATCCCGAGGATGGTGCCGTAATCCTCCCGCCCGAAGAGATCCGAGGGGAGGAGGGCCCTCAGGATCGTCATCAGCCCGTTAGAGGCGCCGTAGAGCAGCGCGAAGACCGCGACGGTGCCGGAGCCCGGCGGGATGAAGGGCAGGAGCGCCTGCGCGGCGACCCCGAGCCCGAGGGTCAGGAGCCCGATGGCGCGGATCCCGAGCGCCCGCTCGGCCCAGCCGACGGCGAAGCGCGCCGAGGTTTGGGCCGGCCCGATGAGCGCATAGGCGGCCACCGCCGCGTCGAGGGAAAAGCCCCGTTCGGTGAGGATCGGCAGGAGGTGGATCGGCAGGCCCGTCGAGAGCACGCCCTGGATCACCACCGTGGCGACGAAGCCCCAGAAGGCGGCCTTGCGTAGGACCCGGCGCGGATCGGAGGAGGGGGGCGGCGCGGCCTCCCGCTCGAGCCGCGGCCGCTGGGGCGGGATCACGAGGAGGTGGATCGCGGCGCAGACCGATAGGTTGAGAACCGCGAGCGCCAGGAGGGCGGGGCGCCAGCCCAGGCGCTCGATGAGGAGATGGGTGAGCGGGATGAAGACGGTGCTGGCGAGGCCTCCGACGAGGGTCATGACGGTGATGCCCCGGCGGGCGGCCGGCCCGAGCCGGCGCTGGAGGACCGCGAAGCCCGGCTCGTACAGGATCGCGCTCATCGTGGCCCCGAGCAGGATCCAGAGCGCCACGAAGGCCGGGTAGCTCTCGACCCGCGACCAGAGGGCGAGGAGCAGGGCCGCCAGCGCCGACCCGCCCGTCATGAGCGCGCGCCCGTAGCCGAGGTCGATGAGCCGCCCGGCCGGCACGGCGCACAGGGCGGAGGCGACGAGCCCCAGCGAGAAGGCGGCGGTGGTCTCGGGCCGCGACCAGCCGAGCTCCGCCATCATGGGGTCCATGAAGAGGGCAAAGCCGTAGAATACCGTGCCCCAGGAGATGAGCTGCGCGCCCGACAGCGCGATCACGAAGGTCCAGGGCATGCGGGCCGGCGAGTCCATGCCGCTTCATAGCCGAGATTGCCGCATTCGGCCGCCATCATCGCGCCCCGGAACGGCGGATCAGCCATGCCCCAACGGCATGAGAGAGCGGCTCATCCTTGACTTTCATGCGCCGGCAGGGCATATGGACAGGACAGCGTCGGCGCTCATCTTGAGCCGCTTGAGTGGGGCTGCGTGACGGACATCCGCCCGAAGGCGGAGACCCGGCCCCCTTCTTCAATCGCTCGAACCCAAGACCGCCCCATCACGCGGGTTGTCGCCCAAGAGCCCCCAACGGCACCGGATGTGCGTTGGCGTCGGGCTCCCCGCTTTCCACTCGAAAGTTTCCAACCTTGACATCGTTCACCGATTTCGGCCTTCGCGAGCCGATCCTGAAGGCGCTTGCCGCCGAGGGCTACGAGAAGCCGACCCCGATCCAGGCCCAGGCCATTCCGACCGTCATGACGGGCCGCGACCTGTGCGGCATCGCCCAGACCGGCACCGGCAAGACGGCGGCCTTCGCGCTGCCGATCCTGCACCGCCTCGCCGAGACGCCCCGCACAGCGGTCCGCAAGGGCTGCCGCGTGCTGGTTCTGAGCCCCACCCGGGAGCTCGCGAGCCAGATCGCCGACAGCTTCCGCGTCTATGGGCGCAACCTGCGCCTCACCACCGCGGTGGTGTTCGGCGGCGTCAATCTCGGCCGGCAGGAGCGCGAGCTCGCTGGCGGCGTCGACGTGCTCGTCGCCACCCCCGGCCGGCTCCTCGACCTCATCGACCGCCGGTCGCTCTCGATCCGGGACGTGGAGATCCTCGTCCTCGACGAGGCCGACCAGATGCTCGACCTCGGCTTCATCCATGCGTTGAAGCGCATCGTCACCATGCTCCCGAAGGAGCGGCAGACCCTGTTCTTCTCGGCCACCATGCCGAAGACGATCGCGGATCTCGCCGACACCTTCCTGCGCAACCCCGCCAAGGTCGCGGTGACCCCCGTCGCCACGACGGCGGAGCGGGTCGAGCAGAGCGTCATGTTCGTGCAGACGCAGCGCAAGCCCGCGCTCCTCGAGGCGGTGTTGCGCGATCCCGCCATCGACCGCGTCCTCGTCTTCACCCGCACGAAGCACGGCGCCGACAAGGTGGTGCGCGGCCTCGAGAAGGCTGGCATCGTCGGCGCGGCGATCCACGGCAACAAGTCCCAGCCGCAGCGCGAGCGGGCGCTCGCCGCCTTCCGCGCCGGCACCTGCCGGGTGCTCGTCGCCACCGACATCGCGGCGCGCGGCATCGACGTCGAGGGCGTGAGCCACGTCATCAACTACGACCTGCCGAACGTGCCGGAATCGTATGTCCACCGCATCGGCCGCACGGCCCGCGCGGGGGCGGCGGGCGTCGCGCTCTCGTTCTGCAACGACGAGGAGCGGGCCTACCTCAAGGACATCGAGAAGCTGACGCGCCTCAAGGTTCCGGTGCTGCCGCTCCCCGAGGGCCTGCCGGAGGCGTCCGCGAGCTTCGAGCCCCTGCGCGAGGAGCGGCGCGGCCGACCGGCGCCCCACGCCCGCGGCCACAAGGGCCACGGCGAGCCGCGCCCGGCCGCCGATCCCAACGCGGAGCGCGGCCCCAAGCGCCGTCGCCGCCGGGGCGGAAAGCCCGGGGGCGCAGGCCAGCCCCAGGCGGCCCAGCCCGGCGCCAAGCCGCAGGGCTCCCGTCCCGCCCAGGCCAAGCCCGCGCAACCGGCCCGGCCGGCCCAGCCGGCCCGCTCCGCCCAGCAGGCAAGGCCTGCCCAGCCGGCGAGGTCCGCCCAGGCCCAGCCCCGCCGGGACCGCGGCAGCGCCGACGGCTCTCAGGTCGCCTGGCTCGACCGCAGCCCGCGCCGCTGAGACGCGGCAGCAGCCGCACCGACGATTCTAAGGACAAGGGCGACGGGCAACCGTCGCCCTTTTTGCTGCAGGGTAGGCCGCGGGTGGGGGAGAGCGAATGCCACGTCCGTCGTCCCGGTGCGCGCCCCTTGTCATTCCGGGGCGCCGCAGGCGAGCCCGGAACCCATAACCACCGCAGAATGAGAGTTCGCGCGACCAGCGGTGCGCCCCTCAACCCTCATCCTGAGGAGCCGCGGAGCGGCGTCTCGAAGGAGGGTTCAGGGAACGCGGGATGCGGAGCGGGTCTCTCCTCCCCCTTGAGGGGAGGAGGTGGAGGTGGGGGTGGCGGCAGGATGCTCTCCGGTCAGATTACCGCCGCCACCCCCACCCCGTACCCCTCCCCTCAGGGGGGAGGGGGAGCGAGCGGCGGCGCTCCTCCACTCACCACTCACCCCTCTGCCGTCTTATGTTCCGCTTTTGTTCTTGACCCTGCCTGCAAGCTGTGCTGTTCTGTGCGGGCCTTGGCTCAGGAAGGGGCGCTCTCGCGAGGCGTCGTGACGTGGAGCTTGAGGCCGGCGCCTGCGGCCCTGGGGAACGCGCTCCAAGGACTCGGGAGGCTGTGATCGGCGCAAGGCAGCGCCACCGACCCGAGGTGATCCTCACCTCAGGCACGGCCCGCTGCCCCAAGAGGCCCGCCCGCTCTGCACTAGGACAGAGCCCTGGCAGGACCAGCTTAAGGCCATGCGCCTCACGCGAGGCACAGGGCCGGAGTGCGGGGCCGATCCGGTCTGACAAGAACGCCGGCGGGACGCTGGGGGCTTTCGGCCTCTTCTTCCCCACCAACACAGCCGGACCGCCAGCGTCCCGCTCCCCTTCAGCCCCTGCCTCCCGCACCAGCGGCGAGGGAAAGGGGCCGCTCCACACGAGCGACGCCGAGAAGCCGTGTCTGAAGCGAAGTGCGGATCAGTGATACGGATCTGCCGCGTCCCGCAATCCGTCGCCCATGAAGTTGAAGGCAAGGACCACGATCACAACCGGGACGATGGGGAACAGGAGCCAGGGATGGAGCTGCACGGCGGCGAGGTTCTGGGCCTCGTTGAGGAGCACGCCCCAGCTCGTCACCGGCGGGCGGAGGCCGAGCCCTAAGAACGAGAGGGCCGTCTCGCCGAGGATCATGGACGGGATCGACAGGGTCGCCGAGGCGATGAGGTGGCTCATGAAGTTCGGGATGAGGTGGCGGCCGATGATGCGGCGCTTGGAGGCGCCCATGAGCTCCGCCGCCTTCACGAAATCCTCCTCGCGGAGCGACAGGAGCTTCGAGCGCACCGCCCGGGCGAGTCCCGGCCAGTCGAGGAGGCCGAGGATGATGGTGATGCCGAAGAAGACGAGGATCGGGCTCCAGTTCGGCGGCAGCGCCGCCGAGAGGGCGAGCCAGAGCGGCAGTTCGGGGAGCGAGCGCAGGATCTCGATCACCCGCTGGATCGCGTGGTCGACCCAGCCGCCCATGTAGCCCGCGAGCCCCCCGAAGAAGAGGCCGAGGGCGAAGGACACCGCGATGCCGACGATGCCGATGGTGAGCGAGATGCGGGCCCCGTAGAGGATCCGCGAGAAGAGATCGCGCCCGAGCCGGTCGGTGCCGAGAAGGAACATGGTGCCGTTCTCCGGCGGGCACACGAGGTGCACGTCGAGGGGCACGATCCCCCAGAAATCGTAAGAATCCCCCCGGCAGAAGAAGCGGATCGGCTGGGGGTTCGTGCGGTCGACCGTGTAGTCGCGCCGGAAGGTCTCGAGGTTGAACTCGAACTTGTACGGGTAGACGAACGGGCCGACGAACCGCCCCTCGTGGAAGAGGTGCACGCCCTGCGGCGGCGCATAAAGGAAGTCGCCGTTGCGCTTCGTCTGGTTATAGGGCGCCAGCATCTCGACGAAGGGCACCATGGCGTAGAAGGCGAGGAGGATGAGGGCGGAGGCCACCGCCACCTTGTGGCGGCGGAACTTCCACCACATCAGCTTCCAGGACGAGGCGCGGTAGAAGCCCTCGTTCTCGGCACCCACGGGCTCCGTCGCGCCGGGATCGAAGGGCTCCGGGTTGACGTAGTGGCGCTTGAGCGGAACGGCTTCGTTCATCGGGCGCCTCCGAGGCGGATGCGCGGGTCGAGGAGCGCGAGGAGGAGGTCCGAGATCAGCATGCCGACGACCGTGAGGAGCGCCACGAACATCAGGATGAAGCCCGCCAGGAACTGGTCCTGGCTCTTGAGGGCCGAGAGCAGGATCGGCCCCACGGTCGGCAGGCTCAGCACCAGCGACACCAGCACCGAGCCGGAGATCAGGTGCGGCAGCAGGTTGCCGATGTCGGCGATGAACGGGTTGAGCGACATGCGGAAGGGATATTTCAGCAGCGCCCGTGCCGGCGCGAGCCCCTTGGCCTTCGCGGTCGTGTAGTACTGCTTGCCGAGTTCATCGAGGAGGTTCGCCCGCATGCGCCGGATCATGGCGGCGGTGCCGCCAAGACCGATGACGAGGGTCGGGACGACGAGGTGCGAGAGCAGGGACTTCACCTTGTCCCAGGTCCAGGGCTGGCCGGCATATTGGGGATCGTAGAGCCCGCCGATCGACACGCCGAACCAGCGGTTCACGTAGTAGAGCAGGATCAGCGCCAGGAGGAAGCTCGGGGTCGCAAGGCCGATATAGCCGATGAAGGTCGCGATGTAGTCGCCGACCGAGTATTGCCGCGTCGCCGAGTAGATCGCGATGGGGATCGACACGAGGTGGATGAAGATCACCACCGCGAGGTTCACGAGGAGCGTGAGCCAGAGCGCATCGCCCACAACGTCCTTTACGGGCTTGTCGAACTCGAAGGACCAGCCCCAGTCGCCCTGGAGGAGGCCCGAGAACCCGTTCGGCCCCGGCATCACGCCGAGCCAGACGAGGTACTGCTCCCAGACCGGCCGGTCGAGGCCGTATTGCTTGATCAGGAACTCCGCCTTGGCGGCCGAGGCGGCTTCGCCCTGCGCCCGCAATTCCGCGATCTGATTCGTCAGGAAGTCTCCGGGGGGCAGCTTGATGATGAAGAACACGAGCGCCGAGATCACGAGCAGCGTCACCGCCATGGTGAGCGCGCGGCGGAACAGGAAGCGGATCATCGGACCCCCGCCTCCTTGCCGGCCGCCCGGTTCCAGAACATCTCGTCGGCCCGGTAGATGCCGATCATGGCGGTGGGCTCCCAGCTATAGGGCGCCTTCGCGGGCAGATTCTGCAGGCCGTTTTTCACCACGATGGGCTGCAGGGCGCCGGCGACCGTGCCGATCGTCCACTGGTTCTCGGCGTGATTCTTGAGCATGGCCCGCCAGGCCTCGGCCTGCGCGGCGGCGTCCGAGGTTCCCATCCAGCGGCGGTAGAGCTCGATCAGCTCCTTCGCCTCGGCGACATCGACGGCCTCGCCGTTCTTGCCCTTGGTCTCGACGAACTGGCCCCATTTCGGCCAGGCGTAGTTGTCCTGGCGCATGGGGGCGAGCTCGGCGGGCGGCATGATGGCGGTGGGCATGGCGTTGTCGAGCCCGGGCGCGGCCACCATCACGGTGAGTCCCGAGAAGGACCGGTTGCGCAGCACCGTGCGGTCCTGCGGCTTCACGAAGAGCTTGACCCCGATCTCGCGCCAGAACTCGCTGATGAGGGTCAGCCCGTCGACCACGAGACTGCTCTCGCCGTCCGTCTCGACGATGATCTCAAGCTCGCGCCCGTCCGGCAGGAGGCGGATGCCGGCCCCGTCGCGCTGGGTGAGGCCGATCTCGTCGAGGAGCCGCGAGGCTTCGGCGGGATCGTAGCCGGCATTGATGGCGCGGAATTCGGGCTGGAAGAGAGGGCTCTCGGCCACCACCGTGTTGTTGCCTTCGGTCCCGAGGCCGAACAGGAGAGCGTTGTTGAGCGTCCTGCGGTCGATGCCGAGGGAGAGCGCCCGGCGGAAGCGGACGTCCCGATTCAAAGCGCGCCAGACCGGGTCGGCGGCATTGAGATTGGGGTACAGCGCGAGCTCTGTGCCGCGGGCATTGGGCCAGAGCAGGGTGCGGTAGCCCTTGGCGCGCTCGCCCTCCTTGAGGATCGGCACGTCGCTCATGTTGAGGCCGCGGAACAGGAGGTCCGTCTCGCCCGCATTGGCCTTGGCGGCCAGAAGCCCGCCCGCCGCCACGTCCATGACGACCCGGTCGACGTAAGGAAGCTGCTGCCCGCGGGTGTCGACCCGGTGGAAGTACGGGTTGCGCTCGAAGACGAACCGCGTTGCAGGCGCGGCGTTCGTCACACGCCAGGGCTGCACCGTGGGCTGGTCCGGGTTGGTGTGCTCCTTCATGTCGTCGAGGCGGTTGTGGAGCGCGGCCCAGGATTTCAGCTTCTGGCGCTTCGCCTGCTCGTCGAGCTCGGCCTTCTCGGCGTATTTGGCGTGGAAGCGCTTGAGGTAGTGGGCGGGGCGGAAGATCCCGGGATCCGTCGGGCCGGCAAGCTGGGGGAGGAAGCGCGGGTTCGGCTTCTCGAAGGTGTAGCGCACGGTGCGCTCGTCGATCACCTCGAATTTCGGCGGCTTGCCGTCGACCAGCATGAACTCGGGGACGCCGGCGGGGGAGAGCTCCTTGTTCTGGGTGACGTCTTCCCAGAAGTAGCGGAAGTCCTCCGCCGTGAAGGGGTGGCCGTCGGACCAGCGGTGGCCGGGCCGCAGATGGAAGGTGAAGACGCGCTGGTCCTCCACCTCGTAGCGCTCCAGAAGATCGGGCTGGAGCTGGAGCTTGGTGTCGTAGCCGACGAGGCGCGTGTAGGAAAAGGTCGAGATGTAGCGGATGTCCCGCGCCCGCGGCACGAGGGTGACGATCTCGCCCCCATGCTGGCCGATGCTGCCGCCGTCCGCCGCGGGATCGACCACGAGGGGCGTGCCCGGAAGGCGCTGAGCTACGGGCGGCAGAGCCTGCTTGGCAACCCGTTCGGCGAGGAGCGGGGACTCGACGAAGCCCTGCGCGGCAGCCGGGGGCGCTGCGACGGCGGCGCCCAAGAGGGCGAGAAGAGCGGTGCGGCGCAGATTCATGCGGCCTCCTTGGCGGACGTGTCGTGCACCCGGACGAGGTGACCCGGCTCGATCTCCCGCATGGCGCCGCGCTCGCCACCGGCGAGGCGGTAGGGCTCGGGCCAGGAGGCGGGATCGGAGAACCGGTCGGATCTGAGCTTGTCGAAATCGAGCGGGCGGTCGATGTCGGGGTCCGGCACCGCCGCGAGCAGCGCCTGCGTGTAGGGGTGAACGGGATTGCGGAACAGCGCCACCTTGGGCGCCTGCTCGACGATGTAGCCGCGGCACATGACGGCGATGGTGTCGGCGATATAGTCCACGACCGCGAGGTTGTGGGAAACGAAGAGGTACGACAAGCCCAGGGCCGCCTGAAGATCTTTGAGAAGATTCAAGACCTGCGCCTGCACGGAGACGTCGAGGGCCGAGACCGGCTCGTCGCACAGGAGCACCCGGGGCTCGAGGGCGAGGGCCCGGGCAATGCCGAGGCGCTGGCGCTGGCCGCCCGAGAAGGAGTGCGGGTAGCGCCTGAGCGAGCGCTGGTCGAGGCCCACCATGTCGAGGAGCTGCTTGGCGCGGCGGTAGCGGTCGTCCGGCGTGCCGATCTCGTGGATGCGAAGGGGTTCGGTCAGGATCTCGTACACCGTCATCCGCGGATTGAGGGACGAGAACGGATCCTGGAACACGAACTGCACCTGGCGGCGATAGGCCGTGAGGGCCTCCCCCGACAGTTCATGCACGTTGCAGGGTCCGGTTCCGTCGTCGAAATGGACGGAGCCCGAATCCGGGTGCATGGCCCGCATGATGATCTTGGAAACGGTGGTCTTGCCGCAGCCGGATTCTCCGACGAGGCCGAGGGTCGTCCCGGCGGCAAGCTCGAGGTTGACCCCGTTCACCGCGCGGATGGTTCGCGTCTTGCCTGAGAACCAGCCCGAGCGGAGCGTGAAGGTCTTGCACAGGCTCTCGGCCTTGAGGATCGGGCCCTTCGGCTTCGGCAGCTTCGGGGGCGCCGCCCGGGCGAGCGTTTCGCTGCGCACCTCGCGGATCGGGGTCAGGCGCTCGTCCGGCTCCATGGCGAAGCGCGGCACGGCGCGCATGAGCGCCTTCAGGTATGGGTGCTGCGGGCGCCGGAAGATCTCCTCCCGCGGGCCCGTTTCCATGACGCGGCCGCGATACATCACCACCACGTCGTCGGCGACGTTCGCCACGATGCCGAGATCGTGGGTGATGAGCAGAACCGACATGCCGGTATCGGCCTGCAGCTCCCGGATGAGGTCGAGGATCTGGGCCTGGGTGGTGACGTCGAGCGCCGTGGTCGGCTCGTCCGCGATGAGGAGGGCCGGGCGGGTGATCAGCGCCATGGCGATCATGGCGCGCTGGCGCAGGCCGCCCGACAATTCGAACGGATAGGTGTTGAGCGCGCGCTTCGGGTCCGGAAAGCCCACCCGGGCAAAGACCTCCATCGCCTTGCGGCGCGCATCGGCCTTCGTGGCACCGCCGTGGATCATCAGGGCCTCGCTCACCTGATCGCCCACCGTGTGGAGCGGCGACAGGGAGGTCATCGGCTCCTGGAAGATCATGGCGATGCGGCCGCCCCGCAGGTCCCGCATGGCCTCGCTGTTCGCCTCGAGCGCGGTGATGTCGACCGTCTTGCCGGCCTTGGCCGGATCGCGGAACAGGATCGAGCCGCCCCCGATGCGCGCCGCCTTCGGGAGGATGCGCAGGATGGCCTGGGCGGTGACGGACTTGCCGGAGCCGGACTCGCCGACGAGCGCCACGGTCCGCCCGGGTGGGATGTCGAACGAAAGCCCGTCGACGGCGCGAAACCCACCGCCCTCGGCCGCGAAATCGACCGCGAGGCCGCGGATCGACAATAGGGGCTGCTCCATACCGGCCTCCGGTTCCATCCGAGGCGTAACACATTGCGCTAACGCATCACGTCTGCATGACGATCCGGTTGTCCTCAAGAAAGAGGTGGCTCGCAAGCGAAAAGCGGATCCCATTCCCAGCCGTCCACTCGAGCAGGCTCTCGCAGAACGACCAGACCGCATCGTCGTGCACGAGGTGATGGGTCAGGAGGCCGATGGGCTCGGGGCGGGCCTCGCCGGCCCGCCGGGCGATCGCCTCGGCCAGCGTGGCCACGAGCCGCTGCGGGTCCGCGAGCCCCCGCCTGCCGCGCCAGTCGATCGGGTCGAGATGGGTGTTGATCTGGACGAGGCCCGGCGCCGCCTCTCGCTGCGCCCGGTCGCGGAAGGTGGACAGGCCCCGGTAGCCTGCCCGCGCGAGCCCCGGCGCGAGACCCGGAGCCATGCGGTTCCAGGGCGGCACGAAGACGGGAACGAGCCCGTCCCCGAGGACGCGCCGCGCCTCCCGGAGGGCGGACCGGGCTTCGAGCTCCATGGCGGTGAGCGTGCGGTGGGCGCCGAACTCGGCCTTGCGCTCGCCCTCCGGGGCGTGGTTCGCATGGGCCCAGCCATGCACCAGCGCTTCGGCCAAGCCGGCATGGGAGAGGGTGGCGGCAAGGGATGGGTCGAGCCGTGCCGGAATGGCGGCGAGGGCGACGGGCGCACGGTAGGTCTGGGCCAAGGCGAGGAGGCGCCGGAGCGCGGGCGTCTCTGCCACCGCATCGTCGTCGCGCCACCAGAACGGGATCGCGGTGCCGGCCTCGGCTGCGCGCCGTAAGGCTTCCCTGGCCGGCGACCAGTCGTGGGCCGAGAGCCGCAAGGCCGGCCGGGCCCGGACCGCCTCCTCGACGATGGCGACGCTCCGTGCGGCCCCGTCGAGGGCGTAGGCCGGCGCTGCGGCCCGGGGCCGGGCCAGGGCCTCGCGCACGGCGCCGGCGAGGCGCTCGGGGGAGAGCTCCGCTTCGGTGACGACGACGGCGAGCCCAGCTCTCGCGAGGCACGCGGCCCGCAGCCGCTGCTCCGTCTCCGATCCGCCTTCGAACGGGACCAGAACCATGGCGGGGCCGGTGCGCAGCAGGTCGGTGAGGGTGTTGTAGCCGGCTTGGCTCACCGAGACGGTGGCCCCGGCGAGGAGGGCGCGAAAGTCTGGGCGGGCGCGCTCGACCGAAAGGTGCGGCGGTGCCTCGGCCGCGAGCGCGCCGAACGCCTCCTCCGGCACCCCTGCGCCGACGAGCATGCGCCAAGGCTCGCCGGGGAAGAGCGCCGCCGCCCCGAGCGCGGCCCGGTAGAGCGGCAGGCTCGCCTCGCTCGATCCCCCCGACACCACGATCCCGCGACGGTCTCCGGCCGCCGCCGCGGGCGCCCCCTCATCCACGTAGCCCGTGACCTTGAGAAGGGGCCGGATCTCCTCATCGACGGGCCAGGAGGCGTCGAGAGGGACGAGGGCCGGGTCGCCGTGGACGAGCACGAGGTCGTAGTTGCGGGCGAGGCGTTCATGCGCCTCAGCGACGCGCTCGGGCTTCGACGGCGCGGCCAGGATGTCCCGGATGGACGCGGCGACGAGGGGGCGCGGGTTGAGGGCGCGGGCAGCCTCGACGAGGCTCATGAACTCCGCGGCAAGCCCCCGCCGGCCGAAGGGGAAGAGTTCCGTGATCACAACGTCGGGCCGGACCGCGTCCAGGGTCCGGAGCAGGAGGTCGCGGCGGGCAGCATGGACCGCCTCGTCCGCCCGTTCGCCCGTCGCCGTGACGAGCGTCTTGAAGTTCATTCCGTCCGACCGGAGCGGGGTCAGCTGAACGAGGTCCATGCCCTCCGTCGAGACGAGGGGGGCAGGGCGCCCCCCCGACACCAGGGTGACCCGATGCCCCCGGGCCGCGAAGGCGCGGCCGAGGGCCGCCGCCCGGGTGAGATGCCCGACCCCGAGAAGATGGGTGACGGCGATGAGGACGCGAAGGCTCATGCGGATCCCCGGCCGAGGAGCGGTTCCAGCGCCCCGCGTAGGCGGCCGGCGGCGCCGGCGAGGGTCCGCTCGCCCGCAACGAAGCGGCGAGCCCCGGCACCGAGCCGGAGCCGCTCGCCCTCGTCCTCGAGGAGCGCCCTCACGGTGTCCGCGAAGGCGGCGGCATCGCCCGGCCGCGCGAGGCGTCCGGTCTCGCCGTCCCGCACGACGCTCGGCACCCCTCCGAAGGCCCCCGCCACCACCGGGCAGCCGCGGGCCTGCGCTTCGAGAAGCACCATCCCGTAGGCCTCGTTGACGGCGGGCCACAGGAAGAGGTCCGCCCGGTCGTAATGGCCGCGAAGGGTCGCCGCGTCCTCGGCCGAGCCGAGAAAGCGGACCCGGTCGAGGTGCCGGAAGAGGGCTTCGACCTCCGGCCGGATTTCGCCGTCCCCCACGATGTCAAGCGTGCAGGGCATGTCGCGGAGGCCGTCCAGGGCCTCGGCCAGCAGCCGGTAGGAAGCCAGCTTGTCGCCCGCCCGCATCATGGCGACCGTGAGAAGCCGGGGCGGTCCCTCGATCCGGGGAGGCCGGGCGGGGCCGAGCCAGTCGTCGTCGAGGAAGGGCGGCAGGTCGACGAGGGCCTGCCCGGCGGTCCGGTGGCGCTCCAGGGCCTCCCGGTCATGCGCCGTCATGACGAAGACCGCGTCGGCCCGGTCGAGGGCCGCCTCGGCGCCCCGGTGCCCGAGCGCCCATGGCCCCTCGGCGCGCTTCGATGCCCGGGAGCCCTCGGCGACCACGTAAGGGATGCGGAGGCCCGCGGCGACGAGCGGGCCGATCCAGTCGGGCGCCTTGTAGTAGACGTGATAGGTGAACCAGAGGCGGGGACGCCGGGAGGCGGGGAGGGCGCGGTAGCGCGCGAGCAGCGCCTCGGCTTCCGCCTCGCACCGCTCCTTGATCCCGGCCTGCACCGCCGGGTCGCCCGCTCGGTCGAGGGTCCGGGTCTCGCTGGCGAGCTGCGGATCGTAGGCCCCCGCCGCGAGGGCGCGCATCAGGAGCCGTGCCATGGTGCGGTCTCCCGAGGGGGCCGGGTGGAACGGGCTCTTCAGGGGCGCGTAGAAGGCGACGGGCAGGGTCACGGCAGGGCCGGCTGGGGCGCCGGGTCCTCGACCGCGGCGCGGAAACGGCGCTCCAGCTCGTCGATCCCGCCCTCCATGGAAAAGGCGGTGCGCAGACGCTCGTAGGCCGCGGCGCCCAGCCGCCGCCGGGTCTCCGGGTCGCGGGACAGGAGGTTGAGGGCGTTCGACAGGGCCTCCCAGTCGCCGGGGGGAACCAGGATCCCCTCGCGGTCGGCCCGCACGAATTCCGGGATGCCGGCGAAATCCGTCGCCACCACGGCAAGGCCTTGGCTCGCCGCCTCCATGATCACGTTGGGCAGCCCGTCCCGGTCGCCGGACTTCGCCTCCTTGGAGGGGAGGGCGAAGAGGTCCGCCTCGCGCAGAAGGGCAACGACATCGGTCTGGTTCTTCGGGCCGAGGAACGCGCAGCGGGGCGCAATGCCGATCTGCTCGGCCTTCGCCTTCAGGCCCTCCAGCCCGTCGCCCCCGCCCACATGGGCGAAGCGCCAATGGAGGCCCTCCGGCAGGGCGGCCAGGGCCCGCAGAAGATCGTCGTACCCCTTCTTCGCCACCGCACGGCCGACGCTGACGATCCGGACGGGGTCAGCCGGATCCGACCCGTCCCGGGCGGGGCGGCTCCCGCTCGGCTCGGGGAAGCGGGAGAGATCGAGGCCGTGATAGACGAGGCTCACATGGGCGGGGCTCGGCGCCAGCGCCTTGAGGTGCCGGGCGCCCTCCGCCGTGCAGGTGACGCCCCAGGCCGCCTCGGCCATCTTCTCGCGCTTTTCCCAATCCGGCGTCGTCCAGATGTCCTTGGCGTGAGCCGAGAAGGTCCAGGGCAGGCCGCGCAGCACCGCGGCATAGCGGACCACGGAGGCAGGCGTGTGCAGGTAATGGACGTGAAGATGCGCCACCCCCGGCGGGAGCTCCCGGGCCATCACGAAAGCCTGGCCGAGCCGCCGCCCGCGGTTCGGCGTCGGGTCCCGCCTGAGATCGCGCCAGAACGCGCCGAGGAGGCGGCGGAACGAAGCCTGCCGCACGCTCCAGGCGAGGCCGCGCAGGACCCTCAGGGGTTCCTGGTAGAGGTATTCCGGAAGATATGTCACCGGCGCCTTGATGCGCCGGTTCATGGGGTGCACCGCCCGTTCGGTCGGATGGCGCAGGGACCAGATCTCCAGCGCGATCCCGCGCTCCTCGAGGGCCAGGATCTCCTGCGCGATGAAGGTTTCGGACAGGCGCGGATAGCCCTTCACGACAACGGCGATCCGGCGGACATCGGGGGGCGGCATGCCGGGCTACTCGGCCGCCTCGTTCAACGCGGCGTCGAGGCGGGCGCCATGGGCGAGGGCCGTGAACCGCTCCCGGATCCGGTCGAGGCCGTCGAGGAGCCCGGGGATCACCACCTCGGAGGGACGGGGTTGGGCCGCAAGGCTCCGCAGGGCGGCCGCCATGCGCTCGGGGGTCCGCGGCCCGTCCCGATCGCTCAGCATCCGAACGAGGCCGAGGCGCTCCGCCTCGACGGCCCGGATGTGCTGTTCGAGCCGCGGGCGGGTGCGCGGCACGATGAGCGCCCGCTTGTCGAGGGACAGGATCTCGCAAAACGTGTTGTAGCCGCCCATCGCCACCACGGCGGCGGCCTTCTCGATCAGAACCTCGATCTTGGTGTCGAAGGTGAGGGCGTCGAGCTTCGGGTGGCCGGCGATGCGGCTCATGAAGCTGTTGCGGCGGTCCCGGTTGATGAAAGGCCCGAACATGATGAGGGCCGGCACCTCGATGTCGGGCGCGTGCTCGTAAGCCTGGATCACCCAGTCGATGAGCTCGTCGCCGTCGCCGCCGCCCCCTGTCGTGACAAGGAAGAAGGGCTGGCGGGTCATCTTGGGGTAGCGCGCCACCGCTGATTCCCGGGGCACCTCGCGCCGGATGTAGCCCGTATAGGTGAGGCGCTTTCGCACGGAGTCCGGCAGGTCGAGGGCCGCAAGGGGCTCGTAGACCTGTTTCAGCCCGTAGACCCAGACCTCGTCGTAGTAGCGCTTGAGGGCGTCCATCGCTCCCTTGCGCACCCATTCGGGCACGAGCAGGGCGGGCTCGTCCATCACGTCGCGGATGCCGAGGACGAGGCGGCAGCCCTGGCCCTTCAGGTACTCGAGGGCCGGCACGACCTCCCCCCGGAAGCCCGTCGGCTCCTTGTCGACCACGAAGACGTCGGGCCTGAAGCTTTCCGCCGCCTGGAGGATGAGCGCCTGGCGCAGCCCCACCGCCTGGTCGATGGAGACGTTGAGGTTGAGGCTGCGGTAGTCGCCCTCCGGCAGCTTGGTCACGCCCGGGATGCGGACATAGTCCACGCCGGGCCCGAACTCGAAGTTCCCGATCACGGGGGAGCCCGACAGGATCAGCACCGAGGTCCCGGGCCAGGCTTCCACCAGGGCATTGGCGATCGCCCGGGTCCGGCGGAGGTGGCCGAGCCCGAAGGTATCGTGGCTGTAGAGCAACACGCGGGCGGCCTGTCGCCCGACCTCGCCGGGGGAGGGCGGCGCCCTCAGGTCCCTGATCCGGTCCGCCATGACGTCTGTCCATTCTCGACGCGAAGCCCGATCAAGGCGACGCTTGATGCTGTTCTTAACACGTCCGGCGCAAAAGGCAGGCCTGGACTTCCCGGGTGCTAGGGAAGAGATATCCCGTAACGCTCAGGGAATGGTAGCCTCGGAAAGATGGACAAAAGCCTATTCCGCTACATTTGGCGCCATTCCCGGCGGGACCAGCTCATCATTTGCTCGGTCGTTCTCGCGTCCTTGCCGTTTTATTTCGCCTCCCTCGACCTCCCCCGCAGGATCGTGAACGAGGCCATCCAAGGGCGCGCCTTCGAGGGCGGCCGGATGACGGCCCCGTTCCTCAACATGTCGTTCACCCTGCCGGACTGGCTCGGCGGCGGCACCTATACCCTCTTCGAGGGGTTCCAGCTCGACCGCCTCTCCCTCCTGTTCGGCCTCTCGGGCGTGTTCCTGTTCTTCGTGCTCGTCAACGGGGCCTTCAAGTACTGGATCAACGTGGAGAAGGGGGCGCTCGGTGAGCGCATGCTCCGGCGCATGCGCTTCGAACTCTTCGCCCTCGTCCTGCGCTTCACCCCCGAGACGCTCCGCACGGTGAAATCGACCGAGACGGCGACGATCATCAAGGACGAGGTCGAGCCCATCGGCGGCTTCATCGGGGATGCCTTCATCACCCCGGCCTTCCTCGGCACCCAGGCGCTCACGGCGCTGGCCTTCATCATGGTGCAGAACATCTGGCTCGGCCTCATGGCGATGGGGGTGATCGGGATCCAGTTCACGATCATCCCGAAGCTGCGCCGGGAGTTGCTGCGCCTCGGCAAGCAGCGCCAGCTCGCCTCCCGCAGGCTCGCCGGGCGGGTCGGCGAGGTGCTCGACGGCATCGAGGCCGTCCACGTCCACAATACCCGCGGCTGGGAACGGGCCGAGATCGGCCACCGGCTCTACGAGCTCTTCGACATCCGGTTCCGGATCTACCGGCGCAAGTTCTCGGTCAAGTTCCTCAACAACCTGCTCGCCCAGGTGACGCCCTTCCTGTTCTACGCGGTGGGCGGCTATTTCGCCTTGCGGGGCCAGCTCGACATCGGTCAGCTCGTGGCCGTGATCGGCGCCTATCGGGAGCTGCCGCCGCCTCTCAAGGAGCTGATCGACTGGGACCAGCAGCGCCTCGACGTTCAGGTGAAGTACGATCAGGTCGTGCAGCACTTCTCCCCCGAGCGCCTGCTGCCGGGCGAGGAGGAGGTGGACGCGCCCGCCGACGTGACGCTCTCCGGACCCCTCGAAGCCGAGGGCGTCACGGTCGCCGATCCGCATGGCGGGACCGTGCTCGACGGCGCAACATTCGCCCTCGACCTCCCGGCCAGGGTCGCCATGGTGGCCGACGGCACGGCGTCCGCGAGCGTCATGGCCCGCATTCTCGCCCGCCGCAGCACCCAGTTCAGCGGCCGCCTGAGCATCGGGGGCGCCGATCTCACCCGGCTGCCGGCCGCGGCCGCCGGCCAGCGGCTCGCTTATGCGGGCGTCGATCCCATCCTGTTCCCGGGCTCGATCCGGGACAACCTCGTCTACGGCCTGCGGTTTCGCCCGGTCGGGAAGGCCGATGAGGGGTCGCGGGAGGCCGCCCGCCGTCTCATGGAGGCGAAGCGCACCGGCAACCCGGTGGAGAGCATCCACGATCCCTGGATCGACTACAGCCTCGCCGGCGCCGGCGACGAGGCGGAACTCGACCGCATCCTCCTCGACCTCCTGAGCCAGGCCGGGCTGCAGGACGACCTCTACCGGTTCGGCCTGTCGGGGCTGATCGATCCCGATCGCGACCCGGAGCTCGCCTCGCGGATCGTCGAGGCGCGGGCCCTCCTGCGCAAGACCTTCAGCGCCGCCGGCATGGCCGATCTCGTCGAGCCCTTCGCATCGGACCGCTACAACGATCAGGCGACCGTCGCCGAGAACCTGCTGTTCGGCGTTCCCACCTCCCGGGCCTTCATGGGGCGGAGCCTTGCCGAGAACCCGGCCTTCCGGGACAGCCTCGACGAGACCGGGCTCTGCGACGATCTGCTCGTCATGGGCGCCTCGATCGCCGAGACCATGACCGAGATCTTCCGCGGGCTGCCGCCGGGGCACCCGCTCTTCGAGCAGTTCTCGTTCATCGGCGCCGACGAACTCGACGAGTTCGAGGCCATCCTGCGCCGGCGGCAGGGGCGGGCCCGGGCCCTGCCCAAACCCGACCAGACCCGGCTTCTCGCCCTGCCGCTGGCCTATGTGGAGCCCCGGCACCGCCTCGGCCTCCTCGGGGACGAACTCAAGACGAAGCTCGTCCAGACCCGCGCGGAGGTGCACCGGAAGCTCGCCCGGCTGCAGGATCCGGGGGTCGATTTTTACGACGAGGACCAGGTCTGCGCGGCGGCGCCGCTCAAGGACAATCTCCTGTTCGGGCGGGTCAGCTACCGGGTCGCGAATGCCCAAGGCCGAGTCGCCGAGGCCATGTCGGCCGTCGTCACGGAACTCGGCCTTCGCCCGGCGGTGGAGCGGATCGGCCTCGACCATCAGGTGGGCCCGGCCGGTCGCCTCCTCACGGCGCAGCAGCGCGCGGTCGTCAACCTCGTGCGGTGCCTGGTGAAGCGGCCCGACATCCTCGTCGTCGACGGGGCTCTCGCCCCCTTCGACGAGGCGCGGGCGCAGGCGCTCCTGCGCCTGCTGCTCGAGCGCAGCGAGGGCCAGAGCCTGTTCTTCGTGCTGCCGAACGACCGGCAGGCCGACCTCTTCGAGGCCCAGATGCGCTTTGCCCGGGGACAGGTTACAGCCAAGATGACACGGCCGCCGGCACAAACCGGCTCGGCCCAAAAACGGATCGCAGGAGGGGTCTCATGACGCTGGACAACGAGGTTCAGTCCCTAAGGCAGGTGCCGATGTTCCGGGAGATCGATCCCGCGCGGTTGAAGCTTCTCGCCTTCACGAGCGAGCGCGTTCAGTTCGCGGCCGGGCAGCGCTTCTTCTCGCAGGGCGACGCTTCGGACGCCGCCTACGTGATCCTGGAGGGGCGGGCCAATGTCCTGCTCACCACGCCGAACGGCGAGATCAAGGTGGCGGAACTCGGCCAGAACGCCCTTCTCGGCGAGATGGGCATTCTCTCGGACAACCCCCGTTCGGCTTCGATCGAGGCGCAGGCGCCCACAACGGCGCTCCGGATCGACAAGCGCGTGTTCCTAGAACTGATGGCGCAGTTCCCGCAGATGGCCCTCGCGGTGATGCGCGAACTCGCCAACCGCCTGGAGCGCACCAACGCCCAGCTCGCCGCGCAGTCGAAGTAGCGCCATGGCGGCCGAGGCGGAGGCTGGGATCGGTCCGAAAGAGACCTGGTGGCACCGGCTGCGCGCCAGCCTGCGGGAGCTCTACTGCCTGCCGCCCCGCGTCCAGGCCCTCGTCGACGCGGAGCTCCAGCGTGCCGACATCCTCGGCGCGTGGATCAGCCTGAGCGTCGCCTTGTTCCTCGGCGTCGTGTATCTGCTTTCTCCCAAGGCCCTCGACTCCCTGGCTCCCGTCAGGCCGGTTCCCTACGTCACCGCCCTGTTCCTCGCCGTCAGCCTCGTCCGCCTGAAGATGGCGCACGACGGCATGCTCTCGCGCCTCGCGCAGACCGCTTTCATCCTCGTCGACGTGGCTCTGCTCTACGGGCTCATCTGGAGCTATCATCTCCAGTACGATCAGCCCGCGGCCTTCTATCTCAAGGCCCCGACCTTCCTTTTCATTTTCCTCCTCATCGCCATCCGCGCCCTGAGGTTCGAACCTGTCGCCATCGTGGTCGTGGGCGTTGCGGCGGCGGCCGGGTGGGCTGCCATGACGGCCTATGCGATTCAGGCGACGCCGGAGCCGGCGATCACCCGGGACTTCACCCGCTACATCACGGGCAACCAGGTTCTGATCGGCGCCGAGGTCGAGAAGATCATCGCCATCCTCCTCGTCACCCTCGTCCTGACATCGGCCATCGCCCTCGGCCGACGCTCCCTCGTCCTCGCCGTGCGCGGTTCGAACGCGCGGGACGATCTCTCGCGCTTCTTCGCCCCGGAGGTGGCCGCCCGCATCACCGAGGAGGACAGCATGCTGCGTCCAGGCTTCGGCGAAATCCGGCACGGGGCGGTGCTCGTGGCGGATATCCGCGGCTTCACCGTGCTGGCAGCAAAGCGCCCCGCCGCGGAGGTGGTCAGCCTCCTCATCGAGTACCAGCGCCGGATGGCGCCCGTCATCAAGGCCCATGGCGGCGTGATCGACAAGTTCCTCGGCGACGGCATCCTGGCCACCTTCGGCTGCGCGCGCACGACCGCCGCCCCCTCGGCAGACGCGGTCCGTGCGCTTCTGGCGCTCCTGCGCGAGGCGGACGCCTTCGCCCAAGAGACCGCCGAGCGGTTCGGCGAGCCCATCGAGATCGGCTTTGCCGTCGTGAGCGGGCCCGTCCTATGCGGCACGGTGGGCGACGATGCGCGCCTCGAATTTACGGTGATCGGCGAGGCGGTGAACCGGGCCGCGAAGCTGGAAAAGACCAACAAGGCGGAGGGTACCCTCGCGCTCGTCGAAGCCGAGACCCTGGCCACAGCCCGCGAGGAAGGCCTCGTCGGCCAGCTCGACGGATTCGCCGAGCGCTGGATCGATCTCGCCGACGGTCTTGGGTCGCGCCGGGTCTTCGGCTTGGGCAAGACGGCATGATGAGAGATCCGGCGCCGGTTCCTCAAGCGCAGCGGCGCCCGTCGCCTGCTGCCGCGCGGTGGCGCAATCCGCAGCTCTGGCGGCTCGCGAGCGGGCTCGTGCTCTTCGTCTTCGCGCTCACGCATTTCCTGAACCACGCCCTCGGGCATGTCTCGATCGAGGCAATGGAAGCCGCCCAGGCCTGGCGGCGCGGGTTCTGGCGGTCGCTGCCCGGCACCGGGCTCCTTTATGGGTCGCTCGCCGTCCATATCGTCTTTGCTCTCTCCAAGCTCGTGCGACGGCGCAGCCTTCGCATGGCGCCTTGGGAGGGAGCGCAGATCGCGCTCGGCCTCTCCATTCCGATCATGGGCGCCGCCCATGTGGCGGCGACCCGGGGCGTCGCCACCGCCGCCGGGTTCGACGACACCTACACGAACGAGTTGCGCCTGCTCTGGCCGGGCCTCGCCTGGGATCAATCGATCCTGCTCCTCGTCGTCTGGCTTCACGCGATGATCGGCTTCCACAACTGGCTGCGGGTGAAGCGCTGGTACGCCCGCTGGAGCCCGGTTTTGCTGACCGGGGCCGTGCTGGTGCCCACCCTTGCCATCACGGGCTGGATCGAGGCGGCGCGCCGCCTTGAGGGGCGGACCTTCGCGCAGCCCCCCATGACGGACGCGCAGCTCGCCGCCGGCGGCGCCCTGATCGAGAGCGCGCAGCTGCTGGTCTGGACGGTGTTTCTGATCGCTGGCCTCTCTTTCGCGGTCTGGAGGCTGATGGGCTGGTTCCGCAAGGGCCCGGTGGTCACCTATGTGGGCGGGCGCGAGATCCGGGCGCCGGAGGGCGCGACGCTCCTCGAGATCAGCCGCACCGGCGGCGTGCCCCATGCCGCGGTGTGCGGGGGGCGCGGCCGTTGCACCACCTGCCGCGTGATGGTGCTCGAAGGCCTTGACCACCTGCCGCCGCCGAACCCGACCGAAGCCGCGGCCTTGCAACGCATCGAGGCGCCGCCGGGCGTGCGCCTCGCCTGCCAGGTGCGGCCGACCCATTCCGTGAAGGTGCGGCCGCTCATCCCGCTGAAGAATGCCGAGCCCACCCTCGGGCAGGACACCTACCACTGGGGCGTGGAGCGGCGGATCACCGTCATGTTCGCGGATCTGAGGGGGTTCACGTCGCTCGCCGAGCGCCTCTACCCTTACGACTCGGTGTTCCTCCTTAACCGCTATTTCGAAGTGATGTCCGAGGCGATCGAGCGGCACGGCGGCGAGGTCGACAAGTTCCTCGGCGACGGCATCATGGCGCTCTTCGGCGTGACGCCGGCTCAAGGGTCCGGCAGCCGCTCCGCGCTCCTGGCCGCGCGGGACATGGAGGCGGCTCTCGATGCGCTCAACGACGAGTTCGACGCCACCCTCAACGAACGACTGCGGATGGGCATCGCGATCCATCTGGGACCGGTGGTGCTCGGGCGGGTGGGCAGCGGAACGGGGTCGGGCCTCACGGCCCTCGGCGATACCGTGAACATTGCGAGCCGCCTCGAGGATCTGAACAAGACCTTCGGCTCGACCCTCATCGTCTCCGAGGCAGCCCTTGCGGCCGCGAGGTTGCGGGTGGACGGGGAAGTGAAGGAAGTTTCGGTGCGGGGACGCGGCGAGGGCTTGCGGGTGGTTGTGGCGACCGGCGCCGTCCGCCTGCACGAGGCGGCGCCTGTAGCGACCGCCTGAAAGGGGAGGCTCGATGGATCTTGGAGCGGGACTGAAGGGACGGCATGTTTTTGTCACGGGCGCCTCGGGCGGGCTCGGCGAGCATTTCGCCAGGCTGTGCGCCGGCTGCGGCGCGGCCGTGACCGTGGGAGCCCGGCGGGTCGAGAAGCTGGAGGCCCTCGTCGAGGAGCTGAAGGCGGCCGGCGCGCCGACCAGCCGGGCCGTGGCGCTCGATGTCGGAGACGAGGCCTCCGTCGAGGCGGCCTTCACGGCGCTCGACCGTCCTCTCGACGTGCTCGTGAACAATGCCGGCATCGCCGGGAGCGGCGCCGCCCTCGATACCCCCATCGACGATTTCGACAGGATCATCGACACGAACCTTCGCGGCGTGTGGCTCATGGCGACCACCGCCGGGCGGCTCTGGCGCGGGGAGGGGCGGCCCGGCGCCATCGTGAACATCGCCTCGATCCTGGGTTTCCGGGTCGCGGGCGGTACGGCTCCTTATGTCGTCTCGAAGGCCGGCGTGGTGCAGATGACCCAGGTGCTCGCCCTCGAATGGGCCAAGCACCGCATCCGCGTGAACGCCCTCGCGCCCGGCTACATCGCCACGGACATCAACGCCGCCTTCTTCGAGAGCGAGGCGGGCCGGCAGATGATCAAGCGCATCCCCATGCGCCGCCTCGGACAGCCGCAGGAGCTCGACGGAGCCTTCCTGCTCCTCGCGACCGACGCCTCGTCCTGGATGACCGGCTCGACCATCTCGGTCGATGGCGGCCACCTCGTTTCATCCCTGTGAAGAGCCGATCATGGATTTTACGATCCCCTCCCGCGTCGAGGATTTCCGCAGCCGCATCGCCGCCTTCGTCGAACGCGAGTTGATCCCGCTCGAATCCGACCGGGCCGCCTTCGATCCGCACGAGAACATCCGCCTCGACCTTCTCGACGCCCTGCGGGCCAAGGCCAAGGCCGAGGGCCTCTGGTGCCTGCAGCTCAAGCCCGAGACGGGCGGGCAGGGCCTCGACAAGCGCGGGATGGCCGTCGCCTACGAGGCGATGAACCGCTCGATCTTCGGACCGGTGGTGTTCAACTCCGCGGCTCCCGACGACGGCAACATGATGGTGCTGGAGGCGATCGGCACGCCGGAGCAGAAGGAGCGCTGGCTTCAGCCCATCGTGCGGGGGGAGGTGCGCTCGGCCTTCGCGATGACGGAGCCCCATCCCGGCGGCGGCTCCGACCCCTCGATGATCGAGACGGTGGCGGAAAAGCGCGGGAACGCGGCCTACGTGATCCGCGGCCGCAAGTGGTTCATCACGGGGGCGGGGGAGGCGGCGCACTTCATCCTCGTCGCCCGCACGTCGGACGATCCGCGCAGCGGGCTCACCGCCTTCCTCTTCCACAAGGACCAGCCCGGCTGGGAGATCGTCCGGCGCATCCCGATCATGGGACCGGAGGAGCATGGCGGGCATTGCGAACTCGTCTTCGACGGGCTCGAGATCCCGGCCGAGAACGTGCTCCTCGGGGAAGGGCAGGGGATGAAGGTGACGCAGATCCGCCTCGGCCCCGCACGCCTCACCCACTGCATGCGCTGGCTCGGTCTCTCCAAGCGCTGCGTCGAGATCGCCCGCGCCTATGCGTCCGAGCGGCACGGCTTCAAGCAGCGGCTCGCGGATCGCGAGAGCATCCAGCTCATGCTCGGCGGCCTTGCCATGGAGATCGAGGTGGGCCGGCTCCTCGTCATGAAGGCGGCGTTCGAGCTCGACCGCGGGGGCTTCGCCCGCAAGGAGGTGTCGATGGCGAAGGTCCAGGTGGCGAACGTCCTGCACAAGGCCGCCGACATCGCGATCCAGATCAACGGCGCCCGGGGTTATTCGAAGGATACGGTGCTCGAATGGATCTACCGCTATGCCCGCCAGGCCCGCCTCGTCGACGGCGCCGACGAGGTGCACCGCATGGTGCTGAACCGCTTCCTGGAGCAGGAGGGGTCCGATTTCTGGCACTGGCCGGCGGCGGCGCACTAGCCGATGCAGGTCACCGCCAATCTCGGCTTTCTCTTCACCGAGCATCCCTTTCTCGAACGGTTCGCCGCCGCCCGGGCGGCTGGGTTTCGCTGCGTCGAATGCCATAGCCCCTACGATCATGCGCTCGAAGAAATCCGCAGCCGCCTCGACGAGACGGGCCTCATCCTGACGGGCCTCAACACCCCGACGGGCGACAGGGCGAAGGGCGAGTTCGGCTTGGCCGGGCTCCCCGGAAGGGAGAGCGAGTTTCGCCGAGGCTTCGAGCAGGCGCTCGCCTATGCAGCCGCCCTCGGCTGCCGCTCGATCCACGTTCTGGCCGGGGTCGCGGCGCCGGACGAGCGCGCCGCGGCGCGCCGGACTTACGTCGCCAACCTGCGGTGGGCCGCCAAGGCCGCCCGCGGAACGGGACTGATGCTTCTCCTTGAACCGATCAGCACCCAACCGGGCTACCTCGTGACCCGCTCTGACGAGGTGGCCGAGATCCTCAAAGAGATCGCCGACCCGGCTGTCCAGATGCTGTTCGACATCTTCCACGTCCATGTCCTGGAGGGTGACGTCCTGGGGCGGATTCAGCGCCACGGCGGGCTGATCGGACACGTTCAGATTGCCGGATTGCCCCACCGCAACGAGCCGGACCGGAGCGTTCTGCCCCTGGGAAGCCTCTCGGACGCGCTCCGCGGGATCGGCTACACGGGCCTGATCGGCCTTGAATATCAGCCACTTAGGCGGACCGACGAGGGTCTTGCGTGGCTTTCTGACAACGCCTTGTGGAAAAGTTAACGCTTCTTCAGGATTTAAGGCTGAGCTGTCTGATTCTCGCCACAACTAGGCGCCAAGCCTGTCCTCAACAAACACAAGAGGCACCCGGCTCCCACGGGCCGGGCGTAACAGGCGGGACCCTGATGACTGCATCGACGACGATGGCGCCTCGCGCCACCGGCCGAGTGCCGCACGACCTGGCCACCCTTCGCGAGGCCGTTTCGCCCCTGCTCGGCGATCCGTCGATCCGTCGCGGCGCCCTCTATTCTTTCGTCGGCGGAGGCCTCCTGGGGCTCCAGATCGCCACTGCCGGCCCCGCGGCCGTCGCCATCCTGCCGGCCCATATCGCCAAGCAGCAGCCCATTGTTGCGGCGGAGCAGCCGGTCGCCGTGAAGGAGGCGAGCCTCGCGCCCCGCGACCCTCTGAAGGTCGCAGCCCTCCTCGAAGAGATCTTCCCGGTGTCGCGCTTCGAACCGCGCCTCGCCCCGGTTCCGTCGGACGTGCCGGTGGTGACCGAGCAGACCCAGGGCGACCCGAACGAGATGCTGAGCTTCGGGGCGAAACAGGCCCCGCGCTGGCTCGTCAACACGATCATCAAGGCGGCCGCCAAGACCAATGTGGACCCGGTCTACATGATGACCCTGGCGGACGTTGAATCGAGCCTTGAGCCGAAGGCGAAGGCCTCGACCTCCTCGGCGGAGGGCCTCTTCCAGTTCATCGACCAGACCTGGATCGAGATGCTCTACCATCACGGGGCCGACCACGGCTTCGAGCGGGCCGCCGAGGCCCTGCGGATCGTCAACGACGAGGTGGAGCTTGTGGACGACAGCAAGCGCTCCTGGATCATGGGCCTGAAGCGCGATCCGTACCTCTCCGCCCTGATGGCGGGCGAACTCATCAACGACATCCAGCGCGCCCTGCAGGGGGAGGGCGAGCGCGAGCTCGCCGAGGCCGAACTCTACCTCGCCCACTTCTTCGGCGCCAAAGCGGCCGTGCAGTTCCTGCGAGCGCTCGACGAGCAGCCCGATGCGGTGGCCGCGAAGCTGTTCCCGAAGGCCGCCAAGGCCAATCTCGGCCTGTTCTCGGAGACGAACGGACGCAAGCGCCGCTCGATCACGGTGTCCGAACTCTACGACCGGATCGACAGCAAGATCGTCCGCCGCCTCAACCGTTATGACGCGGTGGCCAAGCAGCCCATCATGCCGAGTGTGACGGGTTCGGTGGCGGCGACGGCGGTGAAATTCTGAACCCGCCGTCCCGCCGCTCGGGACCGTCGGTCAGAACGCCTTGAACGTGATGATCGTGTGAGTGTCCGCGATCTCGGGCAGGGTTTGAACGTGCTCGGCCACGAAGTGGCCGATGTCGACGCCGTCGTCGAGGTGGAACTTGGCGAGGATGTCGTAGTTGCCTGCAGTCGAATAGATCTCGGAAGCGATCTCGCGGTCGGCGAGCGCGCTTGCAACCGTGTAGGTCTTGCCGAGCTTGCATTTGATCTCGACGAAGAAGGTCTGCATCGGACGCTCCGGTGATGGACGGGGGTGCAGTCATAGCCGGGCTGGCGCCCGTCGTCCAAGCCCGCCCTTACGTCTGCGCGAGTTCGGCGAGGCGCCGCGTCATCGCGGAATCCGGGTCGGCGAGGGGCGCGATCACCGTGAAGTGGTTCGCCCCCGGCACGGCCTCGTAACGTGTGGCGACGCCGGCCACGCCCCAGAGATCCGCGATGCTGCGGCTCTGGCGCAGATACTCGGCGCTCTCGTCGCCTCCCACGACCGCATCGAGCACCCGTCCGGCGGGCGGCACCCACAAGAGAGGGCTCAGGCGCTCGGCTTCCGGTTCCGAAAGGCCGAGGGCCTTGTTGACGGAGGTCGGGATAAGGGGCTTCAGGTCGAACAGGCCTGAGATTGCATAGGCGCGCAACACGAGGTCGGCCTGGAGGCCGAACGCCGCCCAGTCCGTCGCGAGAAGGCAAGCGGCGAGGTGACCCCCGGCGGAATGGCCTGCGACGACGAGCGGGCCGCGGTCGCGCAGCGCCCGGCAGGCCTGGCGCAATTCGTCGACGATTTCGCCGAGCCGCACATCCGGGCACAGGTCGTAGCTCGGGAGCGCAACCGTCAACCCGCGGGCATTGAGACCTCGGGCGAGGTGGCTGAAGAAGGTGCGGTGCAGCCCCTGCCAGTAGCCGCCATGGATGAACATGACGGTCGCGCCGTCCTGGGGCTCCTCCGGCGCGAAGACGTCGATCTCCTGCCGTCCGGTCGGTCCGTAGGACAGGCGGGTCGTGCGGCGTCCCGCCTGCTGGCGGTAGGCCTCCGCGTCCCGCGCCCAACCCTCGATGATCGCCGGATGCTCGGGCACCCTGGCCCGATTGTTGTACTCGGCCTCGTAGTCGACCGGGTTCATGCCGGCGTCTGCCCGTTCGTTCGTCCGACGCTGAGGTATGTGAAGCCTCGTTTGGCCATGTCGTCGGGCCTGTAGATGTTGCGCAGGTCGACCACGACGGGCGCATTGAGGGCGGCTTTGAGGCGCGTGAGGTCAAGCGCCCGGAACGCGTCCCACTCGGTCAAGATCACAAGCGCGTCCGCGCCTCTCGCGCAGGCATAGGCGTCCGCCGCGTACTCCACCCCGTCGAGCACGTGCTTGGCCTGCTCCATGCCCTCCGGATCGTAAGCCCTCACGTGAGCTCCCGCATCCTGCAGCGCCGCGATGACGCTGATCGAGGGCGCATCGCGCATGTCGTCGGTGTTGGGCTTGAAGGTGAGCCCCAGCACCGCGACCGTCTTGCCTCTGACCGAGCCCCCGCAGGCCTGGATCACCCGCCGGCCCATGGCGCGTTTCCTCTGGTCGTTGACCGCCGCCACCGTCTCCACGATCCGGATCGGGGCGTCATGGTCCTGCGCGGTCTTGATGAGAGCCAGCGTGTCTTTGGGAAAGCACGAGCCGCCGTAGCCTGGGCCGGCATGCAGGAACTTGGAGCCGATGCGGTTATCAAGCCCGATGCCGCGGGCCACATCCTGCACGTTCGCCCCCACCTTCTCGCACAGGTCCGCGATCTCGTTG
>DASZBD010000043.1:0-11112 GCA_035944475.1 Microvirga sp.
CGACACGTCGGCCCGGGTCTCCAGCACGTCGCCGGGCGGGAGCGGGCGCTCGATCCGCTCGGCGCGGCGGCCAAGCTCCGCTTCGATGAGGCCGATGAGCCGGTTCAACTCCTCAGGGGCATCGTTGCCGATGTTGTACACCCGGTGCGGTGCGGTGCTGGTGGCCGGATCGGGCTGGAGCGGGTCAAACGCAGGGTTCGCCTGGGCTGGCCTGTCGAGCACCCGCATCACCCCCTCCACGATGTCGTCGATATAGGTGAAGTCGCGCCAGACCCGGCCGCCGTTTGCCACCTCGATCGGGCGCCCTTGCGCGATGGCATGGGTGAAGGCGTAGACCGCCATGTCGGGCCGGCCCCAGGGGCCGTAGACGGTGAAGAAGCGCAGCCCCGTCGAAGGCAGGCCGAACAGGTGGCTGTAGGCGTGGGCCATGAGCTCGTTCGATTTCTTCGTTGCCGCATAAAGACTGACGGGATGATCGACGCTGTCGCGCTCGGCAAACGGCAGCTTGCGGTTGGCGCCGTAAACGGAGCTCGACGAGGCATAGACGAGGTGCTCCACCCCGCCGTGCCGGCAAGCCTCCAGCACGTTGAGGAAGGCCACAACATTGGCCGTGACGTAAGGGTGCGGGTCGGCGAGCGCCCGCCGGACGCCGGGCTGGGCCGCCAGGTGGATCACCCGGCGGGGCTTGTGGCGCGCAAACAGATCCCGCACCGCCGCTTCATCGGCGAGGTCCAGCCGCTCGCCCGTGAAGCCTTCCGTGCCGAGAAGGCCAGCAAAGCGCGCCTCCTTCAGGGCGGGGTCATAGTAGGGCGTGAAGCTGTCGACACCGACGACCGGCACACCGCGCTCAAGCAGGCGCCGGGCCACGTGGAAGCCCACAAAGCCAGCAGCGCCGGTCACCATAACGGGCACAACCACGCGCTTGAATCCTCCACCTTCAGACGTCGCCTGATAAGAGGTGAGCCCGGCAGTTGCAACCTCGTCGCGATTTGCCACCCAGCCGGCCCCGCGACGGGGTCGAGCAGGCCATCAAACGATTGCCGTTGAACACGCTGGAGGAGCGCTGAGCGATACGAGAAAGTGGCGGTCGCAAACTTACTGCGCTTAAGGTTGCACTAGCGGAGGTGTGCTCGCATGAAGCGGCCGGAGGATGCTATAGGTCGCTGCCCAGAATAGACTTCAATCACTGAGACGAGCACCTCTTTGCAGGGCCAAGCTGGAGCTCACGAGCTCTCTGTAGACGCTGGGCATTTCGCCGACGGGGCGATCCAGTGACATGCGAGGTTGACCTCGCGAGTTCCTTTTAGTGCTTCAGCGCGCCTGGCATGACCAGAGGAACAGTCGGAGCATTGGCGAGATCAGAAGGGCCGTTCGGCAGCACCAGGAGGCCTGCACGACGACTGTTGAGCATCTCCGGCACACCTCCGACCATCGTCGCCACGATAGCAAAGTGACCTTTGCAAGCTTCCGCTAGCACGGGTGCTCCTATCTCGGCGTGAGAGGGAAGCGCGAACACGTAGTTTGCTCTATACGACGGCCGAGGATCATCCTGTCGCCTCATAAAAAGCGATCGAGGCAGCGCAAACCGTCCCGGCGGCCTTATTTTCGAGCGCACCAGCCAATGCAGTCGCACCTCAGACTGCTGGTATGAGGCTTGTTTTCTCTGAAGAGTTTGCTGGTTTGTCCCTCGACACGTCAAAGTGGTTCCCGGGCCCCAGACCCAAAGGGGATCATGCACGATGGGGCGGAGCCTACTTCGTGAAACAGGACGGTCGCAGGTCCGACAGCGTTGATGATTTAGGGAATGGCCAGCTTAGAAGCCGCGCCTGTCGGGCGAGAAGTTTGGAGACCCGAGCGGCTGTAATAGAGATTTGTACTCGGGTCAGATCAGTTCTGCTTTCCCGCATGGGCGCCTGAGCGGAGCCGTGCGGAGAAGTTGTTCTGTTGCACGCGTGAAGATGCCGTCCAATCGGGGAGCGCGGTCGGCCTTTGGGCTCCCGAATAACGACAGCATCGATAAGATCGGAAGAGCCCGAGGTGTCGTTGAGATCGATGTGGTCGAGGCTTACCGGCATGACCGGATCGACTTCGTGGAAAAATCCCTGACTGGCCTCTGGTCGGCCAGGGCTCATCGAAGAATATGGGTCGTGACGCGGGCAACGATTGGGGGCCACCTTACCACGAGCTTGCAAGATTATGGCGTGCTCGTAACCGACAACGAGGTGGTCTGGTTCTTCGACGACAAGGAGTTCTTCCGGCACCCTCTGTACCGGGCCAATGATCCCATGCTCGGGCAATCGTATATGCTGCTCGATCTTGCAATATCCAAAGACTGGCCGGTCAAAATCCCGGCCAGCGGCTATATCGACCTGTTCATCGATAGCGTTAGACTCTACAGCTCGGATTGAGCGCTGGAATTCGCATCGTTGTTATTGGATCCGTATAGACGGGCATCAAATCGTCCTACCGACCAATCGCCCGCCCGCAGATAGAAGGGCTGATCCCAAACATGAATGTTAACCATTTCGGCAGCATCAACTTGAGGAAACTCGGCATCCGGTCAACGGTCGACTGGCCATGCCGCGTTTCTACGCTGAGAGTCCTTTCGGGTATGATCTGGACATAGAGCAGCCGTTTGCTGAGGTCGACGGTTGCCGTTTTCAGATCAGCATAGCCGGATCGTTCATCATGGTTTGCCCGAGTTGCGGGCAGGAGCGCTTCCGAGAGTGGCTTTCATACCGCGATCAGTGCTCGCAGGGACATGGGAAAATGCTCCCCCTGCCATTACGCGGACCGGAACGGGAACACCATGATGCCTTGTGGGAGGCGCGCAATCTTCCGTCGACGACGACCGTCGCCCAACGCAGATTGAGGCGCCTTCGCCTCGAAGCCAGCCATCTTGATGTGCCACGGTTCGGTAGTGCGGTCGAAGCTGATTTTCCGGATGGCCTTGCTGCGGGTTGCTGAGCTCTTGCCTCCGCACCTTGCCGCTACTGTTCGGTCGATCGCCCAACGCAATCAGCGCAGGGAGCCGCACTGGTGACCTCGAGGATTGATCAGAGCGAGCGCTGGCCGTTGGCGGTTGCTGGGCCAACCAACAACCCCGATTGGAACGGGGTTCCGCATTCCGTCAATTTGGTGCGAACCGCCGCTTTACAGCAGGTGGTCCTTACACAAGCTGCTAGTCCGCTTGAGGCAAAAGCCGAGCCGGCAGCTCGATCTCGCCTCTCGAACGATCCGCTGCCGGTCGGCGGCGGGGCGGCATCGGGACTTCCGCGGTGGCGCTTGCCGTCTGACTGACCTCGTCGGAGGCGCTGTTCTGCCCGTCCTGGTTGAGCTTGCGCCGCGCGGGTGCTTGCCTCTTGTCCACAGCCTCCGGATTGACAGACCTTGCCTCGAGGCGGGGCTCTCCCTCAAACTGCTGAGGGCGACTGGAGAGCTGTGCACCTTCAGGGCTCTGTACCTGTGCCTCATCGACCGGCAGTTCCGCCGGGGTTTGTTTCGGTTTCCTGGCCTGAACGGGGCTCGTCTCGTCGATGATCACAGGCTCACTGCCCGTGAAGGCGACCCGAAGGAGCAACTCCTCGCGGCCACTCCCCTTGCGCCCGCGGGCTTGGTTTGCGACGCGGTAATCGTAAAGGGAGCGCACCGAGCAAATCGATGCCCGGCTGTCGCAACGAACCCGCATACTGTCCGGCTTAAGTGTGTAGCTCCGTTGGGGCCAACGCTCAATGAAGCGACGCTTCTCGGTCAGCAACTGCTCTCGGCTGAGACGTTTTCCATGAAAGCGGACCGTGGCGCCATAGAAGCGTGCGAGGTCCTCGGCGCTCGCCGCCTGACCTGACCAAGCCGCGAGATAGGTTTCAGCAAGCTCACGAGCTGCCACCTCCCGCGGAGCGGCGCCGGTTTCGACCGCCGGCTCCGGATTGGGAGGAAGGGCGGCCTTGATGCGGATTGGATCAGACTGTGTCTCTCGAGGGGTCTCGGTCGACGCCCTTGGCGAAATGTCCGTGTCGCGCTCGCCTTCCGAGCGGCCCCCGAGCGTTGGATCAGCGAGCTTCACCTCAGCTGCGTGATGCTCGGGAGGCCGTTCTTCGAAACGTGGCGGATCCACCCAGGTCGCAGCAACCTGCTTTGGTGCGGGCGTTGGTTCGGCAAGGATTACGGGTGTGCCCGCGACCGCTTCTGCCGCCGGCTCGCCCAAGGCAGAAGCTGTCGGAGGGGTCACCGGTGCATCGGGCAAGGTCGCCTCGATGGGAGGTGCGGTCGCTACCGTGACCGCTGCGGGGGCGTCAACAGGAGCGTCGGGGCGAGGAGCCGCCCGATCCGCCGCAGCGACGTCAACGCCCGCCTCGGGAAGGCCTGACAGGTTCCTTTCCAGTTGCAGGTCCAGCGCGTGCGCGTCCAAACCGGCCTCCCTGGAAGCGCTCACGACGTCGATGGCTTCAACCAGCACAGGCTCCGTAACAGGATCGGGCACCGGGAGCGCCACTTCGGCCACCTTCAACGGCTCGGGGGCAATGCCAAGGTCCGGCTCCGGAGGGCTGGGGAGCGCAATCGAGGGTGCCGGGGCGGTGAACTCGGCGACCGTTTCCCGTGACACCGGCTGGGGGACGGCCGCAGCGGCCGGCGGATGAGAGGCCGGTCCGGCAGCCGGTTCAACCTTATCGTCCTTCGGCCCGTCTTCGACGAGAGCAGCATCATTTTCAGCACGGGCGCTGGGCGGGGCGACGCTCGCTGTGCGCGTCACAGGGCCAGCGTCAACCTGTGAGGCTGTGACGGCTGTCCCTGCACCCAAGGCCTTCAGATACTTGTACTCGTCGTAGACTTGGACGCCCAGCAGCAGCAGCCCGAACGATCCGACGGACAAGGCTGCCCAAAGACCCAATCGCAAGATCGACAGAAAGTTCGCACCCATCTTCCAATCCTAAAACGATGTTGGGCTCATGCTTGGTTCAAATAGAGCTTGAAGTCGTAAGGGAAATGGAGGCGGTTGCCTACAGGAGCAGTGTCACCCCCCGATGAAGGCGATCCGAATCCTCAGGATCATCTTCCTCACACCTGACGCAACAGGGCACCGCACTTAAGCTCGACGGCAAGTTGTTCAACACTCGCGTCGGCGCATCGCTGGGCGCGCTCAGGAAGCAATCGGCCTTCAGATCGATCTCTTCGCAGCAAGAGGCTGCGGTACTGGCGCTGTGACCCCGGCTGCCGATCGGCTTGGGAGAGCCTGATCGAAGGTACCCCTACGCTGCGCGGCTGAGGTGGGACGCGCTCTCGCTCTGAACCGGTACTTGCCCAAAATCCGTCCCCGAGAGCGCCGACCTCCAAACGTGAGCACGCATAGAGGCGCTGTGCCCAAGTGGCCGAGCCGAAAGCGCTCGCTGTCAAAACCTGCTGGGCGGCATGTCTGAATGCTCTGTTCAGGGCTCAATCATGCCATGGCAATTCCGGCGCTCGACCAACCGCATCGAGAAAGACAGCAAAGCAAGTAAAATACCCGATCAGCAGCCATTGCATGGTGTTTCGCCCCGGAGATGCTTTTGAGAGCTTTGCGCCCGCACGTCTTCGCGTGCCATGACCATTGTGCGCTGAATCGGGGCGGCTGTCTCGCTTAAGGAACCTTCGCCGTTGACGTGCGTCATGGAAACGGCGCCTTATGGCGCCGCTTCGACGACGGGGATTGGGATGAAGGGCGAGCCCAAGGTTCTGGACTATCTCAATCGCGGCCTGCGGAGCGAATTGACCGCCGTGAACCAGTACTGGCTCCATTACCGGATCCTGGACGACTGGGGCTACAAGGACCTCGCCAAGACGTGGCGCAAGGAATCCATCGAGGAGATGGGCCACGCGGACCGGTTCATCGAACGCATTCTCTTCCTTGAGGGCTTTCCCAACCTTCAGGTGCTCGACCCCCTGCGCATCGGGCAGACCGTCAAGGAAATCCTCGAATGCGATCTCGCGGCGGAGTACGACGCGCGCAGCCTCTACCAGGAAGCCGCCACCTACAGCGACAGCGTCGGCGATAAGGTGTCGAAGAACCTGTTCGAGGCCCTGATGGCCGACGAGGAAGGCCATATCGACTTTCTCGAGACGCAACTCAACCTCGTGGAACAGCTCGGCCTGCAGCTTTACGCGCAAAAGCACGTGGGCGGCCTCGAGGAGGACTGATCCGGATATCTCAGGCCGAGCAGGTCGGGACGGTACGGATCCTGGCTTTCCCTAATCCGCCCTCAAGGTCGGTGAGCGCTGCTCCATCAAACCTCAGCAGCGACGCCTCAGGACTACCTGCGAGGCGCCCCGCCGCAGGTGCTCAGGCCCTGAGGCGTTCCGGTTCGTCCACCACTGAGACCGGGAGCGTCACCACCTTAATGTCGGGATCGGCCTCGTCCGACCGGATGCCGAAGCCGAGGCGGCGGCACATCTCCAGCATGGTGGTGTTCTCGCGCAGCACCTGACCTTCGACGGTGGTCAGGCCCTCCGCCCGAGCCCATTCGATCATCAGGCGCATCAGCTCCCAGCCGAGGCCGAGGCCCTTGAGGTCCGAGCGCATCAGGATCGCGTATTCGCCGGTCTCGTGGTTCGCGTCCGCGTGGAGCCGCACGGCGCCCATCATGGCCCCGGTGCCCTCCTCGATCGCCACGAAGGCGATGGCGCGGGCGTAGTCGATCTGGATGAGGCGGGCGAGGAAGGCGTGGCTGAAGTCGCGGATCGGCGCGAAGAAGCGCAGCCGCAGGTCCTCCGGCGTGACCTGCTTGAAGAAGTCCAGGAACAATCCCTCGTCCTCGGGCCGCACGGGGCGGATGAAGACCTGCCGCCCGTCGCGCGCCGTGATGGTGCGCTCCCACTCGCGGGGATAGGGCCGCACCGAAAAGCGGGGATGGCCGCGCCCCTTCCGGGCCTCGGCGGGCGCGATGGCGACGCGGGCATCCACCGCGATGACGCCCTCCCGGTCCGCCAGGAAGGGATTGATGTCGAGTTCGCGGATCTCGGGATGGTCGGCCGCGAGCTGGGCGAGTTTCACGAGCACCAGCGCGACCGCGTGCTCGTCCGCCGCCGGCACGTCGCGATAGGCCTTCAGGATGCGCGACACCCGGGTGCGGGCGATGAGGTCGCTCGCGAGCTTCAGGTCGAGGGGCGGAAGCGCGAGGGCCTTGTCGTTGATCACCTCGACAGCGGTGCCGCCGCGCCCGAACACGATCACCGGCCCGAAG
Organism: Microvirga sp.; assembly: GCA_035944475.1. Classification (GTDB taxonomy): domain Bacteria; phylum Pseudomonadota; class Alphaproteobacteria; order Rhizobiales; family Beijerinckiaceae; genus Microvirga. The sequence continues at coordinate 7,215 of DASZBD010000043.1, forward strand.
GTCGGATCGTCCGCGATGCCGGCGATGAGCTCCCGCGCCTTCGTGCGCCGCACCATGGGCTGCACGGTCACGCCCGTCACGCGGGCGCCAGGCTTGAGGCGTCCGGCGCGGTCGAAGATGTCAAGGGTCGCGTTGCGAACCGCCTCCTCGGTGGTGAGGTCGAGCTGGACGCCGCCGATGTCGGATTTGTGGATGATGTCGGGAGAAAGGATCTTCACCGCGATGGTGCCGCCGGCCGCCAGGATCGGCCGGGCGGCGGCCACCGCTTCTTCGGGCGTATGGGCCAGCGTCACGGGAGCGACCGGGATGTCGTAGGCCCGCAGCAGGCCGTTGACCTCGATGGGGTCGAGCCAGCGCCGCTCCTCCTTGATGGCGCCCGCGATGATGCGGCGTGCGGTGTCGGGCTCGGGGGTGAAGTCGTGCGGAAGCGCGTCCGGGGTCTCCATGAGTTCACCCTGCGCGTCGCGGTAGCGGACGAGTTGCATGAACCCGCGCACCGCATCGGCCTCCGTCGCGAAATGCGGGATCTGAGCCGCCTCGAAGGCCCGGCCGGCGGCGGGATCCTCGCCGAGCCAGACCGCGAAGACCGGCTTTCTCGCATAACCCCGGCCGCGGTCGCGGCGCACGGTTTCGACCACGGCCTCCGCGGAGGCGGTCGCGCTCGCGAGCGCAGTCGGCACGTTGAGGACGAGTACGGCGTCGTTCTCGGGATCCGCCAGCAGGGCATCGAGGGCGCCCGCATAGCGCGCGGCGTCGGCGTCGCCGATGATGTCGACCGGGTTGCCGTGCGACCAGGTCGGCGGGAGGATGGCGTCGAGCTTCGCCGAGGTCTCGGGCGAGAGGCCCGCGAGGGTGCCGCCGAGGTCGACGAGCCGGTCCACGGCGAGAACGCCCACGCCCCCGCCGTTGGTGAGCACAGCGAGGCGCTTGCCGCTGAAGGGCTTCTGGCGGCCCAGCGTCTCGGCGGCGGCGAAGAGCTGGTCGAGGTCGAGGACCCGCAGCAGGCCGGCCCGGCGGAACGCCGCATCGAACACCGCATCGGACCCTGCGAGCGCCCCGGTATGGGTCGCGGCGGCCCGGGCGCCCTGCTCGTGCCGTCCCGACTTGATCACCACCACCGGCTTGGCGCGGGCCGCGGCCCGGGCGGCGGACATGAACTTGCGGGCGTCGAGGATGCTCTCGATGTAGAGCAGGATCGCGCGGGTCGACCGGTCGGCGGCGAAGTAGTCGAGGCAGTCCCCGAAATCGACGTCGGCCTTGTCGCCGAGAGACACGACGGCGGAAAAGCCCACATTGCGCTGCGCCGCCCATTCCACGAGGCCCGCCGCGATGGCGCCGGATTGCGACACGAGGGCGAGATCGCCCGGGGCCGCGCCGCGGGCCGCGAAGCTCGCGTTGAGCTTGGCATGCGGGGCCATGACGCCGATGCAGTTGGGGCCGATGATACGAAGGCCAGTCCGCCGGGCGATAAGCCGTGCCTCGTCGTTGAGTGAGCCCGGGCCATATCCCAATCCCGCCGTCACGATCACGGCAGCCGCAACGCCCTTGTGCCCCAGCGCCTCGACGATCTTCGGAACAGCCGGCGGCGGCGCTGCGATCACCGCGAGATCCGGCACATCGGGCAGATCCTCGACCCGCGCGACGCAGGGCAGACCGTCGATCTCCCGGTGTTTGGGGTTCACGAGGTGGATCGCCCCCGTGAAGCCTGCCGTGCGCAGGTTCGTCAGGAGATTGCGGCCGAGCGAACCCTCGCGGGGGCTTGCCCCGACGAGCACGACGGAACGGGGATTGAAGACCTTGTCGAGGCGGTAGGTGGACACGATCCGCTCCTTCTCCTGCCGGCCGTGCCGGAAGGGGTTGGGGTGGTGCACCGGCACCACGACTGGTTCTGCGTACGCAACGCACCGACCGCTCGTTGGAACGAGCGGGCTCTTGCCGCACCCTTGATGTCTCGGCGGCTAAGGATCGGAACCGCTCGTCAGGACGGAGCGCGAGGCTGGCCTGCGCCGCGCGGCTCCTCCGCCTGACTTCAAGCCACCTGCCTCAGCGTCTCGCGGGCAATGATGAGCCGCTGGATTTCGGATGTGCCCTCGTAGATGCGCGTGATCCTGGCATCGCGCGCGTAGCGCTCGACCGGGTAATCGCGGCAATAGCCCGCACCGCCATGGAGCTGGATCGCCGTGTCCGTGGCCCGGTGCGCCGCCTCGGAGGCGAAGAGCTTTGCCATGGAAGCGGCCTTGGCGAAGGGCTCGCGCCGGTCCTTCAGGTAAGCCGCCTTGAGGATGAGGAGCCGGGCCGCCTCCAGGTCCACCTCGCGGTCGGCAATCATCCATTGCGGGCCCTGCAGGTCAGCGATGGTGCCGCCGAATTGCTGGCGTGACTTGGCGTAGGCCTTGGCGGCGTCCATTGCGGCCCGGGCGATGCCGAGGGAGAGCGCCGCGACGCCGATGCGTCCGCCCGCCAACTCGCCCACCGCCACGCGAAAGCCGTCGTTCTCGCGGCCCATGAGGGCGGAGGCCGGCACGCGGCAGCCGTCGAAATGCACCGTGTTGGTGGGCGAGCCGTGCTGGCCCATCTTGTGCTCGGCCTTGCCGACCACGAGGCCCGGCGTTCCGGCTTCGACGAGGAAGCACGAGATGCCCTTGCTCTTCGGGGCGTCGGCATCCGTCACCGCCCAAACGACGAAGATGCCGGCGAACTCGGCGCTCGTGATGTAGATCTTCGATCCGTCGATCACGTACCCGTCGCCGTCGCGCCGCGCCCTCGTCTTCATGGCGGAGGGGTCCGAGCCCGCGCCGCTCTCCGTCAGGCAGAAGGCGCCGGCGGGATAGGTGCCGTCGGCGAGGCGAGGCAGATGCAGCGCCTTCTGGTCGGCCGAGCCCACGGCCTGGATCACCTCGCCCACCATGTTGGTGACCGAGGTCGTCACGGCGGTCGCCGCGCAGGCATAGGCGAGTTCTTCGATCGCCAGCGCGAACGCCACCGTGCCGGCTTCCGTGCCGCCGTAATCAGCTCCGACATTGAGGGTCATGAAACCGTTCTGGGCGAGTTCCTTCAGGTTCGCCAGCAACTCCTCCCGACCCTCGCCGGCATCGAGCCGGTCCGCCAGGGGCGCCAGCCGATCGGCTGCCATCTTCCGCGCCGTATCGCGGATCATCTCCTCTTCGTCGGTCAGGCCGAACAGCATCGCTCACCTCGCTGGTTGACGCCAAGGTAGGCACGAGGACCCTGGAGGGCAATGCGAGGCGGTGACATGCCTCGAGGCGACAGGCTAACGCCGCCAGGCATAGCGCACATCGGGCTCGCGCTCCTCGTTGCGGGAGCCGTCCGTCCGTTCGACCGCGCGGAACCCGTGCGCCTCGTAAAACCGGCAGGCGCGCTCGTTGCGCTGGAAGGTCCACAGTTCGAGGCTCTCATTCGCTGCCATGGCCTCGCCCAGGAGCGCGGCGCCGATCCCCCGCCCCTGCCGGCTTTGCTCGACGTAAAGGTGGTCGAGCCAGCCCGGGCGAAAGGCGCAGAACCCGGCGAGCGCTCCCCCGACCTCCGCCACCCGCACATCGCAGGCCGGGAAGACGTGCCGGCCGAAGAAAACCGCGACCTCGTCCGGGCCGTGCAGAACGGGCAGGTAGGGAAGGCAGGCCTCACGCACCCTTCTGTGCAGCGCCGCGACGGTGGGGATGTCAGCCAAACCGGCCTGGCGCAGCGAGAAGGGCGTCACCGCGCGAGAACGCGCATGGGCGGGAAGAGGACTTCCACAAGGGTGCCCTCGTTCGGGTTCGACGAGATCTGCATCGCGCCGCGGTTCGCCTCGACGAGCGCCTTCGTGAGCGGCAGGCCGAGCCCGGTTCCGCCCCCCTTGCGGGCGGTGGCAAGCTGCCGGAAGGGCTCGAGCGCCTGC
>DASZBD010000044.1:0-12022 GCA_035944475.1 Microvirga sp.
GCAGGCGCTCGAGCCCTTCCGGCAGCTTGCCACCGCCCGCAAGGGGGGCGGAACCGGGCTCGGCCTGCCGCTCACGAAGGCGCTCGTCGAGGCGAACCGCGGCGCGATGCAGATCTCGTCGAACCCGAACGAGGGCACCCTCGTGGAAGTCCTCTTCCCGCCCATGCGCGTTCTCGCGCGGTGACGCCCTTCTCGCTGCGCCAGGCCACTTCGGCTGACATCCCCACCGTCGCGGCGCTGCACAGAAGGGTGCGTGAGGCCTGCCGTCCCGAGTGGGCCGTTTCTGCACGGGTGAGGGCCCTTGGAGCGGGGCCGCGGCGGGCCTACCACGCGGGATGTAAGCCCGCTCGTTTCGTGGGGGCCTGCCCTGGCGGTCGACGAACCAGCCCGGCCGCCGCGAACGCGCCGCGGCGGCCGATGGACAAGGACGCTGCAGTCGTTCCTACAGCATTCCGGAGGAAGGGAGGCTTCCCAGTCACTTAACTAAGGTTACCGCAGTTTTCGTGCTTAATGTTTACCAATCAAAGAGTTCAACACCATCAATAAAAAGAAAAATGTACCCATTGACGCTTAACTAAGCATTAATTGCCCTGCAAGCTTTAGTGAAAGCTTAAGCCTACGAAACAACCCGCGCCATGACGCTGGGTGTGCACGACAGGGGACACAGAACATGCGCCAGAACACGACCGTCATCCTCACATCCGCCCGCCATACGCTCCGCCTGACCTTGGCACTCGCGGCCGCGGCTCTGGCGTCCGCCGCCGCCGCGGAAACCACGACGGCCGCTGGACAGAACTCGGCGGCCACCAGCACCTCCGGGTCGGTTGCCATCGTCAACAACGGCGGCCAGGGCCATGGAAGAAGTCAGCGCATTGCCACCACCGCGTCAGCGATTGCGCCCGGCCTCACGGCGGCGGGCGTGCATTCGTGCGCTGGATCGGCCTCGCTCGGGGTCGGCGGCACCGGCTTTAACTTCGGCGTCGGCTCCACCTACGAGATGATCGAATGTAACCGGCGCGCCTATGCGGCCACTCTCGTTGGGATCGGCCAGAATGCGGCAGCTCTGGCCATGATCTGCAACAATCCCGAGGTGCAGGCCGCCTTGAACGTCACGGGCGTGATCTGCCCGCAGCAGCTCGCGGCAGCCTCGGCGCAGGCAGGCCCGATCACGGGCGGTGTGGTCACCGCCTACGCTTCGGCGTCGGCGCCGGCCGCCATAGGATCAACGCAGCCGAACCGGCGCAACCCCTGCCACGGATCGTCATCGACCGACATGATCGAGTGCGGCCGGACGATGAAGCAGACCGCTTCTGCGGGAGCGCCCCTCGTGATCACCCCGACCGGTGCACGCCGGCGCTGACGTCCGCAGCTTGAAGGGGCGCGGGCGCACCCCGCACCGGCCCCTTCGGGGTGCGATCCTCGCACCGGGGGGCAGACCCCACTTCACATGCACAAGGGATACACCATGAAGAAGCTCATCCTTGCGTCCGCAGCCCTCGGCCTTGCGGCCGCTGCGGCCCTGCCGGCCTCAGCCGACAGCCTGCAGATCAAGAACAACGACGTCCACATCGGCAACAAGATCACCAACACCACGACGAACAACACCACGACGAACAACACCACGATCAACAATGCGCCGTTCTCGGACCTTTCCGGTCTGAATGGATCGATCAGCGGCTCATATGCCAAGTTCAAGTCGAGCCATGGCGGCAACGCCCTCAACAACGGCGCCACGAACAAGGGCAAGCTCACGGGCGAAGCGAGCTATGGTGGCCTGTCCCAGGTTGGCACCAAGACGCAGACGGATGTGGTGCGTGACCGCTACGGCGATGTCGTCAAGCTGCAGGACGGCTCGGCGCAGACCATCTCCAACCCGGTCAACTGCAACTGCATGACGGGTTTCTCGGGATCGCAGGTGGCGGGCAGCGCCAAGCTCGAGACGCAGATGGGCAATGTGAGCGGCTACAACGCCGCGAACTCCTGGTCGGGCGGCGAAGCCACCGGCTTCAGCGTCGGCGGCAGCCTGAGCTCGGCGGGCTCCCTCTAACGGGATGAAGGGGGCGGCAACGCCCCTTTCTCCTCCTAATCTAATCTGCACGTCTTGCAGCGAGTTCGCGATGCAACGCACCTGTTTCACGCTCATCAGCGTTCTGGCTGCGACGGCGGCCAGTGCACAGACCCTGACGAATACGAGCCCGCAGAACGCCCCGGTCCACTCGCAGCAGATCCTGAACGAGGCGTTCGGGGGCGCGGTTCGAGGGACCTACAGCGCCGCGCAGAACACCACGGCGGCGCGGGCCGGCTACAAGCGGGGGACGGGCTCGGTGCAGGTCGGCTCGAGCGCCTCGCAGAGCAGCGCGGTGCGGATGCACGCGGCTCAGGGCATGCAGGCGCACGGCACCGCCGCGGGGGCGGCCGTCAGCACGGCGACGGTGAACGGCGGAGCGCCGGCCGCTGCGGGAGCTGCGACCGGCACCGGCGCCGAAGCGCATTCAGCATCCACTGCAATCGCTGGACGGTAATCCGCCTCGCGGCGCGGCCGGACAGCGGTGAGCACATGGCGCGGTGGAGCGTGACCTCGACTCCGCCCTTCGGCCGGGTTGGGATCTTCAGTCGGCAGGTCCGGGATCTTCACGACGGCCGCGACCCTTCGCTGCGACAGCCTCGCTTCGAAATCAGCCCGATGATCCTCGACGGCTCACGCCCGGCGATCATCCGCGGGCTTGACCCGCCGCGAAGAGCTCTGGAAGGGGCTCTCCTGAACGCTCGCCAGTGAGTACATGGAGGAGGCCTCCCCCGGCCTCCGCAGAGGCAGAAGCCCCGAATGGAGCAACTGCCGTGCTGAGGGGACCTGAGCTACATATGGTGGTGGCCGCCGTTGCTGGCGCCGCCAGGCAAGGCACCGTCATCTTCGATCAGGAAGTGAGCGCCGGGGGCCAAATCGCCGACGCGCTCGTAGGCGCCGTAGGTGACACCAGCGTCGACCGCTATATCGGCTTTTTCGACGAGATCGCCAAAGACCGTAATGGTCCCGAGTAGATCCTCGTCGTGCGCGCCCGCATTGCCCTGCTGGCTGATCACGGTGATCAGCGAGTCGAGCCGCCCGTCGTTGTTTAAGTCCTTATGCTCGATCGATTTCACCTCGGCCGTGTGGGCCGCGATCTCAATTTTGTCGCCTTCGGCGCGGTTGAAGTCCCGGATCGTATCATTGCCGAAGCCGTCGACCCAGTGATCGTGGACTGCGCCGTTCTCACCCGTGACCCCGGCCCAATCGACGACTCCAGTGTCTTTGTTCGTGTGCTTCGCCACGATTTCCGCTTTGGCGTTGACCAGCCCCTCGAAGCGGAAGGTGTCGCCGCCGCGTCCGCCGATCAGCTGATCATTGGCTTGCTTGAAGGCCTTCACCTCATTGGCGAAGATTTGCGTCTTGCCGTCCTGAGCGGCCACCATTTCACCGGCGTCGGACCGGCTCAGGAGGACATCATTGCCGTTCCCGCCCTCCATCTTGTCACTGCCAAAACCACCGACAAGGAGGTCATTGCCGACACCGCCAAAGAGCTGATCATTACCGGATCCGCCCCACAGCTTGTCGTCGCCGCCCTCGCCATGGAGTTTGTCGTTGCCCGCCATCCCGGCCACGGCGTCGCCACTCGCGCCCGCACGGAAGACCTCGTTCCTCGCCGAACCGTTCAGGTGATCGTGCTCCGCCGTACCCTTAGTGGGACGGGACAGAAACTCCTCTGAGAACTGCTGCAGAAAACGAGCGAGGAAACTTTCCGCGAAGTTTTGGTGGTCGGCGAAGCGATCAGTGTGGTCTGCCCTCATTTTAAACCGCGGCATTCTTGGTGCTCCTTCGGTGTGATCCCGTCGCCAGAGTGCATCGCCATGCGACACGACGGTGGTGGGAAACGGGCAAATCAGCTGGCCCGTTAAGGTCGATACGGCTGTCCAACCTGGGCCGGTGGGCGACGAACCTGTGGCGCAATTGTGATAAGTGGCGGCGAGAGTGTGTTAATGAAGCCTCCTTAAGGGCCTTAATTTCGACACCTCGGTTGCTTGATGTGCTGCTGATTCCGCCGGTATCTGGCAGGGTGGAATCGTTGTCCGCGCACCAGAAAGAAGAAATTCACGCGGGCCGGGGGCTCACAGGTGTCACGCACTCCATCCCACAGACCTGAACTGCTTAGTGTGCACCGGAACGGCGCGCGGCGTCGGCGTGCTCGAACCACACCCATGCGTGCGGTGAGGTGAGGTCATGGCGGTGAGACGTGAGGAGCCCGACTTCAGCGACGTGCGTCAGGCGTTCCGGGCGTGCTGGTCACCCCTGACCAAGGTTGGGGTGTTCTCTGCCTGCATCAACGTGCTGAGCCTCACGGGCTCAATCTACATGCTGCAGATCTCCGACCGCGTGCTCGCGAGCCGCAGCCTCTCAACGCTCGTTGGTTTGTCCCTCCTGGCGCTCGCGGCCTACGCCCTCCACGGGATCCTCGATGCGCTGCGGGGCCGTATGCTGGCGCGAATCGGCGTGAAGTTCGGCAATCAGCTTGCGCCGCGGATTTTCGAGGCAATCACGTCCCACTCCCTCAAGGGCGCGAGGGCGGCCGTCACCGGACAGGGCTTGCGGGACCTCGATCAGGTGCAGCGCTTCCTTTCGGGGGTGGGGCCGACGGCCTTCTTCGATATGCCGTTTATCCCGCTCTTCATCGGCATCACCTACCTGCTTCATCCAGTCTTCGGTTGGATGATCATTCTCGGAGCACTCGGCATCGTGGTGCTGTCGGCGCTCGCCGAGATGAGAACCCGCGCGCCGATGCTGTCCGCCACGGTGAGTGGCACGGTCCGCCACTCGATCGTCGAGACGAGCCAGCGCAACGTCGAGGCACTGCGCGCGATGGGGATGATGGGCGTGTTCTCCCGCCGGTTCACGGCCGCCAATGCCCGCTTTGCCGCCCACGGCTTGGCGGCCAGCGACGCGTCGAGCGGCATCGGCTCCCTTGCCAAGGTGTTCCGGGCCGTCCTGCAATCGTCCGTCTACGGCGTCGGCGCCTATCTCACGATATATGGCGAGGTGACGGCGGGCGCCACGATCGCCGCCTCGATCCTCGCCGCGCGGGCCCTCGCGCCCGTCGAGATCGCGGTTGCCCACTGGCGCGGTTTCATTGGAGCGCGGCAGGGGTTCGGTCGCTTGGATCTGCTTCTCATGGAGACGGGCTCCGCGACCGCACGGCTCCAATTGCCTCCGCCCGAATCCGAGCTGTCCGTCGACAACCTCTACGTGGTCGCGCCGGGCTCGAGCAAACCGATCCTCAGCGCCGTCTCCTTCGACCTCGCGGCGGGGCAGGGGCTGGCGGTGATCGGTCCGAGCGCGTCGGGCAAGTCGACCTTGGCGCGGGCGCTCATCGGCTTGTGGCCCGCGGCGCGGGGCAAGGTCGCGCTCGATGGGGCTCCCCTCGATCACTGGGACCCTCAGGAACTCGGAGGACATCTCGGGTACCTCCCCCAGAATATCGAGCTCTTCGACGGGACCATCGCGGAGAATATCGCGCGGTTCGACCCGGATGCACCCGATGAGGCAATCCTGCGGGCGGCGCGGGACGCCCGCGCCCATGACATGATCCTCGACCTTCCTGCCGGTTACGAGACCCGGATCGGGGATGGCGGCGCCGCCCTGTCGGCGGGGCAACGCCAGCGCGTAGCCCTCGCGCGCGCCCTCTACGGCGAGCCGTTCCTCGTCGTCCTCGATGAGCCCAATTCCAATCTCGACGCAGTGGGCGAGGACGCGCTCCTCGAGGCCATGCGGTCGGTGCAGCGGCGCGGCGGCATCCTGGTGGTGATCACCCACAAGCCTTCGGTGCTGCCGAGCGTTGACCACGTTCTCGTCCTCGTCGGCGGCCGGGTGCAGGCCTTCGGGCCGACGCACGAGGTTCTCGGGCGCATGAATCAGCCCGCGCGCGGCGAGACCGTGCCGGCGCGGGCGGCGCGTCAGGTGGCGTGAGAGGTAATGCTTCGCTCAAGCCATCCTGACCCCTTGCGGCCGGGCCGGCCGCACCCACGGCTCGAGCTTGCCGGTGGGGACGTGCTGGTGGAGCTCTCCGCCATCGCGGCCGCCCACCAGATCGAAGCGACGCCGCAACCGCCGGCGCCGTCGCGAACGCTTCCGCCCGGTGCGGGCGCGGCGCCCCAGCCTGCCCTGCAGCTGACCGTCGCTCTCCGGGCCGCGCCGCGCGGGGAACCGCGCGAGGCGGCGATGGACGAGGATGCCGCACTCAGCCATCTCTGGCGCCGCGGCGCGCTCGCGATTACCGCCTTCGCGGGCACCATCGGCGCGTGGCTCGCCTTCGTTCCGCTCTCAAGCGCCGTGATCGCCCCCGCTCGGTTCGTGGTCGATACGCAGCTCAAGAGAGTGCAGCACCCGACGGGCGGGACGGTGGGCGAAATCTTCGTTCGGGAAGGCGACCGCGTTGCGCAAGGGCAGGTTCTCATCCGCCTCGACGACACGGCAGCGCGGGCCAACCATCAGGTGCTCGTCCATCAGTTCAATGAACTCACCTTGAAGAAGGTCAGGCTTGAGGCCCAGCAGGACCGGAGGCGGTCCATCGATCCGAGCCCTGAACTCGCGGGCCAGCGCGCGGATCCCAAGATCAGCCGGCTGATCGACGCCGAGCAGAAGCTGCTGAATGCGCGGCTGACGGCGGAGGAGAGCCGCCGCTCGCAGCTCGAGCGGCGCCGCGTGCAGCTTCAGGAAGAGACGCAGAGCCTGCTCTCGCAGCGGGACGCCAATCACCGCGACGCGGCGCTGGTCGCGGATGAACTCACCGGCGTGCGTGACCTCTACAAGAAGGGCCTCGTTCCGATCACCCGGTTGAACGCCCTTGAGCGGCAGGCCCTCGCGGCGGAGACCCAGAAGAGCCAGCTTGGGGCGGCGCTCGCGCAGAACGAGGAGAAGATCGCGGAGCTCGACCTCCAACTGGTGCAGCTCGAAGAGGACCAGCGGTCCGAGTTGCAGAAGGAGCTCCACGAGACGGAGGCGAAGCTCGCCGAGGTCACGGAGCGGCGCCGGACGACGGAGGATCAGCTGCGCCGCATCGAGATCCGCTCCCCGAGCAATGGCTATGTTCACCAGCTCGCCGTGCACACGGTGGGGGGCGTCATCGGAGCGGGGGAGGCGGCGATGCAGATCGTCCCGCTCGATGAAAGCCTCATTCTGGAAGCGAAGGTGGCTCCTCAAGACCGCGACCAGGTGCATGTGCGCCAGGAGGCGATCGTGCGCCTCCAGATCGCGCACCGCCGGACGGCGCCCGATCTTGCGGCGCGCGTCGATCGGATCTCGGCGGATATCGTCGAGGACAAGGGCATCGACGCCCTGCCGCACTACCGGGTGCGGGTGACGATCCCCAAAGAGGAGCTCGCGCGGCTGGGACCCATCACCATCGATCCAGGCATGCAGGCCGATGTATTCATCACGACGGGGAGCCGAACGGCGCTGCAATACCTCATGCAGCCGTTCCTCGATCAAGCCTCTCGCGCCTTCCGCGAGCATTGAACGCTGCGGGAGTTCGCGAGGATCAGCTGCGGGATGATCAGCACGTTGCTGGCCCGGGACATAAAACGCTGTCGGGAGGCGAGGCAACGAGGCGATAATCACAGCGGGCAGCCATAGCGTCTCCACCGTCGCTTAGCCCTTCGCACGTTCGCGCGAAGGCGTTATGATGGAACAGCCAAAACCGCCGCTCAACCCGCCGTTTCTGACCGAAGAAGGTTTCAGTGAGCGGACGCGTTTCGTCGAAGCGCTAACGGAGCAGGGTCGCCCGACTCCAGTAATCGGCGATGAGATGCGGGCGGTAGGAGTAGTGGCGCAGGGCCATAAGGGTTGCCACGGCGCCGGCGATTGACCAACCGTAAACAACAAGGAGGGCTGAGGCCGGCAGCGCAAAATTCAACTCTTTGGCTGCCCCGAGGAAAACGGGCAGGTACCAGCTGACGGCAGAGATCGCTCCAATAGTCAGAAGAAGGCGCTCCTGACCCGCCGTGAGGGTGGCGAAGAGGGGAAGCCCCACACTGGCCGCAAGGTGCCGCGTCGCGACGCGGTCGACGAGAAGGCCGTTGAAGGTGAGCACGCCCACGATGATGATTTTAGCGTGAACCTTAGGGTTGGCGAGGCTCTGCGGTGCGTAATGGTAGTAGTGAAGAAGAAAGCCAAGACCGGACAGCCAGAGCAGAATGAGGCCAACCTGGATCAGAGGATGGGCGAGGCGCAAGAGCTCCACATCGAGACGCGTGACGGGCTGCCCGAGGAGCAGGCGGAACAGCCGCAGATCGAGAAGGGCGACGAGCCCCACCGACAATGCAAGGCCGATAAGGTGAACGAAGAGAATGGGTGTTTTCGAAGCGAGCATAGTCCTGCCCTCACGCCTGCTCGCCGGGACGGTCAAGGCAACATCTCGCCCGACCGACGCGAAACCCCGGCCGGCTCTTCTCAAGCTGCAGCGACTGGGTCGCCGCCAAGCACGGAAGATGCAGGCATTGCCGAAGATGCATTGTCGCCCCCTCATTGTTGATTCGGCTTAGCGGTCAGCCATGCAACAAGCTAAGGGGCGGGGTGGCGCCGATCGGACGGCGATGTGACGTAAATGTGGTCAGCGAGGAGCCGCTCGCGAGTAGTTCGGTGGTGTACTGTCGCTGCGTTCCCCGTGCCTGAGGTTCCGCTGCCGAACTGCCTGAGACCTCCGGCCGCCGATGGCGTTGTACAAAAGTCAAAACAACGGACTAAGCTAGTGACGCCGGTACGAGACTGACATTGCTTCGTCCAGAATGCTTCGGAGCGGCGCTTGGGGCGTGTAGCCGCCTGAGGGTTGACACCGTGTCGATCTGGCGGGGCAACGATAACGCGTGCCTCTTGCTCTTATGCCGCTCGCAGGGAAGGGCATTCGCAGATGAGAAGGTTAGCCATTCGTCCCGCCCTGTGTGCGGCAGTCGCCTTGAGCCTCTCGGACGTTTCGGCGCGCGGTCAAGTGAGCCCGCAAGACGAACTCAATCTCGCCCTTCCGTCGCCCCCTGAAATTACCGCGCTCATCGGTCTGCTGGGACCGACGTCATCCCGGCGGGCTCTCTATCTGCCGCTTCTCGCCGAGGCAGCACTGCGCGAGGGGGTACCTTTGGACCTGGCTGATGCGGTGGCTTACGTCGAGAGCGGGCACGATCCGGTTGCCCTCGGGGGCGTCGGGGAGGTGGGTCTCATGCAGGTCAGGCCGGCGACGGCGCAAATGCTGGGGCACCGGGGCGGAAGCGAGGCACTCTTCGAGCCTGAAATCAACGTTCGATATGGGGTGGCATACCTTGCGCGTGCGTGGCGCTTGGCTGGCGGCGATCTGTGTCGCGCCCTCATGAAGTATCGGGCCGGCTGGGGGGAGGAGGTCATGTCGTCGCTCTCCGTGATCTATTGCAGACGCGCCCGGGACTACCTTGCGTCGCTCGGATCGCCCCTTGCGAACGCATCCCTCGCCGGCGACCCCCGTCGTCCAGACCCGGTATCTGACCCACGATGGAAGAACTCGGCGCTCCAGTCCCAAGGTTCGCCCGCAGCCCTGCAGCACGGAAATGGAACATTTGCGAGTGTCCCAACACCCGGATCCCGCGGGTCGACAGTCTTGACTCATGCGAATGCTGCTTACCAGCGCGAACTGCGGCTGGCCCAACGGCAGGCACGATCAAAAACCTCGCAGAGATCGCAGGCGGACAGCGACCGATTCTGGGCAGCGCATGAGGCTCGGGTGCGCGCACTCACGACGCAGTTGCGACGGTCGAGTGGACCCGCTCGGGGTACCATTTGACAGCCCGCAGACATCCTCTATGAGGTTGCGCCAGAGTGCAAACTTCACGACCGCAAGGGTCAGCAAGACGATTTGCTACCGGCACGGTGCGGCAGGTCCGGTCCGCGCTGACCCACCATCTCGGCCCCGGGTCGTTAAATTAACTTAACAATAACGTTCTGTTTGCGTTTGGTTTGCACGCTTAAGTCCGACGGGCAGGCCCATCACGGTTGAGCCCTCATTTCAAGCATCGGCTCTCCTCACGTCCGTTGCATGCTCGACGCTGAGGGCAATCACACCGTCACCAAGACCAGCCCCCCGTTGCTTAGCTTGCTGAGCCGGATTGTCCAAAATCGCTGCACTATTACTTATAAATGTTGTGTTAATGAAGCGTCTTGTGTTAGCTGCTGAAAGCGAAAACAGGGGCAGAGCGGGGCTATGGCCGGATACCCGATGCAAGAACAACGGCTAGCGGTGGTTGGCGAGGCTGACCGGCCAGGACGGCTGGCGCTGTCGTGCGACGATGCTGGCGTCGTCGCGGCCACTCTGGACGCGTTCACGATCGTTCTGCTTCATGTGCTCGTGGGCGCAGTCTACCATCACTGGGTCATCGATGGCGGCTTCTACATCCTTCAATCCCTAGTGAGTGGCGTCGCAGTGGCGGTCGTTCTCGTGACGACGCTTCATGGTCGCGGGCACTATGCAACAGACCAATTGTTTTCGCCGCAAAGTTCGGTCTGGCCGGTTCTCCTTTGTTGGGTACTCGGGGTCTTGCTGCTCCTTGGAGCGGCTTTCGCGCTCAAACTTTCGGACTCCTTCTCGAGGGGGGCCCTCCTGACCACCTCTGGGATCGGGCCATTCACACTGCTTCTTCAACGGCGCCTCGCAGGCAAGGTACTCGCATCGTGGATGCGCTCTGGCCGCATTCGGCAACGCCGCATTCTGCTCGTCACGGAGGCAAATGGGGCCGAACCGGTGCCGCTCGAATTGGCCCGCACGACTTCCATCGTGGGCACGATCCCGCTTCCGGACGAAGCCGACGACGGGGACATCCGCCGAGTGGGGCGCGATGCGGTCGCCGCGGTGCGGAGGTCAGACGTTGACGAAGTCTACTTGGAGGTCAGTTGGGCGCATTGGGAGGCGATCAAGCCGCTTTTGCAGGAGCTGCGAAGCGTACCTGTGCCAGTTCGCTTGTTGCCCGACCGACCTGCGGCGGAGATCCTCCTGTCTGGCGCCGTAGGGCCACGGAGTGCGCCGATTGAACTCCAGAGGGCGCCGCTGACCTATGCGGAACGTAAGTTCAAGCGCACCTTTGACGTATTGCTGTCTGGGTTGGGGCTGATCCTGCTTGCGCCCTTGCTGTTCCTTACAGCGCTTGCCATACGGTTCGACTCGAGCGGACCCATCCTCTTTCGCCAACTGCGCCGCGGGTTCAACGGGCGAACCTTCCACATCTACAAGTTCCGCTCAATGCGGGTCATGGAGGAGGGAGATGCGGTTGTGCAGGCGCAGCGCAACGACAGCCGAGTGACGCGCGTTGGTAAGATTCTCCGCAAGTCGAGCATGGACGAGTTGCCGCAATTGCTGAACGTTCTTCGCGGCGACATGTCACTCGTTGGGCCACGTCCCCACGCTCTGGCGCACGACGACGAGTACACCCAGCAAATCGAACGCTATGCGTTCCGGCACCATAGCAAGCCGGGCATCACAGGTTGGGCGCAGGTCAATGGTTACCGTGGTGAGACCCCAACCGTTGACTGGATGAAACGCCGGGTCGAGCACGACCTGTGGTACATCGCCAACTGGACATTCTGGCTCGACATTTGGATCCTCGCGCGCACCGTCGTGGAAGTTGTGCGCTCACGCAATGCGTACTAAGCCGCCGGCCGTCGACCTGTCTCGAGTATCACCCGGCTTGATCTTGAATCCCGATGGCTGAGGGTACACGCCGGTTTAGGGGTGAGTGAGTGATGCGTGTTGCGATGATTGGGTCTGGGTATGTCGGGCTTGTGTCGGGGGCGTGCTTTGCCGATTTCGGGCACGACGTGTGCTGCGTCGACAAGGACCCGCGCAAGATCGAGGCGCTTCAGCGCGGCGAGATCCCGATCTTCGAGCCGGGATTGTCCGACCTTGTCGCCAAGAACGTGCGCGAGGGGCGTCTTACCTTCGCGCTCGACCTCAAGCAGGCCGTCGCCGAAGCGGATGCGGTGTTC
>DASZBD010000045.1:0-8876 GCA_035944475.1 Microvirga sp.
CATGAAGATGGTCAAGGTCTTCGTGGCGGTGAAGCGCAAGATCCAGCCCGGCGACAAGATGGCCGGCCGCCACGGCAACAAGGGTGTCGTGTCGCGGATCGTGCCGATCGAGGACATGCCGTTCCTGGAGGACGGCACCCATGCCGACATCGTGCTGAACCCGCTCGGCGTGCCGAGCCGCATGAACGTCGGCCAGATCCTCGAGACGCACCTCGGCTGGGCGGCTGCGGGCCTCGGCAAGCAGGTGGCCAACGCGGTCGATGCGTATCTGCGCACCGGCCAGGCGAAGTCGCTCCGCGACCAGCTCATCTCGATCTACGGCAACATGCCCGAGATCGAGAAAGCGACGGACGACGAGCTCGTCGAGCTCGGCCAGAACCTGCGTCGCGGCGTGCCCTTCGCGACCCCGGTCTTCGACGGCGCGAAGGAGTCGGACATCGAGGCCATGCTGGCCAAGGCGGGTCTCGACCCGTCCGGCCAGGTGACGCTCTACGACGGGCGCACCGGCGAGGCTTTCGACCGCAAGGTGACGGTGGGCTACATCTACATGCTGAAGCTCCACCACCTCGTGGACGACAAGATCCACGCGCGCTCCATCGGCCCGTACTCCCTCGTCACCCAGCAGCCGCTGGGCGGCAAGGCCCAGTTCGGCGGCCAGCGCTTCGGCGAGATGGAGGTGTGGGCGCTCGAGGCTTACGGGGCGGCGTACACGCTGCAGGAGATGCTCACCGTCAAGTCGGACGACGTGGCGGGCCGCACGAAGGTCTACGAGGCCATCGTGCGCGGCGACGACACGTTCGAGTCGGGCATCCCGGAGAGCTTCAACGTGCTCGTCAAGGAGATGCGCTCCCTCGGCCTCAACGTGGAGCTCACCTCCACGAAGCGTGCCGCGGACGAGCTGCCTCCCGCGGAGGCGGCCGAGTAAGCGTGGCGACAGCCTGAGACAGTTTGAACACAAGGCCGCGGGCCCGTTCGGGGCCTGCGGCTCATGCATTTGCCGGTGAGGGTGCTTATCTAGCGCCCTTCAGCCCAGGAGACGGCGATGAATCAAGAGGTCATGAATCTCTTCAATCAGCAGGCTCAGCCGCAGACTTTCGATCAGATCAAGATCTCGATCGCGAGCCCGGAGAAGATTCTGTCCTGGTCCTACGGCGAGATCAAGAAGCCGGAGACCATCAACTACCGCACGTTCAAGCCCGAGCGTGACGGCTTGTTCTGCGCGCGCATCTTCGGTCCCATCAAGGATTACGAGTGCCTGTGCGGCAAGTACAAGCGCATGAAGTACAAGGGCGTGATCTGCGAGAAGTGCGGCGTCGAGGTCACGCTCGCCCGCGTCCGGCGCGACCGCATGGGCCATATCGAGCTCGCGGCGCCGGTTGCGCATATCTGGTTCCTGAAGTCGCTTCCGAGCCGCATCGGCCTGCTGCTCGACATGACGCTGAAGGATCTCGAGCGCATCCTCTACTTCGAGTCCTACATCGTCGTGGATGCCGGCCTCACGCCGCTCAAGGACCGTCAGCTCCTGTCGGAGGACGAGTACCTGCGCGCCCAGGACGAGTACGGCGAGGATTCGTTCACGGCCATGATCGGCGCGGAGGCCATCCGCAAGATCCTGCAGGAGCTCGACCTCGAGAAGGTCGCGGTCGACATCCGCCAGGAGATCGCCGTCACCACCTCGGAGCTGAAGCCCAAGAAGCTGATGAAGCGCCTCAAGATCATCGAGGCGTTCCTCCAGTCCGGCAACAAGCCCGAGTGGATGATCCTGACCGTCGTTCCGGTGATCCCGCCGGATCTGCGCCCGCTCGTCCCGCTGGACGGCGGCCGCTTCGCGACGTCCGATCTCAACGATCTCTACCGCCGCGTCATCAACCGCAACAACCGCCTGAAGCGGCTCATCGAGCTGCGCGCGCCGGACATCATCATCCGCAACGAGAAGCGCATGCTTCAGGAAGCGGTGGATGCGCTGTTCGACAACGGCCGCCGCGGCCGGGTGATCACGGGCGCCAACAAGCGCCCGCTGAAGTCCCTCGCCGACATGCTGAAGGGCAAGCAGGGCCGGTTCCGCCAGAACCTGCTTGGCAAGCGCGTCGACTACTCCGGCCGCTCGGTGATCGTGGTGGGCCCGGAGCTCAAGCTCCATCAGTGCGGCCTGCCGAAGAAGATGGCGCTCGAGCTCTTCAAGCCGTTCATCTACGCCAAGCTCGACGCGCGGGGCCTCTCCGCCACCGTCAAGCAGGCCAAGAAGCTCGTCGAGAAGGAGAAGCCCGAGGTTTGGGACATCCTGGACGAGGTGATCCGCGAGCATCCGGTGCTGCTCAACCGCGCCCCGACGCTCCACCGCCTCGGCATTCAGGCCTTCGAGCCCACCCTCATCGAGGGCAAGGCGATCCAGCTGCACCCGCTCGTCTGCGCCGCCTTCAACGCGGACTTCGACGGCGACCAGATGGCCGTGCACGTCCCGCTCTCGCTGGAAGCCCAGCTTGAGGCGCGCGTGCTCATGATGTCGACGAACAACATCCTGCACCCTGCGAACGGCGCGCCGATCATCGTGCCCTCGCAGGACATCGTGCTCGGCCTCTACTACCTGTCGATCGTCGCGGACGGCGAGCCCGGCCAGGGCAAGGCGTTCTCCGACATCGGCGAGCTCGAGCACGCCCTGCACGAGCGGGTCATCACCCTCCACACCAAGATCAAGTATCGCTGGCAGGGTCTGGACGAGGACGGCAAGCCCGTCACCCGCATCTACGACACCACGGCCGGCCGGGTGATGCTCTCGCGCATCCTGCCGAAGAGCCCGCTGCTGCCCTTCGACGTCGTGAACAAGCTCATGACCAAGAAGGAGATCTCGGCGACCATCGACGCCGTGTACCGCCACTGCGGTCAGAAGGAATCGGTGATCTTCTGCGATCGCATCATGGCGCTCGGCTTCTACCACGCGTTCCGCGCCGGCATCTCGTTCGGCAAGGACGACATGGTGATCCCGGAGAACAAGTGGCAGATCGTCGAGGAGACCCGTGCCCTCGCGAAGGACTACGAGCAGCAGTACCAGGACGGCCTCATCACCCAGGGTGAGAAGTACAACAAGGTCGTCGACGCCTGGGCGAAGTGCTCGGATCGCCTCGCGGGCGAGATGATGGCGCGCATCTCCGCGGTGCAGAAAGACGAGAACGGCCGCGATAAGCCGGTCAACTCGATCTACATGATGTCGCACTCGGGCGCCCGCGGTTCGCCGGCGCAGATGAAGCAGCTCGCGGCGATGCGCGGCCTCATGGCCAAGCCGTCGGGCGAGATCATCGAGAGCCCGATCATCTCGAACTTCAAGGAAGGCCTCGACGTGCTCGAGTACTTCAACTCGACCCACGGCGCCCGCAAGGGCCTGGCCGACACGGCGCTCAAGACGGCGAACTCGGGTTACCTCACCCGCCGCCTCGTCGACGTGGCCCAGGACGCGGTCATCCGCGAGACCGATTGCGGCACCGAGAAGGGCATCCGCATGCGGGCCATCATCGATGCCGGCCAGGTGGTCGCGTCGCTGGCGTCCCGCATCCTGGGTCGCTCCACCGCCGAGGACCTGCTCGCGCAGGACGGCGCGGTCATCGTTCCCAAGGGCACGATGATCGAGGAGCACCACATGGAGGCGATCGGCGCTGCCGGCATCCAGGAGGTGAAGATCCGCTCGGTTCTCGTCTGCGAGAGCCGCAACGGTGTCTGCGCCACCTGCTACGGCCGCGATCTGGCGCGGGGTACGCCGGTCAACCACGGCGAGGCCGTGGGCGTCATCGCCGCTCAGTCGATCGGCGAGCCGGGCACCCAGCTCACGATGCGCACCTTCCACATCGGCGGTGCGGCCCAGATCGCCGACTCGTCCTTCATCGAGTCGAGCTTCGAGGGCACCATCGGGTTCCGCAACAAGAACATTGCGCGCAACTCCGACAAGGACCTCGTGGTCATGGGCCGGAACGTGTCCGTCGTCATCATCGGACCGGACGGGACCGAGCGGGCGGTGCACCGCCTGCAATACGGCTCGCGCCTGAAGGTGGACGAGGGCGACACGATCAAGCGCGGCCAGCGCATTGCCGAGTGGGACCCCTACACCCGTCCGATCCTCGCCGAGGTCGACGGCACGGTGGGCTACGAGGACCTGGTCGACGGCGCCTCGATGATCGAGACGACCGACGAGGCCACCGGCATCGCCAAGCGTATCGTCATCGACTGGCGCGGGTCGTCCCGCACCTCGGACCTGCGTCCGGCCATGGTCGTGCAGGACAAGAGCGGCAAGGTCGCGAAGGTCGCCCGTGGCGGCGACGCTCGCTACCTGCTCCCAGTGGACGCGATCCTAGCGGCCGATCCCGGCTCGAAGATCAAGGCCGGCGACGTGCTGGCCCGCATCTCGACCGAGAGCGCCAAGACCCGCGACATCACGGGCGGTCTGCCGCGCGTGGCGGAGCTATTCGAGGCACGCCGTCCCAAGGACGCGGCCATCATTGCGGAGAAGTCCGGCACGATTCAGTTCGGCCGCGACTACAAGAACAAGCGTCGCCTGACGCTGACCCCGCACGATGGCTCCGAGGCGGTGGAGTACTTGATCCCCAAGGGCAAGCACATCCACCTCCAGGACGGCGACGTGGTGGAAGTCGGCGACTTCATCGTCGACGGCAACCCGGCCCCGCACGACATCCTGGCGATCAAGGGCGTCGAGGAGCTGGCCGCCTATCTCGTGAACGAGATCCAGGAGGTCTACCGGCTTCAGGGCGTGCTCATCAACGACAAGCACATCGAGGTGATCGTTCGCCAGATGCTGCAGAAGGTTGAGATCACCGAGGGCGGCGACAGCGAACTCCTCTCGGGCGAGCAGATCGACCGGCTCGAGCTCGAGGAGATCAACGAGCGGCTCGTCGCCGAGAAGAAGAAGCCTGCCGCTGGCGTCCCGGTGCTGCTCGGCATCACCAAGGCGTCGCTGCAGACCCGCTCCTTCATGTCGGCGGCCTCGTTCCAGGAGACGACCCGCGTCCTCACCGAGGCGGCGGTCAACGGGAAGGTGGATACCCTCGAAGGCCTGAAGGAGAACGTAATCGTCGGAACGCTGATTCCGGCGGGCACGGGCGCGATCGCGTCGCAGATCAAGGCCGTCGCGCAACGCCGCGACGACCTGATTCTGCAGCAGAAGCGCTCCGAGTCGCGGGCCGTCGTGGGCGAACTGCCCCCGGCTGCCGAGTAATCCCTGCAAAGCTTACCGAAAGTTGCGAGAGGCCGCCTACGGGCGGCCTCTTCGTTTCAAGCGCCGTTGGTTCCTGAAAAGCTCGGGATTTCGCTCGTTTTGCGGTTGACGAACCGCTGACCCGAGGGTAGAAGGCCCGAACTTTCCGGCTGGCCGTAGGTGTTCGCAAGTCCAGGCTTTCTGAAGCTTAGACCCGTGCCGCCTAAACGCTGCCGAACTCAACGTGACTGACAAAGCGTCAGCTTTTGAGGCACGATCGCGGTGCAAGCCGTGATCCTCTGCATCCGCAACGCGCCAAGGCCTCGTCGAAGGCCGCTGGCGCGCATTCGTTTTGCGCAAGCTTATCCATGGCTGGCCGGGGCGGATGCGGAGCAGCGTTCAACCGTTTGGAAATTGCCACGCTGTGTGGCGCCACAAGAGGGCACAGGATGCCGACGATCAGCCAGCTGATCCGCAAGCCGCGGACGGCCCAAAAGAGCCGCAACAAGGTTCCCGCGCTGGAAGCCTGCCCGCAGAAGCGGGGCGTGTGCACGCGCGTCTACACGACGACGCCGAAGAAGCCGAACTCGGCGCTTCGTAAGGTCGCCAAGGTTCGTCTGACGAACGGCCACGAGGTCATCGGCTACATCCCGGGCGAGGGCCACAACCTTCAGGAGCACTCCGTGGTGATGATCCGCGGCGGCCGCGTGAAGGACCTTCCGGGCGTCCGCTACCACATCCTCCGCGGCGTGCTCGACACCCAGGGCGTCAAGAACCGCAAGCAGCGCCGTTCGCTCTACGGAGCCAAGCGGCCGAAGTAGCGCTCAGCACGCCGACCCGGGCCCGGCCCGGGTTGTTCGAGACAATCGCAGGTGCCCGGGTCGAGCCCGGGCATGACGACAAAGACAGACAAGGACGAACAGCATGTCCCGCCGCCACAGCGCCGAGAAGCGTGAGATCATCCCGGATCCGAAGTTCGGGGATATCGTCGTCACGAAGTTCATGAACTCCATCATGTACGACGGCAAGAAGTCTGCCGCCGAACGCATCGTCTATGGCGCCTTCGACATCATCGAGAGCCGCGCCAAGGCGAACCCGCTCGAGGTGTTCAAGGCTGCCCTCGACAACGTCGCCCCGGCCATCGAGGTGCGCTCCCGCCGCGTCGGCGGCGCCACCTACCAGGTGCCGGTGGAGGTCCGCACGGAGCGCCGTCAGGCTCTCGCGATCCGCTGGATCATCCAGGCTGCCCGCGGCCGCAACGACAAGACCATGGTCGACCGGCTCTCGGCCGAGCTGCTCGACGCCTCGAACAACCGGGGCAACGCCGTCAAGAAGCGCGAAGACACCCACCGGATGGCAGAGGCCAACCGGGCGTTCTCGCACTACCGCTGGTAACGGCACCACCCCTTTAGGAGCACTGCGATGCCCCGCACGCACGCGATCCAGGACTACCGCAACTTCGGCATCATGGCCCACATCGATGCCGGCAAGACGACGACGACCGAGCGGATCCTCTACTACACCGGCAAGTCGCATAAGATCGGCGAAGTCCATGAGGGCGCCGCCACCATGGATTGGATGGAGCAGGAGCAGGAGCGTGGCATCACGATCACCTCCGCTGCCACCACCTGCTTCTGGCGCGACAAGCGTCTGAACATTATCGACACCCCCGGCCACGTCGATTTCACCATCGAGGTGGAGCGGTCGCTCCGCGTGCTCGACGGCGCCGTCTGCGTGCTCGACGGCAACCAGGGCGTCGAGCCCCAGACCGAGACGGTGTGGCGTCAGGCCGACAAGTACGACGTGCCGCGCGTCGTGTTCGTCAACAAGATGGACAAGACCGGCGCCGACTTCTTCAAGTGCGTGAAGGACATCATCGACCGCGTCGCCGGCAAGCCCGTCTGCCTGCAGCTGCCGATCGGGTCCGAGAGCAACTTCCAGGGCGTGATCGACCTCATCAAGATGAAGGCGATCGTTTGGTCCGGTGAGGCGCTCGGCGCCAACTTCGACGAGGTCGAGATCCCGGCCGAGCTGAAGGATCAGGCCGTCGAGTACCGCCAGAAGCTGGTCGAGGCCGCCGTCGAGCTCGACGACGATGCCATGACCGCCTACCTCGAGGGCCAGGAGCCCGACGAGGCGACCCTGCGCCGTCTCGTGCGTCTCGCCGTCCAGAAGCGCGCCTTCCATCCCGTGCTCTGCGGCTCGGCGTTCAAGAACAAGGGCGTGCAGCCGCTCCTCGACGCCGTCGTGGACTACCTGCCGTCGCCTGCCGATCGCGAGGCCATCAAGGGCATCGACTTCAAGACCGAGGAAGAGATCTCCCGCCGTCCGACGGACGAGGAGGCCTTCTCCATGCTCGCCTTCAAGATCATGGACGATCCCTTCGTCGGCACCATCACCTTCTCCCGCGTGTATTCGGGCAAGGTCGAGGCCGGCGCCTCGCTCCTCAACTCGACCCGCGACAAGAAGGAGCGCGTCGGCCGCATGCTCCTGATGCATGCGAACAACCGCGAGGACATCAAGGAAGCCTATGCGGGCGACATCGTCGCTCTCGCGGGCCTCAAGGATACTCGCACGGGCGACACGCTCTGCGATCCGGCCAAGGCCGTGATCCTCGAGAAGATGGAGTTCCCCGAGCCCGTCATCGAGATCGCGATCGAGCCGAAGTCCAAGGCCGACCAGGAGAAGCTGGGCGTCGCTCTTGCGAAGCTCGCCGCGGAGGATCCGTCCTTCCGCGTGTCGACCGACCAAGAGTCGGGCCAGACCATCCTCAAGGGCATGGGCGAGCTTCACCTCGACATCAAGGTCGACATCCTGAAGCGCACCTACAAGGTCGAGGCCAATATCGGCGCGCCGCAGGTGGCGTTCCGCGAGAAGGTCTCGCGCAAGGCCGAGGTGGACTACACCCACAAGAAGCAGACCGGCGGCACGGGCCAGTTCGCCCGCGTGAAGATCGTCGTCGAGCCGAACGAGCCGGGTGCGGGCTATGTGTTCGAGTCGAAGATCGTCGGCGGCGCGGTGCCTAAGGAGTACATCCCGGGCGTCGAGAAAGGCATCGAGAGCGTTCTGAACGCGGGTGTGGTGGCGGGCTTCCCCGTCGTCGACCTCAAGGTGTCGCTCATCGACGGCGCCTATCACGAGGTGGACTCGTCGGCTCTCGCCTTCGAGATCGCGTCCCGCGCGGCGCTCCGTGAAGCCCTTCAGAAGGGCGGCTCGGTGCTGCTCGAGCCGATCATGAAGGTCGAGGTCGTGACGCCCGAGGACTACACGGGTTCGGTCATCGGCGACCTCAACTCCCGCCGCGGCCAGATCCAGGGTCAGGACATGCGGGGCAATGCCAACGTGATCAACGCGATGGTGCCGCTCATGAACATGTTCGGCTACGTGAACAACCTGCGCTCCTTCAGCCAGGGCCGCGCGACCTTCACGATGCAGTTCGACCATTACGAGCAGGTTCCGCCGAACGTCGCTGCCGAAGTGCAGAAGAAGTTCGCCTGAAGCCTGAAACGCAACGACTAGACAAGGATAAGGTGCTCCGATGGCGAAGGAAAAGTTTGCTCGCACGAAGCCGCACTGCAACATTGGGACGATTGGCCATGTTGATCATGGCAAGACGTCGTTGACGGCGGCGATCACGAAGGTTCTGGCGGAGACGGGCGGGGCGACGTTCACGGCGTAC